>JAWLHU010000016.1:0-177052 GCA_041690255.1 Symbiobacteriaceae bacterium
GCGACGGGGACCCAAGCCCGCCAAGGGCATGATGGGCAAGTGGCGGTACCGGTACATCTGGAATCTCGATGCTTACCTGTGCCCAGGCGACCACCTGCTACCTATACGACGACCAACCGGGACGGTTACCGCGAGTACAAGTCGAACCCAGCGGTTTGTGCAACGTGCCCACTGTTGGAGGTCTGCACGCAGTCCAAGAACCAGCAGAAGGTGATGTTGCGGCACATCTGGCAGGATGACAAGGACCAGGTACACCGGCAAGACAAGCAGGAGTTCGGGCAGTACCTGATCCAGCGGCGGCGCGAGAACGTCGAGCGCAGCTTCGCCGACAGCAAGGAGCTGCACGGACTACGGTACGCCCGATTCCGTGGTCGCAAAAAGGTAGAGCGGCAGTCCCTGCTGTCTGCTACCGCCCAGAATTTCAAGAAGCTGGCTCTACTATTGAGCCAGTCGGCCGGTCGCGCCCAAGCGGCGTAAAGCAAACAAGAATAACGCCCGGGAAGGGCAACACCTCTGGCCAAACGGAGAATTCCAGTGGCCAGGGCAGGGGTGTTTCCTACAATTTGTAAAGAAACAGCCCCCTGTGTCCGCTATGCGGACTCCAGGGGGCCATTTTGTCAGTAGCCTGAGGGCGGGGAATATCCCCGGCCTCCCATCGTAGGTGTCACTGGCGGGTGAAAAATGGCTCCTCGCCAAGTTCCGTGCACATGCGAAATGGCCATCTAGAGCAACGGAAACCATCAGGTGAGGTTTAGCTAGCCTTCCTCTCGGGACCGGTCGTTTGGCGTACCAGACCTGCATCCAGTACTTCTGCTGGATGCAGGCTCGTCTCATTACTTCGGCCGATGTTCTGTTCCTTCCAGCAGACGCACGGCCTGAACGCAGGGGCCCCGGTAATCCTGGTGCAGCCTGATCAGCAGAAAAGGACTCGGGCGCCCGGGCCCTTTCTCTCGCCTAATTGACGCCGCGAACTGGCTCAGGCATCAGCCCGAACACGTGGTGGTAAGCGGGCAAGCCACGCCTGATCTCAACCGGCCCTTCCCACATGGTGACAACCGAGTACGAGGTGGGTCCTCCCGAACCCGCAGCGCTGCCCGCCCCCGCGCCGCCCGACGAAAGGATCTTCCGCTCGCCGTACCGGCACCACAGGATTCTGCCGTCATGTGTGAAGGCGTACAGAACGCCATCTTCCGCGGCTACGACGTCCCGGAACCCGTTCCAGCCAATCGCGATCGGCTCCCAGGGCTGCCATTCGCGCGTGCCGGTCTTGTAGCCGAGATGCTTCCGGCGCAGCAGTTCCCCGTCCTCGCGGATCGCGTAAATCAGTCCGTCGCCGCCGGAAAAGACCCTGGCGAAGCCTGTCCAGCCTTCGTCGACCGGGATCTGCTGGGTCCAGGCGGAGGCTGAACCGTCGCCTCTTGCGGCGCCGTGGTGCCGGTACCAGATCACTTCGCCGGAAGGCCTGACTCCGTAGATCACATAGTTGCCGGTCGAGAAGATGAACGTGAAGCCCTGCCAGCCAGTCCCTACCTGCACAGGTCCGCGAAGGCGCGGAGAACCGTCCCAGTGTCCGTCATGTCCGTACCACCACAATATGCCGTCGGGGCGCATGGCATAGAGCCCCGGGCCGCCCCCGGATAGGACCTTGACATATTCGCTCCAGTTGTCATCGGTATCGAGCCGCACGGGACCCTGCCAGTTTATCCACCCGCCCGGACGGCTCGACTCTTCGTTGCGGTACCAGTGGAGATCGCCATTGTGTGCAACGACGTAGAGAACAGCCGGTGGGAATACCTCTACGGTAGGGAAGATGCCGATGAACTGCTTCCTGACCGATCCGGTGTCGGCGACGTGCTGCAGCAACTCGGCTAGTTCATACAACATATCGACCCCGGCGTCGGTCTCGGCCTGAACCTCCAGAGGAGGCGCTCCGATGTCGTGTGGATAGAACGTACACAGAACGTTGTCGCTTTCCATGAGGATGTCGAAGGGGTCGCCGCCCTTCCGCTCACCGCTCATCCAGTTCTGGAGGTCGAACGACCACTTGCAGACACGGTTGGCCGGGTACTTTGTGGCGGCAATCGGGAAGGCGCGGATATGCCACTTGATCTGTTCCGTAATGCTCTGCGGCGTCCCCAGGACCCCGTCCTGGTATTTATTAAAGCCGGGTCGGACCGAAACAGCGGCAAGGTGGCGTGCGATCCGCCCCGGATCATCGTCCAGGCGCCCGCGCTGGCCCATCTGCACCACCTGTTCCCGTGCTGCCAGCCAGGTGAGGAGAGCCACCTGGTAGACCGGGAGGGTTGGCAGGTTCTTGAAGCGCATGGGCACCATCTCTTTCACCTGGTGCGTTTCCCCGGTGAGCGGGTTGCTGACCTTCTTCACCACCACATCCGCCCAGCGCCAGATGTCATAGTCGTTGCGGAGGAACTTGTCCAGCGTGATCCCGGAGTCATTGGCGATGCGTACAGCCGTCTCCACATCCAGGGACGGCGAGAGCAGTGCCAGATTCTCTGAGCGGACCTCGTCGAGATAGTCCATCAGGTCACGGAGCGTCTGCCGGTTCGTTTCAGCCGCCGCCTGCCCGACAAGCTGGTTTAGCCGCGCGTTGAGCTCTTCCAGGAATACCTTGTTCGCTTCGATTTGCCTCTGCATCGCCTGCAGGGCGTCAGCCAGGGAGGCTTCGCTCTCCATCCAGCCGACCACTTCCATGACGAAAGCCACAGCCTTGATGGCGAGAGCGATTTTCGCTCCGTACGGGCCGGAAGCAGCCAGTGCGGCGGTCGCTGTGTCCAGGACGGAAGAATCCATTTCGTCGCCATTTACTGTCAACCTGGTATTGTCGTCATCTGGCATGGGAACTCCTCCTCAGCCTTTGGAGTCTTAGTGTGAGCCGGCTAATAGGATTTCCTTCGCCACGGGCCGCTAGCCCAGAGAACCGGCGAGCCGAGGGTGCCGGGGGTGTGTTGCAGTGAGGCATCCCCATCCCGACGCAGAGGCCGCCCGTTTGCATCACGAGGGGGTCCTACGATGGGCGGGTCGCCTAGGAAGGAGTGTTTGAATGAAAAGATGGACCGGCGTGCTCAACCAGGCCCTGCACAACGACGGTATCACCGGCCCCAGTCTGAAGGCCGGCTACGATCTCAGGCCCAGCGGCATGGGCGGAGAGTTCGGCGAGGGATTCCTGGAGTTCTCCGGCATCCTCACCGATGAAGCACTTGCCACTCTGGCCGGGCTATGTCCGGAGTCCCCCCGGCCAGGTCTGGCCATGGTACGAGTTGTTCCTCCTGGATGGACAAGAGTTGCTGCTCCACGCCATGGAGTGGGGTGAGACCGTTCATGTCGGGCTTAGCGACGAAGATATGGCCGTGCTAGGACGAGACCCAGTCATCGTCCGGGCGTTGGAGCGATAAGCGTCAGAACACCCCCACCGTCACTAACGACGGCAGGGGTGTTCTCCTGCTTACCGGGCGATCAGCTCCCAGGTCTCCTTCATCTCCAGCAGCGCCGGCGGATGGATGAAGCGGACTGTGATCTCCTCGGCCGCTCGCATCTCCGGGGATGCCTGGTCAGCGAATGAGTAGCTGACGCCGTATTTGTCATCGCCACCCGGGCCGATCACTTTCTAGACGAATGTCCCCCGCTCCGGGAACGGGCCTACCGCCAACCGCCCACACGCTTTCGGGGAGTGCGAAATCCCCTTCGCACGTCCAACATACTTCCAAAGCGCCAGAAAAATGAGCCGAACGGTACATGTCCTTAGTCTACGTTATCGCTTTTTGACAGGAGTATCATGAAACATGATTTGAATGTGAACGGAGGGATCACAGTGTCTGCACCCGCATCTCACTTGTTAGCGCCGGACCAGATTGCAGCGGAGCTCAAGACGACCCTGACCACAGGACTGACCGGGCCCGAAGCCGCCGAACGCCTTGCCAGGTACGGTCCCAATCAGCTTGTCGAGGAGAAGAAGCGAAGCATCTTCGCGGCCCTCGCGGAGCAGTTCAGCGACTTCCTCGTGATCATCCTCCTCGTCGCTGCTGTCCTCTCCTTTGTCCTCGGCGAAGTGCTCGACGGCAGCGCCATCATGGCCATTGTCATTCTGAATGCGATACTCGGTGTCGTGCAGGAGTTCAAGGCCGACCAGGCGCTGGCCAACCTGAAGAAGCTGACGGCGCCGAAGTGCCGGGTCCTGCGGGATGGCGAGGCGGTCGAGATCGACAGCCGCAGCCTCGTCCCCGGCGACGTGGTCCTCCTGGACGCCGGCGACCCGGTCCCCGCCGACCTGCGACTGACCCAGTCGGTCATGCTGAAGATCGACGAGTCGCTGTTGACGGGAGAGTCGGTCCCGGTTGAGAAGGACTGCACCAAGATCCTGCCCGAGCAGACCCCCATGGCCGATCGGGTCAACCTGGCCTTCATGTCGACCTGGGTCACCTTTGGCCACGGGCAGGGTGTCGTGACCGGTACCGGCATGCAGACAGAGGTCGGCCGGATCGCCGGCAAGCTGCAGGAGGAGGAGGCGGAGGCCACCCCGCTCCAGCAGCGCCTCTCGCTCTTCGGCAAGCAGTTGGGCGTGGTCATGCTGATCGTCTGCGCCGTTGTGGGCATTCTCGGCCTCTGGCGCGGCATGGGCTGGCTGCACGTGATCATGGTCGCCGTCTCCCTGGCGGTCGCTACGATCCCGGAGGGGCTGCCGGCCGTCGTGACGATCGTCCTGGCCATGGGCACCAAGCGGATGGCGGAGCGGAACGCCGTCATCCGCCGCCTTTCGGCCGTGGAGACCTTGGGCTCCGCCACCGTGATCTGCAGCGACAAGACCGGCACCCTGACCCAGAACAAGATGACCGTCACCCGGATCTGGACGCCCGAGGGCTGGGTGGAGCCCGGTGGACCGGCCAGCATAACCACGCCGCACGGCTTCCTCCTCGCGGCCAGTTCCCTCTGCAACGACGCCAGCCTCTCGGGCGAGCCCGGCAACTTCTCCTCCCTGGGCGACCCGACCGAGACCGCCCTGGTGATCGCTGCCGCCAACGCCGGCCTGGACAAGCGGGACCTGGAGAAGGAGCTGCCCAGGCTGGGTGAGGTCCCCTTCTCCTCCGAGCGGAAGCGGATGACCACCTTCCATGCCCTGACGGCAGAGGGGGTCACCGGCATCGTCAAGGGGGCGCCGGATCTCATTTTGGCCCGCTGCAACCGCATCCGCAAAGATGGGGCTGTCGCTGCCATCAGCGAGGGTGACCGGGCGAGCATTGAGGCCGCCAACCACGAGATGGCGCACGACGGGATTCGCGTCCTGGCCGTCGCCCTGACCGATCCGCACAGCCACGTGGGCACCGAGGCGGAACGGTTGGAGCAGGACCTGCTCTTCGTCGGCCTGATCGGCATGACGGACCCGCCCCGGGTCGAGACGGCCCCGGCTGTTGCCATGGCCACCAGGGCAGGCATTCGCTCGATCATGATCACCGGTGACCACCTGGATACTGCCGTGGCCATTGGCAAGTCGGTCGGCATTGCCACCGAGCAGTCTACGGCTTACAGCGGCGCTCAGCTAGACCAGATGTCCGACGCGGACCTGGACAAGGCGGTCCAGAAGGCCGCTGTGTTCGCCCGGGTCTCCCCGGAGCACAAGCTGCGGATTGTCGAGTCCCTGCGGCGGCTGGGGGAGATCGTCGCCATGACCGGTGACGGCGTAAACGATGCCCCGGCCCTGAAGCGGGCGGACATTGGCGTCGCCATGGGCCTCAGCGGCACCGGCGTGGCCAAGGGGGCCGCCGACATGGTCCTCATGGATGACAACTTCGCCACCATCGTCCACGCGATCGAGGAAGGGCGCACGATCTACGCCAACATCCAGAAGTTCGCCTTCTTCCTGCTCTCCGCCAACCTGGCCGAGCTGCTGATCATGACCGTCGCCATTATGGCCGGCATGCCGCTGCCGCTGGAGCCGATCCACCTGCTCTGGATCAACCTGATCACCGACTCGCTGCCCGCCATCGCCCTGGGCATGGAGGCGACGGAGCCCGGGATCATGCTGCGCCGGCCGCGCGACCCCAAGGAGAACGTGATCACCAGGCAGATGATGATCCTCATGATCACCCAGGGCGTCCTGCTGACCGCCGCTGTCCTCGGGGCCCACGCCCTCGGCATGTCCAAGGATCCTGCGAACGCCGCCGGCATGGGCGCCACCTACGCCTTCGCCACACTGACCCTGGCCGAGCTCTTCTGGGCCCATGGCTGCCGCAATATCGCCAAGCCCGCCTGGTCGATCGGCTTCTTTGCGAACAAGATGGCCTGGATCGCCTCGGGTGTCGGTGTCCTCCTCCTGGTGGTCGTCATGTCCGTCCCCGCCCTGGAGGTCGTCTTCCAGCTGCATGAGGTCCACACCACCGACTGGATCTGGATCGTCCTCTTCTCCCTGGGCGTCACCCTGCTCATGGAGCCGGTCAAGGCGCTCGTCGCCCGGATGATGGAACCCGCACGCCGCGCCTAAAGGGGGGTGCTCGACCATGTGGCGCTCCGCAATCCTGCAGATGGCCGAGAAGAGCTTGCTGGACGAAAAGGCCGCCAAGTTGATGGGCCTCGCCCGGGTGCTTGAGCAGTTGCTGGGCGATGGGTTTCAGACCTGGCTCACCCTCGCCGGTGCGCCGTCGGACGCCACGGGCGTGGAACGGGTCCGCGCTCTGAACCTGGCCCTCACCCCCATGGCAGGCGGGCTGGCTGAGGCCTTCCCGGGCGTGGGCCTGGGCTACTTCGACGCGGCCACAAGGCAAGTGGTCACCTACTGCCCCGACCGGGTGCTCGGACACCTGGTCGGGGTGGAACCCCCGCCGGACCACCTGGGCTGGACCGCCATGAAGGAGCGGGTCGGCAAGGTTGCGATCGGCTCCATGGTGCGGGGCGATGCCCTGAACTGCGTCCATCCGATCATCCGGCGGGATGAGGTGATCGGCTTCACCTTCGCCAGCGAATCGCTGGAGGACATCTACCGCCAGCTCCAGGTGGTCACCCCCCGGGGTGCGCAGCCGGCGGCTGAGTACTCGTCCCCGCTGGGTCTCTCCTCCTTCACCGTCTTCGCCTGTACCGCGGCTGTCACCGCCGACCAGTTGCGGGAGCGGCTTCTCACGGTAGCCCCGTCCGCCGCCCTGCCGCAGGACGAGGTCCGCCACCTCGTGCACCAGCTCCAGCAGGTGGATCGCTACGCCAGGCTCTACCTTCAGAACATGAAGACCGCCGTTCTCCTGACGGCGGATGACGGACGGGTCACATTCTTCAACCGTCCCCTGGCCGAGCTGACCGCGGTGGACCCGGAGGGGGTGATGGGACTGCCCTGGCGGGATGCGCTCCTCCGGTTGGGCGTGCCCGAGGCCGACACCGAACCCCTCGATCAGGTAAACCATGTCCCACGCTACGTCGACACCCGACTGCGCCGTGCGCAGGGTGAGGCGGTCCCGGTTGCGCTGATCGTCTCCCGGCTGCCGGGCGAGGATGGGCCCGCCCGAGGCCGCCTCTTTCTCTTTGAGGAGACCCGCCGCAGCACACAGGCCGGCGAGTATTACGTAAGGGCGGAGCGGCTGGCCCTGGCCGGGCAATTGGCCACGGCGATCGCCCACGAGATCCGCAACCCGATCACGGTCGTGGCCGGCTCGGTCCAACTGATCCCCCAGCGGCTCCATGACGAGGAGTTCCTGCTCTCCTTCGCCCAGATTGCCGGGCAGGAGCTGGGCCGGGTCAACCGGATCATCCAGGGCATGCTGGGCTTCGCCCGCTACTCGGAACCGGACATGCAGCGGGTCGATCTCCGGGAGGTGATCGATCGGGCGATCGAGTTCTCCGGCTGGTACGCCGAGAAGAACGGGGTGCGGATCGAGACGGTGCTCTCCGGCCGCTTCAGCGTCGTCGCCGATGCCGGCCACCTGCAGCAGGCTCTGCTCAACCTGATCATGAACGGCGTGCAGGCCATGCCTGAGGGCGGCACCCTCACGGTGCGGCTGGACCATCCGGCTCGCAGCCGCTTCGCGCGGATCCAGGTCGAGGACCAGGGGCACGGCATGGAGCCGGAACAGCTCAGCCAGGTCTGGGAGGTCTTCTACAGCACCAAACCGGGCGGCACAGGGCTGGGCCTGCCAGTGGTCCAGCGGATTATCGATGAGCATCGGGGCTATGTCGAGGTGGAATCGACACCGGGAAAGGGAACCTGCTTCACCATTCTCCTGCCGATCGTTTCCAACATGAAGATGCGGAGGGAAGGGTAACCAGCAGAGGTGCGCAGATTCCTTCACAGGTGCGCAACGGCATTCGCACAATGTGAACAGAAAGTGATAACCATTTTGAAAGCATTGGGCTATGGCAATAGACCGCAATCGGGTGGCAGACCGATTTGTTTGGTTGGCATGACTTATGCACCTTCTCTCCGATGGCGTCACAAGAAATGCATCCGTAAGGAGGCGTACCCATGAACAAGGTAACCAGCTTGGATGCAGCCGTAAACCTGATCAAAGATGGCAGCTCCATCATGGTCGGCGGTTTTATGGCTGCAGGGACCCCGGAGCCAATCATGGATGCCCTGGTGGAGCGAGGCGTCAAGGATCTGACCATCATCTGTAATGATGCCGGCTATCCGGACAAGGGCGTCGGCAAGTTGATCGCGAGGGGACAGGTGAAGCACCTGATCGCAACCCATATTGGCCTGAACCCGCTGGCCGGGAAGCTGATGACCAGTGGGGAGATGAAGGTCGACCTGATCCCGCAGGGCACCTTTGCGGAGCGGATCCGTTGCGGCGGCTTCGGCCTGGGCGGCTTCCTCACCCCGACCGGCGTCGGCACCATCGTGGCCGAGGGCAAGCAGGTGATCACGATCGATGGTCGCGACTACCTGCTCGAACTGCCGCTGAAGGCAGACGTGGCCCTGCTGAAGGCCCACAAGGCCGATCCCAACGGCAACCTCGTCTATCGCCGCTCGACCCGGAACTTTAACGTCCCCATGGCCACCGCGGCCGAGACCGTGATCGCCCTGGTCGATGAGGTCGTCGAGACCGGCGCAATCGACCCCGATGAGGTCCACACCCCCGGGATCTTCGTAGACCACGTCGTGAAGGGATAGGAGGGAAGCACTCATGGATGCCAAGGAACGCCGTCAGCTGATCGTCAAGCGGATTGCACGCCTCTTCAAAGATGGGGATCTGGTCAACCTTGGAATCGGCCTCCCGACCCAGGTGGGAAACCACGTCCCGGAGGGAGTGGAGGTCCTGCTCCAGTCGGAGAACGGCTTTGTCGGACTGGGCCCCACCCCGGCCGAGGTGGACCCTGACCTGGTCAACGCGGGCGGCCAGCCCGTCGGAATCCTTCCGGGCGGTTCCACCTTCGACTCTGCGACATCGTTCGGCATCATTCGCGGCGGCCATGTGGACTACACCGTCCTCGGTACGCTTGAGGTGGACGAGCATGGCAACATCGCCAACTGGATGGTTCCCGGCAAGATGGTGCCCGGCATGGGCGGCGCCATGGATCTGCTGGTCGGTGCCAAGAAGGTGATCGTGGCCACCGACCATGTCACCAAGGACGGGCAGTCCAAGCTGCTGGCCAGCTGCACCCTGCCCCTGACCGCCAAGGGCGAGGTCGACATTGTTGTCACCGATATGGGTCTCTTCGAGATCGATAAGAAGGGCGGCGGCTTCGTCATGAAGGAGATCGCCCCGGGTGTCACGGTCGATGAAGTCAAGGCGGCGACCGCCGGCAAGCTGACGATCGCTCCTGACCTGGTTGAAATGAAGGCGTAGGAGGTGTCAGTTTCGTGAAGGAGATCGTGATTGCCTCTGCAGTGCGCACCCCGATCGGAAGCATGAGCGGGTCGCTGGCCCCGTTCGAAGCCTGGGAGCTGGGCGCAATCGCCATCAAGGCGGCGATCGAGCGGGCCGGGATCAAGCCGGAGCAGGTGGACGAGGTCTACATGGGCGATGTGCTGCAGGGCGGCCAAGGTATGGGCCCGGCCCGCCAGGCGGCCCTGAAGGCGGGGATTCCCAAGGAGTCGCCGGCGGCGGCCCTGAACATCCTCTGCGGCTCCGGCCTGAAGTCGGTGATCCTGGCAGCGCAGGACATTATTGTCGGCGATGCCGAGATCGTGGTGGCCGGTGGCATGGAGTCCATGACGAACGCCCCGTACATGCTGAAGAAGGCCCGCAGCGGCTACCGCATGGGGCACGACCAGGTCTTCGACTCCATGATCCTGGACGGCCTGACCTGCTCGATTGGCAAGACCCATATGGGTATCACCGCCGAGAACCTGGCGGAGCAATACAAGATCAGCCGCGAGGAGCAGGATGCGTTCGCTGCTGACAGCCAGGCGAAGGCGGTCGCAGCCGTTAACTCCGGCCGGTTCGACGAGGAGATCGTCCCCGTACCGATCCCGCAGCGCAAGGGTGATCCGGTCCTCTTTGCCCGTGACGAGTATCCGAAGGCTGGGACTACCAGGGAGAAGTTGGCGGCACTGAAGCCGGCGTTCAAGAAGGACGGTACGGTGACCGCAGGCAACGCCTCGGGTATTAACGATGGCGCTGCCGCCCTGGTGCTCATGTCGGCGGAGAAGGCGAAGGAGCTGGGGATCAAGCCGCTGGCCACTCTGAAAGGCTGGGGCACCGCCGGTGTCGATCCTTCGATCATGGGCATCGGCCCGGTACCGGCCACCCGGAAGGCGCTGGCGAAGGCCGGCCTGACCCTGGATCAGATCGACCTGATCGAGGCGAACGAGGCCTTCGCCGCCCAGTCCCTGGCCGTGGCCCGCGAGCTGAAGTGGGACATGGGCAAGGTGAACGTGAACGGCGGCGCCATTGCCCTGGGCCACCCGGTCGGCTGCTCCGGCGCCCGGATCCTGGTCACACTGCTCTATGAGATGAAGCGGCGCAACGCGAAGTATGGCTTGGCCACCCTCTGCGTGGGCGGCGGCATGGGCGTCGCGGCGATCGTCGAGCGGTAGGCGCAGCACAGAAGCAAGGAATCCGTGCCGGCCCCATCTGCGGGGCCGGCGCGGAGGTTGGCAGCAATTATCGTGTCCCGAAGAAGGAGGATCGGTTATGAGTGCTCAGACCCGAACCCAGCCCGAGGAGAGTGGCATCATTGCCCGAATGGCTACCGCGACGACCCGCTGGTCCACGCGCTGGGTACCTGACGCTTACGTGCTCGCGATTATCCTGACCGTCATTGCTGGCATCCTTGCGCTCGCCTTCACCGACCATGGCCCCATCGATCTGGTTAATGACTGGGGCAAGGGCTTCTGGACGCTTCTCAGCTTCGCCATGCAGATGTCCCTGATCATCTTCACGGGCTATGTGGTGGCCGTTGCGCCGCCCGTCGCCAAGATTCTGAACAAGATGGCCGGCTGGGCCAAGACTCCGAAGCAGGCCGTCGCTCTCATGGCGATCGTCTCGATGCTCCTGGGCATGTTCAACTGGGGTCTCTCGATCGTCGGTTCCGCCGTCTTCGTCCGCGCTGTTGCGAAGCGGGTAAAGGGCGTTGACTACCGGCTGCTGGTCGCCGCCGCCTACCTGGGCCTCGGCACCACCTGGCATGCCGGCCTCTCCGCCTCTTCGCCGCTGCTGGTCGCGACGCCTGGTCACTTCATGGAGAAGGCGATCGGCATCATTCCGGTCACTGAGACCATCTTCAGCCCCTTCAACCTGATCGTGGTGGCGATCGTCATCATCGCCATGACGGTCCTCGCCCCGATGCTGCATCCGAACAAGGCGAACACGGTCACCGTCGATCCGGAAGTCCTGGCCGGCATGGAAGAGTTTGAGAAGCCGGTTCGGGCCGAGAAGACCCCGGCAACCGCCATGGAGTTCAGCCCGATCATGAGCATCATCATCGGTGTGATGGGCGTCATCTTCCTCTACCTGTACTTCAAGGGCAAGGGTCTCAACGGTCTCGATATCAACATGGTCAACTTCATCTTCCTGATCCTCGGCATCATCCTGCACGGCAGCCCTGCCTCCCTGCTGAAGGCGGCAGAAGACGCCGGTAAGAACATCTGGGGCGTCGTCCTCCAGTTCCCGTTCTACGCCGGTATCTTCGGCATCGTGCAGTACTCCGGTCTGTCGGACGTGATCGGCGACTGGTTCGTCTCCTTCGCCACCACCCAAACCTACCCGCTGATCGTCTTCTGGTACTCCGGGATCCTGAACTACATCGTCCCGTCCGGCGGATCGAAGTTCGCCATTGAGGCGCCGTATATCATGGCCGCTGCGGATCAGCTGAACGTGACCCACTCGCTGACCATGATCGCCTACTCCTGGGGCGACATGTTCACCGATATCATTCAGCCGTTCTGGGCGATCCCGCTGCTGGGTGTTGCGAAGCTGAAGTTCCGTGATATCATGGGCTTCTGCATCATCATCTGGCTGTTCTACGCGGTGATTACGAGCATCGCCTTCTGGCTGGGCCCGATCCTGGGCGTGTAGGCTCGGCTGAATCAGGTGCGACTCGCGAAAGGAACACGCACGTTCGACTTCTTGACCTGGCTCTGATCGCAGCACCTGCCTCGCCGGGGCCCGGTGGGGCGGACCAGATGCACCGGAACAGCTTCAAGGCGCCGTGGGCATGATGCCCGCGGCGCCTTGGCGCGATGGGCGCACCGGGTCGCCCCTTCCGTCAGGTTTTTCGCATCGAGTCACCGGGGCGGCCGAAAAAAGCTTATGCAATCGCCGGTAGGGGGCCCGGGTGTGATCAGGCAAGGTGGAGAACTCTCCTTACGCTGTGCGCCATGCGGGTGCTGGAGTGGTACGCGGCGGTGCTCGCATACGGGCGGCCCTAGACGATATCTCGGGTGTTGGGGTGATCTCTTCAATGACAGAAGCCGGCAAAGCCATGGGCTCGGGAAGTGCCCATGTTTGCCGGTCAGCAACCTCTCTCAGGGCATCGCTGACGTTCCGTACCGGGTGAAACCGGTCGGCCACCTGGATCGTCCCGTATGTACGCCCACGGCGCAGAGCGGGCTCTTGCTACTGCAAGACCGGCGAGCGGCTCACTGAAATTCGTTCTTGAGCACCTCCGATCCTTGCAGCGGAAGCGCCGAACTAGTGCCCGTATCACGATCTGCCGGATGCCAACCTGGACCCGCTGCAGTGGGCGCTGCTCTTGCTGGTGCAGTACCGCCGGGGGCTTGTGTCGGAGCAGACGCGGGTGAAGAACCGGCTGCACTACCTGCTCCTGCAGGCATGGCCCGGGTGGGAGGGTTCTTCGCGGAGCCATTCGACGGCAAGACAGCGCTTGCCTTTTGGGAACTGTACACAGCGCACTGCCCGACCGGCGCATGCTAGGGGGAGGAGGTGCCCGTCTGTCAAGCGAGGATCAGGCCTTACCGGAACTCCACCACCGCCAGCGTCCCGTCGCCCCAGTTGGCCACGTAGACCCGGCCGTCGGTCGGGTTGACCGCAACCCCCTCGGGCCGGCTGCCCTCGGCCAGGTCTATACAAGTGGTCCACTCCAGGGTGGCGGCGTCGAACCCGAGCAGTACCTCTTTCTGCACGGTGGTGTAGAACGTGCCCTTCTGCGAGTCGATCGCCATGTCCTGGAAGATGCCGCTCCGAGAGTAGGACATCGCCGCCTTGTACAGGTCGCCCGAGATCCGCAGACGTGCCTTCGGTTCATGTCCACTCTCGTCGAGTGCGTAGATCGAATTGATGTCGGTGCTCAGCGCAATGATCACCTGCTGGCGGGGTTCATCCACCACCAGCGGCGCTTGATAGTGGTAGTCCGGCAGGCGGTAGTCGCTGATTGGCTCAGCCGCATCGGTCTCGAAGACGAGCATCCCCCCGCCCAGCCGGCCACCCACATTGGCCCAGCCGGAGATCGTTTGTCGGTAGCCGCTGGGGGTGACCTCGAAGCCCGTGATTATGGGCGCAACCTTGCCCCCTTCCAACTGCGGCAAGTAGATTCGGCCGGTGGTGGGGTTGACCGCCACATCCTCCGGGAAGTCCGCCCTGATCCGCTGGATCTGTGTCTGGGTGGCGGCATCGATGGTGAACAGGCTGCCATCGTCCGGGTGATCGGCGGTGACGTAGATCCGGTCAGCCGCCTCGTTGACGGCCAAGCCGTGTGGCTCTCCCGGCACTGCGAGCTTCTTTGTCACGCTGTTCGTCGCACCGTCGATGAAGTAGAGCCCTCCCATGGCGAGCAGGTAGACCTGGTTGCGTTGGACGTTGACCGCGATGGCTACCGGCTTCCCGACCACGGCAACTCGCTCCGTCACCTGGCCGGTCTCTGCGTCCACCACGATCACCGCGTCGGAGCCGGTGTCGGCCACGTAGATTCGCTTGGTCTGGGGGTTGATCGCCAGGTCAAACGGGCGGCTGCCCACATACCAGACGCCAGCTTCAGCCAGTGCGCCATCTGCCGTATCAAAGACCTGGACGACGTCCTTGGTGCGGGTGGTGACGAAGAGCTGCCGGGTGGTCTCATCGAAGGCGAGGGTCGAACCGGGCTCAAAGGCTATGATAGAGCCGCCCCTCAGGCTGAACCGCGGCCGCAACTCCTGCATGACCTCCAGGTTCTCGCCGTCCAGGGCCCAGACCGATGTGTCAGAGACCACGTAAAGCACGTTTGGGGCAGCGTCGACCACCACATCGTGATACTGGTATCTCCCCGGGATCACAGTCCGATCCACCTCTTCCAGCGTCTCTCCGTCCAGGCAATAGACATTGTCCCACCCCAGGAGGTAGACCCGGTTGCGCGACGAGTCGACGGCGATCCGGCGGGGGCTCGTCACTGGAGGCTTTACGGTCTTCACCAGCGTGCGGCTGTTGACATCTACCACCTGGAGCGGCCCCCAGAAATCGGGCACGTACACACGGCCGGTTTCGCTGTTCAGGGCGATGTTGGTGGTCTGCACGCCCTTCTTGCTAAACGGAATCCGGGCGACGACACTGCCGGCCACCGGGTCCACAACGGCCAGCGAATCCTTGCCGGCCGCGTAGATCGTCCCGCTGGTCGGATCGATCGCCACCGGGCCGTTGGCATCGATCCGCTTGCGCACCCCGTTGGTGGCGCCGTCCACCACAGCGAGCCCCTGGTCCAGCGTGGCCACGTAGACCGTATTCGTCCGCTCGTCCACGGCGAGTCCGGCCATGTGGGGGAGCTTGGCGAACTCCTCGAAGCCCAGCGAAACGTGGGCGATGAGATCACCGGTCTGGCTGTCGACCACACCCAGCGTCTTGTCCTCAAGAAGCAGGTAGAGCCGCCCGGTCTGGGAGTTCTTGGCCACAGCCACCGGCGCCCGCATGTTCGTCTCCCCTGGGAAGAGCTTCAGTGTACTGATGCGGAAGGTGTTGACTGAGACGGTTGCCGTTGCCGCATCCCAGAACACGTCGGCGCCGAGCCCCTCCGCCGCCAACCGGAGAGGCACCATCGTCTTGCCCCCGATGATCTCCGCCGGCACATCCACGGGGATAGGCCGACCATTCACCTTCGCCACAGCCGATCCAATCCCAATTTCGACCGTCCGATCGCCCCGGGTGGCCACCACGGTCCGTGTGGTCTCCTGCCAGGTGACCTTGGCCCCCACCGCCTCGAAGAGGTCGCGCAGCGGCACCAGTACCCGCCCCTCTCGCATGAGAGGAGAGGACGAAAAGGTACGCTCAAGGCCGTCGACCTTCACCCCAATGGCTTGGCCCTCCGCCGGAGTCGTCCTGACACAGAGACAGACTACAAAAGCCGTCAGCACCAAGCGGAATGTTGACTTCCGCATCCTTATTCCCCCCCAAATCCAGAACGCTCAGGGATCCCGTCGCGCTCAGCGTAGCACTCTGGACATCGGCGTTCTATAGTACGAATACACTACGTAGTTCCAAATTCGTGCCAGCGATCCTTTCTCTTGGCTCCAGCCGGGACCTGGGCCACCGTACGCCAAGCGGACGTTTCCCGTCCGATGGCCGAGATACGGGCCATCCTGAAGCCGCCGTGGGAACCGGGCCGACAAGATAACGCCAGAAACTCTCGAACTTGGTCGAGAGGTCCTGGCGCAACCGTGGCAACACATATGTTGGGCGCGGCCTGGCCCTGAGCCGCTTCTACTCGCCCACCGCCCCGTCGGGTCAATCAGGGTTATGGGGTTGCTGTGCACATAGTGCGTAGGGGTGCAGGTCTGGGGCAGATCCTGCCAGTTGAAGAAGGTGTCCCGCTGCGTGGTTACTGGATCACCACCACCTTGCGCGAACCAACCTCGCCCCTGTAGTAGAACACTGCTGATTCAGGACAACCATAGTCTTCGGGCCTAAGCGACATGACTAGACTTTGATGGCTATCAAAAGTCAGGGCAAGCCAATAGTCATCCCGTACTTCAATTCCTAAGAGCTTGGCTCCAACCGCCACATTTGCATCGCTCACAAGGGGATTATACAGGGAGATATCGGCTCGGTCCAAGACTAGGTAGTGGTAGTCTTGCACTTTCTCCAACGAGATTACGGTACTCCCGATCAGGTCCTGCAAGTCAAGACTCACTCAGTACACCCCCCTTGTCAACTATTGGGTGAGGGTCGGAGTTGGGCTATGGTGGGCGGTTGCGCGGCTTGCCGTCTTCCCCGTATATGGATCAACGGCCTGACCAGTTGCATTTCCATAGACGACGTAGCCATCGGAATAGGCTGGAATCGACCCCTTACCTTCTCGAGGGTCCATTATTCTTACGTCAGTTACCCGCTTGTCCAGGCCTTTACCTCCCGCACCATCGTCGAATTGGAATCCCTTTCCATTGTTGACCGGATTGGGGCCCTGAGCTAAGTCAGGAACGGGTATGGCAACCGAAACTCCGTTATTGAGTTGTCGTACAGGCTGAAGGCAGTACTGACAGCTATCCTGGAAGTCACGCCCCTCCACGTTATCCTTCGTAGGTATGGATGCGGCCCTGCCTGGAGGTGCGGTGTGTAAAGGTCTATCACCTCCGGGTTGTCGGAGCCTGTCTCAGTTGTCTCGTGCTAGTGCCATGTACCGCATGGACTTCCGGCTGGAAGTCATAGCGGTCCATCGTCGGCGTTTCCCATGCACCCAGGCCGACTGCGCGCGCCAACGTCTTGGCCGACGAAACCGTAACCGGGCACGGGATCGATCACTCTGCAGGTTACACGCTAGGTCAAACCGTAGCGGGGGAATGGTTTCGTCCGCTCTATTGCCGCAGTGGTGGAAGTCGTCTACAGTCAATGCGGCCGTGCAGACGAAGGGCACGGGGACCACCGGGTCCAGCCTCCAGCCCAATTTGACCACCCGGTTTACTCGAGCCAGCGATCAATCGCGCTCCGTTCAAAGGCAGACTCTGGATCCCCAACATCACCGAACAGCTCAAGGCCGATACTCTCGGCATACACAAGAAGCATCTTCAAGTCCTGTTTGGGAAGATCCTGTCGCGTCCCTTCCAACACGACTAAGACTCCGTTTTCGTATGCCATTGAAAACCACTTCCGTGCGATACGAGAGTCGTTACGAAGCCATTCACGGAAGCTAGGCAAAGTAGCAATATACTCGTCGAGTTGCCTCCGTTGCTCCTGAGAGATGGGACCTGCAGTCTCACTTTGGCACAGATAATACTCGCGTCCCACTGGTCCACGTCCTCTCACTCATGTCTGTCACGGTTTGATTGGAATGTGAGTCTCATCGCCATTTTCGGACTCTATTCCTTGATCATCATACTGCTTCTCGGTTGGTGAGCTACGGATCTTGGATCTGCTCTTCAGACCGGGCTCAACCCGCTCCTTGTGTAGGTGTGGCCCAGCTCCAATCGAGCCATCAGGAGCCGAGTCGTGCCCCGCGGGGTTGATTCTGATCAGGGAGCCTGAGGTCGGATCGTACCAAAGATCCTCATTCCCGCTCGGGGGAGGGTAGTTAACGTAACCATCCGCCTTGAGATAGTCTTTGACATCGGCTACATCCCAATCGCCAAACTAAGGAAGGTCTTTGACTCCCGATTGCTGCTGCTACGGCCCGTCTCATACCAGGAACCCTCCTGGTAAGTGACCACCGGGTTGGGTGGGGGCTCGGTCCCTCCTGTGTCACCGCCACCCGAGTCGGTGTCGCCACCGCCTGATGTGTCGCCGGGATCGGGCTGCGTATGCCCGCCGGTGTCACCAGAACCGCTGGAGCCGCCGGTGCCGGGGTCGGTTGGCGCCTCCGGTTCGGTGGGGAGTTCTGGCCCGCTGGGCGGCGGGTCGGTCGGCTCGTCGCCGCCAGTATTCTCACCTGGGTCGGGGATGGTCTCAGCAGGTGGCTCACTCGTACCGCCACCGGTGCCCGGATCGACGATGGGGTCGGGTGGAGTAGTCGGCGGGGTGTAGCCACCCGTATCGCCCGAACTGTCGCCACCGGAGGTCCCGGCCGAGAGTTCGCCACTGTAACTTAGTACGGCAGTTCGACTTAAGCGAGAGTGCTGTCTCCCTCTCCTTCGGCAATGCCTCTCTAATGCATTGTGGCATTGCAGGAGGTATCGGCCAGGTACAGGAGCACCATCCCCCGCCCCCCAGCCCGCCCGAGCCGCAGAAAGGCTTACAGGCGGGTATTAGGAGGGCGGGGGCATGAATGTTAGTTCGAGAGGAGCCTCTGTCCCCTTCGCGTAACGGCTATCCTTAGGAAGTGAATCAAAATGGTAGTTTCTGAGTGGAGTCGAATCTCGTGACACAGATACCTATCATCGTACGCCGTTAACTCATCATATGCCCATTCATCAAGGCCTCGTTTGTCCTCGGTCCAGTATTCCTTGGAATTGCCAAGACCACTAAAGTGTTTCGACCGTCCATCGAACGATAGGGAGATATGAACGACACCGGAGTACCGCAGGGTGAACTCATACAGACTTCGGTCCCGAACTCGAATCTCGACTGCCGTCGGATCTCGACCGACACGCTTGCTGCCACCTACAGCCTGATTCTCGATTCCTAGCGATAGGAACTCAGCATCATGAAGGCTCTTGCGTGTAAAGAAAGCGTACGCTCTCTTCGATAGCCTATCCCGCAACTCCACAAGGCTAGCTTCGTACCTTCCTACGTCCCAGTGTTCATCTTCTGAGACTAAGAACTTCACGCTAGAAACACTCCTCTCAGCGGTGGGCGTGGGACAACGTGCCACCACGCCCGCCCTTCACCTTGCCTCTAGTACTCGATCAATGGACCTCCGATTGCACCCGCTCCGTTCCCACTGCTACCACCACCGCCAACAGCCCGCAGTAGTAGGTATCCGCCAGTGACAGCCGCTGCAGTAGCTACGGTCTGGACCCGGCGACCCGGCCGGCGTCATCGTACTCGTAGACGGTGTCCTGGCCGTCGGGGGCGGTGACGGTGTAGAGCGCGCCCTCCCAGTTGTACGTGTACTGGTAGCTCTCACCCTGCGGGTCGGTGATGCTCGCCAGCTGGCCCAGCTCGTCATAGGCGTACTGCCAGGTCTGCTCCAGCGGGTTGGTCAGGCTGCTGATCCGCCCGGCGCCATCGTAGCCGTAGCGGGTGACCGCCTCCTGGCCCGGGGCGACCAGTTGGGCCACGGCGGCAACCTGGTCGGCAGGGGTGTACTCGAACCGGGCCTGGCCGCCATCCGGGGCGGTCTGGGTGATGATCCGGCCGGCTTCATCGTAGGTGTAGGTCCATTCATGCCGAAGCGGATCGGTCTGCCTGGCGAGGCGACCGGCCTCGTCGTAGGTGTAATAGGCGGTCCCGCTGTCGGGCCGCTTCAGGGCGACCCGGTTCGCCGCCAGGTCGTAGGTGTAGGTGGTCTTCCGACCCGCCCCGTTGGTGACCGCGGTCAGCCGGCCCGCGGGTCCTGCCCCTCCCGCCAGGGCGCGACGACGTACCGCTCCTGAGACTCCCGCTCCAGGGTCCAGCCGGGCGCGCCGGATGGGGCATAACTGCCCTGGGAGAGGTCGGTGTGGATGAGGGGGTCACCATCGAACGAGTTGACGAACTGGCCGTTGGTGCCGTCGGTGAAGTGGAAGGTGGTCGTGCCACCATCGCCCCGGAACTCGGTCATGTGGAAGTGGACGAACATCTGGAGCCGCTGGTTGAGGCTGAAGTCCCAGCCGTAGCCGCCGGCGATGCCGGGGCGGGCAGGTCGGGCAGGAGCCCGTCCAACGGATTGCGCGGCAAAAGCCCCGCCAGCGGATCGGGCGGGGCGGCGCTGTTCAGCTCGCCGGTGGCCAGGGCGGCCCAGTCGGGCAGCAGGTCCAGGGGGTCGGCGTAACCGGCCGCCAGCACGGGGCGCTGGCCGAGGCCGGGGACGAGGTTCGGGAGCAGGAGGCCGAGCAGTAGGATCGATAAGAGCTTGCGAAGCCGTTTCACGGTGGTTCCCCCTCTGGCAACAGGGCAACAGAAAAACCCGAGATGCGCCTCGGGTTTCCACCGTGGCACTTCGGCAACCCCGCTGCCGTAGCTCGTGTGAGCCGTAGGCCGGAGGCTTTGCGTCCCTGGCTTTCGCCAGGTTTGCCCTTATCGGATGCCCTTGAATGCTTTATGTCTCTTTTTATAGCGTATTGGGGGAAGCGTGTCCAATGAAACAGTTCGGCAAGTGACGACAAAGAGCGGGGAATTGTCGCGACAGTGAGGGGCGCTATGCGCTCTGCGTCTGCCGGTCCCGCTCGGCGAGCAGATCCAGCCAGCTTATGACCACCTGGAGCACCAGATTCAGATTGCCGATGCCGCAGTGCTCCTGGGCCTCCTCGGCCTGTGTGAAGAGCCGGGCGGTGACCGACCGGGCATTGGTCAGGAGCCGCACCTGCTCGTAGAACTGGTCCTTGGGCACGCCGAAGTCGTCGCTACTGCCGAGGACCAGGACATCCTGGTTGATGAGGTGCGAGATCGGCACCGTATTGTAGCGCAGGGTGACACGGAACCGCTCCGATGGCGTACGGGTCCCCAGGACGTGGTTGCCGTGGCGGATCAGCCAGTCCAGGGCGGGGTTGCTGCGCATTTTCTGGCGGAGGAGGCCGTCCAGCAGGGGCGCGAGCGCAGGGTGCAGGAGGAGCCGGAGCAGCGCCTTCCGGCCGGGGGAGCCGGTCTTGAGCGTGGCGCCGAAGGCATCGGTCAGGGCGTTCCAGGCGACGACCCGCCGCACCCGCGGCTCAAAGGCCGCGGCCCGGATCGCCAGGTTTCCGCCCAGGGAGATCCCGACCAGGGTTACATCCGCCAGATGGAGATGGTCCAGGACGGCGGCGGTCGGCCGCTCCCACTCGGGGATCATGGTCAGGCCCTGCTCCTCCAGGGAGCTGCCCTGGCCGGGTCCTTCAAAGGCGATCACCTCATAGCCGGCGGACTGGATCGCCCGCAGGATGGGCAGGAACTCCTCGATGTAGGAGTCAAAGCCCCCGTGCACGACCAGGATGTCCCGGGGCTGGGCGGTCCGGAAGTGGAGGGCGTGCAGGTAGCGGTCGCCGTAGGGGATGCGGATCTGCTCATCAGCGGTCACATGGTAGGCCTCTCGGATCAGGTGGAGGAACTTCTGACGGGTCTCCGGGCGGCGCGGGTCGTCCATCATGAAGAAGTCGGCGGACCGGTAGTGGTAGGCAGCACGTGCCGGGTCACCGGCGGCTTCTGCCTCCTGGGCGAGGGCCAGGAACTCCCGCTTCCAGTCGTCGAAGGACTGGATCTTGGGGGCAGCCCGGGCCATGTCGGCGATCATACGGTCGCCCAGATAACTGACCCAGCGGTTCATTTGGAAGTTGAGGCTGCGGTTGGGGTGGAAGTGGTGGTAGCCGTGGGAAAACTGCGACTCCATGCGCTCATCTCCTCTGCTAATACCCTCCATGCCTGCATCCCAATTGTCCCACCATTCAGGCCAGGGGGCAATGGGCAAGGGCGGCCAGTCTCCTTGCAGAGACTAGCCGCCCGTGTCGATTTGCCCGAGAGATGCCGTCGAATGTAGTCGATCCGTTTGGTCTGTACACGGCGTACACCTGTTCGCTAACATATGGGTGAGCGAGGGGAGACTCCACCGAGGAGTTGATCCGGTTCCTACTTCGCCTTCTTCTCACCTAGAACCGATCATGGTGCCCCGAGACTCGGGTTGCGCAGCAGCCCCCCTCGCTCCCCTTTTCAGGGTATCCAGTGAGGGTGCTGTCTAGCCGCAGACCGCCGCCTTCCCTACGCCCCTACCCGAAGAGCAGGCGAAAGGACGGGTGCTGAAGCCGGGGGAATCGGGCCAGGAGGCGCAGGCCGATGGCGTTCAGCTTGTGCGTCAGCCCACGCCCTTCAAAGAAGAGGGCGCCCTGCTGGTTGCTCATCTTTAGGACCCGCTGGTTCCGGGGGCGGCGCACCACCTCGTAGCGCTGCTGTACCTCGGGTTCGGTCAGGGTGGTCAGACCGGCCCGGCTGGAGAGGAGGGGGGCGAGGGCCCGGGCATCCTCCAGGGCGAGGTTCATCCCCATGCCCAGCACCGGCGTGAAGCTGTGGGCGGCGTCCCCGATCAGGATCACCCGGTGCTTCACGTAGTCCGGCGCATGGTGCCAGAAGAGCCGGTAGCTGTGGGCGTGCTCCCAGAGGATCGGCAGCCCGGCCAGGTCCACCGATCGCCGGGCAACCTCGGCCCGGCGCTCCGCCTCGGGCAGTTGTAAGAACGCCTGCGCGGTGCCATCCGGCAGAACGAGGGCGATGCGGTGGTGCTCGCCGTTGACGACGAAGAGCCCGGCAAACCCGCCGGGGCCGGAGAACTGGGCCGACGTCTGGTGCCAGTGGCTGGGCGTGGGCGTCCGGAGCATCAGGATCTCGTACGGGTAGGGATGCATGACCGACTCGATCCCCGCCTCCTGCCGCGCCCGGGAGATACGCCCATCCGCCGCGACAGCCCAGGCGGCCCGGACCAGCACCGCACGCCCGTCCTGGCTGATGCGCAGGGTGACGCCCTGGTCATCGTGCCCGGCCAGGCCTTCGAAGCGGGCGCCCCGCCAGATGGTCAGGTGTGGGTTGGCGGCGCCGGCCTCGAGCAGGGCATCCTCGATCGCCGGATGCTCCAGGCAGAGACCGTACGGGTACTTGCCCTCATTCCAGTTCAGGTCGTGCCGGAGGAGCAGGTTCCCGGCGTTGTCGTAGATCTCATCGTACCAGCAGGGCTCGGCGCCCCGGGCCCGGATCTGTTCCAGGGCGCCCCATTCATCGAGGAGTTCCAGGTGGCTGGGGTTGAGAAAGTCGCCCCGGTTGATCGAACCGGACTTCCGGGTCTGCTCGACGAGGAGGATCCGGCTGTCGCCACCCGCCGCGGCTATGGCGGCCGCCAGCGCACCGCCGGCCACGCCCGCCCCGATGATTACCAGATCGAAGGTGTGGTCAGGTGTGTTGGTCATGGGAGTTCTCGCCTCCGTGTCCGAATGGCTCCTCTTTGGACGAGGGACCTTTGGGATATTAATCATGGAGATTCTATACGTTTAACGAGGGTCCTGCTCACCGTCCGGGAGGGGTGGACTCGATCAGGCAGAACTCATTGAGCGAGGTGATGCAGGTTGAGCGCAGAGCGCTTTCTCAAGGCATTCAACCAGATCGATGACCACCTGCGGACGGCCACGGGCATCGAGCGGGGGGACCGGGGGTTTACCTACGTTGTGAATGAGGCGGCCAAGCGGTTCACGACAGTCAGGCGCTTCGCCGACCGGCTCAAGCAGGCCGCGACGCTGCGTAACGCCATCGTGCACGACGCGCGCTACCCTGAGCGGGTGATCGCGGAGCCCCATCCGGACGTGGTCGATGACCTGGAGCGGGTGGTCGCCGCCATCCTCAATCCGCCGCGGGTCGGTACTCTTTTCCGTGCGGAAGTCCGGCAGCTCGACGTAACCGATCCGATTACCAGACCGCTCGCATGGTCACGGGAACTCCGCTTCTCCCAGTTCCCGGTGTATGCCGGGGACTCGTTTCGGGGGCTGCTGACCGCCAGGTGCATCGCCCAGTGGTTGGCGGACCGTGTCCCGGAGGAGATCATGGCGTTCGATGGGGTTACGGTCGGTGAGGTCCTGGCGCGGGATGAGACCGAGGGCCGGAACGTGGAGTTCATCGCCCGGGATGCGACGTGGTACGATGCCGCCGAACGGTTCCGGGAGGGTCCCCGAAAGGAGCGGCCCTTGCTGGAGGCGCTGCTGATCACGGAGCGGGGCCGGTCCACGGAGGCGCTGTTGGGTATTATCACCCCGTGGGATCTGCTGGAGCCGCCGGGCTAAGGAGCCGCGCGATGACCCGGATCTGCGGGGTATCCACCAGGACACTGCGCCTGTACGAGGCCGAGCGGGCCGATGCGCTGCGCAGTGAGATCGCCGAGCGGCAGCCGGATTGCTATGCCAATGCGATGGTCATGGCCCTGGGGGCCCGGGGGCACCAAGTTGAGCCCGGTCTGTTGGAGTGCCTGACGGCCTTCGGCCTCGGCGCCCAATGGGTGGAGACGCCGGATGGCCTTCGACACGAAGGTCTCCGAGGTCGACGGCTACCGGTTCGAGCACCGCCTGGGCGATGGCGGCCCACTCCGGGAGCTGGCCCGCCTCCTGACCGACGGCCCGGAGCGGTTTTGGTCCATCACGCTGGAGGCGAACCCCGTCGGGTGAGATCACCCCGCGACTGCTTCGGACCCCGGTGTGACTGGGTGCGACTGCTTCGGGCCCCGCTGCGACCGGGCGCGACTGCTTCGGACCCCGGTGTGACTGGGCGCGACTGGTTCGGACCTCGATGCGACTGGGCGCGACTGGTTCGGACCCCGGTGTGACTGGGTGCGACTGGTTCGGACCCCGGTGTGACTGGGCGCGACTGGGTCGGACCCCGGTGTGACTGGGCGCGACTGGTTCGGACCCCGGTGTGACTGGGTGCGACTGGTTCGGACCCCGGTGCGACTGGTTCGGTCCCTGGCGCGACTGAGCGTGACTGTGTCGGGCCACGGCGCGGGGGCCAGTCGCCTGGCCCGGCGCAATACGCTCAGCTGCGTGGAGGAGTCCCTGCGTTAGCAGATCGTTACCATGCCAGAAATGGGGGTGTACATGTTGGAGAACTTGTCGGATGGAACCGTACGCAGCGGTGGGGCCCACGCCATCCACGAACGCCTGCAGCGCCGGGGCTACCGCTTCAGTCCCGAGCAGGTCGCCACCTTCTACGGTGCTCTCAAGGCGAAGGGCTTCGTGATCCTTGCCGGCCTTTCCGGTACCGGCAAGACAAGGCTGGCCCAGGAGTTCGCGGTGGCGATGGGGCTGAAGAATCAGTTCTGCTGGAGCCGGTGAAGCCCGACTGGCGGGATAACACCGGGCTCCTGGGCTACTGGAACCCCGTGACGGGGCAGTACGAGGCAACCCGCTTCCTGCGGATGCTGCTGGCGGCCAGTGAGGAGTTTCAGGCCCGGCGCCCGCCGGCGGCGGGGGACAGCCTGGAGGGCTACATTCGGCATCGGTTGAAGAATGTGGTCCTGCGGGAACAGCTTCAGCGGCACCGGGAGCGGCTTCAGGAGGTGGCCGGCTGGCGGGGCAGTTGGACCGATCAGCAGCTGCGCACGCTCTGGCTGGACCGTTACAACGATATCGGCTTCATGCAGGTCGGCGAGGATCTGGATGTCGGGTACGACCTGCTCCGGCAGGCAACAGACATGCTGATCGACCGCCGAATCCCGCTCGCCCAGCGGGCCCTGGCTGTGCAGGATCTGCTCCTGCAGGCTGGACTAGACCGTCCGCCTGTCGTGCGGATCATTCGGGTCTTGGCGACGCTGTCGCCTGACGATGTACCGGCCATCGGCAGCCGGAGTATCCTGCGGGACGCGGGGCGAGCCCTGCGGATGCGGGTACGGCTGCGGCGGGAGCCTGAATCCACCCGCTGGTCGGACCTGGCGGAGGCCTGGCCGGTGCTCCGGGAGGCGAGCCGGCCCCTCATGGAGGCGCTTGACCTGGACCCGGCTGATGGCGCCGCCTGGACCCTGGTCCTCTCCCTGGCCCGTGAGTATGCCCGTGCGCTGCGGCGGGGGGCGGAGCCCGAGGCAGATGACGAGGCGGGCGAGGAGGAGAGCACCGGGGCCCGTCCCTACATCATCGTCCTGGATGAGATGAACCTGGCCCGGGTGGAGTACTACCTGGCCGACATCCTCAGCGTGTTGGAGACCGGCCGGGAGGATGATGGCCTCACGCGCGGGGCGATCGCTCTGCACGGCCAGGCCGGCAGCGTGACGGCATCCGACGGGCTGCGGGTCCCACCCACCCTCCGGCTGCCGCCGAACCTCTACCTCGTGGGGACCATCAACACCGATGAGACCACCTTCGCCTTCAGCCCCAAGGTCCTGGACCGGGCCTTCACCATGGAGGTGCGGGAGGTGGATCTGGCCGGCTACCCGCCCGAGGTCCTTTCTTCGGAGGAGGATGGGGTGGATGAGGCGCTGTTGGCGGATTTCACCCGGCAGGGGCGGTTTGCCCAGCTGACCCGGTCCGACGTGGCGGGCTGGGGCCGGAGCCGCCGCCGCTACGTGGCCCTGCTGGACGAGCTGAACCAGGCCCTCCTGCCCTACGACCTGGGCTTCGGCTACCGCGTGGTGGATGAGATCCTCGCCTTCATGGGAGCGGTGGATGAGTCGCCCATGCGGGATGTGCTCCTCGGGGACTCGGCCTTCGATGTGGCGGTGATGATGAAGGTGCTGCCGAAGTTCCACGGGGCAGGGGACCGGCTGGAGCAGCCCCTGAAAGCGGTGGTGGCGTGGGCGGGGGAGCGGTTCCCCCGGGTGGGGGGGAAGGCTCGGGGGATGTTGGAGCGGGCCAGGTTGGTGGGGGATGTGCGGTTTGCGCCCGGCTCGCCATCTCCCCCCGCAGGTCTGCCCTGACCGCCTGGGTGCTGCAGCAGCCAGAGGGGGTAGGTGCGCACCGAGCCCGCAAAGCAAGAGCCCCGGCTGCCTGTTGGCTCACCCGGGGCTTACCTGTGCGTGCTACCTCGGGCCGCGGAACGGCTCCTCTCTCACACGCACCGCATTCAGGCATGGGGGGAGCGGCTCACTGACGCCCAACATCACCCCGGCCGGACTGACGTCCAGGCGCGAGAAGCGGAAGTTGATCCGCCCACAGCGGGGGATGTCGATTCCGCTCGGAATCAGCCGCTGTACGATCTGGCAGCCCGCGCCCGTCAGCCGGTCGAGCTGTCCCCCAAGGAACGTATTCGCAAAGACATTGGCGATGGGCTCGAGCAGCAAGGTGCGGAGTAGGGCATTACGGACGTCAATCTGCGCTGGTTCCGCCCGGCACATGACCTGCCCTGCGCCGTCAAGGAAGAGCGTGCCTGTGAAGGTCGCGGTGAAATTGACGTCGGGCAGCACCGCGATCGGGACGAACCCGTTGATGCGGGTGACAACCCGGTTGGGAGGTACCAGGGTGATGTCGAACCATCTGAGCCGGGCAGCGGGGAAGGGGTCGGGCAAGGGGATCCGCTTCGGTGTCCTGGGATCGGCCCAGACCGTATTGGCGACAAAGCGGATGGCGTTCAGGCTGACCCCCACCAGGTAATTCTCCCCCGGCAGGCGCTTTCCAATCATCAGGGCCTGCGTCCGGCCCTCCCGCGGCGCACTCGGAAACCAGAGGCCAAGTTTCTCCCCGCCGCTGCAGGGGACTCGTTGGATATCGACCGGGGTGGTGGGCAGCAGTCTGTTTGCCACGATGTTCAAGGCCTGCGGCAGCACCGATCCCACGAGATCATTCACGCAGATCGACAGTTCTAACCGGACATCGGGCTCCGTGAGGGGACCGAAGAGAGAGGGTCCACCGAAAAGCATGCCTGCCACAGGCTCCCTTCGCCGAGACGGAGTTCGCTCCGTCTTCACATCAGCCTATGGCCTGCAAAGGGGAGATGTGCTGCAGCGCCCAGGGGTTAGGCCCGCTTGACAAAGACCTGGAGAAAGGGTCTGCCGGGTTCTTCGCTTTCAGGGATCAACCCTCGGTCTCCTCCGGGCGCCTGCGCCTTCACACTCCTGCGCAGTGCTTCTCCTGAGCCCAACAGCCTTTTTCGTCGGCAGATCGAACCGGGCGGGGGCTCCCTGCGTTTATAGGAGCAAGGAGGTGCAAGAAGATGCGGCGCATCTACTTTCTGGACCAGAAGCAGGAGAGTGAGCGGGTGCTGGACGCGATCCTGGCCCAGGGCCTCGACCCGAACTGGATCGAGAACCCGACCTGCCCCCTCTGTGGTACCCATACACTCCTGGCCTACCGGGAGGACGACGAGTTCACCGTGGTCCTCTGGGAACGCCTGGATGAGGACGAGGAGGGCGTGGATGCCTGGTACCTGGTCTGCCAGGAGCTCGGCTGCCCCTATGAGGAGCAGGTGGAGCGGACGTTCGAGCCAGAGGGCGCCCTCTTCTTCGAACTGCAGGAGGCCGTCTGGCAGTTTGGGCAGGAAGTGGGGATCTACCAGAACGCCCCCGCCGACCAGATGGAGATGATCACCCGGCTGCGCCAGGTGGTGGAGGAGTTCCCGTCCCGCCGGAACCAGGACCTGCTCGCCAAGGCCGAGCGGCACTACCGGCACCGGCTCAAGCGGATTCGGCAGTGGGTGGGGAAGCGGCAGAACGGTGAGCGGATCGGCCTTCATGTCAACGGGGCGTGGCACGACGGCGTCTTCTTCGCAGCGACCGATCACGCTGTCATGATGCTGACCCGCCCCGGCGGCGAACTGGTCGTGATGCCGATGGAGAAGATCGGCAGCCACCGGCTACCGGTTCGTGATGAGGAGCCCATCTCCCTGGAGGATGCCCTGGCGGATCAGGACAACTGGACTACCGGGGTCGGATACACGGAGTACGTCGTGATCCGTGGGCACCGGGTGGTTCTGGAGCGGGCTGACCGGTTCGGGCTCTTCCACGTGCACTGTTGCGAGGCCCCGGTGGCAGAGGCCCTCAACCTCACCCAGAAGGGGGAAAACTACTGGGAGGGCACCTTTCGCCGGCACGAGATCGAGCAGCGCTATGAGGCCAGGTGTGTGGTCAAGGTGAAAGGGCACTGGGTGATGGCGACAGGCGAGACGGTGGTGACCAGGTCGCCGCTCGTCTCCACCGAGGACCCGGTCGTGGCGGAAGCCCTGGGGCTGAAGGAGTCCCTGCGGTGGTACATCTATCATGAAGAACCGCCTCACCTCACCCCGCGCCGCTGGAGCGGGATTATTCCCCGGGATCAGGTCGAGGCGTTTGATGAGGTCCGCGTCTACCTCTGGCCCATTCCAGAGGCGCAGGTCTCGGGCAGTGACGAGGAGAGACAGGGAGAGGGCGGCTAGGCCGTCCTCTCCCTGTCTGCGCTTCCGCCCTACTTCACCTCGACCTGAAAGGCGAAAGAGGCGCTCCCCTGCTTCCAGCGGGCGAAGACGTCATAGGTGTAGATGCCCGGAGCGTCCGGGAGAACCACTGTACCGCCGTAGGGGAGGGTCACTGGGCCACCTGCCTCCCACTGGTTGACCGAGGGCCCTTCGGTCGGGGCGACGGGGAAGGTAATGGAGAGCGTAGCGCCGCCCGGCACGACTGCGGGCTGGTAGTCGACCGCCTTCAGCAGGTCGGGCGGTGCGGCCGTGTCGGCGCAGACGCCCTTGGTGCCCGACATCCAGCAGTAACTGCCACGGGTAACGGGCACAGCGATCTTGCCGGCGGCCACTACGGGCGTCGGGGGCTCCTTCGGACCGACGGCGCAGCCGACCAGCAGGACCAGAAGCAGGAGAAGGGGGAGGGATCGGAACCGCATAGGACCGCCTCCAGTGGATGGATCGTTCATCATACCGATGGACGATCCATCCACCTGATCCGTTCCCGGCATGTGCGAAGCAGGACGAATCCCTGGGGTGAGCCAGTCGGTCAGCAATCGCTCAATGGGAAGTGTATGTCCGTGTGTGGCCAGTGGCTGTGCCAGGATGCCGTATCCTTGCTGTTCAGGCGCTGGTGTGCCCGTCCTGTGGCGGGCGCACCCATTCGGGTGCCTTTTCCATCGTAGCCGTGTACCCGCCTCGTCATTCCGCGGTCGGCGGTGGCGAGTGGGTGAGGGAGTGACAAGCCGTTGTCGCTGCAAGTTGGTAACCTGTGACCATGGATCAGTAGGGTTTCAGCGCGTCGCACTCGAATCGAACAACTCATTGCTCAACGATCAGGAGGATGAGGTCTGTGGCCAACCTGATTGCTCATGCCGTTCGAGTTGCGTTCGAGAAGGAGATCGTCTGCGGCTCCACGTGCGAGTATGCGCAAGCGCACATCTGGCGCAGCGAGGTGACCGCCACGGTGCCATCCTCCCGGGTATGGGAGGGGCGGGACGGAAGGTGATTGAGTTCTGGCATCCCGCCGTGCAGTGGCCGCATCAACTGCAGTACTGCGCCCTGGGCGGCATTATGGTCTCGTCTGGGCTGACCAGGCTTCCGCAGCGGTAGGCCTACCCGGCTTGTGAAGAGAGGAAAAATACTGTGGATGTAGCGAGCATAGTCGAACGCTGTAAGGCTGATCTGGACCTGGAGACCGCGACCCTGAGCGATGAGTACTACTACCAGAGCCTCCCGCTCTGCGTCCTCGACGCCGTCTACTCGATCGGCGTCAGTTATGAGAGCACCCGCAATACCGTGATCCGCTACTGCGACTACTTCGGGCTGCAGCGGATCGGGCGGGGCGAGCCCTACCCGCCGGCCCCGGAGCGGCAGGAGTCGATCCCGGTCTTTGTGCATCGCATCGAGCACTTCGGGGTGGAACTCTTCGCCGGCGAGATCCTGCGGAACAAGCAGCGGACATCGACCACGAACGGGGTGCTGAAGGCGGAGGCGGTCTACCGCTTCGCCCGGGCCCTGGCAGAGTTCGGCGTCAACTACCTACAGGATCTGCCCAAGGTGCTCGACTCGGCGGCGTTTGAGCGGGCAATCATGGCGATCCCGGGCCAGACCAGCGGGATCTCGCTGCGCTACTTCTTCATGCTGGCCGGGTCGGATGATCTGATCAAGCCAGATCGGATGATCATACGGTTCCTGGAGGAGACCATTGGCCGGCCCGTCGGGTTGGGGGAGGCGCAGGAGCTGCTGACCGGGGCGACGGTGGCGCTGCGGGGGGAGTACCCGGGGCTGACGGCCCGGTTGCTGGATCATCGGATCTGGGGGTATCAGCGGGGGCGATGAGCGGTGGAATTCACCGACAACTTTGCCCGATCAAGTCGAATCCTGGTGAGCAAAAGTCAGAACGCACCCTCAGCCTTCGACAGACCGAATATGTGTTCTGTGGTACCCTGGACCTGGGAGTACTTGCAGGCCTGCCTCCGAAAGGGGGACAAGGAGCATTTCCCGAGCCCTTGGAGTTTGGCGGCGAGGGAAATGCTCCGTAGCCAAGGGTGAAGATCAGAGTTGTCTCGATGATCCTGATCGTTACCAAGGCCATCCATTCCGCTTTGCATAGCGGTCGACTCGATTCATGACACATGATCGACCGCCGTCTACATGAGAGGCGGCAACATGCGGAACTCCGAACTCCAGATTTCCCGGGACTCCCCGCTATCATGCGTACCGAGGGAGGTCTGGAGTGAGAAGGGCACCCCCATTCGGGTGCCTTTTCCATTGTGGTCCATCGAGTGTTCGGCCATTCCTGGTCGCGTTGACAAGTTATGGTTCTGACCCATACTGTCATATGGTTCTGATCACTGACTCGAGATTATCGATTGTACATACAGGAGCGGGAATGAAACTTGTCCAATAATTCCTTTTATTATCGGGGTGAGTAAGGAGGTTTCGTATGAAGACGCAAGCGGGTCAGGTGACCCATGTTGCAGTCTGGCTGACTGCGGTCATGCTGCACGAGGAGGGCAAGACCAGCGTTGGCTTCATGCAGCTGGTCGACGAGGTGGAACGGCGGTTTGGGGGTGATGGCTCGACTGTGCGGACGCATGTGAACGCCCGCTGCTGCTCGTCGGCTCCCAAGAGTCATGGCACGGTGTACAACTACCTGGTGCGGACTTCGGAAGGAGAGTACCGGGTCTTCCGGCCGGGAGACGAGGTGCATCCGACCCGGTTGGGGGCTAGGACATACCCACGGCAGGAGTTGGTACCGGAGGAGTACCGGGGGGTCTGGCAGCGGTGGGCGGTGAAGGCGGAATGACCCCACGGTCGCTGAAGTGTTGGGAAGGAGGCTGCTTTGAATGAAGGGTGCCAACCTGAGCCGTGCCTATCGACAGCAAGTGGAGAAGTTGATGGCGGACCTGGGGCATGGCGTGGAAGAGATCTACAGCCACGACCGCTGGGGTGACGCACTGCGCTTTCTCTCCAAGTTCTACACGTACAGCTGGTTTAACGCCATGTTAATCGGAATGCAGTGCCCCAGCGCAAGCCTGGTCGCGGGGTATCAGGCCTGGAAGGTAAAGGGTCGCCATGTTCGGCGCGGCGAGCGTTCGATCAAGATCATGGCGCCTCGAACTGCTACGGTCCAGGACCCCAAGACGGGAGAAGAGGAAGAGGTGGTTACCGGTTTCCGAACCGTCAGCGTCTTCGACCTCTCCCAGACCGACGGCGCCCCCGTACCGGAGTTCCCCGAATGGACCCGCCCAGTTGGAGGAGGTGCGAAGGCGAGGAGCTTCTACAGCCGGCTGAAGAAGATCATCCCGGTTCCCGTGCTGGAGGGGGACACGGGTACGGCAGATGGCTTCTACGACGTGAAAGCGAAGCAGATTACGATTAAGAAGGACCTGCCCATGGGCGCAAAGGCCATCACGCTGATCCACGAATATACCCACGCTCTTCTTCACAACGATCTTCCCCACCGGTCCATGCTGAAGTACTATGAGGCGGTGGCCGAAGGGGTCGCCTACATCGTGGCGCGTTTCTTCGAACTGGACCCAGGTATGAGTAGCTTTGAGTACATCGCTCTCTGGTCGCTGGATAAGGACCTGATCTGGACCGTGGGGCCGCAGATTCAGAAGACGGCGGCCAAGATCATTCGGCAGCTCCTTGCAGCGGAGGTTGAGAAGCCGAAGGTGCCTAGGCGGAGTGCGATGACGAGATTGGCGGCGATGGCTGCTGCGGCGCCCATGTCGGGGCACGCACCCGAGCCTTGGGTGACGGTCTACGGATCCGAGGATCGGGAGGATGCCGAGGCGGTGTCCCTGACCTTCACCATATACGGAATTGAGGCGGGGCTGGTGAAGAAGACGCCAGGCTACGGGGTGGAGGTGCAGCGCAAGGACCGGGACCGGGCCAAGAGGTTGCTGCGCGAGAGGCTCTTCGCTGACGAGGAAGATCTGGAATGAACGCAAGAACCCTCGAACCTCCTGGGCGGAGGTCCGAGGGTTCAGTGCTTGTGGCCGGCAGTTGCCTGTCCCGGCTACATGAGTAGACTCTTTCCAACCGCGGTGCCAGGGTCCGAAAAGAAAACAACGTCCACCTTCTCGGCCACATCGGCTGGGACCTCGAAGTAGTGCCGGCGGTTTTCCAACGGCACCAAGGCTTTGCGACCGCCGTTGTCCATGATGAGCTGAAGCGGCTCAACCAGTGTGCGCACACCCTTGAGGTTCCCCTGCATGGAGAGGTCGCCAAGGATGACCAAGCCAGGATGAGTCGGAACCTTGCGGAGAGCGGAGACCATGGACACAAAGAACGCAACGCCGCATTCCACAGGCATTCGATTTCCGAGCAGATCAACCGCCTCGACATGTAGATCGGTGATCTCCAGCAACTGAGCCAGGCCCATCTCGCCTGCCTTCTGCTTGAGGTAGGAGTGTGCCCGGTCCAAGGACTCCTTCACGGAGCGGTCCATTCCCGGTGTCTTCACTTTCCCAGTGCCCGTTGACGTGCCGACCTCCAGCCGATACAGCGCTACCGCACCGTCATCCGAGACCCCCGCAGTATAGACCGTTCCAGGGGGAGGGGATCCTGTGCGATCAGGTTACGCCCACCCTCTTCGGGAACACCGACAAAGCGTTCCTCTCTCGTCTCCTGTTCGATGTACGAGAAGGATGTCTTGGCGTACTCCCCGGGGAGCATCTTCTTGAGTTGCTCCTTTACGCGGCGCCGGCCTTCCATGGCAATCTCCAGGTACTCCTGCAACTCTTCCCTGGTGAATTCCCCGTGGGGGTGTAGGAGCTTGATAAAGCCTGCCACCGCCTTGCGGACTGCCTAGACGTCACGGGCCCCCGCAGCAGCGCGAGCCCCGCCTTCTCACAGACCCGATCCTTCTTCAGCTTGGCCGGCGCCTGCACCATCGGATCCTGCTCATGGGTCCGCACGTCCAGTTCCACGGCCGTCAGCTGGAAGAAGCCCTCCAGCCCCACCACAACCACATCGAAGTGCCCGCATGGCGCGTACCTGATGTTTGAACGCCAGATATGAGGTCCATAATGAAAAGGGCGCCTGCTTCCACAGACGCCCCAGGGAGCCTCGGTCACCGCCTCACTGCCAGGTTGACGGCGACCACCTTGGTATCAAAGTGGCCTACCGCTATCTGATAGCGGAGTAGACCAAGATGTCAATCACCAAGAGGACCAACGTCCAGGCGTCGATCTCGATCGTGATTTTCATCCCAGCCACCTCCTCTCGGAGGCTGGCCCGGTTGACTCCCATCATCAGCATAGCAGAGAACGCACTTTCGGTCTGTCGAAGGCTGAAGGTGCGTTCTGCTTTTCGTTCACCAAGTTTCGACAGGCGCTAGACACCCATCCATCTCCACCGCCATCAGCGGGCGGAACCCCGCAAGCCCCACCACAGCCATATCGAAATGCGCACCGGTCGTGCTCGACCTTGGCGGCGTAGGCGTGGTCCATATCCTGGCGAGTTGCCAGGCGCCGTCTCTGGCCCAGGGCCTCGACCCGAACTGGTTGGAGAACCCGCCCTGCCCCCTCTGTGGTGACCATACACTCCTGGCCTTCCGGGAGGACGACGAGTTCACCGGGGTCCTCCGGAAACGGCTGGATGAGGACGAGGAGGAGGTGGATGCCTGGTACCTGGTCTGCCAGGATGTCGGCTGCCCCTACAAGGAGCAGTTGGAGCGGACCAGAGGGCGCCCTCTTCTTCGAACTGCAGGAGGCCGTCTGGCAGTTTTGGCAGGAAGTGGGGATCCACCAGAACGCCCCCGCCGACCAGATGGAGATGATCACCCTTAGGTTATAGCCGTACGGGGGACAGATTCGGGAGGCGCTTGAGGAGACCGTCGGGCTACGGGTAGAGACGAAGCGGATCGAGTTGGTGGATGGTGTTGCCCGCCATCGCGCGTAAGTAATGTTTGAACACCAGATGTGAGGGCCATAATGAGAAGGGGCACCTGCTGCCGCAGGTCCCCCGGGGAGCCTTGGTCACCGCCACATTATCAGGCTGACGGCGACCACCTTGAGTTCAAGATGGCCTACCGCTATCTGATAGCGGAGTAGACCAAGATGTCGATCACAACGAGGACCAACGTCCAAGCGTCGATCTCAATCGTGATTTTCATCCCAGTCACCTCCTCTCGGAGGCTGGCCCGGTTGACTCCCGCTATCAGCATAGCACAGAACGCACTTTCGGCCTGTCGAAGGCTGAAGGTGCGTTCTGCTCTTCGTTCAACAAGTTTCGACACGCTCCTAGCCGCCAATCACCCCATCCACCACCCGGAGCGCCCCCCAGTCCCCCCACCTGACCCTTAGCAGCGGCAGCCCGGCCTTCTCACAGACCCGATCCTTCAGCCTGTCCCGCGCCTGCACCAGCGGATCCTGCTCATGGGTCCGCCCATCCAGCTCCACCGCCATCAGCGGGCGGAACCCCTCCAGCCCCACCACGACCACATCGAAGTGGGCCCTAAACGCATAATCCCGCTCCTCCCGGCTCAACTCGCCCAACCGCGAAGACTCCAGGCAGTCCAGCACCCGCATCTTCGGCGCCAGCATGACCGGCCTACCCTGGAGCCGCCCCTGCAGCTCCCGATAAAGTACCTGCTCCCCACCATTCAGCACCTCGGCCACGGCCCCGGGCGGGTTCAGCCAGTCCTGCACGATCGCCGCCTCCCCCGGCATCAGCCCGAGCCGCTCCGGAGGGAGCCCGGGCGGGAGGGGGGGCAGCGTCCCGGATGGCCGGGCCAGGCCATCCACATAGCTGACCATGGCCGCGAGGATGCCGCCGGCAGCGACCAGCGTCTCCCGGTGCCCCACGACTACAGCCACGTCCCGGGCCCGAGAGATGGCCACGTTCAGCAGGTTCCGGTTCTCCTCAAACCAGCGGATGGTACCGGCACGGGCGCCGGGCGCCACGACGGTGCTGAAGAGCATCAACCGGTGCTGGCCGCCCTGGAACGTGTGGATCGTGCCGATCTCCATCGCCGTGAGCGCTTCCCGGATCGCAGGGTTCTCCTCACGGGCCATGGTGGCCCTTCGGCGCATCTCCAGGAGCTCTCGCTGTGACCGGAAGGGGGTGACGATGCCGATATCGGTCAGGCCGGCGGCGATGTACTCCCGCGCCAGGCCCATCACCCGTTCGGCCTCCTGGCTGTTGCGGGCGCTGCGGCCAGCGTACTCGGTCACCCCGGGGATGGCATCGAGCAGGAAGCCCTGGGCAGGCAGGCCGCCAGGCAGGTGCCCGACCGGCGGGGCGGTCCGCTCCACCTTGAGCTGCCCAGCGTAGAAGTGGGCGTTGCAGAAGTCGATGATGGCCGGCATGCAGCGGTAGTGCCGGTCCAGCAGGCTGTAGGCGGTCTGGCCCGCGACGGCCATTGCCCGATCGAAGGCGGAGTGCCGGTGGTAGGAGAGGGTCTCATCCTTATAGATGCCAGCTGCCGCCATCCGCCGTTCATCCTCGGCGACATCCAGCAGGCTGATGTGGCTCAGCTGCTGGTCATCGCCAACGATGCAGGCCCGCTTCGCCCGGTAGAGGGCTGGCAGGAGCGAGGCGATGTCGGACTGCGAGGCTTCATCTAGAATCACCAGGTCGAACCGCTCGGGCTCGTTGGGCGCCGTCCCGGCCAGGGAGAGGTTGGTGGCGCAGATCACTGGGATGACGGCGAGGAGCTCGCCATAGCGGTTCCACCACTCACGGCGAACGCTGGCGTCGGTGGCGCCGTCGGCCATGCGCTCATAGAGAGCAAGCAGCTCCTGCAGTTGCTTGCGCTTCGGCTGAGCGGCGTTCACGATCTCTGCCCAGCGCCGGCTCAGATGCCGTCGGTCGTGGGCCACCTTGGCGACGTAGGCCCGGTCCATATCAGTGCGGATGGCATCAGCCGTCCGCTTTCCGTTTAACTGCTCGCTGGCGATCAGGTGCCGGGCGGTGGCCAACAGGAAGGGGTAGATAGCGGTCAGGCGGAGGAGGCCATCCACCAGATGGGTCAGGGCCTCACCGGTTACGGTGCAGCAGGCGGGCAGGGTGAACCGGCGCAGGGCCATCTGCAGATGGCGGCGGCGGAGTCGTTCAAGCAGGCCGAACCGCTCCAGCAGGCGAGGCCAGAAGTCCGTGGGGGCCTCCTGCCAGCCAGCCATGCGGGCCTCCAGATGGCGCAGGGCGATCATCTGTCGGGGGTGAAACTGGGCCGCATTCGCCGGGGTGATCTGTCCGGCCAGGTCGGTAGCGTACCGGTAGAGACCGCTTTCCTGGAGTTGTTCATCAGTGCGGCGGAGGAGGAGGGCCATCTCCCGTTCGGTGGCCTTCAGCCGCTCCACCTCGGCCAGTTCCTCTTCGAGGCGGGCGATCGCCCGGGTGAGGGCGAGACCCTCGGCATCAAAAGCGGCCTGGTCATCGGGGAGGGGGATGCCGTGCTGCATACCGACCAGGACCTGGCGGAAGGCATCGACACTCTCCTTGCGTTTTGCCTGGCTACCCATGCGGAGGATGCCGGGGAAGAGTTCCTGCTCACGGAAGGCATCGTAGACGTTGTCAACCGCGGTGTTGTTCTTGCTGATAAAGAGGACGGTCTGCCCATCGCAGACGGCACTGGCGATCAGGTTGATGATGGTCTGGGTCTTGCCGGTGCCGGGCGGACCGGCCACCACCTGGAGGACGGCGTCACGCTTGCGCAGCACCTTGTCCTGGGCGGGGTTGGAGCGGACCACGGTCACGCCGGGGGTAGCGGCAGGGGTGGGGGCGGGGAGGTTGCCCTTGGTGAAGGCCTCCAGGGGCGGGGAGAGGCGGGCCTGCTTCTCCAGCCAGTCGAGCTCACGGGTCAGGGAGCGGGTGACCAGGTCGGGGTCGGCGTGGAAGAGCATCCCGTGCGGGGTGATGACGCCATCGCCAAGGAGGTCTTGAAAGGTGGGGGAGGAGCCGAGGCTCCGGGCGAAGGCCGCGACCTCGGTGTCGGTCAGGTCGCCACTTTCCATTAAGTAGCGCCGGTTGACGAGGAGCTCGCCATCGCGCTGGATCTGCAGGCTGCCCGGCGCCTCGCCGGGGGCGATGCTGACCTTAGTGTAGCAGAGGGGGATCAGGCTACGCTCCTCGGCGATCAGGGGGTAGGCGTAATAGAGGAGCTGCTCCTCCTTGGGGGCGCGGGCGAGGAACTGGCGGACCTGCTGGAGGTCGGACGGATCGGTCAGGAGCGCCTCGGGGGCGCCCTGGGTGATGATCTGGTCGTGCAGGTTGCGCAGGAGGGCGTAGCCCTGCCGGTTGGCTGAGACCTGAAGGCGGTGCATCTGCTCCCGCTCCAGGCTCTGGCGGAAGTAGGCGACGAGGCTGGGCCAGCTACGAGCCGGTGAGGGGGGCACGGCAATTCCTCCCCTTGGGTGATTATTTAGGGAGTTTCGTGTTGAGGCAGGGGAATTCCTTGCGGATAGGCAAGCGGGCCATCTCTCCAACGGCATCAGGAATAGGACCAAGCCTGGGTGGCCCAAATGGCAAAAGGTGCCCGTATGGGGCGCCCTCAGCCGCCTCATATTGGACCAGGCGGCTCGGGTCACGCTCAGACTCGCGCTGGTGGGGGTGGCCCTCCTCGGGGTATGGCTTGGTCTCCAGCAGGCGAGCGCAGGGGCTTGAGCGCAGGCTTATCGACGGTCATGCAGAGACCGGGAACCTGGCCGCCGCTGGCCCTGGAGATACGCCTGGCACCTATCTCTGTCGGATCTACCTGGACGCAGCCAGAAATCGCAAGTGTGGTCCCCCCAGCGCTAAGACTCCGACCCGAGTTGTCTAGCGAAAGAGCCCGCAAGACCTGGCAGCGGCGCAGGTGTTGCGGGCTCTCTCTTGTAGTCGTTTGCCGTCGGATGTTGTGGACTTGTTCGGGCTTCCGGCAACAAACGGACGTTCGCTATAATCTGGTGTGAGAGGGAAGATCATATGCTGCCACGATGGGTCGCCAAGGTCATTCTGACCGTGAGCCTGACTGAGGTCGTCCGGTTTCTCATCCAGCCCATACTTCCCTAGAACCGGTCTTCCGCGTCCCGTACCGCTGATACGGACTTCCGCAGCAGCTCCCTTCTCACCTTACATAGCATTCGCGAGCGCTTGCGCCTTGATACTCCTGCGCAGCGCTCAACTGGTCCCTATCACCCCAGCCAGCGGGCGCCCATCAGCCCGATGCGTGGGCGGCACTGTGCCAGATCATCCCGATCACGATGATCCCGATGCCCGCCCAGGCGATCGAGCCCGGCAGCGGTGCCGAGAGGAGCAGCACCTCGAACAGCAGGGCAAAGAGCACCTCGGTCGACTGCGTCGCCTCCACGGCAGCCAGACGGGCCGGGTCCTGGCGGACCAGGTCGGTCGCCTGGAAGAAGAGGCCGGTGGCCACCACGCCCGCCGAGAGGGCGATGATCAGCGACTGGGCCACCTGCCCGGGGCCCGGCACCCCCGCTGTGGCGAGGCCGGCCACGGCGAGCACCAGCCAGAAGGGCAGGCTGGCCAGGGTCATGCCCAGGACCCGCTGGAAGACGTCCAACCGGCCATCCACCAGGGCCATCATCTTCCGGTTGCCCAGGGGATAGGCAAAGGAGGCCACCAAGACTGGAAGGATTCCTCCCAGCACCTCTGCGGCCGAGAGGCTGCGGGCGTGATTGGCCTGCAGGAGGAGGATCCCGGCGAGGATCACCAGCGAGATCGCCAGCCCCTTGCGGGGAATCCGGCCGCGCACGGGCGCATCCCCGGCCTCCGGGCTCTGCCAGAAGAGCGGCGCCAGGAGAGAGCCCGACACGATCGTCACCTGCCAGGTGCCGGCGACGAGCCAGCCGGGCGAGTAAGCGGCGGCAATGCAGAGCGGGGCGTAGAAGAGGCCGAACCCGACCGTACTCCAGAGGACCCAGCGGGAGAGGTCCTGTTGCATCAGCCGCAGAAGCGGGGCCAGGTTTCCCCGGCCGATCACGACGGCCAGCAGGAGCGGGGCCATGAAGAGGTATCGGAGGGAGGCGCTCCAGAGCCAACTGCCGCCATTCAACTCCATCATGCGGTTCAGGACAAAGGTGACGGCGAAGAAGAGCGAGGAGAGCACGCCCAACAAGATGGGACGCAAGTTTTCAACCCTCTCTGGTTTGTGTGTATATTGCTCCCTATCTTATGCCGCCGGCGTTGATCAGGCAAGGGGATATTTGTCCACGTCCGCCGCTCCCCTGGAGGGCTGCTCCGTTATCGCCGGTGGATCGAACCTGGCGAGGGCTCCCTGCGTTAATAGGAGTGAGGAGGTGCAAGAGTATGCGGCGCATCTACTTTCTGAACCGGGAGCAGGAGAGCGAGCGGGTACTGGACGCGATCCTCGCCCAGGGCCTCGATCCGGAGCAGATTGAGAACCCGACCTGCCCCCTCTGTGGCGCGGAGACGCTCCCGGCCTACCTGGACGACGGCGAGTTCACCGTGGTCCTCCGGGACCGCCTGGACGAGGACGGTGTGGAGACCTGGTACCTGGTCTGCCAGGAGCTCGACTGCCCTTACGAGGAGCAGGTGGAGCGGACGTTGGAGCCGGAGGGCGCCATCTTCTTCGAAGTGCAGGACGCCGCCCGGGAGTTTGTGCAGGAGATGGATCTCTACCGGGGCGCTCCAGCCGAGCAGATGGACTTGATTACGTGGCTGCGCCAGGTGGTGCATGAGTTCCCCTACCGCCGGAACCAGGACCTGCTTGACAAGGCCGAGCGGCACTACAGGGGCCAACTCAAGCGGATTCGCCGGTGGGTGGGGAAGCGGGAGTACGGTCAGCGGATCGGTCTGCATGTCAACGGAGAGTGGCACGACGGGCTTTTCTTCGCTGCGACCGAGAACGCTGTCATGATGCGGACCCAGCCCGGGGACGAGCTGGTCACGGTGCCGGTGGAGCGGATCGGCTGTCACCGGATTCCCGTTCGGGAGGAGAAGCCCATCTCATTGAAGGAAGCCCTGGCGGACCGGGACAGGGCGGTCTCTGCTGTCGGGTGCACCGAGTACGTCGTGATCCGTGGGCACCGGGTGGAGGTGGAGGAGGTTGACCGGTTCGGGGTCTTTCACGTGCGCTGCTGGGAGGCCCCGGTGGCAGAGGCCCTCAGCCTCACCCAGAAGGCGGAGAACTACTGGGAGGGCGAGTTTCGCCGGCACGAGATCGACCAGCGCTATGAGGCCAGGCGAGTGGCCAGGGTGAAAGGGCACTGGGTCGAGGCGACAGGCGAGACGGAGGTGACCAAGTCACCGCTCGTCTCCACCGAGGACCCGGTCGTGGCGGAAGCCCTGGGGCTGAAGGAGTCCCTGCGGTGGTACATCTATCATGAGGAACCACCGCACCTCACCCCGCGCCACTGGAGCGGGATCATCCCCCTGGATCAGGTGGAGGCGTTTGATGAGGTCCGCATCTACCTCTGGCCCCTTCCAGAGGCGCAGGTCTCCGGCAGTGACGGGGAAAGCCAAGGTACGGGCGGCTAGGGGCGGTCAGCGACCCCCGTCGCCGTGAAACCCAACCAGTACCAATGTGGACTGGATCATTCCCCCCAGGAAGGCTAGAGTGGTGGTAAATGATGCAGCAGGGGGCGATCGTATGAAGCAGATCCTTCCCATCTCGATCGGGACGGGTGCCGGTGTCGGTATGGTCCTCGCTATGGCAATTTTCGGTGCGGATGCGATGGTCTGGGGTCTGATCGGCGGCGCCGCCCTCGGTGCCACCTTCGGACTGATCACCACAGGAAGGGCCCCCAAGTAGTCCTGCCCGACGCAGAGGAGCACACCTTCAGGCCACTGGAGCCTGGGGTGTGCTCTACGCCATTGTGGCGTGCGTCTTCCGAAGCATCTGTACAACATAACTTCCCCCCGACTGCCCGACCTTAAGGTAACCGTGAGTTCCCGTTTATCCCCTGTTAAGGTTGATGCCTCAGTATGGAGCCAGAGACGGGGGGCGCACAGCCCAACCCGACCGACAAGGAGGTTAGGAAGACGTGACTGCACAGGAACTCGCGATTGTCACTCGGGGACTGACCAAGTCCTTCGACGGAACCGATGTGCTCAAGAGCCTCAACCTGGAGGTCCCCAAGCACTCGATCTTTGGCTTCCTCGGACCCAACGGGGCCGGGAAGTCGACCACCATCAAACTGCTACTGGGTCTCGTTCGCCCATCTGCCGGCAACGGCAGCGTCTGCGGATATGATATCGCCCGCGAGAGCCTGAAGGTGCGGCGGCGGGTCGGATTCCTGGCCCAGGAGCCACGCTTCTACGATCATATGACCGCCCGGGAGACGCTACGCTTCTCGGCTCGCCTCTTCTACACCGGGCCCGATGACCTGATCGAGGAGCGGGTGGCGGAGAGCCTCGAGCTGACCGGGCTCAGCGGCAAGGCGGATCGGCCGATCAGGGGTTTCTCCGGCGGGGAGCGGCAGCGGCTGGGGATCGCCCAGGCCCAGATCAACCGGCCGGATGTGCTGATCCTCGACGAGCCCGCCGCCGCCCTGGACCCCCTGGGTCGCCGGGACGTGCTGGAGATCATGGAACGGCTGCGGGAGAACAGCACAATCTTCTATTCGACCCATATTTTAGAGGATGTGCAGCGGGTCAGCGATATGGTGGCGATCCTGAACCACGGCCATCTGGTGGCCCAGGCGCCGGTTGAGCAACTCCTGGGTGGCGCCGACCAGGCGGTCTACACGGTGGCGATCCGGGGAGATGAGAGCGCCGTCCGCCAGGTGGTGGCCCAGCAGCCCTGGGTGACGGAACTGACCGCCACACGGGAGAACGGTCAGACCCGGTGGACCGTCTCCGTGACCAGCGATGACGACGCTGAGGATGAACTGCTCCGCCTGATTCTCGATGACCGTTCGGTGCGTGTGGCCAGCTTTGGCCGCCGGACCTTCGCCCTGGAGGAGATCTTCGTAAACCTGGTAGGAGGGAGCAACTGATGACAACCCAGACCATGACCGCTGATCGCACGCTGCACCCGACCCCGGAGCGGGGGCGCCTGACCGGCTTCGCCACCCTGCTGGGCAAGGAGATGAGCGCCTGGTGGTCCACCCGTCGCTGGTGGCTGCACGCCCTGCTCTGGCTGGGGCTGATGAACGGCTTCATGATCCCGGTCTACTTGACGGTGCAGGCCCATCCGGAGGCCAATCTGGACCTGATGGAGCAACTGACCAAGATCTTCTTCTCCCTCGGCGGCACCACCGTGGCGGTCGGCGCGGTGGTGATCGGGCAGGACGCCGTGATCGGCGAGCGCCAGTTGGGTACTGCCGGCTGGATCCTCTCCAAACCGGTCTCCCGGACCGCCTTTGTCCTGAGCAAGTTCATCGCCCAGGGGCTGACGCTCTCGATCATCGCCGTCCTGATCCAGGCGGTGATCGCCTACGGGCAGATCTACCTGCTGACCGGTACCGCACTGCCGCTCCTGCCCTACGCCGTCGCCTGCGGCCTTGTGATTCTGAACCTGCTCTTCTATGTCGCCCTGATCCTGCTGCTGGGTGCGCTGTTCAAGAGCCGGGCGCCGGTACTTCTGGTTGGACTGGGCTGGCTCTTCGCTACGCCGCTGCTGGTCGATATCCTCCCGTCGTTGGCCAGGCTGATTCCCTATGGCCTGCCCGAGCTGGGAGTCGCCCTGGCGATGGGAATGCCCCTCGCGCAGTTGCCGCTGTCGCCCATCCTCCTGGCGGTGGGCTGGGCTCTTGCCCTCCTGGCCGCCGCTGTCTGGCGGTTTGAGCGGGAGGAGTTGTAGCAGCCCCCGGGCACCACGCTGCCACGAAAAGAAGGACAGCCCGGTCCAGTGCGGACGGGCTGTCGCTTACTTATCGCTGATCAGCGGTGTACAGACGGTCAGTCGGGGGTGATCTGCATCGGCCAGAAACCGGTCGTGGAGCGACTGCGTATACTCGGCGAGCGCCGGGCGGTTCAGCGAGAAGTAGACCCAGCGGCCCCGCTTCTGCTCGGTGATCAGCCCGGCCTCCCGCAACAGCTTCATGTGATAGGAGAGGCGGGATGGCGCCAGCGCCAGGACAGCGATCAGGTCGCAACTGCAGAGCGCACCCGGGTCATCCGGGTTCTCGGGGGAGCAGCAGGCGCCGTCGCGCCCGGCCGCCAGCAGGTCCAGGATCTGCAGTCGAATGGGGTCGCTCAGAGCGAGCGCTGTGCGATCCAGAGAGACCATGTCCAATCACCTCCTCATCAGTATACAGGAGAGATCCGCATCGAGAAAGCCCGCTGGCGCCCCCCCTCCGGCGGGCACGCACAACTTCTTTCACGAAAATGAATGACCCCTGTTGACAATACAAAAAAACTTGTAGTATCCTAGCACCATCACGACGATCCAAAAAAACTTGAATTAATGTCGTGGCACCTCACAGATTGGAAGGAGCGAGTCTCATGCGATTCCCTGTGGTTGTGATCGGTGCCGGCCCCGTTGGACTGGCGGCTGCTGCCCATTTGCTGAGCCGAGGCCTCACGCCGCTGGTGCTGGAGGCGGGGGCCGGGGTCGCCGCCAACATGCGCAAGTGGTCTCATGTCCGCATGTTCTCCCCGTGGAAGTACAACGTGGACAAGGCCGCCGAAGCGCTGCTGGAAGGGACCGGCTGGGCGTTCCCCGACCCCGAGTCCTACCCGACCGGCGGCGACCTGGTCAACCGCTATCTCCAGCCCCTCGCCGACCGGCTGGCGCCCTACATTCGGCTGGGCGCCCGGGTGACGGCCGTCTCCCGGGAGGGGTTTGACAAAATGAAGACCGCCGGGCGCGAGAAGGCCCCCTTCCTGGTCCAGTACACACAGGCGGATGGTACAGAGGAGTACCTGCTCGCCGAAGCGGTGATCGACGCCTCCGGCAGCTATGTGAACCCGAACCCTATGGGTGCCGCCGGCGTGCCCGCAGCGGGTGAGCGGGCCGCCGCCAGCCGGATCTTCTACGGCATTCCCGACGTAGCCGGCACAGAGCGGGAGCGCTACGCCGGCAGGCGGGTTGCCGTGGTGGGCGCCGGCCATTCGGCGATGAACGCCCTGCTGGCCCTGGCTGAGCTGGCGCGGGAGAACCCAGAGACCCGGGCAATCTGGGTGGTGCGCCGCCCCTCCCTCGAAAGGCTCTTTGGCGGCGGCGAGAACGATGGCCTCGAGGCCCGCGGCAGGCTCGGCATGGAGCTGCGCCGCCTGGTAGATGAGGGGGCGATCCAGGTAGTGACGGGCTTCCGCACCAGCCGGGTGGCCCTCGGGGCGGCGGGGGTGGTGGTGACCGGCCGGACCCCTGCCGGTGAGCTTTCGCTTCCCGTGGTGGATGAGATCATTGTCGCCACGGGCGGGCGCCCCGACCTCTCCATTCTCAGCGAGCTGCGCCTCTCGCTCGATCCGGCCGTGGAGAGCCCGGCCGCCCTGGCCCCGCTCATCGACCCGAACTTCCACAGCTGCGGCACGGTGCGCCCGCACGGAGAGGCGGAGCTGCGGCACCCGGAGCCCGGGTTCTACATCGTGGGCTCCAAGAGCTACGGGCGGGCGCCCACCTTCCTCATGGTGACCGGCTACGAGCAGGTCCGCTCGATCGCGGCCGGGCTGGTGGGGGACTGGGAGGCCGCCCGGGACGTGCAGTTGGTGCTGCCGGAGACGGGGGTCTGCTCCGGCGGGGATGGCGGCGACAGCTGCTGCGGGACGAGCAGCCCCGCCGCCAGCGGAGTCGTTCTGCTCAACCTCGACGAGGCACAGGGCGCTGGCTGCGGCTGCGGGACCGGACCGACCGCCCGGAGCGTTGCTGCCGGGAGTTGTTGTGGATAGGGAGGGAGGGGCTGGCCTGCGCCGGCCCCTCTTCGCTGGCGCCATGGTCGCCCTCTCCCTGTTGGGCGACTCCTTCCTCTACGCCGTCCTCCCCGTCTACTATGCTGAGGCCGGGATCAGCCTCCTGACCGTGGGATGGCTGCTCAGCGTCAACCGTTGGGTGCGGTTTCTCTCCAACCCGGCAGCCGGGCTCGTAGGCCGCCGACTGGGCTGGGGGTGGCCCTTCGCCGCCGCCATGTGGCTGGCCTCCTTGACGACGGCTGCCTACGGGCTCTTCAGGGGCGCCTGGGCGCTCTCGGTGGCCCGCGGACTCTGGGGAGTGAGCTGGTCGTTCCTGCGCCTGGGGGGTCTGGCGGGGGTTCTCGCAGAGAGACCGCCAGGCCGCCGGGGCAGAGCGCTGGGACTGTTCACGGGGGTTTACCGGCTGGGTAGCTTCGCCGGGGTACTGGCCGGCGGGCTGCTGGCTGACCGGTTCGGCTTCGCCGGCGCCGCCCTGCTCTTCGCCGGGCTGACGGCGGTGGGGGCGCTGCTCTCATCCCTGCCGCCTGCCGTGGCAGGTCGCTGGGGTGCGCCGGGTCCATCCGGACAGCGGGACACGTCGGGCGGCGGGGCGGCGCACTGGCTGCCGGCCACGCCGGAGGAGTGGCAGATCTGCCTGAGCGCCTTCGGCCTGCAACTGGCGGTGAGCGGGGTGGTCACGGGCACGATCGGCCTGCTGGTGCGGGAGCGGCTCGGGCTGCAGATCGCTCTGGGTGGGTGGGTGTTGGGCCCGTCCACGGTGACTGGTCTGATGCTTGGCAGCCGCTTCGTGCTGGATCTGCTGGTCGGGCCGCTGGTCGGTCACCTGGCGGACGGCCGCGGCAGGACCCGGATCCTGGGCAGCCTTGCCGCCGTCGGCCTCACCGCCCTGCTCGGCCTAGCCTGGACCCATGGGCTTGTGGCCCTGTTCCTCCTCGCCCTGCTCTTCTTCCTGGCGGGGACAGGCCTGGCGACGGTGCTTGACAGTTGGGCGGGGGATACGGCGGGGAGGGCGCCGGGCCGCTTCCTGCCGGCCTACAACACCTGGCAGGACCTGGGCGCCGCCGTCGGGCCGACGCTGGCCTACGCCCTGACGAACCGCATCGGGCTGTCGGGTACATATACGGCGGTGGCCCTGGCCGGTACCTTGACTGCCGCCTGGCTCTCGCTGGCCCGCCGGGTCCGCCTTGGCGGGTGATCGCCCTTTTTTCGCCGCCGGATCGAACCTCACTGGGAGCGAACTCGTGTATAGGAGTAGGGAGGGTGATGGCGATGAGACGGGTCTATTTCCTTCATGACGAGAATGAGACCGAGCGGACGCTCGATGCGATCCTGGCCCAGGGACTCGATCCCGAGCAGATCGAGAACCCGACCTGCCCGCTCTGCGGCGAGGCCACAATCCCGGCCTACCTGGAGGACGATGGTGATTTCACCGTGGTGACATGGGACGAGCTGGAGCTCGACGAGGCCTGCGTGGAGGCTTGGTACCTGGTCTGCCAGGAGATCTCCTGCCCGTACGAGGAGCAGGTCGAGCGCACCCTCGATCCGGAGGATGCCACCTTCTTCGAACTCCACGCCTCGAGCTGGGAGATCGAGGAGGAGATCTGCCTTCAACGGGAGAACCCGGCGGCGCAGAAAGAGTTGATCGCAGGGCTGAAGCAGGCGGTGAAGCGCTTCCCCTATCGCCGGAACCAGGACTATTTAGAGACTGCCGAATGGTGCTACCGGGATAACATGAAGCGGATCCGCCGGTGGACCGCCCATCGCCGGATGGGGGAGTGGATGCAGGTCTATGTGGAGCCAGAGCATCTGCGCGGGCGCTTCTTTGCGGCCACCGAGAACGCCCTGATGATGCACGTCTCGCCGGATGGCCACCTGGTTACGATCCCCTTTGACCACATCAACCATGGCACCTATCGCTTGTTGACCCCGGATCAGATCGAGCGCGAAGAGCGACCTGCCGAGATCAGGGATCAGCGGGACAATTGGATCATGTGCACCGGTTCGCCCGAGCGGGTGGTGATCAGGGGGTATCATCTCCACCTCGAGCATGTCGACCGCTTCGGTATCTACCACGTGCGCTGCTGGGAGCGAGGAGCCGCCGTGGCCCTCGGGCTGATTCCAAGGGCCGTCAACTACTGGGAGGGCGCCTTCCGCCGCAGTGAGATCGAAGCCCGGTACACGAAGCGGGAGATGATCCAGGTGAAGGGCCACTGGGTCATGGCATCGGGCGAGACCGCCGTCAATAAGCGGCGGAGCTGCTCCACGGAGGACCCGGTGATCGCCGAGGCGCTTGGCTTCGAGCGGGTCCAGTGGTGGCGGGAGAAGGATGAGGGGCTGGTCCTGGATGTCGATCCGCCGCTCTGGCAGGGATACGTTCACCCGGACCAGATCGAGGCGTACGATGAGGTGCGCATCTACCAGTGGCCGATCCCGGAGGCGCACCGCTCGGAGACGGATGCCCAGGGCGACCGGCGGTGATCACCGCCCGCGCTTCCCTGCTCCCACCGGGCAGCGATATCGTACGTGTAGATGCCCGGCGTGTCGGTCGGGGCGGTGGGGAAGGAGGGAACTCACCCCTTCGTTCCCCCAAAGGAGGAAGCGACCCTCACCTGAGCGAACGTTTCGTCAATCGCCAGGAAGGGGGAGCAGCATGCCGGGCCACACGATCCTGATCGTGGAAGATGATGCCGCCCTGGCTGACATGATCGCTGAGTCGCTCGAGCAGTACGGCTACAGCGCGGTGGTCGTCACCGATTTCCGCCAGGTCGAGCAGCAGTTCCTCGCCACTCGGCCCCATCTTGTGCTGATGGATGTCACCCTGCCGTACCAGGATGGCTTCTTCCTGACCCGCCAGCTCCGCCGCCACACATCTGTGCCGATCCTCTTCCTCTCCTCCCGGGCGGGGGAGATGGAGCAGGTCTTCGGCATGGAGTCCGGTGGCGATGACTACCTGACCAAGCCCTTTGGCATGGAGATCCTGCTGGCCAAGGTGCGCGCCCTGCTGCGCCGGGCCTATGGCGAGTACGCCCACGTGGAGCCGGAGGCGTTGACGGTCCGTCTCGTCAGGGCGTTACAGCTCGACCTCGCCTCGGGCACGGTGCGCTTCGCCGGGCGGCAGCGGCAGCTCAGCGGCAATGAGATGAAGCTGCTGGATCTGCTCATGAAGCGGGCGGGCCAGACGGTGAAGCGGGAGGAGTGCCTGGAGGCGCTCTGGGATGAGAGCGCCTTCGTGGAGGAGAACACGCTGACGGTCAACATGGGCCGGCTGCGCCAGAAGCTGCAGGAGTGCGGCCTGACCGACGCCGTGGAGACCCGGCGGGGCGAGGGCTACCGGCTCGTCGTGGAGCGGTTGGGGGAGGGCTCATGAAGCTGATCACCAAGTTTCTGCACGACCGGCTCCACTGGCTTCTGCTGGCCTACGGCAATGCCCTGCTGCTCCTGCTGCTGGGGGCGCTGCTGCTCCAGGTCCGGGGGATCGCTCCGGGCCTCTTCGTGCGCGAGGCGGGCTACCTGCTGCTGCTGACGACCTTTCTGCTGCTCCTGGCCCTTGGCTACGACCTGGCCCGCTGGTGGCCCTTCGCGGCCGGGCAGGAGCGGCTGCTGCATGACCGCTCACAGACCCCCGATGGTCTGGTCAACCTGCCCGCCCCCGGAACGCAGGAGCAGGGGGTGGCGGCGCAGCATCTGCGGGCTGTGCAGGAGCGCTATGCTGCCGAGCGGGCGGCCTATGAGGACGCGCACGAGCGCCACCTCGCGTTCATCCATCTCTGGGTGCACAACATGAAGAGCCCGCTCTCCCTGGCCGGGCTGATCGCCCAGCGGGAAGGGGATGCGGGCTCCGAGCAGGTGCGGGAGGCCATGACCGCCCTGGAGGAGCAGCTAGCCAAGCTCGGGGAGGGGCTGGATCTGGTGCTGCACATGGCCCGGTTGCAGGAGTTCGCCCTGGACTACCAGATCCGGCGGGTGGACCTGGCCCGGGTGGTCCGTGAGGTGGTGGGGGCACGGCGCCGGCAGTTCATCCGGCTCGGCATCTTCCCGCAGTTGCGCGTGGAGGCGGCGGAGACGACCGTGTTGAGCGACGCCAAGTGGGCGGCGTTCGCCATCGATCAGGTGATCGGGAATGCCCTGAAGTACGGCGCGCAGACGGAGCGCAGCGAGCAGGTGCTGCGGATCACCATCCACCAAGATGGGCCGGCCCTTCTGTTGACCATCGCGGATCAGGGGCCAGGGATCCCGCCGGAGGACCTGCCCCGGGTCTGTGAGCCCTTCTTTACGGGAGAGAACGGGCGCCGCTACGCCGGGGCCACCGGTGTGGGCCTCTGGTTGGTGAAGCGGGTGGTCGATGAACTGGGCCATGAGCTGCGGATTGACTCCATCGAAGATGTAGGAACGACGGTCACCTTTCGGTTTGTGACGGAACTGTAAGGGAGCGGGCGGGCGGTTGTCACCTGGGGCGATGGCTCGACGACTCCCACCTGGCTTAGACTGAAGCCATTCACAGAGGCAAGGGACGTGACTGGAGATGGAGTTGCTGAAGGCGGTCCGGCTCAGCCGGGTCTACGGGGGGAGCCGGGGGGCGGCCACGACGAAGGCGGTCGACGCCATGGACCTGATGGTGGCGGAAGGGGAGTTCCTGGGGATCATGGGCCCCTCGGGGAGCGGCAAGACGACCTTGCTCCAGTTGCTGGGCACGATCGACCGGCCCACATCGGGCGAGGTCTTCCTGGAGGGGCAGCCGCTGTCGAGCCTGCACGGGGCGGAGCTGGCCTTCTTCCGCCGGCGCCGGCTCGGCTTCATCTTCCAGGAGTTCAACCTGCTCGACGCATTGACGCTGCGCGAGAATATCATCATCCCCCTGGTGTTGGAAAGGTGCCCGGTTCCGGAGATCGCCCAGCGGGTAAAGGCGATTGCAGCCCGGCTGGGGATCGGCGACGTGCTCGACAAGTACCCCTACGAGGTATCGGGCGGCCAGAAGCAGCGGGCGGCGGCGGCCCGGGCCCTGATCCACCAGCCGGCGCTGGTCCTGGCGGACGAGCCAACCGGGGCGCTGGATTCCCGCTCGGCCCGGTCGCTCATGGAGGCGCTGGCCGGCCTGAACGGGGAGGAGCGGGCCACGATCCTCATGGTCACCCACGACCCGGTCTCCGCCAGCTACTGCCGCCGGGTGCTCTTTATCCGGGACGGGCGGATCTACACGGAGCTGCGCCGTGGGCAGAGCCCGGAGGGGTTCTACCAGCAGATTCTCGACGTGCTTGCCGCAATGGGCGGCGAGGCGGGGGGCGGGAGGGTGCGCGCATGAGCCTGCTCGCGATCGCCTGGGCGAACGTGCGGCACCGGGCGCTCAGCTACGCGGCCTTCTTCCTGGGCAGCAGCTTCGCCGTCTGGATGCTCTTTCTCTACTCGTGGCTGCTGGATCATCCGTCCATGGTGCCGATCGTTCGGAGCAGCAACGGGGCCTTTCTGCGCATGACCCAACTCCTGACGGCCCTCTTCGCGATCTTCTTCATTGCCCAGGCGCAGGGCTCCTTCCTGCGGGCCCGCCAGAAGGAGCTGGCGGTTCTGACTGCGCTGGGGCTCCTGCCCGGGCAGATCAGCGCCCTGATCCGCTGGGAGAACCTGATCATGGGCGTCGGGGCGACCCTCTTCGGCCTGCTGGGCGGCAATCTCTTCGCCCGGCTCTTCGGCCTGGTCTTCGTGGCGATCTTCCAAAGTGGCGCGGACCTGCCCTACTACTTCTCGGTGAAGGCGACGCTGCTCTCGGTGCTTCTCTTCCCGGCGGTGATCGCGCTGACCTCGTTGCTGGCGCACCGCCGTCTCCGGCGGCTGCCGCTGGCGGAGATCCTGGGATCGGCGGCCCGGCCCAAGGAGCCGCCCCGGGCATCTACCTGGCGGGCGCTTCTCTCGGTAATCCTGTTGGGCGGGTCGTACGCGGGCTTGCTCCTGCTGCCGAACCCACCGGTCCCGCTGCTCATGCTGGCTGCGGTGGGCGGGACCTACCTCTTCTTCAGTCAGGGAGGCGTGGCGCTCCTGTCCTGGCTGCGCCGGAACCGGCGGGTCATGTGGGGGCCGGATTCGCTCTTCCTGATCGCACAGATGGCCTACAAGCTGCGGGATAACGTGGGGACGCTCTTTTTGACATCGGTCATGACTACCTTTGTGGTGGCGCTCTCCGCCTTCAACTACAGTGTCCATGCGGCCGGCGTGCTGGGGCTGAGCCCGCAGATCAGCTTCAACGCCCAGACCGCAAACTTCCGGGTGGTAATCGTCAGCTTTGTCACCCTGCTCTTCTTCCTGGGAGCCGGCAATGTGCTCTACTTCAAGCTCTTCACCGACCTGGAGGAGGACCGCCGGCAGTTCCGGGCGCTTCACAAGCTGGGGCTGGACCAGGCGGCGATCCGCCGGATCATCGGGCGGCAGATGCTGATCCTCTTCTTCCTGCCGGGGTGCTTCGCGGCGGTCAACAGCCTTTTCATTCAGATGCGCATCATCCCGGCGGTGGGGCCAGTGGCCTACCCGGTGCTGGCCGGGGTCCTGCTAGTCTATGGGCTCTTGCAGGGGGTCTACTTCCTCGTCACCCGGCGCTCCTACACCCGACAGTTGATGCAGGAGGCGGCACGGTAGGCAGGCAGGAGGCGCCACTTCGCCGCCGAAATAATGCGCATGCTATTCCCAGGGAGGCGATCGCATGGCAGAGTTTCGGGCATGGGTCCTCGATCAGGCAGATGGAAAGCTCCAGGTCTCGCTGCAGCATCTCGCGGAGGAGGCGCTGCCCCCCGGTGACGTGACGGTCCGGGTGGTCTGCTCTTCGCTCAACTATAAGGATGGTCTTGCGGTGACGGGCAAGGGGAAGATCGCCCGCTCCTTTCCGATGGTCCCGGGGATCGACTTCGCCGGAACCGTGGTCGCGTCCGAGTCGCCCGACTACAAGCCGGGCGACCAGGTGGTGCTGATGGGATGGGGCGTGGGTGAGCGCCACTGGGGTGGCTTCGCTGAAATGGCCCGGGTAAAGGCGGACTGGCTGCTGCCCCTGCCCGATGGGATCAGCCCGCAGCAGGCGATGGCGATCGGCACGGCGGGCCTGACCGCCATGCTCTGCGTCATGGCGCTGGAGAAGGCTGGGCTGAGGCCGGGCGGGCGCCCGGTGGTGGTGACCGGGGCCGGCGGCGGCGTGGGTTCCACCGCGGTGGCACTGCTGGCAAGGCTGGGCTACGAGGTGGTCGCCTCCACGGGACGGGCCGAGCTCCACGAGTATCTGAAGGGGCTCGGGGCCGCGGAGATCATTGACCGGGCCACACTGGCCGAGGTCGCTCCCCGGGCGCTGGAATCGGAGCGTTGGGGCGGGGCGGTCGATACCGTGGGTGGCACGACCCTGGCGGCGCTGCTGCCCTCGATGGCCTATGGCTCCAGTGTCGCCGCCTGCGGGCTGGTCGGGGGCATGAACTTCAGCACGAGCGTTGCCCCCTTCATCCTGCGGGGGGTGAGCCTCCTGGGTATCGACTCGGTCTACTGCCCGAACGATGTCAGGCGGGAGGCCTGGCAGCGGCTGAAGACCGACCTGCCTGCCGGGACCCTGGCGGCGATCACGCAGGTGGGCCGGCTGGAGGAGGTCCCCGCCCTGGCCGATGCGATCGTGAAGGGGCAGATCCGGGGCCGCGTGGTGATCGATCTGAACGGGTAGAGGCGCAGATCGCCTCTGGTGCTCAGCCCAGCGCTTTCTCGAAGAGTTGGCCGCGCCAGGAGCCGATGAGCATCTCCCCGCACGGGGTGTAGCCCGATCGCTCGTAGTAGCCGGTCAGGCCGGGGTTCTCCGCCCAGCAGTCCAGCCGGAGGTAGGCGATCCCCCGCTCCCGGCTGTACGCCTCGGCCCAGCGGAGGAGCCCGCCGCCGACCCCCTGCCCCTGGTACTGCCGCTTGGTGGTGAAGGCTTCGAGGTAGTAGGCCGGTCCCGGGCGTCCCTCCAGGTAGGAGAGTGCGTAGGCCGGCGGGGGTCCCCCGACCGCCAGCACGCCCACCAGGTCGTCCGCAATCTCGGCCACGAAGAGCGCCCCTTGCTCGATCCACTCTGCGAACCGCTCCCGCATGCGCGGGTGCTGCGAGAACGGGGTGGTCCCCCACTGACCGGTCAGTCCCTTCTCGTCCAGCCAGGTGACGGATTCATCGAACAGGGTCAGGATTGCGGGAACCTGGTCGGGACGGGCCAGGGAGATCCGCATGTCGCCTGCTGGAACACGCACAGTCTGGGGTTCAAAGGTCATCGGTCACGGCTCCTCTCGGGATTTGTGATCAGGCGGGCCGCGTGGCGGAAGAGATTGGTCAGGGCGGCCGACTCCTCGCTGCGCGGCTGGGCCCGCATGAGCAGGGTGCGCAGGCGGGCCATCGCGCCCGTCAGCCGCTCGGCGCCGGTGGTGGGGTAGAGGGTGGTGAGCAGCCCCTCAAGCGACCGGAAGAGCGCCTCCCGCTCCTCACCCGTCGCCATGTCAGGGGGGAGAGGCGGTACGGTGGAGTCAGTCGGTGTGGGTTCGAGGGTGGCCTCCATCCACAGATCATAGGCGATCACCAGCGCCGCCTGCGCCAGATTCAGGGAACGGTTGTAGGGATGGGTCGGGATCGTGATCATGCCGTGGCAGCGATCCAGAGCCTCGTTGGGCAGGCCGTCCTGCTCGGGGCCGAAGAGGATCGCCACCTTCCGCTCTCCCGCCTCGGTGGCGGCTTTCAGGAGGTAGGGTGCGGACTGGCGGGGCGTCATGATCAGCCGCTCGCCCTGCCGGGGCCTTCCCGTCGTGCCGAGCACCAGGGTGCAGTCGGACAGGGCATCGGCCAGGGTGGGGAAGCGCTCGGTCGCCCGGATCAGCTTCTCGGTATGATGAGCGATCCCCTCAATCCGGTAGGGGTCAAAGGCGGCCGGCTCCACCAGGCGGAGTTGGGTCAGCCCGAAATTCGACATGACGCGGATGATCGCCGCAACGTTGACTACATCTTGCGGCTGGTAGAGAATCAGGACGACCTGGTTCATCGGGTTCTCCTGCATGGGTATAGAGTCCTTTCTTTCCATATGGATCTCTTATACTGCCCATTCGATCTGCGGGGCTCCCTTGCCTGCTTGGAGATCGCCCTTCATACTGGAGAAGGACCAAATGCAGGCATGAGTGAGGTGCTAGCATGCAGCCCACAAATACGCAGACGCCATCAACGTAGCGATCCTTCACGCAGCCGCCGCAGCCCGCAGGACCGGTACCGCCGACGATGGGTTCAGATCCTCCTGATTGGCCACCTGGCGTTGCTCCTCGTGCTGGCCTACCCCGGCTACCAGTTCTACCGTAGCTGGATCCAGCCTGACCGCCCGCCCGACGCCATCGACCGCCTGCTGGAGAACCCCGCCCTCTGGGCTCGGATCCGGCTCCGTTTCGGTCCCTTCTGGACCCCCTGGACCAGGCGGACGGTCGAGCCGAGCGGCCCCTGGGCATACACGAAGCCGGTCGTCGTCCTGATCGATGGTCACGTCTTCAGCTCCAACGATTTCTTTGTCGGGGGCCTGGTCCGGAGCGGGCGGTGGAGTATCTGCGGACGGGGCGCTGACCGCGAACCTTTCGCATCGGAGTCTGCATCTTGTTAAGCGGAGGCCTGGAGCATGTCCAACTATCTGATCTACCTGGCGATTGTTCTGACCGCCATTGTGGTGGTCACCCGTTACCGGCAGCAGCGAGACCGCCAGCTCCTGGCGGACGAGGTGAAGAAGCGGGGCGGGGAACTGCTCCAACTGACGCGGGTCAAGAAAGGCAGCCCCTTCCCGGATACGTCACGGGGCTGGTGGGCCTGGCAGGTCTCCTGGAAGAGTGGGGCCGGCGACCAGATCTCCTGGGCGCTGACCACCCGGGAAGGGCTGGGTGAGTGGAGGGATTAGGATTGCTGCGTGTGAGCAATGTCGAACTGACCATGACGGTGCAGGATCTTGAAGAGGCCCTGGAGTCCTTTGCGGCCGGCAGCCTGAGCGACCTGCGGGTCGATCTGGAGAGCGGGATCGCTGTCATCCGGCACAAGGTCAGCCTGGAGAAGCTTCCCATGGCCGTCCCGGTGGAGCTTCGCTTCCACGTGCGGATGGCGGAGGGGACCCATGTGGAACTTGGCGTCGAGTGGACCAATATGCAGTTGGTCCCGGGCTTCCTGAAGGAGAAGGCGCTGGCCAAGGCGTTTGAGCCATTGCCCGGCTCTTATGAGAATGGTGTCTACCGGATCGACCTGAGCGAGGTGCTGGAGCACGTGCCGGTCACCTTCGCGATCCGCTCCGTCCAGATCAGCCGGAGCGCGGTCAAGGTGCAATTGACCGACGTGATCGCCTTCCCGATCGAACCGGCGGGGCTGGTGGTGGCGCAGGAGCCAGGTGCGCTCGTGCCGGTCCCCAGCAAGGAGGAGCAGGCGATCCCGGAGCACCAGTCCTTCTACCACAGCTTGCGGGAGAAGGTGAAGCGGTTCGCCGTGGACCGGGCGCCGAAGTGGGCGCAGCCTCTGGTGCCCTGGGTGCTGGCTGTGCCGGACTTCTTCGTCATGCTGGTACGGTTGGCCCGCGACGAGCGCGTGCCGGCATCTGCCAAATTGATCGCCGGGGCGACGATTGCCTATTATATCTCCCCGATCGATCTGATCCCCGACCCGATCCCGCTGATCGGTGAGATCGACGACCTGGCTCTGGCACTCTTCGCCGTTGAGCAGATTGCGAAGAGCGTACCGGGGCCGGTGATCCAGGAGGCCTGGCCGGGCGAGGGCGACATTCTGGCCCTGGTCCGCGAGGGCGTTCACCTGATCACCCGAGTGCTGCCGGGGAAGATGATTGCCTCGCTGCAGAAGGTGCTGAAGCGATAGCCTGCCATGACCGAGGCGCCCTCGCAATGGGGCGCCTCTTTCATGCCTGGCAGGAGGAGCGCCTCCCCATCTGGAAGATTTCCTTACAGAAGCGAAGCAGTCTATGGGAGGTCACCGTACAGATGAACGCACCGAACCGTGAACGCCTTCTCACTGAGGGTGTGGTGGAGAAGCTGATCCGCTATGTCCAGGTCGACTCGCCCGCGGGTGAGGGAGATGGCTCCAATGTCCCCTCCACCCCGGAACAGTGGGAGATCGCCCGGTTGCTGGAGGCCGAGCTGAAGGAGCTTGGTCTGGTCGATATCAAGCTGGACGAGCATGCGATCCTCACCGCCACCCTGCCCGGCAATGTGGCCGGCGCCCCGGCGATCGGGCTGCTGGCCCACTTTGACACCTATCCGGGCACCCCGGGCTTCGGGATCAAGCCGCAGGTCCACAAGCACTATGACGGCGGTGAGATCACCCTGCCCGCCGGCCCGGTGCTCAGCCCGAAGACCTTCCCCGTCCTGGCGGAGTGCGTGGGCCACGATCTGATCACGTCCGACGGTTCCACCCTGCTCGGTGCCGACGACAAGGCCGGTGTGGCCGAGGTCATGGAGATCATCTGCCGGCTGATCAGCGATCCCAGCATTCCCCATGGCGATGTGCGGGTCGGCTTCACCCCGGACGAGGAGATCGGTCGGGGCGTCCGCCGGTTCGATGTGGCCGGGTTCAAGGCCGATGCCGCCTACACCTTCGATGGCGCCGCACTGGGCGAGGTGGAGAGCGAGAACTTCAACGCCCGGAACCTGAAGATCACGATCACCGGCCGCTCGGCGCACACGGGCTCGGCCAAGGGGGCCATGATCAACGCCCTGCACCTGGTCTCAGAGTTCTGCATGGCGATTCCGGCTGACATGCGGGCGGAGACGACCTCCGGTTACGAGGGCTTCATTCACCCCGATTCGCTCCAGGGGAATCTGGAGGAGATCACCCTGCGGGTCCTGCTCCGGGACTTCACGGATGAGGGCATGGCGCAGAAGCAGGCGATCGTGGAGGACCTGCTGGCCGGGCTGGAGCTGCGCCACCCGGGGTGCCGGACGAAGGTCGAGCAGGTGGGCGGCTACCTGAACATGCGGACCCTGGTGGATCGGGACCCGCGCATCGTGGCGCTGGCCCTGCAGGCGGTGCGGGATGCGGGGATTGAGCCGGTCCAAAAGGGGATACGCGGCGGCACCGACGGCGCCGTCCTGACCGAGATGGGCCTGCCGTGCCCGAACATCTTCACCGGCTCCATGGGTCACCACGGCCGGACCGAGTGGGCCTCGGCCCAGTGGATGGAGAAGGCGGTGGAGGTCGGAGTCCGACTCCTCGGGCTCTGGGCATCTGGGCGGTAGACGCATTGCGACCCCACTCCTGGTTAGGGCGTGGGGTCTATCGCTGCTAGTGTGGCCGAAACCGCTGCAAGAGCCTCACCGCCATGGTGACCGCCTCGCCCCGCAGGACGGGATCGTCGGGGCGGGAGCCGTCGGAGATCTGCTCCTCCTTCGCTCGCTCGATCGGACTCGGTCCGCCGGGGATGGGGTTGTCGGGGAGGGGGGCGATCAGGTCGAGCGCCCTCACCGCCATGGTCATCGCCTCGCCCCGCGTGGCCTGCTCAAGAGGGCGGGTCCCGTCGGAGAGGCGGTACTGCATCGCCTTGCGCACGACCGGCTGCATCCAGGCAGGGGCCTCGGGCGCCTGAGGTCCCGGGTCGGGTGCGGCCGGTGCGACCCCCAGCGTCTCGAGGAGCCGGACAAAGAGGGCCATCGCCTCGCCGCGCAGGGCGTAATCCAGTGGGCGGGTGCCATCGGTCAGGCCGGCCTCCCTGCCCGTCTGGAGCGCCTGGTGCATCCACGGTGACTTCGCCTCGGTGTAGGCCCGCTGAACCGCATCGATCAGCCGGGTCCAGGGGAAGTTGTCGCCGGGGCAGAAGAGGCGCGTCTTGCCGTTGATCTCGTGGTGACCAAGGAGATAGGGCCGGCGGGGCGGGATCGAGAACCGCTCGCACAGGTGGAGGGTGAGCGCGACATCGGCCTGGAACATCTCCTCTGTCCAGGGATTCTGCGTGTATCCCTCGTGCTCGATCGAGAGCAGGATCAGGTTCGGGTTCACCTGCGGGTCGTAGAGGGGCCAGGTGGCGGCAGCCGCATCCCCCTGGGTCCAGGCGGCATCCCCCTCATCCACGAACTGGACGAGCGCACCATCGCGGCAGATGAGAAAGTGGCTGGAGGCCCGGCTCTTCCGGGAGCGGAACCAGGACTCGACCGATCCGCGGCTCCCCTCGGCAATGTGGTAGCAGATTCCGATGATGGGCCGGCCGTTCCGCCCGTGGCGCCCCTGCGGATAGCCGTAGTTTCCAGACGGGACCCAGACAGTCTCCGGCTTGGGAAAGAGCATCCGTCACCCCTCCTACAAAATATCGAATAGTTGGTCCAATGCTACAGCCTGATGAGATCTCCTGTTGCGCTGCGCGGCCCTGGGAGCAAAATCGCCCACCTGCCTTGGCTGCAGGTGGGCGACGACTCTTTCTGCTATGCGTGCTACTTCTTCTTCGGCTTCTCCCCGCCAACCAGTTGGGAGGGAATCAAGTGGCCGGTGGCAAGCCGGAGGATGGTACCCTCGCCCCCGGAGAGAATCTCGCCCTTGATCCCGAGCCATGTCAGAGCATCCTTCACGGCGGCCTGGTCCTCGGGGGAGTCGGCGTAGAAGGAGAGGACATCGCCGGTGGCTTTGCTGGCGGCGAGCAGGAGCGTCCAGCCATTGCCGGAACGCCGGGTCAGCCGGTAGGTCTGGGGCGGGGCGTCCGGGTTCGGGTGCTTGAAGGCCCAGTACTGGCCCTTCGGGCTGGAGCCGAGGTACATGGCAGCTTCCAGGGCGCTGACGACAGGAGACGGCATAGGTTCAACCTCCATTAGCCATGGGTTCCTCACGTGCAGAACATCAATCATACTTTAGCAAAAGAAGTCACGTGAGGGAAGAGTGATGCGCGTAGATTCGATCTGCATCACCTGGGTTTGACAGCCATTCTCAGCCTGTAGGATAATATATGCGTTGGTGTGGACGGTTCAGTAGCCTGCCGCAAAGGAGACGAGTGAATGGGTGTTCAGGATCACAAAGAGGCTGCTGCGGAGCAGATCCCGGTCCTGCGTGGCGCCGTGATCACGGTCAGCGACTCCCGGACCGAGGCGACCGATGAGTCCGGCAAGCTCCTCATGGAGTTGATCGAGGGGGCCGGCTTCTCCGTAGGCGCCTACCGGTTGATTAAGAACGAGAAGGATATCCTGCAGCGGACCGTGCTGGAACTCTCCCGCGAGGTCGACTTCATGATCACCACCGGAGGGACGGGCATGTCGCCGCGGGACCTTTCGATCGAGTCCTGCCGGCCTCTCTTTACCAAGGAGTTGGAGGGGTTTGGCGACGTCTTCCGGCTGCTCTCCTTCCAGGAGATCGGTTCGGCGGCGATCATGTCACGGGCGACGGGCGGCTCGGTCGGCCAGGCGATGGTCTTCTGTCTGCCGGGTTCGAAGGCAGCGGTCCGGTTGGCTGCTGAGAAGCTGATCCTACCGGAGATCAAGCACCTGATCTCCCAGGTCCGGAAGGTATAGGCGGGGGATTGGGGAACTGAAGGAGGATGGGGACTCATGGCGGAAGCTCCCGGTACACTCGAAGGTTGGTATGTCCTACATGATTTCCGGCGGATCGACTATGCAGCGCTGATGCGCCTGAGCGAGGTCGACCGCGAGGCGATTCTGGCGGAGGCGGTCGCCTTCTTCCAGGATGCCGAGGCGATCAAGGATGCCCCCGAGGGCTCCAGCGCCCTCTACAGCGTGATCGGCCACAAGGCCGACCTGATGATCCTGCACCTGCGGTCCAGCATGGAGCAGTTGAACGCCCTGGAGCGCGGGTTCAACCGGCTGCGCCTGGCCGCATTCACGACCCAGCCGTACTCCTACTTCTCGGTCACCGAGCTGAGCCTCTACGAGGCGAGCGCCCGGGGCGGCTCGCAGAACGTGGAGGAGCTGATGCAGAGCCCCTTCGTCCAGAAGCGACTGAAGCCGGTGATCCCTGATCATCCGTACGCCTGCTTCTACCCGATGAACAAGCGGCGGGGCGAGTCGGTCAACTGGTACACCGCCAGCATGGAGGAGCGCCGTGAGCAGATGAAGCAGCACTCCACCACCGGCCGGAAGTACGCCGACAGCATCACCCAGATGATCACCGGCTCTTACGGGCTGGATGACTGGGAGTGGGGCGTCACCCTCTTCGCCACCGACATGCTGCCGGTCAAGAAGATCGTCCAGGAGATGCGGTTCGATGAGGTCAGCGCCAAGTACGGCGAGTTCGGGACCTTCCTGAACGGCTACCGGGTCCAGCCGGCGGAGTTGCCGAAGCTCCTGCTGGGAGAGTAAAGCGCAAGGGCCATCCCTCAGCAGTGGGGGGTGGCCCTTCTACGTAGGCAGCACCGGAGCTACCCTGCTGTGAGGGAATTCGGTAAAGGGATAGGAAAACGTGACAGATTGTGCGGAGTTCGTTAGAATGGAAGAGTACAGAATACCCCGTCTTGGTAAATCGGGGACCGCCAGGATGGCGGTTGGAACTGAGGAGGATGGGAATGAACCACAGCGGCTGGCTGATCGAGGAGCAGACCCCTGGCTATCGGACCCAGTGGAAGGTGACACGGACGCTCCATGAGGAGCAGACGCCGTTTCAGCATCTGCAGGTGGTGGAGATGGAGGACTTCGGTCGGGCGCTGATCCTGGACGGTGCCGTGCAGACGACGGTGGGCGATGAGTACATCTATCATGAGATGATCGCCCATGTGCCGCTCCTGACCCATCCGAACCCGGAGCGGGTGCTGGTAATCGGCGGCGGCGATGGTGGCACGGTGCGCGAGGTGCTGAAGCACCCATCGGTCAAGAAGGTGGAGATGGTCGAGATCGATCAAGGGGTGATCGACGCCTGCCGGCGCTTCTTGCCCGAGACATCCTGCTCCCTGGATCACCCGAAGCTGAACCTGGTGGTGGGCGATGGCCTTGCCTGGGTTGCCGGGCGGTCGGAGGAGTATGACGTCATCCTGGTCGATTCGTCAGATCCCACCGGGCCGGCGGAGGGTCTCTTCAACCGGGCTTTCTACCAGAACGTGCACCGGGCGCTCAAGCCGGGCGGGCTCTTCGTGGCCCAGACGCTCTCGCCCTTTTTTCATCAGTCGTTGATCCGGGATGTCTACAAGGTGGTCTCCGCCATCTTCCCGATCACGGTGCCCTACCTGACGGTGGTTCCTACCTACCCCAGCGGCCTGCACTGTTTCATGATGGGCTCCAAGCGGCATCATCCGCTGCGGCAGGGGATGAGGGAGCCGACCTGGCCCACTCGCTGGTACACGCCGAGCGTCCATCGGGCGGCCTTTCAGCTCCCCCCGGTGGTAGCGGAACTGGTCGGGCCTGGTGCACAGCAGGTTCAACTGGCATAGACAGTGGCAGAGCGCCCCCCACCAGCTCCTGGCGGGAGGCGCTCTTCGCGTTGGGTAACCTTACCGGAGCTCGCCTCGGAGGCGCTCAAAGAGGATGTTATTCTCCAGGTGGACGTGGGTGAACATGTCGGACTCCAGCGCCTCGAGCTTCCGGTAGGCGATCTCGTAGGTGCGGCAGCCATCGGCCGGTACGGTGTACTCGCCTGTGACCTGGCGCATCGCCTTCAGCAGGTCGCCGGCGGCCTCGTGCTCGCTTTCCAGCTCATCCAGCGTGGCGAGGGCCTTGGCCAGGTCCTCCGGGCTGCGGGAGCGCTCGTAGGCCCGCACCAGCGGGAAGAGCCGCTCCTCCTCGTCCTGAAGGTGGGACTCCAACTCGGCCTTGAGGGTGTGGAACTGGTCGTGGAGGGTGACCAGCTCGGGGTGGCGGTCGCCGTGGACCTTGGCGATCTTCGTGACGAAGCTGCTGAGCACCGGCAGCTCCTGCCGGAGGTAGTCGTGGTGCATGCCGACGATCTGACCGATCAGGGCGCTGTAGGCGACGTGTCGCCAGTCGATCTGGCCTGCCTCGGCACGCTGGAGAGCGGTGGCGTAGGCCTGGTTCAGTTGAGCGACGAAGGGCTCTGGCTGGATCGCCTTCTGGGCCAGGGCATCGGCCAGCGGCCGGCCGCCGCCGCAGCAGAAGTCGACACCGTGGGCCTTGAAGAGGTTCGCGGCATCGGGAAAGGCGGCGACGATCTCGCCGACACGCTGATTCGCAGTGAAGATCATTTTTGCATTCCTCCTGTCTGCCTATACCTTACCGAACCGATCGGCTTTGGATGGTGATGCGGATCACAACGATGGCGTGATCTGACCCGGGCCGCCTTATCGATGCCCGCATGACTGCGGCAATGTCTCAAGTCCGTTCGCCACCCGATTCAGAAAGGCTACAGGCTAGTCCCTATTCGGTACCAAAGTAGATACCTCGGGTGGGTGCAGCCCTTCAGCCCTGCTCTGTACAATTGCAGTAACAGGGTACTTATGGAGGGATTCGCATGACAGGACATCCGGGCGGGACTCCATCGGCGGCAACCGCCATGATGCACCGGCATGGCGGTCAAGTGGGCCGAGATGTTCCGCGCCTGATCTTCTGGGAGCTGACCCAGGGCTGCAACCTGGTCTGCAAGCACTGCCGTGCTGAGGCGCAGGCGTGCCGCGCAGAGGATGAACTCTCGACCGAGCAGATCTTTAAGGTGATTGACGATATCACCAGCGAGTACAAGCCCGTCATCGTGCTGACCGGCGGCGAGCCGCTCTACCGCCCGGATCTCTTTGAGATTGCGGATTATGCCAACAAGAAGGGTGCGCGTGTCGCCCTCGCCTCCAACGGTACTCTGATCACCGACGAGATCGCCCAGCGGCTCAAGTCGGTCGGGATTCAGCGGGTGGCGATCTCGATCGATGGCGCCTATGCCGAGACCCATGACTCCTTCCGCGGTATTCCCGGCTCCTGGGAGGCAGCGCTGCGTGGCGCCGAGTCGGTCAAGCGGGCCGGCATGGAGTTCCAGTTCAACATAACCGTCGCCCAGCACAACAAGAGCGAGATCCCGGCGATCATCCGCCTGGCAGAGGATCGGGGTGCTTCGGCGGCCCACCTCTTCGTCCTGGTGCCGGTCGGCTGCGGCGTCCAGATTGCTCAAAGCCAGATGCTCCCGGCCGAAGAGGTCGAGGCGGTACTGGAATGGCTCTATGAGGTCTCCGAGCGGACGACGATTGAGGTGCGCTCCACCTGCGCACCGCAGTACCATCGGATCATGCGGCAGAAGGGCGGCGCCGGCGCCATTGCCCGGGCCCGTGAGACAGCCCAGATGGCCCTCGGCGAGAAGCCGGGTCAGGGGCACCCCGTCCTGCCGGGCAACCGGGCGGCGGGCTCCAAGGGTTGCCTGGCCGGCAGCGGCGTCTGCTTCATCTCCCACAAGGGCGTTGTCCAGCCCTGCGGCTACCTGCCGCTGGCGGCGGGCAACGTGCTCCAGACCCCGTTCCCCGAGATCTGGCAGAACTCGGAGCTCTTCAAGCAATTGCGTGACCCGGATCTGCTGGGTGGCAAGTGCGGTGAGTGTGAGTACCGGGTCACCTGCGGCGGCTGCCGTGCCCGGGCCTATTACGAGTATGGCCACTTCCTGGCCGAAGAGCCCTACTGCGCCTATATTCCGGGGCAGCGTCACGACCAATAGCATCTGTCAGATCATGAGGCAGCAACCACTCGGGTTGCTGCCTTTTTTTGCGCGTGAGTCCTACTTCTTGATCACCGGGAGCGGCACGGAGAACTGTTGGGGCTCCTGCAGAGGTGGCACCCTGTACTCGGCTCGCTCCTCGTCGGTGGTGGCCGGATCGACGGGGAGCAAGACCCACTTCCCATCGACATTCTGATACTGTGTGCCATACTTCTGGGGCTTCCCCTGGCTGGTCAGGTAGCGGTCGAGGGTGGCGGCATAGAGCCACCTGGCGTCATCCTCCCCAAGCTCGATCGCCCTTTCGGCCAGTTGATTGGCCAGCTCGAAGTTGCAAGACAGCACGCTGGCGACCCCTGTCCTCCTCGAGCATCTTGTTCCAGTCGATCTGGTCGGACCGGCGGGCTGCCTGGTCGGCATCAAAGAGTTCCTGCAGGTGCTGTTCCACTTTGGGGTCCTGCTCTGTGCCAAAGCGGACCTCGCTGATCGGTGGGTCACAGGAAGCGACTTGGGGCCTCATCGGTCGCCGGGGCACTGCAGCCAACCAGGGTGACTAGTAGTAGCGATGCCAGGATCCGCCATCCTCCTCGTCTGCCCACATCCATCCCCCCACATTCATAAGGGTGCTAGCGCATCCCCTCTCGCAAGAGAGATGCTTGCTGATGTTCAAAAGGTTCGAGCGAGTGTGTTGTCTTGGCGGGTTCTGACTTGGCGTTGACCAGGAGGACGCTGGCGATGATCAGAAGGAAGCCTGTCGCCATCCAGAGGGTGATGCTCTCGCCCAGCAGCGCCCATCCCAGTAGCATGGCGACGGCCGGGGAGAGATAGGTGACCATCGTCGCCTTGGTGGGGCCGGCGTCCAGGATCAGGTAAAAGTAGAGCATGAAGGCCCAGGCAGAGGAGAGCAGGGCGAGGGCCAGCATGATGCCGATGACCTGGATGGAGGGAGGCTGCGCGGGGAGGGTGAAGGGGAGGCCCGGGGTGATCAGCAGGGCCGCAAAGAGCTGGCTGTAGGTCGCCATGGCCTGCGGCGGCCGCCCCTGCAGATGGACCTTCGTGTAGACCGCGGAGAGGCCGTAGGAGAGGGCGGCCAGGAGGGAGGCGCCGCCCGCCAGCAGGGTCCGGCTGGTGAGCGGGACCGGCCCGAGGCCGACCAGCAGCGAGACACCGGCGAAGCCCACCAGCAGGCCGAGGAGTCTCGGCAGGGTCAGCCTCTCGTGCAACCAGAGTGCTGCGATGATCGCCCCGAAGATGGGGGTGGTGGCGTTCAGTGCGGCGAAGACGGAGGCCGGCAGGGAGAGCGATGCGGTAGCGATCAGCGTGGCGGGAATGGCGAAGTTCAGGGCGCCGACCACCAGATAGCGAGGCCAGTCCCCCCGGAGCGCCGGCAGAGACCGGGTCACCAGGCCGTAGGCCAGGAGCGCCAGCCCGGCGATCAGCACCCGCAATTCGGCCAGCAGGACCGGCCCCAGCGCAGGCGCAGCAACCTTCACGAACAGGGAGGAGAGCCCCCAGAGGAGCGACAGCAGCAGGAGCGCACCGATCTGTCTTGGCGTCATGAATCATGCCCCTTCACAAATGGAGTGGAATCTCCCCTACCGTAGCAGGGAGGCGGGGCCTGGCACTATCCGAATCTTGCGCTCGAACTGGTACCCTCCCGGAGAAGGGTGCCCCCTGCACGCTGGCCGTGATGGTCAAGCCTCAAAGAAGTGGGGGCGTCCCCCGGGACCCACGATGGGATCTCTCGCAAGCAGGTTCACACAAGCCGCCCGGGAAACTTTCCCGGCCACTCCTGTCATTCTCCCGAACGAGTGTCCAAAAGAGAGGAATCGATTTGGGGGCCCTCTCCGGCGTGAGCCCGATGTCCCAGGGTGGGTTCGACCCGTAGAATTCAACCTGTCAGATATCGTGGCGAGCGAATGGAAGGAGTGTTTCGGAATGCGGCGTCTTCTGGTTCTGTTCATGATGCTCTCGGTGCTCCTGGTGCCGACCATGGCCCAGGCAGCCGATGCGCCAATCCGGCTCTATGTGAATGGGGCCGAGGTTGTCGCTGATGTCCCTCCGGTGATCGAGGGGGGCCGGACCCTGGTTCCGCTGCGGGCACTGACGGAGGCCCTTGGCTTTAAGGTCACCTGGGATCCCGTCGCCCGGGCCGCCACCCTGACCAAGGATGATACGACGATCGTGCTCTACATTGACAAGCCCAGCGCCATGGTTAACGGCAAGGCGGTCGGGCTGGACGTTCCGCCGGCGATCCGTGAGAACCGGACCCTGATCCCCGTCCGCTTCGTGGCGGAGCAGTTGGGGCTGAAGGTCACCTGGGATGGCGAGAACCGTGTGGTCCGGGTCGCTCCCCAGACCGACGAGACCGCCGGCTCCACCGGCAGCACTGGCAGCACGGGCTCCACTGGTAACACGGGCTCCACTGGTAACACGGGCTCCACTGGTAACACGGGCTCCACTGGTAACACGGGCTCCACTGGCAACACCGGCTCCACTGGTAACACGGGCTCCACTGGCTCCTCTCTGCAGGATGGCCTTGCGCTGATCACGAACGCGAAGCGCTTCGAGAACCAGAAGATCACCGGCAAGACGATCATGGACTCCAGCGCAGACGGGGAGAGCATGGTGATCGAGAGCAACAGCGTCCAGTACATCAAGGGCGAGGAAGAGCTCCAGTTGATCACCCAGGAGATGGAGGGCATGAGCCTGGAGATGGGCTACGCCACCTATGAGGGTGAACACTACCAGAAGAGCTTTGTCATGGGCTGGCAGCGGGCGGAGGAACTGCCCAAGGACCCGAACGACGTGGCCACTGAGGAACTGAACGAGGCCTCGCTGCAGGACGGCACGGTCACCGTAGGCGTGCAGAGCCGCGATGGCGTCTCCATGAAGACGGTCACGATCGTCTGGGGCAACGCGGCGGTTGAGCGGAAGCTCGATCGTGATCCGGGCGAGCTGGCGGACGGCCAGATGAAGATGGTCTACTGGATCGACGCCGCCGGGGAGCTGGCCTACATGGACCACTCCGTCAGCTTCACGGATCTGACCGATGGCAGCACGATGAAGATGGATTCGACCTACGCCTACGAGGAGCTCACCGGGGAGATCCCGTTCCCCGCCGAGATCAAGAGCTACCGCCGGTAAGGCGGCATGCACGGGGAGAGGCAGCAACCTGGCGTTGCTGCCTCTCTTTGCGCGCACCTGTCCCCTGCTGGTAGGAGAGAATCCCTCCGAAGACGAAGACTATAGCGATGCGCCCTTTCTTCAGGGGTGATCCCTCGAACCAAAAGGATGGTATGCTGATGCGAAGCAACTGGTTGGGTTCCTTGATCCTGATTGCCGTGATCGCCCTGATCGGCATGGTTCTTCTGCCGCTCCTGGGGGTGCTCCTCCTCGTGGTGGTCGGAGCGCTTGTCGCCGGTGTTGGGTTCTTCCTGCTCGCACCCTATCTGGCCAAGCTGCCCTGGTTCCGCGACCGGATTCACGTCCGGCAGCGGGGCTCCTTCCGCTCCGTCCACTTCGGGCGCAGCGACTTTACCGGATATTCCGCCACCGAGAGGCCCTACCAGGAGCCGGCGGGCGGGCGGCTGGACCACACGGACGTGATCGATGTAGAGGGGCGGGAACTGCCCACGAAGAAGGAGGACGAGTGACCAGCATGTCGTCGCAAGGACGGAGCCGTGCCCTCGACTCGTGGAACTACGCCCAACCCTTCGCCCGCTTTCACATTCGCTGGTCTGAGGCCGATCTGACCCCAGCCTTTGAGCAAGGGCAGGCGGTGGCGATTGCGGAGCAGGAGTTGGGGCTGACCTCAGCGCTGGAAATCTGGGCCCAGCGGGCCGTCCTGGTCACCTTTTCCAGTGAGTACGTGACCGTGGATGGCCGGCCTGCGGAACAGGTGCCCGCCTGGGTTGTGATCATCGCCGGGGTGAAGCGGGAAGAGGCCCCTGCGGGCGGGCCCCTGGCAGCGATCGGAGTGGGCGGCGGAGCGGTCCTTCAGTGCCTGATCCACGCCTACACCGGCGAACTGCTCCTCGGTACGGCGATTCCGGTCACCCTGCGCACCGGCAACCAGGCTTACTGAACCGGCACCAGATCGGAGAGGCGGACCATCTGCATCTTCCTCTCCTTCAGACCCTCGATGATCGCCGGCAGCGCCTTGGCGGTCTCCTTCGACCAGTCGGATGCCGTCAGTCGGATGATGTCGCCCCGCTTGGCACCTCGCACCACGCGGCGGGCGATCTGCTCGGCACTGCGCTCCAGGTAGTCCTGCCCGTCCAGGCTATAGGTGACGGTAATCAGCTTGGCGCCCTTCGCGGCCCGGACCAGTTCGGGCGATGCCGGGCCCTGGGGCGGACGGAAGTAGCGGACGGGGCCGCCCAGTGTTTTGGCCAGGCTGGACTGGCTGCCCAGGAGGTTCGATATGATCTCCTGCTCGGGCAGACCGGAGAGATCCTGAATCTTCTGCCCCAGCGTTCCCACCTCGTGGCCCCGGCGGGCGACCTCCTTCACCATGTCGGGGTAGAGGTGGAGGAAGGTCCCGCCGACAAAGAAGGTCGCCTTGACCTGGTGGGCATCCAGCACGGCCAGGATTTTGGTCAGCTCCTCCTTCTGCCAGGTGACATCGAAGGTGAGGGCGACCCGATCGTCGGGCGAGTCCGCCCGAGTCAGCGGCAGGTCCGTCGGGTCCGCCCCCTCGGCGGTGGCGGATCGAAAGGCCGGACCGCGCAGGAGTGAAAGCGTCAGCAGCGACAGGATGACGATCGCCAGCACGGTTCCCTTGCGCATCAGCCAGGCCCTGTCCAGAATGTAGATCGACATGGTGCATCCCTCCGGTCAACCCTATGACCTGGGGGATCCCTTTATGTGTAGGTTTTCTCCCGGCCGCCCATACTGATGGGGAAGGGAGGCGATGGGGCTGAAGCGAGCAGATCGGGAACGGGTGGCTCCTGACGTCGCCTGTGTGCGAATCCTGATTGCGAACATCTGTCTGGTGGGGCTGCCGGGAGCGAAGAGCGGGGAGTGGGTGCTGGTCGATACCGGGACACCCATGTGTGAGGGCTGGGTCCGCTCGGCCGCAGCCCGGTACTTCGGATGGGAGAGCCGCCCGGCCGCAATCCTCCTGACCCACGGCCACTTCGACCACGTGGGTGCGGTGGCGGATCTGGCGGATGAGTGGGGCGTTCCTATCTACGCCCACGAGAAGGAGTTGCCTTTTTTGACTGGAAAGGAGAGCTATCCGCCTGCCGATCCCGCGGTGGGTGGCGGGCTGATGGCCCTGCTCTCCCCGCTCTATCCGCGGCGCCCGATCGATCTGGCTGACCGGGTGCAGGCGCTTCCCGCCGACGGTACGGTGCCCGGCCTGCCCGACTGGCGCTGGCTTCACACCTCGGGCCACACGCCCGGTCACGTCTCGTTCTTCCGAGAGCGTGACCGGGTTCTGATCGCGGGCGATGCGATCACGACGGTGAAGCAGGAGTCCTTCTGGGCGGTGCTTACCCAGCGGCAGGCGCTGCACGGACCGCCCTCCTACTTCACGCCCGACTGGGTGGAGGCGAAGCGGTCGGTCGAGCGGCTGGCGGCGCTGAATCCGGCGGTGGCGGCGACCGGGCACGGGATCCCCATGCAAGGGGAGCGGCTGGCCCCGGAGTTGAGCGCACTCGCCAGGGAGTTCGACCGTCGGGCGGTACCGACTCGGGGGCGGAACATCAAGCGGGCGGTGGTTGAGCAGCCCGAGCGGGAGACGGAGAAGGGGCCGACCAAGGTCTGGTGAAGCGAAGTGGCGCACTGTCTACAGTGCGCCACGCTTTCGTTGAATCCGCTGCAGCCGGTGCTGCACCTCCTGCAACTCCCGCAGCGTCCCCGGGCCGTAGGCCCCGGCCAGGCTGCGCCGCTGCTCGGCGATCGCCAGCGCCCGCCGGGCCATCTCCTCGGCCAGCTCATACGAGCGGGTCACGTGCTCGTGGTACTTGGCCAGCTCGATCAGCGGGAAGAGGGAGAGGCCGCTGCCCCCCTCGACCATGCGCTGCCAGATCGAGACTGCCTGCTCATGCTCCTTCGCCCGCTTGTAGGCGGTGGATAGCTGGCGCAGGAGCACACCCTCACCCACCGCCGCGACGCCCCGCTGCCGGGCCGTCTCATAGCAGGAGAGCGATTCGGACATCATCCCCCGGGATTCGTAGAGCCGCCCCAGGGCGAAGAGGTCGTCGCCGCAGAGCAGTTCGCCATCGGGCGCCATGCCGAGCGGGTCGGACACCATCTGGCCCATCCAGCCGGCGAGGGAGACGAGGGAGACGATATCGAGCCGGTTGTGCAGGATCACATCGGCCAGGGGCGCCACATTGCCGGTGCGCAGGTAGTCGAAGTAGAGCGGTGGGATCAGATGACCCGGTACATCGCCCTGGCGCTGGACGCCGAGGATCTGCAGTTCGAGATTCTGCAGGTGGCAGGCGCCCAGCCGTTCCTTCCAGAGCCGCCGGGCCGGGTGGAGCAGATCCAGGTGCGGGGCGCCCTGTAGCGGCACCCTACGCCGGCTCATGCGGTAGCGGGTCTCCATAAGCGGCCAGTCGAAGGACTTGCCGTTAAAGGAGACCAGCAGGTCGAAGCGGCTCAGATCAGCCGCGATCGCTTCGAGCATCGGCTCCTCTTCGGGATAGTCCCGCATGAAGTACTGTCGCACCACGAAATCATAGCCCTCAAAGAAGCCCAGGCCGACAAGGAAGGCGTAGGTGCCGGTGCCGCCCGCCAGGCCGGTCGTCTCGGTGTCGAAGAAGACCGCCCGGCGCAGATGGGTCACGGGCGGGACCTTGCCCAACTGCTCCCAGGCCGAGCCGGGAAGCCCCAGACAGAACTCCAGCGGGAGCGGTCCCCGCCGGTACTCGATCGGGTAGCGGGTCTCGACATAGAAGGTCTCGCCGCTCTCGTTCGCGGTGGCGTACCCGTCAAGGATCCCGCCCAGCAGTACGGAGCGCGGCCCCTCCCCCGCATCCACCAGGGTGGGCGAGGGAACGGCCGCGGGGCGCGCCGCCGCCCGCTCTTCTTCGGCACGGGCGGTGCCGGCTGCCTTCAGCATGCGGAGGCGATCGCGCAGGTTCATGTGAGCTCCCTCCGTCGGGTTACAGGCCGAGTGAGCGGACGACCTCACCAGTCTCGGGGAAGCGGCCCAGCGCCTTCTTCGAGAAGACCAGGTCTCCCATGTGGGTCACCTCGAAGACCCCGCCCGATGAGGGGATCATCTCCACCTTGATCGTCGGATCGGCGGAGCGCAGTTCAGCCGCCAGACCGGCGGCACGCTTGTCGTACCCTCAAGAGGTGCAGTACTCGATTGCGATCTTCTTCGACAAGGCAACTCCTCCTTGTGCTAGTGTGCGAAGCGACTTGCCAGGGCACGCTCCAGAAGCCGCAGGACACCCTGCTTCGCCCCCTGTAGATTCCCGGTCTCCGCCGCCGGCCCCACGCAGGCGGGGCAGCCATGCTCACAACCGCAGGCCCGGACCCGCTCGTAGGCCGATCCGATCAGATCGGCGTGCAGGTCGAAGCACTTCTCGCCCAGGCCAATGCCCGCCGGGTAGGCGTCGTAGAGGTAGACCGTCGGCATCTCCTCGAACGGGGAGCGGACCTGGACCACCTGGTGCAGATCGCTGGGGTCGCACATGAGGTAGAGGGGCGCCAGCCCCTTCAGCAGCGAGCCTAGCCCGACCAGGGCCGACTGCAGCTCGTCCTGGCTGTAATCGAGGCAGATCTCCGGCGGGAGCGAGACCCAGTAGGCGGCGGTGTGCATCTGGTACTCGGGCAGGTGGATCTCGCCCCAGCCCAGGTTCTCGTGAGTGTGGAGCCGGATCTTCTTGAAGATCGTCGCCTTGGCGGCGGTCATCACCTCGCCGAAATGGACGTGCAGCCCCAGTTCCTGCTTCTGCCTGATGACATCCAGCGGCTTGATCGTCACCGCCAGATTGGCATCGGTATAGTATTCCACGTTCACCCCGTGCACATAAGCCTTCTTCTCATCCCAGTCCAGTTTGTCCACGTGATACTGAACGCCCTGGTGCAGGTAGATCGCGTTCGTGTGCACCATGGTCATGGCGCCGAGCTGATCGATCTCGCCCAGGACCTGCGGGCTACCGGTCACCGACTGATCGATGATCACGACGTTCTCGGCATCCACGCTGCGCAGGGAGATATTCTCCGCCGGGAAGTTCTCCGCTGACCAGTGGTACTTCCCGCCGGCCTTCCGCAGGATCCGCTCCTCCTCCAGGTAATCCAGGATCTCGACCGTCGTGTCGACCCCGAACTTCTCGCCGTCGACAAATGGCAGCTCGAAGGCGGCACATTTCAAATGACTGACGAGGATCAGGAGGTTGTTCGGATTGATCAGGCCCAGCTCCGGCGGCCGGTCGAAGAAGTACTCCGGATGCTCCATGACATATTGATCAAGAGGCGCTGCGGAGCCAACCATGATCGTCAGCGCCGTGGAGCCGCGTCGTCCGGCCCGCCCCGCCTGCTGCCAGGAGGAGGCGATCGAGCCCGGATAGCCGGCCATGACACAGGCCTCCAACTGGCCAATGTCAATGCCCAGTTCCAGTGCATTGGTCGAGATGACCCCCATGATCTCGCCGTTCCGCAAGCCGGCCTCGATCTCGCGCCGCTCCAGGGGCCGGTAGCCGCCCCGGTAGCCCTTGATCTTGCTCGCTTTCCCGGGGCCTACCCGCTCGCGCAGGTAGGTGGTCAGGACTTCCACGTTCTGGCGGGAGCGGGCGAAGATGATCGTCTGGATATTGTTCCGCAGCAGTTCCCCAGCCACCCGGGTCGCCGACTTGACGCTCCCCTCCCGCAGCCCGTCGCGGGTGACGATCGGCGGGTTGAAGAAGAGGAAGTGCTTCTCGCCGCGCGGTGCGCCGTTGTTGTCGATCAGCCGGGCCGGCTGCTCGATCAGGTTCTCCGCCAGCTCTTGTGGGTTGGCGATCGTGGCCGACGAGCAGAGGAAGACGGGCTTGGAGCCGTAGAACTCACAGATGCGGCGCAGCCGCCGGAGCAGGTTGGCCAGGTGGGAGCCGAAGACGCCGCGGTACTGGTGAAGCTCATCGATCACGACATACTTGAGATTCTCAAAGAGCTTGACCCACTTCGTATGGTGCGGCAGAACGCCGGTATGCAGCATATCCGGGTTGGTGATCACGATATGTCCCGCTTGGCGACAGACCTGCCGCACCTGTGGCGGCGTGTCACCGTCGTAAACATAGGACTTTATTTCAGTCCCCAACGTATCTGCCAGCGATTTGACCTCGGCCACCTGGTCCTGGGCCAGCGCCTTGGTCGGGAAGAGGTAGAGCGCCCGGCTGGATGGCTCCTGCAGGATCGTGTGCAGCACCGGCAGGTTGTAGCACATGGATTTGCCGGATGCGGTGGGGGTGACTACCACCGTGTTCTGCCCGGCCAGGGCGGCGGTGATCGCATCGGTCTGATGGGTGTAGAGCTGGTGGATTCCCCGCCCCTTCAGCGCAGCAATGATCCGCTCGTCCAGGCCCGCGGGCCAGTCGCCGTACCGGGGCGGCACGGGGGGCAAGGTCTCCCAGTGGCGGATATTCGGACCGAAGGCGGGATCCCGCTTCAACTGGTCCAGGAACTGCTCCAGGTTCATGGCACGACCTCCAGGAGGGAAAACGCTCGTAATGAACATCGATCTATTGGCGATTGGACCGCATCCGGATGATGTGGAACTGGGCATGGGCGGTACGCTGGCCCGTCACGCTGCCGACGGCTATCGGACAGCGGTTATCGACCTGACCCGCGGCGAGATGGGCTCGAATGGTACGCCCGAGGGGCGGGTGGCCGAGGGGGAGGCGGCGGCGCGGATCCTGGGCTGCCAGTGGCGGCGGAATCTCAGCCTGCCCGACCGGGGGCTGGATCACCGGGATCCGGCGCAACTGCGGGCGGTGGTGGAGGCGATTCGGGCGGCCCGACCGAAGGTCCTGGCGATCAACTGGGGGATCGACCGGCATCCGGATCATCGGAGCGGCAGCCAGTTGGTGGAGGAGGCGGTCTTCACCGCCGGGCTGCGCCGGTACGAGACCGGGCAGGAGGCGTACCGTCCCTCGCAGGTTCTCTTTTACTTCATCAACGATGAGGCCGAACCCTCCCTTCTGGTCGACGTAACCCCCTTCCATGCCCAAAAAATCGAAAGCCTGTTCGCCCATACGTCCCAGTTCGCCCGCGAGGAGGGCGAGGTGGAGACGAGGCTGAACAGGGATGTTGGGCTCCCGTACCGGGTGGAGGCACGGGACCGGCTCTTTGGCCACAAGGCGGGCGTCGAGTTTGCGGAGGGGTTCGTGATCAAGCAGCCGCTGGTGGTGGCCGATCTGATGCATCTGTAACGCAAGGGGGGAATGGGCATGCGGGTAGGGATTGTCTGCTATCCGAGTGTGGGGGGAAGTGGCATTGTCGCGACCGAACTGGCCTTTCAGTTGGCGCGGCGCGGGCATGAGGTCCATGTGATCTCGTCTGATATCCCGTTCCGGCTGAGCCGGTTCGAGGCGAATATCCGGTTTCACCAGGTTGATATACCGGTCTATCCGCTCTTCAAGGAGCCGCCCTATCTGCTCAGTCTGGCGAACAAGCTGGTGGAGGTCCACCGGATGGTCGGGCTGGATGTCATCCACGCGCATTACGCGATCCCGCACGCCACAGCCGCTTTCCTGGCTCGGGAGATGATCGGTCCGGGCGGCCCGAAGATCGTGACGACCCTGCACGGGACCGACATTACGCTCATGGGCACCGATCCCTCCTTCACGGAGATCATCGCCTTCTCGATCGACCGGTCCGATGCGGTCACCACCGTCTCGGAGTCGCTACGGCAAGATACCTACCAGAACCTCCCTGTGACGTCGGTGATCGAGGTGATCCCGAACTTCCTGGACTGTGATCAGTGGCGCAGGGTGCCGACCGATGGGGTTTGCGACCAGCTCTGCCCCCCGGGAGAGCGGGTGCTGATCCACATGTCCAACTTTCGGAAGGTGAAGCGGACGGATGATGTGATCCGGGTCTTTGCCCGGGTGGCGGCGGAGGTGAAGGCCCGGCTGATCCTGGTGGGCGATGGCCCGGAACTGGGCCACACCCTTGCCCTGGCCAGCCAGTTGGGCGTCCGGGAGCGGGTGGTGGTCCTCGGGAATCAGGAACAGGTGGTGCCGCTCCTCTCGGTCGCCGATCTCTTCCTGCTGCCCAGCGAGCAGGAGTCCTTCGGCCTGGCCGCCCTGGAGGCGATGGCCTGCGGCGTGCCGGTGATCGCCTCGAACACCGGGGGGATCCCCGAGGTGGTGGTGGATGGCGAGACCGGGATTCTGCGGGCCCCCGGCGATGTGGAGGGCATGGCGGATGCGGCGCTGGGGCTGCTGCGGGAGCCGTCGCTGCTGGAGCGGTTCCGGCAGGCCTCGGTGGAGCGGGCGAGGCAGGCGTTCTGCGCGCAGAGGGTCGTGCCGCGGTATGAGGCACTCTACGAGCGGGTTGTCGGGGGGGAGCGGCCCGCCGCTCGTGAGCTGACTTGAGTCTACCACTCTCGGTACTCGACCTCGCACCGATCACCGCTGGAACGAGCGCCTCGCAGACCCTGCGTAATACTCTGGACCTGGCGCAGCACGCCGACCGGCTCGGCTACACCCGCTATTGGCTGGCGGAGCATCACAACATGCCCGCGATCGCCAGCTCGGCGCCGGAGATCATGATCGGGCAGGTGGCCCGTGTGACCGAGCGAATCCGGGTGGGCTCCGGCGGAATCATGCTGCCCAACCATGCCCCACTTAAGGTAGCGGAGAGCTTCCACACCCTGGAGGCGCTCTTCCCGGGCCGGATTGACCTGGGCATTGGCCGGGCGCCGGGCTCGGACCAGATCTCGGCCCTGGCCCTGCGCGGCGGCAGCCGGAAAGCCTTGCTGGCCGATGATTTCCCGCAGCAGTTGGCCGACCTCTTCGGCTTCTCTGAGGCCAATCTCCCCGCGGAGCATCCCTATCGCACGGTGCGGGCGATCCCGGGCGATGTCACCCTGCCGCCGGTCTGGCTGCTGGGTTCCAGCGATTACAGCGCCCGCCTGGCCGCGAAGCTGGGCCTCGGCTTCGCCTTCGCCGCCCACTTCAGCGCACACGATGCCGAGATGGCCATGCTGGCCTACCGGAGCGGCTTTTCGCCCTCCCGTTACCTTGCAGAGCCCCACGCGATCATCGCGATCTCCGCCGTTTGCGGGGAGACAGCCGAGCGGGCTGATTACCTGGCCGCCAGCCAGGACCTCTTCTGGATCCGCTTCGTGGCGGGGCGGATCGAGCCCTATCCGAGCCCGGAGGAGGCGCTCGCCTACCCGTACACGCAGGAGGAGCGGGCCCGGATCGACGCCCGGCGCGCCCAGCAGATCATCGGCGATCCGGCCCGGGTGAAGCAGGAGCTGATCGCCCTGGCGGAGCGGACGCGGGCCGACGAGGTGATGATCCTCTCCCCGATCTACGCCCATGCGGACCGGATCCGGTCCTATGAGCTGATTGCGGAGGCATTCGATCTGAATCGGCAGGGCTAATCGTTGCGGTAGCGGTTTACAGCGTGTGCCGGTCTCCGTCCAGGATTTGACGATTGTGCCGAAGTGCGCCTTTAAAGAACGGCGCGAGATCTGCGGACATCCTGCTTGCGGATCGAGGCTCTCTCCGGTTCGGGCGCGCTCCCAATCCTCGGCCCGTGCCACCGGGGCCCTCGTTCCGTCCTTTTTGCCTTTCCTTTGCCCCGTTGCGTAAGAGATGGCATGAGTCCCACAAGGATGAGCTCGCCCCAGCGGAACAGACCACGGACCCCCGGGCTCTCCAGCCCGGGGGTCAATTTCGCCCTCACACCTCCGCATGAACCGGTGGAATCCTTCCCGCCCACGGCCGGGCCTGCTCAAGCTGCGCTGCCAGCCGGATCAGCGTCGCCTCGTCACCGTAGCGGGCCACGAACTGGACGCCGATCGGCAGGTTCCCCTCGTTCCAGTGGAGTGGCAGGGAGATGGCCGGCTGGCCGGTCACGTTGGCCAGCGGCGTGAAGGAGCTGTAACTCCCCGCCCGTACGATCCCGTGCAGCGGGTTCTCCGGCGTGGAGTCGAAGCTGCCCAGCAGCGCCGGGGGTTCGGCCAGCACAGGGGTGAGGAGCAGGTCATACCGCTCGTGCCAGGCGAGGACCCGGCGGGCGATCATCTGCAGCACGGTGAGCGATTGCAGGTACTGGCTGGCGTTGACCAGCCGCCCCTGCTCGGCCAGCGCCCGGGTGAGCGGCTCGAAGCTGTCCGGGTCGGGGGTCATGCCGGTCAGGACCGGAAGCCCGTCCACCCCGGCGGCCACCATGGAGGCCCAGACCGTCAGAAAGGCGGGGGTCAGTTGCTCGGTATCCACCGGGGGCGCATCTTCCACGACCTCATGCCCCAGGGACTCACAGAGGAGGGCGGCATCGGTCACGGCGGCCACGCAGTCCGGGTGAACGGCCCCACCGTTGGGTGGCGTTGTGCTGAGGGCGATGCGCAGGCGTCCGGTGGGCGCCCCGACCTCATTGCGGAAAGGACGGGCCGGCGGGGGTGCGACGTATGGATCGCCCGGCACGTAGCCCGAGACGATGTCGAGCAGGAGGGCGCTGTCACGGACCGACCGGGTGATCGCATGCCAGACGGAGAGGCCGACGGTGTCGGCGGTGGGGGCCATGGAGACCCGCCCCCGGCTGGGCTTCAGCCCGACCAGGCCGCAGTTGGCGGCGGGGATCCGGATCGAGCCGCCGCCGTCACTGGCGTGGGCGACCGGGACGATCCCCGCTGCGACCGCCGCTGCCGCCCCACCGCTGGAGCCGCCGGAGGAGCGGCTCAAGTCCCATGGATTGCGGGTCGGGCCGAAGGCGAGCGGCTCCGTGGTGGGCAGAATGCCGAACTCCGGGGTGGCTGACTTGCCCACGGCAACCAGGCCGGCGGCCTTCAGCCGGGTGATGATCGCACTGTCGTAGTTCGGCACGAAGTCGCGAAGGGCACCGCTGCCCGAGGCCTGCCTGACACCACTGTAGGCGGCCCCCAGGTCCTTCAGCAGGGTGGGCACCCCCATCAAGGGGCCGTCGGGCAGGGAATCGACCGCGGCCCGGGCCTCATCGAACATGGGTGTCACCACGGCGTTCAGGGTGGGATTGAGCCGTTCGATCCGGGCAATGGCTGCATCGACCAGTTCGCGCGGTGTCACTTCCCGCTTGCGCACCAGTTCGGCCTGGTCGTGGGCATCGAGAAAGGCAAGGGAATCCACGGTCATACAGATCTCTCCTCCCGTAAACGAATGGGGCCCCGCTCCACGTGAATCGGCGGGAACAGCTCAAAGGTGACAGCGAGAAAGGCCCGCATGGCTGGGGAGAGCCACTTGTCCTTGTGCCAGGCCACCTGGGTCACGACCGAGTAGCCCGTTCCCTGCCAGGCCGGCATGGCGAGGCGCCCCGCCGGCACTTCATGCTCTGCCGCCATGGAGGGCAGGACGGCAAGGCCCATGTCGGCGGCCACGCACTGCTTGATCGCTTCGATCGAGCCAAACTCCAGCGTGGCGCCGGCCCGGACCCCGACCCTGTCCATCTCCTGTTCAATCAATTCCCGGTATGAGCAGCCCTGCTCGGTCAGGAGGACCGTCTCGCCCTGTAGGCTTGCGATGGTCGCACCGCCTCCGGCAGCGAGGGGGTGATCGGGGTGGCAGAGGAGGTGCAAGGGCTCCACCTTCAGCGCCTGGACCCGCAGGGAGGGTGGGCTGATCGGCTCCATGAGCAGGAAACCCAGGTCGATCGTCCCCTCGCCCAGCTGGCGGATCAGGTCGCGGCAGATCGAGGGGCGCAGGGTCAGCTCCACCTTCGGATACCGCCGGCGGAAGAGCTGAAGAATGGGCGGCAATCGGTAGGTGGCCAGCGACTCGGGCGAGGCGATCACCAGCGGCCCGCTTGGCTCATCCTCCTGTCGGAGCAACGATTCACGGGCCTCCTCCGCCAGCTTCAGCATCCGCTCCGCGTAAGGGAGAAGCAGCTCGCCCTGCGGCGTAAGGGCGACCCGCCGGCCCAATCGCTCAAAGAGCTTCACGCCCAGCTCTTCCTCCAGGGCCTGGATCTGACCGGTCACGCTGGACTGGGCGTAGCTCAACGCTTCCGCAGCGCGGGTGAAGCTGAGGCTCTGGGCCACCGTCCGGAAGGTCTGAAGTTGACGCAGCTCCATCGATCGCTCCTCCAATCCATCGCTTTGGCCGATCATCAACATCGCATCTATCGGTTGGACCTATTATACCAGGCGCGGTAGGATGTGGGTAGCAGATTGGAAGGAGACGAGACAGATGGCGATGAGCATCGGTTGGGTGGCCCGGCTCTGGCGTTGGTTCAGCACGAAGCCCGCCGCACCGGTGGCCTATGATCGAGAGGAGGCTGGGCGGATCAACCGGCAGATCGAGGAGCTGACCCGGTCAGAGCGGACGGGACGGGAGCTGTAGTGGCGCCGTGGCGGGGGAGGCATGTTGGAATCACTACGGATGTCGTTTATACTGGTGGTGAAGTGATCTGGAACTTTTGACAGGAGGATGTGCATGAGCACCGGGAATCGTACCGTCATCATCACTGGCGCCAACTCCGGCATCGGCAAGGCTGCGACCCTCAAGTTCGCTTCGGAGGGGTGGCGGGTGATCATGGCGTGCCGCTCGCTCGATGCGGGGCGGAAGGCGCAGCAGGAGATTATCGCAGCATCCGGCAACCGTACGGTTCAACTGATGCAGCTCGATGTCTCATCCTTCGAGTCGATCCGGGCGTTCTGCGCAGCTTTTAGGCGTGAGGAGCCCCGGCTGGATGTCCTGATTCACAACGCGGGCTACTTCAACCATGGGATCAAGACCTATCAGTTCAGTCCGGATGGGCTGGAGCTTACCTTCGCCACCAACGTCTTTGGCCCGTTGCTGATGACCGAACTGCTGCTGGAGCCGCTTTCCGCATCGGACGACCCCCGCGTGCTGAACGCGGGCAGCACCAACCTCAAGAACTTCTTTGATCCCAAGCGGGCGATCGAGTTCGACAACCTCCGGGGTGAGTTCGCCGGATCCCGGCCCTACACGGTTTACAAGATGTACGGCGACTCGAAGATGGCGCTCCTGCTGCTGACCTACCGGATGGCCGAGGAGTACCGGACGAAGGGGATCAAGGTCAACGCAGTGATGATCCCCGCCACGAAGGTCTCCCGGGAGACGCTCGGGAAATTCACCGGGGTCTACCGGATCATCGGCCCCTTGATTCAGAATCTGAACCCGTTTTCCCTGACCCAGGACCAAATGGCCGCCTGCTACTACCACATCTGCACAGCGGACGAATTCCGGGACGTGACCGGGGCCCTGGTAGACCACCAGAACCGCATCATCGAGCCATCAGAGCAGGAGAGCCTGAACCCGCTCAGCGTGGCACGTGAGCTCCTGAACACGAGACACACGCCGCCTTATGCCAGTAACCCCGCCAATGTCGAGCGGATGTGGAGTCTGAGCCGTGAGGTTATCGACGGAGCCATGTCAGGATAGCAGCAACTCCCGCCCTCAGCCCGGGCGGGAGTTCTCGTCTCACGGCAGCTCCTCCAGAGCGACCCGCAGGAGCAGGGGCAGCGGCTCCCGCATGACCCGCTGCAACCGCTCGCGGTTGGTGCCATGCCGGTGCAGGTGGGCGAGGACCAGCTCGGCCTTTGCCGGCCGGTCGATCAGCCAGTAAGCGGCGGCCCAGACCTCCAGGCTGCCCAGGGGGATACCCTGCCACTCCCCCGTGACCAGGGTGGGCAGTGCGCAGCCGTTCACGGCAAAGCCGCAGATCAGGTCGATCTCCAGTCCATCCGCATGGATCACGAACCGCCCGGCGGTCCTGTAGTTGCCACCGCCCGTCCGGTCCTCGTAGGAGAGCCCGTCCAGGGCGGCGGCCACGGTAGCGGGGGCGGCATCGGTGGTCAGGTCCCAGTCGTTCACCCGGTCGACCAGTCCGTGGGCGTGGAGCAGACCGCTGCCACCCAGGGCGGCGGTGATATCGTGGGCCTTCAGCCTGTCCAGCACCTGGCGCAGCGGTTCAATCGGCGGAGTAATTGCTTCGATTCCCATTTGTCATACCCCTTTCCGCTGGAATTGCTACACATGTCGTTTATACTGGCGATGAGCGAGGAGAGCAGGGGGATCGGGGGAAGCCCGTTCTTCCCGTTTCGGCGCCGGCCTGACCGGCACCTCCTCGTATGACCAACGCGGTGGGGAGGCGATCGGGGATGCAGCGATTTACCTACATGGGGACAGGTGCATCGCTCCGGAACAAGGTGAACACGATGATCGTCGTGGTGAGCAGCGACATCATCTTCTGGGGCGGGGCCGGCTTTCTGCTGAAGCGGCCTTGGAACTGGGTGGTCCTGGCCGGCGGCCTCGCCCTGACCGTGTGGGTCATCCGGTTCCTGCGCAGCCAACTTCACCGGGTACATATCCTGGATGAGCAGGCGCTCCACCTGGCCTTCATGCGGTCTCGCCTGCGGATCGAGCGGGCCGATGTCGCCCGGGTCAGCGTGCTGGGCAAGCCGCTCGCCCCCGATGTGGATGATGCCGCCCTCAGCTACCGGCCCCAGAACGACACCATCTACATGGTTGCCTCCCGCCGGGGATTGGTGGCGCTGGAACTCACCCGGCCCTATGAGATGAAGGTGCCCCGCAAGGGGATCTGCCAGTTCACCCGGATCGTCCTCACCCTGGATGACCCGGAGGCGTTTGCGGCGGCGCTGGGCGCACAGCAGGAGGCGGCCGCGGTTGCGGATGTGGCCATCGCTCGGCCGATCGGGTCGACCCCGGTATTCACGGCGCCCCTGGTTGATGATGGCCCGGTCGCCATCCGCCTGGAGGGGTTGGTCCGGCGCTACGGCGACTTCACGGCGGTCGATGGGCTCGACCTGATCGTCCGGCCTGGCGAGGTGCTGGCCTTCCTCGGCTCCAACGGGGCCGGCAAGACGACGACGATCAAGATGATGACCGGCCTGCTCCGCCCGAGCGAGGGGCGGGTGCTGATCCTCGGGCGGGACCTCTGGGCGGAGGGGGGCGAGGTGCGCCGTCTGGTCGGCTACGTGCCGGATGTGCCGCTGCTCTACGACGCCCTGACGGCCCGGGAGTTCCTCTGGCTGATGGCCGGACTCTACGGCCTCGATGATACGACTGGCCGGCAGCGCGCAGACGAGCTGCTTGCCCTGGTGAAGTTGGAGCGGCACGCCGATCAGCAGATCCGCTCCTTCTCCCTCGGCATGAAGCGGAAGATGGCGATCGCCGCCGCCCTGGTCCACCGGCCCCGGGTCCTCCTGCTCGATGAGGTGACCAACGGGCTTGACCCACGTGCGGCCCGTGAGGTGAAGGATTTCATCGGGCGTGCCGCTTGCGATGGTGTGGCCGTCTTCCTGACCACCCATATCCTCGATGTGGCGGAGGAACTGGCGCATCGGATCGCCGTGATCGATGGCGGCCGGATCCGGGCGCTGGGCACGCTGGCTGAACTGCGCCGGCAGACCGGGCTGCCCGATGCGACCCTGGAGCAACTCTTCCTGGCCCTGACCGGCGGGGCGGTGGCGGAGGAGGTGGGCGCATGAGCAGTGTCGAGGTGCGGGCGCTGCTCCGGGCCGCCTGGCAGGAGTCGTTCAACCGCTCCTGGCGCTTCAGCCCGGCGAAGAGCGGCCTCTGGTTCCTGGCGGTGCAGGCCGGCATCGCCGTGGTGGTGATCTGGCGGATGACCGGGGCGGAGCCGGTGGCTGAACCCGCCGGCCTGATCCTGCTGGGCGGGCTTCAGGCGGCCCTCTTCGCCTTCCTGGTCCTCTTCCTGCAAGGGCGGAGCAGACTTTTCGAAGGGCCGGTCGTACGATTGATCCATCTCTCGCCCACTCCCGCGCAGGCGGCGATCACCGCCATCGTACTGGGTTCGGTGCCGCAGCGGGCCTGGTCCGCTCTGCTCATTACGGTTGCTCTCTGGCCGGCGATCCCGATGAGCGAGCGACTCTGGGCGGCCCCGGCTCTCTGGCTGGCGGTGCTGACGGGCGGGCTGATCGGCCAACTGGCCGGGGTGGTGGCCCTGATCCTCTGGGTCCGCCTCTTACCACAGGCGCTTGGGGCGATCTGGCTCCTCTCGATGATCACAACCCTGGCCATGGTCTACTACGTTGGCTACCTGCTGATCGCGGGGGTGCCGGTCGCCGATCTGGTCGCGCTGGTGGAGGGTGCGGGCCGGCGGGTGCCGGTGGGACTGCTGACCCTCTTCGGCCTGCCGGCGGGCTTCATGCTGCTCCGTCTGCTTCGCGCACCCGGCAGAGCGGGTGAGGCCTACCGGGAGGGATGGCTGGGGCTGATGGAACGGGGTGATATGAGCAGTCGGCCCCGCCGCTCTCGCTTTCCACGGCCGGTGGCGGGCCCGGTTGGCGCCGTGGCCGCCCTGACCTGGTTGATGTCGCTCCGCAACTGGATGAGCCTCCTGCGGATCGGGCTCTGGCTGGCCGCTCTAGGTGGGATCCTCCTGGCGGGACCGGCGCTGCGGGGGCTTGGGCCCGAGCGCAGGCCGTTGTTTATCCTGGGCCTCAGCCTGGCGCTGGCCCTGCTCAACTATGGCGAGCAGGCTGCGGCCCTCTTCGCAGCGGATGGCCCCCGCTTCGCCCTCTTCGCCCTGGCCGGGCTCAGGCCCCTCCAGTTCCTGCTGGGCAAGTGGCTCGCAGCCCTGCCCCTGGTGCTGGTCGCGGGGGCCACAGCGGTGGTCACCGCCCTGGTCGCAGGTGCCTCCGTGGCCGCTGCCGGGGGCTTTGGTGTCACGGCTGGTGTGATCGCGATCGGCAGTCTCAGCATCCTGATCGGCGCCGCCGCCTTCGACGTCTCGCTGATGGAGGGCGGCACCATGGCAGGGGACGAGCCGATGCGGGATGCGATCGAGCAGGCGCCGACCCGGCCTGGCGGCATCGTGGGGCTGATCGGGTCAGTCGCCTTCGCCGCTGCTGCCGTCTGGCTCTTTGACACGAGGCAGGGCCTGTTGGGTCTTCTTCTCATCGCCCCGGTTGTCGCCGTGGTCGCGGGTCTGATCCGACTCCGTTCGGAATGGGCTCCGAGGTAGACAAGCCACCTGATTCCCGGTAAGATAAATGCGGTGTATCATAACCCGCGTCATCTTCCAGAGCGGCCGCGTCGATCCGGCGCGGCGCTTTGCTGCGCATATGAAGGAGTGTATCGTGTGAACGACCGCCCGACGACCGCCCTGCCCGGCGCCCTGATCGCCGGCCGCCCCGTGAAGGTAGGCTTTATCTCGCTGGGCTGCTCCAAGAACCTGGTCGACAGCGAGTCGATGATCGGCCTGCTGCAGTCGACCGGCTACCAGATCACGAACAAGAAGGAAGAGGCCGACGTCCTGGTGGTCAACACCTGCGGCTTCATTGAAGAGGCGAAGCGGGAATCGATCGATGCGATCCTGGAGGCCGGGCAGGAGAAGATCACCGGCAAGTGCCAGGCGCTGGTGGTCGCGGGCTGCATGGTCCCGCGCTACGGCGAAGAACTGGCCCGGGAGATCCCCGAGATCGACGCTCTGGTCGGCACGGCGGACTACCCCAAGATCGGCGAGGTGGTCGCCGGGATCCTGGCCGGCCAGAAGGTCGAGCAGATCTCCGACCCCGACGCGATCACCGACTGGAACTTCGAGCGGGTCCTGACCACCCCGGGGTACACGGCTTACATTAAGATCGCGGAGGGCTGCGACTGCGCCTGTGCCTTCTGCTCGATTCCGATCATGCGGGGCGGGCATCGTTCCCGGACCATCGAATCGATACTTGATGAGACCCACCGCCTGGCGGCCATGGGCGTCAAGGAGCTGGTCGTCATCTCGCAGGACACGACCTTCTATGGCATTGACCTCTACAAGAAGCCCATGTTTGCCCAGCTTCTGCGGGAGATGGCCAAGGTGGAGGGGATACGCTGGATCCGCATCCACTACAGCTACCCGACCCGGATCAATGACGACCTGATCGATGTCCTGGCAGAGGAGCCGAAGGTACTAAAGTACCTGGACATGCCGCTGCAGCACGGGTCCAACCGGCTTCTCCGGATCATGAACCGCCCGGCCAACGCCGACGGCTATGTGAAGCTGATCAAAAGGCTGCGGGAGCGGGTGCCTGACATCTGCCTCCGCTCGACCTTCATAGCCGGTCACCCCGGCGAGACGGAGGAGGACTTTCAGATCCTTCTCGACTTCCTGAAGGAATGCGAGTTCGACCATGTCGGCGTCTTCGCCTACTCGCAGGAGGAGGATACCAAGGCCGGGCAGATGGAGCAGCTCCCCGTGGAGCTTCGCAAGGAGCGGCGGGACCGGGCCATGGCGCTCCAGTCCGAGATCGCTGCCAGGCGCAACCAGGCCCAGGTCGGCCGGAGGCTGGAGGTCCTGGTCGAGGGCCGGGCGCCGGAGGGGAAGGGCTGGTACGTAGGCCGCTCCTACCGGCAGTCGCCGGGCATCGACGGGGTGGTCCTCTTCCAGGCCTCGCCGGGACAGGAGCTGAAGCCAGGTGACATGCTCGACGTGGAGATCACCGGGGTGAAGGGCTACGACCTGGTCGGCAAGGTGGATGGGGCGGTCACCATCGATCCGTCCGATGATCTGACGCTGACGGTCATCACCCCGAGCCGGCATCAGTAGGAGAACGAAAGTGCCCGGCACGATTGGTGTGCCGGGCTTTCCCGCAGGAGGGAGCGCAACCATGACCAAGACGATCGCTGCCCGGATCCTGGACCAGATGAAGATCACGTACGAACTGCGGGAGTACGAGTGGAACGAGGAGGAGTTGGACGCCGTCACCGTGGCCCGCAAGGTGGGGCTGCCGCCGGAGCAGGTCTTCAAGACCCTGGTGGTGCGCGGGGACAAGACCGGGGTTCTCGTCGCTTGTATCCCCGGTGACGGTGAGCTGGACCTGAAAGCGCTGGCCGGTGCCAGCGGCAACAAGAAGGTGGAGATGGTCCCGGTCAAGGAGATCCAGGGCCTGACCGGCTACATACGGGGCGGCGTCTCACCCCTGGGCATGAAGAAGAGCTACCCGTTCTACCTGGATGAGACCGCGGAGATCATCGACGTGATCTCGGTCAGCGCCGGGCAGCGTGGTCTGCAGATGCTGCTCTCGGGGCCGGACCTGATCCGGGCGACCAATGGGACGCTGGCTGCCCTTGCAAAGAATCAATAAGGAAAGCAGCAGGGCTGGCCGTCTGGCCAGCCCTGTTCTCTTCGTGCAGAGCGCTGTGCAGCAGATTACCCATTGCCGCCGGCTCCAGCGGCATGGAGAAGTGATACCCCTGCCCGGCGTTGCGGTACTACCTCTCGGTCACTGCCGGGCGTGACAGTACCCGTCCTGTCTTGTTGTGCACCCAGGTCGCACCCCGGTCACACCCAGGTCACACCCAGGTCACACCCCGGTCACACCCAGGTCACACCCAGGTCGCACTCAGGTCACACCCAGGTCATACCCCGGTCACACCCCGGTCGCACCCCGGTCATACCCCGGTCGCACCCCGGTCATACCCCGGTCGCACCCAGGTCACACCCAGGTCACACCCCGGTGACACCCAGGTCGCACCCAGGTCGCACCCCGGTCGCACCCAGGGCGCCCCCCGGTGGCACCCAGGGCGCCCCCCGGTGGCACCCAGGGCGCCCCCCGGTGGCGGGCGGCTTACTCCCAGCGGAAGAAGCGGATTGCCAGCAGGACCAGGAGAAGCAGCGCACCGCCGAGCACGGTGAAGTCGAGCCAGAGCGGGTAGAGGGGCGGAGCGTTCAGCATGGTCTGCTTCAGCCCATCGGCCAGGTAGGTGAGCGGCATGGCCCCGGCGACCGGGCGGAGGAAGTCGGGGAGCATCTCCAGGGGGAAGAGGGTGCCGGAGAGGAACATCATCGGGAACTGGACCACCTGCCCGATGGCGACGACCGACTCGTTGCTCTTGGACAGGCCGGCCAGCAGGAAGCCCATGGTGACGAAGACCAGCGTGCCCAGCAGGGTCATGGCGGTGAGGAGGAGCGGGCTGCCGTCGATCTTCAGATCGAGGGCGAGCATACCGAAGAGGAGCATGATCACGGCCTGGAGCATGCCGGTGGTCACCCGCCAGGCGACCTGGGCGGCGAGGAAGGTGGACCGCTTCAGCGGGGTGGCGCTGATCCGGCGCAGCACCTGCTGCTCCCGCATCTGGACCAGGGGCGGTGCGACACCGAAGACGCCCAGCCAGAGGATTGCCACCCCCAGCATCCCGGGGATGTAGGCGGAGGGATCATCCTTGAAGATCAGGCCGAAGAAGCCAGCCATAATGACGGGCAGAAGCACGGTGAAGAGGATTGCCATCCGGTCACGGAGAAACTGTCGGGCGGTAGCCTGGTAGAGGGTCGTGAAGGCTGTCATGATCGCATCCTCCTATCTAATAATGAATCCGGCGGCCGGTCAGGCGGAGGAAGAGGTCTTCCAGCGTCGCCTGGCGGACGGTGAAGCGCTCCAGGGCGAAGCCCCGCTGCTGGGAGAGCGCCAGCAGGCCGGCTACGGTCTCGGGGACCGTGGTGCTGTAAAGCGTCAGTGCGTCGGTCTCGGTCATCACCCGGGTGACGCCGTCCAGCGCCTTCCAGTCACTCATGGCGATCTCGGCCGGGGCGCTGAACTCGATCGCCGTCTCAGCGAAGTGCTCCCGGACCAGGTCGGCCGGCCGCCCCTCGGCAATGATCCGCCCCTTGTCGACCACGGCGACCCGGTCGCAGAGCGTGGCGGCCTCCTCCATGTAATGGGTGGTCAGAATCACGGTCTTGCCCCGCCGCTTCAGCTCCAGGACCAGGTCCCAGACCGCCCGGCGGGCCGCCGGATCCATGCCGGTGGTCGGCTCATCCAGGAAGACGACATCCGGGTCGTTGACCAGAGCGAGGGCCAGCGTCACCCGCTGGCGCCATCCACCGGACAGGGTAGAGGGATCGGCGTTCTGCTTCTCCGTCAGGCCGAGCCACTCCATCAGCTCGTGGGTCGGTGTCGCCTTCGGGAAGAAAGAGGCGTAGAGGTCAAGGGTCTCCCGGACCGTCAGACGGGAGGGAAGGCCGGTGGACTGGAGCTGGACGCCCAGCCGGGCCTTGATCGCCTCGGTCTGGTTGGCGTGCTGCATGCCGAGCACGGTGATCGTGCCGCCGTCGGGCTGGCGAAGCCCCTCCACGCATTCGACAGTGGTCGTCTTTCCGGCGCCGTTCGGGCCGAGCATCCCGTAGACCTCACCGGGGGCTACCTCAAACGAGAGGGTATCGACGGCGATCTGTTCACCGTATCGCTTGGTCAGATTCTGCACGGAAATGGCGGGCTGGGTCATCTGACTCACTCCTTTGGCTCTTGGCTCGGTTGACGGTCTCAGTATCGCACGGGGCGGTGGGCGCCACATCGTACGAGTGGGATCGACTGGCCTGTACCTTCGTACACTGTACTTCTTCTCGACTTGTCAGGAGGTCCGATCATGACGCCGGTCAAGCAGCGATCGGGTACCCGAATCTTCTTCTACATGACCTACCTGGTCATGGGCCTCGTCTGGGTCGTCAGCATGGCGTATCCGACCTGGCGACCGTGGCAGGTCGTGCTCCCCTTCACGCTCCTGCTGCTGCTCCACTCCTTTCTGCACAGCCAGGTGCAGAGGGCGGCGGAACGGGGGTGGGGCTGGTGGTACCTGGCGGGCCAGTCGGTGATTGCCGTGGCGCTGGTCCTGGTGGCCCAGGAAGGGCTATTGCTGGAGGCGCTCTTCGCCGCCCTGACCGGCGAGACCATGGGTCTGCTGCAGGGCTGGCGGGCGCGAGCGATCGGGCTGGGGATTGTGGTGGGAAGCTGGGCGGTGGCGACCAGTCTGACCAGTGGGCAGGATACGCTCCTGTTCCAGTTGCCCTTCGTCCTGGGCGCCCTGGCCTTTGCCGCGGTCTACGTGGTGATCTACCTGCGGCAGGAAGAGCAACGGCAGCGGGCGGAGCGGCTGTTGGGTGAGCTGGAGGTCGCCCATCGGCAACTGCGGAGTTACGCCAGGCAGGTCGAGGAGCTGTCGGTGACGCAGGAGCGGCAGCGCATGGCCCGCGAACTGCACGACACCCTGGCCCAGGGGCTGGCCGGCCTGATCATGCAACTGGAAGCGGTCGATGATCTCCTCAGCCGCGGCGAGGCGGAGCGGGCACGCGGCATCGTCCACCGGTCGATGGATCGGACCCGCAAGACCCTGGCCGAAGCGCGCTCCACGGTCCAGGCGCTCCGGTTGCCCATGGAGCGGGGCGACCTGGTGGAGGAGATCCGACGGGAGTTGGAGCGCCTGGGCCAGGAGGTGACCCTGGAGCCGGTGCTGGAGATCGGCCCCGGCGAGATCGCCGTCAGTGACGAGATCGCCATGCAGCTCTTCCGTATCGCCCAGGAGGGGTTTCGCAATATCCAGCGGCACGCCAGGGCGCATCATGTCACGGTGCGGCTCTGGAGCGAGGGGCCGACCGTCTACCTCTCCATTCGGGACGATGGCGTCGGGTTTGACGCCGCGGCCATTCCGCCCGGCCATTTTGGGCTGACGGGCATAGGCGAGCGGGTGGATCTGGTCGGAGGGAGCTGCCGGGTCGAGAGCCGGCCCGGCGAGGGAACCCAGTTGCATGTCAGTCTGCCCCGGCAGCTGCCGAAGTTGGAGGAGAGCCTATGAGCATTCGGGTGCTGATCGCGGATGACCACATAGTTGTACGGGACGGCCTGCGGACCATGCTGGAGATCCAGGATGACCTGGAGGTGGTCGGTGAAGCGGTGGATGGACTTGAGGCGGTCCGGATGACGGGCGAACTCCAGCCCGATGTGGTCCTCATGGACCTGCGCATGCCCCGGCTCGATGGTCTGGGCGCGATTCGTGCGATCCGCCAGCAGTACCCGGGCACGGCGGTGGTGATCCTGACCACCTACGATGACGATGCCTTCATTGTCCAGGGGCTTCAGGCCGGGGCCCGCGGCTACCTCCTGAAAGATGCCTCCCGGGAGGCGATCTTCGGGGCGATTCGAGCGGCGGCCCGGGGAGAGACGCTCCTGCCGCCGGAGGTGCTCGCCAAGGTAGTGGCGCATCTGGACGCAAGCCCGGCCAGGCAGCCCGAACCCCAGACGGGGCAGGCGCCCGAATCGCCGCTGAGCGAGCGGGAGATGGAGGTGCTGCGGCTGGTGGCGGAGGGTCAGCGGTCCAAGGAGATCGCCGACGTGCTGGCGATCACCGAGCGGACGGTCAAGGCGCATCTGACGAGCATCTTCAATAAGCTCGGGGCGACCAGCCGGGCGGAGGCGATCGCACGGGCCATGAGCGCAGGTCTCCTGGGTCGGTCGAATGAGGGGGCGCACTAGAGGAATCATTGACATCTTGCGAGAATAGTCCCATAGCGAAAGAGCATGGGAGGTGCTGGCGTGGAGCGAGCCTGGGGGTACCTGGAGCGACTGAGCCGTTATCCGCACCGCGGTGTGGGGACACCGGAGGAGGCAGCGGCGGCAGGTGAGGCCGCAGGATGGTTGCGCGATCTGGGGTACGAGGTGGAGGTGCAGCCATTTCGAGCTCCCCGTGATACCCTGTACCTGGGTCCGGTTGTCATTATGGTGGGCCTCATGGCGGGGGGATTCGTTGGTACGTGGGTTCCCTGGCTTGGCCTGGCGCTCTGCCTGATGATCCTTGCCCCTCTCGTGGGCGAGATGATGGGCGGGCGGCTGGACCTGGATCTTCTCCTTCGCAAGGTATCGTCACAGAACGTGGTGGCCCGGTCAGCTCCGCAGGGCGACGAGCGGATCACGCTGGTGATCAGTGGTCATCTGGACACCCAGCACGCAACCTGGCTCTTCCACCCTCGATTTGTCCGCTATATCCAGCCTTACTTCAACCTGGTCTACGGCTCGATTATCTTGATCCCCGTCGGCCTGGTTGGGCGCTGGTTCAGCCCGGGCAGCGCATGGTCGCAGTGGGTGTTAGTCGCCGGGATGGTCCTGCTGGTGCTTCACATGGCCTTTCTGCTGACCTGTGCACTGAGTGGTGGCTTCATTAACGGTGCGAATGACAACGGTACGGGGGCGGCGATGGTCCTCGCTCTCGCCGAGCAGTACGCCCGGAAGCCGATCCCCGGGGTGCGGTTCATCTTCCTGCTGACCGGGGCCGAAGAGGTCGGGACTCGGGGCATGAAGCACTACATCCGCACGGAGCGGCATGATCCAGGCTCCACCTACTTCATCAACCTGGACAATCTGGGGGGAGGCCGGCTCCACTACTTACAGGGCGAGGGCATGGTCGTCTATCATCGCTTCGGGGCGACCCTGGTCGGGCTCGCTCAGAAGATGGCCACGGAGCAGGAGGGGCGGGTGTCGGCTCGGAAGAATCTGCTGCTTCCCACCGACGGCATGATCCCGGCGGTTGCCGGCTACCAGGCCATCTCCTTCCTGGCCTTTCAGGATGATGGCTCCCTGCCCAACTACCACTGGTACACCGACACGCTGGAGAATGTGGATCGCTCGCTCCTGGCCTTTACGGAGCGATTCATGGTCGAGTATGTCGGGCGATTGGCCGGTGAGCGAGAACCCGTCGCCTGACGCGCAAGAGCCACGAGGACGCACCTCGTGGCTCTTTCTCATGCGCCCCGGACCAGGCGCTGGAGCAACTGGGCCCTGCGCTCCCGCTCCTGGCGGGAGAGGATGCCGAACTGATCGAGCTGTGCCTTGATCGCCGAGATCTCTCCCTGGCGGCCGATCAGGATCTGGACGAGCAGGAGGAGCGAGGCCCCTCGGGCCATAGGCAGCCCGCGCCGGGCGTCGGTCTGGTAGATCTGCCCCGCCAGGAGCCGGACCAGGTCCTGGCAGTCCTTCAGCGTCTCGGCGAGATCCTTGATCGTCGTCACGCCAAGGGTGAGCAACTCCTCGACCCGAGACTCCACCACGGCGTGCCGGGGCTCCATGAGCGGGCGCCCTCGCAGTGCGGAGATCTCCTGGTCCAGGCGCTGCACGAGCGGATCCGTCCGGATGAACGAGGCGAGCGAGACGTTGTCGATCGCGAGGGCTTCTGGCTTAGTCTGCACCTCATCGGAGACCTTTGCCCCGTACTGGGCCAGGTCGTTGCGGAGTTGCATGAACTGGTCGTCAGCCAACTCCAGGAGGCCGGCCAGCATGGAGAAGCGCCGCCGCAGAGGGATGGGGATGCCATGGGCCGCCTTGTAACCCAGGTCGTGCTCGATCTCGGCCCAGGCGTGCTGGAGAATGGAGCGGATCTGGATCTCACAGCGCAGATCGGCAACGGGTCGGTACTCCGGCAGGCTTGCCAGGTGGTCGGGCAGGTGGCAGACCCGGTGTACGGAGGCGTAGCCGAAGCGGTCGGGGTCGTTGAGCGGCCGCTTGTCCACCGAGTGTTCGAGATCGACCGCCAGCTCCCGGTCGATCAGGGCGACGACGCGGTCCACATCATCTGCAAAATAGGTAATGATCCGCAGGCCAAGCAGATCGGTGACGTCTTCCAGCCTCTCGTAGTTCTTGCCGGGCCGGGTCAGCTTCTCCTGCAGCATGGCCGGATCCTTGACACGGTATGTAATGGAGTGAATGGCGATCGATTGCTCCTGCAGCAGCCGTCCCAGCAGCGTCCGGAGCGTCCGGCCATAGCGCTCATAAAGTGACTGCTGTGCCCGAAAGCTCTCCACCAACTCCTGTGGTCCTTGCTCCATGTATTGACCCTCCATGGACGATTGGCGCCCTGCGCACTTCATCCTCCATTTCCCCGGCAGCCGGCGATCTCCTTCTGCAGCCTTTCTCTGGCGAAAAAAAGGGGGCGGTCCCAAGCAGGACCGCCAAGAAGAAAATCTATCACACAGAGGGGGTTCATCACATGATTATCTTACCCCACTTGTGTTACAGTCCCATGACGATTCGATCACAACTCCAGGAAATTTGATCACCCGGTGGGGTTGAGTGTCGGCAACGCCAGAAACTACCGGCAGGACCGGCATCGAACTTGTGACGGTCCCATGGTATACTTCATACGTTGCACGTAAAACAAACGTTAAGCATAAAGAGTCGCGGTCATGCTGATGATTCAGCCTGGCCGCGAGTCCATGGAGGGGGAATGGGTCGTGAACCTGCGACAGATTCGTTGGCCGGTCGTGCTGCTCGTCATGGCGGGCGTGCTGGGCGGCCTGTTCGGTGTCGGGTTTCTGCTCAAGAGTCAGACCGTGGATCAGCCACTGAACGCCATGCTTTCGCAGACGGCACAGGTGGAATCCTTCACGGTGCACCGCATCGGCGAGAAGCACGAGATTCGGGTCCGATTCCGGACGGCTACTGACCTGAAGGCGGGCTATACCCAGTTGGATCAGGAGGTCGCCAAGATCCTGCGTACCGTCCCGTATGAGATTAAGGTAGAGGACCTGCGCACGCCCGATCTGGAGGCGGTCGCAAACCGGATGGACCTCTATGTCCAGGAGGCACTGGTGACCGGGCAGTTCGCCGTCATGGCCGATCGGGTAGAGGCCGAGGCTCAGAAGGTGGGTGCTGTCGCCCGCATTGGTGTCGATGGCGACCGTGTCTATCTCTCGCTGACCAAGGGCGACGGCTACCTCTACAGCGTGTTCAGCCGGGCCATCGAGCAGCCGCTCCGGAAGGAAGGAGGGTTTGGGCTGTGAAGAGCTTTCCTGCCGTTGAGGTGGCGCTCGGTTCCGCCATTGCGGTGATCGCCTACCTGGCGGTCTCGGGCGTGAACGTGCTGCCGTTCGTGTTCATGGGCGGGCTGATCCTGCTCATGGCGCAGACTCAGGGTCTCCGCAATCTCTCGAACACCAAGGTGAAGGCGACCACCACGGCGACGGTGCCCGGGGTGAAGTTCGACGACATTGGTGGCCAGGCTGCGGCCAAGAAGGAGCTGCTGGAGGCGATCGAGTTTATCACCAACCGGGAGCGGATCGCCCAGATGGGGATTCGCCCGCTCAAGGGGATCCTGCTGACCGGCCCGCCCGGGACCGGCAAGACGCTCCTGGCCAAGGCGGCCGCCCACCATACCGGTTCGGTCTTCCTGGCCGCCTCGGGCTCCGAGTTCGTGGAGATGTACGCCGGTGTTGGTGCCCAACGGGTCCGCGACCTCTTCCGGAAGAGCCGGGAGGTGGCCCGCAAGGAGAAGAAGTCGTCTGCTGTGATCTTCATTGACGAGATCGACGTACTTGGTGCCAAGCGTGGCAGCCACGCCAGTCACATGGAGTACGATCAGACCCTGAACCAGCTGCTGACCGAGATGGATGGCATCGTGGTCGATGGCGAGGTCCAGGTCCTGGTGATGGCGGCAACCAACCGAGTGGATATGCTGGACCCGGCCCTTCTGCGTCCCGGCCGGTTCGACCGGGTGGTCAACGTGGACCTGCCGGACAAGGAAGGCCGCCTGGCGATCCTCCAACTGCACACCCGGACCAAGCCGCTGGCGGCCGATGTGGACCTCGGCTCGGTTGCCCGGCAGTCCTTTGGCTTCTCTGGCGCCCACCTGGAGTCGCTGGCGAATGAGGCTGCGATCCTGGCGCTCCGGGAGGGACTCTCCGAGATCGAGATGCGTCATTTCACGGAGGCTGTGGACAAGGTGATTCTTGGTGAGAAGCTTGACCGGAAGCCGACCGCCGATGAGAAGCACAGGGTCGCCATTCACGAGGCGGGCCACGCACTGGTCGGCGAGTGGGTAGAGGCCGGTTCGGTCTCCACGGTGACGATCACTCCCCGTGGCCGTGCGATGGGCTATGTGCGGACCAACCCGGCCGATGACCGGTACCTTTACACCCGTCCGATGATCGAGGGGCAGATCCGGGTGGCCCTGGCCGGCTTCCTGGCGGAGGAACTCTGCTTCGGGCAGGGCTCCACCGGCGCCTCGAGCGATTTCGCCCGGGTCGTTGACCTGGCCAAGCGGATCGTGGAGGCGGGCATGTCTCCGCTGGGGATCATCGACCCGGACACCCTGAGCAAGGGGTCCGAAGGGGAGGCGGTGCAGGCGATCATTCAGCAGCAGCAGGAGCAGGTGCGCTGGTTCCTGGCTGAGCGCCGGCAGGTGCTCGAACAGGTGGCGAGTATCCTTCGCACGGAAGAGGTGGTCAGCGGAGAGACCCTTCGCCAGATGCTGGCGGAGGTCCCGCCGCTGCCGCCGCTCCACGGCCCTGATCCAAACCTGGCTGCGTGAAGCGGAGAGGCTGGCCCTGCCATGGGACCAGCCTCTTGTGCGCGCCCACCTGGATCAGTGCCGCTGGGGCTGCTGGGGTTGCTGGGCTGCGGAGGGCGGTTCCCAGGGCGGCGGGTTTCCACCCTGGTTGCCGGAAAAGCTCGGCGGCTCCCAGGTCGGAGGCTCCCCTGGTCGGACCTGGAGCTGATCCCAAGGAGGTGGTGCCTGCTTGCCATTCTTCTGCCCACTGGATGCCTTCGGCGTTGCCGGAGCCTTCTGCCGCTCCGACTTCTGGCCCGAAGGGGGCTTCCAGGTCGGTGCCGCCTCCTTGCCCTGGCCGCCCCCAGAGGCCTCTTGTCCGGCCCCCTCTGCACTCTGCCTCTGTTTCGCATCATCCTGTTTCTTCTCAGGGGGCTTGGCTGCCGTCTTTTTCTCGTCCTTCCCCGCTTCCCGGCGGTTGTGCTGGTCCCCGCCCAGCGCTTTCTCCTCCAGGCCGGACGAGCACCTGGCCTCTGCGAGCACCGCTTCCATCTGCTTCTGGATGCGCTGAGTCTCCTCCAGAACCGTCTTCAGTTGCTTCAGGTTCGCGTCCAGCTCCTCGGCCAGTTCCTGCTTGGCGCTGTGCAGGGCGGTGAGTATCTCCGCCGATGCCTTCTCCAGCCTATCCCGTGCCTCTCTTGCGTTACCCTCGCCTTCCGCACCCCTTCCACGGGGATCATCAGAAGGTTGGGCCACCCCGCCCGAGACGAGGCCGTCAGACCCGCAAGGCGGATCGGATGCGCCATCCTTCTCAGACCGCTTCCGCCTTTGTTCCGGTTGACGCCCGCCGGATACAAGGTTATCATCGCCGCAGCTTGCGGCTCCTCCATCCGGCCTGCCCAGCTTGCGGACGGTGGACCGGAGTCGATTGGTACCGTTTGCCACAGAACCGCCTCCTTCTGCTACACATTTCTTATCATGCACCGTGTTCGACAAGATCAGGCACCCAGATCGTTCCGCTGCATGGCCTAGCCCAGGGCATATGCTCGATGTACTTGTATATGGCCGCTCTCCAAAATCAAGCCGGTCTTGATCCGAGCGATCCGCCGGCGCACCTCTGTTCGCTGGGCGTTAGTATGAGGCATCGGCATGGGGAGGCATGCGCCGCAGGAGTCTCGGGGAGCGAGGGCGAATCGGTTTGAGCGTCAGTCATGACTGTGAGGAGGGCGACAGCTTGATCGCCGAACTGGTCTTTGTAGGTACCGAATTGCTGCTGGGCGAGATCCTGAATACGAACGCACAGTACCTGAGTGAACGGCTGGCGTTGCTCGGATTGGACGTCTACTACCAGACCACGGTCGGGGACAATCCGGAGCGGATGCGCCACACCTTTCGTCAGGCCCTCTCCCGCGCCGATGTGGTGATCGCGTCGGGCGGACTGGGGCCGACCATGGACGATCTGACCCGTGACATTGCCGCAGAGGTGACCGGAAGAGAACTGGGGCTTGATCAGGCCCTGCTCAGCGAACTGGAGGCATGGTTTGGCAAGTGGGGGCGGAAGATGCCGCCCAACAACGCTCGCCAGTGCATGGTTCCCCAGGGGGCGACCGTCCTGAAGAATGATCGGGGGACCGCTCCCGGCCTGATCATCCCAGCCGAGGGGGGGAAGGCGGTTATCCTGCTGCCTGGTCCCCCGATTGAACTGAAGCCGATGTTCGAGATGCAGGTAATCCCCTACCTGACCAGCCGGTTGGGCGGTGTGCCGCTCTCGCTGGTCAGCCGCACGCTGCGCTTTATCGACATCGGGGAGTCTGCCCTGGAGGAGGCCCTGAAGGACCTGATGGCCGTGCAGGAGGACCCGACGATCGCACCGTATGCCAAGACTGGTGAGGTCCATCTGCGACTGGCGACCAAGGCGCCCAGCCAGGAGGAAGGGCTGGCCCGGATTGCCCCGGTGGAGAATGAGATCAGGAACCGGCTGGGAGCCTATCTGTACGGCCTGAACAGCACGAGCCTGGAAGAGGCGGTGGGTGATCTTCTGAAGGAACGAGGGCTCATCCTCACCCTTGCCGAATCCTGCACGGGTGGCCTGGTGGCCAAGCGTATCACCGACGTGCCCGGTTCATCGGCCTACTTCACGATGGGCTTCTCCACCTACGCGAACGAGGCGAAGGTCAAATTCCTCGGCGTCCCCGGCGACCTGATTGCGGCCCATGGTGCGGTCAGTGAAGAGGTGGCCCGGGCGATGGCGCAGGGCGCCATGGAGCGGGCAGAGGCCGACCTGGCGGTCGCGATTACGGGTGTTGCCGGACCGGGCGGCGGTACCCCGGCGAAGCCGGTGGGCACCGTCTGCTTCGCCCTGGCGGGGCGGGAAGGGAAGGCCGGTCTGCCTGCGGGCGTCTGGTCTCGGACGATCCAGCTTTGGGGGAGCCGGGCCGATGTGCGTGAGCGCTCGTCGGTGCATGCGCTGGCCATGATCCGTCGGTACATCCTCGGGCAGAAGGTCTGATCGTCCCGTTTCATTCCATCCTCATCAGCCTTTGTTAACGGCCTTTACGGATATCCTTGACAGGCAGCCTGGGTCTGGTTCACAATAGAGGAGGAAGCCGCCACGGGCGGCTCCCTCTCGGACCTCTTAGTTAAGGATCTTTACGTAAGCTAGAGGGGGGTGACGGCCCATGCTCGTCGGACCGGAGTTGATTCGGGCGATCAACAAGCAGCGCGTACTGCGCCTGATTCGCTCCGCCGGGTCGATCTCACGCGCAGACCTCGCCGAGCAGACCGGCTTGACCCGTCCAACCGTCTCGGCGGTGGTGGCGGAACTTCTGGAAGAGGGCTGGGTAGAGGAACTGGGTACGGGTGAATCGTCGGGGGGCCGTCCTCCTATCTTGCTGCGCTTCAACCCACAGGCCAGGTGGGTCATTGGCGCCGAATTGAGCGCCGGCCATGTGCGGGCGGTTCTGGCTGACCTGGCGGGGACCGTTCTCCGGCGGGTCAAGTACCGGGTCGAGTCCACGGATCCCCTGATCGAGATCGGCCGGGTGGAGCAGGCGGTTCGGGAGTTGCTCGCCCAGACACCTGAGACCCGGAGTCCCGTTCCTGTAGCAGGCGTGGGGCTGGGAATCACTGGTCTGGTCGATCGGAAATCCGGCCTCTGGCGGTACTCATCGCACTTCGCAGTCCAGGATCTGCCCGTCGTGAAGCAACTGGAAGAGCGGCTGGTCCTGCCCGTCTGGATTGAGAACGATGCACGGGCGATGGCCTGGGGCGAGCGCTCCTTTGGGGCCGCCCGTGGCGTCGATCATCTTGCCTATATCCGCGTCGGTGTCGGACTGGGCGCCGGCATTATCATCGATGGTGAACTGTACAGTGGCGCTCACGAGGGCGCCGGTGAGATCGGCCACACCATCGTGGTCGACAACGGCCCCCGGTGTCGCTGCGGGAGCGATGGGTGCCTCGAGACCGTCGCTTCGGCTACCGCCATCGCCCGCCGGGCGGTGGAGCGGATCCACGGCGGCGAGGCGTCGTCGATTACCGGTCTGGTGGACGGTGACCTGAGCCAGGTGATCGCCACCACCGTCATCGAGGCGGCGAATGCAGGAGATCGGCTCGCTCGGGAAACACTAGGCGAGGCTGGCCGGTACTTGGGTTTGGGAATCGGCTCCATGATCAACCTTCTCAACCCCGCCATGGTGATCGTTGGCGGCGGTACCAGCAGGGCGGGCGATCCGCTCATGGCGCCCCTGCGGGAGGCGGCCACCGCTCGTGCTCTCCCTGCCCTGCGGGATCGAATTCCTATTCTCCAGACTGCCCTGGGGGAGGACTCCTGCCCGCTGGGCGGCGCTGCCCTTGTGATTGAAGAGTTGTTCCGCTCTCCCAGTGTGAAATAGGTGCGCAAGAACGCAGAGGAGGAACCTGTCATGACGATTCGTGTAGGCATTAACGGCTTCGGCTCCATCGGTCGACGCTTCTTCCGCATTGTTATGAACCGCCCTGATATTGAAGTGGTCGCCATCAATGACCTCACTCCGCCCGGTACCTCGGCCCACCTGCTGAAGTACGACTCCAACTTCGGCGTTCTGAACGCCGAGGTGACCGCTACGGAGGATTCGATCGTCGTCAACGGCAAGACCATCCGGGTTTACGCCTCGAAGGATCCCGCCCAGATTCCCTGGAAGAGCCACGAGATCGACGTCGTCGTCGAGTCGACGGGCCGCTTCACGGACAAGGAGGCTGCCCAGGTCCATATCACCTCAGGCGGTGCCAAGAAGGTGATCATCTCCGCCCCGGCCAAGAACGAGGATATCACCATCGTCATGGGCGTCAACGAGGGCAAGTATGATCCCGCCAGCCACAACGTGATCTCCAACGCATCCTGCACCACCAATTGTCTGGCCCCGGTCGTCAAGGTCCTGCACGAGAAGTTCGGCATCGTAAAGGGTATGATGAACACCATTCACTCGTACACCAACGACCAGGTGATCCTGGACTTCCCGCACAAGGATATCCGGCGGGCCCGTGCCGGCGCCCTTTCGATCATCCCCACGACCACCGGTGCCGCCAAGGCTGTGGCCCTGGTCCTGCCGGACCTGAAGGGCAAGCTGACCGGCTTCTCGCTCCGGGTACCCACCCCGGTCGTTTCGGCCACCGACTTCACCTGCGAGATCGCCACCAAGGCCACCAAGGAGGAGATCAACGCTGCCCTGAAGGCGGCTGCCGAGGGCGAGCTGAAGGGCGTCCTCCAGTTCGAGGAGGCTGAGCTGGTCTCCATGGACTTCAAGGGCAATCCGCACTCCTCGATCGTCGATGCCGCCAGCACCCTCGTCCTGGATGGCAACATGGTGAAGGTCCTGGCCTGGTACGACAACGAGTGGGGCTATTCCAACCGCCTGGCCGACCTGATCGCCTACATCGGTGGGAAGGGCCTGTAGGTCCCCGAGATCCCATTCGTATGCTGAACCCCCCACTCGTGCCGGGTGGGGGGTCATACCTAAGGTCCTATATGGGGAGGCTAGCCCATGCGGATCGCACTGATTGCGCACGATAACCGGAAACTGGCGATGCTCAAGTTCGTCTCAGATAACCGGGCCGCATTTGATGGCCACGAGCTATACGCTACAGGCACCACAGGCAAACTGATCGAGGACCACACCGGTCTGACTGTCCACAAGTTCCTTTCGGGGCCGCTGGGCGGCGATCAGCAGATCGGCTCACGGGTCGCTACCGGGGAGATGGACATGGTGATCTTCCTGCGAGACCCGTTGACCGCCATGCCACACGAGCCGGATGTGTCGGCGCTGCTGCGCCTCTGCGACGTGCGGGATCTCCCCGTTGCGACAAACCTCGGCTCGGCCCGTATGTTCGCCGACGACCTGATGAAGTTAAAGAACCAGTAGTCCGTGGTAAGTTCCAGAAGACCCGACCGCTGACATGAACAGGAGGACCTCACTATGCCGCTCGTTACCCTGCGTGAAGTCTGCGCCGATGCCGAGAAGGGCAAGTACGCCGTCGGCGCCTTTGGCGTTCAGAACCTGGAGACCATTCAGGCCGTGATCGAGGCTGCGGTGGAGGAGAAGTCCCCTGCGATCCTGATCATCTCCGAGGGTGCTATCAAGTACGCCGGTCTGCAGACGATCACCAACATCGTCAAGACCCTGGCCGAAGAGGCTCCCGTGCCGATCGTCGCCCATTTGGACCACGGCCCCTCCTTCGAGATGGCCACCGCCTGCGTCGTCGCCGGCTTCAAGTCGGTCATGGTTGACGCCTCCCACTATGACTACGAGAAGAATGTCTCGATCACCCGCCAGGTCGTCGCCATGGCCCGTGCGGTTGGTGCGACGGTCGAGGGCGAGATCGGCAAGATCGGTGGCGTGGAAGAGAATATCGTCGTCGATGAGGCCGATGCCACCATGACCGAGCCGGAGGAGGCTGCGGGCTTCGTCAAGGATACCGGCATTGATGCGGTCGCTGTTGCGATCGGTAACGCGCACGGCCTCTACAAGGGCGAGCCGAGGCTGGACATCCCCCGCATGAAGCGGATTCACGACGCTGTCAAGGCGGTCGATCCCAACTGCTTCCTCGTCCTGCATGGCGGGTCGGGCACCCCGGACCACATGATCAAGGATGCGATCGCCGCGGGCGTCTCCAAGATCAATATTGGCACCGAACTGAAGCTCGCGTTTGTCGATGGTGTCAAGGAGACCCTGGTCAAGAAGCCCAACGTGGATGATCCCCGCCACCTGATCGGCCCGGCCCGGGCGAAGGTGAAGGAAGTGACCAAGCAAAAGATGCGGCTGTTTGGTTCCAGTGGCCGTGTCTAGAACCTGAGTGCCGTCGTCTCAATGGTGGCCCCAGGCGGATTGAAGCCGGGGCCATCGACCTTTTTTGATCAAAGCTGTGCTTGCAACGCACTTCACGTGCCGTGGGATTTGCGGTAATATAAGTGGGAATAGGCAGGGCTTGTTGGAGAATTGAGGAGAGATGAGATGTCAGAGACCAAGTTGACGTTCCGTGACCTCGGGCTTTCGGACAAGGTGCTGAAGGCGCTGGATGACATGGGTTTTGAGGAGCCGTCGCCGATCCAGGAGCAGGCCATTCCGTCCCTGCTCCAGGGGAAAGATGTGATCGGCCAGGCTCAGACCGGTACCGGCAAGACGGCCGCCTTCGGCGTACCGATTGTCGAGCGGTTGGATCCGAAGCTGCGGGCGGTGCAGGCCCTCGTGCTGACCCCGACCCGAGAGCTGGCGATCCAGGTGGCTGAGGAGATCACCAAGGTCGGTAAGTACGCTCGTATCAAGACCATCGCCATCTACGGCGGCCAATCGATCGAGCGCCAGATCCGCTCGCTCAAGTTCGGCGTCGACGTGGTGATCGGCACCCCTGGCCGTATCATCGACCACCTGGGCCGTGGTACGCTGGACCTCTCCAAGATCAACATGATGGTCCTTGACGAAGCGGACGAGATGCTCGATATGGGCTTCATTGAGGACATCGAGCGGATCCTGCAGACGACCCCGCCGGGGCGGCAGACCCTGCTCTTCTCGGCGACCATGCCGCCCGAGATCCGCCGTCTGGCCGGCCGGTACATGACCGACCCGAGCCATATTGCGGTCTCGCCGCAGCAGTTGACCGTGCCGCAGATCGACCAGTACTTCTACGAGGTGCGTGGCACCTTCAAGACCGAGGCCCTCTGCCGGGTCCTGGACATTGAGAACGTGGAGCGGGGCATCTGCTTCTGTCGGACCAAGAAGGGTGTCGATGAGCTGGTGGAGGGGCTGCAGGCCCGGGGCTATCTCGCCGAGGGGATCCACGGCGACATGAACCAGGCGCAGCGCAACCGGGTCATGAGCCGCTTCAAGGAAGGGAATATCGAACTGCTGGTCGCCACCGACGTGGCTGCCCGTGGGTTGGATATCTCCGACGTGACCCACGTCTTCAACTATGACATTCCGCAGGATCCGGAGTCGTACGTTCACCGTATCGGCCGCACGGGCCGGGCGGGCCGGACGGGCACCGCGATCACCTTCATTACCGCCCGGGAGTTCAGCCAGCTTCGCCTGATCGAGCGGGTGACCAAGACCCGCGTTCAGCGCAAGCCGGTCCCGTCCCTCATGGACGTGGCGGAGAAGCAGCGGGAGCAGATGAAGGAGAAGCTGATCCGGGCGGTTGAAGACGGGCAGTTGGCCTACTACAAGGAGATGGCGCAGGACCTGCTCGATGAGTACGATCCGTCTGACCTGATCGCCGCCGCCCTCAAGCTGGTCGCCGGTGAGAACAAGGGTCCGGCCTCTCCGCAGGCGGCGAACGTCGATTTCGGCGACACGGGCGCCGAGGCTGGCATGGTCCGCTTCTTCCTGAACGTGGGCCGAGCCCAGTTCATTCAGCCAGCCGACATCGTCCGTACGGTTGCGCAGCAGGCCGGTATCCCCGGCTCGGCGATCGGCCTGATCAACATCTACGATCGGTTCACCTTTGTCGAGGTGCCGAAGGAGGTTGCCGGCCAGGTCATGAACGCCATGCAGGACTCATCCATTCGCGGGCACCAGATCAACATCGAGCCGGCGAAGCCGCGCTGACCCGATAACGCTTCAGCCCCTGCCCCCACCCGGGCAGGGGCTTTTCGTGTCCCTGCTGGTATGACTTGGGGTCGAGCCGCAAAAAATGAGACCATCTTCACAGCGAGGGGGTCTGCGCATGGGCTGGCTCTCCGTCTCGTTGCGGTCTGCCGATCTCCCCTGGCTTCCCATGGCTCACGTCAAATGGTTTACTACAACCGAGCCAACTGCACCGGCTCCGCTGGCTGATGTGGTGAATGGGACGTTCTTGCTGGGGGCCGGGCTGACGCTCCTGGTGGCCCTGCTCCTCACCTTTCTGAACAAGCCCCTGCAGGAGTTGGGTTGGGTCCGACGGCTCCACGCGTCGCTTGAGCGGCTCCAGCCATGGACCCTCTGGATCCTCCGGATAGGCATGTCCTTGCCGCTTATTCTGGCCGGTCTGGATGGCTACCTCTTCCACTATGAGCTACAGGCGATTCCGGGCTGGGTTCGCTGGGCGCAGGTCGCCCTGGGGGTCCTCCTGCTGCTCCCTCGCCTCTCGCGGGTGGCGGCTGTCGGGGTAGGGCTCCTCTACCTGGCCGGCATAGTACTGCTGGGGGCTCATCCCCTCCTGGACTATATCTCCTGGGTCGGAGCCGCCTACTACCTGGCTGCGGAGGGGAAGAGAGGCGCTCTGCCGGTCCTCTATATTACCACCGGCCTCTCGCTCTCCTGGGCGGCGGTGGAGAAGTGGGTCTTCCCCGGGCTCTCGCTGGACATTCTGGCCCGGGAGCCGATTCCGACCTTTGGGTTTGAGCCGCATCAGTTCTTGATCCTGGCAGGCTGGGTGGAGCTGGGGGTGGGCTACCTCCTCATCACGGGGGTGCTGAACCGCCTTCTCTCCCTCGTGGTCACCCTGCTCTTCGTGTTGACCAGCAGCCTCTTCGGCGGGCGGGAGATCATCGGGCACTGGCAGTTGCACGCCGCACTCCTGCTCTTTCTCATCATGGGGACGGGGACCCACATGACGCCGGTCCTCTGGCACAAGGGCCGGCCCCTTCAGTTGGCGTTCGTCGGGGTGACGCTGGCCCCCTTTGTCGCCGGCCTGGTCGTCCTCTACTACGCACTGGCCTGACCTGGGTGCGCAGCCAAAGATGGGAAGATGGTCCCATTGCCTGCGCAGGGGGTCCCCTCCTAGACTCTAGAGTAAGGGCGGTCCCGCGGGGGAGGCGGACCCCGCCCGGTGGACCATGCCAACAGGAGGAGATGAGCCAATGCGGTTTCACAGACTGTGGGCGCCCTCCGGCGCCGGCAGGCAACCCCGCCGCCTCTTCAGGGTTGTCTTGGCTATGCTGTTGCTCCAATCGCTGATCCCCCTTCCGGCTCTGGCTGAGGAATGGGTCGACCAGCACCAGGATGCGATCACCGGTGCCTATGCGGTCGTTCCTGGCTTTGAACTGGCGCAGACCGTGACCAGCGGCGCAGATGGCCGGCTGACCCGAGTCGCTCTGCACGTGGCGAACCTGCTCGATCCGGCTGAGTTGACCGTGGAGCTGCAGAGCCTGACCAGTGCGGGTGCCCCCAGTGGAACGGTGCTGGCTACCAGTGGCCTCAACCTTCCGGAACCGTCCCCCTCCCGCTGGGTAGAGCTCTCCTTTGCGAACCCGCCGGCGGTGAGCCGCGGCGATCGCTATGCGATCGTGGTCAAGGCGAATGCGACTCTGAGCTGGTCGAACGCCTCCTATGCGCCCTATACGGCCGGCGAGGCCTGGCTCTGGACCGGGGACTGGGCGACGGCCCGGCATGACTACACATTCCGAGCCTATCTGCAGACCGGGAACACCCCGCCCAGCGGTACGGCCGATACGTACGACCTGCAGGAGGATATGGCCCTGCAGGTAGCAGCTCCGGGTGTGCTCGAGAACGATCGCGATCCGGATGGCGACGTGCTGGCCGCTGCCGTGGCCACGCACCCGGTGCATGGAACCCTGGATCTGCGGGCCGATGGGTCCTTTACGTATAAGCCTGACCCCGGCTTCCGTGGGCTTGACCAGTTTGCCTATACGGTCTCCGATGCCACCTACACCTCCGAACCGATAACTGTGGCGCTGAGCGTCGCCCCTTCCTACGATTCGCCCGTGCCGCAACCGCCGGTGGGTGACCAGAAGTGGACCGGGGGCGGTTGGATTGCCCAGCCCCGAACCGATGGTTCCACCGAGAAGGCGCACTTCGCTTTCAAGCTCGTGACCGGCGAGAACGGAGCGGTCGAGGGGAGACTCAAGTACCGCTTCACCGATCCCGACGGGCGTCGCTACCAGGTCAGGGTGACCCGGTGGCATGCAGAGGTCGCTTCCTACGATTCGGAGACGGGCAAGACCTCCTTCTCGGGGAGAGCCGAGATCCAGCAGGTGCCCGGCGAGACGGAGAGGGTGCCGGTCCTGTTTGATGGCCTGACGGTCCGGATCGACCTGGTCGATGGCCAGTCCGCTACCTTTGCCATCACCATTACGGACGGCTCGGGTGAGATCTGGCACCAGGCCGGCGGTCCGATAAAGGGCGGGGTGATCAAGCACCGCGTGGAGGATGATGAGTAAGCACGAAAAGATGGGCCGCCTGCACATGGCAGACGGCCCATCTCCCTGTTCTAGCCTTCTTCCGGCTGCGTGGTGGGGGCCACACGGGCCACGCTCTTCCGGGCAGCCCGGGCGACCAGATTCTCCTCGTGGCGGTTGCGGGGCAGGTCCTTTCGCTGGTTCATCGGGAAGACAAAGGCCGTGCTACTCCCCGGCAGTTCACGGGTGAACGGGCGGACCTCGAACTGGCGAGAGGGGTTCACCCGCAGCTTCAACTGATGTAGCGGGCGCCAGAAGGAGAACTCGGCCCATTGGATCTCCTCGATCCGCCGGACGAGGACGGAGTCCGGTTCGGTGCCGTCGGACTTGGTCAGCGTCACCTCGCCGGTCATGGTATCGGTGGTCACCTTGACATGGGTGAAGCCCCCCCAGGCCTCATCCATCCAGTTCACCAGGCCGGTCGTCAGGGAGATGACAGCGTCCCGGATATGTGCCTCTCGCTCCGTCGGGTTGAGGCGGTCGTCGACATCCCCGTGAATCGGTCGGGCTCTCCGCTTGGATCTGGACCGTGGATTCATATCGCCACCTCCATCTCTCTATCTATCTATACGAGTTCTGGAGGAGAATGGTTCGAAAGTTGCGGTGGATTTCTTTTACTCCCGGAAAGATCTCGTGTGAGTTGTTGTCGGCTAACCCCGCCCAGACAGGGGCTGGTAGAATGACGGGGAAAGGGGGCTTGGCAGATGGCCGAACCGATTCGCATAGAGGGCAGGCAGGTCTCGTTGCGCAGTATCACTGCGGACGACATTCCCTGGCTCTGGCACCAAATGTATGGTGATCCGGAAGCGGAGTGGCGCAAGTACGACGCCCCATTCCTGGACCACCCGACCGTTCCGTTTGAGGAGTACGAGGCGCGGGTTCTGCGCCTCCTGGGCTCGGGCAAACCCCTCAGCCGGCTGATGATCGAGCGGCAAGGCCGCCCGATTGGCACGGTGAGCTACTATTATGAAGATGGCGCCACGCAGAACTGGCTGGAGGCCGGTGTGCTGATCTTCGACCCGGCCTATTGGAATGGTGGGCTGGGGACGGAGGCGCTCGCCCTGTGGACCGATCATCTCTTCGCCACGCTGCCGCTGGTCCGGGTTGGGATCACGACCTGGTCGGGCAATCCGCGTATGATGCGGGCCGCCGAGAAAACAGGGTTCACCCTGGAGGGCCGCCTGCGGAGGGTCCGCTACTGGCAGGGGCAGCACTATGACTCGATTCGGATGGGGGTCCTGCGCGAGGAGTGGGAGCAGATGAAGAGCCGCCATCCCAATGGATAGCGGCTCCTTTCGCTGGCACTAGCCCCCGGCGAGCGGGGAGAGGAGGACCAGTTCATCACCATCGGCGGGGAGGTGGGCCAGGTCGACTCGCTGGCCCCGACAGATGACCGCGCCGGGCAGTTCCGGCGGGACCCCGGCCTTCTGGAGGATCGCCCGCACGGTGGCGGGCTGGGACAGTGCGATCGCTACCGGCTCTTGCAGGTGCGGAAAGTACTCCCGGATGTGCCCTTCAATGCGCAGGTAGACTTCCATGCGCTCCTCCTACCGGCAGAAGGCGAGGTTGAGCCGTTGCAGCGTCTCCGGGGTGGGGACACCGTCCTCGGTCCAGCCCCGGAGCCTGTAGTAGCGATTGAGCAGGTCATCGATCTGCTCACGGGTGAAGTGCTTCCCGGCGGCGGGGCCGGTGGTGGCGCCTTCCTCCATCCACCTGGCAGGCGGGTAGTCGGCGTTCCGGCCGAAGCCCGGCACGTGGCGCAGGGAGATCATGCGGGTCAGGTTCCAGATCCGCTCGGAGATCGTCAGCAGCTCGTCCCAGGTGTATGCCCTGCCGGTGATCGGCCCGAGCAGTTCGGTGTACCCCTCCGGCGGAATTCCCGCCTCCACCCAGGGGAATCGGCAGCAGCCCAGGGCGTCGAAGAGCGGGCGCACGTGCTGCAGCCAGACGACCCGCTCCGCCTTCCCGTCGAAGTTCTCCCGGCCGGTCGCAATGTCGAAGGTGATCGCCCAGGAGCGGTTGTGGTGACCGCCCACATCAGCCGTCATGTAGGAGAGGAGCATCGCCGGGGCGTAGCGGGACTCGTAGCCCGAGATCTCCAGCCCCTTGATCTGCATGGCGAACCGCTCGGAGCCCCGGCCCACGTGGGCGGCCGCGGCCCGGACGCCCTTGCCCAGGAGCCTGCCGAACCCCTGCCCGTAGGCGATCTGCTCGAAGAGCCAGGCGGCAGCCTCGCCATCGCCGAAGCGCATGGGCCGGCCGATCTCCTCGGCGGCCAGAAGCCCCTTCTCGTAGCACTCCATCACCCAGCCGGTCACGTTGCCGGTGGAGATCGAGTCGAGGCCGAGCTTGTCGCAGAGGCCGTTCAGGTAGGCGACCTGCTGAATGTCGTTAATGCCGAGCGTGCCGCCCAGCAGGGCGATCGACTCGTACTCCGGCCCCTCCTGGTTGATCACCTTGTCGCCCAGGACACCCTTGCCCCACTTTCCGCAGGGAATCGCGCAGCAGGTGCAACCCTTGTCGATCTCCGTCACCTTGGACTTCATGGTCGGACCGTTCAGCCCGTCATAGCCCTCAAGCGTGCCGGTCTGGAAGTTGCGGGTCGGCATGGCGCCCACCGAGTTGGCCCAGGGGACGACCTCCGGCGTGCCGTAGGGCTGCCAGTTGGTGAAGCCGGGCTGGGCCATGACCAGGTCCATCATCTTCTGGCCGGCCTTCAGCGCAGCTACGGGGTCATGAAGGGGGACATCCCTGTCGCCCCTGACCGCAATCGCCTTCAGCCTCTTGGCCCCCATGACGGTGCCAACGCCGGTCCGCCCGGCCTGGCGGCCGAAGTCGTGCTGAATGCAGGCGTAGAGGACGCCGTTGGCGGCAGCAGGGCCGATCACAGCGATCTGGTACTCCTCGCCCAGCCGGTCCTTCAGCAGGCGCTCCGCCGCGAAGGTGTCATCGGACCAGTAAGCGGACGCATCCTGGAAGGTGACCTTTCCATTATCGATGAGGACCGTCGTCGGTGTGGCCGCTTCGCCCTGGATGATCAACAGGTCGATGCCGGCCAGCTTCAGTTCCAGCGACATGTGGCCGCCCATGTTCGAGTCGCCGTAGCCCCCCGTCGCCGGGGAGATGCAGCCCATGTGCAGCTTGCCGGAGGAGGAGAGGAACTGGCCCGACAGCGGACCGGGGGCCATGATCAGCTTGTTCTCAGGGCCGAGCGGATCGACCCCGGCGGGGATCTCCTCCCAGATCGCCCGGGCGACAAGGCCTCGACCCCCGAGGAAGTCGTTCAGCCAGGCCTTGGGGGTCGGGGAGAGGGTTGCGCTCTTCGTGGTCAGGTCAATGCGAAGCACGTTGCCGGCGTAGCCTTTCAGCATGGCGATCACCTCCGGGTTGCAATGGTGCCATCGAGGTCGAAGAGAGCGCCGGTCGGGCAATACTCGAGGCACTTGCCGCAGAGGGTGCACTTGATCGGCACGCCGTTCTGATCGTCGTGCATGTACATGACGCCCTTGGGGCACGCATCCACGCAGGCACCGCAGGCAATGCACTCCTCGGCATTGATGATCCAGGCGCCTTTCTCATCCCGGGCAATGGCGCCGGTGGGGCAGGCGGCGGCGCAGTCGCCGCACTGGTCGCAGAAGGCAACGGTGTAACGCCCAACGACGGGGAAGTCGCCATGGACCCGCAGGGCGGCCTTCTTCGGGTTCAGCACCTGCCAGTTCTCCAGTGCGCAGACCAGCTCACAGGCCCGGCAGCCGGAGCATTTTTCGGCAGCGAGGGCAAGCTTCATGAATCAACACCTCCAGCGAAGATCACGCGCGAGCGCCGGGGCCAGGCGTCGGGTGATCCGGATTAGCCTTACCGCTGGACATTCATACTTGCATAAGTCACTCCCTGCCTCTGCCAGGATGATTGGTCCAAAGAAGAGTCTTTGTGTCAGTCTCCCCTCCCCGAATGTGCTACCGCACGGTCGGGTGACCTGTTCTTTTGGCTCCGTGGAGATTGCGGCCTACCGTGCGAGTGCGGATAAGGCCGCCTTCAGGATCGGGTCCTCCTGGCCGAGGATCTCTGCACGGGAGAGGGGGACAGGGATGTCCGGCTCGACCGATCTCCCCTCGGCCATCTCGCCAGATGCGCCCCGCGCGATCATGACGGAGAAGCGAAGCCCCCAGCCCTCGTGAGCGGGGAAGGCGATCTGGATGGGCTGGCCCGAGTGCAGGGGATCCATGCGACCGACGATCCGCCCCAGCCCCAGGTCGTGGACGGCGCCGATAAAGAGATCAGTGGAACTGGCGCAGCGTTCGGTTGTGAGGATCAGGAGCGGCCGTTCACGGGGGCTGTCCAGGGGCTCCAGCCACATCTCCGTCGGGTCGGAGAAGGCAGGGGCACCCTCCTCGGGCCGGCCCGGGTAGTTCCCCGCCTCCTGGCCAAAGAGATGCAGGTGATCGGAGTAGCGGAACTGGCTGCTCCCCAGCAGCACCCGCTCGGTCACCAGGTGGCGCAGGACCCGACTGCCCAGCGTGGCGAAGTCGCCCCCGGTGTTTTCCCGCACATCGATGATCAGGGCCCGGGCACCGGTCAGATCGGCGAAGGCCTGGTCGATCTGGTCCACAAGGCCGTCCCCCGAGAACCGCGGGATGCGAATGTAGCCAATCTGGTCATCGAGCATGCGCCAGGCGAACGAGTCATCGAGCGGGACCGTCGAGGCGAGCCGCTTCGCCGCGTTGCCGGCCCAGGGCATGGAGAATTCCGCAGGGCCTGCCGGGGTCGCAACCTGCAGGGTCAGCCTGCCGTCACCTTGCCGACGGGCTTCGTAGAAGTAGTAGGTCGGCAGGAACCGGGCCATGAGCAGACGACCGCCATCCTGCATCTGGCCGTAGGGAGTGCTGTTCAGCAGTCGCTGGTAGAGATCCATCGCCGGGGTGCCGTCGATCGTCAGTACTTCTGCACCCGGTTCCAGCGCCGGCAAGGCCTCGGCGATGCGGGAGCTGAACGCCGCAAGCCGGAGGCTTCCCTGCTCTTCGGTCAAGATGACCTCCGCGGTGCGCTTCAGTTCGATACCGGCGGTGATATGGGTGTGGCTGTCATCCAGCAGGCTGACCATCTCGTCCAGGAGGAAGAGGAACTCCGCATCGGTCTCGACCTTGGTGATCGCCTCGGCGTAGTGGGCGCGCAGGTCGGACCAGCGGAATCCCAGGCTGGCCTGCTTCTCGGCGTGGTAAGCGTAGCCTTGCTCCAGGGAGTCGGCCACGAAGTTGAAGAAGGCCTGGCGCTCATCTCCGGGGGCTGCTGCGGGGTAACGACTCCAGAACTCCTCCACCGTCAACGGGTGAGATGTGGTGCTGCAGGCTGCAACAGCCCAAATCAGGGGGATGATGAGGGTGAGGAGGATGGTGAGAGGGCGGTCTTTGCGCATGGGGTGTCGCTCCTTCAGAGTGAAGTGGGTGGCTGTTCAGTGAGTCCCCCAGAGAATGAGACGAGGAATACCCGAGAAAGTTCACGGGTATTCCTCTAGAGCCTGCCCCTGGCCGCCAGCGAGGCGAGCAACTCCGTGACCCAGGCGTGGAGCGACTGGCGGCGCTGGTCAATCTCCTGCCTGAGCGCTTCGCGCTGGCGGTGGAGCAGGTCGAGCTCTCCGCGGTGCTCCTGCTCACGGCGGGAAAGCTCTCGGGTCAGTGCGAGCCCGTGTGCCCGGCGGCTCGTCCGCTGCTGCTCCAGGCTGCGACGGAGAATCACCAGCCGCTCCTGCGCCAGTTCCACCCGCTGGGTCAGGTCGAGCAGGTCGGCTGTCAATTGCCGTTCCTCGGCCTCCAGGGTGGTGACGATCTGCTCCAGCGCCATGCGCTCCCGCTGAAGCGGTGCCTCCAGATCGGCCAGCAGCTCCTCGACCTCGTGCGGATCGACACCCCAGAGTTGTCGCGGGAGCCGGCCGCGATCCCGGCGGTCACCCATCTGTCCCACCCCCCGCATCGGTCGAGGGCGGGCTGGGAGGCAGGCGGCCCTCGGCCTCCAGGTAGAGCTCGACCGCGGCCATGATCCCCTCGGCCATCCGGCGCTCCATCTCGACCCAGCCATCCCGCTCCTGCTGGATCAGGCGGAGCCCCTCGGTCTGGTCGCTGCGCTCCCGCCCATGGCGGTCCGCCAGCGCACGCAGGGGGCGCTCCTGCTCCGCCCCGAGTTGCTGCATCTCCTGGAGGAGGGTCTGAGCCTCGGCTTCGAGCCGTGCCAGGCTCGCCTGCAACTCCGCCCGCCGGCTGCGCAGGTCGGTCAGACGCCCCTGGGCCACCGTCATGCGGGCCCGGAGCTGGTCCAGGGCGATCCGGTGCTGCTCTTGCCGCTCCTGAAGCAGCCCGTCCAGCGCAGATGGATCAATGCCAAAGAGCTTCCGACGTGCCACAGCCATACACCCCCTCTATAGATGAATACGAATAAATGAGCCCAAATGTTCGAAATGAGGATTGATGCCGGCTGTTTCGGTTGGTTGACAGACGCCGAACAAATGTTCTTCAAAACGCGCCGGTGCAGCAGGAACGGATCCTTCCCCTGTCGAAGTACGCTACACCGCAGAATCACCAAAGGGAAGAGGAGCGAGCCGATTGCTTCGCTGTTTCGCAGCGGTCGAGGTGCCGGCGCCGTCGGTGCGGCGGGCACTTGAGGGGGCCCAGCAGGGGCTTCAGCGGGCCTTTGGCCCCCGTAGTCCGGTCAAATGGGTGCCAGTGCATCAGTTTCACTTTACCTTGAAGTTCTTCGGGGAGATTCCCGTCCCCCGGACAGATGATGCCGCCAGCGTGCTCAGGCAGGTGGCTGCCGGGTTTGCCCCCTTCACCCTGGAGGCGGTTGGCCTGGGCGCTTTTCCCTCCCCCGCGCGCCCCTCAGTCCTCTGGGCGGGGCTCGGCCAGGGGCGGGCCGAGTTGGTCGACCTGGCGGCCCAGGTGGAGGCGGGCATGACTGTTGCCGGCTTTCCGCGGGAGCCGCGCCCCTTCAAGCCCCATCTGACCCTGGGACGAATCCGGGAGGGAACCGTGGCCTCTCCGGCGGTCACTCAGGCGCTCCAGGCTCAGGTCTCCTACGGAAGCTGGCGGGTGGAGCGGCTGGTCCTCATGAAGAGCGAACTCCTGCCCGCGGGGCCGAAGTACACGATCATGGGTGCAGCGCCACTCATTTTGCAGCAGAAGTGAGGAGTCTCGACAGATTCTGTCGACTACTCTCTTAGCAAAGGGACTTGCCCAGCGGTGGGTTCTCCCGTATACTGGTAGCGAACACGAATTGGAAGAGATTTCCTCTCAGACAGGTTTCCTTTCGTTTCCTTCCGTTTCCTTTCAATGATAGGGAGGCTGCGTAACGCATGGCGTTGGAGGCGGGTAAGCAGAAGGCCATCGATATGGCCCTGGCTCAGATTGAGAAGCAGTTTGGCAAGGGTTCGATCATGAAGCTGGGGGAGCAGATGGCCCGGCTCAACATTGAAGTGATCCCGACCGGCTCGGTGGCGCTTGACGTGGCCCTCGGCATTGGCGGCCTGCCCCGTGGCCGTGTGGTCGAGATCTACGGTCCGGAATCGTCCGGCAAGACGACCGTCGCCCTGCACGTGATCGCCGAGGCGCAGCGGCTCGGTGGCGTGGCGGCCTTCGTCGACGCTGAGCACGCCCTGGACCCCGTCTACGCCCGTGCGCTGGGCGTGGATATTGACAACCTCCTGATCTCGCAGCCGGACACCGGCGAGCAGGCCCTGGAGATCACCGAGACCCTGATCCGCTCCGGCGCGATCGACGTGGTCGTGGTCGACTCGGTCGCCGCCCTGGTGCCCAAGGCCGAAATCGAGGGCGAAATGGGCGACGCCTTCGTTGGCCTGCAGGCCCGGCTCATGTCCCAGGCGTTGCGGAAGCTGACCGGTGCCATCTCCAAGTCCAAGGGGATCTGCGTCTTCATCAACCAGATCCGTGAGAAGGTCGGCGTCATGTTCGGCAATCCTGAGACGACGCCGGGCGGTCGGGCGCTCAAGTTCTACGCCTCGGTCCGGCTGGAGGTCCGCAAGACCGAGCAGTTGAAGACCGGCTCTGAGGTGGTCGGTTCCCGCACCCGGGTCAAGGTGGTCAAGAACAAGGTGGCCCCGCCCTTCAAGCAGGCGGAGTTCGACATTCTCTACGGCCAGGGAATCTCCAAGGAGGGCAGCCTGATCGACATCGGTGTCGAACTGAACCCGCCGGTGATCATCAAGTCGGGTGCCTGGTTCTCCTACGGTGACCAGCGGATCGGTCAGGGCAAGGAGAATGCCCGCGACTGGCTGAAGCAGCACCCCGAGGCGGCTGCCGAGATCGAGCAGAAGATCAAGGAGCGGCTCATGACCGGTGGGGTCAGCAGTAAGGGCTCTGCCTCCAGCGGTGATGACGGTGGCGACGAGTAAGCGTTATCCGGGGGCCGGTTCTGCCGGCCCCCGTTCCCGTGCCCCAAAGCGGGACGGGGCCGGGAAGGGGGTCGACCCGGAGGCCCTCGCCGAGCTCTCGGGCCGGATCACCGCCCTGGAGGAGCAGAAGGACCCCAGGCGCCGGTCGCTCTTCCTCGACGGGCAGTTCATTCTGGGCCTCGACCTGGAGACGGTGATCCGCGCGGGCTTCAAGGTCGGGCTGCAGGTGACTGGCCCCGACCTGGTCCGGGCCCATGGCCTGGAGCAGCGGAAGCGAGCCTGGGACAGCGCCCTGGGCCTCCTGGCGGTGACCGCCCGCACCCGGCGCGAGGTGGAGCGACGCCTCGCCGCCAAGTTCCCGCCCGAGGTGGTGGAACCGACGGTGGACCGGCTGGTGAACGGCGGCTGGCTGGATGACCGGGCCTACGCCGAGAGCTACATTCGCAGCAAGCGGGAGTACGGTACACGCCGAATTCTGGCCGATCTCGCTCGCAAGGGGGTCGACCGCCAGATCGCAGCGGAGGCGGTGGAGGCGATCCTCGGCGAGGTGGACGCGACCGACCAGGCCCGGGAGGCGGCCGCACGCAGGCTTGCCCGCATGGGCGAGGTGGAGAGGCCCACCGCCTACCGCCGCCTCGCCGGATATCTATCACGCCGAGGCTTCGGCCCCGACGTGATCACCCGCGCCCTGACGCCCTTGCTGGAAGCATTACCTGCGGGTGTCGCACAGAGGGGAAAAGGCTTCGGGCAGCGAAAGGTAGAGGATCAAGGCGCACAGCGATCAGGGCTCCGAAGCGGCGGCTCCAGCCTCCGGCGGGGCTCGTCGCTCCAGCGGAAACGGCCCGGGTGGCCGGCTGGGCGCGCCCGTGCAGAGGAGGAGCTGGAGTAGGTGAAGATCCTCTACCTGACCGATACCCACATACGCGGCACCAGCCCGCGCAGCCGTCTGGACGATCTGCCCGCCGCCCTGAAGGCGAAGCTCCGGGAGGTGGTGGCCCTCGCCCGGCAGCACAAGGTTGCGGCCATCCTGCATGGCGGGGATCTCTTCGACCGGCCCGACGTCGCCCCGGCGGTCGCCCTCGACTTCCTGCGGGTCTTTATGGACGCGCCCTGCCCGATCTACGGCATCGCCGGCAACCACGACGTCTACGGCTTCAATCCGCAGACCGTCCCCCGGACCATGCTCGGCCTCTTCGACGGTTTCCGCCTCTTCCAGCTTCTCCGCCCCGGGGAGACCGCCTGGATCGAGGAGGAGGGCCTCAAGCTCCAGGTGACCGGGCAGGAGTTCCACGCCGAGCTGGACCGGCGTAACCCGATCCTCGACTACTGCGTCGTGCCGAGCGGGCAGGGCGGCTCGCTGCATGAGCGCTCCCCCGCGGCCGACTTTGCGATCCACCTGACCCACGGCATGCTCCTGGAGAAGGCCTTCTTCGAAGGCTCCGCCCATACGCTGCTGGACGCCGTCATGGCTCACACCGTGGCCGACGTCACCTTCGGGGGGCACTACCACCCCGGCTGGTCGAAGATCTACAACGTCGAGAACCGGCTCTTCATAAACCCCGGTGCCCTCGTCCGCCTCGGCAACCAGTCGGCTGATTACAAACGGCCGATCCAGGTGGTCCTGCTCACCCTGGAGCGAGGCCAGCCGGTCCGGGCCGAGTTGATCCGCCTGCAGAGCGCCCTGCCGGGCGAGGAGATCCTCGACCGCTCCACCCAGGAGGGGCAGATGGCCCGGGAGCGGGCCATGGCCGATTTCATTCAGGGGATCGGCGATACATCGCAGTTCGAGGTCCTGGAGGTCCAGGCGATCATGGAGAAGATCGCCGAGAACGGCGGCGTGCCGGCACGGGTCAAGACCGAGGCGCTGCGGCGGCTCGGCATGGCCCAGGAGGAGCTGGCCCAGGGCGGAGAGGAGGAGCTGGCATGAGGCAGATCCAGCACCTCCTGATCGAGAACTTCCAGTCACACGCCCGCTCCGAGCTGACCTTCGGGCCGGGACTGAACGTGATCATCGGGCCGTCGGACAACGGCAAATCCGCTGTACTGCGGGCCCTGCGCTGGGCGCTCTACAACGAGCCCCGCGGCTCCGAGTTCGTCCGCTCCGGCGCCCGGGAGTGCCGGGTGACCGTCACCATGTCGGACGGCGTCCAGGTGGTCCGGGAGCTCCTGCTGACCAAGTCGGGCGGGACATCGCGGAGCCGCTATCTCATCCGCCGCCCCGAGGGGGAGGAGCAGGTCTTTGAGGGCTTCGGCATTGAGGTCCCGGCAGAGGTGATCAAGGCCCACGGCATGCCGCAGGTCCTGCTGGACACCGACAAGAGGGTGGTGCTCAGCCTGGGCTCGCAGCTCGAGGGCCCCTTCCTCATGACCGAGTCCGGCTCGCTCCGGGCCCGGGCGATCGGCCGGCTGCTGGGGGTCCACGTGGTCGACGCCGCCGTCCGCTCCACCCAGAAGGATATCCGCTCGGTCCGCATGGAGGTCGCCCGCCTGGAGCGGGAGGCGGCCCGCTATGAGGAAGAGCTGAAGCCCTACGCGGACATTCCCGAGCAGGAGGCCCGGCTGGACCAGGCCGAGCAGATCCTCGGCACGGTCGAGCGGCTGAGCCAGCGGTTGCAGCGGCTCCAGCAGATCCGGACCCAACTGGACGCCACCGAGGCGGAGTCGATCCGGGTAGATGCCGCCGTCGCCCGGCTGGCGGGCCTGACCGAGGCGAGGGAGCGCCTGCTGACCGCCGAGGAGATCCAGCGGCGGGCTGGCCAGTTGCAGCGGCTCGCCACCGACCTGAGCCGCGTGGAGCAGGAGTCGCGGGCATACCGGGGCCGGGTGGCGGCCCTGGCGGCCATCGAGACGGTGGAGAGCCGGACCCGGGAGGCCGCAGAGCGGCAGGGACGGCTCACCAGCCTGTCCCGGGTCGAGGCCGACCTCTCCCGCCGGACCCGCGAGCTGGCCCAGGTGGACCTGGCGATCGCCCGGCTGACCGGCATTGACCGGGCGGCGGAGATCACGGCGGCGATCGCGGAGCGGACAGAGCGAGTCCAGCAGCTCCAGGCGAAGCAGTCCGAGCTGGCCGAGGTGCAGCAGCGGCTTGCCAAGGGCCACGAGCTGGTCCGCCAGACAGACGCAGAGCTGCACAAGGCCCTGGCCGAGTACGAGTCCGTGCTGCGGCGGCTGGGCAAGTGCCCGACCTGCCTGCAGCCGGTGGAGCCCGGCACCATTCGCAAGATCATGGCCGAACTGGCGGGAGGCCCGCCCTCCGGCCATTCGCACTAGGAGGATGAAGCCATGCATAAGGTAAGGATCGCCGTCCATCTCTTCCTGGAGCAGAACGGCAAGGTCCTCCTGCTCCGCCGCTACAACACCGGCTGGGAAGATGGCAACTACAGCGTGATCGCCGGTCACGTGGAAGCGGGAGAGCCCGCCACCGCCGCCATCGTCCGGGAGGCCCGCGAGGAGGCCGGGATCACGATCCACCCCGATTCGCTCCGACCCGTCTGCGTCATGCACCGCCGGTCCGACGACGAGCGGGTCGACTACTTCTTCGCCTGCCATACGTGGGAGGGCACCGTGACCAACGCCGAGCCGCACAAGTGCGATGATCTCTCCTGGTTCGACCGGGAGGCGCTGCCGGAGAACGTCATTCCCTATGTCCGGTACGCCCTGAATCACTATAAGGCCGGGCGCTGGTTCAGCGAGTTTGGCTGGGAATAAGGAGGGCTTGCGAGTATGGCCGCCGAGAACGAACAGCGGATTGCCGAGCTGAAGGAACAGATCGAGAAGGCCCGACAGCTAAAGTATCGCTATGAGGCCCGGCTGGATGAGCTGCAGCGGCAGCGGGAGCGACTCCTGGATGAACTGAAGGAGCTGCAGGTCCGGCCCGAAGACCTGGAGAGCGAGATCCGCCGGCTGCAGACCGAGGTGGACTCCCTGCTGCGCGAGGCCTCCGCACTCCTGCCGGCCGATCTGCTGCGAGGCTAGCCCATGGAGGATCTACAGCTACTGAAGGCCCGCCTGGGGCGCAGCCGCCAGGCTCTCGCCGAGCGGAAGGGACAGCAGAAGCGGCTCCTGCAGGACCGGGAGCAGTGCCTGATCCAACTGGAGACGGCTCGAGAGCAGTCGACCGTCTTCGAGCAGGTGATCGTCCTGCTCCAGCAGACGGCCGAGCATGCTCGGGCCCAGGCGAAGGCGCAGATCGAGATGCTGGTGACCAACACCCTCCGCTCGGTCTTTGGCGAGGACTACCGCTTTCAGATCGACCTGGTGGAGAAGGCGGGCCGCCCGGAGGCGGAGTTCTACGTCTTCTCCCGCTACGGCGGCGAGGAGTTGCAGAGCCGGCCCCAGGAGTCACGGGGCGGCGGCGTGGTCGATGTGGTCTCCCTCGGACTGCGCATCGCCATGTTGGAGACCTACCGGCCCCGACTGGAGGGGCCGCTGATCCTGGATGAACCGGCCAAGCATGTGAGCGACGACTTCATTGCCCCCACCGCCCAGTTCCTGCAGATGATCAGCCAGTACTTCCGGCGGCAGGTGGTCATGGTGACCCACAACCCGCACCTGGCCGAAACGGCTGAGGTCGCCTATCAGGTGGTCCTGCGCGACGGTGCCTCCCAGGTGAGCCACGTCAAGGCCTGATGAGCACCACCACGGGCGCCGCCACCACCGGCACTGACGCCGCGATCAGCGAGACATGAGGGAGGTCACCGCCATGGACCTGACCCGCTTCCGTGCCCAGTTCCCCGTCACCGAACGGCTCCTCTTCCTGAACCACGCCTCCGAAGCCCCGATCTCGACCCCGGTCCGGCAGCGGATCAACGAGTACTTAGATGTGGCCGAGGCCGATCCCGACGCCGCCCCCTTTCTCCCGGCGCTCACCCGGGTGCCCGAACTGCTGAGCCAGTTGCTGGGCGGGTCGCCGGCCGAGTACGCCCTCATGCCCAACACGGCGACCGGGGTTAACACCGTCGCCCTGGGCCTCGACTGGCAGCCCGGCGACAACGTGGTCCTGCCGGCCGAGGAGTACCCCGCCAACAGCTACCCCTGGCTCAATCTGCGCCAGCGGGGTGTCGAAGTCCGGGTCGTGCCCCTGGAGAAGAACCTCCGCGTCGATCCGAGCCGGCTCGCCACCTATGTGGATGACCGGACCCGTGTGGTCGCCGTCTCCGCGGTCGAGTACCTCTCCGGCTTCCGGAACGACCTGCCCCGCCTGAGCGAGATCGCCCATGCCAGGAAGGCCCTCTTCGTGGTGGATGCGATCCAGGCGGCCGGCGCCCTGCCGATCCATGTGGATGCCGACGGGATCGATGTCCTGGCCGCCGGCGGCTACAAGTGGCTGATGGGCCCGGTCGGCACCGGATTTGCCTACTTCCGCCGCTCCGCCTGGGAGCGGATCCGCCCGGTCCTGCCCGGCGCCTTCGCCTCGGTGGAGGGTGCGGCCGATGCCGCCGGCGCCTTCACCCTGCTGCCGACAGCCGGGCGCTACATGACGGGCTGCCTGCCCTTCTCGCTCCACTACGGCTGGACCGCCGGACTGGAGATGCTCCTGGAGGCCGGGGTGGAGAATATCGCGGCGCAGATCCGGCTTCTGACCGACCGGCTGATCGCCGGGCTCCAACTGAAGGGGATCATCATCGCGACGCCGGTGGGCCGCAAGGCCGAGCGGTCGGGTATCATCTCCTTCACCCTGGGCAGTCCGGAAGCGAACGAGGCCCTGGTGAAGCGCCTCGCGGGAGAGAAGATCATCATCTCCTTCCGTGGCGGCCGCTGCCGGGTCAGCCCCCACTTCTACAACACGCCGGCGGATATCGACCGGCTCCTGGAGGCGCTCTAGCATGGGTGGCAAGCAGTTTGAGACCCGGGCCGCCCACGTCGGCAAGATCGATGTTCCCACGGCCACTCGCCCGGCAGCCCTGCCCATCTACCAGACCTCGGTCTGGTCCTTCCCCGACCTCGACACGGTGGAGGCGGTCCAGACCGGCCAGACGAAGGCCTACCTTTACGCCCGCATGGGCCAGCCCAATGCCGAGGCGCTGGAGCAGGCCTACGCCGACCTGGAGGGTGGCGAGGCGGCGGTCTCCGCGGCCACCGGGATGGGCGTGATCTTCGCCGTCCTCTTCGCCATGCTGGAGCCGGGAAGCCACGCCATCGTCACCCGGGAGATCTACGGCGGCACCTTCGCCCTGCTGGAGCAGGAGTTCGCCCGCTACCAGATCCGGACCAGTTACGTGGACACCAATGACCTCGCAGCGGTGGCGGCGGCGATCCGGCCGGAGACCCGGCTGGTCTACACGGAATCGATCTCCAACCCGGTGGTCACCGTGGCCGACATCCCCGCCCTGGCCGCCCTCTGCCGGGAGCGTGGCCTGAGGTTAGTGGTGGACAACACCTTCGCCTCGCCCTATATCCTCCGGCCGCTGGAGCACGGCGCACACGTAACCATCTCCAGTGCGACCAAGTTCCTGGGCGGTCACGCCGACCTCATGGCCGGTGTGGCTGCAGGCGACAAGGCGATCATGGAGCAGGTGCGGCGAACCCTCGTCCTGAACGGCGCCATGCTCGATCCCTTCGCCGCCTGGCTGACCGTCCGGGGGATCAAGACCCTGCATCTGCGGGTGGAGCGGCAGTCCAGCAACGCCCTGGCCCTCGCCCGCTTCCTGGCCGGGCACCCGGAGGTGGAGCGAGTCCACTACCCCGGCCTGAACGGCCATCCCCTGCTGCCGAACGGCGCCGGGGCGATGCTCTCCTTCGTCGTCCGCGGCGGTCTGGCCGGTGCCAACCGGGCGATCCGGTCGCTCAAGCTGGCCGAGTTCCTGCCCTCCCTGGGCGATGTGACCACCTCGGTCTCCCACCCGACCCTGACCAGCCACCGGGCCATGTCCCAAGCCCAGCGGGTGGAGCTTGGCATCGTGGATGGTCTGATCCGGGTGAACGCGGGCACCGAGGCGGCGGCCGATATCATTGCCGACTTCGCCCAGGCGCTGGAGCAGGCCTAGACTCTCCGGGCCCCACAAGCCCCTCCGCAGCCCCGCCGGCAACGGTGGGGCTTCTTCCTTGCATAGCCTGCCGCGCCAAGAGCCACCATGAGAGGAGGGAGGTGGTCAAACATGCCGGCAGCGGGTCGGGAGGAGCAGGTGTACAGCGGCGACTTGCAGCAGGCCCACCACTTCTTCAAGGTCGGAATCGGCCAGAGCGACGACTTTCGTGTCCGGGAGTTCCGCCTGGGCGGCCCCACGGGGCCGAAGGCCATGCTGGTCTACCTGGAGCGTATGATCAGCGACAGCCTTCTGGATGAGCAGATCATCGAGCCGGCCATGCACTTCGGTGAGCCTGCCGCACAGGACCTCCCCAATGCCGCCCGGATCCTGGCCGAGTCGCTCACCACCCGGGCGAATGTCAAGCGTTCTCGCTCCATGCACACAGCCGAGAAGGCTGTGCTGGACGCCGGCGTCTGCCTCTTTGTCGACGGCTGTGCCGAGTTCCTCATGCTCGATGTGACCGGCTTCCCCGAGCGGGGGATTGGCCAGCCCGCCACCGAGCACTCCGTACGCGGCTCCCGCGAGGGCATGACCGAGGTCCTGCTGACCAACCTGACCATGATCCGGCGCCGGGTGAAGGACCGGAGCCTGCGGATCAAGTTCCTGCGGGTCGGGACCAAGAGCAACACCCGTGTGGCGGTCATCTACATAGACGGGGTCGCCAACCCCGCCGTAATTAGGGAGGTCCACCGGCGTCTGAAGGCGATTCCGATCGACCAGGTTCAGGGGATCCAGACGCTCGAGGAGTTCCTGGTGGATCACCCGTTCACCCCGTTTCCGCTCCTGCGCTCCACGGAGCGGCCCGACGAGGTGGCCCGCCAGCTCACCTCCGGCAAGGTGGTGATCATGGCCGACAACTCCCCCTTCACGATCTCTGCCCCCTCGGTCCTCATGGACTTCTATCAGACCATGGATGACTACCACTTCGGCTTCTGGGGCGCCTCCATGATCCGCATTGTGCGCCTGATCGGCTGGCTGCTCACCCTCTACCTGCCGGCGATCTACATTGCCCTGATCGCCGTCAACCCGGAGATGGTCCCGAACAAGCTGGCGCTCACCATCGCGGCGACCCGCGAAGGGCTCCCCTTTCCGCCCATGGTCGAGGTGCTGGTCATTGAGGTCCTACTCGAGCTGATCCGGGAGGCGGCGCTCCGCCTGCCGCAACCGCTGGGCACGACCATTGGTGTGGTCGGCGGCATTGTGGTGGGGGAGGCGATCGTCGCGGCCGGGCTGATCAGTCCGCTCATGATCATCTTCGCGGCTACCACCATGCTCGCATCCTTCACCTCGCCGACCCTTGACATCAACTTCTCGTGGCGCCTCATGAAGTGGCTGTTGATCGCCCTGGCCCAGATTTTCGGCCTGCTGGGGATCATTGTGGGGAGTACCGCCCTCTTTGGCCACCTGGCGGCGCTCTCCTCCTTCGGGGTCCCCTACCTCGCACCGGTCGCCCCCATGAAGCCCGGCGACCTGGGCGATACGCTCGTGCGGCTGCCGTATTGGGCGCTTCGTTTCCGGCCCCAGCATCTCCGGCCGGTGGACCGAAAGCGGTCGGGCTCCTACGAGCATGCAGAGCAGTTCCCCGAGCTGGCGGAGGCACAGCAGGAGGCCCGTGACCCATGAGCGTACAGAAGGGGCTGATCCTGCTGCTTCTGGTCGCCCTCACCCTGCCCCTGGCCGGCTGCTGGGATAACCGGGAACCGCAACTCCGGGCCTATGTCCTGGGCATGGCCATCGATCCGGACCCGGAGGAGCAGGAGCGGATCATTGTCTCCCTCCAACTGCCCGTCCCCAAGGCGGCGGGGCGGGGCAAGGAGGGAGGTGGCGGAGGTGGAGGGGAAGGGGAGCAGTACTTCCTGGTAGAGGGCCGGGGTGAGAGCGTCATCACCGCCGTGCAGAGAGCACAGGACCGGGTCAGCCGGGAGCTCTTCTTCGGGCAGATGCGGGCGATCGTCCTCTCCAGCCAGCTCACCGGGCAGCAGCTCGAACATATCATGATCGGTCTGCGCAACAACCCGGATATTGAGGACACGGTCTACCTGGCGGTCACGGCGGAGAGCGCAGCGGATGCGCTCCGCCTGGAGACTCGTCTGGAGCGGCTGCCGGCGCTCTTCTTCAACAGCGTCTTTGAGGCGGTCCGGCGGACGACCGTCTCCGAACCGGTTCAGCTCTGGCAGTTCTGGCGGGCGCAGGAGACCAGTGGCTGGGAGCCGGTGATCCCCCGTGTGGAGCAGGTGGAGAAGAACGAGATGAAGGTGAGTGGCCTGGCTGCCTACCAGGGGTATCAGTTCGTCGGCTTCCTCAGCGAGGAGGAGTCGCAGGGCTATCTCTGGCTCCAGGGCAGAACCCGGAGCCGGTCGCTGGAGGTCGTCACGCCGGAGGGAGTGAGCACCGTTCGCAGCCTCTGGGTCTCCTCGCGGGTTGATCTTCGCTTCGAGGGGAACCGACCCGTCTTTCGGGTCGGCGTGAGTGTCAACGGCGAGGTCGCCCTGCCCCTGCACCATGGGACGGGCGATCTCCGGGAGATGGAGTTGATTACCGCCGCCACGCAGAAGCGGGTCCGGGCACAGGTGGACGCGGCGATCCACCGGATCCAGCAGGAGCTGCGGACCGATCTCTTCGGATTCGGCAAGCGGATCTACTACCAGCACCCCCGCTACTTCGCCGCTGTGGACTGGGCGGAGCACTTTCCCACCCTGAAGATCGAGCCGGTGGTCCAGGTCTCATTGCGCCGAAAAGGGGCAATGCACTAGGAGGAAAGTCATGAACCAGAGGGAGCGGATCTCGGAGTATCAGCTTGCCGTCCTGATCGGGGCCGGGTTCGTGGAACTGGGGCTCTACTCCTTTCCGCGCGACGTGGCGGAGGTGGGCGGGCGGCAACACTTCCTGACGATCGGGCTGCTCCTGCTCCTTGGTCTGATCTCCGCCTGGATCCTCGTCGCCGTTACCCTCTACTTCGGTCGCCGGTCGGCGGTGGAGATCGTGCTGGATGTCATGGGCAGGCCCCTGGGGTTGATCATGTCCGCGGCGGCAATCGCCTATCACCTGTTCCTGGGGGCAATCTGCCTCCGCTACTTCACCGATCTCATGAACACCTACTTCCTGCCCAGGACGCCACCGGAAGCGGTGATGCTCCTGGTGATCCTGGCTGTCGTCTTCGTTGTCGGCCAGGGCATGGCGGCGACCGCCCGGTTTGCGACGGCCATGGTCCCTCTCTTCGTTGGGGTCGTGCTGGTGGCCTATCTGTTGGTCACCTACAAGATCAGCGAATGGGGGGCCGTCTTTCCGGCGGTGGAGCTCTGGCCGCCTACGTTTCTACTTGGCACCGCCAAGATCATCTACCTGATCGTGGGGTTGGAGACGATCGCCTTCCTCCTCCCCATGGTCGGGAAGGTGACCCGCCCCTACTTCTGGGTCTCGGTCCCCATGTTGGTCAACGGCGTTGTGCTCCTCGTGATCATCGTCGTCACCTACGGGGTGATGGGGATCGAGCCGGTTGCCCAACTGCAGTACCCCGGCGTGGCAGTGCTGCGGACCCTCCGCCTGCCCGGGCTGCTGGTGGAGCGGACGGGCGCCCTGATCGCCCTGGCCTGGACGGTCCTGAAGATCGGCTATCTGGCCGTCCGGTTCACCACCGTACCCATGGCGCTCTGCTCCTGCTTCGGGCTCTCGGTCTCCCGGTTTCGGATCTTCCTGTTGCCCGTGGCGGTCCTGGTCTTCTTTATCGCTCGCTGGCCGGCCAACACGGTGGAGGTCGCGGCCTTGTTGGAGGACTGGGTCGGGCCGCTGGGGCTGGCGGCAAACGTCGGCTTCGCCCTCTTGATCTGGCTGGTCGGCTGGGCCAGGGGGAAGGGGGTGAACCAGGCGTGACCGCATCACTGGTCGTCTTCGGCGTGGTGTTCGCCCTCCTCTGGGTCCTGGACCAACGTTATCACCTGGTCCGGTCCTTTCTGGGTCCCTGGCGCCACTTCACCATCTTCCATGTCGCCCTGCTCTGCAGCGCTGCGGTCACCATGGATCGGGTACTGGTCCAGATCGGCCCCCGGGTGGTCTACGGGATCTACCTGATCGCCGGTGTGGCCGGCGTGTTCTGGGCCGGACTACTGGCCAGGCAGGAAAACCAGGAGCGTGGATGATATACTGGAAGGTATGAAGAGTAATACCTATCATCGTGATTTCGATGTGATCGTGATTGGCGGTGGCCCGGCAGGGCTTATGGCCGCCCTGGCTGCGGGCGAGTCCGGTGCACGGGTGCTCCTGCTGGAGAAGGGGAACAAGCTGGGGCGCAAGCTGATCATCTCCGGTGGCGGGCGCTGCAACGTGACAAACCGCAAACCGTTCGATGAGCTGATCAAGATGATCCCCGGCAACGGCCGCTTCCTCTTCAGCGCCTTCTCCGCCTTCGGGAGCGAGGAGATCATCCGCCTCTTTGAAGGATTGGGTGTGAAGTTGAAGGAGGAGGACCACGGGCGGATCTTCCCCGTGACCGACAGGGCGGTGGATGTGGCCAACGCGCTCGTCGACCGTATCCGCCAGGTGGGGGTCGAGATCCGGCTGAACGCCCCGGTCGAGCAGCTCATGTTCGATGATGACCAATGCAGCGGGCTCCGCCTGAAGAGCGGGGAGGAGATCTCTGCCGGCGCCGTCGTGGTGGCGGTCGGCGGGGCATCGGTCCCGGCGACCGGGTCGACCGGCGATGGCTACGCCTGGGCGCGGTCGGCGGGGCATACGATCACCCCGCTCTACCCGACCGAGGTGCCGCTCACCTGCTCGGACCGCATCATAAAAGAGCGGCTGTTGCAGGGTCTCTCCCTGCGGGAGGTGGGCCTGACACTCTTCGACCCGAAGGGGAAGCGGCTGACCACCCAGGTGGGTGACATGATCTTCACCCATTTCGGCCTCTCCGGTCCGGCAGCGCTCCGGGTGGGGCATTACGTCTCCGTCGCCCATCAGAAGCATGGCAAGGTGCCGCTCCCGCTGACGATCGATCTGCTGCCGGGGCGGAGCGAGGAGCAGGTCTACCAGGAGAGCCTGGCGCTGGTGCAGGCCGAGCCGAAGCGGGCTGTCAAGAACATCCTGCGCATGCTGCCGGAGCGGCTGGTTCTCCCCCTGCTGGAGCAGGCGGGTATCGACCCGGCCACCACCTACGCCCACCTGCCCCGCGACCGCTGGCGCAGCCTGGCCCGCCTGGTCAAGGGGTTCCCCCTCACGGTCACCGGTACCCTGAAGCTGGAGGAGGCGTTCATTACCGGGGGCGGGGTGAGCGTCCGGGAGGTCGATCCGCAGTCCATGGGCTCCAAGCTGACCCGGGGGCTCTTCTTCGCCGGCGAGGTGCTCGATATCCACGGCCACACCGGCGGGTATAACATCACCATCGCCTTTGCCACCGGGCGGGCGGCGGGGGTTCATGCGGCAGCGTACGCCGGGAATGAGCGGGACGCATAGAACCCCCTTCCACGACATAAAATACCCCCGGAAAAGGAGTCTCCGGGGGGGTGAGCAGGATGGATCGCCTGGAGCCGAAGAAGCCGTACTGGCGTGACGAGGAAGAGCAGCAGGAGATCGAGGAGTACGAGGAGTTCCAGGACCGGCACCGCTCCTTCTCGGACAAGGTGGAGCGGATCCTCCTGCAGTTGGTGATACTCGGCCTGGTCGCCCTGGTGCTGGTCCAGGCATTTCAACTGAACCGGTTCAACCGGCTGGTCGCACTGGATGGGGTCTCGATTGCGGAGGTGACGGACTGGAGCCGGGCGCAGGGGGATACCGGCGTCCGGACGGTCAGCGGTCCGGCGACCACCCTCTCCCTCAAGGTGATGGTGATCACCCGGCGCTCCGTTCCCCAGGCCCGGCTCCTGGTCGATGGCCAGCCGGCCGGCGACTTCCGGGAGGGAACGGTGGCCGTGCAGGTCCGGCCCGGCCAGATCCTGACGATCGATGGCGCCCGTGTGGCCGAACCGCTCCTCTTCCGGGTGGTGGAGGTCTCGGGTCTGGCGGTGCCTGCCCTGGGCACGACCGTGACCACCCGGGGTGACGCGAAGCGTCTCGGTGTGGTCAGGGCGGGGGAGTAGAGAGGAAGGAACCGGCCCGGGCGTGAGCGAATCCCTTTCGTTTCAGAGGAGGGATGCTGCGTGAGAATCGCCCTGATCGGCTCTCCGGGCTCCGGCAAGTCGACCCTGGCCCGAGAGCTCGGCGCCCGGCTGAACCTGCCCGTGCATCATCTGGACGCGCTCTACCACCGTCCGGGTTGGGTGCGTACCCCCCGTGCGGAGTGGGTGGCGCTTCAGGAGGAGCTGGTGGGGCAGGAGCGGTGGATAATCGACGGCAACTACCGCTCCACCCTGCCGATCCGGGTGAATGCCGCTGACATCGTCATCTTCCTGGACCTGCCCCGGCTCATCTGCCTCTGGCGGGCGCTGCGGCGGAGCTTCCAGTACCGGAACCGGTCCCGGCCCGACATGGCCGAGGGGTGCCCCGAGCGGGTGGACCGGGAGTTTCTCCGCTTCATCTGGCGGTACGCGGAGGAGGAGCGGCCGGGGGTACTGGGCCTGTTGGAGCAGGTCCGGGGGACGAAGCGGGTGATCCATCTGCGGTCGGTGGCCGAGGTGGCGGAGTTTCGCCGCCAGATGATCCGTGGGGAGTTGTAGGAGAGCGGGGTATCCACGCAGGTGGTGCCCCGCTTTTCATCTGCCACGATAGAGGGGGAGTCGATCACGGGGAGGAAGGAACTGGATATGGTTCATCCGATGAAGGGAAAGGAGAGGCGGTACGTATGAAGCGATGGCTTCGTCAGACGATGGCCCTGCTCGGCCTGCCCATGCTGCTGACCGGCTGCCTGGGGTTCACCGGCCCCGAGCAGCCACCGGCCATGGACAGCGACGGCAACAAGATCTTCGACTCCCTGGAGCGGCTCATGGAGCAGATGGGGCCGGAGGAGACGGTCCCGGTCCTGGTGCTGATGGGTGACTACTCGGACACGCAGCGGCTCGCGGAGGTGGGGGAGGTCCAGGTCAAGTTCCAGTACGCCATCGTCCCGGCGGTGGCGGCCTCCTTGACCCGGTCTCAGATCGAGGCGCTGGCCCGGAAGGAGTACGTGAAGCATATCGAGCACGACGCCGAGGTCCGGGTGATGATGAACACGGCCAGCCAGTACTTCGGCGTGACCAAGGCCCGGCAGGACTTCGGGGTGAGCGGCGACCGGGACGGGGCACCGGCCAGCTACTCGACCGATGATCTGGTCGTTGCCGTGATCGACACGGGCAAGTCGATCACCGATGGCACATAATGCGTGTGGGGGTGGTGCTCCATGGCGGTGCAGGCGACGAAGGTGGCGGTCTATATCCGCTGGTCGACGGATGAGCAGGCAGATGGGACGACCCTGGAGGTCCAGTTGGAGGCCTGCCGGCTGTTTGTGGGCTCGCAGGGTTGGGTCTTTCGTGAGGACCTGGTCTTCGTCGATGATGGGTACTCGGGCGGTTCGTTGGAGCGGCCGGGGTTGGGTCGTCTGCGGGATGCCGTGCGCCGTGGGGAGGTCTCCTGTGTCGTCGTCTACAAGCTGGACAGGCTCTCCCGGAGCGTGCTGGATACGGTCACGCTCGTCCTGCAGGAGTGGGAGGGCGTGTGCAGCGTGCGGTCGACCCGGGAGCCGGTGGATACGACCAGTCCCACGGGGTCGATCCTCTTCTACATGCTGGCGAGCTACGCCGAGTGGGAGCGGTCGACGATCCGGGAGCGGACGCTCTCCGGCAAGATCAAGCGGGCACAGCAGGGGAAGAATCCGGGGTTCACGCCGCCGTATGGCTACCGCCGCGGGGAGGAGCCGGGTGCGTGGGCGGTGGATGAGGAGGAGGCGGTGATCGTCAGGCGCATCTTCCGGGAGTATGTGGCCGGGAAGGGCAGTTCGAAGATCGCTGCCGATCTGAATCGGGATGGCATTCGGCCCAGGAAGGCGACCCACTTTAACCGGATGTGGCTGGGGCGCCTGGTCCGGAATCCGATCTACGCCGGGGTCCTGCAGTACGGGCGGACCACCCTGGCGACGAAGGCGCAGCGGATGCAGGGGGCGAACGCTCGGGTACAGTTTGCTGAGCCCCGGTATGCGTGCATCTCGGGGGCGGTGCCGGCGATCATCTCGCCTGAGGAGTTTGCCAGGGCCCAACAGGTCTACGCGGCCCGGACTGCGACCGTGGGCTTCCGGAACCGGGGTACGGAGTTTCTGCTGACCGGCATCGCCCGGTGCCGGTGCGGCGCCCCGGTCCGGGGGGATGGGCGGGAGAAGCAGGGCGACTACCGCTACTACCGGTGCAGCACGACCAGACCGGATTCCCCGGACCGGTGCTGCTGCTCACTCATGCCGGCCGGGGGGCTGGAGGCAGCGGTGCTGGAGCGGGTGCGGGAGACGCTGGCGCCGGGGAACCGGGAGTTGCTGCTGGCCAACTGGGAGGCGGAGAACCGGGCGCAGGTCGAGCAGGTGGAGGCGGAGTTGGGGCGGGTCTCGTCGTCGTTGGCGAAGGTGGCGAAGGCCCGGGCCAGGGTGACGGCTGACTACCGGGCGGGGGAGCTTCCGGCTCGGTTGTACGCCGTGCATATCGATGAGCTGGACCGGGAGGAGGAGGCGCTGCGGGGTTCGTCGGCGGGGCTGGCGGAGGAGTTAGAGCGGCTTCGGGCCGGCCGGTTGGACCTGGGCCAGTTCGAGGAGCTGCTCCGCCGGTTGGACGCCTGGGAGGCGCTGACGCCGGAGGAGCAGAAGCAGGTGCTCCGGCACGCCGTGGGGCGCTGCGTGGTCTACCGGGCGCCGGGGCGGGGAGGGAGGCCGGTGGAGCTGGAGCTGGAGATCCGGCGGATGGGGGGATAGGGAAAGGGCGCTCAGGCTCTGGCCTGGGCGCCCGGGTATGTCTATGTAGAGGGATTAGTCCTTGTTCGGCTCCGGGTCGGTGGGCTCGGTCTTGCCCTTTCCCTTGCTCGTACCCTGGCTCTCGTCCTTGGAAGGCGTGGTGACCTTCTTGAAGTCGCGGGGCTTGTCCAGGTCAATGTAGACGGCCGGGCCGATCGGGCTCTCGTTCTGTGTGTCCTGGAGAATGTCGTACCAGCGCCGCTCATCGCTGGGGAGGAGCAGGCCCCACTTCTTCAGATACCGGGAGAGGGTCACACTGTACTTGCCCTTGCTGATACGGAGTGGAATCCGAGCCCTGTCAGACTCATCGGTCGGGTAGAGCCAGATCCGCCGCTGGCCCTCCACGTTGGCCACTCGAATGAACTTGATCTCCGCCGTGGTCCAGCCGCGCTTTTCGGCGATCTGGATCAGTAGTTTGCGGACCGAAGTGTAGAGCGAGAAGCTCCCCGGTCCTCGGGCCGTGCAGCCCGGCTCGCTCTCCGAGGCCGTCAGATCCGTGTCGTTGTAGTCGTTGAGGCGGACCTTGGGGTTGGCGAACGGTCCCGGCACCGGGCTGGGAGTCGGGTTGAGCGGGAGACCGCTGGACGGGGGACCGGGACGGTCGGAACGGATTGGATCCTGTCCGGAGCCCTTCGGAGCCTGATCGGGTCCCTTGGGTTCTTTGGCCATGAGCCAACTCCTCCCTGCCCGCTTCCTCGATATTGGCGGATGAGGAAGATACACCCATATTCTAACATGATCAGATTTGGGTGTAAAGAGGGGAAATGGAGATAATTGCAAGTCGTTCCGACGGATAGGGACCGCTGGAGGGCGAGAAACGGCGGCGGGTGGCTAGCAATGGCGGCGGGCGGGCGAGCAATGGCGGCGGGTGGACGAGCAATGGCGGCGGGAGGGCGAGCAATGGCGGCGGGCGGGCGAGCAATGGCGGCGGGCGGACGAGCAATGGCGGCGGGTGGGCGGGCAATGGCGGCGGGTGGGCGGGCAATGGCGGCGGGTGGGCGAGCAATGGCGGCGGGTGGGCGAGCAATGGCGGCGGGTGGCGAGGAACGGCGGCGGGTGGGCGAGCAATGGCGGCGGGTGGGCGAGCAATGGCGGCGGGTGGGCGAGCAGTGGCGGCGGGTGGCGAGGAACGGCGGCGGGAAACGGCTCCCCTATACCCTGCGCTCCGGCCAGGGGTCACGGGCATACCGCCATCCTGCCCAGGCGCTCACAGCGGCGAAGAGCAGCATCCAGACCCCGAGGAAGTCGCCGGGGTATCTCAGGGCCAGGCCGAGGATCAGATCGGGCCGGGGCGGCGTCCCGCGCTTCTCGAAGATCAGGTAGGCGAGCAGCAGGTACCGACCATAGAGCACTCCCAGGACAGAGATCGCCCCGGAGATCCACCGAAGGGGCTTGTTGCTCCGGTCTCCCGCTCCGGTCGTGATCGCCTTCCCCACCAACCAACCAATGCCGATGGCCAGCAGGTCCAGTTGCCACCCCGTGACCGTGAAGAAGAGCCGGGATCCCCAGGCACCGATCCATGCTGCCACCAGACCAAACCCAAGGGCGATCGGGTACCGCCAGAGCGGAATGGGCGGCGGCGGCTCTGGCTCGCTCTCATCAGCCGCCGGCACCTCTTCGGCGGTGGCGGCGACCTCGTAGCCAAGGGCAGCAAGCCGCTCAGCTTCGGCTCTCTCCTGGGCCAGCGCCATCGCTCTGGCTCGTTCCCAGCCGCGGAAGATGCTCTGCGCTCGGAGCCCGGTCCCGATCTCGATCAGTGCCCAGGCAGAAAAGAACCATCCCCTCGGTTCGCTCCACATGGTCAGCCCAAGGAGGCCAAGGAGTGCGGAGTACCACCAGCTCTTCTTCAGATCCGGTAGGTACCACCACCCGTCGAGCAGGGCGGCAATCAGGGCGACGCCGCAGATCAGGATCGCCAGCCTGGGACTGGAATCGAGCATCGTCTGGCCCAAAAGGGCGGTAATCACGACGGTTTTGCGTAGTGTGGCATGGCTGACTGGTGGCAGTGGCATGGAACTCCCCCAATTGCAAAGATAGTAAATCATTCTCTGTGTTTAGTATTTCCCCTTCGGGATCGCGTGCTTTTCTTGAAGGACACGGGAGAGTCAGCATCGTAGAGATAACGAAAGGCCATGGGCGACCATGGCCTTGTGCGTCTGCATACCGACATTGGGATCGATGCTGCCCACATTGACCTGAACGGCGGCAAGGTGCTGGGCTGGCGGGACTGGGTGAACAGCCGCACCACCCCGTACGATGACCACGGCCACGGCACCCACGTGGCGGGGATCGTGGCCGGCACGGGCGCCGGGAACGGCGAATACACCGGTGTGGCCCCGGGCGCCGCCCTGGTCGGGCTCAAGGTGCTGGATGCCAACGGCAGCGGCACCCTCTCCAACGTGACCGCCGCCGTCGACTGGGCGGTGGCGAACAGGGATCTCTACCAGATCAAGGTGATCTCCATGTCGCTGGGCTCATCCGGCTCCTCCGATGGTTCCGATACGCTGTCGCAGGCCGTCAACCGGGCGGCGGACCAGGGGATCATCCCCGTGGTGGCGGCGGGGAACTCGGGGCCGCGGCGCTACACGATCGGCTCGCCGGGTGCCGCTGCAAAGGCGATTACGGTGGCAGCAATGGCGGATGTCGGGGAGGGCGGCTTCGGCCTGGCCTCCTTCTCCAGCCGGGGACCGACCCAGGACAACCGGGTGAAGCCCGAGATCGCCGCACCGGGCGTCAACATTACCGCTGCCCGGGCGAACAGCGGCACCGGCTATGTGAGCTACAGCGGGACATCCATGGCTACGCCCTTTGACGGCTTCATCCCACTATGGAGGTGTGGGGATGGCGACGTAAAAAAACACGAGGGGAACTGCGAACCAGATCGCAGTTCCCTTCGTGTTATGTAGTGGCGGCCTCCTTGTTGAACGGAAGGAGGTGTCTGCATGAGCAAGCTGGATGATCGGATCTTCTGGATCCTGCTTCTGGCGCTCCTGCTGAAACTCCTGTCCCTTAATCTGTAAGGGGGAGGGGTAACGACTCTTCCCCGTTTATCCATCGTTGCGAGACAACGGAGGCCGCCGGCCCGGTGTTCGCGCACCGGGTCTTTCTCATTGTTGCCAACGAAGGCAGGAATATACGAAGCCTGTACCCCTAGGTATTACTTGGTGGCGGCCTCCTTGAGGGGTAACGACTCTTCCCCGTTTATTCATCGTTGCGAGACAACGGAGGCCGCCGGCCCGGTGTTAACCCACCGGGTCTTTCTCATTGTTGCCATTGCGCTTACGGGAGATACCAAGGTCAATCGCTTCCAGAGGGGATCTCGTGGCCGTATGATCTACCTACCAAGCGCCACGAGGTGACTGACGTGGAGAACAAGACACTCTGCAGCATTGGACCTGCGGATGAATGGAGCACGGAAAACTTGCGAGGACGGCAGGTGCTCCGAATCGAGGGCACCCAACCGCAGACCGGGGTTCGGATCACGCTGACGTTCCCCACCGAAGAGGGTTCTGATCTCTCCGGCTTCAAGCAACGCCTCATCCGCCTGGCCCTCGCAAAGCGCCAGCACACAAGGCGGAAGCCATGAGGGTCGCCGCCATCTACCGGGTCTCCACCGAGAGGCAGGTCAAGCGGGACGGGGAGGAGACCCTTCCCATCCAACGGGCTGCCGTGCGGGAGTTCGTCGCCCAGCGGGGCTGGAGCCTGGTCCGGGAGTACGCCGAGGAGGGCGTCTCCGGCTTCAAGGTCAGCGCCGACGACCGGGACGTCCTCCAGCAGGCCTTCCGCGATGCCCGGGCCGGCGAGTGGCAGGCGCTCATCGTCTTCAAGGCCGACCGGCTCTCCCGCAACGCCTTCGAGTACCCGGTCGTCATCGATCGGTTCCGCAAGATCGGCTGCGAGGTCTGGTCCGTCACCGACGCCCCCGGGGGAAAGCTCCTGGCTCTCGACACCCAGATGGACAAGTTCGTCCGTTTTCTTGAAGGCTGGCAGGCCGAGACCGAGTCCAAGAATACATCGTTACGCGTCTCCGAGGCGATGCAGCAGCTCGCTAAGCAGGGGAGGTGGAGCGGAGGCCCCCCGCCATTCGGATACTGCCTCAACGGGACCCGCAGGCCCAAATCCGACGCCCCGGCCCTCCTGATCGATGAGGCCCAGGCCGAGATCATCCGGCTGATGGTCGACCTCTACCTCGACCAACGGATGGGCTGCGTGCTGATCGCCAAGGAACTGACCGCCCGCTCCACCCCCAATCCGACCGGCCGCCCGTGGGACGACCAGCGGGTCCGGCGCATCCTCCAGAACCCGATCATCGCCGGGCTGCCCGCTTACGGCCGGAACAAGCAGAACGGCAACAGCTACGCCAGGAAGAACCCCTACGACCTGGACCAGTTCATCCTCCCCCGGGATGAGGCCGGCAACCTGAAGCCCATCCCTGCGTACCAGATCATCCCCCTGGAGCGCTGGCTGAAGCTGATGGCCGCCATGAAGACCGCTCAGACCGCCCGCAAGGCCCCCGCCAACGAGCCCAAGCACCCCTTAACCGCCCGCCTCCGAGGCTCCGACGCCCTGCTGACCGGGCTGGTCTTCTGCGGCCACTGCGGCGCCCGCCTCTCCGCTGACGCCAACACCTACAGGAACAAGCGGGCCGATGGAACCATGCAAACGGGCCGGCGGCTCTACTACGTCTGCCAGACCCACCTGCGCAAGGGCAGGCAGTTCTGTGACGGCCAGCGCACGTACGGCCGGAGGCGACTGGAGCAGGTTGTGGGCAGCCAGTTAGAGACCCTGCTGACCATGCTCGATGGACAGGAGCTGGCCGCCCTGCTCCTCGGCGGGGTGGACAAGCACCTGCGGGAGGTGGAGGAGCAGATCCGTCTCACGAACACCGAGCTTACCAGGACGCAGAAGATCATCGATGGATGGCTGGCCCGGATGGATTCCTTCCTCGCATGCCCCAATGAGAGCCCCTATACCGAAGAGATGCTGACCGCCAAGATCCGGGAGGCCAAGGAGAAGCAGCAGATCCTGCACACACGGCTCACCACCTTGCACGACCAGCGGAAGGGGCAACCGGCCACCCCATCGCAGGTGGAGGAGCTGGCCGATCTGGCTCCGCACTGGTGGTACTACTTCCGGGAGGCGACCACCGAGGAACAGAGACTCCTCCTGCGGGACCTCATCGAACGGATCAACGTGCGCAGGGACGGCGTCGAAATCGTCTTTGCCGTCTCCCTGGAAGCCTTCCTGCCGAAGGCCAGGCACCTGGCGGCAGCCCGCATGACTTCATCTACATTGATGGGGTCAATGCCTCAAACGGAACGCCCTTCGTATCCGGCACCATTGCCCTCATGCTGGACGCTGACCCCAGCCTCACTGTGGATCAGGTGAGGCAGATCCTCCAGCAGACCGCCCAGGACTGGGGGCCCGAGGGGCAGGATTCGGACTACGGCCATGGCCGCCTGGACGGCTATCTGGCGGTGGCCCGGGCGGGAGGCTTCCCGGAGGGCGGGGCGCCGGCCGTTCCGCAGCACCAGTCCTTCGGCGGCTCGGTCGCGGCGGGGGCGACCGTGGAGCATACGATCGCCGTGGCCGAGCCGAACTACCCGCTCCACATCACCCTGCTCATGCCGGGCTCGGGCGTCGCACCCGACCTGGACCTCTACGTGCTGGGGCCGAACGGTAACCAGGTAGGCCAGTCGGCGGGGACCAGCCGCCAGGAGCAGATCGCGGTCAGCATCAACCAGACGGGCACCTACCGGATCCAGGTCCGATCGTACTCCGGAGCCGGTCAGTACACGGTCGATGTGAGCGCGGGCCTCTCGGGAGCGGCCGATGCGCCGCCCACGGCGAGCATCATCAACCCGGCGGATGGCGCCACCGTCTCCGGCGTGGTGGAGGTCCAGATCGAGGCGACCGATGACCAGGCCATCGACCGGGTCGAGGTGGGGATCGACGTCAGCGCCTACCAAGATGTGACCGGCAGCTTTGACGGCACCTACTACCGCCACACCTGGAACACCACCACCGTGAGCGATGGACCGCACACGATCACCGCACGTGTGACCGACTCCGGCGGTCTCGATGCAGAGAGCAGTGCGACGGTCACGGTCCAGAATCAGGGGCAGCCCGGCCAGCCGACGTGGAGCCGCAGCGGCACCGTGTCGCCGTCCAGCCGGAACGCCGAGTTCGACCTGACCGTCCTGCAGCCCGGCTACGTTGACTTCGCCATGGACTGGCCGACGCCCGCCGACCTGGATCTGTACGTCTACGCGCCCAACGGCTCCCTGGCGGGGCGTGCCTTCACGCTGAACAACCCCGAGCGGCTCCGGATCGACACCGCCCGCTGGGGGGCCGGCACCTACCGGGTGCGGGTCAACCTCTACAGCGGCGTCACCAGCAGCTTTGCGCTCTCCGCGGTCGGGTACGCACCGACCACCTACACCGGAACCGTGTCGCCATCCAACCGGAATTCCACCCATCTCCACGGGATGGATCTGACCGGGCCGACCCGCCTCGTCCTGGCCTGGCCGACGGGAGCCGACCTCGACTTCTTCGTCTACGATCCGAGTGGCCGGGAGCGGGCGCGAGCGTACACGCTGAACAACCCGGAGATCCGGGAGGCAGCCGTGGATCAGACCGGGGACTGGTCGGTCCGGGTCAACCTCTACGCCGGGACGACCACCAGTTACACCCTGCAGTGGTACGTTCCCGCACCGGTCCTCCAGTAGACCGGTGAAGCTGAGCGAGCGCCCGCCCTCACGACGGAGGACGAGCGCTCGCTTCATTCATTCTGATTGAAGAGGTAGGTTTGACGAACCAATTCGGGTCTGGTAATCTAAGGAGGGAGCCCCTGTCTTTCCAGCTATCGTCGCGCCTGTCTTGGCAGATCAACCTTGGAGGGGTCCCGTATGAACGCGGTGAGAGGAATCCGAGGGGCCACCACGGTAGAGGTGGACGAGAAAGAGGCGATCATCTCCGCAACGGAGGAGTTGCTGGAGGAGGTCGTCCGACAGAACGAGTTTGATCCGGACGATATCGCCAGTGTCGTCTTCACGGTGACGAATGACCTGCGAGCAACCTTCCCGGCGGAGGCGGCCCGCAAGCGTGGCTGGCTCATGGTACCCATGCTCTGTGCAACGGAGATCCCGGTTCCGGGAAGCCTACCTATGTGTATTCGGGTGCTGATCCATGTGAATACGGAGAAACGGCAGAATGAGATTCGCCATGTCTATCAGCGGCGTGCCGTGAAGCTCCGTCCGGATTGGAGTGGAGTACAGGCTTGACGCAACACGGTGCATCCCGCGCGCTGACGATCACCATGGACGGCCCCGCCGGCGCCGGCAAGGGGACGATTGCCAGACTCCTCGCAGAACGGCTCGGGTACCTCTACGTTGATACCGGAGCCATGTACCGGGCGCTGGCCCTCAAGGCGTTGCGCAGCGGAATCAACCCGGAAGATGATCAGGCGCTCAGCGCCATGGTCGGTCAGACCGATGTTCGCCTACAACGTGGCCCCGGTGGTGAGACCCAGGTCTTCCTGGACGGGGTGGATGTCACCCGGGAGATCAGGGAGCCCGCGATCAGCCGGATCGTCTCCCGGGTATCGGCGGTGCCGGAGCTGCGTCAGTACATGGTACGTGCGCAGCGGAGCATGGCCCACCAGGGCGGGATCGTCATGGAGGGGCGGGATATCGGCTCCTATGTGCTGCCCGACGCCGACCTGAAGCTGTACATTACCGCTACCCTGGAGGAGCGGGCCCGGCGGCGCCAGGAGCAGATGGCGGGAGCGGGCCACCGGATCCCTCTGGAGGAGATCATGGCCGACATCGCCCGGCGCGATGAGGCCGATATGAACAAGGGAGCCAACTCACTGATGATCCTGCCCGAGTCCGTCTTGATCGACACGACCCGCAAGAGCGTCGACCAGGTCCTCTCTGAGATCCTATCCCACTGCCGGAGGTTGTAAGGCGTGTGGCTTTACGGATTTGCCAAGGCGCTTGTCTCTATGATCTATCGGCCGCTGTTCCGGATCCGGGTTGACGGGCTGGAGCACGTCCCCCGCGAGGGTGGTGTGATCCTCTGCGGGAATCACTTCAACGGCAACGATCCGGTGATCATCGGCATCGTCGCCCCGCGCCGGGTCTCCTTCATGGCGAAGGAGGAGATCTTCAAGATCCCCGTGGTCGGCTTCCTGGCCCGGTCGGTGGGCGCCTTCCCGGTGAAGCGGGGTACGCCTGACCGGTCCTCCCTGAAGCGCTCGCTTGACATCCTTGCGAACGGCGGTTGTTTCGGGATCTTTCCCGAGGGGACTCGGAACCGGACAGGCCGTCTGATGAAGGCCGAGCCCGGTACCGCTTACATCGCCCTGAAGTCGGGGGTGCCGGTGATCCCGTTCGGGATCTCCGGGAGCTATAAGTTCTTTCAACCCGTGACCATTCATTTTGGAGAGCCGGTTCCGCTGGAGCGGTTCCGGGGAGCCAAGCTTACCGGTGAGGCACTGGAGGCCGCCGGCGAGGAGATTATGGGGGCGATTGGACGCCTCCTGGAGCCACCGGTGACCTACGCGGCCGCATCTGGCCAGGATTCTTAAACCCCAGGTCTCCCTATGCCGACGCCCGGGTTCGGCGTTATCTACATCTCTAAGGTAAAGTATGGTTCGTGTAGCCTGCGCCGGAGCCGCACTACAGGCGAGCCATCGAGGAGGTCTACGATCGTGCAGGAGTTTGACAACCGGGATAACGAGAACGAAGCCATGAACGATGCCGAAGCCCGCGCCGAAATGGAAGCTGCCCTGCGTGTGCCCAAGCAGGGTGAGATTGTTACGGGGCAGGTCGTCCGCGTGAGCGAGGACTCGATCATGGTGGACGTCGGGTACAAGTCGGAGGGGATCATTCCGCTGAGCGAGATCACCCACCGGCCCCTCCCGAACGCTGCCGCCTCCGGCCTCAAGGTTGGCGACGACGTGCAGGTCGTGGTCCTCGGCGTCGATGCCAAGGGCGAGGGCGGTCTCCGCATCTCGAAGCGGCGCGCGGACGAGCGGCTCGCCTGGCAGAAGGTCGAGAAGCAGCATGAGGCCGGCGAAATCGTCGAGGCCGAGGTGACCGAGGCGGTCAAGGGCGGCCTGGTGGTCGACCTCGGGCTGCGTGCCTTCCTGCCCGCGTCGCAGGTAGAGCGCGGCTACGTAGCCGACCTCTCCCAGTTCGTGGGTCAGAAGATTCGCGTCAAGGTCATCGAGTTGGACCGGCAGAAGGGCCGTGTGATCCTCTCCCGCAAGCAGGTCATGGAGAGCGAGCGCGGCCTCGCCAAGAAGGCCTTCTGGGAGTCGGTCGAGGAGGGCGCCACGATCGAGGGTACCGTCAAGTCGCTGACCGACTTCGGCGCCTTTATCGATCTCGGCGGCGTGGACGGCCTGCTCCATATCTCCGAGATGTCCTATGGCCGGATCAAGCATCCGTCCCAGGTCCTCAAGGAGGGCCAGAAGGTGACCGTAAAGATTCTGCGGCTTGATCGGGAGAAGGAGAAGGTCTCCCTCGGCATGAAGCAGGTGATGGCCGATCCCTGGGTGTCCGTCGTCGAGCGGTACCCCGAGGGCAGCGTGGTCTCCGGCACCGTCGCCCGCCTGGCCACCTTCGGCGCCTTCGTGGAGCTGGAGCCCGGCGTTGACGGCCTGGTCCACATCAGCCAGATGGCCGATCGCCGGGTCAACACCCCGGGTGAGGTCGTGAAGGTCGGCGAGCAGATCCAGGCCAAGGTGATCGGTGTCAATCCTGAGCAGCGGCGGATCAGCCTCTCCCTGCGGGAGATGGATTCCACCGACGCCGCTCCGGCTGAGGAAGCCCCGGTTGCTGAGGAAGCCCCGGTTGCCGAGGAAGCTCCGGTTGCTGAGGAAGCTCCGGTTGCTGAGGAAGCTCCGGTTGCTGAGGAGGCTCCGGCTGCTGAGGAAGCTCCGGTTGCTGAGGAGGCTCCGGCTGCTGAGGAGGCTCCGGCTGCTGAGGAGGCTCCGGCTGCTGAGGAGGCTCCGTCCCCTGACAAGGCCCCGGCCGAGTAAAGTGAAGTGTCAGAAGCCCGGTCCGGTAAGGGATCGGGCTTCTCTCATGTCCAAGACCTACCATCGATCAAAGTCCGAACACCGTTCGGGTGCATAGGGCTGATCCCTGTTCGGTTTACGAACCATGTTCAGTGGGTCGAAGAAGGAAGGGTTTTCCCTGACGGGGGCGAACATACCTTCTGAGGTGTTGCGGTTCATGGTGAGCAAACCGTTGATCATTGCGGAGAAACCATCGGCCGCCCGGGCGATTGCCGATGCCCTGGGCGGTTTTTCTGCGCGCGAGGGCTACCTCGAGTCGAGCGAGTACCTGCTCTCTTGGGCGATTGGCCACCTGGTAGAGCTGCAAGCTCCCGAGGAGTACGACCCGAAGTGGAAGCGCTGGTCGCTCCAGTCGCTGCCGATCATGCCCGACGCCTTCAAGGTGCGGGTCATGCCTAAGACCCGCTCGCAGTTCCAGGTGCTCGCCAAGCTGGGCAAGCAGGCACCGGAGCTGATCAACGCCTGCGACGCCGGGCGGGAGGGCGAACTGATCTTTCGCTACATTGCCGAGGCGGCCGGTCTGAAGCGGCCCGTGCGCCGACTCTGGGTCTCCGCCCTCACCCGGGAGGCGATTCGTAGGGCGTTCGGTACCATGCAGAGCCAGGCGGCCTATGACCGGCTCTATCAGTCGGCTCGCTGCCGCGCCGAGGGCGACTGGCTCATGGGCATGAATGCGACGCGGGCCTTCACGGTCAAGTGGGGCGACCTGCTCTCGGTCGGGCGGGTCCAGACCCCGACGCTCGCCCTGCTGGTCCGGCGGGAGCAGGAGATCGAGGCGTTCGAGCCGGAGCCCTACTGGGAGGTCCAGGCCGACTTCACGGCCGGCGGCAGCCGCCAGTACCGGGGCAAGTGGTTCGGCCCGGACGGCGACCGGCTGAAGGCGGCTGCGGCGGCCGAGGCGATCGCACAGCGGGTGAAGGGGCAGACCGGGACCGTTGAGTCGGTAACGGAGAAGCCCGGGGTGGAGCGGCCCCCGCAGCTATACGACCTGACGACGCTCCAGCGGGAGGCGAACCGGCGGTTCGGTCTGACCGCAGCCGCCACACTGAAGACGGCCCAGTCTCTATACGAAGCCAAGCTGATCACGTACCCGCGCACCGACTCCCGCTATCTGAACCGGGATCTGGTGCGGACCCTGCCCGGGATCGTCAGGGCGTTGCAGGGGCAGAGCGAGTTCGCCCAGGCGGCGGGCGGCGCTGACCTCGGCCTGGTCCATCCGGGCAACCGGCGGGTGGTGAATGATGCCGGCGTGACCGATCACCATGCGATCATCCCGACCGACCAGGCGCCGAAGTCGCTCGCCGCGGTGGAGGCGAAAGTCTACGGCCTGATCGCCCGGCGCTTCCTGGCCCAGTTCTACCCGGAGGCGAAGTTCCTGGAGACCGAGGTGATCACCCGGGTCGGGCAGGACCGGTTCCGCAGCCGGGGGCGGCGCATGCTGGAGCCCGGCTGGCACGCCGTGGAGCCGGAGCCGCCAAAAAAGAAAGGCGAGGAGGAGGAGCAGGCCGCCCTGCCGCCCCTGAAGCAGGGGGAGCCGGTGGCCGTCCACAAGGTGGATGTGCTGGCCAAGGAGACCCAGCCGCCCAAGCGCTACAGCGAGGCATCGCTCCTCTCGGCCATGGAGTTCGCCGGCAAGGAGATGGACGACGACGCTCTCAAGGAGGCCATGAAGGGGCGGGGGCTGGGGACGCCGGCCACCCGGGCGGCGATCATAGAGCGGCTGAAGGATGTCGGCTATATCGCCCTGGAGAAGAAGAGCCTGGTACCGACCCCCAAGGGGCGGCAGCTTGTGGAGCGGGCGGAGGCGATCGGGGCGCAGGTGCTCCTCTCCGCCGAGCTGACGGGCGAGTGGGAGAAACGGATCGCGGATATCCAGGCGGGCGAGTACCAGTCGGACCGGTTCATGCAGGAGATCCGCAGCCTGGCCGTCCAGGTGGTCGACCTGGTCCAGAAGGCGCCGGGAGCGCCCGCACGGGGAGGTGGGCGGCGATCTGGGAGCGATGCGGACACGGAGGAGGCGCCGGTCCCCCTGGCGGCCCGCTGCCCGCTCTGCGGCAGCGAGGTGAAGCGGCAGGGGCGGGACTGGAAGTGTGGCGGCCCGGACTGCCCCACCCGGCTTCCCGGCTGGCTCTGCAGCCTCGTGATCGACGCATCCCTGGCTGAGACGCTCCTGACCAGGGGGCGCACAGCCGTGTTGAGCGGGTTCAAGTCGCCGCGCACCGGCCGGGCTTTCCGCGCATCGCTGGTGCTGAAAGCGGGTAAGGTGGAGTTTGAGTTCCCGCCCGACAAGCCGGGGCGGGGTGGCACCGCAGCAAGAAGACGCAGCAACGGAGGGAGCCAGGGTGAGCGAACGGCAGCAGCGAAAACTGGATCACGTAAGGCTGGCACTGGCGCAAGAACAGGTGCTGGGAGCAAGGGCAGGCGGTCTGGCGGGACCCGGGTGGGACGAGGTGTACCTGGTGCACAACAGCCTGCCGGACCTGGCACTGGACGAGATTGACCTGGCTACATCGATCGCGGGGGTGCCCCTTGCCAGCCCGGTGATCATCAACGCGATGACCGGCGGGGCGCCCGGGGTCGAGGCGATCAACCGGGACCTGGCTACCGTGGCGGCGGAGCTGAATCTGGCCATGGCGGTGGGTTCCCAGAACGCCGGCCTGAAGGAGCCGGAGGTGGCCAGGACCTACCGGGTGGTGCGCGATGTGAACCCCCGGGGCATCATCCTCGCCAATCTGAGCGCCGACGCGCCGGTGGACCGGGCGAAGGCCGCCATCGAGATGGTGGAGGCCAACCTGCTCCAGGTCCATCTGAACGCCCCGCAGGAGCTGCAGATGGCCGAGGGCGACCGGGACTTCCGCGGGCAGTTGGCCAACATCGCCAAAATGGTGGCAGAGCTGCCGGTGCCGGTGGTGGTCAAGGAGTGCGGCTTCGGCCTCTCCAAGGAGACGGTCCGGCGGCTCTACGGGGTCGGTGTCCGGGCGGTCGATCTCTCGGGTCGCGGCGGCACGAACTTCGCCTGGATTGAGATCGCCCGGCGGGTCGAGGAGGAGCCGGACCCGGGGCTGCAGGCCTGGGGAATCCCCACGGCCTGTGCTGTGGCCGAGGTGGCGCAGGAGGCCCTGCCCGGGCTGGACCTGATCGCCAGCGGGGGCGTTGCCTTCGGCTCCGAGGTGGCGAAGGCGCTGGCCCTGGGCGCCCGGGCTGTAGGCGTGGCCGGTGCGGTGCTGAAGCGGCAGCAGTCCGGCGGGGCAGATGCAGCCATGCGGTATCTGCGAGCGCTTCGCGACGATCTAAAGATTGCGATGTTGCTGACCGGGGCGCGCGATCTCGCGGCCCTGCAGCACAAGCCGGTGGTGCTGACCGGCGGGGTCGGTGAGTGGTGCCGTCTCCGCGGGGTCGATCTGGCGCTGCTGGCCAATCGGATCTAGGATCTGGGAGGAGACGGGGCAATGGATGCGGTAGGGCTGATCAAGGGGCGTCGGACGGTACACGAGTTCAAGCCGGACCCGGTTGCGCGTGAGCTGGTGGAGGAGATCCTGGAGGCGGCGGTCTGGGCGCCGAACCACAAGCTGACCCAGCCGTGGGAGTTCTACGTGATCAGCGGGGAGACGAAGGAGCGGCTCGCACGGCTGCGGGGTGAGCTGAAGCGGAAGGGGCATCCCGACCCGGCCTCGGAGCAGGCGGCGAAGATCTATCAGTTCGCCTATTCCGGCCTGGCGACGCCGCCGTGGGCGATCCTGGTGGCCCAGGTGCTCTCCCCGGATGACCCGGTCCGGGAGCAGGAGGACCTGCTCTCCATGGGCGCCGCGGTTCAGAACCTCATGCTGGCCGCCCACGCACGGGGGCTCGGGACCTTCTGGGGGAGCGGTCCGTTGGTCAACCATCCGGAGACGTTCAAGCTGCTGGAGATTCCCGAGGGGCGCAGGGGCGTTGGCCTGATCTTCCTCGGCTACCCGGCGCGGGAGGAGAAGGTGCCCGAGCGGACGCCGGCGGCAGTGAAGACCCGTTGGTTCAACTAGGACGAAAACGAAGGCGCCGGCTACCCGCATCCAGGGTGGCCGGCGCTCTCACTTATCGCTGCTTGACCTCCCGGACCACCCCGCTCTCCCCGTCTACGATCACCTCGACCCGCCGGGGCCGTGGGCCGAGGGCTGAGTCGAGCCGGACCATCAGCCCTTCGGCGACCAGGTCGACCATGGCGACCGGTTTGTAGTCCCCCAGGCCCCGAATCGCTGCCTGGGGCAGCCCTTCCAGGACGGTCGGAGCCGAGTGCTCGGCCTGCCAGGCGGCCACCACGGGGTGCGCGAGGGCCGCATCCAGCGCTTCGGATGGCATGATCCGGGGGCGGGCGGCGCAGCCTGACAGCATCAGCACAGCCAGTAGCAGAGCAATCCGTCGCATACGCTTCACTCCTTGGTGCGAGGGGTCTTGACCCACTGGCTTGGCCCCCGTCCAAGGGCGCTCAGGAGCACCGCACTGGAGTAGGGGACGGGGAAGAGGAACGCCGCCAGCGGCAGGACCAGCAGTTGGGCGACCGCCACCAGTTGCCCGAGCCACTGCTGGGGCCGGCTGGTGGGGTCCAGGTAGCGGATGTAGCGGAAGAAGGCGTAGATCGTGAAGCCTAGGTAGGCCGTGGACATGATGTTGAGCGAGATCCGCCAAGCTGGGGGCAGCACGTTTGGATCGAGCAGCCCCAGGAGCCAGAGTCCCAGTCCCATGAGCGGGACCAGGGTCGCGGACTGGTAGAAGATCCACTGGGCCTGGCCCTTTACCCATAGCTCCCGCAGGAGACGGCGTCGCTTCTCCACGGAACCGGTCTGCTCGCTCTGGATCTTGTTCATGACCTGGATGTGGCCGGTCGCCCAGCGGAGCCGCTGCCGGTAGAAGCCCGCGAAGGTCGGCGGGGTCTGCTCGCTGGACGGGTAGGGCAGGTAGTCGGGCCAAGCCCCGGCTGCCAGCCAGGCCCGGGTCCCTAACTCCAGGTCCTCGGTCAGGGTGGAGGAGTCGAAGCCCCGGATCTCCCGCAGCAGGGTGGACTCCACGAAGACATTGGTCCCGCCCACGAAGGGCAGCTTCCGGAAGACGACCGGCAGGTGCCAGTCGTGGCTGATCGTCTGATAGAGCGAGGCGATCTTGCAGAAGGGGCCCATCTCGTACCAGTTGCGGACCTGGAAGACCGGTCCCTGGAAGATGCGGGGGAGCGTGTGGCCCGAGATCCGCTCCTCCAGCACTCTGTGGGCAATGTAGAGCATCACCTTGGCATCGGGCCGGCTCTCGGCATCGTAGAAGCCACACCAGGAGGAGCGACCGTCTATGAAGGAGAGCGCCCAGTTCAGGGCCCGCCCCTTGGTCGAGGGCACATCGACACCGAGCTGCTTGCCGCCCAGGTCGCCGTCAAAGTCGCGCGGGACGACCAGGTGCTTCAGCGCCGGCTGTTCCTGCCGGTTTCTGAACTCGGCCACCTTCCGCTCCATGATCTCCTGGGTCGTCGGGTAGATCTCGCTGAAGGCGCCTCGGAGCCGCTCCTCCAGCCGCTCCTGACGGGCCATCTCCTCCATGCGGCTGACCAGATCGGCAGCGAGGGCGGAGCAGAGGTGCTGGAGGATCTCCCGGGTGAGCGAGTGATGCGCCCGGGCGGCCTGCGAGGCCAGCCGGCGCCCCAGTGCCTCACCGTCCTCGCCGCGCAGGGAGGCGAAGGCGACCGCCGACGGCATGGCCAGGGAGAGGAGGGCCGCATGGGCCCCCTGCAACTGCTCCTCGGTCGCCCCGGGCAGCCGTCCGCGCAACTGGCGGAGGATCCGGTAGTCGGACCGCCAACCGCCCTTTTTCAGGAGTTGGAGGGAGGCCTCCCAGAGGATCGGTCGCAGGAGGGGGGCCGGGATCCGGGCGAGGAGTTGGAGCCCCTCGTTGCGCCCGAGCCGGCGCGAGACTTCATCCACCCCGTCGAGGGCCAGACCGCCCAGGCAGGCAAGGATCAGCGAGCCGGATTCCGACTCCGGTGCCGGCGGCTCAATGCCGTCAGCGACGCGGGTGAGCGCATCCACCACCGCACTTTTCCGGCGCTGCTCTGCGGCCAGCGCCTCCTTCTCATCGGTCACGACCAGGACCTCGTAGAGGTGGGACGGGTACTCGAGCCCCGCCAGGTGGTCCACCGTTCGCTCGATCACATCGGCCTCGTTCCGGGCCGGCACCACCAGGGAGATGCGCGGCAGCGCCTGCGCGTGCTTGTTGGCATGGGCGAGCAGCCCCTCCACGGAGAGCGAGGGACGTCGGTTCCAGTAGCGGGTGTCCGCATAGCGCTTCCACCAGAGCATGCGGAGAAAGAGGCCGAAGAAGAGCATGTGGAGGCCCACGGCCACAAGATAGAGCCACTCAGCCGTGTTCAGTTGCATCAGCGGGGACCCCTCCCGGATGTGTTCAGGGTGTACGGCCATAGGTTGGCAAAACCCGGTGGCGTTTATGCCTCTGAATAGGGAAAGATCGTCGTTGCCACCCTAAGAGAATCGTCCCGGGGTCACGTTCGGGGCGACTCTCATGAGGAGGAGATCCCCTATGATGCCCGTTGGTCCTGTTCTGTTGCTGGTCCTCCTGATCCTTGCCGCCTCCGGCTTCCTGACCGGCTCCCTGGGCCGGCTCGGCCTCTCCGACCGATCCGGCCTGCTCCTCTTCGGCTCCATGCTGGCGGGTCTGCTGGTCGAGATCCCGCTGCGCCAGGGGCTCTCGATCAACCTGGGAGGCGGGGTTCTGCCGCTGCTCCTGGCCGCCTGGCTGCTGGCGACCCGACGGAACTGGTGGGAGGTGCTGACCGGGCTGGCCGGCGGCCTGATCGGGACCGGGGCGGCCCTGCTCCTCAGCCGCTGGCTTCCGGCCGGCCAGCCGACCGAGCTGAACCTCTTCTTCCTGGACGCCCAGTACTTCTACGCCCTCGTGGCCGGCACCGCCGGGTACCTGCTGGGGCAGAGCCGGCGGGCGGCGGTGGCCGGGGCGATCCTGGCGGTACTCGGCGGCGACTTGATCCACTACCTGGGGTACGTGGAGTCCGGGCAGGTGGCCGACCTGACGATCCGCATGGGCGGGGGCGGCTTTCACGCGACCACCGTGGTGGCGGCCGCCCTCGCCTGCATGCTGACCGAATGGCTGATTCCTGAGGTGGCCGCGGAGAGGGGAGAGGCGGGCGTTGATCATCTACCACAGTCGTGAGGCGCTGACCGCCCGACTGGCTGCCCTGATCCACGCCGGTCGGATTTCTGATCGGGCAGAGCCCAACGTGGTCTGGAAGGAGGCCGAGGTGGAGGATGCGTACCGCACCGTCGGCCTCTGGCAGGCCGGGCTCGATCTGCGGGGCCGTCCGGTCTGTGCCGTAGGACGCTCCAGCCGGCCCGATGTGGCGGAGCGGGCCTTCTGCGGCCTGGCCCGGGTCTTCGGGATCTCGCCCGATCGCTTCCTCCTGGTCGATGTCGGTCCGGACGAGGCCTGGGGCGACCTGCTCCTGCTCGGCCTGCGGCAGTTCGGCCTGATCGACCTGGCGCACAGCCTGGAGATTCGCTTGCTCCGGAGGCGTTGGCGAGAGTGCCAGGCGGCCGTGGCGTTCGCACAGGAGAAGGCCGAAGCGCTGCGGCCATGAGGATCATCTACCATTGTTACGGACAGGCCCACTCCTCGGTCACCGCGGCCAACATCCACCTGGGTCACCTGCCCCGCCACCGGCGGGCGAGCATCGCTGAGATCCGGCACCAGCCCTGCTTTGACCGGACCCAGCCCCATGAACTGGGCATTCCCCGGCTCATGGGGGTAGATGAGGCGGGGCACGAGGTTTACGTGATCGGCCTGGCGGGCGGCAAGCGAGCCCTGGAGCCCGCCCTCCGCGAGTTCCTGGAGCGCAGCGGTATCGATCCGGCGGCGTTCCTCTTCGCCAACGCCCTCCAACACGCCGGCGTACCCCTGCGGATCGGCGGCTACACCTCTCGTCGCCTTGGGGTCGTCTGGCTGGGCCGCCCACTCTCGGCGCTGGGGGTCTATCTGAAGTACCCGGCCTTCGTCGACCTGGTCCACCGGGTTCGGCGGGAAGTGCAGCACCGTTGTCCTTGACCGCATCCCCCTCATCCGGGATAATAGGTTGGATAGATCGATCGATGGAAAAACGCTTCGGATTAGAGGGCGATTGAGAGGGCGATGAATAATGGCGCGACTGGTTAAGCCAGTCATTATGCATATCGAGCCGGGCTCGGTTGCCGAGCGGGCCGGGCTGCAGGCGGGCGAGAAGCTGACCGAGATCAACGGCAAGCCGGTCCGTGACGACCTGGACTTCCGGTTTCTGACCGCTGAGGAGGATCTGCTGCTCACGGTGGTCGGCCCCACCGGCGCGACCCGGCAGATCCAGGTCCAGAAAGAGTTCGATGAAGAACTCGGCGTCGACTTCGGCGGCAAGGCGACCTACGACGGGATCTACACCTGCCACAACAACTGCGTCTTCTGCTTCGTCCACCAGCAGCCCCGGGGGCTGCGGCCCACACTCAACTTGATGGACGACGACTTCCGCCTCTCCTATATGCACGGAAACTTTATCACCCTGGTCGGGATCAGCGATGAGCACTGGCAGCGGATCTTCGACCAGAAGCTCTCCCCGCTCTATATCTCCGTACACGCCACCGACGACGACCTCCGCGCCTTCCTCCTGGGGACGGAGAAGGGCCGGGGGCTCATGAAGCAGTTGCGGGAGTTGGCCGATGGCGGCATTCAGTTCCACACCCAGGTCGTCTCGGTGCCCGGCATGAACGATGGCGCCCACCTGGACCGGACAATCGCTGACCTGGTCACCCTGGGGCCGGACGCCCTGCTCTCGATCTCGGTCGTGCCCGTGGGGCTGACCAAGTACCGCAAGGGGCTCTATCCCCTGCGCCCCTACACTCGCGACGAGGCCAGGGTGATGGTCGATCAGCTTGAAGTCTGGCAGCAGCGGCTGCTCCCCGACTGGGGCGGCGTCCTGGTCCACCCGTCGGATGAGTGGTATATCCTCTCCGGTCGGGAGGTGCCGCCCGCCGAGGTCTACGGCAACTACGACCAGTTGGAGAACGGCGTCGGCATGGTCCGGCTCTTTCTGGAGCAGATGAACGATGTGACCGAGCGGCTACCCGCCTCCCTGCCTGAGCCGCGCAAGGTGACCGTGGTGACCGGCGTCCTGGCCACCGAGACGCTGGGCCGGGCGGCTCGCTGGCTGACCGGGCGGGTGGAGAACCTGACCGTTGAGGTACAGACCATTTGGAATGAGTTCTACGGCCACACCGTGACAGTTGCGGGCCTGACCCTGGCCCGGGACATGATCGATCAGTTGAAGGGGAGAGAGTTGGGCGACCTGGTCGTCCTGCCGGCGGTCGCCTTCCGCGACGCCGACGGCCGGAGCCTGGACAACCTGAACCCCGATCAGATCGGCCAGGCGCTGGGCGGCGTGCCCGTCGCACTGGCCGGATCGCCCGCCGAACTGGCCGACCTCGCCACCGGTGGCCGCCTGGCCCCGGAGCGGAAGCGGCGGCTCAAGTCACTCAAGTTCCGCCACCACGGCGAGGCGGCGACGGTGAACCTGATCCGCGACGACTTTGACGACCCGCTTCGCCGGTAGTGACCAGCGAATCCTGACCCAATCGGAGGAACCCCACATGAAACCGATCGTAGCAATCGTAGGCCGGCCCAACGTCGGCAAGTCGACCCTGTTCAACCGCCTCACACAGAGCCGCCAGGCCATTGTGGAGGATATGCCCGGTGTCACCCGGGACCGGCTCTACGCTGACTCCGAGTGGAACGGCCGCACTTTTACGCTGGTGGACACCGGCGGCATCGTCCTGGACAAGGACGGTGACACGATTGAGGCACACGTGACCCGGCAGGCCGAACTGGCAATCCGGGAGGCTGACGTGATCATCTTCGTGACCGATGTGACCCAGGGCGCCACCGGCGCCGACCAGGAGGTGGCCGAGCGGCTGCGCAAGGTCCACAAGCCGGTGATCCTCGCGGTCAACAAGGTGGAGAACCTGAAGCGGGAGGAGGAAGCGCTGGAGTTCTGGGCGCTGGGCCTCCCTGAGCTGATCACCGTCTCCGCCGAGCACGGCATGGGCACCGGCGACCTGCTCGACTCGGTTGTGCAGGCGATCTCCAAACCCCAGGAGCCGATCGTGGAGGACGAGACCCTGATTCGTGTCGCCGTGATCGGCCGGCCGAATGTCGGCAAGTCCTCCCTGGTCAACGCCGTGCTGGGCGAGGAGCGCGTCATCGTCTCCAACGTGGCCGGTACCACTCGGGACGCCATTGACGTGCTGGTGGAGAAGGGGGAGGATCGCTTCCTCTTCATTGACACGGCGGGCATGCGGAAGCGGGCCAAGGTCGAGGAGGCCGTGGAGAAGTACTCGGTCATGCGCGCCCTGCGGGCCGTGGAGCGGGCCCAGGTCGTCCTCATGGTGATCGATGCCGAGGACAACGTGACCGAGCAGGATCAGCGGATCGCCGGCTATGCTAATGAGCAGGGCAAGGCCTGTATTGTCGTGGTCAACAAGTGGGACCTGGTCGAGAAGGATGACCGCACCATGGACAAGTTCGCCGGCACGGTCCGGGAGCGGCTGGCCTTCATGAGCTACGCCCTGATCCAGTTCCTCTCGGCCAAGACCAGGTCCCGGGTGGTCAAGCTCTTCCCCCTGATCAAGCAGGCGGCCGCCAACCACGCCCGGCGGATCTCGACCCGGGAGCTGAACAACCTGGTCCGAGAGGCGTACTCGCTCAACCCACCGCCCTCCGACAAGGGGCGCCGGCTGAAGATCTACTTCGCCACCCAGCCCCACGTCAGCCCGCCTGGCTTCGTCTTCTTCTGCAACGACACGGAGCTGGTCCACTTCTCCTACAAGCGGTACCTGGAGAACAGGCTGCGGGACACCTACGAGTTCGAGGGGACCCCGGTCAACCTCTACTTCCGCCAGCGGGCCAAGATCGAGCTACCCGATCGCCCGGCCGCGGTTCGTCGCGTGCTGATGGGCGGCAAGACCAAGGTGATCCGTCGGGCTGCGGTGAAGAAGTCAACCGAGTAGCGGGCGGGCGCAATCTGAGGATTGCGGAAAAATAGAACCTCATCTTAAAACCAGGAATAACCCCGCGGACGGCGAATAGATGCCTTTGTAAGACCCGGAGCTTATTCAATTCCTCATACCGGGTAAGAAGAAGGGGGACTCGGACCGTGCTCGACCTGGTCCTTGTCGGTGCGATTGGCTATCTGTTGGGTTCCATACCCGTCGGCTTCCTGGTGGGGAAGGTGCGGGGAGTCGATGTGCGCAAGTACGGCAGCGGGGCGACGGGTGGCACCAATGTGCTGCGGACCCTCGGACCCGGCGCTGCTATTCTGACCGGCCTCGCCGACCTCCTGAAGGGGCTCCTGGCAGCCTGGATCGGCCTCCGGTACGCCGGGGACTGGGGCTACGCCCTGGCTGGTTTCCTCTCCATTGTCGGTCACTCCTATCCGGTCTGGCTCAAGTTCAAGGGTGGCAAGTCGGTCGCCACCGGCGGCGGCACCATGATTCTGCTCCATCCGTGGGCGATTCTGATCGCCCTGCTCGCCGGTGTCGGGGCGATCATTCGCACCCGGTGGGTCTCGTTGGGCTCCCTGGTCGCCACCTTTGTCGCGGTCGTCGTCATTTTCGTGACCGGAGCGCCATGGGCCCACCGGGCCCTGGTGCTGGGCGCCATGCTGGTGATCTACATCCGGCACTGGGAGAATATGAAGCGGATCGCGGCGGGCACGGAGAACCGATTCGGCCAGAAGGCAAAGCCGCGCCCCGAAGCGGGCGGTTAGTCGCCGCTGGAGGTGGAAGCGTTGAAGCTACGCATTGCGATTCTGCCCGCCGGTGCGTGGGGAACGGCACTCGCCCTCCCCGCTGCCACTGGCGGGCATGACGTCCGTCTCTGGCGCCGGACGCCTGGCTGGAGCGCCAACTGGGACCGGGGCCACAGGGCGCTGCCCGGCCTCCGCCTGCCAGAGAACGTCCAGGCCTGCGAATCCCTTCCGGAGGCGGTGACCGGGGCCGAAATCGTCATCCTCAGCCCCGCCTCGGTCGCCCTGCGGGAGCATTGCCGGTTGATCCGGGAGCACCTGCCGCACGATGCGATCATCGTCACCGTCACCAAGTCGATTGAGCCGAAGAGCCATCTGCTGGTCCATCAGGTGGTGGCGGAGGAGATCCCCGGCCATGCCGATCGGGTCGTCGCTCTCTCCGGCCCGAACTTCGCCCACGAGGTCGCCGCGGGCCTGCCGACCGGCTCGGTCGCCGCCTGCCCGGACATCGCCCTGGCGGAGCGGGTCCAGGACGCCCTCCTGACTGACCGGTTCCGGGTCTACACCAACCCGGACCTGACCGGTGTAGAACTGGCCGGGGCGCTGAAGAACATCGTCGCGCTGGGCGTCGGGATCTCTGACGGCCTGCAGATGGGCGACAACGCCCGGGCCGCCCTGATCACCCGGGGGCTGACGGAAATGGCCCGCCTTGGCACCGCCATGGGCGCGAACATGTTGACCTTCGCCGGCTTGGCCGGGATGGGCGACCTGGTGCTCACCTGCACCGGCGACTCCTCCCGCAACCGGCGGGCGGGCATCGCGATCGGGCAGGGGCAGTCGGCCCACCAGTTCGTCTCGGAGACCCAGTTGACGGTGGAGGGGATTCCCACCACCCGTGCCGCCTGGTCGCTCGCCCAGCAGATGGGCGTCCGCATGCCAATCACCGAGGTGATCCACCGGATCCTGTACGAGGGGCTCCCCCCGCAAGATGGTCTGCGTGCCCTCATGGCCCGACCCAAGACCCACGAACTGGAAGAGGTGGCCCAGCCCGCGTTCGAATAGTCAAATGACCGCCCCACGCAGGGGGCGGTCTCGCCTTTTGTTGCCGAGCCAGGCCCCGGGCCCTGCCAGGCCCGGCATGGTACAGGGGGCACAAGTCCCGCCATGATGGCTCACTCTGCTCGGTAGCGCTGCTTCATCTGGCCCGTGCGTGGCACCTGTGCCTCCACCACGATCCGCACAGGCATCTCAGCCAGCGTCTCCGGCCACTTCTTCTCGTGGGCGCGAAAGATGCTTGGTGCCCTGCGGTAGAGAGACTGCCCAAATCCCAGGTAATCAGAGCCTGTCTCACGCAGGAGTGCGAGGGTCTCGGTCAACTCTGTCCTCACCTGTTTGGCCAGCATCTCCTCTGCTCTGCTCAGGTCACCCCCGCGGACGATCTGTTCCGAGCAGGCCGACTCGTTCAGGTCGGCTACCACCTTGACTCGGATCTCACCCTCGATCTTCTGATCCCGTACAGTCGTCCGGACCGAGCCCTCGCTGGAGCGAACCCGGAAGACGGCTCGCTTCTCCGGATCTTCGCAGGGTGCGGCCAGGGCGGCCCGGCTGACCCGGCCGACCGACCAGAGCGCCCCCCGGGCCTGGTCGGCGCTCAGCCAGCCCACAAGGCGGTCGCCCCGGAAGATACCGGCACCCCCGTAGATCAACTCCCGCGCGCCCGATCCCGCCTCCTCCTCGCCGTCGGGGTTCGGGTGCTTCATGTCGGCCCTCCGAAACAGCGGGAGCGTCAGGTCAATCCCTTCCTCCTGGAGGATGTTGGCCACTTCGAGCAGCCGCCGGGCCGGGGTAATGCCGCTGCGGGCCTGGACCAGATCGTTGAACCCAATGGGTCCCTCGGCGGGGACCCGCTCCTGCCGCGGGCGAATCTCCAGGAAGTTATTGGCGCTGCCCGTCGTGACGGTCACCCAGGCGGTGGGACGGACTTCCACACTCCGCAGGAGGAAGTCCAGGGCCGGAGCGATCCCCTTTCGGGCGAACGTCTCACCGAAGACGATCGCCCGGACATGGGCCAGGGTGATATCGCGCGAGACCAGTTGGTTCGCCTTGCCAACCGCCTCGTCCAGGGAGAAGGCCGTCGCGGTGACGCTCCAGACATCGGCTCTCCCCTGGGAGGCGCCGCCACCCTCCTGGCCGGCCTGCTTGGGCGCGATCACATTGAAGGTGACCAGGTACTGATCATCCTCCAGGTCAACGCCGATCAGACCGACGAAGGAGACATCGGTCAGTTCCCGGCGGCTCCAGCACCCGCTGAGCAGCAGGGAGGCCAACAGAACCACGGCCAGCCGGAAGGAACGGGTCATGAGCCAGCATCCCCTTCGTAAAATCGCTCGGCCTCCCGCGTGAGGGACGGGCTTGGTCTGTTACCCGCCCCCTTGGGCGGGCGGGGCCTCAGCCCGAGGGCGTACAGCATCTGCTCCAACTGGAAGGGGAAGAGCGGTGCGGTGTACGGTACGCCCAGGGAGCTCATACTGGAGAGATTTGCGAGGACCACCAGGTAGCCCAGCAGCAGTCCGAAGAAGCCGAAGGTGCTGGCGAGCAGCAGAAGCCCGAAGCGGTAGTAGGTGGCGGTATTTGCCAGGGTAGGACTGGGGAGGGAGAAGGCGGCCACAGCCGTGGCGGTCACCACCAGGACCATGGTCGGAGCGGTTAGGCCGCTGCGAATGGCAGCTTCACCGATCACTAGGCCACCGACGATGCTGACGGTCGGGCCGATCGCACGCGGCAGACGAACGCTGGCTTCACGCAAAATCTCAAAGAGCAGAGACATGACCAGGGCCTCGACAGGCGGTGGGAGAGGCGCTCCCTGGCGCTGCTGTAGGAGGTTGAGCGTAAGGAGCGTGGGGAGCGCCTGCAGGTGGTAGGTGGTGACCGAGACATAGATGGCCGGCAGCGGAATCGCCATGTTGAAGGCCAGGAACCGGAGCGTGCGCAGAAAGGTAACAAACGGCCGCGCTTCGTAGAAGTCGTCAGGGCTGACGAAGAAATCCATGAAGAGTGCGGGCATGATCAGTGCCCGAGGCGAGTTCTCCAGGAAGACCGCAATGCGACCGCCGGTGACATACTGGATCACGACGTCAGGCCGCTCGGTGGTGAGGATGGTGGGGAAGAGCGTGACCGGGATATCGCTGAGGGCCTCGGTCAACTGCCCCACATCCTGCACGGCGTCCTGCTTGACCGCGTGCAGCCGCTCCCGGATCGTCTTCAGCATCTTCCGGGTCGGACCACCCATCTTGTAGGCGATGACCGCCTCAATCGGAGCGCGATCGCCGATGAACACGTTCTCCACGCGCAGGTCAGGGCTGGGGAAACGCCGCCGTATCTGAGAGAGGTTGTTGGGCAGCGACTCCGTAAAGGACTCCGACGGCCCTGAAACGCTGCCCTCCGTTTTCGGGACATCGACCGAGCGGAACGGGAAGTTGCTCAGATCCAGGCTGAGTACCTGGTTGGAGTCGCTCGTCTGCACCAGCACATGGCCACGGTTGACGGCCCAGGAGGCCGAATCCAGGTCGCGGATCGTCATGGCGGGGCGACCGACGAGCGAACCGGGTTCCCGCCCCTCCAGCATGGGGAGCAGCACGTGTGTCTCCAGCCGCTTGACATCGACCTGGGCCTGAAGATACCAGAGAACCGCCCAACGAGCCACTCCCGATTGGGGGGGCAGGCTCAGTTCCCGGGTGACGAAGCCGGCTTGCTGGGATATCGTTTCATGGATCAACTGGCGAGTGGACTCGAGATCAGCGTCGAGCCGTGGGCTATGCCCCATGGCGGCCTACCTCCTGGCCGGTGCGGTGGCGGCGCCGCGCCCAGGCTACCGTCAGAAGAACAGGGGGGACGAAGACACCCAGCATCGCCCCCGCGGGCAGGTATACAGAGCGGATGAACTCATCGAAGAACGGCTTATTCGGAAAGAGTAGTTCCGCACCGATCACCGTGAGCAGGCCGATGCCGATCAGGAGCGGAGAACCGGTGGCTCGCCGCAGCCCGAACAACTGGGTCGCCCCTCTGACCGCCACCAGGAGGAAAAGGGCGAGACGGACGTAGGCGCCGGCCAGCCACTGGTGGACAGCCAGCAGGTCCGTGCGCTCGAAGAAGCGGGCCAGACTGACCATCATCCAATGGGTGAAGGTCGGATAGGGCATCTGTTCTGCGACCCGGTACCCGAGGGTTGCGATCGATCCTGCCAGCGGACCGGTCATCGTAATGACGACGTAGAGCAGCGCAAGGAGCGAGTACTTGAGCATCCGCTTGCGCTCCGGGGGGGAGACGTGGCCCGTGATCATCATCAGAACGGACATCTCGCCGAAGTAGCCCAGCCCGAGGAAGGTGGTGGAGAGCACCGGACCCACGCCGAACTCGAAGAGGGGGGTCAGCAGGCTGTAGTCCTTGGCCTGCGCCGTGCCCAGGGAGACGAGCATCCCCAGTCCGGTCAGGAGCGGGAGGGTGAACTGGTTGACCCGGGCGACGGCGTCGAGACCCATCCAGGCGCAGTAAAGCACAGCCAGCATATAGGTGAGGCCCAGCACCCATGAGGGGGTCTGCATGAGAATGGAGTCGACCATCCAGTCGGTGGTCATTCGGAGGGTAAAGACCACGGTGGTCAGGTAGTAGATCAGGTAGAGTCCTGCGACAGGGTAGCCGGCGTACCCAAGGACCCTGGGCAGATACTCGACCAGGCTCTGGCCGGGGTGGAACTGGCTGAGCCTTATCATCGACCAGACGGCCACCGCGGCAATCGGCATGGCCACCAGCCCGGCCATCCAGGAGTCGCGACCGCCAGCCTGTATGAAGAAGGTGACCGCCAGGGCGTGCCCGGTCAGCGAAACAGCCCCTGCGACCAACATGGCGGCCTGGAGTGCCGATATCTGCCACTTCTTGTTCACAGGATCCCCCTCCTGATCTCGTCTCCTGCTAGTGTGGGGGAAACATCCCGTCGCTATTCCAGCGTGTGGACGGCGGGCAGCCGGTGGGAGACCCGACGGTGCACGGCCCGCTCATCGGCAGCGTATACTGTCGTGGGTAGGGGGGTGGCAATTTTGGATCCCACTTCGCTGGTGCTCCTCGCCCTCGCCCTCAGCCTGGACTCGCTCATGGTCGGTATCCTCTACGGCGTTCGGGGGATTCGCCTCTCGTGGCCGGCCATCGGGATCGTCGCCCTGGCCACCGGCCTGCTCCTCATGCTCTCCATGGCAGCCGGCCGCTCCATGGCGAGCACGCTTCCCCCGGATCTGGCGCGGCGCCTGGGAGCCCTCCTGTTGGTGGCAGTGGGCATCTGGATTACCTACCAGACCCTTCGGTCCCAGCGGCGGGAGGTACCCACCGCGGGGGATCGAGAGCCTGAGATCCCGGTACGCCGGGTCTGGCGCCTCCGACTGGGGTCGGTCGGGATCGTGATCGAGATCCTCCGGGAGCCCGGAGCGGCCGACCTGGACCGTTCTGGTTCGATCAACCCCGTGGAGGCCGTCTTCCTGGGCGTGGCACTGGCGCTCGACTCCACGGCCGCCGGTCTCGGTGCTGCCATGGCCGGGTACTCGCCGGTCGGACTGCCCATGGCCGCCATGGCAGCCAGCCTGGTCCTGCTCTCTGCCGGCTCCCGATGGGCCCGGCTGCTTCCCTTCCGGCTCGAAGGGCCGTGGGCCGCCCTGCATGGCGTTTTCCTGCTGGTGGTGGGGCTCTACCGCATGGTTCTATAGCGTGCTGCGGCGTGCCATCCCCTGGCACGCCGCTTGCGATTTCGAAAACCTAGACATACCCTCCCCGGGAGTTTCATAGGAATGGCGGTAAGACACGGGGACTGTACCCGAGTAGGCGCCGACCCCGACGGCACGAAAGGGGGGACCGGGACCGCCCCGGAGGGTGGTGGTCAGGACAGACTCTGGTCGGATGTACCGAGCAACTTCCAAGTACACGTGTCGCTGCGGCGCATTCCACCGCCTGCGCACGGCGGCACCAGGGAGGGTCAAGGCGTGGAGAAGTTTGACATCTTTGAAGACGTAGCCAGGCGGACCGGAGGGGACATTTACATCGGTGTGGTCGGCCCCGTGCGCACCGGCAAATCCACCTTCATTCGTCGCTTCGCAGAACTCGTCATCCTGCCCAACATCGAAGATGAGTACGAGCAGGCCCGCATCCGCGACGAGCTGCCGCAGTCTGGCGGCGGGAAGACCATCATGACCGTGGAGCCCAAGTTCATCCCCGATGATGCGATCGAGATGACGGTGAAGGAAGGGCTGACGGTCCGAATCCGGATGGTGGACTCGGTCGGATACGCTGTGGAGGGCGCCCTGGGTTACCTGGACGAGACCGGCGCGGCCCGGATGGTCCAGACCCCCTGGTTCGAGGGAGAGATCCCGTTCCACGACGCCGCGGAGATGGGGACCCGGAAGGTGGTCGCAGATCACTCGACCATCGCCGTGCTCATGACGACCGACGGCTCGATCACCGACCTGGCCCGGGGGAAGTACCTGGATGCCGAGGAGCGGGTCGTGGCCGAACTGCAGGCGCTGGGCAAGCCCTTCGTCGTGGTGCTGAACACCACGCGCCCCTATGCCCAGGAAGCGATGGAGCTGGCCGGCGAACTGGAGGTCAAGTACGGCGCCCCGGTCATCCCGCTCGATGTGAGCGAGATGAGCGACCAGGACGTCGGCCTGATCATGGAGCAGGCGCTCTTCGAGTTCCCCGTGCGGGAGGCACATATCGCACTGCCCCGCTGGGTTGAGGAGTTGGAGCGGACGCATCCGCTGCGGGCTCAGTTCGAGGAGTCGATCACCGAGGCCCTTCAAGGCATCCGCAAGATTCGCGACGTGGACGCGGCAGTCGAGCGACTGGGCTCCTACGAGTTCATGGCGTCGGTCAGCCTACGCTCGATCGACATGGGCGCAGGCATCGCCATGGTGGAGACCGAGGCGCGGGATGATCTCTACTACCAGACCCTGGAGGAGATCACCGGTGTGCCCCTGGAGGGGAAGCACACCATGGTCCGGATGCTGCGGGAGTACGCCCACGCCAAGCGGGAGTACGACCGGGTCCGGGACGCCCTGACCGATGTCCGGGCCACCGGCTATGGCGTGGTCACCCCCGAGCTCTCCGACCTGACCTTCGAGGAGCCCGAACTGGTCCGGCAGGGGATCATGTACGGCGTCAAGCTGCGGGCCACGGCGCCCAGCCTTCACTTCATCCGGGCCGATATCAACGCCGAGGTAACCCCGATCATCGGTACCGCCAAACAGGGGGAGGAACTGGTCCAGTACCTTCTCGACCGGTTCGAGGATGATCCGCAGAAGCTCTGGGACTTCGATATCTTCGGTAAGTCGCTCCACGAGCTGGTCCAGGAGGGGATTCGGTCCAAGCTCTACCGCATGCCTGAGGACGCCCAGGCGAAGCTCCAGGAGACGCTGACCCGGATCATTAACGAGGGTTCTGGCGGCTTGATCTGCATCATCATCTGATTACCGGGGTTGCGGGGGGCCTACCATAGATCAGCATGATGAAGAGGGAAGGCTGGCTGCAGAGGGGGCAAATGTCCCCTCTGCAGCGCTTTTCCTGAACCCTCCCGCGGCGCGGGACGTCAGATATGTGAATCCGGAAACAAGCCATCTTCCATTCACCTGCAGCGGATATGATGAAGCAATATTGCGAAGTCTGAGCGGGTATGGTAGACTGTCCCGTGGGTTTTTTCGTTGGAATCGAGATGGATCGAGGAGGACGAGTGTTCGTGGGTACCGTCGTTCAGTTCCCGCCACGCAGCGTGGACGCCGCTGAGAGGGCCGAGGCGATCCTGGCCAAGATTGGTGAGGTTTACCGGCGGAGGAGCAAGGCGAAGGAGGAGCTGCCGGTGGTTCTGGCCAAGCTGGCCGGAGCCGGCGAAACCGACCTGGTGCTCAAGGCGATTGGCCTTTGGGGGTCGGGCGAACTGGAGCCCGACGAGGTGTTGGATCTCTGCCAGAAGACCGTGGGCAGGAACCTTTGAGTGCAAGATTCGGGTTACTGATCCGCGAGATCCAGACCCCTGTTGACACCCCATTCCGGTCATGCTACTATGTGCCTTGTATTGTCACAACTGCATAGGGATATCCCCCGGACCCATTCGTCCGGCGGGCTCTTATCCAGAGAGGTGGAGGGACTTGGCCCGATGAAACCCGGCAACCCAGGATGCGCCTGCGGCGTATCTGAAGGTGCCAATTCCACCGACTGCCTGGTTGGCGGTCGGAAGATAAGAGAGCGTACGAAGTTCACGCTTGTTTGCGTATACGTGCCGCTCCTTATTGGGGCGGCTCTTTCTTTTCTGCAAGACTGAGGAGGGCGGGTAGGTGAGCCTTTTGGAGATATCGCCCCTGCTGTCGAAGCGGCAACAGGCCGTCGTCGCAACGGAAGAGAGCCCGCTGCTCCTGGAGAGCGGGCGCACTCTTGGGCCGGTCACCCTGGCCTACGAGACGTTTGGCCGGCTCAGCGCAACGCGCGACAATGCCATTCTGATCTGCCACGCCCTGACCGGCGACAGCCACGTGGCCGGCCGCTACGACCCCGCTGATCGGAAGCCCGGCTGGTGGGATGATGCGGTGGGCCCGGGCAAGGCGATCGACACAGACCGCTTCTTCGTCATTGCCTCCAACGTGCTGGGTGGCTGCCAGGGTTCGACCGGCCCGGCAGCGATCAACCCCTACACCGGCCGGCCCTACGGGCTGGAGTTCCCGGTCATTACCCCGCGCGACATGGTCCGGGCCCAGGCCCGCCTCGTGGACCACCTGGGCATTGAGCGCCTCGTCGCCGTGATCGGCGGCTCGCTGGGAGCCATGCAGACCCTGGAGTGGGGTGCGACTTACCCCGACCGGGTGCGCGGCATCATCCCGATCGGCGGAGCGGGGCGCTTTCACCCGCAGGGGATCGCCTTCAATGAGGTGCAGCGCCAGGCGATCCTGAATGACCCGGGCTTCCAGGGCGGCCATTACTACGGCACGCCCGGACCGGTGAACGGGTTGGCCACGGCCCGGATGCTCGGCATGATCACCTACCGCTCTGACGAGTCCATGTGGCGTCAGTTCGGCCGGGAGGTCCGGGGGGAAGGTTCCGACCTGGACCGCGGGTTCGGGGTCACCTACCAGGTCGAGTCCTACCTGCATTATCAGGGTGAGGCGCTGGTCAAACGGTTCGATGCCAACTCCTACCTCTATCTCTCCCGGGCAATGGATCTCATGGACCTGGGCCGCGGGCGGTTCTCCTACGAGGCGGCCCACGGGCTGATCACGGCGAAGGTGCTCTCCATAGGGATTCGCTCTGACCTGCTCTTCCCGCCCTATCTGCAGCGGGAGACAGTGGACCTGGTCCGGGCAGCCGGCGGCGATGCCTCCTACCTGGAGATGGACTCACCCTGGGGACATGACGCCTTCCTCGTCGATTTCCATCTCATTGATGAACCGGTTCGCCGCTTTCTCCACCTTCTTCATTCAGATGACCAATAGACGTCTGCCCGGTACTGGGTGTATAATCGGGGACAATCTTGTGCGGCCGATTCGGACCGCTGCCGCCGATACCGCAGGAGCGCAAGGGGGTGGGCCGATGGATGGCTCGGGGAAAGCCGGGAAAAGTCTGACGGAGACCGACAAAGCAGGAGCCCGCCCGCGATCGACCATGATCGCACGATAATCTAGGACGGTATCGATCGGTAAGGAGGTCTGGGCGCTCTTGGGTATTGTAGTGCAGAAGTACGGTGGTTCCTCGGTGGCCAACGCCGAGAAGTTCCGCCGAGTCGCCAGGCGAATCGCCTGGAAGCGTCGTCAGGGAGAGAGTGTCGTAGTTGTAGTGAGCGCCCCCGGCGATATGACGGATGATCTGATCGATCGGGCCAGGGAGTTGACCAGCACCCCGCCCGCCAGGGAGATGGATGTGCTCCTCTCCACCGGCGAGCAGATCTCTATTGCCCTGCTGGCGATGGCCCTGAACGAGATCGGCTGTCCGACTGTCTCGCTGACCGGTCCGCAGGCGGGTTTCCAGACCGATGACAATCATCGGGCCGCCAAGATCCTGAATATCGATACGGCCCGCGTCTATAAGGAACTCGCAGCGGGCAACGTCGTGATTGTGGCCGGCTTCCAGGGGATCAACCCCAACGGGGATATTGCCACCCTCGGCCGCGGCGGCTCCGATGCGTCGGCGATTGCCCTGGCCGCCTACCTCGATGCCGACGCCTGTCAGATCTTCAGCGACGTCGACGGCGTCTACTCCGCGGATCCCCGGCTCGTGCCCACCGCCGGCCGGCTGGACGAGATCGCGTATGATGAGATCCTCGAGTTGGCCGCTGCCGGCTCCCAGGTGATGCAGCTCCGCTCAGTGGAGTTCGCCATGAAGTACAAGGTCGAGTTTGAAGTGCTAAGCTCCCTGGCCCCGCTGCCCGAGGAGGGTGGCGTGGAGAAGGGTACAAAGGTGGTGGCAGCATTGAGCCCGAATAATCATCGGATTGTCTCCGGCGTGGCCGTGGACTCCAAGATCGCCCGGATTACCCTGCTCTCCCTGCCGGATCAGCCTGGCATTGCCGCCAGGGTCTTCAGCGCCCTGGGCAAGGCGAAGATCAACCTGGACATGATCGTCCAGTCCGCCGGTGCCGTGGCCAGCGGCCTGCCCACCGCCGATATCTCCTTCACCTGTGCCCGTGACGACCTCGACCTCGCCCTGGAGGTCTGCCAGGGGCTGTTGACCGACCTTCCCGGCGCCCAGGTCGTCTACGATATCGACGTAGCGAAGGTCTCGATCGTCGGCTCTGGTGTCGCCTCCAACTACGGCGTCGCCGCCACCATGTTCGAGGCGCTGGCGGAGAAGAATGTCAACATTGAGCTGATCACCGGCTCGGAGATCAAGATCTCCTGCCTGGTGCGTGCTTCCCAGGCGGTCGAGGCGGTCCGTGCCGTCCACGACAAGTTCGAGCTGGGCAAGCTGTCGCAGGTTGCGAAGTAGGTCACTCATAACGAAGGGGCCCTGGGCAGTCAGCCCAGGGCCCCGGCTTTTTCTACTCACAACTTCGCTAACGTACCAGCTCTTCGCCCAACGCCGCTGCCATGGTCTCGATTGTCTCGGACGTGATCGTGAGGGGCGGAAGGAAGCGCAGGAGGGAGAGGGGGGCCTTTATCCCCAGGTGGAAGCCGCGGAAGAGCGTGCGCTCCCAGACCGCCTCCACGAGGCCGGGTCGCAGCTCAAGCCCCCACATGAGGCCGATCCCGCGCACCTGCACAACCTGCTCCGGATACCGCTCCTGCAGCATACGCAGGTGTCGCCCCAGGACCGGGCCGGTGGCCGCGGCCTGGCTGATCAGCCCTTCGTCTTCCAGCGCACAGAGCACCTCGTAGGCGACCACAGCGGCAAGCGGGTCGTTCTGGTGCGACTGGGCGTAGCGGAAGCCTGCCCGGCCCACGGCAGCGGCGACGGGCGCCGAGACGGCCACCGCACTGACCGGGTAGCCGTTGCCCAGCCCCTTGCCGCAGGCGATGATGTCGGGGAGGATCCCATGCTGCTCGTAGCCCCACCAGGTGCCCGTCCGGCCCAGCCCGGTGGTCACCTCATCGACCACGACCAGGCCGCCGGCTTCCTGCACGGCTGCCGCCAGGTGCCGGATTGGCGCTGTCGGCGGCAGGTGAATCCCCCCGGAGGCCAGCACCGGTTCCAGCACGAACGCAGCGAACGCACTCAAATCCAGGTTCCGAAGAACAGGACAGTCCGGCGTGCACGAACCGTGTTCACAGGTCTGGCAGGGGGCCAGATCCACGTGCGTCCACTCCATACCGTTGGCCTGCATGGAGGTCCCGAAGGCGCCCAGGTAGGAGCCCTTGATCGCCAGCAGCGGCTGCCGCCCCGTGACCATGCGAGCCAGCCGAATGCCCATCTCCACGGCCTCGCTGCCGGAACTGAGGAAGAGGGCCTGCCCGTCGGGGTGCGGCGTGCGCCGTAGGAGCGCCTCGGCAGCCCGCTCCGTCAGGCTGTTGCTGAAGAGCGGACCGAGGTGCATCACCTTCGCTGCCTGATCGGCAAGCGAGGCCGCGATGCGCGGGTGGCCGTAACCCAGGGCCATGCACCACATTCCGGCCTCAAAGTCTGCATACGCCCTGCCGCCCTGGTCAAAGAGATGGATTCCTGCGGCCCTGGTAATCTCCACGGGTACGATGGAATGCGTGGGCAAGAGATATGGCACGTTCCGTCACCTCAGATCCAGGATAGCCGATTTCCGCCGGATCCGGCAGAGCCAAATTGTCTATGGATCCAGCGGCGCCGGCCGGCCCAGGCCATAGCCCTGCCCGTACTCGACGCCCAGGCCGCGCAGGATCGGCAGGACCTGGTGGTTCTCCACCCATTCGGCCACCACCATCTTACCCAGGGTGTGCGCCACGGTCGTAATCGCCTTGACCATGGCCCGGCTGGCGGCATCTTCGTGCAGGTTGCGAATGAAGGAACCGTCGATCTTCACGTAGGAGACCGGCAGGACCCGCAGGTAGTGGAAGGAGGAGAAGCCGGTGCCGAAGTCGTCCAGGGCGAAGCGGCAGCCGGACTCGGTCAGCCGCTGCATCCAGGCCTGTGCCATGGGCAGGTCGCGCACAGCGGTGGTCTCCGTGATCTCGAAGGTCAGTCGCACGGCGACCCCTGCCTCGTAGCCCTGGATCAGCGCCTCGATCTCCTGCAAGGACTCGGTCTCCCCCAGGGTCTGACCCGACAGGTTGACAAAGCAGCGCAGATCGGGGCGTCGCTGCAATTGGGTGAGCACCTCCCGTACCACCCAGCGATCGAGCGCCGGCATGAGCCGGTACTGCTCGGCCACCGGCAGGAAGGTCGAGGGCGGCAGCAGGTTCCCCTCGGGCCCCGGCAGGCGGATCAGCGCCTCATAGTGCTCCGGCTGGCTGGTCGCCAGGCTGACGACGGGCTGGTAGTGCACCGTCAGCAGACCCAAATGGATCGCATCGGTCAGGTAGAGCGCCATGCGGTTGCCGGTCGTGCTGCCGGTGACCTTCACCTCATCAAAGTAGAAGACGGCGTGGTTCCGCCCGTGAGTGCGAGCGGCGTTGACCGCCTCCTGGGCACAGATCAGCAGGTCCTCGGCGTCGTTGACCCCGTCCACCAGAATGCCACCCACGCTGACGCTGATCTCGACGTGGTGCTCCTGCGCACCTGCGGCGCAGGCGGCAACCGCCTCGCGCACCCGATCGGCCAACTGGACGGCCGCCTCCCGGTCCAGTTCGCTGGCGAGTATGCCGAAGCCATCGGGGCCAATCCTTGCCAGCAGATCGCCCGGGCGCATGAGCGCCTGCAGTTGCCGGGCGATCTCGCAGAGCACGTAGTCACCGACCGGGTAGCCCAGCGTGTCGTTGATCAGGCCAAAGTGATCCACATCGGCCACCAGGAGGACGGCGGGCGAGCCCCGCTGCGCCCTTGAGACGGCGGCGGTCAGGTAGTCCTCAAACGCCCGCCGGTTGGGCAGGCCGGTGAGGGGATCACGGATCGCCGACTCGCGCAGTTGCTCCTCCTGGCGCTTCCGATCGGTGATATCCTGCTTCACCGCGATGAAGTGGCCCACCTCGCCACCTGCGGTGAGTACGGGCGTGATCGTCATCTCCTCGGTGTAGAGGTCACCGTTCTTGCGGCGATTCTGAAGCTCACCTCGCCAGACCTGTCCCGCCAGGATCGTCTCCCACATGGCGGTGTAGAAGGCCTCACTCTGCATGCCGGACTTGAGGATCCGCGGGTTCCGCCCGGTCACCTCCTCCATGGTGTAGCCGGTCATGCGGGCGAACGCGGGATTGGCCCACTTGATCGACCCATCCCGGTTGACGATGACGATGGCGTTGGCAGCAGCCTCCAGGGCGACCGTACGCAGGTGGCTGTCCGCCTGCACGTCGGCGGTCAGAATGGAGAGTGCGATCTGGCTGGCAAAGACCTGCAGATCGATCAACTGGTCTACCCGGAACCCGCTCTGCAGGTGATGCAATATGGTAAGAGCGCCGATCGCCTCCTGCTGGACCAGCAGGGGCACCGCGAGGTAGAGCAGGTTCTCGTAGTGAGCAAGACCGGGAATCCCCTTGAGGTCAGAGACCCGTCCGGTCTGGACCTGACCGGTCTGAATGGCCAGGCCGCTTGGACCGCTACGCTCCGGAGGCTGGTCCCAGCGTAGGAACTGATTGGCCAGGAGGATGCTTCCCCAGCCGCGAACCGCCTTCGGCGAGATGGTACCAGGACTCTCCTTCAAGCCAATCCAGACCAGGTCGGCCTGGTAGAGGGCCGCCAGCCCGTCGCAAATCGAGCCGAGCACCTGGTCCTTTGGGTCATTTTGCAGGATGCGGTGGTTCATCTCGGTAGCGAGTTCGCTGATCCGCTCCCGCTCCTTATACCGGGTGATGTCACGCACGAGGCTGACGAGCAGCGGCTCGCCATCCACCTCGATGCCGTACGCGTAGACCTCCACCGGGAAGGCAGTGCCGTCCTTGCGCCGGTGCATCGTCTCGAAGACCATGCCCTGACTGCTCTCCCAGGCCCGGTGCAACTGCTCCGGAATCAGGGGGCGGTGCACCGCAGACCGGAGATCCCGGATATTCATCTGGGTCAGCTCTTCCCGGGTGTAGCCGTGGGCCTTGGCTGCGGCCTGGTTCGCCTCCAGGATCTGCCCGTCGGAGGGGCGGGTGAAGAGCACGATCTCGCCGGCGTGATCCACCATGGCCTGGTACCGGGCCCGCAGACCACGGGACATGCGATTGAAGGCGGCGGTGATCACGCCGACCTCATCCACACTGGTCACGGCCAGTTCCGGGCCGCTCAGATCGCCCTCCGCCATGGAGGAGAGCCGGTCAGCAAGCCGCTTGAGCGGTGCGAGCGACCAGCGCAGCATGTACCAGGTGACCGCCAGGATCAGGAGCGTCACCAGCAACATGGCGTAGAGGAAGAGGAGCTGGCCGTTGTCCTGTGCGATCTGGACGGGCTCCAGCCCCAGCAGGTAGCCCTTCGTCTGCCGCTGGAAGTCCTGGACGGGCACGAGGATCAGCAAGAGGTCCCCCGACCGCTCCCAGAGGGGGCCGCCCCCTGAGGCGACCTGTTCGATCAGGCCAGGCGAGGGCAGTGCTGAAGGGGCATGGATGGTCGCTGCGAAGGGGAAGGGCGACCGCTCAGCCCCTTCCGCACCGGGCAGCGCATAGAGGAAGTACTCACCCGTGCGCCCCTCCCGCAGGCGCTGCAGGAAGGCGGAGCCGAACTCGAGGCCGTATTCCACCGTCCCGAGATGGCGCCCGTCCCTCGCCACAGGGACCACGGAACGGATTCCCCAGCCAAAGACCCCCTCCTCCAGACCGGAGACTGACCGGTGGGTCTGGTTGGCCTGGAGCACCGTCGCCCGGATAGCGGAGAGGTCATCGCCGAAGGTATCCGGATGGTGAAGCCGCAGGAACGAGGTGGCGGGAGGGAGGTGGAACTGCGCCTGGGAGATCCCCCGCTCCTGGACCTCGTGGAAGATGGGCAGTGCGACCTCCATCAGCCGCTCCCGGTCCCGGACTTCCAGCGCATCGACCACCTCTGGCATGCTCCCCAGTGTGGTTGCGCCGACAAGGGCAGCGGTTGCCGCCTCGCTCACCTCGGAGAGAAAAGCACCCTGAAGCGAGAGCGCCTGCCTGGTCAGTTGGTCCATCTCGGCCCGCCGGAGCTGGATGAAGGAGATCGTGCCGAGGATCACGACGGTGACCACGAGAATGGCGCCCAGGGCCAGCATCATCTTGCTGACAAGGCTGCGCATAGGGACCCTCCTTCCGTGCGGGTCGGCCGGGTAAAGGGTTGCAGGCTTACAGCCGGAATCGGCTCACCTGCTCCATGAGTCTGGCTGTCGTCTCTGACAGGGCCGTGGAGGAGTTGGCAATCACCGAGACGGAGGCGGACATCTCCTCCACCGCCGCCGAGACCTCCTCGACAGCGGCAGCGTTCTCCTCCGAGACGGCTGCGATCGATTCCACAGCCTGTCCGACCTCGTTAGCACTTGCCGACATCTCCTCGGTCGCCGCTGTGTTCTCCTCGGTAATGGCCGCCACGGACTCCACTGCCTTCAGCACATCGCTGCCGGCCCGCTCGATCTGGCGAGAGGCGTCTGCGATCGCCAGGGCATCGGCCCGAGTCCGGTCGACCATGGCGATGATCTGGTCGAGGGCGACCTGCACGTCGCCGGAGGCGCTCATGCCCTCGGTCACCACCTTGCTCCCGCGCTGCATCTGTTCCATAGAGCGGCTGATGCCGTCCTGGATCGAGCGGACCAGCACGGCGATCTCGCCGGCGGACCGGCCGGACCGCTCTGCCAGCTTCCTGACCTCCTCGGCCACCACGGCGAACCCCCGTCCGTGCTCCCCGGCCCGGGCGGCCTCAATGGCCGCGTTCAGCGCCAACAGGTTCGTCTGATCGGCGATCTCGGTGATCACATCGGTAATGGCGGAGATCTCGTGGGAGAGCTTGTCCAGACCCTGCACCTGCTCCGCGGTCCGCGCGGCGGTGCGGGCGATCTCCTCCATGGAGGTAAGACTCCGCCCCACAACCTTGCGCCCGTTGGTGGCCGACGTGGTCGCCTCCTCCGACGAATGCAGGACAGCCCCCGCCTTGGAGATCACATCGGTCGTCGCGTGGGACATCTGCGCCACCACGTCTGAGGTCTGCTGCGCCATCTCGGCCTGCTGACTGGCACCCGTGGCGATCTGGTCGATCACGACCCGCAACTGGCTGACCATCTCGGCGCTTCGCGTCGAGGCGTTGGACTGCTCGGTCGCCCCCTGTGCCACCTGCGACATGGCCTGGGCCACCCCGCCCGAGGCTTCGGCCACCTCGGCTGTGGAGCGCTTCAGCGAATCGGCCGCCTGGAGCGCCGCCTCGCAGGTCTCGTTCACACTGGCGATCAGGGTGCGCAGCGACTGGCTCATCTCGTTGAAGGCCTTGGTCATCACCCCGGTCTCGTCCTGGCTCTTAACCGGCAGCGCCGGTCCACTCAGATCACCGCCGGCCATGGCCGTGAGGCGGGTGGAGAGGATCTTCAGCGGGGCGAGCGAGCGGTGGAGCGTCCACCAGGTGACGGCCAGGATCAGGAGGGTCAGGAGCACAAGGGCGTAGAGGAAGGTCTGATCGGCGGTCTGCCCCGTGAGGTTCAGCGGCTCAATGCCGAGCAGGAAGCCCTGGGTCGAGCCGCGGTAGTCGACAACGGGTACCATGATCAGAAGCTCGTCATCGAACCGTTCCCACAGGGCCACGTCGCTGTCGGCGATCTCCGCGAGCATCTCGGCGGAGGGCTGAAGGGACGGCTCCTTCGTGGTGCCGGCAAACCGAAGCTGGTCCATGTCGGTCTGCTCCGCGGTCGGCAGCCCGAAGAGGAAGAACTCGCCTGGGCGGAGATCCCTGAGCGCCTCCAGGAAGTGATCGCCAAAGTCGGAGCCATACTCCACCGTGCCGATATGGCGACCCTGGTAGCTGACCGGGACAACCGCCCGAATCCCCCAGCCCGCGACCCCCTTCTCCAGGCCGTAGACCGGGTTGTGGGTCTCGTTCGCCTCGATTACGGTGGCACGGATGCTCGAGAGATCGTCACCGAACTTTTGCGGCTGATGCAGCCGCAGGAACGATGTAGCAGGGGGGAGGTGGAACTGCGCCTGGGAGATCCCCTCCGCCTTCACCCGTTCAAAGATGGGGAGGGAGGCCTCCTGCAGCCGCTGGCGGTCACCGGAGGCGAAGACCCGGACGACATCGGGCGTGCTGCTCAGGGTCAGGGCACCCATGTAGGCGGAGCTGACCTCGCGATCCATTTCGGACTCGAAGGCTGCCTTCAGCGCCTGTGCCTGGTTGTTGATCTGCTCCAACTCAGCTTGGCGTACCCGAGAGGCCGAAAGGAGGCCGAGGATAATGACCGTGGCGACGAGGATCGAGCCCAGGATGAGCATCATCTTTCCGGCTAGACTGCGCATGGAGACCCTCCTTTTGTCGACTGGGGGGTGAATTTTGTGGCAAAAGTCTGTGCTTGATCTATTCCATAAGTGAGAATCGGTTCCTGTCAGGATCGGGAGATGTTGGTTTTGTGAGAGTGATTCTCACAAGAGAACAGACCGGGACACCCGCAAGGGCATCCCGGTCTTTCTCACCAGATTGCACTATTTGGTTTCGGCCTGAGGATGCTCCCCCTTGAAGACCTTGAAGAGGAGCCAGAGGGCGGGGATCAGGAGTGCGAGCCCGAAGGGGAGCGTATTGAGCAGGAAGCGGATCGCGGGGATGGCGGTCGCCGAGTTGTAGGCCGTCACGTCCGGGTAGATGATATAGGGCCAGTGACCGAAGGCCCAGCCGCCCAGGATTACGAGCACCTGCGCTACGGCGGCGAAGCGGGCCAGGCCGTAGTTCCGCCGGTAGACCGAGAGTGCGGAGACGATCGCCAGCAGCACACCCAGGACCATGGGCGGGGCCGAGAGCGGACTGGCCATGTGCTCCCAGAGGTGGGGGGAGCCGGTCGGGATCAGGGGCAGCAGGATCGCGGCCAGGGCGAACATGACACTGCCGGCCCAGAGCGAGCGCTTGCGGAAGTCCTCCTGCATCTCGCCCCTGGTCTCCACGGTCAGGTAGACGGCGGCCAGGTAGGCGGAGAGGGCGACGGTCAAGAGCCCGATGCCGATCGTGACCGGGCTGAACCAGGTCTGGGCGGCGTTGATCGTCACGACACCCGCCGGGCTGACCCGGATCCCCCCGCCGGAGACAGCGCCTACCGCCATACCCAGGAGGAACGGGGTGATCAGCGAGGCGGCCCCGAAGATCTGGGTCCAGAGCCGCCAACTGGGGGAGGTGGTCTCTGCGTTCGCCCGGAAGACGAAGGCAGCGCCCCGCAGCACAATGCCGACCAGCACGAAGTGGAAGAGCCCGAAGAAGGCGATGGAGAGCGACTTGAAGGCCGGCGGGAAGACCGTGAAGAGGATCACGAGAATGAAGATGATCCAGACGTGGTTCGCTTCCCAGACAGGGCCCATCGCCTTGGCGATAGCCAGCCGGTGCTGTTCACGCCGCGGGCCGGTGGCCAGCAGGTCCCAGATACCCCCGCCAAAGTCGGCGCCGCCGAGGACCGCATAGGCCAAAATGGCAAGCAGGATCACAGCCCCTACCGCCAGGATCGGATCAAGACCAAGCCAGGTGTTCATCTCGCAGCGGCCCCCTTTCTACTGAACGTGCCGGAGCCGGCGGAGGAGGAAGACAAGAACCACGGCCAGCAGGGTATAGAGCGTGGTGAAGCCGATGACCGAAGTCATGAGACCGGGGGACGGGGTGACGGCGCTCGCCGTGGTCATGACCTCCCAGACGATCCAGGGCTGGCGCCCCACCTCGCTGACGATCCAGCCAGTCTGAAGGGCAAGGTACCCCAGCGGCGAGGAGAGGAGCAGGATCCAGTGCAGCCGGCGGCTCTGGAGGATCTGGTCAGGCCGCTTCCACCGGAGCCAGGCGTAGTATAGACCGACCAGCATCATGACGACGCCCGCTCCGACCATGATCTGGAAGGAGTAGTGGACCAGGGGGACGTTGGCCCACTGATCACGGGGTACCTGGTCAAGCCCCATCACCTCGGAGGTGAAGTCACCATGGGCGAGGAAGGAGAGGGCGTAGGGGATCTCGATCCCATAGGAGATCTCCCCGGTCTCCACGTTCGGGACCCCACCGACCAGGAGCGGTGCCCCCTTCCGGGTCTCGAAGAGCGCCTCCATGGCGGCGAACTTGGCCGGCTGGTTCTTGGCCAGCACCTTGGCAGACAGGTCACCGGTCAGCGGCATGGTGATCGCGGCAATGGTGCCGACCGCCATGGCAATGGTCAGGCCATGCTTCCGGATCTCATCGCGCTTCCCCTTCAGCATCTGCCAGGCGTAGACGCCGGCCACGGCAAAGCCGACGGCAGCCAGGGTGGCGATGGTGGAGTGGATTGCCATGAGCGGCCAGGTCGAGTTGCCGAAGAAGAGCATGTTCCACGGATCGACGTTGGCCGGGTCATTGACCAGCGTCTCCACGCCGACCGGGTTCTGCATCCAGGCGTTGGTGGCGGTCACCAGGACGGATGACATGGCACCGCTGAAGGCGATCCCCACGCCGGTCAGCCAGTGACCCCCGGGGCTGAGACGGTCCCATCCGTAGAGGTAGAGGCCGAGGAAGATCGCCTCCAGGAAGAAGGCGTAACCCTCCAGGGTGAAGGCCGGACCGATGGCCGAGCCGGCGAACTCCATGAACGAGGGCCAGAGCAGCCCGAGCTCGAAGGAGAGCGCCGTACCGCTCACCGCCCCAATCGCGAAGAGCAGGCCCGTCGCCTTCGCCCAGGTCTTGGCCAGCCTCCGGTACGTATCCTTCTGAGTGCGCAGATAGAGTCCCTCGGCGATCACCATGAGGAGCGGCATGCCTACCCCAAGGGCGGCGAACATCATATGAAAGAACAGCGAGTACGCCATCTGAAACCGTGCGGCATCCAGGTTACTCACGGGACGTGGACCTCCTTACAAATAACGAGTCGGTTTACAATGTCAGCGTAGCGTAGACCCATCCTGGGGGACAATGGGGCGACCGCCCCGGCGAGCGGGGATGAAGAGAGTACTCTTCCCGGGATTTCGCCTGGGACTTAAACCCGAGTCCTCCTACTCTGCAGGCAGGGGCGCCACCATTTGGCGAGTATAAAGCCGCTCCTTCTGGTTGCAGGAGAACGTCAAAATCGTAGACAATACATTGGGTAAGGGAGGTGCGCTTGATGAGCGCGGAAAACCGATTGGAAGTGAGCAGCCCTTCCGGACGACTCTACAGCATTGACCTGACCGATCCGGCTTTCATTCATGTCTTTGACAGCGAGGGGCGCCGCTTGCTACGCGTCGGTCTGAAGGGGATCACGGCCAAGGCGATGGTCCGACGGATTCGCGAGAATATCGAGACCGGAGCGCCGGCCTACCTGGCCGGTTGGCCACCCAAGGATGTCGATCGAATTCTGACGCAGCACGCCATTGCCTGCGAGCGATAATCGATACATGATGCCCCACAGGGTGCAGCTCCGGTTGCACCCTTCTCTTTTCCGGGGGTGCCGCCCCCGCTGCACTTTATGGAGGTGCTTCCCGTGATAACCGCCGCCCTGGTCCTGCTGGCCGCCTATCTGATTGGATCGATACCCTTTCCCGTGATCGTCTCACGCCTGGTTCTCGGCATCGATCTGCGGCAGCATGGCAGCGGCAATATGGGGGCGCTGAATGCCGGGCGGGTCCTGGGCAAGAAGTGGTTCCCGATCGTCATGGCGCTAGACCTGGCCAAGGGAGTCCTGGCCACCTGGCTGGCCATGAGCCTCCTTCCCGGTGCGATCCAGCTAACCGTGACAGCCGCTGCCGCCTTTGGCGGGCTCTTCGTGGTGCTGGGTCACTGCTTCCCCGTCTTTGCCGGGTTCAAGGGCGGAGTGGGCCTCGCTGCCTCCGGCGGGGCGCTGCTCATGATCTCATGGTACCTGGTGCCGGCGGTTGTCGGGGTGATCCTGCTCGGCTGGGTAATCGCCCGGAACATGTACGTCGGCGTCTCTGCGGCAGCGCTGCTCTATCCGCTCATGGGCTGGTTGATCCTGGGTGAGCGCTGGGCGGTCGTCGCCATGACGATCTGGGGGATCGTCGTCTTCGTCCTCCATTGGAAGGACCTGCAGGTCTGGGCCGCAGAACGAAGGGCGGCCTAGCATGCGCCGCTCCGCCATGATCGCCGGCAACCCCTGGACACTCCTGATCACCCTGGAGGAGGATCCGGACTCCCTGGGCTGCACGGTGCTCTTTCAAGAACTTACGATCGATGGTGCCACGGCCGACCATTGGGAGGTCCGGTACACCCGGGTCATTGAGGCCCTGCGCGAGCTAGAGATGGCTTACGGCATTGGGCCCGATGACTGGACCAACCTGGACTAGAGAAGGAGGCCGTCCCTGAAGGAGTGACCCCATGCGCATCGCTCTTCGCTTTCTGCCCGCCCTTCTCTGGATGGGGGTTATCTACCGGACCTCGGACACCCCCGGGCTCAAGTCGGTGCCCCTGGTCCAGCGGGTCGGGCTACTCCCCGCGGACCTGGACCCGGCCACGCTGAATCTGCTGGAACTGCTGATCCGCAAGTCGGCCCACCTGCTCAGCTACGCGCTCCTGGCATGGTTGCTGCTCTGGGCGCTCTCTGCCGTCCTTGGCCGGCGGCAGGCGCTCTGGACCGCCTTCGGCCTCGCCCTGCTCTACGCCGCCTCCGATGAGTTGCATCAGGCCTTCGTGCCCATGCGGGAGGGGCGCCTGACAGATGTCCTGATCGATGCGGTCGGCGCCGCCCTCGGGCTCGGGGCGGCCTTTTGGCGCGCCGCTTCGCCCTTGCGAAGCTCCATCTGGTGGAAGGCGATGCTTACCCGAATCCTCCTCTGGTTCCTGGGTCGGGGCATCTGCGCCTGTGCAGCCCTGGACAGCCGGGTGCAGGCCGAGGTCCACGGGTGGGCCGACGGGGTCCGAATCATGATGGAGGTGGACCCAACCGGCCCGGCCATGGCGCTGGAGAAGCGAGGGGGAAGGCTCCGCTTCCTCGGCGTGCGGGAGGTGGTGTCCGCGGACCTGGTCATCGCCTTCAAGCATCTGGACGGCGCTCTGCCGGTGCTCCTCGGCCTGGTCAGCGTCGCCCGGGGCTACGCCGAGCGGCGGATGACCATGCGCGGCGATATCGCCTTCGGCATGTCGGTGGTCCGGGTGATGCTGCTGGTGGAGGCCTACCTCTTCCCGGGGCTGATCACACGCCGGATCATGCAGCGGGTACCGGCCCGGGAGGTCTCCATGGCGCGAATCTACCTGTCCACCCTGCTGGCACCGCACGGCCGCTAAGGAGGCGCACACCCCATGATTCCGCAGTACTTCGAGTTCTACAATCCCGTCAAGATCCTCTCCGGGACGCTGGCCCTGGAGAATATCGCCTTCGAGTTGAAGCAACGAAACGCCGGACGGCCCATGCTCCTGACCAACAGTATCCTGACCCAGGTGGGCCTGACGGGGATCGTGCAGGGGGCCCTGGCCGGTGCGGGGATCAAACCGGGGGCGGTCTATGAGGAGATCCCGCCTGACTCCTCGGTTCACGTGGTGAATGAGGCCGGCCGGATCTTCCGGGCGGGTGGCTGCGACTCGATCATCGCCCTGGGTGGCGGCTCGGTGATCGATACCGCGAAGGGACTCCAGATTCTGATCAGCAACGAGACGGATGAAATCATGGAGTTCATGGGCGTCGATATCCTCCGGGCGGGCAAGCGGGTCCCGTTCGTCGTGATCCCGACGACCGCCGGCACCGGCTCCGAGGCGACGCTGGTCGCGGTCATCGCACACCCCGAGCGGCAGGTGAAGATGGAGTTCATCTCCTACCACCTGCTGCCGGACCTGGCGGTGCTGGACCCGCGCATGACCCGGTCGCTGCCGCCGCGCGTGACCGCATCGACCGGGATGGACGCCCTGGTCCATGCCATTGAGGGGTACACCTGCAACCAGAAGAACCCCCTGAGCGACGCCTACGCCTGGGCGGCGATCGAACTGATCCGTGACCACCTGCCGCGGGCGGTGGCCAACGGGGCAGATCGCGAAGCGAGGATGGCGATGGCCACCGCATCGCTCATGGCGGGGATCGCCTTCTCGAACTCGATGGTCGGGCTGGTCCACGCCATCGGTCACGCCTGCGGGGGCGTCAGCAAGGTGGCCCACGGCGACGCCATGACCATCCTCCTACCGCACGTCATGGCCTACAACCTGGACCGCCTGCACGACCAGTACGGCCGGCTGCTGCTGGCCCTGGCCGGGCCCGAGGTCTACGCAAGCACGCCGGCGGCGGAGCGAGGCGCCCGGGCGATCACCGTGGTCCGGGAGATGACCCGGCAGTTGAACGGGGCCTGCGGGCTGCCCATGCGCCTGGGCGAGGTCGGGGTGACCGAGGCCGACCTGCCGGCGATCACCCGGACGGCGCTGAACGATGGCGCCCTGCTCCTCAACCCGAAGGATGCCGGCCCGGACGAGGTGATGATGATCCTGCGCCAGGCGCTGTAGGGCATTGCGGGGAGTGGACGCAGGACTGGCGAGGAGGGGGCCTTCTACCGGAGGTCAGTCCCCATGTTGCCACGATGGGTACGTAGGGTAATCCTTAGGTTGCCTTTGACTGCGGGTATCCGGTTCGCAATCCAGTCCATCGTCAACTAGAACTGGCGTCCCGTACCTGAGATACGGGCCCCGCAGTAGCCCTCTCTCATCCTTTTCGAGCGTCTTCCCCTCGAGAGTGGGTCATCACGCAGGATACGTGGAAGGGGTCTGCGTGGGAGCCTTGGTCTCAGAATCTGTATGTCATGAAATAGGCGTGAGCCGCCCCCGCAGGGGAAGACGCTCACGCCCTTTCCCGAACCGGACAGGCGAGTTTCCCCGCATCCGGCTCTCCA
>JAWLHU010000017.1:0-154437 GCA_041690255.1 Symbiobacteriaceae bacterium
ATCCCCTTTTTTGTCGAACCCAGCCCGAATATTCTGGACGGAGCCCGCGTTGGCCGAAAAACCGAGCTATCTGCCCAAAATCGGCGGGAGCAGGACACTGGTTAGGCAGCGTTATGACCTTCGTCGTCTCATGGCTTCCCTTTCATCGGTGGCTTGTCTATACGGGCCAGTTTCTGGTTGAGCAACTTTCGTCGCTCCTCGAGCATTCGGGGCTGGACAAAGGTGAAATCAAAGAGGCTTTCCAGAACGTCCAAGAGCCACTCAGCTTCACCTGGCTCTACGTCTAGCACTTGGTCAGTAGCCGTGTCTTTTAGGGGGGTGCGCTGCAAAGTTCCTTACGTTTCTAACTGCATCTACTGCTTGTGAAAGGTACTGAGGTACGTTGGATAGAGTCATCAAGGCGGTAATCTGCTGGGCAAGGCTAGCCTGATTGAGATCGTAGATGTCAGTGAGTACAGCCTGAAGTACGCGCCGGCTAAGTGCAGCACTCGCGTTTGGACTTAGATGCAGTATAGCTCCCGCTTCGGAAAAGTCTTTCGCATAGGGGTCTGGAACCTCCGGCCAGAGGTCGTTTATTCGCCGATGGGTAAATGAGGTCACGCCTGACTTCTTGGAGAATTGACAGGTATGCATTGTCTGAGGTCCCTCTGACTTCTGTAGTACCTGTGACAAGATAGACAATTAGACTTCCACAATCGGGCAGTGCGCATACTGGAGTTCATAACCCAGATTCGACTTAGCATGGTCCGATTGAGGCCACGCCTCAGTTTCGTCCCATTCCATGTGCACTGCCACTAAGCAGTGTGGACATCGCATACTGGTGTATCGCCTTCCGTGCTACTTAACGAGTTACGCTTCATCAACGCCGGGACAAGCCTCCGATTGTGGCGACAAGCCCCGCTTCGGCGTCCGTTGCCAGCACTTGATAGGTATGAGCCCAGCGCTCACAACACAAACAGTTTTACCTCGACCGCCCCGTCCGGGCTGACCCGCCTGCCCTGCAGATCGGACCGCAAGCCCTCCGCGTTTGTGATGAGATGGTCGGGGTCATAGACGACGCACCAGAGTGACTTGCAGGCAGGGTGTCGCCGGTAATGCTCAATATCGACGATCAGTTCGTCTCCAATCCGGCGGGCATGCGCTCGATCCCGAACAATCTTCGTTTCGATCACTAGGCTATAGGAGGGCAAGAGAAAGTCCATTCGAGTGCTGGAACCTGCATAGCTTGGAGTAAACTCTTCTGGGCGAATGTCACTCACCCATGGACGTAACAGGGCGTGAAGCAAATCTTGCACGTCGTATTCGCTGCCGAATGACAAAGGTTGGCAGCCTTTCCGGCGGTGTGTGAGAGGGTGCATGGCCCGGCGTAGGCCGCGAACAAGGACCTCCAACAGTTCTTCGACTTTCTCGGGCTTTCTGGGCTCGTTGTTCTGCTTTCGACCCCGAATCGGCTGAACATCGGGGTCTACATCCTGCGGCAAAACCCTGCCAGATCGGTAATATCGAAGCCCGTTTTCTTCGAGAACCGCCTCAATTCGTGCGCGCTTCTCTCTCCACTGTGGCGTCCCTTCCTTCGGGGGAAGATCCATGAACTCCTCGAGCACGGTTCCCAGTACTCGAAGGCTATCAACGTTGGGGTCTTGTCCGGCCCGAAACAGCCACTCTTTCCACTTGGATCCATGCGATAACGCAGGAGGCTCACCTGGCGCACCCGCTGAGATGAAGAGTTGATCTAATGTTGCATGCGAACCGGTGAGGACTTCACCAATAACGGCGCAGAGCGATCTCGACAGTCGCATGATTTACATTGCCTCCTCTGACGCCGAACGTTAGGCGGCGTCACCGGCGACGGGCTAACCCGTCCATGTTGGCACCGCGACTACGTCGGCGTCCGGTGAATGCCTTTGCTATTCAGTGGGCTGACCCATCACGGCTCCCAGATCCATTGTCGTTGACGCGTCCGCAGTTCTTCTATGCTTACCTCAATTAAGGACATGTCGATGTCGTATAGCGGGAATAGCCACGACTCCAGGATTCGTGCATGATCAGCGTCCGACCCAGCTAGTAGACCTCTGTCTGCGAGAGCCTGCAGCGTCCGAGTTCCCGTTTGGCGCCAGGTTTCATAGTGACTCTCGAGCGGCCAAGGCGACGCACGCCATATATCGGCTACAACGGCTAGCCCACCCACCGTCGCTACTCCGGACTTGTCCAGAGCTTTAATCAGCGAAAGTACTTCTGATTGGTAAAACCAACGGCTGAACTTTTCATCGTCTCGGACTCCACCAGGATTCCACCATATTTTGCCTTCATCTGTTTCAACGAAGTCGACGTATAGTGCTTCCTCGCGCTCCTGCGCTATTTCGTTTCGGAACACCCAGTCGGTATCATTTGGGCCATCAAGGTAATGACTCGCCCGCAGCATATCAACGTAATGGATGACCTCAGCGACGGTCGCTGGTCGGCCGTGGTACACCTTCGCATAGATGCCCTTGGCCAAGTGATCATTGAAGCGCTTCAATTGCTTTGCTCTCCGGGACGCTGGCTGCGGGTCGCAGCGTACGGCATCGAGCATGATCAGGTATTTTGTCCCCTCTTCCTCAGCAATCAGGCGGAGTGCATGAGATGCCCGCCCATGGCCGTCTTTGGCCAGGGCTTCGGCTGCAGCGAGGAATCGAGTCGAGTTCTCCAACACGTGCCGGCATCCCTCGGAAATCTCGGAGAAGAAATCCCTGTCTGAAAGGCTGTTCAACGAAGCGATTGCCCGCGGCTTCATTCTTCCATCTCCTGCACATCCTGCTGGATAACGTCCAGCAGTTCACCTGTGACTGTCATTAGATAAACCCTTCGCTGGACCTCTCGATAGGCCGATAATTATCATGTTCTACTGCGTGTTAGGCAGGGGGCCTCTCCCCTCCGCACTCAGCGCGCCTCTTTCCGCCGCGCCATAAACTGAATGAGATCGCGAACCGCCGCGTCGGCCATCTCGTCCTGATTGGTGACCCCTTCGCCTCTCACGAACCTGACCGCTTCAGAACGCCAGTGCTCTGGTGCGGGAACGACCTTTGGTGTAATGATAACGCGCCTGAGGCCGTCGCTAGGAGTTGAACCAAAGAAGGGGGAGCCAACCTCGAAAATCACATCGGATGTGGCATTTCTCTCTGCATCGGTCATGGCGTAGAAGATGTGAACCGGCAAGGCAATGAAGAGGTTCCAGAAATCAACCCCGAAATCGGACTCACAGAAGTCGAAGTGGCAGTCGCCTTCGAGGAGCGCAGTGATTGCACGGGCATCCCCGCGTATCTTTAGCGCCTCGACAACAGCTGCAAGGAAGTCCTCCAGTCCAAACGGCCCCTGTGCACTCATGGCTGTTCCTTTCTGCCGCATGATAAGCGGTGTCGTTCCACGCAGCGCTATCGCCCATCTTGTGCCTAGCGTCTTTGCTCTGCCTAACGTGTCGCGTTTGAGCGGCGCCGGGCAAACCTTTCGATTTCATCACCAACCTGGCTTCGGCGATCGCTCCAAACGCTTGTTAGTCGGACGCGACTACTCTTCGTACGAGCCCTCGTGGTACAGGATGTTTGCCAATACGCCCGCGAGCATGTACCGATGTGACTCCTCCATCTCATCGTAATGGGACTGGCCGCGATCAATGGCCGCCTGAATTCGGCCTGCGGCTGCGAGTATGAGGTCGCCCCAACCCTGCTTTCCGAAACCGCCCTGTTCAAGGAGCCAGAGGTATGTATCTGGAGTCAAGCGTGAGCCGTCTTCTCCAACCCATTGACGCCCTAGCTTCTGAATCCGTGATCCAGCCCACGCCCGCACGCGCTCACCAAGCCGATCCTCGTTGTCGTGGTAGTGCGCTGGCGGCGAGCAGGTGTCCAACCGATCGATGAGCGCATTGAGCAGGCCAGCGTAGCTATCGTCCTCAGGCTTATAGCAACTAGCCTCAGCGTCCCAGCTTAGTTCCCAGTTCGGCCGGATGTGTGATAGTGGACGAAGAACCTCACGGTCAACCCATTCGCTTGCCGCAAAGAAGGCTCTCACCTTGCCCACTGCGTTCCCCCCGTTCCGACTAACATCGTTTGCACCGGTCAGCATATCTCCCAGTCAATGGCATTTTGTGCGAATAACCTCCCTCGAGGTAGGGATTGGAGACTCCGGAAATTGGAAGGACTGTGCCTTCACCACTCCTTGTAGAGCAGGGTTATACTGACCCCGATAACATTTTATCCGGCCAAGCCTCGGCACTCCGTCGGTTGCCTCTCCGACTACGGTTCCGAATAGTTCGTCTCTGATTACTTTCGACAAATAGGGGAACGAATCCTTTGGAGCTTCAGTATCAACTCATTAACGGCAACCGCCATACTGTCACATCCCTGTCCGTTACTTACATAACCGGCCCCGGGATAACGAACTTGAAACGCAAAAACCCGCCCGAGTCTTCACAGAGCAACGCTACCACTCATGTACAGATATGCAGGATCGCATAGCCCTACTTCTGGCATGGGCAGGCAGATGCGGTTGATGAACCCCTCTACTTGAGGTGCATCACTGAATGTTCCCAAGAGGAATGAACTTGCCGTCTTCCCCCAATCGAACGGCCTGGATGTCGCCCTGGATGATATCCAACCGGAGCCATTTGACTTGGACCGGGCGGGGGCTGACCAGAAAGAACCCAAATCCTGCTATGAGACCTCCGACAATCACACCTGTGATGAGACCCTTGTACCAGGTCGCCTCCATGCGGCTTTTCCCTCCGGTTTCTAGGCGAACATAGTTACGGTGTAGCGAAGTAGGCGAGATCAGACTCAGCTGGCCAACTCCCGTATCCCCCGAATCTTGGCGAGTCGTCGGAACCCGAGTGAGCCCCATCCGGGGCAGAGCCCCCGCGACAGCCGCGGGTCCACCTCCGCCCATGTGTGACGAGGCAACTCTACATTCATTCAGCCACCTCCGAACAATGTTTACGATACAGTATTCCGCAACTATTCTCTTTAGCCTTCTGTGATGTTCGGAAAATTGACACAGAGGTGGCATAAGTGGTGGACGATCTGGTTAAGAGCCTGGGGATCAGTGGCGTCAGCAAGGGTGAAGTGTCGAGGGTCTGCGCCGATCTTCCGCAACCGGCCTCTAGAGGCGGCTTACCCCTATCTCTGGACGGATGTCTCCTGTCTCAAAGTCCAGCATGACCATGGCGGTTGTATTGGTGTTCGCGAGACAACCCCCTGATGGTGAGATCACCACCAGGGGGTGCCATTTGTCTGCGGTTACAGGCTCTCGGTCGGTGAGGGCTCCTTCGATCCCCCGGCATCCTGCCCGCCGGAGATCTTCTCCCGCTCCTGGGGGTCGCCCAGGTCGAGGACGAGACCGGGCCAGTGCAGGCTCCCCTCGGGGATATAGTTGATATCGAAGCGCTCCCGGTAGCCCGTCTCGATCGTCAGTCGATTTTTGGGGCTGCTCAGCAGGGTGATCAGGTTGATCGTGACGTTGTTGCCGTTGCGGACGACCGGAATTGCCTTGAAGTCATCGCCGGGCGCTGCCTTCAGGACCACCAGCTTCGTGCCGGGGATCAGCCGGGCGTGGACCTTTTCGACCCGCTTGACCTGGATTCCCGCCCACCCCGCCACCCGAGTGAGCCGCTTGTCCGCCGCGGCGAAGATCTCAAGCATGGCGGGCGAGGAGATCCAGCCGCCGGACGGCTTGGCGTTTCCCTTGATCACTTCGGGGTTATCCTCCGGGGCGATCAGGTCCTCGGGCTTGGTGTTCATGAGGGCGTCCAGGGTGGACTGCTTCAGCACCTCATCCTTGGCGGCTGCCGCGGCCTCCATGACCCTCTTCGCCAGTTCGGGATCCATATTCCTGCGACCGATCGACATCTGTACTCACCCTCCAAGATGTGTATTGGAACTATCTGAATAAGATAGTACCACAGCGTCAAGGGTAAGTGCAACAGATATTTACAATAAAGGGATGAGATTCCGTAACCGCGATATTCGAGCCCAGAAGGAAAGCCCTGCAACCAGCGACGGCTGCAGGGCCACGTGCGCGATCCGCTATGCCGCCTTCTGGGCGGGGCGCCCGACAAGAAAGGGCTGAAGCCGGCGGTAGAAGGCCAGGCTGACCGTGCTGGAGAGGACGCCCTTGAACAGGTTGAACGGGGTGGAGAGGGTCAGCGCTCCGAACCAGGCGGCCTGACCCGACATGCCGTAGGCGGGGTAGATCACCAGGGCGTTGATCGGAATCAGCACGGCGGCCATGATCAGCGTGCCAATGGTGGCCGAGACGAAGCCCCAGCCCCAGTGCTTCAGGCCGGACTTCTCCAGCAGGCGGTGAGCGATGCCGGAGCCGATCACCAGGCCTGCACCGGCGGCGAAGTTGGCCAGGGCGCCGACCAGGCCCGAGCTGCCCCGACCGGAGATGAAGAAGAGCGTCGCCTTGATCCCCTGAATCGCCACGCCGGCGACGGGACCCATGGTATAGGTGGCGACGACGGCCGGCACATCGCCGGGATCGTACTTGAGGAACTCGGCGAAGGGCGGAATGTAGACCTCGCCAAAGAACATCAACAGGAAGGCCATGGCACCCATCATCGCAATCATAACCATCCGGTGCAGGCGCTCGTTACGCATCTGAATCGACTCCTTCATCTTCTGGGTCCACGCCTCGGGGTCAGTCGTGGCCGGTTATGCCTCACTTCGGCAGGTCGCCCTCCAGGAGCACATCCTCGCCGATCGGGGTGACGCGGAGGTTCCCGATCAACTGCAGGGCCTGGGACATCTTCTCGAGACCCTGACCGGCAACCGGCCCGGGAGCGGCGGCACCGCCGACCACCTTCGGAGCAACGTAGACCATAATGTGGTCAGCCAGGCCTTGGGAGAGGAAGGACCAGTGGACCCGGGCGCCACCCTCCACCAGGAGAGAGGTGATCCCCCGCCGGCCCAGTTCATCGAGCAGGGGCTCCAGCGCCACCACCTCGCCTCGCTCCGGCAGTTCCAGCGTCTCAGCGCCCTTCTCCCGGATCGCCTTCAGCTTGAGGGGGGAGGCGAGCTTGGTGGCAGCGACGATGGTCTTGTTCGGCATGGGCCGCTCCAGGAGTCTCGGGGAGAAGAGCATGGCGTTCAGATCGGTCCGGGCCATGGTGTCCAGGACAATCCGGAGCGGATCCCTGGGTTGCCAGCCCTCGTCGGGGCCCGGATCGATTCCCCCCGCCCATCCGGGCAGCGGGCCGGGGACGGCGGGACGGGCGGTCAGCTCCGGGTCATCTCGCTTGGCGGTCGTCTCACCGATCAGGATCGCATCCACCTGGTCACGGATCTGGTGCAGGTGGGCTCGGGCGACATCTCCGGTCACCCAGCGGCTGTCACCGGAGGTGCAGGCGATCTTGCCGTCCAGCGTCATGGCCCATTTGAGGATCACCAGGGGCCGCCCCGTCTGCTTCCAGGTCAGCCAGGCCCGGTTCAGCATGCGGGCGTCCGGCTCCATAAGCCCGGTCTCGACCTCAATGCCGGTCTCCGCAAGCGCTTCCAGGCGTGCATCGGGCATGGCGACCACGATCCGGGAGAGACCTGCCGCGCTCAGCGACTGAAGATCGGGGCGATCCGCCGGCAGCATGGTCAGGTAGGCCGTGGCCCCCCGGGCCCGCTCACCGGCTGCCTGCAGCGCCTGCTCCAGGGCGTTCGGTTCCCCGGCGACCCGGTTATAGCCGGAGCCGGCGACATCGCCGTCCTGGACGATCATGCAGCCGATCATCGGGTCGGGGCGTGAGCGCCCCCGCCCCCGAGCAGCCAGCCGAAGGGCCTGGGTCATAAAGCCGAGGTCCAACTCTCGAAAGGACACGAAAAAAACACCCCCGAAGGTTGCCTTCGAGGGTGTTTTAGGTAGCGCAAGAAAGACCCGTCGGAGCGCACAGAGGCGCGCCGGGGCTAGCTTTCTCACCTTCTTTCATCCGGACTCTACCGTCGGCCCCGGAATCTCACCGGAGTCTGCACCCGCAGAGTTCTCACTCTGTGGGGCTCGCGGCGCTCGTCTCCTCCACTCTGGAGCGGGAAGCATCACCGCCGGTTGGGAATTGATGGGCATGACCCATCTCACCCTACCCTGAAGGCGTATTGTTTGGTTGTAATGATACCATGATCCCATCTTGAGTCGCAACAGCACGAAAGATGGATATGGGTGGCGTCTTTGGTTGGTAACGTTTCGCCATCCGGACGGTTTCTTTACAGGCGGAAACGGCCTACCTGTTCCTGCAACTCCTGTGCGATTTTGGCGAGACCCTGGGCCGATGTCGCCACCTCCTCGGAGGAGGCGGTCAGCTCTTCGACCGACGCAGAGACCTCTTCGGTGGACGCCGCATTCTCCTCCGAGAGGTTGGCAATGCGCTCCATCGCTTCGGTCACCTGGGCGGCACCGGCGGCCATCTCCTCCGTGGCAGCCGTGTTCTCCTCGGTCACGGCGGCCATGGCGTCGAAGGCCTGGACCACGTTGCGGGCGTCCTCTTGGACCTGCTCCGTTGCCGCGGCAATGCTGCCGACATCGGCCGCTGCCTGCTCGACGGTCACCAGGATCTCCTGCAGGGCTTTTCCAGCCTCCGCGGCAAGCCGGCTGCCGCCCTCCACCTCATTCGTGCCGGCGACCATGGCCTGCACTGCCTCGACGGTCCTGTCCTGAATGTTGCGGATCAGGTTCGCGATATCCTTGGCCGACGTGGCCGAGCGCTCTGCCAGCTTGCGCACCTCTTCGGCGACGACCGCAAACCCACGCCCGTGCTCCCCGGCCCTGGCTGCCTCGATCGCGGCGTTCAGCGCCAGCAGGTTGGTCTGTTCCGCAATGCCGGAAATCACCTCGGTGATCTCGCCGATCTGCAGGGAGAGCTGCTCCAGGTCCTTGATCTTGCTCGCAGACTCCCCGACCACCGTGCGGATCCGTCCCATGCCCTCCACCGTGCGACCGACCACGTCGGCACCAGCCCTGGCCGTGCCGGCCGCCTGGCGGGCCCCTTCCGCGACGCCGCGCGCGTCACCCGTGACGCTCTCCAGGGCGCGGACCATCTGGTTGAGCAGCCTGGCTGCCCGCTGTACCTCGGCGGCCGACTGGCCGGCACCACTGGCGATCTGCTGAATGGTCTGCTGCAATTGATCCATGGTGCGGCCCACATCGACGGCGAACCGGGACTGCTCGCTGGCGCCGCTGGCGACCTGCCCAACCGCCTGCGCCGCCTCCTGGGCCGCCTGCGCCGACTGCTCGGACGAGGCCGAGAGCTCCTCCGATGCGGCCATGACCGACTGCGTGTTGACGGTGATTCCGTGCATGACCTGGCGCAGGTTAAGCGCCATCTGATTGAAGGCTCGGGCCATCTCCCCGACCTCGTCCTGGGTCTTGACCTTCAGTTCCTCGACCGTCAGGTCGCCTTCAGCCAGGCGCTGGGCCGTGTTCGCGACGGCGATCACCGGACGGGAGATGCTCCGTGACATGAAGATGGCCACACCGAGGCCGATGACCATGGCTACCGCCGCAACGGCCAGGCTCAGAATTCGGGCCTGCGCGGCCGCGTTCTGGGCCGAGAGGCTCACTTCGTCGCCGCGCTGTACCTCATACGCAACCAGTTCCTCGACGGCCTTGTTCAGATCCTGGCGCGTCGTGCGCAAACTGCGGCCCGTGAGGTCTTCGATCTCCGCCTCGCTGAAGGAGGTGCGGTTGAACAGGGGGATCGCAACGCTCCCGTACGCCTGCTTGGCCTGCTCGATCCTGGCCAGGATTGCCTTGCCCTCGTCGGCCCGGACCAGTTCCTGCAGCATCGCAAGCGCCTCATCGGCGTCCCGCTTGGCGGCGTCGAAGTCATTCCGATACCGGGCTTCCCCCGTCAGCAGGTATCCAAGGGTGGCACGCGCCTCGTCCAGCATGTCGGCGTCCAGACGGCGGGCCTGGACCATGGCCTCATCAATCCGGTCGGTCAGATCAATATACTCGGCGACCACCGTGTTCAGGCTGCTGATTCCAATGTAGGCCACGACACCCAGCAACAGGAGCACAACCAGGAACCCGGACATGAGCTTGGTACCGATCGTCATTCGCATGGTCTCACTATCTCCTTCTCCTGAGGGGCCATTTGACCAACAGAAAAACCTCCCCGCGGGGAGGTAGAAAAAGCGGCTTTGGCTCTCTCCTCCTGTTCGGTAGCCCGGCTGGCATCGAGGCAATCGCCCCCTTAGCTCCGTGGCTTTGCGACCCCGCCTTTCGACGGGAGTGCCGTTATCGCAGGTCGGACGTGGATGTACCAGGCCGAATCCATCTGATGCTCGAATCGGTGAAGTCAGACATGCGGACTATGATACAACATTAGTTCTACGTCTTCAACGATATATAGAAAAGTTTAATGTCTCCAATAAAAAAACGCCACCAATCATCCCGGAAAAAGCCCCAAAGCATCCACGGCTGACCTCTGATAATGAACGGGGCGAACTATTAACGTTGCTCACTATTGCTTTACTACGGTATAATACGGGGGTAGGGCTCTTATGTAGGGGAAAGGGGGGGCTGTTCTCCTTGAGGTTGTTTCGAAGGCTCTGGCCGTACTACAGACCGGGCTGGCTCCTGGTGACGCTCAGCCTGCTCCAGATTGTCGGGGCATCGCTGTTCGCACTGGCACAGCCCCAGATTATCCGCTATGTGGTCGACAAGGTCCTGACCGACGGCAACTGGAGCTGGCTCCTCCCCGGGGCGCTGGCTGTGGTGGTGGCGGCGCTGATCCAGGGCGGGCTGCGCTTCGGCCAGCGTTACACCATGGAACTGGTCTCCCAGCGGGTGATCTATGAACTGCGATCGACGATCTACCGGCATCTGCAGTCGCTCTCCTTCACCTTCTACGACAAGGCGCAGACCGGCGACCTGATGACCCGGGTCACGGCCGACGTGGAGATTCTCCGCCAGGCGCTGGGTATGGGCGTCGTCAACGGGCTGATGCACCTCGGCACGGTCACGGGCATCATCATTGCCATGTTCTTCATGAGTTGGAAGCTGGCGCTGGCCTCGCTCCTCTTCATCCCGTTTCTGGTCCACGCGATCAGCCAGTTCTCGCAGAGGTCCCGCGGCGCCTGGAAGGCCGTTCAGGATCAGAACGCCCGCCTCTCGGCGACCATTCAGGAGAATATCGCCGGCGTCCGGGTCGTGCGGGCCTTCGCCCGGGAAGGTGACGAGGTGGCCAAGTTCGGCCGGGAGAACGGGCGCTTCCAGGAGCTGAACCTGGCCGCGATCCGGCTGAACTCCTTCTGGACCAACTACATGAACTTCCTCACCGCATTGGGAGCGGTCTCGGTCCTCTGGTACGGGGGCCGGCTTGTCATGGCCGAGCAGATCTCGATCGGCACGTTGATCGCCTTTAACGCCTATGTCGCACAGTTGCTCAATCCGGTGCGCATGCTCGGCTGGATCCTCTCGCAGTTCGTGCGGGCCGGGGCTGGGCTGCAGCGCATCTACGACCTGTTGGACACCAAGTCCGACCTGAAAATGAAAGCGGATGCCATCGTCCTGGGCCGGGTGACCGGCGAGGTGACGATCGAGGATGTCGCCTTCTCCTACGAGGGCGGGGAGGCGGTGCTGGAAGGGATCGATCTGACCGCCCAGCCCGGGCAACGGGTGGCGATTCTCGGCCTGACCGGATCGGGCAAGTCATCGCTGATCAACCTGATCCCCCGGTTCTACGACCCGACCGCAGGCCGCGTGCTGATCGATCAGATCGATGTGCGCGACGTCACGCTGGAATCGCTCCGGCAGAACATGGCGATCGTGCTGCAGGAGACCTTCCTCTTCAGCACGACGATCAAGGAGAATATCGCCTACGGCAAGCCCGACGCCTCGATGGATGAGATCATTGCCGCAGCGAAGGCGGCCCAGATCCATGCGTTCATCAACAGCCTGCCCGAGAAGTACGAAACGGTGATCGGCGAGCGGGGCGTCGGCCTCTCCGGCGGCCAGAAGCAGCGCATCGCCATCGCCCGGGCCATCCTGACCGACAACCCAATCCTCCTGCTCGACGAGTCCACATCCGCGGTCGATGTCCAGACCGAGCACCTGATCCAGGAGGCCATGGACCGGGTCATGCAGAACCGGACCGCCTTTGTGATCGCCTCCCGCCTCTCCACGGTCATGAACGCCGATCAGGTGATCGTCATGGAGCAGGGGCGGATCGTGGAGCGCGGCACCCACGCGGAGCTGATCCGGCAGGATGGGCTCTACCGCAGGATCTACGAGCTCCAACTGAAGCCGGCCGAAGAGGCCCGGCAGCAGAAGGGGGTGGCGGTCTAGATGGGATGGGGCGGACCTGGCGCTTTTCGGCTCGATGAGTACGACGTAAAGCTGCGCGATATCAACCCGAAGGTCTACCGGATGATGTGGTCCTTCGTGCGCCCCTACGTGGGGCGACTGGCCCTCGGTGTCCTCCTCATGGCGGCGACCGCCCTGACCGGTCTGGTGGGGCCGTACCTGGTCCAGCAGGCGATCGATACGTTTATTGTCGAGGGGAATGTAACCGGGCTCAACTGGGTCGCAGGGGCCTTCCTGATCACCGCCTTCCTGAACTGGTGGTCAAGTTACGGGCAGACCTATATTGTCTCGTGGGTTGGCCAGACGATTATCTATGATCTGCGGGAGCGGATGTTTGCCCATCTGCAGCGGCTCTCATTCCGCTTCTTCGATTCGATGGCCACCGGCCGGATCATGTCCCGTCTCATGAGCGATGTGGACGCGATCAACCAACTGGTCTCCTCGGGCCTGGTCTCGATCTTTGCCGATACCCTGACGCTGATCACGATCATGGCGACCATGCTCTCCATGAACTGGCGGCTCGCCCTGGTCTCGTTCATCACCGTGCCGGTGTTGGTGGGCGTGCTCCAGTATTTCAAGAACCGGCTGCGGGACGCGTTCATGCAGATGCGCCGGCGAGCGGCCGATATGAACGCCAACCTCGCCGAGTCGATCTCGGGCATGCGGGTCACCCAGGCCTTCACCCGGGAGGAGCAGAACCAGTCTCAGTTCAATCAGATCAACGAGCAGACCCGCCAGGCCAGCATGGACGCCGTCACGGTCTGGGCCATGTTCATTCCCACGATCGAGGTGGTGGCAGCCTTCGGCGTCACCCTGGTCCTCTGGTATGGCGGCGTGCTGATCAAGGGCGGGACGCCTGGCGTCAGCGTCGGCCAGGTGGCGGCCTTCATTCTCTACCTGAACCGCTTCTTCATGCCGATCCGGGACCTCTCCCAGGTCTTTAACGTCTTCCAGGCGGCCATTGTCTCGGCGGAGCGGGTGGTCGAGGTGCTGGATCAGAAGCCCGAGATCGAGGACCGGCCGGATGCGTACGACCTGCCGAGGGCCGAAGGCTCGGTGGTCTTCGCGGATGTCGTCTTCGGCTACAAGCCCGATCAAACGGTGCTGAAGGGGCTGAACCTCCAGGCCAGCCCCGGCCAGACGATCGCCCTCGTAGGGCCGACCGGTGCCGGCAAGTCGAGTGTGATCAACTTGCTTGCCCGTTTCTATGAACCCCGCAGTGGAAAGGTACTGGTCGACGGTCACGATCTCAGCCGGGTGACGCAGCAATCCTGGCGCTCGCAGCTCGGGATCGTGCTCCAGGACACCTTCCTCTTCACCGGCACGATCCGCGAGAATATCCGCTATGGACGGCCCGACGCCACCGATCAGGAGGTGGAGGATGCCGCCAGGGCGGTCGGGGCCCATGAGTTCATCGCCCGGATGTCCGAGGGGTACGAGACCCAGGTGAACGAGCGGGGATCTAAGCTCTCGGTGGGCCAGCGCCAACTGGTCGCCTTCGCCCGGGCGCTCTGCGCCAACCCGTCGATCCTGATTCTCGATGAGGCGACGTCTAACATTGACACCTACACCGAGACTCTGATTCAGGAGGCCCTGAAGCGGCTCCTCCAGGGACGGACCTCCTTCGTCATCGCACACCGGCTCTCGACCATTCGCTCGGCCGACCGGATCTACTTTATCGATGATGGCCAGGTGGTCGAGGAGGGCACCCACGACGAGCTGCTGGCGGCAGGCGGCCGCTACGCCGACCTCTACCTGGGGCAGTTCACCGCCCTGGACGGCTGAGGCCCGTTCTGCTGAGGCCCGTTCTGCTGAGGCCCCCTCTGCGCACTCACCCGAGATGGTGGGTGCGTTTCTTTTTTGGGTTTTTTTATCATATTTTATGGACACCTGGATCGAATTGGCGTATACTGGCATCATAGTATACACTTATTGGGATTATATTTTATTCTTTCCTCTCCTACCTCTTTCGAGCGGGTGGTGGCAAGGGTGCGGAAGGTACTGGGGGGCTTGCTGGTTGCGGTGGCGGTAACCGGACTCTTCCCCCTGTGGGCACAGGTCCAGGCCTTACGATTGGGCCACGTAGATACCCCTGACACCGATCCCGCGGTCTACGGCATCTCGTCCGCCAACAGCCTTGTCCAATGCGGCATGCCCACACTCCTGGTCGTAGAGGCGGGCACCCCTGTCACCGGCAACTTCATTCGCTGCACGAACAACCACGGGAGCCCGATCACCCTGAACTGGGCGGTGGTAGACGCAGGGCCTGGCAACTTCCTCACCGGCGCCGGGTCAAGCACCCTGGTTGCCACGGGTGTGGCCACCTGCCAGAGCATTACCCTGACGCCGGGCAACAAGAAGGCGACCCGCACGGTGGTCTTCAGTGGCACGACCGATGCTACGGCTGGTCTGTACGTAGAGCTCTACTTCACCGGCGAGGTCACGGTGCAGCAGGGCACGGCGGGGTTGGGGGGCGGTTGTCCCTGACGGAGGGATCCTCATGCGATTTCTGGTCTTGCTGGCGCTCCTCTTCGCTGTCCTGCTCTCGTTGCCCAGTGCACTGGCCGTTCGAACGGCTTCCGTTGGGAGCCCCGCGCAGGTGGCCGTTGTCGCCACGAGTTCGGCCCTGCTCTCCCTGGCGCCCGGCACCGGCAGCGGCAACGCCGCCGGCACAGCCAGGTACCGGGATGCAGTGAGCCAGGACCTCCTGCTGCTCGACTTCACGCGGGGAGGAAGCGCCGGCACCACCTACGGTTTTCCGCCAAACAGCCTGACCTACCGGGATCGGTTCCGGTACCGGGGGCTCTTCACGGTCACCAATCGGAGCGCAGAGAGTCTCTGTATCTCCATTTACGTACCGGGGGGTGGGGTGGCCGACTTGGCCGAGATTCGGGTGCGCCCGGTGGGTGACACGGGCAGCGGAACCCAGGTGGCAGGTGCCGGAGGTGCACCAGTGGCGTGTACCACGAGCCTGGCACCCGGGGCTGCTTACGAGGTCGACTTCTGGTGGGAGATCAGTTCTACCGGGGGTGGGCTCCATAGCTTCACGGTTCGAGTCGAGGGCTCCCGCTGAGGCGGGAAGCCGTGAAAGGGAGGAATGGGTCTGTGAAGACGAAGGCGAAGTTCCTGGGTCTTGCCGTGGTTCTAGTGGCCCTGGCGGTGCTGGTCAACGTCCTGGCCTTGTCCACCGCCACGGTCAACAGCGGCCTGACGATCGACGTGGTCAACACCAGCAGCGCACTGGTCGCCCTGTCGGCGCCGATCACGCCCGATCCGGACGTGACGGTCAGTACGGCGACCGGCATTCTCCAGTTGACCGTGGCCGACGGTGTCCAGCCGGATTCCGAATACACCTTCAGCCCTGTCTTCACCATTACCAACAACTCGGCGGCTGGCATTACCGTTGACCTGACCGGCTCCAGTACCCCGGCGGGCATGACGCTGAGCTTCACAGAGGCGGGCACCGCCAACGCCATGACGGCCTACGCGCTTGCGGCCGGTGCTTCTGTCAGTGTGGCCATGAACGTCGCCAGCACCAGCGCTACGGCGCTCGGTAACTACACGGTGACCGTCCAGCTCGACGCCACCAGCCCCTAATCTAATGCCATGATAGGGCGCCTGATCAGCCTCGTGACCTGGCTGCTCGTCGCAGGCAGCCTGTCGATTATCATGGGAGGGCTGGCCGGGCGCCCTGTCCTGCTGGCAGCGGTGCCTACCACCTCCATGGTGCCGGTCCTTGAGCCCGGTGACCTGATCGCCGTGGTACCGCTCCTGGGGCGATCGTTGAGAGAAGGGCAGATCGTGGTCTTCAGGACCGAGGAGGACGAGAACTGGATTGTGCACCGGATCGTTGCCGGCGATGAGGTGGGGGGCTTTGTCACCAAGGGTGATGCCAACCCGCGCGCAGACCCGCACCGGATCTCTCCCCGTCATGTGGCCGGCACGGTTCCGGTCTTTGGGGGTAAGGTGGCAAAGGTCTCCGGTCTCGGGGCGCTCAGCCTCGACCGGGGACCTCTTGCCAACCCATATGTGGCCGCGAGTGCCATGGTGCTGGGCATCTACCTGTTGGTATCGGACCAGGGCCTTCTGTGGAGCCGCCCGGGCTCCCGCAGGCGCGAGCAGCGGCGCACTCGGACCGTCGCCAGAGTCTTCGCCCTCTACCTCTCCCTGGGTCTCGGGATCGCCGTGCTGACCTATGTCTCCCACTGGTCCCTCAGTTCCCGGCAGGCGGGAACGGTGGAGGTGATCCCGCAGCGCTTTCCCTGGAGTCCACCGCAGGCGCTCTACCTGGGGGAGACCCGCAGGGAGTCGGTCATGCTGGAGAATCACTCCGTGGTTCCGATCATCGTCAACCTGGTCGCGAGCGATGAGCGGGCGGTCTGGTCCCGGGAGTGGACGGTTCTCCCGCCTCACAGCCAGCGTGAGATCACCTTGACGATCGACGGGCTGCCCCTGGGGAAGCACGAACTGGTCCTGCGCCAGTCCGTCTTCCTGCCATTTCTGCCCGTCCGCTGGCTGCAGGCACTGGGGTGGCTTCACTGGCACCTTCCCGCGGTCGCCACAGCCCTGGTGCCGCTGCTGCTCATGGCTGGGGTGGCCCTGGGTGACCGCCGGGTGGCTGACTGGATTCGTGCCCGCCTCGTGACCCGGTCGCTGCGAGGACGCTGACAGGAGGGATGAGCATGCGCAGGCGACGACGACCAACCCGGGCGTTCCCGCAGCCGCCGATTCGACGGCGGGCGGAGCGCAGGCAGAACCGGCGCTGGGCCTGGTTCGCCTCGTCTGCGCTGCTCTTTGTGGCCTCTCTCGGCGCCGTGGTTCGTGTCAGCGCCATGCCCGCAGAGGCTCGCACCCGGGAGACCTGGTATGGCTACCGGCACGAGATACGCTACGACTTTGCCGCCCGGGTGAGGCCCGGCCCGGTCTACGCCCGTGACCTGGTCACCTCCGTGGAGCTCGAACAGACGAAACTGCCGGTGGACCCGCCGGTCTACCGGCGCGTCCTGGTGGGCCCCATGGCGGAGTCGCTGCGGATCTCGCTGCCCTACACCTTCGTGGCCGACCGCCCGGGCGAGATCCATCTCACCTATGGAGTCGACGGCCAGATCGGCGTGCCCAACCTGTGGCGCCGGCCCTATCCCCTGCTCCCCACACAGTCGAGGACCGTCAGGGCCGCCGAGGTTCGACTGGACGATCTCTTCGTGGAGATCCCCATTGGAGACCTGCTGGAAGAGGTGAAGGCCTTCAGCGAGGAGGAGAAGGTGCCGTTCGACCAACTGGAGATCCGGCTGCGCCCGACCATCACCGTAGATGTGGATGGCCAGCGCGAGCCCGTCGCCGCATCGCTGAGCCCGGAGTTCCTCGTCCAGGTCCGCAACGGTGGGGTCGCGGTGGAGATCGACGAGCCGCGCACCGTCTCCGATGAGAAGCAGTTCCAGGTCGATGAGCGAGTACCGCTCACCATGCAGCTCTGGGAATACGAGCTGCCGGTGACATGGGTCCGCCGGATGGCCTACCTGGTCCTGATCTTCGTCACCTTGCTGATCGTGGCCGGCATGCTCCCGCCGTGGATCGAGCAGCGCCGCAGAAGGGGGCCGGCTGAGGACCTCCGCAAGCTGGGCAGCGGACTGATTCGGGCGAACGAGTTCACCTTGCCCGAAGGGGTCTCCATGGTGGAGGTGACCCGGCTCGAGTACCTGGTCCACCTCCATGTGCAGACGGAGCGCCCGGTCATCCAGGTGGGGAACGTCTATTACCTGCTCGACGGCGGCAGTTGCTACCGCTGCTCGATCTCCGGGTAATCCTGTAGAGATTGCGATCAGACCGCCTCGGGATCTCCCACCAGCCTCTCGTTGGGGTCGCGATTGACCAGACTCCGGTGCACCCAGAAGCTGGAGGCGAGAAGCAGCCCGCCCGTCACCAGGAAGACTGCCCTGGGGCCGAATCCGTCGGCCACCCAGCCGCCCAGAGAGGGCCCGACGACCGAACCGATGAACATGGCACTGGTGTTGATCCCGTAGGCCCGCCCCCGGAAGGAGGGATGAACTACCGTCGCCAGTGTGGCGTTGATCGCCGGCTGGACGGCAGCGGTCATCAGACCGTAGACGAAGCGGAGGAAGACCAGCCAGCCCACCGTGCCGACCAGGGACTGAGGCATCACCAGCAGGCCGGCGGCCATCAGTCCGAGGGAGAGCAGCCTGGCGTACCCCATTCGCTCGCCCAGCCTGGCCCAACGCGGGGCCGCGATCACCGTGGCAATGGCCGGCAGGGAGAAGATGAAGCCGACGACAAATTCGTGGGCGTCGCCTGTGCCAAAGAGCAGGTGGGTGAAGGACTCAACGAACGTTTCCTGCCGCAGCATCGGCACGAAGTTGGCCAGAATCGGTTCCAGTGACTGAATCGATGCGTTGATCATCATCGCGGCGATCATGAGCGCAAGGAGCGTCTTGTTGGAGATCGCCAGTCTCAGGTCCTGCAGGACAGAGGTGCGTACCTTGCCGGCGCCCAACACCTTCTCCTTGACGCCGAAGATCACCAGCACCGCGGCCATGAGCACCAGCACGCTGGCGACCCGCATGGTCATGCGAATACCGAGCACTTGTGCCAGAGTGCCGCCCAGCAGTGGACCGAGAATGGAGCCCGACGCCGTACCGGTCTGGAGGACGGCCAGAGCCCGGCCCACCTGATTCTCCGGCGTGTTGGTCGCCACCAGTGCAATGGCGGAGGGAATAAAGCCGGAGAGGGCACCGTTGAGCATGCGGAGTCCGAAGAGCTGGTATGGGTTGGTCACAAACGACATGAGCATATAGATTACACCAATGGAGATGCCAGACCGAATGATCATCGGCTTTCGTCCGTATCGGTCCGCCAGATTGCCCCAGATTGGCGACATGATCGAAGAGGCGACAAAGGTAATGGCATAGGTGAGGCCTGACCAGGTGTAAAGGTTCTCTGTGACGCCCAACTCGCTGATAAAGCGGGGTAGAAAGGGCATGACCAACGAGAAGCTGCAGGCGGTGAGGAAGTTTCCGACCCACAATAGATAAAGATTCCGCTTGGATTGATCCACGATATTGCTTCGCCCCCCGAATGATCAACTAGATTAGACATTCTCAGAGCCAACTCCTGTCTGAGTTTCCGCCTGAAAATTAGAGAATACAAACACGACTTAGTAGAAAAATTAAACTTCTAATGGGAAAAAGGGGAGGAAGTCCGATTGTCGAATCAATATAGACCGATTGTTCACTCGGATATGCAGCGCCGAAGGCGGTGACAACAATGCCCACTCACCACGCCGAGACAAGAGGGCTCCCCCGTGAAGGACGAGACCCGGCAGAGGTGGTCGCCCGGCAACTGTTGCCGGCGTTGATCGAGCAGATGCGGAGCCGCACACTGGCCGAGATCCTGCTTTCTCTCTGCACGGCGCTCATTCGGCAGGGAGGGTTTCCTATGGCCTGGGGGAAACTCTCACAGGCTGGCGAGCAGGTAAAGGTGGGCATGCAGATCACGGCGGGTGGCGAGCTGCATCCCGTCTCGGTGGAGGATCTTGAGCTGACGGGGACAGCCGTGGCCTCCGGTCTGACCCAGGTCTGTGACCTGGAGGCCTCCTGGCGTGTGGGCAGTTGGCGGTCCAACCTGACGATACGCGGGTACCGGACCGCCGTTGCCGTACCCATGAGGGCGGCGGACCAGGTGATCGGTGCCGTGGCGATCTGTTCAATGGCCCCTGCGGCAGAGGCCGGGCCCGATCGGGTCTGGCTGGAGGAGGTTCTTTCCCACCTGGCCTCTGCACTTGCGTTGGCCCGGGAGATCGCCCAGCTCCGGGTGCGTTCTCAGGCGCTTGACGGCGCCGCCAATGCCGTTGTCCTGACCAATCGCGAGGGACGGATTACCTGGGTAAACGCCGCATGGTGTCGCCTCACGGGGTACGCCGCCGAAGAGGTGCTCGGGAAGACCCTGCGAATTCTCAAGTCCGGGATCCAGCCCGAGGAGTTCTACCGGGGCATGTGGGAGGCGATCAGCTCCGGCAAGGTCTGGGAGGGCGAGCTGTACAACCGCCGGAAGGATGGCACCGTCTACCTCGACGAGCAGACGATCACCCCGCTCCGGGCACCAGACGGAAGCGTTGAAGGCTATATCGCTGTGAAGAAGGATGGTACCGAGCGCAGCATTCAGAATGAGCAACTGCGCTACATGCTCATGCACGATCCGCTGACGAACCTGCCCAACCGGGAGGCGCTGCGTGCGGCCCTGGAGCGCCTTACGAACGGCGCGGATGGAAAGGGCGGTGCCCTCTTACTCGTGGACCTGGACCACTTCCGGTCGGTCAACGAAGCGGTGGGATACGCCGCTGCCGATGAGGTGCTGATCGCTGCAGCGACACGCCTGCGGAGAGCACTCCGGCCCTCCGACCTGCTGGTCCGGATCGGCGGCGGAGAGTTTGCCGCCGTGCTGGAGGAGGTCAATCCCGCACAGTGCTGGGATATTGCCGACCGGCTGCGGTTGGCGGTCAGCGAGACTCCCTTCCGTGATCGGGGGCAGCTCTTCGCACTGACCGTCAGCGTCGGCGCCGTTCCGTTGGAGGAAGGGCTGGATGCCGACGGTGCGATGGGCCTGGCTTACTCCGCACTGCTGGCAGCAAAGGATCAGGGGCGTGATCGGATCGTCTACCGCCACCCCTCTAAGATGGCGCAGATCACCCCGGAGAGCTGGGCAACCCGGCTCCGTGCCGGCCTGGTCGGTGATCAGTTCGTGCTCCATTTTCAGCCGGTTGTCGATCTGACGGAAGGGCGGATCGACTTCCACGAAGTGCTGATACGCTTTCGGGCGGAGAGCGGTCAGCTGATCTCGCCGGGGGAGTTCCTCTCGGCCGCCGAGCAAGCGGGGCTGATGCCCGAGATCGACCGTTGGGTGGTAGGGCGTACCCTGGAGCGGATTCAGGGCATGCCCGGGTATCACTACCTGGTCAACCTGTCAGGCCAGAGCCTGGATAGTCCCCCGTTCCTTGCCCACCTCGAGGCCCTCCTCATGGAGCATCGCACCGAGGCCAGTTTCCTCACCTTTGAGGTGACCGAGACGACCGGTGTCTCCGATGTGTCCGGGCTGCGCCGCTGGATGCAACGCATGCAGGGACTGGGCTGTCGCTTCGCACTGGACGATTTCGGTGTCGGTTTCTCCTCCTTCGCCTACCTGCGGGCGCTTCCGGTGGACTTCGTAAAGCTTGACGGATCGTTCATTCGCCACCTCGATATCGATGCCACCAGTCGCTCCCTGGTCCAGGCGATCACCTCTGTGGCCCACACCCTGGGCAAGCGGGTGATTGCGGAGTGGGTCGAGACAGAGGCGGTGGCCTACCTGCTCCGGGAGATCGGCGTGGAATACGGGCAGGGCTACTACTGGGGCCCGTCAAAGGATCGCCTGACGAGCGAAACAGAGTTCGTGAGCAAAGAGGCATAGCTATGGCCCCCCGGGACGCATCTTCTCCTCACCGGCTGCATATCTATCCCCGAAATGGGGGGAGAGGTGTGAGCCGCAAGGAGTCGCTGATCCGGGGGGCCGTTGCACTGGCCCTGGCCGGGCTCATAATAAAGCTCTCAAACCTGGTCGTCCGGCTGCCCCTTACCCGCCTCATCGGCTCGGAGGGTCTGGGCATCTACCAGATGGCCCTGCCCGCCTTCCACGCTCTCTTCCATATCGCCGCCGGGGGCGTTCCGGTGGCCGTGCAGAACCTGGTGGCCGAGTTCGGGACAAAGGGGAGACAGGCCGTAGCCGACCGGGTGCTCCGGTTGGCGCTGCTCTATTCGCTCATTGCGGGCGGGGCCGCCACCAGCGTGCTGCTGGTAGGCGCTCCCGTCCTGGCGCGCCTCCTTGGCGACCCGCGCTCCCGCTGGCCCCTGGTGGCGGTGGCACCCGCTGTGCTGCTCTTCGCCCTGGACGCAATCTACCGCAACTACCTCCAGGGCCGAAAACTGATGACGCCAAGCGCCACCGCTTCGGTCCTGGAGCAAGGCGCCAAGGTCGCGGTCACCATTGTTGCCGCCTATCTGCTCCTGCCGCTGGGAAAGGAGTACGCCGCAGCGGGGGCGGCGCTGGGCATTACCGGCGGGGCGATCATCTCCCTTGTCTACATGGCCTGGGTAGTCCGCAGGGTCAGAGAGGAAGACCTCTCCGGCGCGGACCAGATCCCCCCTGGGTTGGGCCGTCGCATGCTGAAGCTGGCCTGGCCCATTACTGTGGGCTCGGTAGGGCTCCCGCTGCTCCAGGTCGTCGATGTTGGCATCATCCAGCGCGGCTTTCTGGCAGCCGGCTATCCGGTGGCGGAGGCGACGGCGCTCTACGGTGCCTACTCAGGGATTGCCGTCCAGATCGTCTGGTTTCCCTTTGTCCTCAGCAACGCCCTGGCAAACGCCTTGGTCCCGACGTTGACCGCCGCCCATGCCCGCGGCGATATCGAGACTGTCCGCGAGCGAGTCCTCATGGGCCTGCGAACCGCCAGCCTCATCTGTCTGCCGGTGGCAATCGGGGTGATCCTCCTGGCCTCTCCCATCGTCCGGCTCTTTGGTGAACCGCAGGCCGCAGAAGCCCTTCGCTACATGGGCCCGGTCGCCTTCCTCGGCCCGATCACCTGGATGATGATCGCACAGCTTCAGGCCCTGGGCGCAACCGCCGAGCCCATGCGCAACCTCGGGATCGCCACGGTGGTCAAGCTCAGCCTGGACGCTTTGCTGGCCCCGGTCCGCGGCGTCGATGTGCGTGGGGTCGCCTTCGCCAGTGTCGCGATGTTCCTGATCTGCGTCTGGCTGAACGGGCGTACGCTGGCCCGGCTGATTGACACCCCAATCCCCTGGGGACGGCTCCTCATGGGACCGCTGCTGGCTTCGGTGGTCATGGGCGCCGGCGTCGCCGGCATGGCGATGACCGGCTGGGGGGGAAACGGGGGGTGGGAACGGCTGCTGTCGGCTCTGGCTGTCGCCCCGTTTCTGTATGCCGGGACCCTGATTGCCACCCGCAGCCTCACCCGGGCGGAGTTGCTGGCGCTTTCCGGCCCACTGGCCCCCCGCCTGGAGCGTTGGCTGGCGCTCGTCTGGCCCTGGAGCTGACAAAGGGAGAGAGACCACCTGACAGATCTCCAGGTGGTCTCTCTCCGTCTGTTATCGGTCAGATGGCCTCTGTGCGGGGCTCGTCGGTCGGTCGGCTGCCGTCACTCTTCAATACGCCGTAGAGCCGTTCCATGGCCCGCAGCATGATCGTCCGCTCGTCAGGGGACCAAATCTTCGCGATCTCCGCCAGCTCCTTGGCCAGCTCACCCTTGATCTCCCACACCTTCTCGCCCTTTTCCGTCAGGCGGATGTTCACGACCCGGCGGTCCTCGGTGCTGCGCTCACGCACGAGCCACCCATCCCGCTCCAGTCGGTCCGCTACCCCAGTCAGGTTCCCCCGAGAGCAGTTCAACTCGTCGGCCAAGCTCCCCAGCGTGGTGGCGTCCCCATACATCGCCGCCAAAAGGAGTTGGTACTGCGGCATTGTCAACCCGTACTTGCGGCTCAGGAAGCGGTGACACCGCTTCTCCACCAGATCCGCAATCGTCTGCAGGAGCGGCAGAATGTTCTCCGGGGTGAAGCGATCCGGGGCAGCCATTTCAGCCTGCTGTTTCAAGCCCAATCACCAGCCTTTCTTAGTTTGAGCACGGCAAGACCTGACGGAGGGCGGGGAGACCGTGCCGTTTTTCCTCACGGCACAATTATCCCATACAACCCAATAATTGTCAATAATAGGTAGACGTGAAACTGGATGTTTTTTTCAAATTTCTCCATGGTCAGGTGGAATTGGGCGTCATCGCCGTGCTCATCACTATCATTCCCCTGGACGGTATACTCATACATATTCCCCGAATGGCGATGGTATGACGTGAATTTCACCGGCCACCCCTAGTCGCCCCGATAGACACATGGTAGAATCGCGGGAAACCCGGACGGTAAGGGAAGTGGCAAGTCGATGGCGGTCGTCGCCTTTCAAGGAGAGTACGGGGCATACGGTGAAGAGGCGATTCGTTCGCTCTTCGGACCAGACGTGGAGCCCTATCCATGCCGGTCGTTTCAGGACCTGTTCCACCTGGTTTCCGGGGGGAAGGTAGACTTCGGCCTGGCGCCGGTGGAGAACTCGCAGGCCGGCAGCATTAACGATGTGTACGACCTGCTGCGCCAGCATGATCTGTTCGTCGGCGGCGAGGTGCTCCACCCGGTGAATCACGCCCTCCTGGCGCTCCCCGGGCAGAGTATCGATCAGATCCATCGTGTGATTTCGCATCCACAGGCCCTGGCACAGTCCGACCAGTTCCTGCGGAGGATGGGCGTTGAGGTGGTAGCCACCTACGATACGGCCGGAAGCGCCAAGCTAATCCGGGAGCAGGAGCTGCTTGGGGTGGCGGCAGTCGCAGGTGTGGGGGCAGCGCAGCGCTACGGGCTGGAAGTGTTGGCCAGCGGCATTCAGACCATAGCGGACAACTTCACCCGGTTTGTCCTCCTCCAGCGGCGCCCTGCCGAGCGGGGCGACGGCCCGCACAAGACCATGTTGGTCATGGCCGTCGACCACCGGCCTGGCTCGCTCTACAAAGCGATGGGCGCCCTGGCGGAGCGGTCGATCAACCTCCTGAAGCTGGAGTCCCGGCCTGCCAGAAACCGCCCCTGGGAGTACGTCTTCTACCTGGACTTCGAAGGGCACAGGGAGGATCCCCATGTCCGTGAGGCCCTGGCTGAGTTGGCCAGCCACACGACCTTCTCTAAAGTCCTCGGCAGCTTTTCACGGGACCAACGGGCTATTTCACAGCCTTAGACGTAGGACCTTAGCCCTATTTTGGGTCGCGGTACCATCGCGGTCAGGAGGAATCGACACGCCACCTGACGTAATACGGGAAGGTGGTATTAGGTGGTATTACACTCCGTCAGGGAGGAAGATCGGTGACCAAGAAGATCCTGATCGCAGACGACAGTGAGGCCCTGCGTACCCTACTGCACGCTACCCTCCGCGACCCGCGCTACGAGATCATTCAGGCGTCGGGTGGGGTGCAGGCGCTCGCCTTGCGGGAGATGCATAAGCCGGATCTGGTCATCCTGGATGAGACCATTCCGGGAATTGGAGGCGTCGAGGTCTGCCGCATGATCAAGCGGAGTCCTGCCTCTTCGAATACGCCCGTGATTCTGATGACCCAGAACGAAGCAGCCGGCCAATCGCTCGTACAGGAGGCGGGCGCCGATGTCCATATTACCAAGCCCTTCAGCCCACTGGGATTGCTGGGGACCGTTGAGCGGCTGCTCTCCTCGAAGGGGGACTGAGACCGTTGATAGATGACCTGTCCGGCCTGACGCGCACCGAGTTGGAGGCGCAGGTCCGCTTCTGGCGCGAACAGAGCCTCCTCCTGGGGATGGACTTCGGTCAGGTTCGGCAACAACTGCGAGAGCAGGGCAGTGAACTGGAGATCATGCGGGCCCAACTGATCAGCTACGCAGAAGACCTGAACCGGGAGTACCAGTTGGAGCGGCAGCGGACTCAGGAGGTGGAATCGCTCCTCGTGGCCACTGTCGGCGCGCTGGCCAACTCCATCGAGGCCCGGGACCCGTACACCAGGGGCCACACCGACCGGGTGGCCCGCATTGCGCTGGCCATGTGTGCTCGCCTCGGCTGGGACGAGAAGGAGATGCAGGTGGCGCGCATGGGCTCTCTCCTTCACGACATCGGCAAGATCGGTGTGCCCGACGCGATCCTCCGAAAGCCGGGACGGCTCGATACCGAGGAATACGCCCTCATGAAGAAGCACCCGGAGATCGGCGCCCAGATCCTGCACGGAATCTCGGCCCTGTCGCCTGCGATCCCGTGGGTGATCGCTCATCACGAGCGGTGGGATGGCCGGGGCTATCCCCATGGACTGGCGGGAGAGGAGATTCCGCAGGCGGGTCGGATCCTGGCGATCGCGGACTCCTTTGATGCCATGACCAGCCGGCGGGCCTACCGGACCCAGGTTGCGCTGGATGAGGCGGCTGCCGAGGTGCGCGCGTGCGCCGGCACGCAGTTCGACCCGCATATGGCCGACCTCTTCCAGGAGATCTTCGCCGACGGGATCGTGGCGGCGGTACTCGATCTGGACCAGCGCTGGCACCTGCATGCCATATAGCGACCAGGGCGGCGGGATGTGAGTGCCCCGCCGCCCTTCTTGGGAAATTGCCACGGATTACCCTGAATTACACAGATGTATCGGATTAGTATCAGAACACGGCTCCCATATTCGAACCCCGTGGTAAGTCCCGTGAAATGCATCACATGCATGTGAGGTATTCCGCAAGAGAATGTGAAATCTGTCGTAAGAGTTGTTGACACGGGTAGTTTAACCCGGTAAAATGCAACTCAATATCCGAACTGCATAGCGAAACGGAAGTGTACCTAGGGTTCCGCACCGGCAACGGTGGTCAGGTCCAAGCGGTACAGCCCTGCAGAGCAGGGTACACCGTGGGTCCAAAACACCCCAGCGGCAAGTTCCGACACAACATCCTTGGGAGTACTGGGGAGAGGTGTCGAAACGGGTCCGGGGCTTTTTTTGTTAGGCGACCATCGACCAGAAAGAACGAAATAGCCAGAACAGCGATGACGGGACAAGTAGGGTCAGGGATCAAGAGCGAAAGAGAGCGGCTAGTTGCTGGAAACGCCGTGCCTTGCCTGACCGGAACCTCACCCCGTAGCTGCCCGACTGAACCCCCGGAGACGGGGCAGTAGGTCAGGGCCGGCCGTGGCGGCCGTTACTCACCACGAGGCCTTCCCCGCCAGGGGAGGGCGAAGTAGGGTGGTACCACGACAATGCTTGTCGTCCCTACCGCTCCGGAGTCCCAGTGACCCCGGGCGGTGGGGATTCTTTTTTTTCCGGGCACTGAACCAATCAAGGAGGTGGAATCGGGTGAAGCGCATCCTGGCGGTGCTGGTGGAGAACCATCCGGGTGTACTGGCACGGGTGGCGGGGCTGATTCGGCGGCGTGGGTTTAACATCGAGAGCCTTGCGGTCGGGGTGACCGACGACCCGAACATCTCCCGGATGACCCTGGTGGTTGAGGGCGACGAGCCCACGGTAAACCAGGTCTCCAAGCAGTTGGACAAGCTGATCGAAGTGCTGAGGGTGACCGACCTGGATTCGGAGCAGACGGTTGCCCGGGAACTGGCCCTGATCAAGGTTTCCAGCGATCACATCCGCCGGCCCCAGATCCTCCAGCTGGCCTCGGTCTTCCGGGCCAACGTGGTGGATGTGGGGAAGGAGGCGGTCACCATTGAGGTGACCGGGACCCATGACAAGGTGGAAGCCTTGATCAACCTGACGAGAGAGTTTGGGGTTCAAGAGGTGGTCCGCACGGGGATCATCGCCCTCGAAAGAGGAGCAGGCGCCATCAAGATGGATAGGGAGGACCACCTTTATGATCAAGATGTACTACGAGTCTGATGCAAACCTCGCTGCACTGGCCGGCAAGAAGATCGCCGTCATCGGCTTCGGCAGCCAGGGCCACGCCCACGCCCTCAACCTGAAGGAGTCCGGCATGAATGTGACCGTTGGCCTCCGCCCCGGTCGCCCGAGCTGGGCCCGGGCCGAGGCAGCCGGGCTGAAGGTCGCCACCGTCGCCGAGGCCTCCGAACAGGCCGATGTGATCATGATCCTGATCAACGACGAGAAGCAGGGGGCGGTCTTCGAGGCGGAGATCAAGCCCTACCTGAAGCCCGGCAAGGCGATCGCCTTCGGCCACGGCTTTGCGGTCCACTTCGGCCAGGTCGCCCCGCCGAAGGATGTCGATGTCTTCATGATCGCTCCGAAGGGCCCGGGCCACCTGGTCCGCCGGCAGTACACCGAGGGCCAGGGCGTCCCCTGCCTCATGGCGGTCCATCAGGATGCCACCGGTCACTGTAAGGAGATCGCCCTCGCCTGGGCCAGGGGCATCGGCGGAACCCGGGCCGGCGTGATCGAGACCACCTTCAAGGAGGAGTGCGAGTCCGACCTCTTCGGTGAGCAGACCGTCCTCTGCGGCGGCGTCACCCAGCTGGTCAAGTACGGCTTCGAGACCTTGACCGAGGCCGGCTACGCCCCCGAGATCGCCTACTTTGAGTGCCTGCACGAGCTGAAGCTGATCGTGGACCTCATGTACGAGGGCGGTATGGCCTCCATGCGCTACTCGATCAGCGATACCGCTGAGTACGGCGATTACGTAAGCGGCCCGCGGGTCATCGGGCCGGAGGTGAAGGAGCGCATGAAGATGCTCCTCGGCGAGATCCAGGACGGCACCTTCGCCAAGAACTGGATCCTGGAAAACCAGGTTGGCCGGCCCCAGTTCACCGCTATGCGGCGGGCGAATGCGGAGCACTCGATCGAGAAGGTGGGCCGTGACCTCCGTGGCATGATGGCCTGGCTCCCGAAGCCCGTTGGCCCAATGTAAGTGGCAGGGGGGCTCGCCCCCCCGCCACCCACCCCCCGTTTGCTGATGTCGGTGGTTGTGACGCACATGTCGTCACAACCACCTCCGAGAGCCAAAAGAAAGGCACAAGGAAGGTGATGGCGATGACGCGGCGGATTCAGTTCTTTGATACCACTCTGCGAGATGGTGAGCAGGCCCCCGGGTTCGGTATGACCGCGGAAGCGAAGCTGGAGGTGGCCAGGCAGCTTACGAGGCTTGGCGTCGATGTGATCGAGGCCGGCTTTCCCATCGCCTCACCGGGCGATTTTGCAGCCGTAAAGGCGATTGCCGACACGATCAAGGGCCCGACGATTGCCGGCCTGTCCCGGGCCAACGAGGCCGATATCACCCGGGCCTGGGAGGCGGTCAAGGGGGCGGCAAAACCCCGCATTCATACATTTATTGCCACCTCACCGATCCACATGGAGCACAAGCTCCGCAAGAGCCCCGAAGAGGTGATCCGCTCCGCCCGAGAGGCGGTGGCCCTGGCCAAGTCCTTCGGCCCCGAGGTCGAGTTCTCCGCCGAGGATGCCACCCGCTCTGACTGGAACTTCCTCGTCCAGATCTTCACGGTAGCCGCCCGGGCCGGGGCGACGATCCTGAACGTGCCCGACACGGTAGGCTACACCACCCCGAAGGAGTACTACGATCTGATCCGTTTCCTGATCGATCGGGTGGATGCACCGGAGGGCGTGATCTTCTCCGTCCACTGCCACGATGATCTGGGCCTGGCGGTCGCCAACACACTGGCAGCGATTGAGGCCGGGGCGACCCAGGTGGAGTGCACGATCAACGGCATTGGCGAGCGGGCCGGCAACGCCGCCCTCGAGGAGATTGTCATGGCGCTCCACACCCGCAGGGACAGTTGGGGCATGGAGACCGGTATCAACACCCAGGAGATCTATCGGGCCTCCCGGTTGCTCCAGAACCTCACCGGAATCGGGGTGCAGCCGAACAAGGCGATCGTCGGGGCGAACGCCTTCGCCCACGAGTCCGGCATCCACCAGGATGGCATGTTGAAGCACAAGGAGACCTACGAGATCATGCGCCCCGAGGACGTGGGGGTGCCCGAGTCGGCCCTGGTCCTGGGGAAGCACTCCGGGCGGGCCGCCTTCCGGGCCCGGCTCCAGCACCTGGGCTACGCCCTGAACGAGCAGGAGATCGAATCCGCCTTCACCCGCTTCAAGGAGGTTGCCGACCGGAAGAAGTCGGTCACCGACAGCGACCTCGAAGCGATCGTGGGCGATGAGCAGGCCAATAAGACTGTCACGGAGGTGTGTCGCCTTGAGTCCTTCCAAGTCGTCTCGGGGAACCAATCTGCTCCCGCTGCCTCTGTTCGGCTCTACCGGGAGGGCGACCTCCGCCAGGAAGCGGCTTCCGGGGACGGCCCTGTGGAGGCCCTCTTCCACGCCATCGACCGGGCGGCGGCGTTCGAGGGGCACCTCCTCGACTACCGGCTCAAAGCGGTTACTGGAGGCCAGGATGCCCTAGGCGAGGTGAACGTCCGGGTCCAGTCCGGCAACCGGATCGCCTGGGGGCGGGGCACATCGACCGATGTGATCGAAGCTTCGGCCCGGGCCTACATGAATGCCATGAACAAGATCCTCTCCGGGGCGGCGCTGCCGCTCTCCGATGACCCGGCCCCCGGCTGGCAGATGCGGGCTTACGGCGACTAACGCAGAGGAGGACACCTGGAGCGTATGCAGATCTATATCGATGGCAAGTGGTACCCGAAAGAAGAGGCGAAGATCTCAGTCTTCGATCACGGCTACCTATACGGCGACGGTGTCTTCGAGGGGATTCGGGCTTACAACGGCCGGGTCTGGAAGCTGACCGAGCACCTGGACCGGCTCTACGACTCGGCCAAGTCGATCCTCCTCAACATCCCCATCTCGTGGAAGGAGATGGAGGAGGCCACCCTGGAGACCCTGCGCCGGAACAACCTGCGCGATGCGTACATCCGCATTGTGGTCTCCCGGGGCTACGGCGACCTGGGGCTCGATCCGAACAAGTGCCCCAGGGCGACGGTCGTGATCATCGCCGACTCGATCTCCCTCTTCCCGCCGGCGGTCTACAACGAGGGCATGAAGGTCGTCTCGGTCTCCACCCGCCGCAATCCCGCGGACAGCCTCTCGCCGCAGATCAAGTCGCTCAACTACCTGAACGGCATCATGGCCAAGATCAGCGCCGTCACCCTCGGCTACCCCGAGGTGGTCATGCTGAACAAGGAGGGCTATGTCTGCGAGGGGACCGGAGACAACATCTTCATTATAAAGAAGGGGAAGATCATCACCCCGGCGCTTCACCTGGGGATTCTGCCCGGCATCACCCGGAACTCCGTCATGGAGATGGGCCGGGAGATGGGCTACGAGGTGCAGGAGGGGACCTTCACCCTCTTTGACCTCTACACGGCCGATGAGTGCTTCCTGACCGGCACCGCCGCCGAGGTGGTCCCGGTGATCGAGGTGGACAAGCGCCTGATCGGGGCCGGCAAGCCCGGCGAGATCACGTGGAAGTTGATCGAGCGCTTCCGCCAGCAGACCCAGACCATGGGCACGCCTATCTGACACTGACCACCCGCTCACACACAGAGGGGAGTTCACGGTTCATGAAGATCGCGATCATTCTGTTCGATGGTGTCGAGGAGCTTGACTTTGCTGGTCCGTACGAGGTCTTCTCCGATGTCGGTCAGGTCTACACGGTCGCCCCACAGAGAGAGATCAGGGGCGCCAACGGCCTGCGGGTCCTGGCGGACCACACCTTCGATGACGCCCCCGAGCCCGACGTGCTGGTGATTCCCGGCGGCCCGGTCACCCGGGAGAAGCCGGAGTCGCTGGCGGCGGCGGTCGCCTACGTGGCGAAGACCGCCCCGGCCTGCCGGGTGACGCTCACCGTCTGCACCGGCAGCTTCGTTGCGGCCCGGGCGGGCATTCTGGATGGTCGCTCGGTCACGACCCACTACCGCCGGCGGCATCTGCTGCAGGCGCAGTTCCCGGAGGTGCATGTCCGGTTCGCGCGGGTGGTGGTGGACGGCAAGATCATCTCGACCGCCGGCGTGGCGGCCGGGATCGATGGCGCCCTCTACACAGTCAGCCGGCTCTTCGATATGGAGACGGCCCGCCAGATCGCCAAAGCGATCGAGTACCCGTGGCACTCCTCCCACGTGCTTCACGCACATGACCTGCACGACCACGAAGAGGCGATGCACGGCTAGCCTCAACTCAGACAAGGGGGTTCCCCATGCGCAGCGATACGATCAAGAAAGGCCATGACCGGGCGCCCCATCGGGCGCTGCTCAAGGCGACCGGCGTCACCGACGCCGACATGGGGAAGCCGTTCATCGGCATTGCCAACAGCTATATCGACATTGTGCCGGGTCACGTCCACTTGAAAGAGTTTGGCGACCTGGTGAAGGAGGCCGTCCGCGCGGCGGGCGGCGTTCCTTTTCTCTTCAATACCATTGGGGTGGATGACGGCATTGCGATGGGCCACATCGGGATGCGGTACAGCCTCCCATCACGCGAACTGATTGCGGATGCGGTCGAGACGGTGATCGAGGCGCATCAACTGGATGCCATGATCTGCATTCCGAACTGTGACAAGATCACGCCGGGTATGCTGATGGCGGCCATGCGGATCAATGTCCCGACGATCTTTGTCTCCGGTGGCCCCATGGCGGCCGGTCGGCTGGCGGATGGGACGAAGGCGGATCTGATCTCGGTCTTTGAAGGGGTCGGCGCCCACGCCAGGGGGGCTCTCTCCGACGAGGGTCTGAAGGAGTTGGAGGACAACGCCTGCCCGACCTGCGGTTCCTGTTCCGGCATGTTCACCGCCAACTCGATGAACTGCCTCTGTGAGGCCCTGGGGCTGGCCCTGCCGGGCAACGGCACGGCGCTTGCGCTCTCGGCTGAGCGGGAGGAACTGGCCCGGCAGGCGGCCCGGCGGATCGTGGAGATGGCATCGGCCGGCGGCCCCCGCCCCCGGGAGATCGTGACCATGGAGGCGCTGGACAACGCCTTCGCCCTGGATATTGCCATGGGTGGATCGACCAATACGGTATTGCACACCCTGGCGATCGCCAACGAGGGGGAGATCGACTACCCGCTGGAGCGGATCAACCAGCTCTCGGCCCGGGTGCCCTATATCTGCAAGGTCTCCCCGGCGACGATGGACGTGCATATTGAAGATGTCCACGCTGCCGGCGGGATCATGGCGATCCTTCGCGAGCTTTCCATGAAGGATGGGACGCTGCATCCGGATTGTGTGACGGTATCGGGGAAGACGATCGGGGAGCAGTATGGCGAGGCTTCGAATCGAAACCCGAGGGTGATTCGGAGCGTGGAGGAGCCCTTCTCGGCGACCGGCGGTCTGGCGATGCTCTTCGGGAATCTCGCCCCGGATGGGGCGGTGCTGAAGGTCGGGGCGGTCGATCCATCGATCCGGGTCTTTACCGGAAAGGCGATCTGCTTTGAGTCGCAGGAGGAGGCGCTGATCGGCATCTTCGGGGGGAAGGTCGAGGCCGGCCACGTGGTGGTGATCCGCTACGAGGGGCCGAAGGGCGGGCCGGGCATGCCGGAGATGCTCTCCCCGACCAGTGCGATCGTGGGGATGGGGCTCGGCAAGGATGTGGCCCTGATCACCGATGGGCGCTTCTCGGGTGGAACCCGCGGGATCTGCCTGGGGCATATCAGCCCGGAGGCAGCCGAGGGCGGGCCGATCGGCCTCATCCAGGACGGGGACACGATCACGATCGATATCCCGGGCCGGCGGTTGAGTCTGGAGGTCTCGCCGGAGGAGCTGGCCCGCCGGGCGACGGGCTGGGTGAAGCCGGGGCCGAAGGTGACGAAGGGCTGGCTGGGGCGGTACGCCCGGCTGGTGACGAGTGCGAATACGGGTGCGGTGCTCCGGTAGGCCGTGCCGTTGGGGGCGGCTACGTTTGGGGTTACTCGCCAGCCCTCGCTAGTCGCCAACGGGCGCTAAGCTCAGGTAGGGTCCGCCAACATCGGAAACCGTTGTTGGGGCCGGGAGTCGGGCTACGCACCCCCGATGTTGGCGGGAGTCTGTGTCCGCCAAGCGCCCGTAAGGCTCCGGCGCTAATGGGCAACAGCGGGTAACCCCAACGTCCCGCTCAAGGGTGAGGTGGGTAACCCCGACGACCCGCTCAAGGGTGGGGGTGGGTAGCCCCAACGTCCCGCTCAAGGGTGAGGTGGGTAACCCCAACGTCGCGCTCAAGGGTGAGGGCGGGTAACCCCAACGTCCCGCTCATGGGGGACGGGCTCCTTCGCTGGGCGGTGGACCAGGCCCGACCCTGCCAGAGGGTGCCAGACGAACGCCAGACGGCGCCAGACGAACTCCAGACGGTGCCAGACGAACTCCAGACGGTGCCAGACGAACTCCAGACGGTGCCAGACGACTCCAGACGGTGCCAGACGAACTCCGGACGGTGCCAGACGAACGCCAGAGGGTGCCAGACGAACGCCAGACGGTGCCAGACGGACTCCAGAGGGTACCAGACGGACTCCAGACGGTGCCAGACGAACTCCAGACGGTGCCAGACGAACTCCAGACGGTGCCAGACGAACTCCAGAGGGTGCCAGACGGTGCCAGAGGAACGCCAGACGAACGCCAGACGGTGCGCGTTGTGCTCTTCCTCCCCCCACTTAAGTAAGGAGGCTGAAGGTCAGATATGGAGATGCAAGCAGCCCAGGCCCTACTGAAGGCCCTCGAGCTGGAGGGGGTCGAAGTGATCTTCGGCTACCCTGGTGGGGCGAGCCTCTACATTTACGATGCCCTTTACGACAGTCCGCTGCGCCACGTGCTGACCCGCCACGAGCAGGGTGCCATCCATGCTGCGCAGGGCTACGCCCGGGCCACCGGCAAGGTCGGCGTCGTCCTGGCCACATCGGGTCCCGGGGCGACCAACCTGGTCACCGGCCTCTGCGATGCCCTCATGGACTCGACCCCCATCGTCGCGATCACCGGGCAGGTGATCCGGCCCCTGATCGGACGGGATGCCTTCCAGGAGGCGGATGTGACCGGGATTACCATGCCCGTCACCAAGCACAACTACCTTGTCACCGATCCCGCCGACCTGCTCAGGGTGGTGCGGGAGGCCTTCCACATCGCTCAGACCGGGCGCCCCGGGCCGGTCCTGATCGACATCCCGAAGGATGTGACCAACGCCCGGATCCCGTTCCACTACCCGCCGGAGGTGCGGCTCCCGGGCTACAAGCCCCCGGGGGCAGCCGATTCCGCACCGGTGGCCGATGCGGTGGCGGCGATCCAGTCCGCCGAGCGGCCCGTCCTGCTCTGCGGCGGCGGCGTGGTCCACTCGCCCGGGGCGGCCGAGCCCTTCCGCCAGTTGGCTGAGCGGACCGGGGCGCCCGTCGTCGAGACCCTCATGGGCCTGGGCGGTTTCCCCATGGAGCATCCGCAGTGCTTCGGTCTCCTCGGCATGCATGGCACCTTCGCCGCCAACCGGGCCGTCGCCAACGCCGATCTGCTCGTCGCCTGCGGCATGCGGTTCGATGACCGGGTGACCGGCCTGGCGGCACGGTTTGCGCCCAAGGCGCGCATCGTCCATATCGACATCGATCCGGCGGAGATCTCCAAGAACCTGCCCTCACACATCCCCGTGGTCGGCGACTGCGCCACCATCCTGGGGCAGATCAACCAGGCGCTCGGCGACTGGTCACCGGCGCCATCCGGCTGGCTGGGCGAGGTACAGGCCTGGCATGAGCAGCATCCCCTCTGGGGGGTGCGGCCTCACGAGACCGTGTCGACCGATCCCGACGGCATTCCGAAGCCCCAGCAGGCGCTGCAGGCCGTCTACAAGGCCTTCGGCCCGGAGGCGGTCCTCGCGACCGATGTGGGTCAGCATCAGATGTGGGCGGCGCACTACATCCTCCGAAATGAGCCCCGCACCTGGATCTCCTCCTGCGGCCTCGGGACGATGGGCTTCGGCCTCCCCGCCGGCGTGGGTGCGGCGATCGGCCGGCCCGACCGGGACGTGGTCGTCGTCTCCGGCGACGGCTCGATTCAGATGTGCATTCAGGAGCTGGGGACGGTCATGCAGGAGAACCTGCCGGTCAAGGTGGTCGTGCTGAACAACGGCTACCTCGGCATGGTCCGCCAGTGGCAGGAGATGTTCTACAAGGGGCGCTATAAGGAGGTCGATCTGCGCTCCGGGACCCCCGACTTTGTCCGGTTGGCCGAGGCTTACGGGGTCAAGGGGATCCGGGTGGAGCGCCTGGGAGACCTGGACGCCGCCATGGAGGCAGCCCGGGCGCACCAGGGGCCGGTCTTCGTGGATGTCCGCTGCGCCGAAGAGGAGAACGTCTTCCCGATCGTGCCGCCCGGTGGCGCCAACACCGACCAGTTGATGAAAGCAAAAGCATAACGGATAAGAGAAGCCGTCAGGGATTCGCATCCTGGCGGCTTTTGGCTGGTTAACCGCTGATCGGCACAGACTATTCATGCGATGAAGGAATCGGGATTCCATCAGGAGAAGATGATGATCCAGGCCAGGTTCTTACAAGAAGAGGGTGTAGAGATGGACCAGTCAACGAACAACCGGCGCGAGTATTTCCGGTTGGATTTCCCGGATCTGACTGCGACCATGCAGGTCTTTGAGGTCCAACAGAACCCAGTCTTTGTAGAGCCCCGGACGGTGACGGTGATCAACGCGAGCGGCGGCGGCCTCTACGTAAAGACCGACGTGGACCTGCCAATCCGCCAGGGGATCTATGCCACCTTTGCCTTCTCCCTGCAGGGACAGCCCTATCTGTTCCGCGGGTATCTGAAGCGGAAGCTGGACGATCTGACCGCTTACTACTATGGGGTTCAGTTTATCGATGTCGATGAACACGATCGCGGCACCCTGCTCTCCACATTAGGGCGACTCCAGATTGAGCGCTCCCGCCGGCTCCGCACCTGAGGATGGGGCGGTCCGATAGAGAGTGTCGATTGTGTGAATCCAAAAGATCGATCATCCCTTTGGTAGGAGTCGGCGGAGGGAAAGCATAACTCTCCATGGGAAGGGTGGCGAACGAGGCCACCGAGATTAGCCAGCGCCCGGAAGGGCGCCGCACGGAGGGAACGCCAATGTCACTGGTCTCGCTGCGGACGCTGCTGGATGCGGCTGAACAGGGGAAGTACGCCGTAGGTGCCTTCAACTGCAACAACATGGAGATCGTACAGGCGATCGTGGAGGCGGCGGATGAACTCCGCTCCCCGGTGATCCTCCAGGCCAGCCAGGGAGCGATCAAGTACGCCGGCCTGCACTACGTGGTGGGCCTGGCGAAGCTGGCCGCCGAGCAGGCGTCGGTCCCCGTGGCGCTTCACCTGGACCACGGCACCGACTACAACACGGTGATCGCCTGCATCCGGGCTGGGTTCACCTCGGTCATGTTCGACGGCTCCCAGTGGCCGAAGGAGGAGAACATCGCCCGGACGAAGGAGATCGTGAAGGTCGCCCGTGCCGTCGGCGTCTCCGTGGAGGGCGAAATCGGCAAGATCGGCGGCGTGGAGGATGACATCGCGGTCGATGAGCGCGACGCCATGCTCACCCCGGTGGCCGATGCGATCGAGTTTTACGAGGCGACCGGTGTCGATGCGCTGGCCATGTCCTTCGGCACCGCTCACGGTCACTACAAGCTGCCGCCCAAGCTCGCGCTGGACCGGATTGAGGAGGTTCACAACCGGACCGGGGCCTATCTGGTCATGCACGGTGGTTCGGGCGTCCCGGAGGATGATGTCCGTAAGGGGATCGCCCTGGGCATCCGGAAGGTGAATATTGATACCGAGCTGCGCGAGGCCTTCCTGGGTGAGATCCGGGCTCAGCTGGCGGCCAAGCCCAACGAGATCGATCCCCGCAAGATCTTCGCCCCCGCCAAGAACGTCCTGAAGGAGAAGCTGAAGGAGAAGATCACCCTTTTCGGCTCCGCTGGGAAGGCTTAAAGTGAAAGGAGGCGCCCCCCGGGCACGGGGGGCGTTTTCACGAGGAGGATGATGCGTGCGACCACTCTTCACCTTTGGCGACCTGGTCCTCGACGTGGTCGCCACCGTAGATGACGCCCTGGACCGCGATACCGACACCCCGGGCGAGGTCCGCTCCGTCCCCGGCGGCTCGGCCGCCAACTTCGCCGTCTGGACCCGCCGCCTGGGTGACCCGGTCCGGTTTGCTGCCCGCCTCGGCGATGACCTGCTGGGGCATGCCCTGCGGGACGACATGGCCCGGGAGGGCGTGGAGCCGTTCATTGCCATGGACCCGCAACATCCGACCGCCGTGCTGGTCCTCTTCTCCCAGGGGACCCAGCGCCATATGATGGTCCCCAGCGGCGCCAACCACTTCTTAGATGAGGCCGACATTCCGGATGAGGCGGTGCGGGGGGCCGGATGGCTCCACGTGACCGGCTACTCTTTCTTCTGGGCGGGGACAAAGCGTGCGGCGCAGAAGGCAATCCGCCTGGCCCGGGAGGCCGGGGTCCCGATCTCGCTCGATCCCTCATCGGCCGGGTTCATTCGGCGACATGGTCTGGAGATCCCTGAGGGCGTCGAGGTCCTGATCCCCAACCAGGAAGAGTGCCTCACCCTGACAGGGCAGACCGATATCGCCGCCGCCGCCCGGCAGCTTGGCGAGCGGGTCCCGCTGGTCGCCGTGAAGCTGGGGGCCGACGGGGCGCTGCTCTGCCAGGGTGGCCGGCTCACCAGGATCCCGCCAGTGGCGCCCGACAGCCCGGTGGTAGACACGACCGGTGCCGGCGATGCCTGGGGCGCCGCCTTCATACACGGGCTGCGGCACGGGCTCCAGCCAGAGGCTGCGGCTCAGCGGGCGAACCGGATCGGGAGCCGGCTCGTGACCCGGATTGGGGCTCGTCCCGAGGTTCCGCTTGATTGATCTGCAGACGCCTTCGGTTTTGGCCGAAGGCGTTGAGTCTTTTGAGAGGGGATAATGAGAGAATAGGCTCATTATAGCCAAGGGGAGACTCACTTTATGACTACGCGGTCTGTCGCACAGGTATCCGGCGGCCCCAGCCCATTGCTGACTCGTATCAACCGGCACAAGTTCTTGCTGCAGACCCTGATCGCCGTCGTCGGACTTGGGATCACGGCACTGCTGGCCGCCCGCATGGTCAGCCTCTTCGGGCTCGATCTGTCGAGCCGCTCGTGGGAGCGAGGCCTTCGGGCGCTGGCCAAGCCGGCACAGCTCGGCACCTTCGCCCTCATGGCCCTGTGGGCCGCCCGCCTCGCGGTGAAGCGGTTCCCGGCGGGAGGATTGCGCACCTTCTTCCGGTTCCTCCAGGTGGCACATACCCCCATCGGCCTGGTGGTCGGGGTGGCGGCGGTGGCCCACGGCCTTCCGCTCCTGCTCTTCCACTGGGAGCCGACGCTCTCGTACTACTCGGGGGTCACAGCCCTCACCGCCATGGCGGTAACCATTCCACTGGGCCTCTGGACGGTCTACCAGCGCAGGCCGCTCACCTGGCACCGGTGGGTATCGCTTGCGGCCTTCGCAGCCGTGGTCGTTCACATGATCGGCCACTAGGTCTCGCTCTTGTGGTACAATCCTCCTGAGTTGCACTACGCAGGGCACGGGAGGAAGCACCATGCAGAAGAAGCCATATGCGCTGGAGACCCTGGCTGTTCACGGGGGACAGCAGCCTGACCCGATCACGGGGAGCCGGGCCATGCCGATCTATCAGACCACGGCCTACGTCTTCGACTCGACCGAGCATGCCCGCAAGCTCTTCTCCCTGGAGGAGGCGGGCAATATCTACACCCGGATCGGCAACCCGACCACCGATGCCCTGGAGCAGCGCATCGCCCAAATGGAGGGCGGGGTGGGAGCGGTCGCCTTTGCCTCCGGCCACGCGGCCATGGTGGCGGCGATCCTGAACATCTGCCACGCCGGCGATGAGATCGTGACATCGGCCAGCCTCTACGGCGGCACATACAACCTCTTCGCCACCACCCTGCCCAAGTACGGGATTACGGCGAAGTTCGTCGACCCGGCCGACCCGGAGAACTTCCGCCGGGCGATCACGCCCCGGACCCGGGCTGTCTTCGGCGAGACGATCGGCAACCCGCGCCTCGACCTCTTCGACATTGCCGCCGTGGCCGAGATCGCCCACGAGGCTGGTGTACCGCTGATCATCGACAATACCTTTGCCACCCCGGTCCTCTGCCGCCCCTTCGAGCACGGCGCCGACCTGGTGATCCACTCGGCGACCAAGTGGCTGGGCGGCCACGGTGCGGCCATGGGCGGGGTGGTGGTCGACTCGGGCAACTTCGACTGGAACAGCCCGAAGTTCCCCGGCTTCACCGAGCCGGACCCTTCCTATCACGGCGTCCGCTACGGGAGCGACTTCGGCCCGGCGGGCTTCATTACCAAGGTCCGGGTCCAGATCCTGCGGGACCTGGGCGCCTGCCAGTCTCCGTTCAACGCCTTCCTCCTGCTCATGGGGCTGGAGACGGTCCATTTGCGCATGCGGGCCCACAGTGAGAATGCCATGGCCGTCGCCCGCTTCCTGGCCGAGCATCCGGCGGTGGCCTGGGTCCAGTACCCGGGTCTCGACTCGCACCCGACCCACGACCGGGCTGTGCGGTATCTGACCGGCGGCTACGGTGGCATGCTAGTCTTTGGCGTCAAGGGCGGGCTGGAGGCGGGTGGGCGGTTCATCGACAGCGTGAAGCTCTTCTCCCACCTGGCCAACGTGGGTGATGCCAAGTCGCTGGTGATCCATCCGGCCTCGACCACGCACAGCCAGTTGAGCCCGGAGGCCCGCGTGGCCGCCGGCGTCGGCGATGACCTGATCCGGGTCTCGGTCGGCATAGAGAACGTGGATGACCTGATCGCCGACCTGGCCCAGGCGCTGGATGCCGCGGCGCCCCGGTAGCAGATCCTGCGCCCCGACCGGCCCATCCGCTACTAATCGATAGGAGTTGATCCATTTGCCCGTTAACGATCCTACGATCATCGCCGGGGTTTTCGAGTCCCCGAAGACCATCGCGGTGGTCGGCCTCTCCGACAACCCTGAGCGGCCCAGCTTTCACGTCTCCGAGGAGATGCAGCAGCGCGGCTACAAGATCGTCCCCGTGACCCCAAAGGGCGAGACGATCCTGGGGGAGAAGGTCTACCGCTCCCTGGCCGAGATCCCCTTTCCGGTCGACGTGGTCGATGTCTTCCGCGCCTCGCAGCACGTCATGGACGTGGTCCGGGACATGGAGCAGATGGCGACCAGGCCGAAGCTGATCTGGCTGCAGGAGGGCGTCGTGAACGATGAAGCCGTCGCGGCAGCGGAGGCGATGGGTGTCGCTGCAGTTCAGGACCGCTGCATCTACAAAGAAGCGGTGAAGGCGGGGTTGTAGTGAGTTATCGCCTGATCGCAACCGATATCGATGGCACCTTGCTCGACCAGGAGGGCGCCGTAACCAGGCGGGCGACCGCCACGCTGGCCCGGCTGGCGGAGCGGGGGATTCCTGTGGTGCTGGCGACCGCCCGCCCGCCCCGGCGGGTCCGCCCCCTTCATGCGGAGCTGGGCCTGACCACCCCGGTGATCGCCTACAACGGCGGGATCGCCTTTGAGCCGCAGACCGGGCGGGTGCTCTTCAACCACGCCATGGAGCTCTCGATCGCCCGGGATGTACTGGCGGCCATTCGTACCGCGGCGCCCGCCGCCAATCCGGGCATGGAGCTGGCCGACGAGTGGTACATTGACCGCCCCGAGCCCCGCCTGCAAGACCTGTTCGACCAAGGCGTGATCGCCGACTTCCCGTTTGTTGGCCCGCTGGAGGAGGCGCTGGCCGCCACGACCCGGCCGTTGAACAAGCTCTACTTCTTCGGGTCGGCCGAGGTCCGGGCTGCCTTTGAGGCAGCGCTCGTGGAGCGGGGGATCCGTGACCAGGTCTTCGTCACCTCGTCGAGCCGGGATTTCGTGGAGATCCTGCCCGCCGGCGTCAACAAGGGCACCGCACTGCGGGCACTGGCGGCGATCATGGGCATCCCGCGGGAGCAGTTGCTCTACCTGGGCGATGAGGAGGCGGACGTGCCGGCGCTCCAGGAGGCGGGGCTTGGGATCGCCATGGGCAACGCCCCCGAGCGGGTGAAGCGGGCCGCCGGTGCGGTGACCGGTGCCAACACCGCCGACGGGTGGGCGGAGGCCGTTGACCGCTATGTCCTGAGTGCATGAACAAGGGGCGCTGCCATCTGATCTGGCAGCGCCCATCTTTTATGCCGTATGCGTGTGGAGCGCCCCGAGGAGGGAGCGGAAGCGCAGCTCCTCGAACTTGGCAGTCGCCTGGTCCCGGTTCAGGTCCAGGCCGCAGGAGCTCACGCTCGGAAGGTCGGGAACGAACCGGTCAATCGTCGCCAGCCGTTTGGAGAGCAGGGCGATCTCCCGCCCCTCCTCCAGCCGCTCTCGCAGTTTCCCCTTCTGGGTGTGGGCATTCTCCAGCACGCCCTCCACCGAGTGAAACTCCTGGAGCAGTTTGGTCGCTGTCTTCGCCCCGATGCCCCTAATGCCCGGAATATTGTCCGAGGCGTCGCCGGCCAGCCCCTTCAGATCGATCAACTGGTGGGGCAGGAGCCCCCACTCCTGGGCGAAGCGGGGCACATCGTACGTCTCGGCCTGGTTCATCTTCTTGACGTACCGGATCGCTGTCCGGCCTGTCAGCAGTTGGAACGCGTCGCGGTCGCCGGTCAGCAGGCTGACCTCCAGCCCTTCCACTTCGGCCTGGCGGGCCATGGTGCCCAGGACATCATCCGCCTCGAATCCGGGGGAACCCAGGGTGCGAATATTGAGCGCATCCAGCACCTCGCGCAGCAGACCGAACTGCGGGGCCAGGTCGGGCGGACACTCCGGCCGGTTCCCCTTGTAGTCAGCGAAGAGCATGGTACGTCGGTTCTCGGCCACCGGCACGTCCATGCCTACGGCCAGGTGAGAGGGCCGGATCACAGCCATCTCGCGCATGAGCATGGTCAGGAAGCCGTAGACGGCGTTGACCGGCCGGCCCCGCGGGTCGGTCATAGGCGGCAGGGCGAAAAAGGCCCGGAAGATCAGTCCACCGTCGATCAGAAGCATGGTCTTTATGTGAATCGACCCTCTCTGGCGCAGAGTTTCACAGGGAGCGGGGCAGGCTATGGTGGAAACGGAGGGATCGGTCAGATGATCTGGATCCTGCTCTTCCTGAGCGTGATGGCCTTCGCCTGGTTTCTCTTCGCTCCCCGGCGCCTCCAGACGCTGGAGAACATCCCATCCGTCGTGGATGAGGACCTGAAGGCTCACAACCTGATCGAGACGGTGGAGGATGAGGCAGAGGTCCGCCCCATGGCAGAAGAGGCGGTCAGGCGGGCCGGCGACAAGCAGTAGGCTCATCCGCACCCATTCGGCTTCGATCCCCTCGGTTCCTTCCCTCTTGCAACCAGGAAACTCTTCCGCCATGATATCACTAACAGGAGTGGAAGGGGCGATCCATTGTCGTGGTAGAGCATATCGTCTGTTTCAAGTTGAAGCCCGAGGCGACGCCGGAGCAGGAGACCCGCCTGATCGAGATGCTGCGGGGTCTCAAGGAGAGGGTCCCGGGGATCGTGGATCTCTCCGCCGGGCGGACCTTCACCCCTGAGCGGGGGCAGGGGCACACGGTTGGCCTCGTTGTCCGCTTTCGGGATAAAGAAGGGCTGGCCGCTTACGGTCCGCATCCGAATCATGTGCCGGTCAAGGAATACGTAGCCCAGGTCTGTGAGTCGACCCTCGCAGTCGACTACGAGTTCTAGTGCCCGACTCCGTGCCAGCATAGCACAAAGCACCCCGAAGGACTTCCCTTCGGGGTGCTATTGACGGGTGCAGGAGAATTGATTCTAGGGTTCTCCAGGTACCGGGCCAGGGATTCTAAGGAATCGTTCAGAACCTTACGGAACCTTCGACCTTGGATTCGCCAGCCGCTTCACTGCGTACCCCACGGCTGCGCCACTCGATCCGGTATCCACTGGCTCTTGAAACCTCTCCTGCTACCCTGTACCCTTACTCTAACATGACGAGAATAGAATAGGTAGCGAACATATTCTAACTATTCAGCAATACTGTCGAACGTCACCTTTCGACCCTAGCCGGCGATCCGCTCAATGCCAAGCTTGTTCGCCTCGGTGTTGCGAATGATCGATCGGAGCGCCTGGCGGGCCCGGTGCAACCGGGACTTGATCGTCCCCAGGGTCGTGTCGAGGAGGGCGGCGATCTCATGATAGGAGAGGCCCTGGATATCCCGCATGACCACGACGACCCGGTACTCGTCCGGCAACCGCTTGATCGCCCGCTGGACGGCTGCCTGCACCTCGTGCCTCTCGGCGTACTCCACGGGGCTGTCCGCCTCGTCAGGAGCCTGGCGCTGGACGGCGCCCTCCTCGAGTGGCATCGTGTCGTCGAGGGAGGCATGGCGAAGACGTCCCCGCCGCCGGAGCTCATCCAGACAGGTATTGGTCACAACCCGGAAGAGCCAGGTGGAGAAGGCGGATTCCCCCCGGAAATTGTGCAGCCGCAGACAGACACGAACAAGCGCCTCCTGAGCGGCGTCCGAGGCATCCGCGTGGTTGCCCATCAGCCGGTAGGCGAGGTTATATGTCTTCCGCTCATAGCGGTTAACCAGTTCATTCAGAGCGTTCCGATCTCCGTCCTGTGCCCGCTTCACCAACAGATCATCTGACAACGCCGTCATCCCCATGGTCCCTCCCGATGCCCCAGTGGGGGCGATGGGCTTCGTGCCCGTTCTCACTTTCGTCTCTACTAACGGAGTTAGACGGTGAAGGTTACGCCAACCCGTCATCTTTTTTGTGTTTCTGGCAAAGATCTTCGGTGGGTATATCAACAGGGCACCTCCGGTCTACCGGAGGTGCCACGCCCCTGCTATTCGTCGCGGGAGGTCAGGACGCCGATGAACTTCTGCAGGGTGTTGCTGAAGGTCTTGCCCCGCTTGTAGATCACGCCGATCGGGCGCTCCAGTCGCATGTCGGCAATCGGCATGGCGACGAGGGAGCCGGCCTTCACCTCGAGCTGGGCACAGCGCCGGGGGATGACGGAGATCCCGACCTCAGCCTCCACGGACCGCTTGATCGTCTCCACGTTGTCAAACTCCTGGATGACATCGACCTCGACGCCCTGGTCGTGCAGGACCCGGTCGATCGCCTTGCGGGTGGGAATGTCGGGCTCGAAGGCAATGAAGTGAGTCCGCTGCAGGGATTTCAACTCAACGGGCTTACCCGCCTGCGCCAGGGGATGGGTCGGGGTCGTCACGACCATCAGTTCATCGGAGGGCAGCGGGATGACGCCAAGCTGACGCCCTTCCTGTGGATAAGCGACAATGCCGATATCCACCTGGTTCTGGCGGACGGCCTCGTAGATCTTGTTGGTCCGGCTGTACTCCACGTGAATCCGGGCCTGTGGGAACGAGTGAATGAACTTCTTGATATACGGGGGCAGATCGTGCAGGCCGACCGTATAGACCGTCGCGACGCGAATCGTACCGGCCACCGTCTGGGTCAGGTCCATCATCTGCCGTTCGAGGTTCTGGTACCGTTCCAGGATCTCACGGGAGCCTTGGTAGAAGAGGCGTCCAGCCTCTGTGGGATAGATGCCCTGGGGAGACCGCTCGATCAGCTTCTGGTGGAAGTGCTCCTCCAGGGCCTTCACCTGCTGGCTCACCGCCGGCTGAGAGATGAAGTTGCGAGCCGCTGCCTTGGAGAAGCTCCGGGTCTCGATAATGTCACAGAAGACCTGGAGATAAGAGATGAGCATGTTCGGGCCCCCTATTCCGTACGCTTATCCGGGCTGTAGTCCGGTTCAGCGTTACTTATTATCAGAATAGATGTGACCGGGGTGGCTGGGCAATAGTCCGAAAGGCCACATCGACCTGTCCGACAGACCTCCTTGCTCGCGAGACCATCCTTCGGAGTGGCTACTTTGACGGCGTGTAGCGCCTCGAATTCGGCGGAAGGCTAGTCACGGAGTGCAGCAGGGAGTCTGGAAACCCCTGCCGAACGTTTATCCAGAAACCTACGAGTGTCGAAGAAGGAGCGGGGGTTTAAGCAGTGGATCATCGTCTCAAGATGTATGAGGAGCTGACCTCGGTTAACGGGATTCCCGGCTACGAAGAACCAGTTCGCCAGGTGATGAAGAAGTACCTGGAGCCGCTCAGCAATGAGATCATCACCGATAACCTCGGCTCGATCGCCGGCGTGAAGATCGGCAAGCAGGGTGGGCCCCGGATCATGATCGCGGGCCACCTTGACGAGGTCGGTTGGATGGTCACGCAGATCACGGAGAAGGGCTTCATAAAGATCCAGCCGGTCGGCGGCTGGTGGAGCCAGGTCATGCTGGCCCAGCGGGTGAAGGTCCTGACCCGCAAGGGCGAGATCGTGGGCGTAGTCGGCTCGAAGCCGCCCCATATCCTCTCCCCCGAGGACCGGAACAAGGTCGTCCAGATCAAGGACATGTTCATTGATATCGCCGCCTCGTCGAAGGAGGAGGCCATGGAGTGGGGCGTCCGGCCGGGTGACCCGATCGTGCCGCACTGCGACTTTACCGTTATGCCCAATCCGAAGGTGCTCATGAACAAGGCGTGGGACAACCGGGCGGGCTGCGCCGCGGCGATCATGGTCCTGGAGGAGCTGAAGGACCAGGAGCACAACAACGTGGTCTATGCCGTGGGCAACGTCCAGGAGGAGGTTGGTCTGCGCGGCGCGGTCACCATGGCGAATACGATCGAGCCGGATATCGGCATCGCACTGGATGTCGGCCTCGCGGTCGATGTGCCGGGCGGCGGCGGTGAGATCGAGGGCAAGATGGGCGGCGGCCCTCTTGTGGTGATCTACGACGCTTCCATGGTCCCGCACCAGGGGCTGCGGAACCTGGTCCTGGACACCGCTGAGGAGCTGGGGATCACGGTGCAGCATCAGCATATCTCCGGCGGCGGGACCGACGCTGGCCGGATGCACCTCTGGGGTCGGGGCGTCCCCTCGATCGCCATCGGCTTCGCCACCCGGTATATTCACAGCCATGCGGCGCTGATCCATCGGGATGATATGGAGGACGCCGCCAAGCTGGTGGCCGCGGTGATCAAGAAGCTGGATGCATCCACCGTGGCGAAGATCAAGGCCAACACCCTCTAAAGACGTGGAGGCGGCGCAGACCAGAGTCGAGCAGTAATGGCAGGATTTGGACGATCAGGCGACCCCCAGACGAGCAGGTCTGGGGGTCGTACTATCTAGCGCAGACGGAGAGAACCCCGGCCGGGCCACACTCCACCTCGCTGCCATACTCACCGACCAAAGGGGACAGACCGCCATGATGATGAAGAAGATGATCGCCGGCGCTGCACTGGTTGCCGTAATGGCAGGCACCGCCGCCCCCGCTCTGGCCAACACCACCGCGGAGACGACGACCCAGACCACGGTCCAGACGACTGCCACGACTGCCGATACGACCACCGCGACCACGACTCCTGAGAGCACCACGACAACCGAGGCCACCGAGACGGTGTCGACTCCCCTGCCCGAGCAGCGGCTCACCAGCGACGACTTCTTCTACTTCCTGAAGCGTTGGATCGAGGAGATCCACGTGGTACTGACCCGTGACGCGGCTGAGCGGGCCGCCCTGCTGGAGGAGCAGGCTCAGACCCGCATGGCCGAGGCGGTCCAGCTTGTCGAGGCCGGTGAGCTCGATCTGGCCCAAAAGGCCATGACCGAGGCCGAAGGGAAGCTGAAGGAGGCCCAGAAGGCGATCAGTGCCGCTGCCGAGGGGGGCAAGGATCTGACCAGGCTGGCCGCTCAGGTCGCGGAGAGCGAGGCCCGCTTTGCCAAGGCGGTGACCGATCTCCTGGCCACGATGCCCGAGAGCGTCATGGCGGAGCTGGAGCCCCTGACCGCCGACCTCCTCGCCCAGGTCGCCACCACGCAGGATGCCGCGACGCAGGATGAGACCACGGCGGAAGAGGCGGCAGAGGTGGTGGATGAGGCCGGCCTGCAGGAGCAGATGGCCGGCCTGCAGCCCCGGACGGTCCTCGTCCTGAAGGCGATGGCCGATGCCTCCGACAAGAGCCTCGCCGAGGTCTTCGCCCTCTACCAGCAGAACCCGGGCTTCGGCAACATTGCCAAGCAGCTTGGCCTCAAGATGGGCCCCGTCCAACACGCCGCCCAGATCGAGTGGAAGAAGCTGAAGGCCGAGGTCGAGATCGAGACGGCGGATGAGGACCGGGACGAGGACCAGGATGTCGAGCAGGATGACGATCAGGATGTCGATCAGGATGAGGACCAGGATGTCGATCGGGATGTCGATCAGGATGAGGACCGGGACGACGACGGTGATGAAAAGGACGACAAGAAGGCGTCCAAGAAGTCGCAGAAGCATCCCGGCAGCCAGGGCCTCGAGAAGGCCACCAAGGCCCGCGAAAAGTCCCAGGGGAAGAAGTAGCGTGAACCCTCCCGACGCTGCCAACGTCTTACAGGATGTTTGGAACGTTCTGGAGGAGGGGACTGGAATGGAGAGTGTACGCTTCTACGGCGACGCCCCTTACAGGGTGGCTGTGATCCACGGGGGGCCCGGCGCTCCGGGCTCGGTAGCGGCGGTCGCACGGCGCCTGGGCGCCACACAGGGAACCCTGGAGCCCCTTCAGACCAAAGAGACGATGGAGGGCCAGATCGAGGAGCTCCATGACCAGCTCTCCGCCCACGCAGCGCAGCCCCTGGTGCTGATCGGCCACTCCTGGGGGGCCTGGCTCGCCCTCCTGGTCGCAGCCCGCTACCCCAAGCTGGTCGCCAAGCTGATCCTCGTCGGGAGCGGACCATTCCTCGACCGATATGTCCCGCAGATCGGCGAGCGGCGCATGAGCCGGCTGAGCCCCGCCGAGCAGGCGGAGTTCCGGCAACTGCTCGATGCCCTGGGCAGGCCGGAGACCAGCGGGAAGGATCAGTTGATCGCCAAACTTGGATCGCTTGTGGCCAAGGCGGACGAGGTCGACCCAGTGCCAGACCCCCTCGAAGAGTCGGACCGGCTGCCTGCCAGCGGTGATCAGTTCCAGAGCGTCTGGGCTGAGGCGGCGCAGCTACGGCGCTCCGGGGAACTCCTGGTCCGGGCTGGACAGATCGAATGCCCTGTGGTGGCGATCCACGGCGAGAATGACCCGCACCCGGCGGATGGGGTCAGGGAGCCGCTCTCAGAGGTGCTGCGGGAGTTCCGCTTCGTGCTCCTGGACCGGTGCGGCCACTCGCCCTGGCGGGAGCGCCATGCGGCTGAGCCCTTCTACAGGGAGCTCGAACAGGAGATCAGGTAAAACAGTAGATGCAGGGAGGAGCGGGTAATCCGCTCCTCCTTTTCGCGGACGGTCGTAGACTGGCTGGAGTTCACGAGGACCCACCGGGCAAGGCACTGAGAAACGAAACCGAGGAGCGGGGGTGTCCGCTCCTCGGTTCTACTGTGGATGCTACGCGGTCTCCAGCAACCGCCGCTGCTCTTGCAGCAGGAACTGGAGCGCTTCCAGGTTGGAGGCGAGACGAGCCCGTTCCTTCACCTCGGGGGCGAAGAGATCCGAGCAGATAATCCCCAGTCGCACAGCGACCGGATCCTGTGCCCGCTCCAGAATGGATAGATAGACGACGTTACTCTGCAGGCCCATTGGATTCACCTCCACCGCTTGGCTGGACTCATCGTACAACCGCGGTGGTCAGGATGCACGTCCGTAACGGTGAGATGCAAAATCCAGGCGATGGAACGCGCAACTACCCCTTCGCTGTCTTGGGGGGCTTGGTTCGGAAGGGGACCCGCCCGCCGGGCAGGGTGGGGGTGGAGTCGTCAGCGATCAGCCACTGCAGGAAGAGCTTGACCATCATATAGGCCAGGACGACCACGAGCACGAAGACCGGCACCGCAAGAATGAGGCCGAAGAGATAAGCCAGAATGGGAGCAGACATGTGACCTTGCCTCCTCGCAGAAGAATCGAAATCCATGCTGCTGAATCAAGTTCGGGGTCGATCGGCAGACTCCTTCCACCCCGTAGAGTGGTATACTAGCTACTATGAGCGTATTCATTGCTACGGCAAGCGCCGCCTACTGGCGCCAAGCGTTGCCCGAACTGCGGGGCGCGGACTCCAAGATCACGAACCTGCGCCAACTGGCCCCCGGGGTGGTCCGCTTCACCTCAGGACTTGAGCGAGCGGAGTTTTTGGCGCGCCTCAGCGCCGTTGAGACGATCTTTGTGCGCCATATCCAGCCGGTTGACCTGGAGGTCCCGCAGACGGGAGGTATGGCGGATCTCCCAGCCCTGACCGGTGCCCTGGGGCCGATGCTGGCCTCGATTCGGCCCGGTGAGCGGATCGCCGTTCAGACCCGGCGGTTCGGCGGGGAGTTTGCCTACGAGCGCCTCGCACTCAAGGAGGCGATCGACCCGCTGCTGGTGGCAGCCGGGGCTCATCCGGTCACGGCGGGGGCCGACCGGATCCTGGCGATCGCCCAGGAGGACGGGCTGGCCCACGTGGGCATGGCGACCGCCGAGGAGATGGGCTCCGACTGGCCGGGGGGTGAGGTCCGCTTCCGGCGGGAGGAGGAGCAGATCTCCCGGGCCAAGTTCAAGCTGCTCGAAGCCTTCGCTACCTTTGAGATCCACTTCCCTGAGAACGGCCACGCCCTCGACCTGGGCGCCGCCCCGGGCGGCTGGACTTCGCTGCTGCTGGAACGGGGGCTGCGGGTCACATCGGTCGATACGGGGGAGATGGCGCCGGTCCTGAAGGGAAACCCGCGGCTGACCATCATCCAACAGAATGTGGAGCAGGTCTCCTTCCCGGCCGACTCCTTCGACCTGATCACCTGCGACATGTCCTGGAACCCGCTGCACACCGCGGACCTGGTGGTCAGGCAGGCGCCTGCGGTCCGGAGCGGCGCCCACGGGATCCTGACCGTCAAGCTGATGCTGGAGAACCCCACCCGGACGATCCGGCGGGTGCGGGAGCTGGTGGAGAAGGAGTACCGGGTCATGCGAATCCGGCAGCTCTTCCACAATCGCGACGAGGTAACGGTGCATATGGTCCGGCGGTAGTTCTTTGAGGAGGTTGTGCGGTCGTGCCAAAGGGACTGGTGGGGCAGTTGCTCAGCAGGGAGCAGATCGGGGAGCGGGTGCGGCAGTTGGGCGAGGAGATCAGCCGGGACTACGCCGGCCAGGAGATTCTTGTGGTCGGGATCCTGAAGGGCGCCTTTGTCTTCTGCGCCGACCTGCTGCGCACGCTTACGATCCCGGCCCGGGTTGACTTCATGGCGGTCTCCAGCTACGGGAATGCCACCGAGTCATCGGGCGTGATCCGGATTATCAAGGACCTGGACAGCAGCGTGGAGGGGCGGCACGTGCTCCTGGTGGAGGATATCGTGGACAGCGGCCTGACGCTCAGGTACCTGCGGGAGTACCTGGGGCACCAGAATCCGGCCAGCCTGCGGGTGGCGGTCCTGCTGGACAAGCCCTCCCGGCGGAAGACCGAGGTAGCGGTTGACTACACCGGCTTCACGATCCCGGACGAGTTTATCGTGGGCTATGGGATCGACTATGCGGAGCAGTACCGGCATCTGCCATATATCGGATTGATCGGCGAGCGCTGAGATGAGGGGAGCCCCGAACGCAGGGCTCCCCATTTCTATGGCGATGTGGCCCCTACACCCACGAGGAGCGGATCTGCACCTGTGGCGTGGGGCCCGAGCCACCCAATCGCCGGCGGATGATGCCAAGCGCATCGGTGGGGAGGTGAACGGGTTCGACAAGGCTTGGCAGGTCTGGGCGGATGCTTCGGGCCGCATCGGCCAGAGCAAGCCCGCTCTGCACCGCCAGCAGGAACTGGGCATCGGCCAGGGCGGCGGGCAGCGCCTCGGGCCGGGTGACCAGGGTGAACCGCCTGGCAGGTGCCGTTGCTAGGGATTCCAGCGACTGCCGAACCCGGGCCGCCTGCACCCAGTCCCCGGCCGCCACTACCACCGGCGCCCCGGCCGGCAGGGCGAGGAACCGCTGCCAGAGATCGATCTCCGCCGCACCCGCCAGCACGACCGGGTCCGGTCCTGCCTGGCCCGCGATCGAGTGGAAGAGGCTGCAGGCTCCGACCTTGAAACTCCCCGGGCGGGGCGCCTCCTCCGGCAGGGCGGCCACCACCGCCACGCCCGGCAGAGCCAGTTCCAGCTGCCGCTGCAGCCCCCGCAGGTCGGCGCGGCAGGAGCCGATCAGCAGGAGCCGCCGGGTCACCGGCAGGGGTGCCCGGGCCATCTGCCCCTGGGCGAGGAGGGCGAGGGCTGCATCTTCCGGGGAGAGGCCCCAGTCCCTGGCCGGGCCCAGGACCCCGGCCAGCAGGGAGCGCAGGGCGGCGCCCGGCATCGGCCCCGGGGGCTCATCGGCCACGAAGATCCCCTTGCCCTGGTGGCTGTAGAGATAGCCCTCATCAATAAGCTGGTCGACCGCCCGGACCACTGTGTTGAGATTGATCCCCAGCCCGGCGGCCAGGTCCCGGAGCGGGGGGAGCTGGTCCCCGGGGTAGAGCAGGCCCGTGGCGACCTGGAGCTTCACGTGCGCCATGAACTGCAGCCTGACGGGAATCCCGCTCTCCCGGTCCAGCGAGAAGGCCTGCATGGGCCGCCACCTCCGACTGTTCTCCTGATGGAGAACAGTGTATCGCCCTCTTCTGCACCGGTCAACTCATAGGGGACGAAATGGCAGGGGCATCCTATGGAGGGAGGTGACGGCTATGGAGAAGGAGCAGCGGCAGCCCGGTGCGTTCTATGGGGCCAACATTGAAGGGCCGCTCAGATCCATCCCGCGGGTGGGCGACGACCGGCCCAGTGCATCGCCGCGGCGTGCGGAGCAGACCATGAACATCCCCAGGGCCCGGCAGATTCCGGTGGAGGGGGCGGTGACCGGACCGGACGCCCCGCCCGCCCAGGTGGATGTGGTTCGGGGCACCGCCGACCTGGACGACCTGGTCCAGTAGACCGAGTCACGGCATGAGGCAGGCCCGCGGGGAGAAGCGGGCCGATTCGCGCCCGGACGAAGAAAGGAAAAGGCCGACGAGGGGTTCCTCGTCGGTCCTTTCTCTCTGGCGACATGCCACCAGGGGCGTCCACGCCGGTGGGAGGCCCTTATGTGTGATGGCCTCGAATGGTTGGCAACGCGCGCCCTCATGTTGACATCCGCGGATGTAGTATTCGTCCCCTGACGCGCCCTATCCTCTCAGGCGTAGCTGGGCTCCACCAGGATTTTCGTGCCAGCCTCCAGCAGCCGCAGCACGGGCGAGCGATGCTTGGCCAGGGAGGCGGCCCGCCGGAACATGTCGTGGACCTTCTCGAACCCCAGGCCGGTCCGCAGCCGGGCTGCCGGTTTCAGGCGGATCAGCGTGATCTGGTGGCCATCGATCTCGTGGAAGGCGCGGGTCAACTCTCCCTCGACCTCCAGGCTGGCGAGGTCGAGGGCCATCTGCTGGGTCAGCTCCATGAAGGCGGTGCAGTATGCAGCCACGGCGGCGCCGAGCAGCAGCTCTTCGGGGGTGGTGAGGCCGGGCTGGCCGCCATCGGCCACGGGTTGGGTGAAGGAGAGCCGGAGGTTCGAGAAGCTGCTGCTCAGCTCGCCTTCCGTCGCGGCCAGGCCGGTCCAGGAGGCGTAGGTGCGGTAGGTGATCAAGGCGTCGGACAGGGTAATCGCCCCCTCATGCTCGTTGGAGAAGCAGTTCCACAGACGTATTCTTCCACCCTGCTGCAAGGGGTTACGACAAAAGATGGCGAATAAATCTGGTCGGGTAAACGATGCAGGAGGGTGAATGGGCAGATGGCTAAGGGGAAGTTGACGCAGTCGGATCTGATGATCTGGACCATGGATCATCCCAATGGGACGAAGACCTACTACGTGATCGAGAAGGAGCCCTTCGAGAAGGAGGGCCTGAAGAAGGCGGTGCATCGGACCGGGTCTACGGGCGATGCCGTCTTCCGGTACCGTGACCAGGCCGAGGCGGAGATCGCCAAGTGGCCGGCACCCGAGGAGCCCGCCGGGGATGTGGCCGGGGCCGGGGCCGGGGATGGGGCCGACGCCGGGGCCGAGGCCCAGGCATGACCGGCCTGCTGGTCACAGGGCTTATCTTCGGGCTGAACGCCGGGATCACTCCCGGCCCGCTCCTGACCCTCGTGATCACCGAGAGCCTGCGGGGCGGATGGCCTGCAGGTTTTCGTGTTTCCCTGGCCCCCCTGATCACGGACAGTGTGATCATCTCGCTTGCTCTGCTGGTCATGGCGCCGATGCCCCCGTGGGGGCTCTCGATTGTCTCGATCATCGGTGGCCTTGTGATCATCTGGATGGGGTGGGAGGCGGCCCGCACGGCCCCGCCCGCCGCTGCCGAAGTGGCTGCGACTCGGTCGGGGACGGCCTTCTGGAAGGGGGTAGGGACCAACCTGCTCAATCCCCACGCCTACCTCTTCTGGCTGACCGCCGGCGGACCGGTGGTAAAGGGAGCGGTCACTCAGTTCGGCTGGACAGGTCCTGTCGCCTTCATGGCCGCCTTCTTCACGCTGCTGATCGGCTCGAAGATGGTGATCGCCCTGGGGGTGAGCCGGGGGCGCCGGTTTCTGCAAGGTGCGGCCTACCGGTGGGCGCTCGGTCTCTCGGGCCTGGCGCTGGCGCTCTTCGGCCTCTGGCGGGTCTATGAGGGGATTCGTGGGCTGCTATAAGGTGGATGGGGCCCGGTGCACCGCAAGTGGTGGCGTGCCGGGCCCGGCCTCGGGTGAAAATCGGGACTGGCGGTTTGATTTCCTAAACGCCGTCAAGACCGGATTCTTGCATGGCTGGTGGCCAGGGGGGCTCTGCCAGCCGGTTCCACCAGAAATTCCCGGCGGGTCCCTCTGCCATGTGGGAAAATGTAGCGGAATCCGCAAAAAAAGGGGCCTAGAGGTGGGGAGACCACCCCTTTTCGGCCTTATCTGGGCCAATATGCGCCCTCTGAGGCCGCACAAGAGCGATTTACGGGGTGAACCGGCCCTTCAAATGCATCGTTCCACTATAATTTCCCACTTGGCCTCCGCTCGCCCTGGGAAAAAGTGACGGAATCCTGCTTCCCTTACGAAGGGCTCGGGTCGCCGGGGGCTGGGAGCTGGGGCCGGAGGGATCCCAGCAGCATGCCCGGCACTCCCGGCGCCGGCGGACGGCCTATTGCCCGGGACCGGGCCCGGCTTTGAGCGCCCGGGGTACTTCGGGTTCCGTCAGCGGGGCGAGGCATGCAAAAAGTGATGCTCCATACCTGAAGCATACCGGCTGAGGGAACTCAGGGGAGCCATTCTTCGCATCGCTCATCACAGAACACCTCGCTCTGATGATGAGGGCCGGGTGTCGTTCCCGCAAGGATTGGCGAAACTCCGGCGAGGCTTGGCGAGCTTCGGCGAGGCTTGGCGAAACTCCGGCGAGGCTTGGCGAAACTCCGGCGAGGCTTGGCGAAACTCCGGCGAGGCTTGGCGAAACTCCGGCGAGGCTTGGCGAACTCCGGCGAGGCTTGGCGAAACTCCGGCGAGGCTTGGCGAGCTTCGGCGAGGCTTGGCGAGCTTCGGCAACCTTTGGCGAAACTCCGGTAAGCCCTGGCAAGTTCCCGCACAGGCCCGCCGGAAAAATCCCGTCGATCTGATCTTTCCGCGAACCGCCGCACCGATTCTGCGTCAGTACAGGCAGAAAGGTGGGAGCAGAGCGATATGACCTACAGACTCCGCCCGGTGCGACCGGAGGACTACGAAGCCCTGGCCCTGTGCAACCGGGCCGCCATGCCCGGCACCGATGATACCGCCGAGAGCCTGCGGGAAGAGGACGAGCAGACCCATGCCGTCGAGCGCTGGGTGGCCGAGGTGGACGGTCAGGTGGTCGGCAGCGGCTCCTGGTTCCAACTGCCCAGCCGGCTGCATCCGCAAAAGTTCTGGATGGACGGCTCAGTCCACCCCGACTACCAGCGCCGGGGAATCGGCGAAGCGCTTTATGCGCAGATTCTCTCGGCGGTCATGCAGCGGGAGCCGATCTCGCTGCGGACCTTTGGCCGGGAGGACTATGACGGCACCCTCCGCTTCATGGCGAAGCGCGGGTTCGTGGAGGCGAAGCGCACCTGGGTGTCTGAGCTCGATCTCGCCGGCTTCGACTTCCGCCCCTACGAGGGCCGGCCGGAGCGGGTGGAGGCCGCGGGGATCCGCCTGGTGCCGTTGAGCGCCCTGCAAGCCGGCCCGGGCTGGGAGGAGCGCCTCCGCACCCTCTACAACGCCATCCAGACCGATGTCCCCGACATCGACCCCGCCGCCACGATCCCCATGGAGTCCTTCCAAGATCGCTACGTCGGCTCCAGCCGATTCCTGCCCGATGGCAATTTCATCGCCCTGGACGGCGACCGCTGGATCGGTCTCTGCAGCCTCTGGAAGGGAAGCAAGGCCGGGCATATGGATATCGGCCTGACCGGGGTCCTACCCGACTACCGGCTGCGCGGGATCGCCCTGGCACTGAAGCTCCGCTCCATGGCCTGGGCACGGGAGCAGGGGGTCACCAGACTGTCGACCAACAACGCATCGACCAACAAGGGGATGCTGGCGATCAACGAGCGGCTGGGCTTTGTGAAGCAGCCAGCCTGGATCCATCTGCTGCGGACCTTCTAGTCCGCGCCAGATGCCCGGAGCGCCATCGTGCAGTAGCGTGACCTGAGCCGCGGGCGAGAGCCCGTAGGCGGCCCTAGTGCACCCCGAAGAGGCCGAGGAGCTCATCTCTGGTGAGCCGCTTCATGACGACCTTCTCCTCGGGTTCCTCATCCACCTCGGTCAGCGGGTCCATGACCTCGTGGAAGAGCGCCCGTTTCCGCTCGACCAGCTCGGCAATCCGCTCCTCGACCGTCCCCCGGGTCAGGAGGCTGGTCACGTAGACGGGCTGCTTCTGGCCGATCCGGTGCGTCCGGTCCTCCGCCTGCTGGGCGACCGCCGGGTTCCACCAGTGATCCAGATGGTAGACGTGGTTCGCCCGGGTCAGGGTAATGCCGACGCCGCCGGCCTTCAGCGACATGGCCAGGACCCGGGGGACCTCCTTCTGCTGGAAGTGGTGGACGAGCAACTGCCGGTTCCAGTCGGTCAGGGAGCCATCGAACAGCATGGTGCCGAACCGCTCCAGCCGGGGGAGGAGTGGCTCCAGGGTCACCTTGGGATACTGGGAGAAGATCAGTGCCTTCTCGCCCCGCCGGGCCAGCTCCTCCAACTCCCGTTCGAGAAAAGCGGCCTTGCAGGAGGCGCCTGTTGGTACGTCCAGGTTGCAGATCTGCTTCAGCTTGGTGAGGAGGGCGAGGGCGATCATGGGGGCGGCGGCCTGGCCGGCCTGACGAATGGCGTTCACCCCGGCCCGCTCAGCAGCCTCGTAGGCCATGCGCTGGGCGGGGGTCAGATCGAGCCAGACGGTCTTGTGCTCCTTGGGCGGCAGGTGGCGGAGCACATCCACCTTGCGGCGGCGCAGCACATAGGGGCCGATCTTCGCGTGGATCCCATCCACCTGGTAGGCCTTGTGGGTCGGGAGGAGGCCGGGGCGCAGGTAGGCGAAGATCGCCAGCAGTTCCTCGATCTTATTCTCGATGGGGGTGCCGGAGAGGCCCCAGCGCCAGGCGGCATTCACTTTCGCCACACTCTGGTGGATGGCGGTCTCCGGGTTCTTGATCCGCTGGACCTCATCTAAGATCACCATATCGAAGGCGGATGGGTCGACCAGCTTCCACTTCAGGTCCTCCCGCCAGGTCTCGTAGCCGATCAGGTTGACGTGGACCTGGCAGCGCCAGTACCACTCCCGCCGGCGCTTCGGCCCCTCGACCGGGACGACCCGCAGGTCGGGAGCCCACTGCTTCAGCTTGTAGTACCAGTCGAAGAGGATCGTCTTGGGGCAGAGGATCAGCGCCCGGTTCACCTCGCCCCGGCGGATCAGCAGCCGCAGGGCGGCGATCGCCTGGATCGACTTGCCGAGGCCCATCTCATCGCCGAGGAGGGCAAACGGGTGCTCCATGAGGAAGCGGGCGCCATCGAACTGGTAGTCGAACAGCTCCTCGCCGGCGGGGGCATAGAAGGAATCGGGGTCAGGAGGCGGACCTTGATCGGCCTGGGGCAAGTCATAAAAGAGGAGTGGACCGTCGGGACTCTGGGCGCCCCACTCCGATCCCGCAAACATGGCCGGGGCGGGAGGCAGCCCGAGGCTGTGGGTCACGGTGGATAGACTCAAGGCGCAAACTCCCCCCATTCGCATCGTGCTCTGGGTTAGTCTGCGCCCGGTTCGACTCCACATAACAGGAAGTTCGTGGGGGTGGCTGATTTCATGGCAGATGAGGCCGAGATTCGTAAGTTTGGGGTGGAACCGGATACGGAACGGTATATCTACGATCCGAACTCCTGCTCCTGGTGTGGTCAGCCCGTGCTGATCGTGCAGTCGAGGGAGCGGGCGGCCGGCTATCGCAGCGAGACGATCGCCTGCGAATATTGCATGTCGAAGCTCCAGAAGCGGACGCGGGCCAGGGAGTTCAGATGGATCTTCTTAGATGGATGGAAGCCCGAGGGTTAGGACCAGTCGACCCACCAGACCAGATGGTTCTGGGTGCAGGTGGGCGAGGGGCAGCCCGCCAGGTAGATGCCGCCCAGGTCGCCCACCACGAAGGGGGTCTCGTTGGTGGTCCCGATCGTGAGGATATGCTCCAGTGGTTCCCCGCAGGCGCAGTGGGTGTAGCGGGGGTCCTGTGTGCCGTAGACCCATCCACCGATCTTGGAGATGGGGTGCTCCGCATTGTGCAGCCTGCGCATGTACGCATCGTAGCCGCGCCAGGGGTCCTTCATGGGCCGCCTCGGCTGGGGGATGGGGTGGATCTCCAGGTAGAGCAGGTGGTGGTTGGGGAAGAGGTCGGGTGGCGGCGGGCTCTGCTCGAATGGCGATGGCGCCGGGGTCATGGGCAGGATCAGCTCGCTCTGCTCGCCGGTCTCCCGGCTGACCAGGCCGATGCGGGCGTAGCGGGTGCAGCCGTACTCCAGGGCGTCGGCCCAACGCCGGTCGCCGGTCAGGCTCGCCATGAGCTCTCGCAGGGCGGGGTCGAACGGGGCGGGCAGATCCGGGCCGGGGCGCACGGTGGCGGTCTGGGGGGCGCTGCTCAGCAGGATGATCGGCAGGGGCTGGTCCGCCTGGGGCGGGACCGGGGGCAGCTCGGGCCGGACGGCGGGCTGGTCGGTGCTGGGGCGCAGCCAGACGGTCCAGCCGGGTTCGGTGTGGTCCTCGGGCGAGCAGCCGACGCAGTAGAAGAAGGTGAGGAGTTCGACCCCTTCGAGGGCCGGGAGGCCGGCGGTGGCGAAGTTGACCTGGAAGAGGTGGTGGAGGGGACGCCCGCACCGGTCGCAGACCGGCCAGGCCTCCCCTTTCCGCATGTACGGCACGCCGGTCAGCTTGGTGGCCCGGGGATCGTCAGATGGGTCGGGCCGGAAGGTCAGGTAGACGGCCAGGCGGGCCCGCTCCGTCAGGTGCCGGTCCAGCGCTGCGCGAATCCGGGGCCTTACGACGGCGGGGGTGCGCAGGGTGGCCGTGTTGAGGCGGACGTTGACCACGTTCATCAACCTCCTGAGAGTTCGGCCAGCAGGGCGGCCGGCAGGATCACGGGCTCCTTGGGAATGAGCGCCGGGTCGAAATGGGGGATCAGGTCGGTGGCCTGGATGGCCTCGGGCTTCGGGAGGAGGCCGCTCAGGTGGGCCAGGTGGCCGAGCAGGATCTCGGGTCGGGTCCCTGCGGCCCGGACGCCGGCCAGCGTCACCGCTCCGTGCCGCTTGGAGAGGCGGGTGCCGTCGGGCCCGAAGAGCAGCGGGACGTGGGCGAAGCGGGGGGGCTGGTAGCCGAGGGCCCGGTAGAGCAGGATCTGGCGGGGGGTGGAGTCGAGGAGGTCCCAGCCGCGCAGCACATCGGTCACCTGCATGAGGGCATCGTCCACCACGACGGCCAACTGGTAGCCGATGATCCCGTCGGCCCGCCTGATCACGAAGTCGCCGCCGTGGCCGGGCGGGTAGGCCTGTGGCCCGGCCAGCAGGTCGTGGAAGGCGAGCGGCTCATCCTCCGGAATGGCGAAGCGAAGCGATGGCTCCTTCCCACGGCTCGCCCGCTCGGCCCGTTCGGCGGGTGTCAGGTGGCGGCAGGTGCCGGGGTAGACCGGTCCCTCCTCAGACAGGCCGTGGGGAGCCGAGGCGATCGCCATGATCTCCGCCCGGCTGCAGTAGCACGGGTAGAGATGACCAGTGGTGCGCAAGCGATCCAGCGCCTGCTGGTAGAGTTCCTCCCGCTCGGACTGGGTGTAGGGGGCGAAGGGGCCGCCGGTGTCGGGCCCCTCGTCCCAGTCGAGCCCCAGCCAGCGCAGGTCGTCCAGGATCTGCGCCGCCAGGTGCGGGCGGGAGCGGGGCTTGTCGATATCCTCCATGCGCAGGATGAAGGAGCCGTGGGTGCGCCTGGCCTGCAGCCAGGCCAGAAGGGCGGTCCGGGCGTTGCCCAGGTGGAGCTGGCCCGATGGGGTGGGGGCGAAGCGGCCGCGTACGGTCATGGCGATCACCTGCTGCTTTTTGCTCGGCATCAGTGGTTGGGCATCATTTGTTCGAGATCATCTATTCGGGATCACGCCCCCGCTTGCCCTTCTGGCCTGTCCGCGCTATGCTTTCTTTGTGACTCTAGATATGGAGGGGAATGGGAATGCGCAAGGGGATCATTGCCGTGCTTATGCTGGCGCTGGCTCTGGCTGGCTGTGGCGGTGCGGCCCAGCCGAAGCAGGAGGAGAAGCCATCGGGTACTGCACCGGCGGGCCAGCAGACGGAGCAGGCGGGCGGGAAGCCGAAGCAGTGGTCGGAGCCGCCGGCCATGCAGATCGACCCGGAGAAGCAGTACGTGGCCACCATGCAGACCAGCCTGGGCACCCTGAAGATCGAGCTCTTCGCCAAGGACGCCCCCGTGGCGGTGAACAACTTCGTCTTCCTCGCGAAGGAAGGCTTCTACGAGGGCGTGGTCTTCCATCGGGTCATTAAGGGCTTCATGATCCAGGGCGGTGACCCGACCGGCACGGGCCGGGGTGGCCCTGGCTACCGGTTCAAGGATGAGCTGCCGCCCAAGCAGAAGTATACCCGGGGCATCGTGGCCATGGCCAACTCGGGCGCCAACACCAACGGCAGCCAGTTCTTTATCTGCACCGGTGCCGACTGCGGCGGCCTGGACAACGTGCCCAACTACGTGCAGTTCGGCAAGGTGATCGAGGGCGATGAGGTCCTGACCAAGCTGGAGTCGGTCGAGGTGACCAAGGGTGGCGAGGCGGTGCCGAGCAAGCCAGTCAACCCGCCGGTGATCCAGAAGGTGACGATCGCCGAGGGGAAGTAGCGAAACGAAATAGCGGGCCCTCCTTCCGGGTAACCGGGCGGGGGGCCTTTCTACGCGCTGGGACCGAGTGCTTTCCCAAGCGGGTCGGGAAATCCTCCCGGAAAGATGGGAAACCGAGCCTCTACAGTCGCGGCGGGTTTGACGATATGCTGGTAGCGGTACCATTTCCACCGTCAGCCTCCACGTGATCCAACCACGATTCCTTCGGGCAGGAGGCGAAGCCGGTGGCGCAGAGCCAGCACCGAGCCCCGTTCACGCGCATCGACTGGTTCACCCTGGCCCGCCGGGTCTGGGTGGGCCTTGCCGCGCTTCAGGTGATCCTCTTCCTGGCGGGGGTCTACTACCGGGAGGAGCACGCCCTCGGCCTCGCCATTCCGCAGGGGACCGGTCCGCTGCTGCGGGCAGGGTTCACTCCGGACTTCTACCCCACCCTGGTCGTCATCCTGGAGGGGGCCTTTCTCGCCGCCCTTCTGGTGCTCTCGGGCATGATCCTCTTCAGCCAGATCATCGGCCCGGTGGGACTGCTGGCCTCCTTCGCCCTGGCCGGCTTCGGTCCGACGATAGTGACCACCACTCGCCATCTCATGGCCAGCGACCCGCTCTGGTGGACCGCCGGGACCCTGGTCTCCCTGAGCGGCCACGCCGTGGCGATCCCGTTGCTCTATCATATCCCTGACGGGTACCGGCAGCCCGCCTGGACCCACTGGGCCTCCGCCCTCTGGGTCATCACCGCCGTGGCGGCTCACCTCTCCCCGGCCTCTTCGCCCTGGCACATGAGCGATGGCCCTCTCTACCTGGTCGCCGCGGCGCTCCAGTTCCTGGTCGCGATCGGGGTGCAGGTCAGTCGTTACCGTTCCCTGCTCAACGCCGGCCAGCGCCTTCAGATCCGCTGGGTGCTCTTCGGCATCGCCACCGCGGTGATTAGCATGAACCTCATGACCTGGGTGATCACGCCCCATCTGCACACCCTCTTTCCGGATTCGGTCGCTGTCACCGTACTCCGGCTGGCCTCCCCCTACTTCTTCCTCCTACTGGTGCCCGTATCCAGCGCCATTGCGATCCTGCAGCACCGGATCTGGGACATGCGCTTCCTGCTCCAGCGCACCCTGACCTACGCTGCGCTCACCGCCCTGGTGATCGGACTCTATGTGCTCGTGGTGGTCGGCTTCGGCAGCCTTCTCCGGGCGCCGGGCAGCCCGATTCTCTCGCCCCTCGCGGTCGGAGTGGTGGCCGTCCTGATCATGCCCATGCAGGTCCGCCTTCAGCGCCTGGTCAACCAGGTGGTCTACGGCCAGCGCGACGAACCGTATGCCCTGATCAGCAGGCTCGGCCGGCGGCTGGAATCCGCGGTGGAGCCCGAGTCCATGCTGCAGACGATCGTGGAGGAGGTCGCCGGGGCGCTGAAGCTCCCCTATGCGGTGATCACCATCCGGGAGGGGAGCCTCTACCGGACGGCGGCCACCTATGGCCACGAGGCTGAGACCGGCCTGGTCGTCCCGCTGATCTACCAGGCGGAGCAGGTGGGTGAGCTGAAGCTGGCCCCCCGGGTCCCCGGTGAGCCCTGGTCGAATGCGGACCGGGCCCTGCTCGCCGAACTGGCCCGCCCGGCCGGGGCCGCTGCGCACGCCGTGCGGCTGAACTGCGACCTGCGCACGACCAACGCCAGCCTGGCAAGCGCCCGGGAGCGGCTGGTCACCGCCCGGGAGGAGGAGCGCCGGCGGCTTCGCCAACAACTGCACGATGGCCTCAGCCCGACCCTCGCCGCCTTCACCTTGAAGATCGGCGCAATTCGACGCCTGCTCCAGCGGGATGCAGAAGGAGCAGATCGGCTGTTGGTTGAATTGAGCAAGGAGATGGAAGTTACGGTCAGTGATATTCGGCGGCTGGTTCACAACCTGCGTCCGCCGGCACTCGACCAGGTGGGCCTGCTGGAGGCGTTGCGGGCCCGCACGGCCTCGCTCTGGCAGGGGGCCGAGCTTCCCCAGATCGACCTGGATCTGCCCGAAGAGCTTCCCACCCTCCCCGCTGCCGTGGAGGTGGCGGCCTACCTGATCGCCCAGGAGGCGCTGGCCAACGCACTCTCCCATGCCAACGCAGAGAGGTGCACCCTTCGTCTTCGGTATGACCAACGCTTCCTGCGCGTAGCCGTTACCGATGACGGCGATGGCCTCCCCCCGGAGCGTCCCGCGGGGGTCGGCATTCTGACCATGCGGGAGCGGGCACAGGAACTGGGGGGCATTCTGAAGATTGGACCGGCCCCTGGCGGCGGGACCCGCGTGGAGGCTTACCTTCCCGTCCAGCCCCCGGAAAGGAGCGAAAACCCTTGAGCAACGAGACTTTGCGGATTCTGGTGGCCGATGATCACCCGCTCTTTCGGAGCGGCATGCGCTCGCTCCTGAACGCCGAACCGGGCTTTCAGGTGATCGGCGAGGCGACTAACGGCGATGAGGCGGTCCAACTGGCGGCTGAGATCAATCCCGACGTGATCCTCATGGATGTGCAGATGCCCGGTCTGAACGGGCTCGACGCCACCCGGAAGATCGTCCAGGCCAACCCGGAGATCAAGGTCCTGGTGGTGACCATGTTTGAGGATGACCACACCGTCTTCTCCGCCCTGAAGGCCGGTGCCCGTGGCTACATGCTGAAGGGGGCCAGCCCGGACGATGTCCTCCGGGCGATCCGCTCGGTGGCCAGCGGCGATGCGATCTTTGGACCCGAGGTGGCCGCACGGCTTCTGGACTTCTTCACCACCATTCGGCCGGCGGCGATGCCGAACCCACTGCCCGATCTGACCGAGCGGGAGCGAGAGATCCTCGACCTGATCGCCCGGGGGCGCTCGAACAGCGAGATCGCGAACACGCTCTTCCTCAGCCCCAAGACCGTCTCGAACTACGTCTCCTCCATCTTCAACAAGCTCCAGGTGGCCGATCGGGCCCAGGCCATGCTGAAGGCCCGCGAGGCCGGCCTCGGCCAGCACTAGTTCACCAGGTAGGCGCTCACCCCGACGTCGGGGTGGGCGCTTTGCGCGCTTCCGCCATCAGATGAGAACCAGGAAGATGGTAGGGATCTCCTTTCTTTACACGAATAGAGCATCAAATCGTTCAATAGGGTTGGAAGCAGACTGTAGCTACCTTGGTGCTGTCGCAGACCGTTGGCCGTTGCGGCCGGGGTAGCGGAGAGGGGGCCTTTGGTATGAAGCGGATACTGGCGATGGTGTTCGGCATTCTCCTGCTCTCAAGCATGACGGTACGGGCGGCAGAGGGACCGGCAACGCAGGAGGAGGAGGTGGCACTTCTGGTGCGCTCCCTGATCCGCCAGGACCGGGACCCCCACCGGGTAGCGGCGGGCCTGGCGGAGCGGTCCATTCACCTCCTCGGCTTCCAGGAGAAGCGGGTCACCTTCCTGTACGATGGGAAGGCGGTGACGCCGGTCATGCAGGAGGTTCATACGGCTGGACCGGATCTGAAGATCGCCGCGGGTGATCAGCGGGACAGGCTGGCCGAGATCGAACCGATGGCCGGGGAGAAGGCGGATCTGACCCTGACCATGTGGCTCTACGAGTGGCTCCGCAGCGACGGGTCGTACCGGGAGCAGGCGGTGATCAGCGGCTACTGGAGTTCGACCGAGTACTCGTGGATCGACGACCCGGCCGATGTGATCGATGTCCGCTGGATCGTGGGCGACGTGGTCTTTCTCTCCTCCAGCCCCTTCGATGGGGTGCAGCGTGACCAGCACACCCTGGGAGTGGCCAGCTTCACGGTCGATGACCAGGTCTCGGCATGGGATCTTTTCGTCAACTTCCGGCCGGTCTCGTCGGGCGTGCATGGGCGGTGGAGCAACATATTCTTGAACTACACGCACACGTGGTGGTCAAGAGGACAAAACTAGGAGCCCACCAGGATGGCGTTTCTTCGCTACCAGTACTCGAACGAATCTTCCACAGGTTCGTGATCAGATATGAGGGGATTGAACAGCGGGGAGGAGAAGCCAGTGGCAGGACGGATACAGGTCCGGGTTGTCCATCGCTTTCAGCCCGACCCCACAAGTGTGAAACGAGCGGTTGCGACTATCCTGCGCTTGAGCGAGGAGTCCCGTTCTCGTGGCGACACCACAGTCAATGCATGCCTTCAGGAGTTGATCGGCAAGCGTTCCCACCATGCCTGACGGTCTAGTCGCCTCCCTCCACGCAGCAGCGAGGGGGCCTGGCGCTGCGGCTCTCCATGAACCAGGGACAGCCGGCGGGAATCCCCAAGGACGTAATGTCGAAAAGAGTCGAACTGTTTCGATGGACAACTTGCGTCAGAGGGTCTATAAAGGAGATGGAACGTAATAGAAGGCATCCGATAACGGCAAACCGGGCGAAAGCCCGGGGCGCAAAGCCACCGGCCTACAGCTCCGTCGGGAGCCAAGGTAGCGGGGCCACCGAAGTGCCTGGGGAGCGCCTGTTGGCCCGAGGCTATCGCCTTGGGCTTTTTTGCGCTTCTGGCAGCAGAATCTGGGTCGCAGACCGATACCGGAGGAGATGTGGAGATGCGAACGACTCGCCATTGGTTCCGCTTGCTTGCGCTGCTCCTGGTGGCTGTAATGCTGCAGACAACCTTCCCACTCAGGCTGTATGCGGCTAGTTCCGTTGGCGCCATAAGCCAAGGGGCGGAGCCGATCGTGACAGTCTCTCAGGGAAATCGGCCCTCCTCGGCGCAACCGCTCATGGCTGGGCTGGTGGCGGGGCCAGTGCCTCCGCCTTCGCCCGTTCCGCTCCCTCCAGTCCCGGAGCCCCGCGATCTGCCGCTCGTACGGTTGCAGAAGCCTGATCAGGAGTTCTGGCGCGGGGCGGTTACGCTTGCGGCGGAGACAAACGGCCTGGAGCCCCAGCAACGCCTCAGCTTTCAGCTTAATGGGGTCGAGCTAGACTCCAAGCCGGGAAGAGGAGCTTCGATCCTTTTCGACACCCAACGATTTCCTGATGGCATCTACGATCTCACGGTGCAAGTGGAGGAGGAGGGGCTACCTCTCGCCTGGGACCGCCAGCGCCTGACCATCGATAATACACCGCCTGAGGTACTCCGGGCAGAGTCGGCTACTGACCTCTCGGCTGGCGAGAGTGGGTTGCTTGAGGTCGACACGGTCGATCTGGGGAGCGGCATCGCTGAAGTCTCGCTTCTCCTGCCCGACCGGGTGTTGCCTATGCAACGTCAGCAAGGTGGACGCTATGGCGTTGCGCTTCCACCGCTGTCGGCAGATACCGACTTCCGGATAGAGGTGCTGGACGTCAGTGGCAATCGGGGAATTTGGCCGGAGGGCGGCACGGGGCTGCTGCGGGTTAATGCGAAGCCGGAAGCGCTTCCGGCGCCCCCCGCCGAGGCCCCGGCTCCGCTGGCACCCGTTGCCGTTGTTGAGGCGGCCGCATCCACCCAGGAGGCGGTGGTCACCACTGCTACGTCCAGCACCAGCGTAGGCGGGACCATTGCCGCCGACACCACCTGGGGGCTATCGGGCAGTCCCTACCTAGTCAACTCCAGCGTGACAGTCAGTTTTGGTGTCGCCCTTACGGTGGAGCCCGGTGTCGTGGTCAAGTTCGCATCGGCTGCGCGTCTGCGCGTAAACGGGACGCTGCTGGCCAACGGGCTCGCTGAGAGTCCGATCATCTTCACCTCGTTCAGGGACGATACCCATGGAGGTGATACGAACGGTGACGGTTCCACCACCGTTCCGGGTGCTGGTAACTGGTCCTACATCGAGGCGGCCACTGGGGGAACGGTGGACTTGAGCTACGCTCACGTTCTGTACGGAGGCGGAAGCTACAACACTCCGGTCCTCTACAGTCACAGTGGTCTGATCGACGCTGACCATGTCACCATACGCTACGCTAAGTACCAGGGGGTTCAGCTGAATGGTGGCAGCGTGATCGGTTCGACGATCGCCGATGTCGGGTCGGTCGGTGTGGCTGTGGTCAGCGGAAGCGCCACCGTTTCTGGCAATAGCATTAGCAGCACGCGCTCCGCAATTCAGGTGGACAACGGAGCCCCCATGGTCAGTGGCAACCAGATCGCAGCGAATGCCAATGCCACCGGCATCTACCTGAACGGCGGGACGCCGACCGTGGACGGGAACACGATCATCGGCCGTAAGTACGGGATCTACTACAACGGCGGTGACCCGGTCATCCGGAATAATGAGATCAGCGGCAGCGCAAGTACGGGTATCTACCTTTACCCGAACAAGGCGGACCTCACAGCCAGCGTGACCGGCAACACGGTCGACGGAGGGGTATGGGCTGCCTATATTTCGTTCTACTCTCGTGGGATTACCTCTCTGCAGGGAAGCGGGAACCTCTTCACAGGCAATCAGTACAACGGTTATGGTCTGGGCGGGAGCTTCAAGGGGACGGCAACCCTCCCGGTTCTAGACCAGGCTTATGTGCTGAATGGGCTGCAGGTCGTCACTGGTGCGACTCTGGACATACTGCCTGGCACCGTCCTGAAGGTGTCGGTCGGCGCCACTGGGTTGAGCGCATTCGGCACGGTGAACGTGAAAGGTACAGTTGCGGAACCGGTCATCGTGACCTCTGTTAGGGATGACACCGTAGGTGGGGACACGAATGGAGATGGTGCGGCGTCCAGTCCCGCTGCCGGCGACTGGTCCTACGTCGGCTCTGCCACGGGCGGGACTCTCACCGCCACCTACGCTGTGATTCGGTATGGCGGGAAGTCCTATGCCGCACTGTACAGTACAGGCGGCACGATTCACGCGGATAGTCTCACCGTCGAGCATAGCCTTAACCGCGGAGTCCAGTTGACAGGCGGCACTCTGACCAACTCTACCTTCAGTTCGATCGGTACAACAGCAATCTATGTCGCCAGTGGGTCGCCGAGCGTAACCGGAAACACGGTGAACAGCGCGGACTATGGGCTACATGTCAACGCCGGTACTCCCATAATCAGTGGAAACACCGTCCTTGGCGTCACCTACGGGGTATATGTCTACCAGAGCTCCCCGGTGATCAGGAACAACCAGATCCAAGCGGTGGAGTACGGTGTCTACGTCTACGCATTCTCTACTCTGGCACAGCCGGAGATCACGGGCAACAGCTTGATCGGCGCCAACAAAGCTGGGTTCTACTACTACGTTTCTGGCCTTACTCTCTCCGGACTGACCTTGACGCGGAACTCATTTACCAACAGCCACTCCGCTGTACTCTTTTCGCTCGATGACGCTGGTTTCGGCACGAACGTCATCGGGCCGAACACGGTCGTGGGAAATGGCGTGAACGGGTATCGCCTCGGGGGAACTCTCGCTCTTTCATCTACATTCTATGCGCTCGACGCTCCTTACGTTATTCTTGAAAGTCTGCGCTTTGCTAACACCGTAGTCTTCAACCCTGGCAGTGTGGTGAAACTCACTCGTAATGCCAGACTAAGCGTCACGGGTACTGGCTCAGTGGAACTCCGGGGGACCGGTGGTGACAAGGTTGTTCTTACGTCCATGAATGATGACTCCGTAGGCGGGGATACAAACGGAGACGGCGCGGCAACCTTGCCTGCACCGGGTGATTGGCTAGAGTTCTTTGTCTCCGGAGTACTCTCCGTCGACCATGCGAGCATCCTTTATGGTGGAGGGTACGACCAAAACCCTTACCACATGATTTACTCCGACGGTGGCACCTTGGAGATCAGCAACACAGAGGTGGGGTATTCACGAGGAGAAGGCCTGGATTTAGTCAGGGTTAGTGCAGGTTCTTACATTGTGAACTCAAGGATCCACCACAACGGGCAGTATGGTCTCAAAGCTTTCGACCGTGTCGCTATCGTGATAAGCACAACAGAGATCTATGGAAACCCAGTCGGCTTGTACACTCTGAATGCGAATCCGTATGTAGAAGCTAGCGCGGTTCGTGACAATGGGACTGGCGTATACAACATGGGTACGGGGCTCACCCCCACCATCCACTACTCGACCTTCCAGAACAATACAACCGCTCTGAAGGCGCGGGATGACTATTGGGGGACCGACTGGGTCGATGCCCGCTTCAACTGGTGGGGAAGTGACGCTGGACCGATAGCGGGCCCCAACGGTACCGATGGCCCCATCCATGTCTATCCCTGGATCGGCCGGGAATACACAGATGCCCGCCTCTTCGGCAGCGCCTGGTGGACTGGCTATGTCAAGGGCGTCAACATGGTCACCGGCGACTGGAGCCACAGCGTCACGGATGTGAAGGTGGAGGGAGGTAAGGGCTTCCCCATCCAGATCACCCGGACCTACCACAGCCTCAGCTGGACCAATGGCTCCTTCGGCCATCTCTGGAGTTTCAACTACGACCTCGGTTTGAAGGACGAACCCACCGAGAATCGGGTTACCATCACCTACGGCACCGGCCAGCAGGCCCGCTTCACAGCGAACCCCGATGGCACCTATACCGCCCCCGTCGGTGACCGGAACACCCTGGTACGCACCCCTGACGGCGGCTGGAAGCTGACCACAAAGGACTACAGCACCTTCCTCTTCGACGCCCAGGGCCGGGCCGTCAGTGCCAGTGACCGGAACGGCAACACCAGCACCTTTACCTACGGGACCGATGGTAAGCTCGCAACCATTACAGATGCCGCTGGCCGCCAGGTGAGCATTACCCGAGACACAGCCGGACGAATCATCCAGATTACCGATCCCGCCGGCAAGACGGTCCTGTACACCTACGACTCTGCTGGCAACCTGGCCACGGTGACCGATCAGATGGGCCGGACGACCACGTATAGCTACGGCAGCGATCACCGGTTGCTCGCCATCACACGGCCCGACAACGTGGTCGGAACCCGGATCGAGTACGATGGTGAGACCCGCGTTGCCGCCATCTATGATGCGCTGAACAACAAGACGACCTACGGGTATGACGTCACCAATCGGGCGGTCACCGTGACAGACCCGCTCGGCAACACGACCCGCACCGTGTACGACGCTGACCTGCGACTTTTCCAGGCCACGGACCCCTGGGGCTATGTCGCTACCACCAGCTACGACAGCGACAACAACATCATCTCCACCCAGGATCGGGCGGGCTGGGTCACCAGCTACACCTACGATACCCATCACAACAAAACCAGCGAGACCGACCCCTACGGAAAGATCTGGCAGTATACCTATGACTCCTTCGACAATCTTCTCACCGCGACCGATCCTCTGAATGGCACGACCGCCTACACCTACGACAGCAACCACAACCGGATCACACAGGCCGATCCGCTGAACCGCATAACCCAGTTCGCCTACGATACGAGTGGCCTACTCACCACCGTCACCGATCCGCTAGGGAAGGTGACCAGCTACACCTATGACCTGTATGGCAACCCGGTGAGCATGACCGACCCGCTCCTACACCTAACTCAGTTCACCTACGACATTCGGGGCTGGCGCCTGACTACGACCGATCCCCGGAATGGTGTCACGTCCAATACGTACGATGACCTTGGCCGCCTCCTGACAGCAACCGATCCACTGAACGGTACGACGACCAACGCCTATGATCTTCTGGGGCGTCTTGTCAGCGTCACCGACCCGGAGCTACGGGTTCGCACCATCCAGTACGATGCCGCCGGACGGGTCACCGCTGAGATCGATCCGCTCAACCACAGCAAGGCCTATACCTACGATGGAGCCGGCAATCGACTGACTGCAACGGATGAACTCGGAAAGGTAACCACCTACACCTATACCACCCGGAACGAACTGGCGACTGTCACTGACCCGCTGAACCAGGTAACGACCTTCGGATATGACCCCAACGGCAATCAGGTAAGTGTAACCGATCCGCGGGGCCACACCACGCACACCGTCTACGATCGGAAAAACCGGCTGATCCAGGTTAAAGACCACGACTTGCTCGTCTGGCAGACAACCGAGTACGATGCCCTCGATCGGGTGACTGCCCAGACCGATGGTGCCGGTCGAACGGTCCGCATGACCTATGACGCAGGCGGTCAGATGATCCAGCAGAACGATCCGCTGGGGAATTCCACCACCTTCGCCTACGATGCCGGCGGTCGGAAGACCAGCCAGACCAATGCCCTGAACGAGACAACACAGTTCGGCTACGATGATCTGGGCCGGCTGACGTCGGTTACCCTGCCAGGTGGAGAGGTGTACCAGTACGGGTACGATGCTCTTGGGCTAATGACAACGCTGACCGACCCGAACAGCCACAACACCCAGATGGTCTACGACGCCCTGGGCCGGATGACCACCCGAACCAACGCCGCGGGCGAGACCGAGTCGTACACTTACGACCGGGTGGGCAACCCCCTGACCATGGTCGTCGGGATTTGGACCACCACCTGGGCCTACGATGCCCTGAACCGGATGACGGGGGTTGTCGCCCCCGGCGGTCTGAGCACTACCTACACATACGACGCGGCTGGCCAGCGCACGGCCATGCAGGATCAGACTGGTTCCACTACGTATACCTACGACGACCTGGGCCGGTTGACCAGCATCACCACCCCAGACCTCCGCACCGCCCGCCTTACGTACGATCAGGCGGGGAACCTAAGTAGTGTCACTGACTACGGAGGGGCGATCAGCACCCGGACCTATGACCGCCGCAACCGGCTGGTCGTCCTCACGGCAGCGGATCAGAGCCGCACCACGTACACGTACGATGACGGCGATCTGCCGCTGACCACCACCTACCCAAACGGCGTGACCGCCACCCTCGGGTACGATGGGGCTGGCCGACTCACCAGTTGGGTCAACCGGCGGGCCGACAGCACCACGATCTCCGGTTACACCTACACCTACGACGCCCTGGGCCGCAAGACCAGTGTGTTGGATAGCGTGGGTCTGACCAGCTATGCGTATGACTCCAACGACCGACTCCAGCAGGTGACCGATCCCGATGGGAAGATCACCAGCTACACCTTCGACGGAGCAGGCAACCGTCTGACCCAGGTGGTCACCCCGAACGGCGTTTTAGCCCAGACCACTGGCTACACCTACGATCCCGCCGACCGCCTGACCCAGGTAACGGCGCCGGATGGGTCGATCAAGACCCACACCTACGACGACCGTGGCAACCTGACGGACGATGGAACTAACACCTACGCATATGATGGTTTGAATCGGCTCGTCTCCGTCTCGCAGGGTGGAGTGCAGATTGCGTCGTACTCCTACAATGGCGACGATCTCCGGACATCCAAGACCGCCGGAGGCCAGACCACCCGCTACCACTGGATCGGCCAGGATCTCTGGAACGAGAGCGACGGCACATCGATCACCGCTTCCAACCTCTATGGCCTCGACTTGGTCAGCCGCGACGTGGGCGGACAGACTGGGTACTATCTGTTCAACGGCCATCAGGACGTGACCGGCATCGTGGACGGTGCAGCCTCCATTCTGGCAGACTACCGGTACGACGCCTACGGCTCCCTGACGCAGCAGAATGGCACCTTCGACAATCCCTTCCGCTACACTGGCGAGATGCAGGACTCAGAGACTGGGCTGGTGTACCTCCGTGCTCGGTACTACAACCCGGCCGTTGGACGGTTCTTGACTCAGGACACATTCCCGGGATATCTTGACGATCCTCGGACACTCAACAGGTATGTTTACACGGCCAGTAATCCGGTCAACTACGTAGACCCGAGCGGGCATTTCCTAGAGACCCTTTGGGATGCAGCCAGCTTCGGAATGAGCGCCTATGACTGCGCAGACAATCCCGGTCTGGGTAGCTGCGGTGGTGCTGTGATCGACGGATTGGCCATGTTGGTTCCGTTCGTTCCTGGAGGAGTGGGTGCTGCCCGCAAGGCCGCCCAGGTCGTAAGCAAGATCGATGACGTAGTCGACGCTGGGCGGGCGATCAGCCGGGCCGATAATGTGGTGGATGTAGGACGATCCATTGCCCGAGCTAATGATCGAGTCGACGAGTATATAGACCTTTACCACGCAACCGGCAAAGAGGCCGCTGACTCGATTCGGACACACGGAATTGACCTCTCCAAATCGCGGCAAAGCCTGGACTTTGGGCCTGGCTTCTACACAACTAGCGATCCAGTCCAAGCGGCCGATTGGATCGCTCGCCGACACCCGGACGGGGAGATCTTGCACTTCAGGGTTCCGATGCCTGACTTGGTTGAGTTCAACAGGAAGGTCTTCACTGGAGCAACACCAGACTGGGAGGACTTCGTCCGCCATCATAGAGCCGGGGGGCCTATGCACGGCTATGATGTTGTGGAAGGGCCAATGCTTCTCAGTAGGGCTAAGGACTTCCTCAAAGGGCGTCCGCCTACCGCTGGTGGCCATCAGATGTCTTTCCACACAGCAAGAGCTGCCGAGATGCTCATGAAGCATCTCCAGCGCTGAACGCCTGACAAGGGGGATGCTAACGGTTGAGCAGTTTTCTTTTTGAGACAGACCTCCAGGCCGAGCGGTATTGCTGGGAAATTGTCAGTTGGATGACCGAGTTATTCGGAATATCGAACGACGAGGCTGTTGGTCGGATCAATGCGCGGTGGAAGGGACTGAGCTTCACAGGCGATAAGGACCTTATATACCATGAGGACCCGGATTTTTGGGCTAGGGACATCTATTGGGGCGCCTCGTCCGAGTGGTGGCAGAAGGAAGAGAAGGACCTGAAGCCACTCCCATTTCCGAACGGGGAGACCCAGTAACTAGGTCAGTAACCGATAGATGCGGTGCAGGTTCCTGTGTGAGGCGACAATCTGTACCGTTACTATCCGGTACCACCTCAAGTTGATAGTCAGACGTTCGGTCGTCAGAGGCACACGCCCTTTCTCGAACATTCCGGCAGGTAGCCGAGGCTCGTATCATTGGTTCATTTCGCGTGGCATTCCAGAGCAGTGACTGGGGCAAGGATAGCCTCCTTGCCCTTTTTCTCTTGTCTCTGCTATCTGAGGCACTCTCCCGGGTGAGAGAACTTCCACACCACGGTAATGGTCACGTCCCGAGTCCCTACTGGTTTGTCTGCGAATACCGAGTCAAGGACATTTCGCAAGACGAACTTGCGTTGCGGCATGGCCAACTCCTTCCACCGTCGGGCCAGGTCGAAGACCTCCTTCACGGCGTCCCGCTCGTGGAGTTGAAGGGCAAGCTGGCGCTCCAAACGCTGGAGCTGGCCGATCCGCTCCTTAAGCCCTTCCGCTTCGGCGTCGATCTCCCGGCGGTTCTCCTCGTACAGCGACGCTGAGATCGTGCCGGCCCGGTAGTCCTTGTTGAGGCGGCTGACCTGCTTCGTCAACCCGGCCAGGGTCTCCTCAGCCTGCTTCCGGCGCCCTTCCGTCTCCTTCAACTGCGCCTCTACGTTAGCCCACCGGACAGCCAGGAAGTTTTGGTAGGCTTCTTCGCCTTTCAGGAGTTCCTCCAGCTTGCGCTCGACTTCCCCATCTACCACGGCCTGGGGGATGAGGCTGGAGTTGCACGCGCTCCCGCCCCGTTGCTTCTTGTTCTGGCAGTGGTAGTAGAAGTAAGCGCCCTTGCCGTAGTCTCTCGCCCCTGAATGCGATACCATCGGTGCGCCGCAACGGCACTTGAGCAGCCCGGTCAACAGGTAGTCGCTGGATAAGGCCCTCTTACCCACGTGTGGGGCTCCCCGCCGCTCGATCAGCGCCTGGACCCGCTCGAATTCCTCTTCGGAGATGATCACCGGGAACTGGCTCTCGGTCACGATCGGATCAGGGTTCTTGTGGTACCATGGCTCGGCCTTGTCCCGCTGTCGGCGATGGTTGGTGGTCAGCTTGCCGTAGACCAGTTTGCCGGCGTAGACAGGGTTCTTGAGTATCTTAAGGATGGTCTGGACGTTCCACTTCCCGCCCATCGGGCTCGGCACGCCATCGCCGTTCAGGGTCTCGGCAATTCGGTAGGTGCCGACCTCTTCCAGGTACATCCGGAAGATGCGGTGAACGATCCCGGCCTTTACCGGGTCGATCTCCAAGATTCCAGCCTGTCCACTCACACGGTAGCCCAGAGGCACCGGTCCCCCAGTGTACCTGCCTTCCTTCGCCCGCTTCACCTTCCCGGAGAAAGTCCGCTCCTTGATCACGCTGCGCTCCCACTCGGCGTAGCTGACCAGCATGTAGAAGAACTGCTTCCCCATCGCCGTGGTGGTGTCGATTGGCTCCCGGGCCGACTTGAGGTAAGTGCGGCCGTCCCACTCACCGAGGACCAGGTTGACGGTGTCCATGACCGAGCGGGAGAGGCGGTCCAGCTTGTAGACCACCACACAGTCCACCTCGCCAGCCTTCACCGCCGTCCGCAGCTCGTCCATCTTCGGTCGGTTAAGCGTCCCCCCGGAGTAGCCGTCGTCGATGAAGATCAGGGAGGGGGTGACCCGCCAGCCCTGGCTCAGCACGTAGTGCTGGCAGCCTTCCTTCTGCACCTCAAGGGTTGTCCCATCGCCCTGGTCGTCGGTGGACCAGCGGATGTAGATCGCCACCTTGTCGGGGCGAATCTCCTTACCGAAACCATTCACTACCCTTCACCACCATTTTTTGGTATCCTATCCGTAGTATAACACGGACAGCCTTTGTCGTTAAGACTACCACGTCCACACGTGGTGGGGTGCGAGGCTCTCGGTCACCCTGGGTGCAGGGCCGACTGGTAACACGGGCAATATCAGCATTAACACCGACGCGCAGACCTGGACCGAGGGGACCGGACTGGCCTTCCGCATTGGTTCCGGAGAGACACGCGGGCCGGCGCAGACCGGCGACTCCGTCCGGCCTGGGTCGGAGAACGCAGAATCGAGGTGACCCGGGGTGAGGCTTCGGACCAGGCTGGCTGCCGTGACCCTGCTGATCCTGACGTGTGCCGGGGTCATTCTCTTCGGGCTGCCGGCCACAAGTCGGGCCGGACCAGAGAGCCTTCAGGTGGAGGCGGCAGTGGCGGCGAGAGAGGACGGGCTCCTGGAACTCCGGCTCTCATGGTCCTGGAACCTGCCGTCCCGGTTCTCCTGGCGGACGCAGGAGGAACTGCTGGCGGTGGACTTCGACACACGGGAGCTACTCTTTGAGGCAGAGGAGGCAACCTATGGCGTAGGGGCGAATGGCGAGAACCTCAACCTGCTGGAGCGGGTAGCCGGTCTGCACGGGGCACGCCGCCTCTTCGTCGTCCCCGAAGGGCGCGACGGAGAGGCGCGGTTGATCCTGCGCCCCACCGGGCAGATGGTGACCCGGGGTGGATTGATCCGTGTCCACACGGTGGTCGATCCAGCCCTCGGACCCGGAGCGATCCACGAGATGCAGGTGAGCGCCTGGCCCGGAGCAGGCGGGCATGCAGGAAACTATCCTGCGCTCTCCGAAATGTAACAAGAGACGGCCCTCGCGGCCGTCTCTTTTCCGAGTCTGCGGAGCTACTGCTTTCCGGGAAAGAGCATGGCCACCCCCGCGGCGATCAGCGCCACTGGCCAAAAGCGCCACAGGTCGCTCCAGTCAAAGAGTCCCAGGTTCTCGAGCAACAGGGCGATGCCGATCAGGATCAACACAACGCCCCCCGTGTTATAGCGCATAGGTTCTCCTCCTTTCGCCTACCTGTAGGACGTCCCGCATTGATCAGATCCTTCACGTGAAGAGGTGAAGCCATGCCCCAGCCCGCAGTCCTACCCGAGCCGGCGGAGGGATGGACCGTCTGGGTCCAGGAGGTCCTCGACCGGATGACCGCCGCCTTCGGCCCGCGTTACTGGTGGCCGTCGGTCAAGGCGGCGCCCCCGGCGAAGGCAGAGCCCTTGGAGATGATCGCCGGGGCGATCCTCGTCCAGAATGTGGCCTGGTCGAACGCCGAGAAGGCGCTCGTTGCCCTGGACCGGGCCGGGCTCCTTGCCCTGGAGCCGCTGGCCCACGCTCCCGCCGAGGTGGTCGAGCCCCTCATTCGACCCGCCGGCTACTACAAGCAGAAGGCGTTTAAGCTCCAGCGATTCGCCAGCTATGTGATGGAGCGCTACAACGGTGACCTGGCCGCCCTGCTCTCCCGCCCCCTGACCGAGCTGCGGGCCGAGTTGCTCTCTTTGAACGGGATCGGCCCGGAGACCGCCGACTGCATTCTCTGCTATGCCGGCGGCAAGCCGGTCATGGCCATGGATACGTACACCCGGCGGATCTTCTCCCGCATCGGGATCTTCCCGGACACCATACGCTATGAGGAGATGCAGGCGTTCTTTCACAGTCACACACCGGAGGATGCCGGTCTGCGTGGCGAGTACCATGCACAGATCGACACCTTAGGGCACCGGACCTGCCTGAAGCGGAAGCCCGCCTGTGGGGAGTGCCCGCTGGTCGGCATCTGCCGTCGGGTCGGGGTGGAGGTGTAGGGAGTGCGAATCATCTTCAAGGACAAACAGAACTCATCAGGGACGATCAAGGATGGGGAGATCGTCCTCTACATCTCCAGTCGGCTGCCCCAACGGGAGCAGCAGCGGCACATCGACGTGCTGACCCAGCGGCTCACCCCCCGCCTGGAGCGGGCCCTGCGCATGGCCCTTCACGTGGCGACCCAGGGTCCGCCGCCCGGCCTGACCCCATCTGCCGTGGATGATGACGCAGCGCTGGAGAGGTGGGCCAAGGAGATCAATGCGAAGTTCTACGGCTTTCACATGGGCCAGGTCCGCTTCCGCAAGCAGGATGCCCGCTGGGGCTCGTGCAGCGGGCGGACCCGGAACATCCAGATCTCGCACCGGCTGCGCGGCGGGCCACACGAGTTGCTGGAGTACGTGCTGATCCACGAGATCGCGCACCTGGGCGAACTGAACCATTCCAGCCGCTTCTGGGCGCTGGTGGAGCGGGCCTGTCCCGACTGGCGGGAGCGGCGACGGCTGCTCCGCCGCTACGAGGAGTACATGCGAAGCCAGCCATCTCACGACAGTTAGGAGCGTATCTTGTTGAGACGGAAGCAGAGACGCAACAGCAGCCTCCTGGCCATTCTTCTTCTGCTTGTCATCACCCTCTACATGAACCGGGACGGCCTGTTCGCGGATGAACCGGGCACGGAACCAGCCACCGGTGAAGTCCGTGCCTGGCCGACGCCGACCGAAGCCCAGTTGGAGAAGCTGAAGGCGGAGAAGGGGATGAAGCTCTCCGCATCGGCCCTGAAGAAGCTGAAGACGGCGACGGTTGTCCGGGTGGTCGATGGCGACACGGTTGAGCTGACGATCGGGTCGAAGAAGGAGAAGGTCCGGCTGCTAAATGCAAACACCCCCGAGACGGTTGATCCACGCAAGCCAGTGGAGGAGTACGGCAAGGAGGCGTCAGCCTTCACGAAGTCGATCCTTCCGCTCGGCACGAAGGTCTTCTACAAGACCGATGTGGAGGAGCGGGACCGCTATGACCGGCTGTTGGTCCACATCTACCTGGAGGATGGCACCTGGTTCAACGCCCTGCTGATCCGCGCCGGGTATGCCCAGCTGATGACCATCTCGCCCAACGTGAGCGCGGCGGATTTCTTCAAGGATCTGCAGGCCAAGGCACGCAGAGAGGAGATCGGCCTCTGGCAGATTCCGGTCTACCAGAACCCGCCGAAGCAGTAACAGAGACGGCCCGCGCATGGGTAAACTAGGCGCGGGAGGTGTCCACATATGACTGATATCCCCGGCCGAAACGAGCCGGACCCCAAGAATCTGCGGCAGCGATCCTTTCAGGGCGGCGCAGACGGCCTGCCAGATGCTTCGCCGGAGCAGATCCCGCCTGAGTACCGGGACCTGCCCCAGGGCGCAGGCGCAGGCATCTCGGGCATTACCCACGCTCCGGCTGTGCGGGAGGGTGGAGCCCGGGTCCGTGTGACCGAGAAGGAGTAAGCGAGAAGCGTGCAGGCCGGGCGGTCTCTGCCCGGCCTTGCCGCGCCCTTCTTTTCCCGGTCCGGTGGAACATCAGGCCGTTTTCTGTCGTCTAATCCTGTTGTGTGGTTCTTAGGAAAGGGGCGGCATCGTGAGCGCAATCATTGAAGTCAAGGGGCTCCGGAAGGAGTTCAAGATCGCCAAGCGGAAGGAAGGGGCCTTCAGCGCGGTTCGCTCTCTCTTCTCGCGCGAGTTCGAGACAAAACTGGCGGTTAACGATGTCTCCTTTTCGATCCGTCCCGGCGAACTGGTGGGCTATATTGGGCCCAATGGTGCCGGTAAGTCGACGACAATCAAGATGCTGACCGGCATTCTCGTACCGAGTGGCGGCGAGGTCCGGGTGCGCGGGCTGATCCCCTACGAGCAGAGGGTGGAGAACGCCAAGCAGATCGGCGTCGTCTTTGGCCAGCGAACCCAGCTCTGGTGGGACCTGCCGACGATCGAGTCCTTCGAGTTGCTGCAGCATATCTACAAGATCCCGAAGGAACGCTATGACCGGAACATGGCCCGGTTCAAGGAGCTCCTCGGCCTGGACGAGTTCCTGAACACCCCGGTCCGGCAGCTTTCCCTCGGCCAGCGCATGCGGGCCGACCTGGCTGCCGCCCTGCTGCACGATCCGGAGATCGTCTACCTGGACGAGCCGACGATCGGCCTGGACGTCGTGGCGAAGGAGAAGATTCGCGACTTCATTCGGGAGATCAACCGGGAGCGCCAGGTCACGGTGATCCTGACCACCCATGACATGCAGGATATCGAGAAGATCTGTGAGCGCATGATCCTGATCGACCATGGCACGGTAATCTACGACGGCCCGGTCGCCCAGATCAAGGCTCGCTTTGGCAAGCAGCGTACCCTCGTGGTCGACCTGGAGCCGAACGGCAGCCAGCCCGATCTGCGGATTGAGGGAGCCGAGCTGGTCCGGCAGGAGGGCAGCCGTTACTGGCTCCGCTTCAACCGGGATCTGATCTCGGCCAGCCAGCTGATCGCCCGGGTCTCGGAGCGCTACCCGATCCGGGACCTGACGGTGGAGGAGCCGGAGATCGAGGGGATCATCTCCCGCATCTACCAGGAAGGGATCTAAGATGATGTGAACAGGGAACCCCCCGGTGGCTTTGCCGGGGGGTGTTTTCATCAGTTGATGGTCAGCGGGAGGGCCTCGGACTGGGCGCCCAGACTGCCGTCGCTCCAGATCGCCTGGACGCCGTAGTAGTAGAGGCCCGGAGTGGCACTGGTATCCATGTACTTGGTGCTGGCCAGGGGGAGGTCATTGATCTGGTTGGCTGGGTTGAACAGATCCCCCTTGGCCTGGGAACGGAAGACGTTGTAGCCGCGTAGTTTCCGATCGGCCGGTGGGGTGACTGCATGCCAGGCCAGGACCGCGTTGCCGTCCCAGGCCTCGCCGTCCAGCCCGATCGCCTCAAGGGCGGGGTCGGCGGTTGGCGGAGCGGGTGACGGGCCGGTGGTGTAGGAGAAGGACCTTCCCTGAAGGGAGAAGGCGTAGGTGATCGAGTCGTAGGCGAGGGTGATCTCCTCCCGGTGCACCTTCCGCTCATTGGCTGGGTCCTTGGTATCATCGATCACCAACCGGTATTTCGTAATGTGGGCGTTACGCAGGGTGATGGTGAGGTAGGGGGTCTCGGTGCCGGTGCTGTCGATCAGGTAGAAGACGATGGTCGCCTCCAGGCTCTCCTGCTCCACGAGAGCCTTGACCAGTCGGGGCGTCGCATCGTCGACCGGCTTGATGCAGGTGAGCGGGAGGAACTCTGGCTTGCTGAGGCCCACGGGAGCGAGGATCTGCTGGTCGAGGAACTGGCACTCGATCGACCGCTCCCTGCCGGCAATGTCCGTCCCGCCTTCGAGCGGTACACCCTTGACCGTGATCCACATATAGACAGGGATTGCCGCCTCGGCCCGTTGAGGCATGCAGGTGACAAGGAGCAGGGCGATCAACAGGCCCACGAGTGGGTGAATCCGGGGTTTGTGCATCAGGGCTCCCTCCATTCGGTCTCGTCTTGAAACCATTAAAGCAGGAGGGGCTTAGAGAAAACTCAAGACCGGGTCAAATAGGGCTCCTCCGCGGTCCCCCCGCGGTTCCCCCGCGCCTTCGCCCTAATCAACGACAAAGCCGTCCGAGAGCAGCGACAGCGCTCTCGGACGGCGACGGGTTACGCTCGCGGCGTGGGAGGTGTAGGGGGGCAAGCAGCATACTCCGAAGTGATACGAGTTTAGGACTGAGGAGTCTGCTGCGCCGAAATGCGCTCATCCTCCCCCCAACTCTCACTAAAACGGATTGCAGCCGATGCCGTCGACGTCCGGCACCTTCCCGGCCTCGTTGCACTCCGGCACAAAGTACTCGTACAGCGATCGGAGGCAGCCCTTCCGATCGGTCTCGTCCGCCACCTCGGCGTAGGAGTAGGCGACCTCGGCGGCGGCGATCTTCGCCTTGGCACAGGCGCTGATCCCTGCGGCCTGGCCGTCACCCTCGGCGATCGTCCCCATGTAGGCCAGCAGCGTGGCATACAGGTTGGCGGCCTGACCGACGAAGAAGACATCCCACTCGCCGGTCTCCATGCGAGCGTGGAGCTTAAAAACGCCCGGCTTATGCGGAACGTCTACAATGTCAAACGGATGCTCAAAGCGTCCGCCCTTCCAGTCCAAGCCCAGGATGGTCATCCAAGCCACGTCGTCGTGTCCCCCTTCTCGATAGTCCAAAAGGACCACCAATCACGTAGTTATTCGAAGTGTATGGTAGCACAAAGGACCGTTTCCGTCCATACTTGTCGGGGGAACTGGGGAAGGGACTCCACCCGCGCCCGCCGAAGTAGCTAATCCTCCGTACGTTCTCAGAACCTCTTCGAATCGGTGCAGAATGAGGAGTCACCCCCATGAAGCGTATTGCCATTCCTATGCTGCTCCTGGTTCTGCTGATCGCCGGCTGCGGCGGGGCTCCTGCCGTTGCGCCGGCTGAATCACCCGCCGAAACGACTCCAGCCGAGCCTGCCCCGCCACCTGTCGATCCAACCCCGGTCCAGGCTCCGGCTGAACCCGAGCCCGCGCCCCAGCCCGACCCAGCACCGCCTCCCGAGGTCGACCTGCTCTTCGCCGGCGATCTCATGCTGGAGCGGACCCCGGGCGAGTTCATTGCCAAGGGCGAGGACCCCTATGCCGCCTTCGCCGACCTGTTCCAGGAGGCGGAAATCGCGGTCGGTAATCTGGAGTGCGTGATCGCCACCGTCGGAGAGGCGGTGCCCAAGGCATACAACTTCCGCTGCCACCCGCGGAACATCCCCCTGCTCTCCCGGTACTTCAGCGCCGTCTCCGTGGCCAATAACCACTCGGGCGACTACGGTAAGGAGGCTTTCGCCGAGCAGCTGGCCCTCCTCAAGAGCGCCGGCCTGCCCTTCTTCGGCGGCGGCATGGACCAGGCGGAGGCACACACCCCCCTGATCCTGGAGCGAAATGGGCTGAAGATTGCCATGCTCGGCTACAACGAGATCGAACTCCGCTCCTATGAGGCCGGTCCCACCACCCCGGGCCTCGCCTGGTCCATCGATGAGATGGTCGAGGCCGATATCCGGGCGGCCCGCCCGCTGGCCGATATCGTGGTCGTCTACCCCCACTGGGGACTGGAGTATCATGCCACGCCGTCCGAGCGGCAGCAACTCCTCGCCCGCAAGATGATCGATGCCGGCGCCGACCTGGTGGTCGGGGGCCATCCGCACGTCACGCAGGGGGTGGAGATCTACAACGGCCATCTGATCGCTTACAGCCTCGGCAACTTCGTTTTCGATGACTTCAAGGATGTCCCCCCAAGCCTGGACGAGCCCTCCCGCACCAGTTGGCTCCTGCGGGTCACCCTGGGGAAGGAGGGGCTCATACGCTGGGAGACGATCGTGGCCCGGACCGATGACCGTGGCTTCCCCCAGCTGGTGCCGGGGGCCGAATCCCCCTGCGGCAGCGAGGCGGATCCGACCACGGTCAGCACCTGCACGGCGCCATAGCGAAGTCTTCAGGGGCGCCGACACGAGCGGCGCGCAAAACGCCCCGCACCGGTGCGATCCGGCGGCGAGGCGTTCAGGTCGGATCGTGGGCAGACTAGCCTCCGACAGGAGGCGATCACATGAACCGGAGCGAGTCCATGCAGCGGCTCAAGTTCCTTTATGACCAGGTCCATCAGACCGCCGAGCGGGCGGAACACCTGGAAGAGCGCATGCCCCTGCACGTCCATCCGCAGTCCGTCAACTACGAGAAGGATCTGAGCCGGATCAAGGGCGAGTACAACCGCTTGGTCCAGCAATTGCAGGAGAGCGCCATGCTCACCAGCGCCGACCTCGAGGCGGAGGGGCTGCCGGTGCAGTTCTAGCTCAAATGGATCGGGAACCCGAGGGCGAGGGCGGAGCGGCAGAGGCGGGAGAGGGAGTGCCAGACCCCCACCGGCCCGGCCAGCTCCGCCCGTTCTTCATCGTCCGATGTGGCCAGGGCGATCGCCATCTCGGCCGGGTACCGCTCCAACAGCAGGGGCTCGAGTGCATCCAACTCCCGCGCCAGGGCGGGGACAGAGCCGAGCGAGACCTCGCCCAACACAAAGGCCTGGGGGAAGTCGTAGGGCAGGTAGTAGCCGGAGTCGCCGGCGTGGTTGATCAGGTGGTTGTAGAGGGCACCGGCCTTGACCCGGCCCTCCTGGTAATCGGCGACGCTCTGCCCCTGGCTCTCGGCGGCGATCTCCCGCAGCCTCTCCAGATCCTCCATGGTGCCCAACTCTTCTGCCAGCCCTTCTCCATCGGTCGGCTCGGCGAGGTTGGTCTCCAGGAAGTAGAGGTCGTTCAGCACCTGGTCGAGTTCAAGCGCCAGTTCCCGGTCTTCGAGTTGCATCAGGCGCAGTTCCTCGGGGTCATCCTCCCCGTAGTTTGCCTGGTACCCCTCCAGCGTCAACACCAGGGGGGCGACGGCAGCGTAGATCTCCATGTATGTAGCATCCTCTCGTGGGTTTGGCCTCATTATGCCACACTCAGCGCTGCGGTGCATCTGATGACTCCATCGGGCCAATTTTGATCCGTATACTTCTCAAGAAAGGGAACCTGTGGTAGCGTAAAGAGGTCTATGCATGGCGCGATACCCCGCGAGAAAGGGTGACGATCATGCGATCCGCGCTCCGCACAGAGCGGATCTTCTTTGCCGCCGCGATCCTTTCCCTCATGATCAGTGTCACCATTTTCATGCGGGAGACCCACTGGAACATGCTCAGCCTGGTGCCCCTTGCCATTACGACCCTGCTCCTGGTGCCGGTGGGGAGACGGCTCTCCCTGACGCTGGCCGATCTGCAGCGCACCAACCAGGAGCTCCTGCAGCGACAGGCTGAACTGGAGTCACTGAACGAAGCACTGGAGGAGAGCCGGGAGCGGTTTCGCATCGCTTTTGCGAATGCGCCCATCGGCATGGCGCTGGTCGGGGCCGATGGACGGGTGCTGGAGGTCAACCCCGCTCTCGCACAGCTGCTGGGCTACAGTGCTGACGCGGTCCAGGGCATGGAGATTGCCGATTTCACCTATCCCGACGACCTGAGGGCCGACCTGGACCAGTTGCAGGAGATGGTGGCCGGCGACCTCCACCGCTATGAGATGGAGAAGCGGTTTGTCCACCGCAGCGGCCGGATCATCTATGGGCTGATGAGCGCTTCGGCTGTGCGCGATGGGCGCGGGCAGATGCGCTACGTGATCGGCCAGGTGCTGGATATCACCGAGCGCAAGCGGATGGAGCTCGAACTGCAGGAGCGGGCCGACCGTGATTTCCTCACCGGTCTGCATAACCGCCGCCGCTTCATGGAGGACCTGGACTGGGCGATCGCTCTGTGGAAGCGCTACGGCACCAGTGGCGCCCTGATGATGATCGACCTGGATGGCTTCAAGCAGGTGAACGATCGCCTCGGGCACCAGGCCGGCGACGAGCTCCTCAAGCGGGTCGCCACGACGCTGATGAGCGAGCTGCGGTCGGCGGACCTGTATGGGCGACTTGGTGGCGATGAGTTCGTCTGCTTCCTCCCGGCTGTCGGCGCCGATCAGGCTATGGATGCGGCCAGCCGGCTCCTCTCGGCCATTTCGGCAGCCACCCGCAGCGTAGATGGCATCGTGGTGACCGGCAGCGCCGGAATCGCCATGCTGCCCGAGCACGGCTACACCAGCGTGGAGCTGCTGCATCATGCGGACCTGGCCATGTACCAGGCCAAGGCGCTGGGCAAGAACCAGGCCTTCCTCTACCATCCACAGATCCTCACAAGCTAAACCAAACCCCCAGGCGGGATGGCCTGGGGGTGTTCTATTCCCACTTAGTCGCCGGCGGCTGCGTCGAGGCCTGCCTTGCGGCGGATGACCTGGCCGGAGACGGCGGCCTGGGCGACATCGAGCGCCAGGGCGGCGGTCCGGTCAGCCTCATCATGGTCCGGGTGGTACTCGACAATATCGACCGCCAGCAGGTTCCGGCGCCGGGAGATCGCAGCGACCAGGTCCAGCGCTTCATGCCGGTGAAAGCCGCCGGGCACCGGGGTCATGGTGCCGGGGGCATCGCTCGGGTCGACCGAGTCAATGTCAAAGCTCAGGAAGACGTTCGGCTTCAGCCGGCCAATGATCCGGTCCCATTCGTGGCGGACTTGGTCCGGCTCCAACACCTCGACCTGCTCCCGCTCCAGCAGCCGCCGCTCGCCGGCGTCGAGGTCACGGATCCCCCAGAGCCGCAGCCGGTCGGGGCTGACCATCTTTGGGGTCCAGCGGGGCAGCAAGCCCGTCGCCATCGCCAGCACCATGCCGTGCGGGTTGCCCGATGGTGATGTCTCGATCACGTTGAAGTCGCCGTGGGCATCGACCCAGACGATGTCAAAATCATGGGCCATCTCCGAGAGCGCCCAGATCGTGCCCAGGGAGGTGGAGTGGTCGCCGCCCACCGTCAGCATGAGATCGCCGGAGCGGTGAGCCTTCAGCCAGTGGTCCTTCTGTACGCGGGCCGCCTCTGCTACCTTCTGGAGCCGGGCCTCTACAGGATCTTCTACACGGCTCGATACCAGGGCCATGTCGCCGTGGTCGACCACCTTGTGCCCCAGCCGCTCCAGGTTTCTGGTCAGGCCGGAAGCGCGAAGCGCCTCCGGCGCATGCCTGACCGCGTCCCGCGGCAGCCCCAGGGTGGTCGGAAAGCCTAGCAGTTGAATCGCCATGCTGCTTCGCTCCCCTATCCCTCGATTTTGATGATTCTATGCAGCCATGAGTATGCACTGTTGCATATTCTTGATACGCCTACCCCATTCCTGCCGTGTACGATTTTTTTGCTGCCAGGGAAGGTATCCTAGGGGGCGAGGAGGGAGTCGTCATGCAGAGGAAGCGCAAGCCTGCTGCGGCAGCGCCACGCCAGAAGAAGCCGAAAGAACCGACCCCGCTGGATCAGTTGAAGCTGGAGATCGCCTCGGAGCTCGGGTTGGCCGAGAAGATCGCCTCCTTCGGCTGGGCGGAGCTGACCGCCGCCGAGTCGGGCCGACTGGGCGGGATCCTGAACCGGCGGTTGAAGGAGCTGCAGTTCGCCATCGGGCCAAAGGGAAGTCTGATCCCCATCGACCTGAATAAGGTGAAGAAGGGTGAGGGTCAGGCGGTTCAGGGTTGAACAATGCAGGAGGTCGGGCCGGTGGCACCGAAAGCACCCTCTGATTCCACAGGGGGTGCTTTGGTATGCGATACACCGCTGCCGCCGTTCAGTTTGAGCCCCGCTTTGGCGAGAAGGAGGAGAACCTGGTCAAGCTGCTCCACCTGACCGAGGAGGCGGCCCGGGCCGGCGCCCGGCTGATCGTCCTGCCCGAGATGGCGACCACAGGCTACTGCTTTCGCAGCCGGGGCGAGATCGCTCCGTTTGTGGAGCCGGTCCCCGGAGGCCCGACCGTGGCGGCCTTCGCCGCCCTGGCAGCCCGGTACGATGCGCATATCGTCATCGGACTGGCCGAGGTTGAGCCCGCGACCGGCGTTTTCTACAACACCGCCGCCCTGATCGGTCCGCAGGGGTACATCGGCAAGTATCGGAAGACGCATTCCTTTATCGATGAGACCCGCTGGGCGAAGGATGGCGACCTCGGCATGCCCGTCTGGGAGACGCCGCTTGGGAAGATCGCCATCCAGATCTGCATGGACGCCGACTACATGGAGCCTGCCCGCCTGGCCGCCCTGGCTGGGGCCGATCTGATCGCCTTCCCGACCAACTGGCTCGGGGAGCAGACCGTCTGGTCGGCCCGGGCGATCGAGAACGGGGTCTTCTGGGTCGCCGCGAATCGTTGGGGCGTGGAGCGGGGAGAGCAGTTCTGCGGCAACTCGGCGATCATTGACCCGGAGGGCCGCCTGCTCAGCCTGCTCTCCACCGGCGACGGCCTCTGCCTGGCGGAGATCGATCTGGACCGGGCTGGCGGCTGCCGGACTGGGCAGCTCGCCATGCGGCGACCCGATCGCTACCACGATCTGCTGCTCCACACCCATCTCTGGCACCGGAAGGATGCGTTCAAGGATCTGCCTGCCGGCCGGCCTGTGGTGATCGCTGCCAGCCCGGCTGGCGAACCGGGGCTCATGGCTGACCAGGCCCGCTGGGCGGACCGGCAGGTGCGGGACCGGGGGCTGGAGCGGCTCGACCTGCTCCTCTTCCCGAGCCTCGGGGAGCGGGGGGAGGAGGCGATGCCCGCCATGGCTGCCGTGGCCAGGGACCTGGGCTGCCACATTGCCTGGGGCGGGTTGGACCGGACCTGGCTCATGGGTCCCGACGGGCTCGTGGCCGACTACCGGGCGGTCCATCCGGCTGGCACTGGCGAGCGTGGCTCTGACTATGCGGTGGTTGATCTGCCCTGGGGGCGGGTCGGGCTGGCAGCGGGGTTCGATCTGCGGCTGCCCGAGACCGCTCGCATCCTCTCCAAGCGCGGGGCTGACTTGATCATCGCACCGCTGGATCCCTTTGACTCTGCGGATCGCACCCTCTGGAGCGCCCGCTGGCTGGAGAACGACACGGCCGTGGCGGTGGCGACGAGCCAGGGGGAGAGTGGGATCTACGGCAGCCGGCCCAAGGCGCAGGCGGGCCTGAATGGCCTCTTGATCGGCGTGGTGGATACTGGCTCGGAGCGGATTCGGTCGAAGGAGCTGCTGCGCAAGCTCCAGCCCTTCTGGTACGGCCCGTTGGTCGGGCCGGAACAGTAGTCTATGGCGATCGAAGACCTATTCAGCGAAATGCCGGTGCTGGAGACGGAGCGGCTTCGCCTGGTGAAGCCGGCTCCCCAGCACGCCTGGGACCTGTTCCAGTTCACATCGGACCCCGAGGCGACCCGGTTCATGATCTGGCCGACGAACACTGATCTGGTGCAGACCGAGCATGCGATTCATTACATGATGGGGTTGCTGGATCAGGGGGAGGTTGCTCCCTGGCTGATTCAGATGAAGGAGATGCCCCAGGTGATCGGCATGACGGGCTACAACTGGTGGAACCCACGGCACAACCGGGCCGAGATCTCCTACGCCCTCGCTCGCCCCTACTGGGGGCGCGGCCTGGCTGTCGAAGCGGTCCGGGCCGTGGTCCGGTTCGGGTTTTGCTCCATGGACCTGAACCGGATTGAGGCGCTGGTCCATCCGCAGAACCTGGCCTCCCGCCGGGTGTTGGAGCGGCTGGCCATGACCAACGAGGGGACGCTGCGGGAGGCGGTCTCCGTGCGCGGGGTGCCGACCGATCACCTGATCTACAGCCTGCTTCGCAGGGAATGGGAGGATACAGAGCGTGTCGGTTGAGATGATTACACTGTACCGGAACCGGATGGCGGATCTGCTCCGGCGGGCAACGCAGGCCATGGGGCAGATGAGTGACGAGGAGATCCATTGGCGGCCCAACGAAGAGTCGAACTCGGTGGCCAACCTGGTGATCCACCTGGAGGGGAACCTCCAGCACTTCGTGGAGGCTGGGATCGGTGGCGATCAGAGCCGCCGGGACCGCGACATGGAGTTCAACAGCCGGGAGTTCCTCACCGGCAGCCAGGCCATCGAGCGGCTGACGGGAGCGGTGGAGCGGGCCTCCGCCGTCCTTGAGCGGCTCGATCCGGCCCGCCTGGCGGAGATGACTCCCTTCACCAATCGTCAGGTGACGATTCTGGAACTGCTGCTGATCCTGACGACCCACCTGGGCGAGCATGTCGGGCAGATTCTCTACATTGCCAAGTGGCAGAAGGGTGAGGGGTTTCAGAGCGTCTCGTTTCCGCACAAGCGGGCATAGCGCATAGGAGAAGGCCCACCGGGAGTTGCTTCCGGTGGGCCTTTTTGGTCCCAGTCAACCCCAAAACGATCCCAGGTGCTCCTGTGACGATCCCAAATTGTTCCCGAAAACCTCCCGGGTGTGGTCTCTGGGAGGCGGGAAACGGGTCCTTCTATAATCAAGGGGACCTATTGCTTCCGAAGGAGGGCCTGTAGATGACCGTATTTCCCGGATCTTACGACCTGTACACGCAGATGCGCCAGAATGCGCCTGTCTACTATGATGAGCAGCGCCAGGCATGGCTTGTCTTCTCGTACGATGAAGCGAAGCGCGTCGCCTCGGATCACGTGAACTTCTCGTCAAACGTCACCGGCGGCATGCCCGCAGACCAGACCCTGGTCGATACCGTGATCAGCCTGGATCCGCCCGACCACACGCGGTTGCGGGCTCTTGCCAGCAGCGCCTTCACGCCCAAGGTGGTGGCGGACATGGAGCCGCGCATCCGCCAGATTGCCAATGATCTGTTGGACCGGGTGATTTCCAAGGGGCAGATGGATCTGACTCAGGAGTTTGCTGTGCCGCTTCCGGTGCAGGTAATCGCGGAACTTCTGGGTGTGCCGCTGGCCGATCGAGAGCAGTTCAAGTACTGGTCTGACTGCATTATCGAGTCGGGTGAGGTGCTCCTCTCCGGTGACTTCTCGCCCCGTCCGCATCTGATCGCCGCCTACAAGGAGATGCGGGCCTACATGGCAGCGCTCAGCAGGGTTCGCCGTGAGGACCCGAAGGATGACCTGATCAGTCGGCTCGCCTTGGCCGAGGTCGAGGGCGAGCATCTCCCCGAGCGGGACCTGGTCGACTTTGCCCTCCTGCTTCTGGCGGCGGGCAACGAGACCACGACGACCCTGATCGGCAACGCCATTCTGTCCCTGATCGAGAACCCGGATCAGATGGCCCTGCTCCGGGCCAATTCCGAGTTGATCCCGCAGGCGGTGGAGGAATCGCTGCGGTACCGCGCACCGATCCAGACCTTCTTCCGCAAGGCCGTGCGCGATGTGGAACTGGGCGGTCAGTTGATCAAGGCCGGCCAGTTGGTCGCCTGGATGCCCGGCTCCGCCAATCGAGATGCTTCGAAGTATGAGAACGCGGGCCGGTTCGATATCACCCGGACGTCCAACCCGCATCTCGCGTTCGGCCATGGCATCCACTTCTGTATGGGTGCCCCGCTGGGGCGGCTGGAGGCCCGGGTTGCGCTGAGTGTCATTCTGGAGCGGTTGGACGACATCCGTCTGGATGAGACCCGCCCGATCGTCCCCCTGACGAATGTCATCGCACACGGCCTCGCGAGCCTGCCGATCACGTTCACGGTGAAGTAGGAAGAGGGAAGCCACATGAGATGGCCCACCGGGAGCGACCCGGTGGGTCTTTTTTGGGGCAATGGGCTCACGAATAATGAGAATAAGGCGCATTATGGCGACCGTAATGCGGGGTGTAGACTGAATCTGCTGCCCCTTTCCCGCGGGCAGCGTGATCACGCGGACGGGAGTGATGCCGGAATGCGGCGGAGATGGGACCTGATCATCGTTGTAGCGGTTGTCGTCGGTCTGCTCGTCGTGGCGGCGGTTCGCATGCCATCGCTCTGGGGCGACCGGAGTGCCCTGCGGATGGATCCTGCCTATATGCAGCATCAGAAAGGACAGATCGTCGTCGAGGTCCCCGAACTCTACGAACTTCTGAACATCCTGGTTGCCATCTCACCGACCGGGCAGACTGGGCCGGGGGGCTACCCGCGGGAGCATTCGTACTACAAGGCGGTCATGGACTGGTTCCTGCCCTTCCGTGACCACCCGTTGGTGAGCGTGGTGGAGAAGCAGTTCAACAATGGGTACGGTGGTATGCGGGGCAGTTGCTTCGCCTACCGGTTTGAGGGCGATGGGATCGTGCCAAGCTACTACGGCGAGTATGGGGGTTTCTGCGAAGAGCACAGGCGCGAGTTTGAGAAGTTCGCCCGCGAGAGCAAGTTCCGGGAGTTTTACCAGCAGAACGAGGCGTTCTACGCCGAATGGGTCCGGACCTACCGGGAGCGGGTCGATCTGGGCGGGATGTGGCGGTGGCTGGAAACGGAGTTCCCGGCCCGCAGTGACTCGATGCGGGTCGCTGTCTCCCCGCTGTCCGGGGGCAGCCACAATACGGTCGGGTATCGCGACCTCGCCTCCGGGTACCGGGAGATCGTCATGTTCGTCAGCCATCCGCAGGAGTACGAGAACCCGAACCGTCCCCCCGCTGTTGCGAGCGCCATGGCGCTCAGCGGGGTCTTTACCGAGATCGACCACAACTACGTCAACCCAATGAGCGACAAGTACCGCGCAGAGTTAAAGGCCACTATGCCCAAGGTCGGCGACTGGAATCGACCACCGGAGTGGGCAAATGCGGAGAGCTATTACAACAGCGCCTACGCCACCTTCAACGAGTACTTGACCTGGGCCGCCTTCCTGGTTTACGCGGCGGAGCGGTATGACGCCCCCACCTTCGAGCAGGTGACGAAGGAGCATGTGCGGGTCATGGAATACCGCGGGTTCGTGAAGTATGACGAGTTCCAGCGCCGGCTCATGGCCCTCTACCAGGAGCGCAACTCGGGGGAGACCCTGGCCGACCTCTACCCACAACTCCTGGAGATGGTGAGGGGTATGAACTGAGCGGTTACACGCGGTCCCGCAAGATCGACAGATAGGCGCTCCACGGCCCGACGGCGTGGGTGTACCGCTTTGCCATGGTCCGGGCGATCTGCCCCACATGATCGAGGTCGTGGGTGACCCACGTTGCCAGCAGTTGTCCGAGCGTCACCGTCCCGAGCGCCGGGTGCTGGCCCGTCCGGTCCAGATCGGTACGGGTCAGGTTCATCTCGAGGAGCGCTGCGACACTCTCCCGGCGAAGCTCGGCAAAGGTCGCCAGGAGTTCATCCATGCTCCTGCCCTGGCTCTCGGTGAACTGGGCCTTTCGGTCAACGGGCTCGAACGGGCGCTGGTCGCCCGCCAGGATATGGCGCACCCGTGGCATCCAGTCCTTGCGCTCGCCGTGGATCAGGTGGCCGATGACATCATACGGCGACCAGGTGCCCTCGCCCTCCGTGGCCCTCACCCACCAGTCGGGGAGGCCCCTCAGCAGGGCGCTCAGGCTTGCGGGCGTCCGCTCGAGGACCGCCACAGCTTCAGCCAAATGGAACTCGTCGTGTTGCATGGCCGTCGCTCCCCTCTCATCATCTGAATAGTGTGATCTCCGAGTGATTCAACGAGGCTCGGGCGGAATCCTCTCCGTGGGCAACGCCTCTGTCGGGCTTTGCAGGGATCAGGCGCTCCCCGTAGGGAATTGGGATAGGACATGTCCCGCAAAGGAGCGTCTCCATGCGCATTGGCCTGGCCCAGGCTCGATTTCCCGGATCCGTGAACGACGGCGTGGTGAGCGTGATGCAGTTCCTGCAAGAAGCTGAGGCGAAGGGCTGTGAGATCATCTGCTTGCCGGAAGCCTATCTGCCGGGAATGCGCGAGTGCGGGTTTCCGGTCCCCGACTTCGCCGCGGGGGAGCAGCAGGAGGCGATTGCAGCGGTCGCAGAGGCCGCCCGGCAGACGGGTGTGGCGGTCGTTCTGCCCATGGAGTGGCAGAGCGAAGCAGGCGTGCACAACGCCGCCATGGTGATCGACGAGCGAGGCGCGCTTCTGGGCTACCAGGCCAAGACCCAACTGGATCCGGCTGAGGAGTATCTCTATGCGCCGGGTCACGGACGCCGGCTGTTCACCGTAAAGGGTATGACCTTCGGCATCGCCATATGCCACGAGGGTTGGCGCTACCCCGAGACCGTACGCTGGGCGGCCATGCGCGGGGCAAGCCTGGTCTTTCACCCTCACATGGGCGGCGGCCCGAACTCCACCCGCACCGTCACCACATGGGGGGAGGCGGGGAACCCGTACTATGACAAGGCCCAGGTCTGTCGCAGTCTGGAGAACAGCATCTACTTCGCCAGCGTCAATTACGCCCTGGAGCGGCAGGAGTCCGCAACCTGCCTGATCTCGCCCGATGGCGACTGCCTGGACTGGGCGCCCTACGGGCGGGAGACCCTGTTGATCCAAGAGGTTAAGCCCACGGCCGCCACAGGTTTGCTGGCCAGGCGTTACTGCCCAGACCGTTACGGCGAAGCCTAGTCTCTAAGATCGACCATCATCAACTCTCACCCTGTGGTTGTCACTTGACATGGAACGAGATGATGAAGGAGAGGCTGGCTGGTCCGTTTCTGCGGCAAAGCGAGAGCCCCGGCTGGCTGTTGGTCAGCCGGGGCGTTACTGTGCGTACTACCTGGGGCCGCGGAACGGCTCCTCTCTCACCCGCACCGCATTCAGGCATGCCGGGAGCGGCTCACTGACGCCCAACGTCACCCCGATGGGAGTGACGTCCAGGCGCGAGAAGCGGAAGTTGATCCGCCCACAGCGGGGGATGTCGATGCCGTTCGGAATGAGCCTCTGTACTATCTGGCAGCCCGCGCCCGCCAGCCGGTCGATCTGTCCCCCAAGGAACGCATTCGCAAAGACGTTGGCGATGGGCTCGAGCAGCAGCCCTCGGAGCAGGGCGTTACGGACGTCAATCTGCGATGGTTCCGCCCTGCACATGATTTGCCCTGCGTCGTTAAGGAAGAGCGCGCCTGTGAAGGTCACCGTGAAGTTGACGTCTGGCAGGACCGCGATTGGCACGAACCCGTTGATGCGGGTGACAACCCGGTTGGGCGGTACAAGGGTGATGTCGAACCATCTGAGCCGGGCAGCGGGGAAGGGGTCGGGCAAGGGGATGCGCTTAGGTGTCCTGGGATCGGCCCAGATGGCATTGGCGGCAAAGCGGATGCCGTTCAGGCTGATTCCCACCAGGTAATTCTCCCCCGGCAGGCGCTTTCCAATCATCAGGGCCTGTGTCCGGCCCTCTCGTGGAGCGTTCGGAAACCAGAGGCCGAGTTTCTCGCCGCCACTGCAGGGGACTCGCTGGATATCCAGTGGGGTGGTGGGCAGCAGTCTGTTCGCCGAGACCCTCAAAGCCTGCGCTAGCACCAGTCCTGCGAGATCATTCACGCAGATCGATAGCTCCAACCTGATATCGGGTTCCGTGAGTGTACCGAAGAGAGATGTTCCACCGAAAAACACGGCTGCCTCGGGCTCCCTTCCTTGTGACGGAGTTCGCTCCGTCTCCCTTTCAGCCTATGGCATGCCGAGTGCTTTGGGTTCACATCCTGACCCGGTTGGCGACCGCCGTCTCCCTGCAGGCGTCGCCCAGGGCGGAAACGGCCCGAAATCGCTCATGGTCCTTCGACATAGATCATCTTTCGGGTCATGCCCCCGTCCAGGACCAGCTGCTGGCCGGTCATGAAGCCGGACTGGGACGGATCGCCCAGGAAGAGGGCGGCCTGGGCCACATCCTCCGGGCGCCCCACCCGCCCGACCGGATGCTGGGCGTGGTCCGCCTCGCTCAACGGCCCGCCGCTCACGTCGATCCAGCCGGGGAGGATCGCATTCACCCGGACTGTGGGCCCTAGCGAGATCGCCAGGGCGTGGGTGAGGGCTAGAAGGCCGCCCTTGCTTGCCCCATAGGCCTCGCCCCCGGGCTCCGACATGAGCGCCCGGGTCGAGGCGATGTTGATGATCGCCCCGGCCCCCGACGCCTGCAGCAGCGGGGCCGCATAGCGGGCGAAGAGGTACGGCCCGCGCAGATTGACCGCCAGCACCCGGTCGAACTGGGCGACTGGCGTCGTCTGCAGCTCCCCGAAGCTAGAGATGCCGGCGTTGTTGACCAGCACGTGCAGCACCGGGCCGACCCGCTCCAGGAAGGCCGTGACCTGGGCCTCATCGGCCACGTCGCACGGGTGCATCTCCACCCCTGGAACAGGCTCGGGCGCCCGGTCAGCCCCCAGGACCCGGGCACCATCCGCCGCGAATGCTGCCGCAATCGCCCGCCCGATCCCACGGGCCGCCCCGGTTACTACGACGACCTTTCCTGCATAACGCATCATTCACACCTCCGGTTCTATCTAAGCCGCATCATAGCACGCTGCTTTCCGGCTTGACAAATCGCATCCACAGGCGTAGGTTTATGACTGTAGTCAGAAATGACCTCGGTCAAAGGGAGTGTTCGTATTCGGGAGTCCAAGAAGGATCAGCGCCGTCTGGCCCTGATCGCGGCAGGCATGCAGCTCTTTGTGGAGCAGTCGTTCGCGAAGACGACCATCGACCAGATCACCGGGAAGGCCGGGTTCGCCAAGGGGACCTTCTACAACTACTTCACCACCAAGGAAGACCTGCTGGTCTCCGCCCTGCAACTCACCCAGGACCAGGACCTGGAGCAGACCCGGCGCTTCGTCATGGAGGCCGGCACGGTTGTGGAGCGACTGCAGCGGGTATCTGATTGCGCGCTGGTCTGGAATGTGCAGTATCCTGAACTGGGCATGATCTGGCTCGGCGAGCGGCTGCGACGGGGACTGGCCCAGACCCGAAGCGGGTTTGACCAGTTGATCGCCGAGGTGATCACCGAGGGGCAGGCAGCCGGCGCCCTGCGCAGCGACCGGAGTGCCGAGGCGATGGTGCTGGAGGTGGAGGGGATCCTCCTGGCCTATGTGGCCGCCTGGCTGCACAACCAGGAGGGCATGGATCTGACCCCCGCCGTGCACGAGGCCCTGGCCGGGTACGTCACCGGCGCCCAGAACGCATAGCCAAAGGCGCCCGCGTCCGTGCGGGCGCCTTTGCGCGCCTCGAACCCTACGAGATGAACGAGAGATCGGCCCCGGGCAGGTCGAGCACGAACCGCTTCAGCAGGGCATAGGCCCCCTCCAGGTCCCGGATATCCACCATTTCGATGGGGGAGTGGGTGTAGCGGTTCGCCACGGAGAGCGCCCCCGTCGGCGCCCCGGGCCCGGCCTGGTGGAGCGCCCCGGCGTCGGTGCCGATGCCGGTCAGGATCTCGGGCTGCGTTGTCACGCCAGCCGCCTCCGCCGCCCGGAGCAGCGCTCGCCGAATCGCCGGATGCGCCAGGAGCGAGTTGTCCATGATCTTGATCCCCGGCCCCTCGCCCAGCCTCAGATGGCGTGTGCCCGTATCGGGCGTGTCGTCTGCGGCGGTCATGTCGATCGCGAGAGCCACATCCGCCTGGATCGCCTGCCCTGCCGTCCGGGCACCCCGTAGCCCAACCTCCTCCTGCACGGAGAAGACGGCGTAGAGATCCCCGGCCAGCTCCACCTCCCGCAGCTCCTCCAGCAGGTGGAGTTGCAGGGCGCAGCCGGCGCGGTCGTCCAGGCCGTGAGCGATGTACCGCCCCGTGTTCAGCCCGACCTCTGCCAACTCGCCCACATAGCCGACCGGGTCGCCCACGGAGACCCCCATGGCCCGCACATCGTCGGCATTTCGGGCGCCAATGTCGATATACATTTCGGTGTGCTTCACGACCCGCTCCCGGTCCCCGACCGAGAGGTGGGCCGACTTGCAGCCGATCACGCCCATCAGCCGGCCCTTGGCCCCCCGGACCCAGACCCGTTGGGCCAGTAGAATCCGGTCATCGTGGCCGCCCAGCTTCTCAAAGCGCAGGTAGCCGTCGGGGTCGATCCGCCGGACGATGAAGCCGATCTCATCCATATGGGCGGAGATGACGAGAGAGGGGCCTGTGCCCTTCCCCTTCCGATGGGCAATCACGTTGCCCAGGGCGTCCACCCGGACCTCATCGGCCAGATGCTCCAGCTTACGGACCAGGTGGCGGGCGACATCCTCCTCCTGACCGCTGGGGCCCGTCAGGTTGACCAGATCACGCAGATGATCGAGCAGCGCCAAATCCTTCGTCCTCCTAAAAGAGTAGTTGGCTGAAGGATAGCATGCCCAGCATTTCGGTACAACCGTTGATTATTCAGACAATGTTGTGTAAAGTCGGATTTACCACGATGAAGGGGGTTATGCAGATGCTCAGGCCAGATCCGACCTTCTACCCGTCCGCACGGGCCGCCATGGATGCACCGCCGGAGGAGTTGGCTTACGTGGCCCTGGTCCGGCCGGACCGGCTCGCCGTGGTCGATGTGAACCCGGATTCGCCCACCTATGGCAAGGTGGTGGGGAGCCTCGACATGCCCGGAGCCGGTCAGGACGAACTGCACCACTTCGGCTGGAACGCCTGCTCCTCGGCCCTCTGCCCCACCGCACCCCATCCCCATTTGGAGCGGCGGTACCTGATCGTGCCGGGTCTCCGCTCCTCCCGCATCTACGTGGTGGACACCAAGCCGGATGCCCGGCAGCCGAAGATCATCAAGACCCTGGAGCCCGATGATGTGATGCGCCGGACCGGCTACAGCCGGCCGCACACGATCCACTGCGGTCCGTCGGGAATCTACGTGAGCGCGATCGGAGCGGCCCATTCGGACGATGGCCCCGGCGGCATCTTCCTCATGGATCATAACAGTTTCGAGCCGCTGGGCCAGTTCGAGATCGACCGGGGGCCGCAGTACCTGGGCTACGACTTCTGGTGGCATATCGCCCACGATGTGATCGTGACCAGCGAGTGGGGGCGCCCCCGCCACTTCGAGGACGGGCTGGATGTGAACGCCCTCATGCAGCGGCAGTTCGGTCACAAGCTCCACTTCTTCGACAGCCGGAGCCGCAAGCATATCCAGGAGGTGGACCTGGGAGACCAGCACCAGATGGTCCTGGAGCTCCGCCCGGCCCACGACCCGACCAAGCTCTACGGCTTCGTGGGCGTCGTGGTCGACCTGGAGAACCTGGCCAGCTCGATCTGGACCTGGTACCGGGAGGGCGATCAGTTCAAGGTGAAGAAGATCATCGAGATCCCAGCCCAGCCGGCCAGCGGGGCCGACCTGCCGCCGATCATCCAGCCCTTCTCGGCCGTGCCGCCGCTCGTGACGGACATCGGGCTTTCGCTGGATGACCGCTTCCTGTACGCCGCCTGCTGGGGGACCGGGGAGTTGCATCAGTACGATGTATCCGATCCGTTCCACCCCAAGCATACCGCCACGGTGAAGCTGGGCGGGATCGTCAGCCGGACGCCGCACCCGTCGGGGCAAACGTTCGCCGGCGGTCCGCAGATGATCGAGATCAGCCGCGACGGGCGCCGGGTCTACGCCACCAACTCGCTCTACACGTCATGGGATGACCAGTTCTACCCTGGTGGCATTCCGGGCTGCATGGTGAAGATCGATGTCGATCCGAACGGGGGCATGAGGATCGATCCGGCCTTCTGCGTCATGTTCGATGGCGCCCGGGCCCACCAGGTCCGGTTGCAGGGCGGCGACTCCTCCACCGACTCCTTCTGCTTCGCCTGAGGCCGGGCGCATGCTTACCGCAGCCCTCCTGGGCGCCTTTCACGGCATAAACCCGGCCATGGGATGGCTCTTCGCTGTCTTCCTGGCGGCGCAGCGCCGGCAGCGGGCCGAGCTCTTCCACTCCCTGCTCCCGATCGCAATGGGCCACGGCCTCTCGGTCGCCCTGGTGGTCGGAATGGTGGCAACCGCCCGCTCCACGCTCCCGGTCCAGCCCGTCCGGTACGCCAGTGCGGTCATTGTCCTGGGCTTTGGCATCTACCGGTTGATCCGCTGGTACCGGCACGTGGGCTGGAACAGCCTGAAGCTGAGCCGCTGGGACCTGGTCCTCTGGTCGTTCCTCGGGGCGACAGCCCACGGCAGCGGCCTCATGCTCACCCCCCTGGTCCTCGGCCTTCCCGGAGCGAGCGAGACGGTGGCCGTCGTGCTCGTGCATACGCTGGTCATGCTGGCGGTCATGGCCGGCGCGGCGGTGATCGTCCACGACCGGGGCCTCCTGACCGCCCTGCGAAAGTATTGGGTCAACTTCGATCTGCTCTGGGCGGGCGGGTTGATCCTGGCCGGGCTGCTGCTCTTTCTCGGCGCCGCCGGCCACACGCACACCTAAAGCAGAAGCCAGGCGACTCCGAACGGTCGCCTGGCCTTCTCGCGCACCCCATTACCGCACGTTGAAGTTGATCGAGCCCATGCCTGTCTCCAGCGTCACCGTGTGCTTGCCATCGCCGATCGTGCCCACAGCGGAGCTGGATGTGCCGCTCCGGTTCATCTCCAGGAAGTTCGGGGCCGAGATCGAGCCCGTCCTGGCCTGGGCGCTCACCTTCATGCTCGACTCCTGCGGCAGCGTGAGCGTGATCGAGCCGGTCGAGGTCCGGAGGAGCAGGTCGCCCTCCAGGGTGGCCCGGCTGTCCACCTGGATCGAGCCGGTTCGGGTCTCCGCGACCAACTTGCCGCCGGCGAACTCGTTCACCTGGATCGATCCGGTTCCTGAGTCCAACTGCAGCGCCCCGGTCACCTGGTTCATATCGATCCGCCCCAGGTTGGTCTTCGCCACCACCGGGCCGGTGTAGTCCATGACGCCGATCGATCCGGAGCCAGTCTCCAGGTCGAGGCTGCCACTGGAGGCCTGGACCGTGATCGTGCCCAGGTTGCTGTTCAGCTTCAGGTCACCCCGGTAGTCGCGGACCACGACCGAGCCGGCACCCGTCCGCAGTGTGACCTTCATATCCTCCGGAATGTAGACCCGGTAGGTTGCGCTCACCCCACCCAGGTTTCCCTGTGGTGCATCGCCCCGAACCCTGACCGTCTCGCCCTCTTCCACACTCAGTTGGAAGTCGCCCACGGCGGTCGCCTCGCTGCGCAGCCGCAGGACGCCGTGCATGGTGTAGGACGCCTCCACCCTGACCTCGCTCAGCTTCTGGGAGAAGAGTTCCACCCGGCCCAGGTCAATATCGATCTCGACCGACTTCGCATCACCCAGGGGTACCGAAGCGGTCTCCTCCCGGCTGCTGGTTCCGGGGCTGATCATGACAAAGTCCTGCGGGTTCGGGATCCAGTGCCGGATGGTAGAGAAGCCGAAGACCAGGACGATCAGCAGCATGAGCAGGAAGGCGCCGCCAATGTCGAAGCGGAGCCGGACCGGGGGGCCGTCATCGGACCGATCCAGCGCCGTGAAGACCAGGTACTCCGCGCCAAAACCGATCAGAAGCACGGGCCAGAAGCGCAGGATCCAGCCGGTGTACCCCGGGCTGCCCAACAGGTTGTCCATGAGAAGGCCAGCGCCCAGCGCGACCAGGCCGATCGCCACCGTAATCCGCCCCACCTTGCGTGTCGTGCCGTTCATACCGTTCAGGAGCCTCCTTCGAGCGTTTGCCTTTCGCTCGGTATGACGTCCGGTCCCGGCGGCAACCCTTCACGTGTTCACCAGGTATTTTTCGGGACGCTAGGAGCGGGTGCCCCAGAGGACCAGCAGTACGCCGAGGAAGACCAGGAGCAGCTTCTGCGGCTGGACCTTGCCCAGGCTGGCCGCCAGGCCGAGGGCGCTCACCCCAATGAAGATAAACGGCCCGACCAGGCCGAGCATGCCGTTCAGCCGGAGCATTGACTTTGCGTCGGTCATGCGCAGCAGCAGCAGGGTGGCGATCACCTCCACGGCGGCAGAGAGCATGCGCATCAGCCGAATGCCCCAGAGCATTTTCTCGTCATCCATACGGCTTCCATCCTCCTATGTCCAGCGCAGCAGCGCCAGCAGGATCGCCGTGAAGCCCGCAGCCGCCAGCGGCCCCACCGGAATGCCCTTGAAGAGCACAACCCCCAGGATCGTCCCGACCACCATGCCGACGATCACCTCCGGCTTCACCTGCAGCAGTGTGACACCGTAGCCGCTCAGAACCGCGGCAATCACCCCGCCCAGGATTGCAGCCAGGCCGTTCCACGAGGTGAAGGAGTTCCTGATCTCGAGCCAGCCAACCTCGCCCGTGGCGAAGGGGACAAGGACGGCCATGAGCAGGAAGATCAGACCTGCCTCCAGCCCGCGCTTCTCCAGGATCGGAAAGAAACGGTCCAGCCGCAGGGCATGCATGATCAGCACAATGCCGGCAGAGGTGACGATCAGCGAATTGCGGGCGCCTACACCGAGCGCCATCAACGTAAGCAGGATCACCCGCTCGCTCGACATGGAAAACCCCTCCTCACCCCGGAGTCTATCAGCGGTTGGGGCAAAAAATGCCTGCGCGTCTCAACCGCCGGTCCAGCGGGAAGCCTAACGAAGCGGTGAATCCGATGCGGGAGGGATCGACTCATGTCGGAGTCCAAGGCGCAGGCGGGTCCGAACAAGTGGCTCCAGCTCGCCGCGCTCTGTACGGTGCCCCTCATTATGGTCCTGGGCAACTCCATGCTGATCCCGGTCCTCCCCGACATGGGCAAGGAGATGGGGTTGGATAAGTCGGTGACCGGTCTGGCTGTCACCTTCTTCTCCCTGGCCGCCGGTGTGGGGATCGCCCTGGCCGGCTTCCTGGCCGACCGCTACGGCCGGAAGCTGGTGATCGTGCCCAGCCTGCTGATCTACGGCCTGGGCGGGGTCGTCTCCGGCCTGGCCGGCTGGTGGCTGGGGGAGAACGGCTTCACCCTCGTCATGGCCGGGCGGATCATTCAGGGCCTTGGGGCGGCGGGAACGGCCCCGGTCGCCATGGCCTTCGTGGGCGACCTCTTCAGCGGCGGCCAGCGGGTGACCGCCCTGGGTATCCTGGAGGCATCGAACGGGATCGGGAAGGTAGTCTCACCGATCCTCGGGGCGCTCGTCGGGGCCTACTTCATCTGGTGGGGAGTCTTCTTTGCCTACGCCGCCCTCTCCGTCCCCTTTGCCCTGGCGGTCTGGTTCGTGACCAAGGAGCCCGCCCGGGAGAAGGCGCCGCCCGCTCGGCAGTACCTTGGCGAGGTGGGGAAGCTATTCAAGGTGAAGGGAATCCCGCTGGTCGCCTGCTTTTGGGCCGGTACTGTGGCGCTCTTCGTCCTCTTCGGCGTCCTCTTCTTTCTCTCCGAGCATCTGGAGAGCGCTCACGATATCGATGGTGTCCCCAAGGGGGTGCTGATCATGTGGCCCGTGCTCGCCATGTCGATCACCTCCTTCGCCTCCGGTCTCTACCTTCAGAACCACGAGAACCTGCTGAAGCCAGCGGTGGTCGCCGGCCTGGTGACCGCCATTGCCGGTACGCTCCTGATTGCGTTCGTCCAGGTGGACTGGGCGTTCTTTACCGGCCTGATCATCGCCGGGGTGGGAACCGGCCTCCAACTGCCAGGCCTGAACAACCTGATCACCAGCTCGGCCAAGTCAGCCCAACGGGCGATGGTGACATCGCTCTACGGGGCGGTCCGCTTTATCGGCGTGGCGTTTGGTCCCCCGCTTTACGGCGCGCTCATGAAGAACGGCGAGGCGATTCCCTTCTGGTTCTCGGCCGGAGTGCTGGCCAGTTCCCTGGCCGCCACCATCTTCTTCATCAGCCCGGAAAAACTGGTCAATCAGGAGGATGGAGAGAAGAGCGATCCCAAAGGTGGCCCCGGCGGCCAGGGCGGCAGGGCGATCCCGGCCTGGCAGGTGCCCACGAACCTGCCGAAGGGCACCCGGCGGAATCCGTTGGGGTAGGACAGGGAATCAGGCGGCGTGGGACGAACTCTTCCCGGAAGAGGACCCGGGAACGGGGGGAGCGGGTTGGATGTCGTCCGCCTTGCAGATCTGTGGGAAGAGAACCAGGAGTGTCTGAAGCAGCACCTGGGTGAGTCGGACTCTCGGGCCTTCGGGGCACGCTGGGTCCACATGCCGACCGTGCCCTATCCACGCTTTAACCACGTGAGCAAGATCCGTCTGGTGGGCGATCAGGTAGATGACCTGGTCGCCTCTGCTCGCGCCTTCTTTGCGGCCAGGCAATTGTCCAGTTTCGCCTTCATGACCACCCCGGCCACGCAGCCGGCCGACTTGGGCATGCGGCTCTACCGGAAGGGCTTCCTGACCGAGACCAACCCGGTCATGATCTGGAACGGACAGCCGCTCCCCGCCGTCGAGCGCATGGGCCTCAGGGTGGTCCGGGCGGAGAGGCGCCAGTCCCCGCTCGTCTGGGAGTTGATCCGGCAGGTCTTCTTCGCCGGCGCCTCATACGAGGTGCTGGAGGCCGGGTGTCGCGGCGTCGAGATCTCCGATGAGATCGGGGCGGTCAACTTCATCGCCTATCTGGATGGGCAACCGGCTGGTGCCGGCACCCTCTTCCCGCATGCTGGCATGGGTGGCATCTACAACATGTGCACCCTGCCCCGCTACCAGCGTCAGGGAGTGGCTACCGCCCTCATGGGCGCCTGCGTGGCCGAGGCGAGGCGGCAGGGCTGCGAGCACGTGGGGCTGACCCCGACCGCCGCAGGACGGCCGCTCTACGAAGGACTGGGGTTTGAGGAGATCTATCAGGAGATCTACTTCGCCAAGCGTATCGAATAGGGTAGCTCCCCCGTTATACGGGGTGGAGAAACGTACCGGGAGTGGTCTGTCTATGATTCGGTCCATGAAACGCAGCATTACCTTCACCCTTAGTCTGGCGTTCGTGCTGGTGCTGGCCGCGGGCTGCGGCTTTGAGAAGAAGCCAGAGCCCGCCCCGGTGCCACCGGTGGCCTCAGAGCAACCACCTGCCGTCACGCAGGTGAGCGTACCCGTCTTCTTTGCCGACTCGCAGGCGCAGCACCTGATCCCCGAGGAGCGCCTGGTCGACCAGGGCAGCGACGCCGCCGTAGCCACAGCCATTGTGGAGGCGCTCCTGTCCGGCCCGAAGGATCCAACGCTTCACAGGGCCCTACCCGCAGGCATCCGGCTGCTGGAGCCGGTCAGGATCGAGGGGAAGACCGCCCTCGTCAACCTCTCGAAGGAACTGGCCGATCTGCGTGGTGCGACCGGTGTGGGTCTGGCGCTCGGCTCCCTCCGCCTCAGCCTGACCGAACTGCCCGCGATCGAACTGGTTCAGGTCCTCGTGGAGGGCAGTGCCGAGGGGATGCTTGACGAAGGGGTTCCCCTGGAGCCCATGGACCGGCCATTCTATGGCGATGTGATCGTCCTGCCCGATCCGAACCGGGTCCGTGTCCTGCAGGACCGGGTGAGCAAAGGGGAGGAGATCTGGCGGCTGGACTCGCGGAAGGTCCTGGAGTTCGAGGGGCGCATGTTCGGCTTTACCGCTGAGCAGTTGAAGGCCGCCGAAGTGACCCGGGAGGGCAAGGCCGCCCGAGCCCGGCTTGCCTACAATGGGACCGTCTTCTTCATCGAGCTGGCGGCTAACCCGGAGGTTGATGTTGCCCCCGTCTGGACGATTGACTCGATCACATCGCACCAGTCCGATGTCGGTTCCGTGACCATGCCGGTCTACTTCGCTGACCGGAACGCCACGAACGTGATCCCCGAGGCCCGGCAGATGCCCGGCGACCGGGAAGCCATGGTCACCGCTGTCGTCGAGGCGCTCCTGACCGGCCCCGCCGACCCGAACCTCATGCGGGTGCTGCCGTCCGGGGCCCGGCTGATCGGCCCGGTCCAGGTGGCTGCGGGAACGGCTACGGTCAACCTGAGCGAGGCCATGCGGGATCTGCAGAGCTCTTCCGAGTCCTCCCTGGCCATCGATGCGCTGGTGCTCAGCCTGACCGAGGTGCCGGCGGTGGAGCAGGTCCAGATCCTGATCGAAGGGCAGAAGGGCGTCGTGGTGGGCAATTACAAGTTCGATGAGCCCATCGGCCGCGGCCCTGTCTCGACCCGGTACCATCTGGATATGGAGCGGGTCGCCTGGCTCCAGAGCCGGGTCGATCAGGGGTTGGAGACCTGGCGGCTGGATGCCATGCAGACCCTCATGTGGGAGGGGCGGGCCTTCGGCTTCACCCCTGACTTCCTGAAGACCGCCCAACTGGAGGAGCAGGTGGACCAGGCCCTGGCCCGGCTGACCTACCAGGGGAAGGCTTACGTGATCGAGCTGGGCAAGAACCCGGGGGAGAAGGGGATCTGGTACGTGAAGGGGATCAGCCTGCCGTAATAGGAGGCCAGGGCTACCCTATGGCCCGTGGGAGCCCGCGGGTCGTCTCGCTCCATGTTCTTATGCGCAGTGGGCCTGGAGGCGTAAAGAAATGGCGTGAGTTGGCACCAGGCCTGGTCAGACCGGAATCTGGTCGGTTCCCGGCGCAGGGTTGCGCCCGCGACAAGGCGAATAGCTGGTAGAGACAGAGGCAGCCCTCCCAGGCGGGAGGGCTGTTTGATCGAGGGGTGAATCTGTGGCAACGGTCTTCACTGTAGATGTGGTGATCCTGTTGAATGAGGGAGAAGAACCATCGACCGAATGGTGGATGGAGCGATACACCGAGGCGGTGCGCCGGGCCGGCGGGATGCCGCCCGAGCTGGCGGAGCCGCAGCGGGCCAGGCTGCGGCTGGAGTACGACTCCGAGGAGGACGCCGAGTACGTACGGGTCACCCTCCCCCTGCCCGCGCCAGGCCTGGGCCGGGCCCAGGAGCTCTGCCACATGCTCGCCTCCGTGCTGGACGCCGAGGGCTATACCCTGAAGGCCGGCGGCCGGCGGGTTGAGGAGATCCCCGGCGAGGAGCTTCCCGAGCCGGTCGGCAGCCTTGGCGACGGGACCTACGCGGGTGCGAGGGTCTACTGCCAGCGCTGCCTGAACTGTGCCCTCTCCACCGAGACGAAGATCGCCTGCTGCGGGCAGGGGGCCGCCTTCTCCCTGGCCGATATCGGGGCGATCCTGCTGACCGGCGACGAGGCGCTGGTCCGGCGCGTCCTGGCCCTGCCAGGGCGGCGGGACGGGGTGAAGTGGCACCCCTACCTGAGCGGAGGCAAGTGTGTCTTCCATGATCCGAGCTGCGGCTGCATCCTGCCCGCTGATCGGATGCCGCTCCAGTGCCGGACCTACCTCTGTGCCCCGCTCAAGCTCCTGCCCGCTGACCTGGCGGAGCAGTACGATGGCTACGTGGAAGGGCTGGAGGAGCAGGAGTACTTCGTCGAGGAGCACATGCGGAACGAGGGTGGCGTCGACTTCGACAGCCCGCTCGAGGCGATTCGAGAGGCAGCGGAGCGGGCGTTTGCGGCGTGGGACCAGCACGCCAGTGGGGGCCAATGAGAAGCAATGTCTGGTCGCGAGAAAGCAATGAGATCCAATGGGATGCAATGAGAAGCGTGTGGCGGACAATGTCCGCCAATGATAGGCAATGTGAATCCTGTGACGGGCAATGTTCCCCAATGCGAGGCCAATGACGAATGTGTCGCGACCAATGTCCGCCAATGAGTGGCCTGTAGGTATCCAATGCCAATGCAGCTCGGCTCGCACGGGAATCCACGATCGAGCGTCGTCTAAGCGGAAGAAGGCCGAGGTGCACCTCGGCCTTCTTTCTTACATCTCGCCCGGTGGCCGCCGGGGGTTTTGATCCGCAGGATCGTATCAATCACCTTGAGGCAGTCCATAATAATCGGGTCATCGGGCCGGCGGATCCAGCAGCAGACCCAGTTCCAGGAAGCCGGCATCGAGCCGCCTCCTTGCCCGGCCAGACCCGCGGTGTGCTCGGCGGCCGGCTCGCAATGAAGAACAGGCCGTCGCGCGGGTTCTCGTGCAACCTCTGGAGGGAGATCGCTTATGAGTGCCACAACCGCTGTAAAAGCAGACCGACTCGGGCGCCTTGGTGCCATGGTCCGCACATCGAACGAGATCTATCTTTACTGGCGGCCGTCCGTGCCGGTCGACCGGCACCTCGTCTTCCGGGTCACCGACCTGACCGGCCTGCCGGTCCACGAGTTGCTGGACGGGACTGGTCGCCGAGAGTTTCCAACTACCGAGTCGGTCTATGTTTCGGGCCTGCCGGCCGGGCATATCTATCTGGCAGAGGTTGGCCGGTACGGGCCGGAGGGGTTTACCACCCTCCTCTCGGTCGGTCCGGTCCAGACGCCCTGGCTGGCATCTGCGGACTTCTCCGACTTCCCGTCCCTGTACTACCGGTCCTGATTTCGCGGAAGAGGAGAGATTCGCTGTGGCCGCAACACTGGCCCTGATCCTGCATGCCCACCTGCCCTACGTGCGACCCGTTGGCAAAGAGATCCTGGAGGAGCGCTGGCTCTACGAAGCGGTGGCCGAGACCTACCTGCCCCTCCTGCAAATGGTTGAGCGGGTCAGCGCCGCCGGACTGCCGGTCCGGGTGGCGATCTCATTCTCCGGCCCGTTGCTCTCCATGCTGAGCGACCAGGGGCTCATGGCCCGCTGCCGGGGACACCTGGCCCGGCTGACGAACCTGGCTGACCGGGAGGCGGAGCGCTTGGCCGGCGGGCCGTTCGAGGCGGCCGCCACCTTCCACCGGGATCGGTTTCACGACCTGCTCGATCAGTTCGATCGGCGGCAGGGGAACCTCCTGGCCGGCTTCGCAGCCCTGGCCGAGGCCGGGACGGTGGAGCTTTTCACCTCCGCCGGTACCCACGGCTTCCTGCCGCTGCTCAGCTCCGAGGAGTCCCGTCGCGCCCAAATCGAGGCCGGGGTGGAGGAGTTCACCCGGCTCTTCGGTCGCTCGCCCGCCGGGCTCTGGCTTCCCGAGTGCGCCTACGCCCCCGGCCTTGATCACCAGTTGGCGGCGGCAGGGATTCGCTGGTTCGTGGCCGACTCTGCAACCCTGGCTGCGGCCTACCCGCCCGTCTCCGGCCTCGCGGCGCGGACCCCCGGCGGGGTGGCAGTTCTGGCCCGGGACAACCACGCCAGCCGGCAGATCTGGGACAAGAAGCGCGGCTACCCCGGCGATCCGATCTACCGGGAGTTCTACAAGGATGTCGGCTACGAGCTGCCCCTGGAGCAGGTCTCGCCCTGGCTGGTTGAGAACATCCGCGGCGATACCGGCCTGAAGCTCTACCGGATCACGCGGGAGGGCCTCGACGGCAAGGAGCCCTACGATCCCGCTACGGCGCTCGCCCGGGCGCAGGAGCACGCCCGCCACTTCGCCTGGGCGCTCTCCCAGCGGGAGGGGCTGGTGGTGGCTCCGTTCGATGCCGAACTGTTCGGCCACTGGTGGTTCGAGGGGCCAGACTTCCTGGAAACCCTCCTGGCGGAGCTGCCGGCGGCCGGGGTGGAGGTGGTCACACCCAGCCAGTGGCTGGCGAATCAGCCCGACCTGCCCGTGGTCCGCCTCCCGGCCGGTTCCTGGGGTGACGGCGGTGACAGCCGCGTCTGGGTCTCCCCGGCAAATGACTGGCTCTGGCCCGAGATTCACGCGGCAGAGCAGCGCATGCTGGAGTTGGTCGAGGAGTCCTCCCTGCCCCCGGCGGTGTTGAACCAGGCCGCCCGGGAGTTGCTCCTGGCCCAGTCGTCGGACTGGCCCTTCATTCTTCACTTCCAGACGACCACGGAGTATGCCAGGCGGCGGGTCCTGAGCCATCTGGAGCGGTTCCGAGCTCTGGCCTCCGGCTCGGCCAACCCGGCCCTGATCGCCCAGGAGGACGGCATCTTCCCCAATCTGAATGCCCGGAGCCTCTACCGGGCCCGGCCCCCCCTCGCAGCTGAGGGGCCCCTGCGGATCCTCATGCTCTCCTGGGAGTTCCCGCCCAACAACGTGGGCGGGCTGGGCCGGCACGTCTTCGACCTGGGCGGTGCCCTGGCCCAGGCCGGGCACCGGGTCCGGGTGATCACCGTGGCCGATGAAGGGGCGCCGGCCAGCGAGGAGATCGTGGCAGGCATGCAGATCTACCGAGTACCCAGGCCGCCCGAGGAGGGAAACTTCCTCACCTGGGTCTACAGGCTGAACCAGGCCATGGTCGCCCTGGCCGATCAGATCGCCGCCAAGGGGGCCGAGTTCGATGTCGTCCACTGCCACGATTGGCTGGCCGGACAGGCGGGCATGGCGCTGAAGGCCCGCTGGGGCACGCCCCTGGTCGCGACGATCCACGCCACCGAGCGGGGGCGAAACGGTGCGATTCACGACCTGCTCCAGCAGGCGATCCACGAGGAGGAGTGGCTGCTGACCGCCACGGCCGACCGGGTGATCACCGTCAGTCAGGCCATGGCCGGGGAGGTGGAGCACTCGTTCCGGGTGAAGCCCACCGTCATCTACAACGGGGTGAACCTGCCGACCCTCGGGGTGAAGCCCCCCCGGCCCCTGGACCGGCCCTACTTCTTCATTGTCGGGCGACTGGTGGTGGAGAAGGGGATCCATGTGGCGATCGATGCGCTCGCCTGCATGCGGAACAAGGCCGATCTGGTGATCGCCGGCAAGGGGCCCGTGGAGGGCGAACTACGGGAACTGGCGGCCCACCGTTGGCTGGCCGACCGGGTCCACTTCCTCGGGCGAATCTCCGACGCTGACCGGGACAGATGGTTACAGAATGCCGTCGCCGGCCTGGTGCCCAGCCTCTACGAGCCGTTCGGCATCGTGGCCCTGGAGGTCATGACGGCCCAGGTCCCGGTGATCGTGGGCGATACCGGCGGCCTGGCCGAGATTGTCACCCACGGGGTCGATGGCCTGAAGGTCCCCCCGGGTGATGTATCCCGGCTGGCGGCGCACATGGACTGGCTGTTGGAGAACCCCGGCATGGCCGCCGTGCTGGCGGAGGTGGGGCGGGTGACTGCCAGTGCGCGCTTTGGCTGGGAGGCGATTGCCGAGGAGACCACCCGAGTCTATCGGGGCCGGCCCAGCGTGGAGCTGGAGGCGGCGGCCTGCCGGGAGGCGGCGCCGCGCCGGTTGCCGGAGTAGCGCCGGTGCCGGGCCCTTCTTCCCGCGCGCTAGCCATATCGGTACTGAACCCCGAAGGAGCCCCTCGGATAGGTCCAGCAGATCGCCCCGGGCTTGGGGCAGACCACCCGGCAGGTGCCGCACTCCAGGCATCCGGCATAGTCGAAGGCGATCCCGCCGGCCTCGGTCAGCGTGTAGAGCCCGGCAGGGCAGGCGTAGAGGCAGGGCCTCTCCCCGCACCCGCTGCAACTCACTCGCTCCAGGTGGATGTGCGCTTCCTCATGATCCACATCAAACTTGACAAGAGCGAGGCGGTCCTGAATGGAGAGCCGCTTGCCGGAAATGGGCATCACAGGGCACCAACCCCCTTCCTGACATCGCGGGCGATATCCCAGAGGGAGAGACCCGCAGCCCTCAACTCACCCTTCAGCATGGGCAGGAGACGGGTGGGCGGGCCCCCATCTACCGTGAAGAGTTGGTTGCAGATCCCCTCCAGCAACTGCGGGTACTCCCGGAAGATCCGGGGGGTCTCCTCCATAAAGGCCGGTGCCCTCCGAAACGCCCTCAGATCCCGCATGACGAAGCTCTGCTCCAGCATCTCCCGGTAGGCCTCCAGCGAGGCCCGGGAGTAGTCGCCCCGCTGCTTCGCCTGCACCACAGCCCTGCCGGCAGCCGCACCGGAGGCGATGGCCAGGTCCATGCCCCGCACCGTGTAGCCGGTGTTCAGCACGAGCCCGGCGGCGTCGCCCACGACGATCAGCCCGTCTGCCACCAACGGTGGAATCGCCTCCAGGCCGCCCTCGGGTACCAGGTGCGCCGAGTACTCCACCACGCGCCCGCCCGCAACCAGCGGGGCAATGGAAGGATGCGCCCGGAACTCCTCCATGAGGTCAGCCACCCGCACACGAGCCCGGCCCAGGGCCTCAGGCATGACCACCAGACCGAGGGAGATGCTCTCGCGGTTCGTGTAGAGAAAACCGCCCCCCTGCAGCCCCTGGGTACAGGCCCCGACAAAGAGAGCTGCGGCGCCTTCTTCGCCGCGCAGGCGAAAGCGGTCCTCAATCACCTGGCGGGGGAGTTCAATCACCTCTTTGACACCGGTGGCCACCTGACTGGGCCGTAACTCCCCGCGCAGGCCGGCCCGCTGCGCCAGCAGGGAGTTGACGCCATCGGCTGCGATCACCACATCGGCCCGCATGACCTCCTCGCCGGAGATCACACCCACCACCTTCCCCTGCTCTCGCAGGAGATCGTCTACACGGATTCCCGAGGCCACCATCGCTCCGGCGGCCTCGGCCTGCTCCGCCAGCCACGGATCGAAACGGGCCCGCAGCACGGTAAATGAATGGGCGGGCAGCTCACTGTCGCGCTGGCTCCGGTAGTCCACGGAGACAGAGCCCGTGGGCGTCATAAGGGAGATGCTTTCATTGACCACCCGGCGCTCCACCGGCGCCGTCTCCCAGAAGTTCGGGATCAACCGGTGCAGGGCGTGGGCGTAGAGCCGCCCGCCGGTCATGTTCTTGGCACCGGGCGAAGGCCCCTTCTCCAGCACCAGCACCTCCAGGCCCGCCCGGGCCAGGACAAGCGCCGCCGCAGAGCCGGCAGGTCCAGCCCCGACCACAATGCAGTCAAACCGCTCCTCACTCACGGGCAGCCCACTCCTTGATCAGGCGTTTGTCGATCTTGCCGGCGCCGTTTTTGGGCAGGTCGGCCACCACCACCATCGACTTCGGACACTTGAAGCCGGCCAGGTACTGCCGGCAGAAGGCGAGGAGCTCCGGGTGCGTCAGCGCCGTTCCCGGGCGGAGCGAGACATAGGCCCTGACCTCCTCGCCGAAGACCGGATCAGGAATGCCGACGACCGCTGCCTCCCAAATGGCCGGATGCCGGTAGAGCACGTTCTCCACCTCCTTGGCGTAGACGTTCTCTCCCCCGCGGATGATCATCTCCTGCTTGCGGCCCACGATGAACAGGTAGCCGTCCTCGTCCAGGTAGGCGAGGTCCCCGGTGTGCAGCCAGCCGCCCCGCAGGGCAGCCGTCGTCTCCTCGGGCCGGTTGAGATAGCCCTTCATGACCGCGGGCCCTCTGAAGAGGAGTTCGCCCACCACGCCGGGGCCGACCGGCGCATCTGCCGAATCGGCAATGCGGACCGCAGATCCCTCCAGGGCGATGCCCGCAGAGCCGATCTTGCGCCTGCCGTTGATCGGGTTCGTGGTGCAGCAGAGCGCCTCGGTCAGCCCGTACGCCTCCACCAGCCGGATCGGAAAACGCTGTTCGAACCGGTTGAAGACCTCCATGGGCATCGGCGCACCCCCGCAGATCGAGAGGCGTACGCAGGAGAAGTCCGTGCCCGCCGTCACCTCGTCCGGCAGCTCCAGGAGCCGGATATACATGGTGGGCACCGCCACGAAGCAGGTGGGTCGGAACCGGCGGATGCCCTCGACCGCCGCCTCGGCGACGAACCGCTCCTGGATCACGACGCTCCCCCCGACCGTGAGCGGCGTCAGCAGCGAGAGCCCCAGGGCACCTACGTGAAAGAGCGGGGTGACCAGCAGGAACCGGTCCTGCGCCGTGAGCGAGAGCGCCTGACAGAGCTGCTGGGTTCCCGCCGCCAGCGTGCCGAATGTGAGGCGGGCGCCCTTGGGGCGACCCGTGGTGCCCGAGGTGTAGAGCAGAAACGCCGTCTCCTCCATATCTGGAAGGTCGGGATCCACCGGGAGAGCAGCCTGCAGGGCGGCATAGGACTGCATCCCCGCCCGCTCAGGGCCGCCGATTACCACGAGGGCGGGCCGCTTCCCGGTACCCGACTCGGCCATGAGGTCAAAGGCGGTTTGCACCCGATCCGCGATCTCCGCCTCGGCGATGATGACCCCGGCCCCGGAATCCGCAAGCTGATGGGCGATCTCCTCGGGCTTCAGTGCCGGGTTGAGCGGGGTCAACGCCGCACCCAGGCGCCAGGCGGCCCAACAGGTCACCACAAACTCCGGCCGGTTGTAGAGGCTCACAGCGACCACATGACCAGCCCTGACGCCGCAGTGCTGTGCGAGACCCCCCGCGAGCCTTCGCACCAGGTCATCCAACTGGCTGTAGGTATATGTCTCATTTTGAAAGAAGAGCGCCGGCCGGTCCGGCGACCGGTGGGCATGTTCGGCAATCAGACCCGCAGGATGTCCCGTCGTCATCCAGGATCCCTCCGTATCGTTGCGGCGGGGCAGGGAGAGCCCCCCCTGCCCCGGCCCGCTACCACTTACTTATAGGCCGCAAGCACAGTCTGGCCAATGATGTTCCGCTGGACCTCGTTCGTCCCGGCGGCGATCCGCATCAGCCGCCCGTCGCGCCAGATCCGCTGCACCCGGCTCGCCATCATGTAGCCCACGCCGCCCATGATCTGCATGGCCTCATCTGCCACCTTGAAGCAGGCCTCGGTGGCCGCCGTCTTGGCAATGGCCGCCTCATGCCGGATCGGCTGGTTGGAGTCCAGCATCCAGGCACAGCGGTAGGCGAGCAGCCGGCAGGCGTCGATTGCCATGCGCATGTCCGCGATTTTGTGCTGGATCGCCTGGAAGTTGGCGACCGGCTGCTTGAACTGGACCCGCTGGTTGGCGTATGTGGCGGCGTCGGAGAAGGCGGCCTCCGCCATTCCCACCGCTGCCGCACTAGCCAGCAGCCGCTCCTTGTCCAGGATCCCGACCAACTGAGACCAGCCCCGGTTCAACTCACCCAGCAGGTTGGCAGCCGGCACCCGGACGTTGTCCAGGTAGACCTCGAAGGTGGGGATCGAGTGCATGCCGACCTTCTTGAGCGGCGCCATGCGAATCCCCGCCGCGTCGGTAGGCACCAGGATGATCGACATGCCCTTGTAGGGAACCACATCCTTGTCGGTAATGCAGATGCAGAGGATGTACTTGGCCAGACCGGCCAGCGTGCAGAAGGTCTTGGTCCCGTTGATCACAAACTCGTCGCCGTCCCGCACGGCGGTCGTGGCAACGGCGGCGGCATCGGAACCCGCACCCGGCTCGGTCAGCCCCAGAGCGACCAAACACTCGCCCTTGAGCATCAGCGGGAGGAGTTCCTGCTTCTGCTGCTCCGATCCGTACTTGCTGATGATCGCTCCGCCGAACATGACCGCGATCATGAAAGCGAAACTGGCAGCGGTGGAGTACTTGGCCATCTCCTCGATCACAAGCGCCTGGGTCAGAACGTCGGCATCGGTGCCGCCATAGGCTTCGGGGATCGAGAGGCCCAACAGGTCCAGGTCCGCACAGGCCCGGATCACATGCCAGGGGAACTCACCCTGGTCGTCCAGGCGGCTCATGGTCGCTTCGTCACACTGCTCCTCCATCAGGGAACGAACGGTCTTGATCAGCAACTCCTGCTCCTCTGTGAGTCGGAAATCCACAGGCTCATCTCCTTGCGTAGCATGTTGCAGCGGTTCTTCAGGAAGCGAGGTGGGTCCGAAGCGCCTGGGCAAGAGCCGGCACCAGCACCTTCAGGTCGCCGACCAGGCCGTAATCCGCCGCCTCGAAGACAGGCGCGTTCGGGTCCGAGTTGATCGCGACAATCGTGCCGGCATCCCGCACGCCTGCCATGTGCTGGACCTGCCCCGAGCAGCCGACCAGCACGTAGAGATCCGGCTTGATCACCTGCCCGGTGACGCCCACGTAGCGCTCCTCGGGCAGCCACTTGTAGTCGTCAGCGATGGGGCGGGAGCAGGCCAGTTCGGCGTCGAGTGCCTCGGCCAGCTCGCGGATGATCGCAATCTGCGACTCCTGCTGGACACCACGCCCGAAGCTGACCACCAGGGGGGCCTCCTTCAGGTTCGCACTGCTCTGCGGGCGCGGGTGGTGGTTCTGGATCGTCACCTGGGAGGCCACCGGGCCCTCCAGTTGGACCACCGATCCCTTCCGATCTGTGGCGATGGCCGGTGCGAATGTACCCCGAGCCGTACCGACGAGGACGGGGCGCCCGCTCTGCCGTGCACGAGCGGTGGCCAGACCTCCGTAGATCATCCGCTCGGTCTCCCAGCCTGTCCCATCCGCCGCCAGGACCAGGCTCTTCGCCTCGGTCACGCAGTCCACGCCCAGCTCCGCCGCCAGCCGGGCCGCGATCTCCCGGACCCGGCGGGTGGACCCGAACAGGAAGAGGTCGGCGCCCTGCAGCTCCCGGTGCAGCAGGTTGGCGTATGCCTCAAGTGGCACGCCTTCTCCCCGGGCGGGCAGGAGCAGTACCTTGTCAGCGCCCAGGCTGATCAACGTCTGCGGGTCCGCCTGGACCTCCGGAGTGGCCACCAGGCAGGCGACGCTGCCACCCGCCCCGTCTGCGAGGCGCCGCGCTCCGGCAATCAACTCCGTCAGATGAGCCTCATCCTCCGCGAATACCCAGATCTCCATTGCAAACGCCCCCTAACCTTGCCGAATCAGGCCATCGGCCATCAAAAGTCTGAGGAGCTCGGCAGCGGCTTCGGCCGGTTCGCCCTCCACCCGCCGGCGTCGCCGGGTCTGGACGTTCCCACGGACGACCGCGGTACTCCGCCCACCGTTCAGGGCGGGCAGATCCAGGCCAAGGGAATCCAGCGGAAGGCGGGTGACCGGCTTCTTGCCGGCGGCGATGATCTGCTTCATGCCCGGGATCCGCGGGCGGTTGGCCGCGGCCGTGACACAGACCACTGCCGGAAGGGGTGCTTGCACCTCCTCATCGCCATTCTCCAGCCGCCGGCGGGCCCGGACGTGACCATCGGCAACAGTCAGTTCGGCGGCGTAGGTAATCACTGGTAGGTCAAGCAGTTGAGCGACCCGCGGCCCCACCTGCTGGGCGAAGTCGTCGCTGGCGCCCTCGCCGAAGAGGACCAGGTCAAAGGCCTGCACCTGCCGGATGACCGATGCGATCACCTGACTGGTCACCAGGGGGCCCGCCCCTTCCAGCGCCGGGTCCGAGACCACCAGCGCACCATCGGCGCCTCGGGAGAGGGCGTCCTTGACCGAGCCCTCCACCGCGGGGCCGCCCACGGTAAGCAGCCACGCTTCCGCCCCGAAAGCCTCCTTCACCTGAAGGGCCGCCTCGATCGCGTTCAGGTCATAGTCGCTGATCTTGCGGGCTGCCCGCTCGCACCGGAGCGACAGATCAGCGGCATCGATTCGGAGATCCCTTTCGTCATAAACCCACTTGTAGCAGGCCAACACCCTCACCGTCATGCCCTCCTAGTCAGACTGGCGGATGACTTGCGCCTGGATCAGCCGCTCGATCTGCTCATCGCTATACCCGAGGTGCTTGAGCACGGCGTCGGTATCATGGCCAAGCTTGGGGGCGCCGCGCCAGATCTGGCCTGGCGTATCGGAGAACTTGGGGACGATGCCGTAGCCCTTCACCTTGCCACCGACCGGGTCTTCCCACTCGGTGATCGCCTCTCGTGCCACGTACTGCGGGTGCTCGACGGCCCGCTCAATGCTCATGATCGGGGCGCAGGGGACGCCACCCTTGACCAGGATCTCCTCGGCCTCGGCGACGGTCAGGTCCTTCAGCCACTCGACCAGACCCTCCCGAATCTCCTGGCCGTACTGCACCTGATCGGAGACTGTGCGGTAGGGCTTGCCCTTCATGGTCGGCACGACCTCCATGAACCGCTGGAAGTTGGCGCCACCGGCAGCAATGGCAACGTAGCCATCCTTCGCGGGGTAGATCGAGAAGGGGTGCAGGTTCAGGGGGTGTGCGTTCCCGCTCCGGGTCTTCTTGACACCCTTGGTCAGGTAATCCATGGCGTAGCTGTCCAGCATGCGGAACATCACTTCGTATTGAGCGATGTCGATCGACTGGCCCTTTCCCGTCTTCTGCGCCGAGATGTAGCCGGCCAGCGCTGTCCAGAGAGCCCAGACCGCCGTGATGTAGTCGTTGATTACGGGGCCCGCCCGCATGGGCTCGCCCTCCTTGAAGCCGGTCAGCTCACAGAAGCAGGAGAAGGCCTGGCCGATCATGTCGTAGGAGGGGCGCTGGACATAGGCCGGGTCGCCAGTCTGTCCGAACCCCGAGACATGGACGATCACCAGCCGGGGGTTGATCTCGTGCGCCCACTCATCGGTAATGCCGAACTTGCGGGCATACGTGCCGGGAATGGAGGACTCCAGCCAAATATCCGAGACGCGCAGCAGGTCGGCGAAGACCTCCTTGGCTTCCGGCTTGGTCAGATCCAGAGCGATATCCAGCTTGTTGCGCGCATCCTGCGCCCAGTAGGTCCCTACCCGGTGGCCCTTGTCATCGGTCAGGAAAGGCGGGCTGGAGCGGGTGATATCGCCCACGGGGGATTCCACCTTGATCACCTCGGCGCCGAAGTCGGCGGCCAGTGAGGCGCCCCAGGGGCCGGCGGTCACCGTGCCCGAGTCGAGGATCGTAATGCCGTCCAGGGGACCGAACCGACGGAACTCCGGGCTGACTTTCTCTCTGATCACAGTGCATGCTCCCTTCTCACGTTGGTCTTGCGGGTCCGGTATACCTGGTCAGCAAGAGGCGTGCCAGCGGGAGCCCCACGGCCCCGGGGCTTACAGCACCGCTCGCCTGCGGCCTGTCCCCCTAGACAAAAGGAAAGACGGAACAGTGTTCCAGAGGTGAACAGACTGTTCCGCCTGATGCCGCACACCGCTCTCAGAGGGCGTTCTGGCTGGCTGTTTCGTTTTGCAACAGGTGTTCGGGCTCGAACAGCCCGCCTAGAGCAGACCCAGCTTCCGGTAGAGGGTGGTGCGGGAGATTCCCAACTGTTTGGCGACCAGTGACTTGTTGCCGTTGTGGGTGCGCAGCAACTGCTGGATCAACTCCAGTTCGTACTGCTCCAGGGCCATGCCCTCCGTGCAGGGACCCGCGTGCGAGGCTTGAATCAGCTCACACGGCAGATGGGCCAACTCAATCTGTGAGGTGGTGGTCAGCGTGACCCCCCGTTCAACCACATTGCCCAGCTCCCGGACATTGCCCGGCCACTCGTACCGGAGGAGGAGTGCCATCACCTCATCGGTCGTGCCTGTCACCTGCTTGTTCAGCGCCCGACTGTGCTTCTTGAGGAAGTGTTGAACCAGCAGCGGGATATCATCCTTGCGCTCCCGCAGGGGCGCCAGTTCCAACCGGATCACGTTCAGCCGGTAGTAGAGGTCCAGCCGGAATCGCTGGGCCGTGACGGCGGCGCGCAAGTCCTTGTTGGTTGCTGAGAGGATGCGGACATCGATTGGCAAGGCGTAGCGGCTGCCCAGACGGGCGACCCGCTTCTCCTCCAGCACCCGCAGCAGGACGGCCTGCATATCCAGGGGCATCTCGCCGATCTCATCCAGGAAGATGGTGCCTCCGTTCGCCAGCTCGAACTTGCCGGGGGAGCCGCCCTTGCTGGCGCCGGTGAATGCCCCGTCCGAATACCCGAAGAGCTCACTGCCGATCAACTCGCGGGGCAAGGCCGCACAGTTTATGGAGATGAACGGCTGACCCGCCCTGGGGCTCGCGTTGTGGATCGCCTGGGCGAAGATCTCCTTCCCCGTGCCGCTCTCCCCGAGGAGGAGGATGTTGCTGTTCCCTCCTGCTGCCGCCAGGGCTACCTTTTTCGTCTCTCGCAGGCCGGGGTTCTCGCCGACCAGGTCATCGAAGGTCAGGCGGGCATGCGAACTGGTCATGCGGTTGACCAGCTTGTGCACGCTCTTCGCCTCCTGCAGGATGACCATCGCGCCGATCACCGCGTCCCCTTTGCGCGTGGGTTGGCAGGTGATCGTGAAGTCCTCCCTGCCTCGGGGGGTGACCAGTCCCCGCACCTCCTGGGACATGATCGTCTCCCCCTTCTCCAGGCAGTCACGCACGAAGGGGAGTCCCGGGAGGACCTGATCGATGGGAGAGCCGGCGACCCCCTCTGGGTTGAGGCCAAGGAGGGCCTGGGTCTGGTGGTTCACCTGGATCACCTGCCCATTGCGGTTGAGGGAGAGAACGGCGTGGGAGTACTGCTCCACGGCCAGGCTGAGAAACTCGCTGAGGATCAGCCGTTCCTTGCTCTTCTCCTCCAACTCGAAGACCGCTTCGGCGGCCCGGACGAAGTACTCCAGGAGCCCAAGAGAGAGGAAGGAGAATCGCTCCACTGTGGTGACCAGGATCATGCTGGCGAAGAACTGCCCCTTGGTGTCCAGGATCGGTACTGCCGCGGTAGCATAGCCGTGCAGCCGCTTCAGATAGTGCTCGGCGCCCATCACCCAGGCCTTCTGCCCTGTGGAGAGCGCCCCGGCGTTCGTCCCAAGGACCGCTTCACTCAGGACGGAGCCCGGGCCGACGCCCATCGCGGCAAGCTGTTCGAGAACCCGGCTGTCGCCGTGTTTCTTGATGATCATCAGGTCCCGATCGGCGAAGTAGACCACCATGCCGGAGTCCTGGAGGACCCGACCCAGGATCTCCAGGAGAGGCACGCCCATCCGGCTGTACTCGTTCAACGATCGGGAGACCTGGTCCACACGGGCAGCCGGTCTCGGCGCGGGCAGGCTCTCCATGTAGGGGTTCAACCCCGCCTCCTGGCACCGGACCCAGGAGGCGGCGATCTCGGGACGAACGCCTTCGGGAAGGATGCCATCCCGGCAGAATGAGGTCCAGTTACGATGCGCCTTTTCGGGGTTGAATCTGCTGATCGCGAGGTAGGGCGGGCTGCTCACGGGTCGATCGCCTCCCGGGCAAGGTCTGGATATCCCTTATCTTCTCACAGCGGCTGGAGTGTTGACTGTAGACCGAAAGGACCATCCGCCGTGGGGGCGAGCGAAAGGGCTCTCACCCAACTGGTCCGCGGGAATAGGATAGGGGGGAAGGAGGAGTAATCCATGTACAAAGCCCCGTACGGCAAGGGTGGCAAGGCGATCGGGGGAACCCCGGCCGCCGGCGCTCACATTGATGTCCCTCACGCGGGAGCTATTCCCCTGGGACCGTATACGTACGTCCCCATTGTGCATGCGGGCCCTGCGTTCGCGGGACCGCCGCACATTGACGCGCCGCACGCAGCCTACGGCCCCTTCGTTCACGGCGCCCTGGAGGGTGGCGAGACGGCCGCCTTCGGCAAGCCATATGGGTATGGCAAGGGCCTGGGCAAACCGTACGGCAAGGGCCTGGGCAAACCGTATGGCAAGGGGGTCTACGGGAAGGGGAAGCCACTCGGCTATGGGTACCCTGGGGTTTACGGGAAGTAGGCGGATCACCAGAAGCTGGGATTCTTTCGGGGCGGTGCACATCCACGCACTGCCCCTGATTTTTGTGGTTGAGCAGGCCCTGGCCCTGGCCGTGCACATCTCCAGGGAGCACCGACTCACAGGGCTCATCTCCAGTCCCCTTCAGCGAGCCTATCAGACAGCGCAGGCTGTTGCTCAGGCGTGTGGCTTGTCGGTGGTGACGGACCCAAGGCTCATGGAACGCTGATGCCGTGGGATCTGCTGGCCCACGAATCGTCGCCGGGTGGGGAATCCTTCTTGCAGCAGCATCTGCGCGTGGCTGAGTTCTGGCACTCGCTCTACTACGGGGCGGGCGACCGTACGGTAGGCGTCGTCGCCCACGGGGGCACGATCACCATCTTGTACCAGCTCGCTCTCGGGCTGCCCCTGCGAAACCGGTCCGTCTTCGCAACGGATGATACCGGGGTGCATCTCTGGGAGTTCGAGCCCGGCGGCGAGGTGCGGGTCAAGTTTGCCAACTGCACGCGACATCTGGCGTAGGGGGTGCGATGGGTGGATATCGGCCTGCAAACAGAGACCGCCCGGTTTGGCGTCCGGGCGGTGGCTGTCATCGTTCATGAGGGATATGTGCTGCTCCATCAGACCGATGGGGAGACCATTTGGAACCTTCCTGGCGGTCGCACCCAGGTCCTGGAGACGACGGCTGCCGCCGTGCGCCGTGAAATGCTGGAGGAGCTGGGCGAAGAGGTCATCGTCGGTCCACTCCAGTGGGTCGTTGAACTGTTTCATAATGATGATGCCGGCCGGTACCACGAGATCGGCCTCTATTATCTGGCTCAGTTCTGTAACCCGGAGAGAAATGACAAGGCCAGGACCTTCATCGGCAGGGAAGGGGAAAGGTTGCAGATTACGTACCGGTGGTTCCCCATCCGCCAGATTGATGAGGTCCCCAACCTGGTCCCCCCGTTCCTTTATGATGCGCTCAAGGACCTGCCACGTGGCCTGAAGCACGTCGTTGATACACGATAGCGGGAGGTCTTGAATGATCTCCCGGGTCACGGCAACTCACCCGGTGGGGATCATCTGCCAGGGCTGTCAACATCGAAAGAGATAGTTGACTGGTCAAGTATTGTTGAGTATGCTGGAGCCATGACAAACCAGATCTCTTCCCCCGAGGACCGGCTTATGCGGTCGGGCTCAGATCGCCAGGAGGCGGCCGTTCGGCTCATCCAGGCAGCCGATGTGGTACGCAGGCGCATGGCGGCGGTCATTGAGCCATATGGTGTGACGGTTCAGCAGTACAATGTCCTGCGCATCCTCCGGGGTGCCGGCGACCCCCTGCCCATTCTGGCCATCGCAGCGCGCATGATCGAGCATACGCCAGGCATCACCCGCCTGCTGGACCGGCTCGAGGCGAAAGGGCTCGTGGCGCGGGTGCGGGACACCAAGGACCGCCGGGTTTATCACTGCTCCATTACCGCTGCCGGTCTTGCCTTGCTGGCGTCCATGGATGCCGCGGTAGACGAGGTGGATGAAGCGGCTGTCGGCGCTCTCAACCCAGCCGAGGTCAGCCAACTGCTGCAGATCCTCAAGACGGTGACCGCTGAGCAGACCTCCCGGTGAGGTCTGCTCTTGGGGATGATAGATGACTAGTCAACTAATGGCGTGTAAAGTATAACGCCAACGAGGGAGGTTTCCGCCGATGACCCAGACCGTCGATACGGTCGTCGCTCTCTATGACGCCTTTGCCCGCCGGGATAACGACAGCATCCGACGTCTCTTTCATCCCGATATCGAGTGGATCCAGATGGACGGTTGGCCCATGGGTGGGCGGCACATTGGGACGGAGAAGGTGATCAACGAGGTGTTCGCCACGTTCCGCACGCACTGGGATGACTGGCGGGCCGTTGTCGAAGAGTACCTCGACGCCGGCCGGGTGGTGGTGGCCCTGGGTTACTATACCGGGAGGAGCAAGGGATCAGGGAAGCCCGTCCGCTCAGCCTTTGCCCACGTGTACACGGTGGATGGCGGCCGGATTGTGAAGTTCGTGCAGTATGCGGACACGCTGCGGGTAGCCGAAGCGCTCGCCGGACCAGGGGATATCATACGTCAGTAGACACCTTGCGGGCGATCATCACATTGATGGCGTGCCGATGCGGCTGTCCGCCCGAGTTGCAGTCGAAGATAAACTCGGTGAGGTGCACGACCTCCCAGTCCCAGTAGAGGGAGAGGAGCTCGCCGGAGCGGTAGAAGTATTCGTCTGCGCCCCAGTCGTGCGGGGTGGGGATGAACGGCTTCTCCACGAAGACGTTGAAGATGTTGTAGCCACCGGGCCGGGTGAACTCCTTGTAGTTGGCGATCACCTCGGCCCGGAGCGCCGGCGGGATGTAGGTGAGGGTGCCGCTGGAGTAGACCAGGTCGTAGGGCTCCTGCAGGCGGTAGGTGAGGAGCGAGGCCTGCTCCGTCCGGATGGACAGCCCCTCCTCAGCCGCCCAGGCCCGGGCCTTGGCGAGGCCCGGTGCGGAGAGATCGACCCCGGTGGCTTGGAAGCCGTGACGGGCGAAGTGGATCAGGTCCCGCCCCTCGCCGCAGCCCAGATCGATCGCCCGCATGGCGCGAGCCTCACTGGGCGAGATGAGGTCGGTCGCCTGGCGGGCCATGCGGTTCGGCTCCCGGCCCCAGTAGTAGTCGGGCCGGCGGTAGACGTCATCGTAGGTGAGCAGAGTGCGCACGCTCCTTTGCATGTAGAAGGGGATGCACCCGGTCTGCGGGTGCATCCCCCGTTATGTTTTGTTTCGCCCGATGGGTTGGTATTCCTCCGGAGCAGGACTATTCGGCCTCAGTCTTGGGCGGTGCCTCCGGTGTTGGTTGGGTCTCAGGCGTTGGCGCTTCGGCCTTGGGGGTCTCGCCCGGAGGTGTGCTGCCGGCCTTCTCGCCGGATGTACGCTTGCGCCGCGTCTTCTTGGTCGCATCGGCCCCAGACTTCTCCCGTTGCTTGGCCTTGGCCTTGCTCGCCTTGAGGGAGATCAGAAGCACCTCGCCTTCGTCGCTCAGCCTGGCACCGCAAGCCCGCTTTTCCGTGGACGGACGAAGCTTGCGGAACTGCCTGAAGAGCCCGCCCAGGTGGATCGAGATCGTCTTTCCATCGGTCTGGCGCTTTATCTGCTGGGCGCCCGGTGTGCTGCTGTCCACGATCTCGACCGAGACGGTACCGGTCTGCGAGTCAGCGCCGAGCACCACACAGTACTCCTTCTCGGTAATGCCCATCTTCTCAGCGACCATATCGGCCAACGCGGCAGCAGCGACATTGCTCAGGGCGTAGCCTGAGCGACTGACGGTAAAGAAGGGATCCTCCCGTCGCGGATCGGTGTTGGGATCGTAGGACTCGGTAACCCGTGTGAAGGTCATGCCACCGACAACCAGCGTCTTCCCCGTCTTCTCAGCCATGCTGCTCGCCTCCTGTATGGATGATACGGTTCGGTTCCAACCCGTTATGGACATTCTAAGGCAAATGCAGTTATCAGTCAAGACTGAATATTACTACGTCTCCGAACATCTAGATTGACCAATCTTCAGGGGCAAGGAGAATGGGAGAGGGGGTGATGCTCGACGAGACCGGTAGACACTGGGTGAGTCTACGGAAAGAGTGGATCAGGCTGGGAGGCTGTAGATGAATCCGGGAGAGAGTGGACGAGTCTTTATGTAGCCGGATGAATCCATATGCATCCGGATCGGGCTGGGGGAATCCGGAGATGGATGTTAGGCTCCTGAACGCCCCGTGCGTGGGGGTTTCATTCGATGTGGCCGCACGGGAGAACATATGGTATGGATGGCGTATGCACTCCCGGTTTGGTGCTTGGTCAGAGCCAGATCAGAGCCAGGCCAGAGGGATTGGCCGGAATGGCTTAGTGGTGCACCTTTGCGGGCTTCTATGTGCGCGGGAGCCAGACGGAGCAGCGACGATCGCAGAGACGGAGGGAGGGATTTCACCTGCTCGCAGGCTGCTAACGCTGTTTGGGGGATGGCCGATGGGTCCGGATGAGCCTCGGGCAGCCTGGATGAAACTGGGGCAAGCTGGATCAATCTGGATCAACCCGGATCGATCTGGATGAAGATGGAGGGCTCTCGGGATGGCTCGATGGCTTCCGGTGAGTCCGGGCGCGACTGAATGACCCCACGAGTTTGCGATCCCAACCGGGCCGCTCTGGACGTGAGGAGGAGTAAGCTGATCGGGCCGAATGGATCCAGACGGGGTCCGATGGGCCTCGGCAGGAGAAACCGCACCCCTATCCGCCCTGCCACATAACCTTACAGAAGGACGGCGCCCCCGGCGGGCGCCGTGCAGACTGAGGGAGAGGGGCAGATCGGTTGACGCTGAACCAGAGCGCATTTGAGGGCGTGATCATAGATCCCCTGCCCGGCCGGAGCACCAAGCCCCGCACCCGGGGCCAGACCATGGTGATCGACAAGGGGCTGGGCCTCTCCGCCACCGGCGACCTGCTGGAGCTGGCGGGGGCGTACATTGATTTTATGAAGCCGTATCCGAACCAGGCGATGCGGATCCACATAGAGATGCACGGGGGGGAGCCGTGTGTCCAAGTCGATCCGACCCGATCACGTGGCCATCTACATTCGCTGGTCCACCGATGACCAGGGCGATGGGACCACCCTGGAGGTGCAGCGGGAGGCGTGCGAGCTCTTCGTGCGCAGCCAGGGTTGGACGCCGCGGGAGGATCTCACCTTCATCGATAACGGGTACTCCGGTGGGAACCTGAAGCGCCCGGCCATGGCTGCCCTGCGGCGCACGGTGCTCGACGGGCTGGTCGATTGTGTCGTGGTCTTCAAGCTGGACCGTCTCTCACGCTCCGTGGTCGACACCGTCAATCTGGTCCTGGAGGAGTGGGAGGGGCGCTGCTTCTTCAAGAGCGCCCGTGAGCCGATCGACACGGCCACGCCGGCGGGCAAGATGTTCTTCTACCTCCTGGCCTCGTACGCCGAGTGGGAGCGCAACGTGATCCGTGAGCGCACAGCGGGCGGACGGCAGCAGCGGGCGGGCCAGGGGTACTGGGCCTGTGGCCCGACGCCCTACGGGTACACGACAGATGAGCAGAAGCGGCTCGTGGTGGTGGAGGCGGAGGCAGCGGTTGTGCGGGGCATTTTTGCGAGCTATATCAAGGGCGCAACCATGGCGGATATCGTCCGGCGGCTGCAGGCGGATGGAGCGCCCGCTCCAGGTGGCCCGGGGAAGTGGTCCAAGCCGCTGGTACGGAAGATCCTGTCGAATCAGGTCTACATCGGGGTGCTGCAGTATGGACGGCACAAGGCCAACCCGCGCCACGGCCGGGACCCTGGCGCGCCGCGGCTGGTGAAAGCAGAAGCCCCCTCCGTCAAGCTGGAGGGGGCGGCCCCGACCATCGTGGACGAGGGGACGTTCTGGACGGTCCAGAAGACCAAGGCGGAGCGGGATGCCCGCAAGACGAAGCGCTCGGGCCGAGCCTACAGCTCGCAGTGGCTGCTCTCGGGCATCGCCAAGTGCGGGAAGTGCGGCGCCTCGCTGGCGGCCCGGGCGCCCCGTGCAGGGCGTCAGGCCTTCTACTACTGCCTTGGGCGGGACTTTAAGCTGCAGTGCGACTGCCGGCAGATTCCGGTGAAGGAGCTGGATGCCTGGTTTGCCGGGGAGTTGAAGCGGGTCTATGAGGAAGCTGTTCGGCAGCATCTGGCCTCGGTCAGCCTGGAGGAGGAGCACCAGGGGCGTCTGCGGGAGTTGCAGGCGGCGACGGAGGCGGTGCAGGGGGAGCTGGGCCGGTTGGAGAGGGAACGGGCTCTCATGCGCCGCCGGTTCCGGTCGGGGGAGATCGGGCCCCAGGTCTTCCAGGAGTTCATGGCGGAGATCGAGACGGAGGCTCAGGGGCATCAGCAGCGGCTCCGGGGGCTGGAGGAGGAGGTGGCAGGAGTGGAGGCGCAGGCTAGGGCTGGGGATGCGGCGGAGCGGCTGGGGGCGGTGGATATCTTCGATGCGCTGGGGGGGCGGGAGCAGAAGCGCTTGGTCTTCAAGCTGGTGCGGGGGTTGATGGTGTATCGCGCAGCGGATAGCGAAGAAGTGCATGCTGTGGTTGTTTGGAATACTCCGCTGAGTCCCTAAGCATAGCGGACCCAAACGAGCTTATAACGCAAATAGACCCGCAGCGTGCGCATGGGCCTTGCGGGTCTCACTTGTGGAGGTAATGTCTGTGTCAGGAGAGACGACTTGGCGACATTGACGAGTCATCTAGTCATCGCGATGCTGTTGTCCTAGTCGCTTTATGGATTCCCGAAGGTTATCGGCCAACTGTTTCGCCCCATCTGTCTCGAGGCGATCGATATGGTAGGTCATGATTAGCTGAAACCCTGCGTATAGCGAGAACCAGCCAGTGCTCAACATGACAAAAACCATAAACTTGCCTGTCAGAGAATCGTCGAGAATAGCCTGCGCAATCATAAGTGACAAGAAGATAACCAGGGAGAACGCAGTCAGCCTGAGGCTGTATCGGTCTACCCGAAAGTGTTTGCCGTACTCACCACGCCGGAACCATAACTGGTCTGAGCGCTTCGGTTCGCTTTTAAACGACAGAAAGAGAGTCAGGAAAGCTGCTGCAATAGCTGCTACATCAATGCTCTTGTCAACAAGTAGGTCTATGCTATTCAATGCCCAGACAGTCAGCCCAGCCAGAACAGCGATAATGAGGAAGGCCACCTTGTTCTCGTGGAGTAGTTCCAGGAGAAACGCCCCGAAGGTATAGGGCGGCAGGTATTCGCCGTACAGTTCAGCACGACGAATGAAAGCGAAATCCTCTTTCTGTAATGTTCCCTGTGATTGGACAACGAGAGTAGTGTAAGGGAAATCGGGGTACACGACATAACTGGCACCTTCAAGCACAATAATCACGGCTGCATCGGACCTGATATAGCCGTGATGAAGGAGCCAGTTATGCAGACTCATAAAAGTCCAAATGTCGGAGATGGGGATGGACTCGCTGTGTCGCCTGAGGGAGTCCACTACCTCCGAGAAACTCCTCATCGTTACTCCTCCTGGTCGAACAGGCGAGCTTGACGTATCGTATGCATCCGAATGTCTTTTTCAATGTCTGGAATCTCGAGGACACGGTCGACAAGCTCTGTAGCTACCTTATCCATGTCGTTCGTCTCTGATGTTATCCTAATCGTGTCATCGTAATGCGGCTTAACGAATTGGCGCCCTCGGTCTGGATGATGTATGGCAATCTCCCGAATGTCAGGTGACACTTCCGCAGCAACACGAGCGAGACCATTCTTCCGTAGATCCTCGTCAGCAGGGGGAGAGACTTTGCGGTCTTTGTATGCCTCACTAAATAGGTCCAGCGAATCCGTAAACGGTAATATCTTTTCGTCAAAGAGTTCCCGAGAGACGGCGTTCTTCTCGTAGTTCGGATTGAAGAAAACAAAGTCCTCAGGTACCTTCCTTCCGCGCAAGCCCGAAACCTGCAGCCCAACAACAGGGAAATTCCTGAAGTAATCCTTCATTTCTTCTTGGGAGAGTGTGTGGCTGAATTTCTCAAAGCTGATGCGATACCGCGGTAGTGAATCCTGAATCAGCTTATGGATACGAGCTTCCGTTCCCCTCGGAGTCAAGCCAGGTTGGCGGATGAAATTCCTCCGTTCGAGGACAAACAGATTCCGTCGTGGTACGAAGAGATAAAACCGATCTTCGAAGGGATACCTGGTTTCTTCTCTACGATTGCGCGGGCTGGTATATGATGTGGTTACCTGTTCGTATTGCTGGGTAAAGTGGCCATAATACACATCCTGATTCACTCTGGTTTGAGCAAAACCGTACTGCTCATTAGTCGCACCGTGGAATTGTTCCCGGAGAAGCTGGTTTATCAAGCGGTTCTGTTCGTCAACTGCCAGGGCATCCCAATCATAGCCATTTACTATGAACAAAGAGAAAACCTTTCCGTAGTCTAAGCGAGGCAAGGTAGGCCCCTCCCATTGGGTCATTCTATTTGTTAAATTCCTGGTAGACAACAAATTCCCTTCTATAGGAGAGTCGCTTTGGACGTCGACAAGGCTATCGCGAGGCAGGCCTCGGCAGGTTGTCGATCCTATCGGGGGACTGCGGGGGTGTAGCAGAATCACAGGTCTGGAGGAGATGATATCCACCATCCGCTTATGCCGAGGGCACAAAAAGAGCGCTCCCCTGCGGCTACTCCCGCAGGACAGCGCTCGGCTCAGAGGAATCAACCCTGGTTCGAGGGCCGGGTGGGCTGCCGCTTCCGAACGGCTTCCACCAAGAGCCGGACCCACACGTCCAGCGTCGTTGCCATCTCCGGGTCTTCCACATAATGATGGGTCGCCTTGATCCGAACCGGGCCACGCTCTCGCACCTGGTTATCCCTCCTCGCCTTACTTCGGCACACCCATAGGACCCTACGGGACGAAACGTCCCTCGGCTAGCGGCTCCCCCATATCTACGCCCGGGCGCCTCGGCACTCCACAGGGGAAGCCTGGAAGCTCAAGGACCCCGAGGTGGGGAACACACGTCCCGCCTCAGGGTCCCCAGGGGAATCACATCAGGTTCTGTCGAGGATTGACGAACGAAAAACAGAAAGCACTTCCAGCCTTCGACAGACCGAAAGTGCGTTCTGTGGTACCCTGGATCTGGGAGTACATGCAGGCCTGCCTCCGAAAGGAGGAATGCAAGAGTGAAGATCAGTGTGTCTATCACCGTCGAGTTGAACGTTGGATCAATCTTCTCGACGATCCTGATCCTCGCGGTCGAGCATTTCAAGACACGAACCATCGACCGCCGTCTCGTCATTAGAGGCGGCAACATGCGGGCTCCGAACTCCAGATTGCCCGGAGATCCTCACCCTCATGCGGGTGCTCTTTCATTGTAACCCCAACCGGTCCCCATCCTACCAAATGCGGACCGATTGATTTCCTAAACTCCGTCAAGACCGGATTCTTGCATGGCTGGTGGCCAGGGGGGCTCTGCCAGCCGGTTCCACCAGGAATTCCCGGCGAGTCTCTCGCCCATGTGGGAAAATGTAGCGGAATCCGCAAAAAAAGGGGCCTGGGGGTGAGGGGACCACCCTTTTTCGGCCCGATCCGGGCCAATATGCGCCCTCTGAGGCACCACAAGAGCGATTTACGGGGTGAACAGGCCCCTCAAATGCGTCGTTCCGCTACGATTTCCCACTTGACCTACGCTCGCCCTGGGAAAAAGTGACGGAATCCGGCTTCCCTTACGAAGGACGCACCACCCTGGTCTTGCAGATCAATGCGGCCTGATTCACGCCCGAACCACTTGGTCATCAGCCTGAAGCGCCAGAAGATCTGCTGCTTCAGGCTGATGGCAAATCCGCGTTAGGTGGCAGGCAAGGGCCGGTCCGGTCGCCGAGCACAGTATGAGCAGGTGGGGTCGCTGCAAGCCGAGATCAGGCACACGTTGCACTGAGGGCACATCTCTGCATCGTAGCGATCGTGATATCCCTGCAGATGCCCACAGTGAGGGCAGCACTTCTTCTCGAAGATGAACCCAGGCACCCGGAACTTGCCATCGATCACGACCTCGATCGCCTCTTCATCCCACTCCAGCTTCAGCCGTTGCTCATCCTTGCTGCTTGAATGCTCCATCAACATCTATGTTACACACACCGCCCAACCCGTCTATAGGGCCCTTTCATTTTTGGTACCCATTTCGGGCAGGACTTCATCAAACTCGGCTTCGGTACCGCGGCCCTCTACCGGAGCGAGTTGCTCACCGCGAAGGTCGCCCTGATCCGATCCTACGGGGTGGAGCCCTACCCCGGCGGGACCTTCATGGAGGTCGCCTGGCTGCAGGGCCGGCTGCCGGAGTACCTGGCGGCCTGCGAGCGAGCCGGCTTCCGCTACGTCGAGATCAGCGACGGTACGGTGACCCTGACCGCAGACGAGCGGCAGAGGGCGATCGAGGCCGCCCGAGAGATGGGCTTCGCGGTGATCACGGAGATCGGCAAGAAGGATGGCGAGCTGGACCTGGACCCGGTCGAGGCGCTGCGCCAGATCGAGGCCGACCTGCAGGCAGGGGCGGGCAAGGTGATCGTGGAGGGGCGCGAGTCCGGCAAGGGTGTCGGCATCTACGACGCCAAAGGGCGGCCCAAGGCTGACGAGCTGGAGCAGATCGTGGCCGGTCTGACCGACCCCTGCGTCCTCATGTGGGAGACCCCCATGAAGGAGCAGCAGCAGGCCATGATCACCCGGTTTGGTCCGAATGTGAGCCTGGGGAACATCAACCCGGTGGATGTGGTCGCCCTGGAGGCGCTGCGTCGTGGGTTGCGGGGCGATACCCTGAAGCTCACCCTGGCGGATGATCCCGTGAGAGGGGGGGTCAGCTAATGCGCCACCACTGGAACTCCACCCACACGGCCCGGACGCCGTTCATGCCGCACAGCCCGCTGATGCCGGCACACCCGGCTTTCCCGGCCTATCCAAGCCTGCCCGGCTCGGCGGGCGCCTCGCCACCGCCTGGCTTCCCGGCCACGCCCTGGTCGAACCCGGGCGCCATGCAAGCCTACGGCCCAGGCCCCGGGCCCACCCAGGCCTACGGCCCCGGCCCGGCGATGCCAGCCACCGAGGGCACACCGCTCTCCGGCCTCGCCGCCCACGGCGTCCCCGTAGGCTACAGCCCGTCCGGCACCCCCATGCTGATGGCCGGGCAGGCCGGACAGTTGCAGATGCCCCCGGACATCGCCGGCATGCCCAAGATGCCCGGCCCGCCCGAGGGCTGGCTGAGCGGCGACGTGGCGGGCGGCGGCCTCTTCCGGCCAACCTCCGGGGTCGCCCCCTTTGACCCATCGAACCTCGTACGGCAATACCAGCAGCAAGGCAGATAGGCAGAGGGCTCCAGGCCAAACCCTGGAGCCCTCCCCATTTACTTCATCCGCTCCATTTCGAACGGATAGCCATACTGCTCAAGGACCGCTTTTACCACACCCTCGCCCTTCTCATCGAGCTCGAATGTGACATAGGCTTCCGGAACCCCCTTCAGCCCGAACCGGGAACCGAGGGGCAACAGGACGAAGGCAGGCTGACCCGGTAGGTTGAGGCTGAGTTCGGTGCCGGAGAGGGTGATCTCGACCACATCGCCCATGAAGCTGTACTGGCCCACCAGCTTCTTCAGGTACTCCGGGTCTCGCAGCTTGGGGTCGGCGATGCGTGTGAGCGCAACGGGCCTGCCCTCCAGCTCGAAGTCGACCAGGAGCCGGGTGATCTCCCCCTTGACGTTGGTCTCGAAGTAGAAGGGGAGGTCAATCGGTGTTTCCGGGCTGATCGGGCCGGCAAAGTGGCCGAAGCCCTTGTGAGTGAGGGGGATCGTGGTGCTGTAGTAGACAGCCTGCAGGTTCTCGCCGGCCAGTTCAATGCGCACTGTGCCGTAAACGGGGTGGATGTACTCGCCAACGTAGACCGCGGGGTCGCGCAGGAGGGGAGCGGTGGGGGAAGGGGCAAGCATGGCGGCGAGGTCGGCTTCGGACAAGGCCTTCATGGTGGCGTTCCAGTCGAAGGCAGGCATGCCAAGGAGCCGGTCCATGAGGTGGTTGGCCACCACGAAGAGCGCCGGTGAACTGTCAAGGTTGGTCAGGACCACCACACCCATCCCCTTCTGCGGCACCATGGAGATGTAGGCACCATAGCCCGGGTTCCGACCGCTGTGGCTCAACATGAGATGGCCGCCGTACTCCTCGACATCCCAGCCGAGCGCATACCCGTTGAAGGAGCCCGAGGCGGAGGGCTTGGAGATCTGGATCGTGTGAAGGTCGGCCACGCCGCCGGGGCTCAGCAACTGCCGGTCATCCACCCGGCCCTGGTTCAGATGCAGGGAGAGCCACTTGAGCATATCGGCCACCGAGGAGTTCATGGCGCCACCGGGACCGGCGCTCGTGGTATCCGAGTAGGGCAGCTTGACGAGTTTGCCCTCCTGCAGGGCGTATGGCAGAGCGGAGTCGGCTGCGGTCTCAAGTCCCGCAGGGCCGAAGTTGGTGCTGCTCATGCCCAGGGGGTTCAGGATCCGGTCGCGGACAAGGGCGTCCCAGGTCTGGCCGGTCGCCTGGCGCATCGCCTCACCAAGTACAACATAACCGAGATTGCTGTACCGGTAGGTGGTGCGGAAATCGTAGAGCGGATCCACATGGTTCAGGTTGGTCATCAGTGCCGCCGGATCAATGTCCGGGCGGTAGAGGAACGGCAGATCCACGGACGGCATTCCGGTGCGGTGCGAGGCCCAGTCCCGGGCCGTCACCCGATCGCTGACCCAGGGGTCCTTCAGCCGCAGACCGGGGAGATAATCCCGAATCGGGAGATCCCAACTGAGGGTGCCATCCTCCGCGAGTGACTGGATGGTAGCCGTTGTGAACGCCTTGGTGAGCGAAGCGATGCCGAACACCGTGTTCTCGGTAACCGGAAGGCCGGTGTCGATCCCGCGCTCACCGTATCCCTTGGCCAGGACCACCTGGCCGTTTTGAATCACGCCGACCGCCATCCCGGGCAGGTGCCAGTCGGCCATGACACCTTCGACAAAGGCGTCGACGTCTGCCAGTGGGCTGGGCGGCGAGGGCAGAGGGGCCGCAGCAGCCAAGCTGCCCCCACCCAGGTTTGCAATGACCAGAAGCGCACAGAGGAGAGCCAGAAATCGTCTGAAGGCCATGTCGAAACCCTCCAATCAGACCGTGTGTCCAGAAGAAGAACCTCCTGTCGGTCTTCATGGTAGGGGCCCTACCTTACGGGGAGCTAAACGGAGCTTTACATCTGCCACAACAAGGGCTGTAGCAGTCGTGTGGGAATCTTTCATGTATACCCACAAGAATATGATGGGCCCGTACGAATTCATTAATGCAGGCTGATGCAGGCATGCCCCAGGACTTGACTCAAGGAGGGTTCACAGATGCGGACGAGACGGTTTGCGAAATGGCTATCTCCCCTTTTGGTCATGGGTCTGCTCATGACCCTCATGGCCGGCTTCGGCGCCGCCGCCGACGAGCAGATGCTGCTGGTGAGCGGCCCCGGCTCCGCAGCGACCTATGAGACGATCGAGAGCGACACCATGCCGGACTGGGCGGACTGGGTGGCACTTGGCACCGCGGTTGCACCATCCGCCAATCCGTGGGGGGACCTGATTCCGGGAGCCGCATGGATCTCCAATTCGACCGACCCGGACCCGGCCGCTGAGACGGCCCGGTGGCGGCGCTTTACGGTCACCTTTGACCTGCCCTGCAACGCGGTGAACGCGGCTGCTACGATCGAGTTCTCGGGCGACAACGAGGTCTACCTCTTCCAGGGCGAGACCGAACTCTTCGGTGCAGCGAATGCCGGCTACGATGACTGGCGGGCGGTGAAGAGCGTCGCATTCACCCCGGTGCCGGGCACCAACACCCTGGAGTTCCTCGTCAAGAACTGGGCTTGGAACGCAGAGAACCCCACGGCGCTGATCTACAGCGCGGTCGTCGACTACGATCTGGCCGAGGGAGCGACCGCGGTCGAGTTCATGGGACCGATCGTGCACGCGAACTTTGCGATGCGTGAGGGCTCGACCATTCCCGTCAAGTTCGCCGTGACGGGCGGCTGCGGCGAGTCGACCATGGAGCCGCAGGAGAACATCCACCTGACGATTTCCGGCGCGGATGAGTTCCTCCTGGACATCCCGCAGGGCACCGGCACCGACGCCCTTCGCTACGATGAGATGGACTACACCTACGTCGCCAACCTGCGGGATCTGCCAGCCGGCCAGTACACGCTGGGCGTCTACGCCGGGGAGCAACTGCTCGGCTCCATGGACTTCGCAGTCCTGGCCGATCCGGGCGTCAACCGGGGGAACGGCCAGATGGGTGAGCCGAAGGGCGAGCCCAACTATGGCAAGAGCCTGGAGATGAAGGCCAACGGCGGCAACAGCGCCGGCAAGGGGAACTACCGGCTGATCCCGTAGACCGCACGAATGGGAGGTCTTGTACGGAACCGCTGGCGGAGCCCCTTGCAACAACCCCATCCTGTGATACGATAGATGTCGTATTCTTGACAGGACAGGAGCTGAAGCAAGTGAAGCGGGAGCCCAGTGGAAAGGCACGGTACGAGGGCATTGCCCAGGACCTGGCCCGCCGGATTGCCAACAACGAACTCGCGGAGGGGGCCCGCATTCTGGGGCGCTCAAGCCTGGCCGGCACCTACCAGGTCTCGCCCGAAACGATCCGGCGGGCCGTGGCGATCCTTCATGAGCGAGGCGTCGTCCAGGCGGTGGCCGGCTCTGGAGTTCGGGTTCTCTCCCGGCTCGCCGCCCAGGAGTACCTGGACTCCATGCGCGCCCAGTCCAAGCTGGAGGAGGGGGCGCGGGAGCTGCGCAACCTGCTGCGCCGCCGGCGTGAGCTGGACGGGCAGATCGAGGCTTCGATCGACCGGCTCCTCTCCCAGGCAACCGGTGCGCTGGCCACCCGCCATGTCGATGAGATTACCATTGCGCCGGACTCCTGGGTCGTGGGCCGCTCCCTTGACGCGATCCGCCTTCGCTCCTCCACCGGTGCGACGGTGATCGCCCTCTCGCGCGGCGAGACCGACACCTTCTCCCCACCTGCCGACATGCTTCTGGCAGCCGGTGACGTACTGACCCTGGTCGGTTCGGAAACGGCCCGCACCTGGGCTCGCAAGTTGTTTGAATCGACAGAGTCTCCAACCGAACCGACAACATGAAACGAATCCGACAACAAACCGCCAACATCCAAGTTGGCGGTTTTTCTTTTTTTGATGTGGCCTCAATCCTTGTGTGGCAAAGATTTGACTGAATCGGGTACCCATCTTCCAGGGAAGCGAGCATTTGACATGTGACAACTTACTGTGTTAGCCTTAGGTTGTCAGTTTGCTGCGACCTCCCCCGGAAGGGAAGGGAGGAGATCGTATGACACAAGGTTGGCACAGCCAGTACGAGGCGATTGCCCTGGACATTGCCGAGACGATCGCTCAAGGTCGGTTACAGGAGGGTGAGCGGTTCTCTTGCCGCAAGTTCGCCAGTCGCTATCAGGTCTCTGCGGAGACGGTCCGGCGTGCCGCTGGTCTGCTGGCGGGTGAGGGAGTTGTCCAGTTGGAGGCCGGAAGCGGCGTGATCGTCGCCTCACGCTCCCTGGCCACGGCCTATCGGCGGCGGGTGAGGACACAGGAGGTCATGCAGCAGATTCAGTCCGAACTCCTTGCCCTCATGGACCAGCGCAGGCATTTGGATCAGGCGATTACCCGGACGCTTGAGCGGTTACTCGATCAGGCGGGGCGGGTTGAACTCCCGGAACAGGAGAGCCACGCAAGCGATTCACGATAGAGGAGGGTACACATGGTTCGTTTTGAGAACGTCAGCAAGGTGTATCCCGACGGAACCCGCGCAGTCGACAACCTTACTCTTGACATTGAGCGGGGCGAGTTTGTCTGCTTTATCGGACCATCGGGATGCGGCAAGACCACGACCATGAAGATGATTAACCGGCTTCATGAACCGACAGCCGGCCGGATCTTTGTGAATGGCAAAGATATCATGTCCATGGATGCGGTCACCCTGCGGCGTGGCATTGGGTACGTGATTCAGCAGGTCGGTCTCTTTCCGCACATGACGATTGCGCAGAATATCGAACTGGTGCCGAAGCTGCTCGGCTGGGAGCCGGCGAAGCGGCAGGCCCGGGTGGAGGAGCTTCTGCCCATGGTCGGCATGGATCCGGAGGTCTTCGCCGGCCGGTATCCCCGGGAGCTATCCGGCGGTCAGCAGCAGCGTGTCGGCGTCCTCCGGGCGCTGGCGGCCGAGCCGGACCTGATCCTGATGGATGAGCCCTTCGGCGCCCTGGATCCGATCACTCGGGAGGCCCTGCAGGACGAGTTGAAGCGGCTGCAGGCAAAGCTGAAGAAGACGATCGTCTTCGTCACCCACGATATGGATGAAGCCCTGAAGCTGGCGGATCGCATCGTGATCATGAAGGATGGCCAGATCCATCAGGTCGCATCGCCCGAGGAGCTGCTCCGCAACCCGAAGGATGAGTTCGTGGCGCAGTTCATCGGCCGGGAACGTCTCTCCGCCTCGCCGGAGATGCTCTCTGTGGCCGAGGTGATGATAAAGAATCCGGTCACCACCGACCCGGGCCACGGCCTGGCGGAGGCGGTAGCGACTATGAAGAAGCGGCGGGTCAACTCGCTGCTGGTGACCGATGAGAACGACCGGCTCCTCGGGATCGTGACCGCCCGTGACCTGGAGCGGAACCGGACCGGCTACAAAACCGTGGCCGAGATCATGCGGACCGACCTGCCGACGGTCTCCCCGGAGGCGACCCTGCAGGTGGCCCTGGAGCGGATGCTCCTCGACCGGCTGGAGTTCCTGCCGGTGGTGGAGCAGGACGGCAAGCTGGTGGGCCTGATCACCAACACCACGCTGGTCGATGCCCTCTCCCGGTCCGTCTGGACGGAAGGTGAGAGCGCATGATTCAGGAGCTGTCAAAAGCCTTCTCTGACCCGAAGATCTGGGAGAAGATCGGTGCCCAGACGGTGGAGCATCTCTACCTGTCGCTCACGGCAGTCGCCCTGGCGCTCCTGGTCGCCGTGCCCGCAGGGATCCTCCTCAGCCGGCGGCCGAAGCTGGCACAGCCGGTCATGACGGTGGTGGGCCTGCTCCAGACCCTGCCTTCCGTAGCCCTGCTCGCCTTTATGATCCCGTTCATGTCGATCGGCAACAAGCCGGCGATCGCAGCGCTCTTCCTTTACGCCCTGCTGCCGATCCTGCGGAACACCTACACCGGCATTCGCAGCGTCGATCCCGCCGCCAAGGAGGCGGGCCGGGGCATGGGCATGACCCCGCTCCAGCTGCTCTTCCTCGTGGAACTGCCGCTCTCGTTCCGAGTCATCATGAGCGGGGTCCGGGTCTCCACGGTCCTGATCATCGGCTGGGCGACGCTGGCCGCCTTCGTGGGCGGCGGTGGACTTGGGCAGTTGATCATGTCCGGCTTCGCCATGGTCCGTGGCAGTCTGATCCTGGCGGGTGGCATTCCCGTCACGGTCATGGCCCTGCTGACCGACTTCCTCCTGGGCCGGTTGGAGCGTGCTGTCACGCCCCGCGGCCTGCGGGTATAGGAGGGAGGAAGCACGATGGAACTACTACTCAAGACCTTTGAATATATGAGCAACCACGCCCCAAGGCTGCTGGATCTGACCGGGCAGCACCTGAAGCTGGCCCTGTTGGGGGTTCTCTACGGCGCCATTCTGGCGATTCCGCTCGGCTATCTGATCAGCCGGTACAAGAAGCTGGCCGACCCGGTTCTCTGGGTGGCCAACGCCCTGCAGACCGTCCCGGCCCTGGCCTTCGTCGGCTTTGTGATGCTCTTCCTGGGCCTCACCCCGGCGACCGGCATTACCGTGATCTTCTTCTACTCGCTCATGCCGATCATCCGGGCGACGTACACCGGCATTACCTCGGTCGATCCGGCTATGATCGAGGCCGCACGGGGTATGGGCATGACCCGCTTGCAGATCCTGCGCATGGTCCAGGTGCCCCTGTCACTGGCCGTCCTGATGGTCGGCATCCGCATTGCGACGGTGATTGCCATCGGCACGGCGGCGATCATGTCGCTGGCGGGCGCCGGTGGCCTGGGACAGGAGATCTTCGCCGGCATTGACCGGGTCCAGGACCGCATGATCCTGGCCGGCGCCCTGCCCGCTGCTGCCTTGGCGGTTGCGGCAGAGCTTGGGTTCAGCGCCCTGGAGCGGCTTCTGACGCCCCGTGGCCTCCGGCAGACCTCGACGGTCCGCTAGTCCTGACCCGACTCATCACGCCATTTGCGGCGCACGGGTTGCCGCCCTGGCTGCGGCAGCCCGGGTGCCATGGGCGCCGGCCCCCTGTCGGCGCAGCACATATATCTGAAGGGGGAAACATCTCTATGACTCGATCCCGAAAGCGTATGTTCTATGCGATCACCGCGGCCCTGCTCTCGCTGGCTCTCCTCGCTGGTTGCGGTGGTGCCGGCGGCAGCGGCTCCGGCGACAAGAAGATCACGGTCGGCTCCAAGGACTTCACGGAGAACATCGTCCTGGGTGAGCTGGTCGCCCAGTTGGTCGAGGGCAACACCGACATTACGGTCGTGCGGAAGCTGAATCTGGGCGGCACCTCCGTCAACTTTGACGGCCTGAAGAACGGCGACCTCGACATGTACGCCGATTACGACGGCACCGGCTATGGCGTCCACCTGCAGCACACCGATCCGATCACCGATCCGACCAAGGTGTATGACCAGGTGAAGAAGGAGTTCGAGGAGAAGTGGCAGATCACGTGGTCCAAGCCCTTCGGCTTCAACAACACCTACGCCCTGGCCATGCCCCGCAAGATCGCGGAGCAGCATAACATTGTGACCTACTCCGACCTGGCCAAGGTCTCCGACCAGTTCGTCTTCGGCACGACCAATGAGTTCATGGGCCGAGAGGCCGACGGCTACAACCCGCTGGTCAAGGAGTACGGCTTCAAGTTCAAGGATGCCAAGACCATGCAGACCGGCCTGCGCTACAAGGCGATCGAGAACGGCGATATCCAGGTCATGGATGCCTACGCCACCGACGGCAAGCTGAAGGAGTTCGACATGAAGCTCCTGGTCGACGACAAGAACTTCTTCCCGCCCTACAACGCCGCCATGCTGGTCCGTATGGACACCGTGAAGAAGTACCCCGAGCTCATGGAGGCGATCGACAAGCTCGCCGGCAAGCTGACCGATGAGAAGATGCAGGAGCTGAACTACCTGGTCGACGTGAAGGGCGAGGACGTCCAGAAGGTAGCCAAGGACTTCCTGACCAAGGAAGGCCTGATCAAGTAGGCCAAACGCCTTGCCATCTGCCGACATCACCTTCTATGATGGAGGTAATCGCCCAAACCGGTAAGGCTTGAACCGACATGGAAGGACCTCGGACCGCCGTCGGGCATGGAGCCCGTGCAGGGGGCCGGGGTCCTCTCGCTTGCCGGGCTGCGAGACAGGAGGGTCTGCATGAATCAGTTGCTGGAGACGCTGCAGAGCATCTGGATGGAGCACTGGATGGCCTGGGCCTTCTTTGCCGGCTACCTGGCGATCACCTGGCTGGTTGCCTGGGCGGCCAAGCGGGCACTGAAGGGGATCATTCCGAAGCTGACCGCCCGCTCCAAGAGCACGCTGGATGACCGGCTGGCGGAGGCGTCAGCCAATCCGGTTCGGTACGCGATCTGGGCGATCGGTCTGCGCATGGCGCTGGCATCGCTGAAGAGCAATATCCCATCCTTCGGCGATGTGGTCGTCGATGGTGCGGTGAAGGCCGGGGCATACTCGGTCCAGTTTGGGTGGGCGGAGCACGTTGCTGAGGCGCTGGTAATCCTGGCCCTGACCGCCCTGGTCAACGGGCTGATGAAGGCGGCCCTCGACTGGTACCTCCACGAGCTGGCTGGCAACAACGAGGCCACCTGGGACGAGGAGCTGCTGCCCCTGGTGAAGCGGGTGCTCTCCCTGGTCATCTACTTCGTCGGCGTCTCGATCATTCTCGAGTCCTTCGGAATCCATGTCACCGCCCTGATCACCACCGCCGGCGTCGCCTCCCTGGCGGTCGCTCTGGCGGCGCAGGAGACGCTCTCCAACATGCTCGGCGGCCTGGTGATTCTCGTCGACCGGCCCTTCAAGGTGGGCGAGATCATCGAACTGTCGGATGGCAAGGTGGGCGAGGTGGTCGAGATCGGTCTCCGCTCGACCCGCATCCGCCAGTTCGATGGCAACGCCCTGGTCGTACCGAACAAGGATATGGCCAACAGCCGGATCATCAACTACGCCCTGCCTAACCAGCGGTCCGCCATCCGGCAGACGATCGGAGTCTCCTACGGCAGCGATATGGAGAAGGCGAAGCGGGTCCTGCTGGAGACGCTCCAGGCGCACCCGGAAGTGCTCCAGGACCCGGCGCCGGGCGTCTGGTTTACCACCTTCAACGCTTCATCTCTGGATCTGTTTATGTCGGCCTGGGTGGAGTCGTACAAGGACCGCTTCCGGGTCATGGACGAGCTGAACATCGCCATTTTGCGGGCCTTCCGGGAGAATGGGATCGAGATCCCCTTCCCGCAGCAGGATGTCCATCTGCACCTGCCGGAAGGCAAGAACGTGTCGGTTGAGGAGAACGAGCGGTAGGAGATTCTCTGACAGATAGGGAACCCTATCAACAACCCATTTCCAGGAGGTTTCCTATGTCTAAGCAATGGAGTACCCCCCCTGCCATGCAGATTGACCCGGCGAAGCGCTATGTGGCGACCTTGAAGACCACCAAGGGCGATGTGAAGGTGGAGCTGCTGGCCAGCGAGTCGCCCAAGACTGTCAACAACTTCGTCTTCCTGGCCCGCGAGGGCTTCTACGATGGCGTCAGGTTCCACCGGGTGATCAAGCCGTTCATGATCCAGACCGGGGATCCTACCGGCACCGGCCGCGGCGGCCCCGGCTACCGCTTTGAGGATGAGCTGCCCCCGAAGCACTCCTATGAGCCGGGGATCGTGGCCATGGCGAACGCCGGCCCCAACACCAACGGCAGCCAGTTCTTCATCTGCTCCGGCTCCCAGGCCCCGGCGCTGGACCGGCACCCGAACTACAGCCAGTTTGGCCGGGTGATCGAGGGCATGGATGTGGTGGAGGCGCTGGCCTCGGTCCCGGTTGGGCCGGCCCCGCACGGCGAGATGTCCAGCCCGAAGGAAGAGATCCGGATCGAGTCGGTCTCGATCGACGAGCAGTAAGGCATGAAGAGAGCCCCCGGTCCGCCGGGGGCTTTGCCATGGGCTGCTAGTCGTTGTGGGGCTGCCGCTCCTCCACGGGATGCAGCGAGCGATGTGCCTCGATCTCATAGGTCTCATGGCACTCGGGGCAGAGGTTCGAAAGATGGCTCTGAGACGTACGCTCGACCGCGGATCCGCACCAGGCGCAGGAATGCTGACGCGTGGACATACTCGAAATACGCCCCCCTGTCTATGCTTCTGCATAAAGATTCACGGGAATTGTTATAGAACCTTGTCGAGGTTTTCTATCGGTGGGATCGAACTTCTCAATATCATATGCCAAGCCGCGCCAACTATGGAACAGTTGGTGTGATCTCCATAGCGAAAAATGATCCTCACGGATTGAGCGTGAACATGGTATAATGCTTGGTAGTCGCCCGTAATGGCGACTCGCTCCCGCGAACGTGGCGCTGTAGCGGTGCAGCAAAATGGACGTGGGAGCAAGCAGCCGGAGTGGTGACCCGGCTGTTTGTCTGCGGAGGAGTGGTGACCTTCCGTTGACACATGCAGGGGGCGAGACGTGAGTCTCGCCCCCTGCACCCATTGCGCGCGTTAGCTCGTGGACATGGCGGTGGCGCCGGGAGATCTTGACCTGGTAAGGCATAGCGGTTCGCCTCCTCAGGCGATCGTTTCTGAGTCGAGTTGGGTCAGGTCGCCGTCGACCGTACGGAGCATCGGAACGGCGAACCCGACCAGGCCGGCGATCACCGACAGGGAGCCCATCAGCATGAAGGTGGGTCCGATTCCGATCTGCTCGGAGAGGGTGGCGCCCAGGAAGGCGCCTAGCGGGTTGCCGCCCCAGCTGAGCAGCATCTGCACGGCGCTGGCCCGCCCGCGCATCGCATCGGGCACGATCGTCTGGAAGGCCGCTGTGAAGGTATTGCTGAAGAGGGCGAAGCCGAAGCCTTCCATGGCCTTGAAGAGCAGGGCGAGCGGGACAAAGCCGGGCGAGACGAAGCCAAGACTGCTCAGGGCGATGCCTATGGTGGTCAGGCCGCCCAGCATGACCGTCCGGCGGCGGTTGCCGTTGGCGAGGAGGCCGACGGCCAGGCTCCCCAGCACGAAGCCGAGGGGCCAGAAGCCCTGGAGGAAGCCGGCGGTCTCGGCCCCGGCCTGCAGGTGCTCCTGGGCGTACGGGACGTGCATCGTGAAGATCGCGTAGGAGCTCATGTAGCTGATTCCGTTTAGCAGGGTGAGGAGCAGGAGCGCCGGGACCCGCCGGAAGAAGGCGAAGCCGGCCTGCAGTTGGCCGATGTAACCGGGCCGGGGGCCGGCCGAGCGGGGCAGGCCGAGGGCGGCGGGGAGCAGGAGCATGCTCACGGCCGAGAGGGCAAAGGTGAGGCCGTCAATCGCCATGGTGGTCTCGCTGGTGGTGAAGCGGATCAGCAGACCGGCCAGCAAGGGGCCGCTGACCCGGGCGCCCTGCATGAAGCCGCTGAGCAGGGAGGTCGCCCGGACCAATTGTGACCGCTCGACCAGGTTAGGCAGGGTCGCCACGGCGGCGGGGGCGTACAGGCCGATGGCCATGCCGGCCAGCCCCTGCAGGACATAGAGGTGCCAGATCGTCAGGTGGCCGGTCAGCGAAAGGGCGAGCGGGGCCATATAGGCGATGAAGAGAAGCCCGTCCAGCAGGGCCATTAGCCGGAGCCGGTTGACCCGGTCGAGCAGGGGCGCCCCCGCGAGGCGAACGACCAGTTCGGCCGCGAGGCCGGTGACGTAGAGGCTGCCCATGGCGAGCTTCGAGCCCGTGAGGGCATAGACCATCCAGACCATGGCAATGGTGCCCATTCCATCGCCCAGGGAGCTGACCGTACGGCCGGAGAGATAGAGCCAGAAGCGGCGGTTCATCGTGTCAGTAAGCCTCCCTGTCTAGCTGTACAAACGCAACAACCATGTATGTTTGATGTATATGAAACTACTCAGTTCGGGACACTTTGTCAAGCTAAATGGAACATCTTCGCGCAGAAGGGTCACCTGCTCGTACCAGCCCGTATGCTGGGAGGAGGAGGTGACCCTGGTTTTGTTCATTCACAAGAAGGAGTTGCTCCGCCCGGTCAAGGTGCTGGAGCCCGACCCACGGTGGGGCCAGATCATTCTGGAGCAGTACGCCGGCGCCGACTCGGAGGCGACCGCTCTGAATACTTACCTGACCCAGCGGTTCAACACCAACCTGCCCGAGATCCGGGACCTGCTGGAGGATATCGGGACCGAGGAGATCTCCCACTGGGAGATGGTCGCTGAACTGGCCCGCCAGCACGGGGTTGTGGTGAAGATGCGGGACGCAGCAGGGAACCCCTGGAGCTCGACCTATACCGATGTGTCAGGCAACATCATTACGAAGGTGTATCCGGGGTGAGGCCACCAACCTTACAGGCGGCGGGCCGGTTCCTGCGTCGGCTCTCCCCGGATGCCCCGTACCAGTGCAACGATCCAGATCAGGACCTCCAGGCCGGCCTCTACGGAAAGGGCGTACAACGGGAAGGCAGAGCGGGTAAAGATGATCTCGTCCACCTGACCGTCGAAGATGACCAGGGAGATGGGAACGAGCCAGGCAGCCAGCGGGAAGACCAGCGGCTGGTACTCTCTCAGTCCGAAGGTCTGAGCCAGGCCTACGGCGGATGCCCAGAGGAGAATGGAGAGGCTGAGGACCGCGGCACCAACGGCAATAGCCATCCAGAGAACCTCGATCCGCTCAAAGAACTCACCGATCGCCACCACTTGGACGATCGCCAGGTCGGGGTAGAGGGATGAAGCGGCAGGTTCAGGCCCGATCAGGGACATCGAGGCGAGTATCAGCCCGATGATGATCAGTGAGCCTGTGCTTAGAGCGGTGAATTTCGCGAACCACGCGCGTTTTGGGTCGTCCTGGTATGGTTGGAACATCCCCATCAGGATGCAGATAGCAAAGAAGCTGAGGGTGAGTGGAACGCCGCTCAACGTCGGCATCCAGCCATCTTCCAGCGCAGGTGCCAAGTACTCGAATCGCAACTTCGGGGTAACGAGCGTCAGAATGGTCGCGATCACCAGGACGAACAAGGGAGCCGCCGTCTCGGCGGCGCGGGCCATCGTCTCCAAGCCGGCGCGTGCGCCATAGGCCACGACGTACATCATGGTTGCAATGATGATCACACTCGGGGTTCCCGGCAGGAAGAGGGCAACGAGCAACTCGCTGATCCACCGAAGCAAGAGGGCGCAGGCGAACCAGAAGAAGAGGGGGAACATGGCCCCTACGGGTTTACCGAGCCACGGGCCGAGCGCACTCGTGGCATATTGGACCATGGACTGGCGGGGAAACCGGAGTCCCATGAATGCATAGACCAGAGCGAGTGCCAGGTCGCACGCCCACGAGATGATGATGGAGATCCAGCCGTCGGGCTTGGTGATCCGCATCAGCATGCTGGGCACGAAGGCGATGGCATACGACGTGATCACGCTGACCAGGAGCCAGACGAACTGGTTGGTCGAGATCTGCCCGTGGTCGAGGCGGGTTAGCCGGCCCCGTGCGATAGTGAGGCGGCCATTCATACAAGTCCCACCCATCGTGCAATCGGCAGGAAGAGTGCCTGAATGAAGGCCACCGGGTTGGGTACTGGCCACTTCAGGTACACCCCCAGGGCGTAGAGTCCGCCGAGGAGGCTGAGTCCGCCGGAAACGGCCGCCTCCCTGCGCCTCTTTCGCTTCAGCAGGGCCCCCACCTCCAGGTAGGCGATCACTGCGTACGGGATCAACACGGCTACCGTCTTCACTCTGGCAACTCCTCCGCAGGAAATGTCCGGGTCTGCTTGGACAGCCCGGCCTGTTCAATCGTGACCCGAACCTGGTAGGTGATGGGCAACTTCTGAATCTCCGTTCGCCACCGGGGGCGTAGTTGGCGCCAGACCCGGTGGTTGGAGCGTCTGATGAGCTGACCCAAGCCAAGGGGATCGATCGACTCCTGGCGCATCTGGTCCAGAAGCCGTTTGACCCAGCCGGAGACCTCGGTCGCGAAGGCGGTCTCAAGCTTGCTCAGGTTTTCGATCTCATCGATTCGGAGCGGGCTGGTGACATCTACCAGTTCGGTGTCCAAGGCGATCCGCAACTGAACCTGTGGCTTTCGATTCTGCCAGACGACCCGCCTTTGGGCTTCGCTTGAGGTCATCTCCACGCTCGCCTGCCCCGCCTTGTCCGGCAGGTCTGCGGTGATCACACCCCGAGATCTCTGTTCCAAGAGCCACATCAGTACGCGTGTCTCACGCTCCCCTGCCCAGGCGACAACCCTGTCGCCACGGAACAGTGCCGCCCCGGCCATGTAGAAGGGATTGGTCATCTCCAGGATCCCGCCCTCCTCCACCGTGACCAACGCCAACACCGGCAGGATCGCATCCTTTCCCTGCGCTGCGCGGTCGCGCATGTACTCCCGTGCGGAGACGATCAATGCAGTCTGATCCCGGCCCAGCTCCCGAATGGTCTCGGCCGGCATGCGTTCCAGCCCCGGAGTGGTCTTCAACAGGCGGCGGAGATCGCCCCGGACAACCAGCATCTGGCTGTTGAGCCGCAGGTCGGAAAAGCGGGTGAGGAAGTCCTCCACCGAGCTCAACCCGCTGCGTGCCAGGTCCTCCCCCAGCAGGATTACGTTTGCGTGGGACCAGAACAGCCGTCGCGGTGTTCGCAGCTGCAACTGCCGGGCGGCGTCCATTACGGTGCGGCCCTTGCTGCTGATCACGTTAATGCTCCTGGTACCGCCCTGACCACCGCCGGTGCTTGGACGGGGGATCCGAGTCGGGAGAACGATCTGCAGGTAGAGGTGGAACAGGTCGTCCTCAGCCCGGTCAATCGCTACCAGGCTGATGATCGCTATGTCGTTGATCTCGATCCGGCTCCAGCACCCGGGTAGGAAGAGTACCAGTACCAGCACACACACCAGGTGTTTCTTCATGCTCATTGATGGCTTCTACCCCCTGGCGGCCGGGGGCGGAGGTTCGCCCTCCGCCGACGGCGGTCCAGCACGTGCAGAGTGTCCGGCCGGCGGTCCATCAGCCACTGCGGTAAGCGAACGAGGGAGTCCTTCAGATCGCTCAGAGTCAACGGAGCAATGGGCTGTAAGTAGGGTACGCCAAAGGAGCGCAGAGCCGACAGGTGGTAGAGGAGCCATAGCAGGCCCATCAGCAGGCCGAACATCCCCAGGAATCCGGAGAGAATCATCAGCCCCAGCCGCAGCAGACGGAGGGCAATGCCGAAGTTGAAGCGCGGCATCGCAAAGGACGCGATTCCCGTGGTTGCCACCACGATCACCATGGGGGCGGACACAATGCCAGCCTGAACGGCAGCCTCACCGAGCACCAGGGCGCCGACGATGCTGACCGCCTGTCCGACCGCTCGGGGAAGTCGTACGCCTGCCTCGCGGAGGGCTTCGAAAAAGAGTTCCATCAACAGTCCCTCCACCAGCACGGGAAAGGGAATGCCTTCTCGCGCAGCCACCACCGACAGGAGCAGGGAGGTGGGCAGCAACTCCTGGTGATAACTGACGATCGCGATCCAGAAGGCGGGGCCGATCAGGGCGAGCCCCGCCAGTGCAAACCGCAGCAGGCGTAAGAATGTGGCAATGGGGTATCGTTCGTAGTAGTCCTCACTGGCCTGGAGGAATGACCAGGCGGTGACCGGAACGATCAACGCAGAGGGTGACCGGTCCATCAGGATGGCCACCCGTCCTTCGAGAATATTTGCGACAACTGTGTCCGGGCGTTCGGTATTCTGCACCTGGGGAAAGAGGGAGAAGGGGTTGTCCTCGATCAACTCCTCCAGGTAGGCGCTATCGACGACAGCTTCGATTTTGACCTCTTCGAGCCGCCTCCTGACCTCCTGGACGAGAGCTGGTACGGCTACGTCGCAGAGGTAAACGATCATGACCCGGCTCTGTGTACTCCGACCAAGGATCAGTTCCTGCGTGGTCAGATAGGGGGTCCGCAGGTATCGGCGCACAAGGGACAGGTTCGTATCCAAGGACTCGATGAAACCCTCTCGAGGGCCGCGAAGGACCGGCTCTGTCTTGGGCTCCTCAACGGAGCGCCCGGAAGGCGATGCCAGGTTAATGCGGAAACCGGCAAGCGTACCGTCAACCAAGAGGGCAACATTTCCATGTAAGACCAGGTCAATCATCTCGCCCATGGTGGCGACGGTATCGACACTGCCCGTGGCAAGGATCCCATACTGCACCGCCCGCGTCAGTTCTTCCGGGCTCCAGCACGGATCGACTTCGCAGTGGAGGAGCGGATGAACAGCTCCGACTGTCAACTCCTCTTCTCTAACGTGGGTGCCCAAATAGAAGAGTTCGGCCCTGATCAAACCGCCAACGGCGAGAGAACGGATGATGGTGTCCGCACTCCCTCCCAGCACCGCCCTGAGCGCTTCGGAGGCACCTTCCACCTCCTGCGGTACCGGGAGGACCCGAATCTCGTTCATAGCGGCATGCAGCGCTTCTCGGCGGAGGTCTGCGGGTTGGCGTGTGTCGCTCAGGGCTGCAAGTGCCCGTCGATACTCAGCGGCCCGCTGCTTCAGCGACGTGTGCTCCATGGTGCCCTCCCAGCATCTCGGCCCAATTGAAAGCTACTCTTTTCTAGGTTGGCCGAATTGGCGCTCGCCATACGGCGACCCGGTCGAGCAGCAGTCGCACCAGGGTCTGCCGCTGTTGAAGGCTGAGGCCGTGGAGCCTTGTTCTGGTGGCAATGCCCAGTCGAGCCAGGTCCCACTCGATCGGCGACCGGCCAGGCGGGGACGGGCGAGCGAGAGGGGGTGAATTGAGAGCGCCTGATCGCTCCGCCAACTGCAGGAGGGCTCCCCGGAGGTAACGGATCTGTTCGCTGAGCGGACGCAGCGCCGCCGCTGCCGCATCTGCATCGATCGCGCCGGTCCGGACCACCGCCAGAATACGGCTCTGCTCCAACTGCTTCTCCTCCAGCTGCCGCTCGAGCAGCGCCTTCTCCCGGGTTACTGCCTCCGGATGTCCGGTGTCGTTCGGATCCTGCTCCTGCTCCCGCTCCTGCAGGTAGGCAAGCAGGTGCTCCGGCCTCGTCAGCCAGGTCTGGACCAGCGTCCAGACCTGGTCTTCGATCGGTCCCGCTGCCTGGTGGGGCAGCGACCGGCAGGGAGGGGGCGGGTCCTTAATGTCCCGCATGTAGGGATAGCGGTTGCCGCAGACCAGTACATGCCCGAGGCTCTTGTGCGGTCGGTAGTAGACCGGACCGCCGCAGTATCCGCAGATAAGCAGGCCGCTCAGCAGGTAGAGGCCCTGCGGCGCCCGCCGCAGGCGGCCATCCACCCGATGCTGCTGTACCTTCTCCCAGAGATTCCGTTCGATGATGGCCGGTACTGGGATCGCCACCCACTCTTCTGGCGGGCGGGCCTTGGCGGTCAGTGGCCTGCTCCGCCGGGTGGCCGGGAGGTTCCGCTGCGCCCCGAGCCCCCTGGCGTCCAGCCGGTTGACCACGAACTCCCCGATGTACGCCCGCTGGCTCAGCATCTTGCTGATCGTACCCCGGTACCAGCGGGTGCCCCGCTTGGTCCGGACGCCGGCATCGTTCAAACGGCAGGCAATCGTCTGGCAGCCCAGCGGTTCGGCGGCCCAGGTGAAGATCAGGCGGACCCAGGCCGACTCGACGGGGTCCAGGCTGACTTGCTCGGTCTCCCGGTCGTAGCGGTACCCATAGAGAAAGAGGCCGGTCGGAAGGCCGCCCTCTTTGATCTTCCGCCGCCGGCCACTGGCGGTGCGCTCCAGGATCTTGGCCTTCTCGTACTCGGCAATCGCCACCCGCAGCGTAAAGAAGAGGCGGCCTTCAGGCGTTGACTGGTAGTCGTGGTTGACGAACTCCAGCTTCGTGCCGGCCGCCTCGATCTCGTTCGCCACCATAATCGCATGGTAGGTGGCCCGGCTGAACCGGTCCGGGTCCAGGCAGATAAAGTAGGCTGGCCGGTGCTCCTTGACGAAGGCCCGAACGTTCTCCAACTCGGGCCGCTCTAACAGTTCACCACTGACCGCATCGGTAAAGATGGTGGTCTGAAGCTCAACCCGTTGGCCCGTCTGTTGCTCCCGAGTGGCAGCCAGTGCCCGGGCCCGTTCCAGACAGACCTCGCGCTGGTTTTGCAGGCTGTATCCCCGGTTGGCCTGGTCCTCCGTGCTGACCCGCAGGTAGATGACCGCCAACAGCGTTTGGTGTTCGCTCGCCTTCAGGGTCTCCGGAAGACTCAGGTCGTGCAGACCGGTTGGCATGAGCGCTCACCTCGTATAGCCATCGTAGTGCCGCCAGAATCCGCTCCTGGCTGGGCTCCCGAACAGACACGGGCACTCCCTCCCGCATAAACCTATGCGGAAGGTGAGGCGGATTTGTCCCTCCCCTCGTCGGCGTGAAACGGAGGAGGGGCACCACGCCCCCTCGCTGACCTCTTAGACTAGGCTCCCGGCATTGCCCGCCGGGCGTGAGCCTTCAGAAGGGCCCGATGCAGGTCCACCAGCGGTACGGCCGCGGGCCCCCGCTCGACGATCGAGCGCATCCGCCCCAACCGGCCGTGCACGTAGGTGTGGGTTGTCCGGAGCTTGGCGTGGCCCAGGGCCTGCGAGATGATCGGGAACTCGACGCCGGCCCGGTGCGCATCGGTGGCAAAGGTGTGGCGGAGCCAGTAGGTCGTCACGCCCCGATCGATGCCGGCCTCCTGGCACAGGTCCTTGACCAGCTTACGGAGGTCGGTCGAGTTCATCGGACGCTGGCCATCATCGGTGGGGAAGAGGGTGCCGTCGTGCCCCAGCCGCTCCAGGGCATAGGGGCTGCGGAGGTATCGCTCAAGCACTTCCTGCGCCGCGGGCACCAGGCTCACGTTCCGGGGTCCTGTCTTTCCGGACACCCCAATCTGGCCCCGCTCCAGGTCGACATCGGCCAAGCGCAAGCCACAGGCCTCCGCCGGGCGTAGACCGGTGCGCAGGAGGATGAGGATCAGCGTGAAGTTGCGGGGCGCATGCGGCCCGCTCTTCGCCGCGGCATCCAGCAGGGCGGCGCTCTCCACCGGCGTCAGGTACTTCCGATGGTTCACCCGCACCTTCGTCTTCGCCCGGCGCACATCGACCGTCGGATCGGACACCAGCCGTTCCGTCGCCATGAGTGAGCGGAAGAAGAGGTGGAGGGTCTCCAGCAGGTCGTTCCGCAGATGAGCGGCCCGCTCCCGCTCCTCGACCGGGCCACAGGCCCAGGCCAGGAACCGCTCGACAAAGACCCGGTTCACGGGACCGAGGCCCAGCAGGGCACCACGGCTGCGGATGGGGATCAGCCGGCGGAAGTCCACATCCACCGGTGTGATACTCCCTTCCATATAGATGTAGTCAAAGAGCAGACCCATATACCGTTCGTGCTGGCGCAGGGTGGCTGGCGATCGACCGGCATCAGCCAGTTGCTTCAGCCAGTCCGCTGCCGCCCCGTTCTCATTCGGTTGATGGCCCATCAGTCATCCTCCCCGAAGACGGCATCCACCAGGTTGTCGAGGTGCGCCCGGTTCAGTTCCCGGCGGATGGCGGGGACCAGGACGCCGTCGGGGCAGGCCTCGGTCAGCGCCTGCTTCATGCCCGGGTCGCCCAGGAGGAGGTAGCGGCTGGTGGTCTCAAAGGACCGGTGGCCCAGCAGCGCACCGATCACGGCGATGTGAACCCCGCGCCAGAGCAGGTTCACGGCGAAGCTGTGCCGGAGCAGGTGGAAATTGGCGCCCTTCGGCTTCTTCAGCCGGCGGAGCAGGGGCGAGAGCATCAGTTCGAGGCCATCGACGGTCATGGCGCAGCCCCAACGGGGGCCGGTGCTGTTCAGAAAGACAGCGTCCTCGTAACCGGGGCAGGCGATCTCATACCGGCGGGTCTGGCGGTAGTAGGCCAGGGCCTCGACCACCGGCGGCAGCAGGGGGACCGTCCGGTCCTGCTTGCCCTTGCCCTGGACCACATGAAGGCGCCCCTTCCGCAGGTCGATGTCGCCCCAGCGCAGGTTGCAGACCTCACTGGCACGCAGGCCGGTGTTCAGCGTCAGGTAGATGATGGCATGGTTGCGCATGGCGTTGTACGATTTCCGGCTCCAGTCCAGCAGCCGCGCCTGCTCTCGCTCGGAGAGGGACCGGGGGGCAGACTGGACCTCCGGCGCCCGGTCGGCCAGTTCGGCGGGGTTCCGCCGGAGCAGCCCTTCCCGGACGAGGAAGCCGAAGAGGGCCGAGACAATCGACAGATCCCGGTTGATGGTGTTCGGCTGCCGCTTGCGCCCGTTGATGAGGGGCCCGGGTGGCAAAGGCGGCCACATCCGCCCCGGTGATCGTTCGGACACTCGCCAGTCCGGTCTCCCGGTACTGGGCGACGAAGGCGGTGAAGCTGCGGAGGGTGGTCATATAGGTGCGGGCTGTGGCGCCGCCATCAAACAGGCGCCGGGATTCGAACAGGTCAATGGCGTCGTGGAGGGGCAGGGCGTCATCCACCAGATTGGCCCCGGGCTCCTGATCGGCCAGCCGTTCGAAGAGGGACGGGTCGATGCCCAGTGCCCGGAGCACATCGTCGCGGGATGGGTTACGCAGTTCCTGCTGAAGCCCCATCGGCCGGCACCTCCTCCCGGGCGGCCTCCAGGACCGTCGCTAGTTCATCGGCCGAGACGTGGAAGTAGGCCTCCAGCGAGCGGATGTTGCTGTGCCCGACCACGGCCGCCAGGTCGTGGAGATCGACCCCGGCCTTGAGACTCTGGGAGATGAAGTAGTGCCGGAAGAGATGCGGCCCGCCCACGCCATCCGGGATGCCGCCCGCCCGCCGGTAGGTGTGGAAGAGCCTTCGCAGCTTGTCCGCGGAGAGGGGGGAGCCCTGGTCGAGCCAGAGCAGGTCCCCGGTCTTCCAGGATGCTGCGCCGGCGAGGTGCCGCTCCAGCGAGAGCAGCAAGGTGCCGTTGAGCGGGACGAGGCGCTCCCGGTTGCCCTTTCCGAGCACCCGCACCTGAGCGCTGTGCAGGTCGAGGTCATCGATCCGCAGCTGGAGCAGTTCCCGCGGCCGCAGGCCGAGAGCGGCCAGGCAGCCGAACATGGCGATATCCCGAGCGGGATGAGGGCTCAGTTGGATAACGGCGTCGAAGAAGGCGCTGACCTGCTGGGCCGACAGGTGTCGGTTCAGACAGGACGGCTGCTTGCGCACCCGGGGCAGGTTCATGGCCGGGTCCCGGGAGATCAGGCCGTGCTCGTGGAGGAACTGAAACCAGCGGCGGATGGCGAGGAGCTTTCCGCGGCGGGTGTTCCGGTTGGCGTAGACCACCGCCAGATGGTCGGCGTAGGTCGCCAGGGTCCCGGGCGTGACGGTATCGAGGTCGAGGTTGGCCAGGGGCGTCTCCGCCAGGACTTGCCGATGCTCCTGGAGCCAGGCGCAGAACTGTCGACACGTCGTTCGGGCGCTGCCCTGCCAGCGTTCATTCAGCCGGTTGAGCTGTTCGATGAAGGCGTCCGCCAGCGGATGCAGCGGCTGGCGTGGGCGGGGATTCAGCCGGGGGCGTTTGGGGGGAGCGGCGACTGCCGGGGTATCTACCCCTAGCTTGGGTTGTGACTCCGGTTCGACCGGCCACGGGAGGCCAAGAGCGACGGCCAAGATTCTCCCTCCTGAGTGGTAACTTGTTGGTATATGACTGCGAAAGACTGGAAATGAGAAGAGGGGAGGGCTTTGCGTACCACAATGCCCCATGAGACCAAGGAGCGATCATCTGGAGCCATGCCAGGACCCTGCTGGGATCTGCGTCCGGGTCCGGTGCGGGATCGAGCTGCGATTGGACCTGAATGCCGAGGGCATGCAGATGGGTCAAGATCAAGGCCAGTTCTTCGATGGCGCCGGCCAGGCGGCTGTAGTTTCGGACGACCACTTTGCAGAGCCGGCCGTGAGCGGCATCAGCTAGAAGCCGGTCCATACCGAGCCGGGGCCAGTGGTCGGCCAGGCAGTGGTCCTCATAAACCACCACCGGCCCACACGGAGCAGAGAGCAAGCGACTGACCGTCTCGGCCTGCCGCTGTGTCCATTCGCCCGGCATGTCGGTTCGGACATAAATGGCAGTTCATTTCATCTTCTGGCCTCCCTTCAAGCAGGGTCCTGGCCAATTAGTTATACAATAGAATGTTGGACGTGAAATATAGTGCGATTCTGGACTGGCTACATGATCTTGTATATCGGGGGCTGTGGCATTGCGCTTTGTTGGGTTGACGGAGTTCTTGCGCATGCTGGAGCAGCACTACGGCGTGCGGCTCCACCGGAGCAATCTTTCGGCTAGGCGAGATACTGGGGGGGAGAGCACTCTGGAGCGGCTGGAGCGGGAGGGTCTCGCTCGTGGTGAGGCCCATGGTGCCCGCCGGCGCTGGCAGCTCGCTGTCGAGGCGCTACCGATTCTGGCGGAGCAGGCGAAACTATCTCGCCCCGGGCCCCCGCCGGGGGTGCAGCGAACGCTTTCGGCCTCGGAGCTTGAGGCCTTCGTGCGGTGGCTGGCCGGCGTTGAGCATCCGGCGGACCATGTGCGGGAAGCGCTGCGGCATGCGACGGGGCACGACGAAGAGGGGGTGGAACGGGTTGTCATCCCCGTCCACCCCCGGCGTAGCCTGAGTGTATAACCTGGCCTGTGAGGGCGCTGCAGTCCGCTCAGACAGGAAGTTTGGACTGGTATTGCCAGCCCTTTTCGTCGGTGTACCAGTTGAACACCTGTTCCAGCGGCGTGGAAGCAGGGTTTTCTTCAGCCAGCTTCCGCAGCCGCTTGTTCCACCCTCTAAACCATCCCCCATAGCACAGCGGCCCCAAACAGGCCGCAGACCCGGGCAGGGAGTGACTTCCCTGCCCTTCCCTATTGCCTCCTGGTGAGGCCCAGAGGCGTACCCCCGGTGGGGCCGGCTTGACGGGTGGCAGATGGCGGTAAACTCCAATCGCCGGAGGGACGGCGCTGCATCCCCCTGCCCCCCGGAGCCGGCCCTTCGGCACTCCAGTTCAAGACCGACAGATTGCCGGGGCCAGACAAGGCGAGCCACACCAATCTGGCCATACTACTCCCAGGAGGGGAGAGCCGTGGCCGCCTGCATCGCCCCGCAGTTGTTCCGCAACCGCCAGACCCGCCAGTATTGGGCCGGACCCTGTGGCCGGTGGCACTGCCCTGCCTGCGGACAGATGCTCGTCTAGATGAGCGCTTCACAAAGCGCCACCCTCTAAACCATCCCCCATAGCACAGCGGCCCCAAACAGGCCGCAGACCCGGGCAGGGAGTGACTTCCCTGCCCTTCCCTTTTGCCTCCTGGTGAGGCCCAGAGGCGTACCCCCGGTGGGGCCGGCTTGACGGGTGGCAGATGGCGGTAAACTCCAATCGCCGGAGGGACGGCGCTGCATCCCCCTGCCCCCCGGAGCCGGCCCTTCGGCACTCCAGTCAAGGACCGCCAGGCTGCCGGGGCCAGTCAAGGCGAGCCACACCAATCTGGCCATACTACTCCCAGGAGGGGAGAGCCGTGGCCGCCTGTATCGCCCCGCAGTTGTTCCGCAACCGCCAGACCCGCCAGTATTGGGCTGTTTGTGATCAACTGGAATTGGAGGTTTGGATCAACGAAAATTCCCTGGTCCGATCAACAGAAAATCCTTGCACCGATCAATTGAAATTCCCTGGTCT
>JAWLHU010000018.1:0-149900 GCA_041690255.1 Symbiobacteriaceae bacterium
TCCAGTGGCCAGGGCAGGGGTGTTTCCTAAAATTTTTAAAGAAACAGCCCCCTGTGTCCGCTATGCGGACTCCAGGGGGCCATTTTGTCAGCAGCCTGAACGCCTGCCCGAATAGGGCAGGCGCTTCTTACGCATGGACCGGTTGTGCGGTGCCGGTCTCCCGACCGGCACGTGCCTGACGCGCCAGGTAAGCGCCGTAGGCAAAGGGATACCGGAGGAGGCGATCCTCCTCCATCCCTGGAACGGCCGGATGGAGCGGCTTCGTATTCGCCTCGAAGACCCAGGTGGACCCCTGCTCGTCGACGCCGATGTCAATGCCGACCTCCCCCAACAGCCCGAACCGGGACTCCAGGGCAAGGAGCGTGCGATGAGCGGCCTGGGAGACGCGCTCGACCAGATCCGGCAGGTGTGGGATCTGGCTGCCAAACTGCCGGAGGAAGCCGTCGGGCAGGAAGGGCTCCCCGCCCTGGCTCATGTTGGCGGCGACGTGCCCCTCACGGGCCAGGCGGACAAGCACAAGCGGCAGCTGCCACTGGCCCTCCCCATCCTTCTGCGCAATCACCCGCAGGTCAAAGCTCCGCCCATTTACGGTCGGCAGCGCAATGCCTTGCTGCACGACCCAGGTCATCTCAGGGTCTAACAGCTTCAGGAAGGCAAAGACCTCCTCCACGCTGCCAAAGCGCTCATCGACATGCCGGGAGCCAATGCGCCCCCGGATCCCGGCCATACCGGATTCGTCACGCAGACGGACCACATCACTGCCGTGGCTGCCGTGATCCCTCTTCAGGAAGAGTGCGCCATGCCGGCCAGACATGGCTGTGAGGTCACTGGGCGCAATCAGGGGACGCGTCTCGGGAGCCAGGCCGGCGGTCCCGGGGAAGAAGCTGAGGGCATCTGCAACCTCCAGCTTACTGATGGAGTTGATCGGGTTGATCAGCCGAGTCGCCCGTCGGGCGAACAGGGTCTTCAACAGGCCGACGGCGCTCTGGCTCTGCGTCCGGTCCCCATAGGTGGCCCGGTTGTAGATCACCTCGGGGAGCCCGGTGGCGACCGAGTGCCACTGACCATCCTGCTCGGTCCAGCCCTGCACTTGGGTCCCCGCTTCGTTCAGCCCGCCCAGGGTGAAGAAGATTGGCTCGGCGCCCGCCACCCTGGCCTGGTGCGCCATGAGGCGATAGCGGTCCCGCACACGCAGCCGCTCCTCGTCAGCCGGTCCCAGCATGATGCCGAACTGCATGGGATCACTCCTGCATGTCAAGATAGGCAGCAAAATGAATGGGGAACCGGTCGATCCGCTCCCCAATGAGCGGATCTCTCAGACGCTCCAGGCTAACCCGAAGCGGGATCCCGTTCACCTCGATCAGCATGACGCGACCATCTTCCAGAACGCCCAGGTCCAGTCCCAGTTCCACGCACGGACCCAACCGCTGGTCGATCCGCTCGGCCAGGGCGAGGGAGACCCGGTCGATCTCCGCCCGGATCGCCGTTGCCTGCGGACCGAAGGCGTACTGCAGGGCACTCTCAATCGGGGCGATCTGTCCGCCGCTGCGCGGGCTGGTAATGGCGCTGCCCTCCGGGGCAATGCGCGCGACCACACCGGTTACCTGCCACTTGCCGTCCCCGGCGCGCTGGACCAGAGACCGCAGGTCAAAGCGGTTACCGAGGTAGGCAGCCAGGGGCAGCCCCTCCTGCACCACGTAGGTCACGTCCGGCTCCAGCATCCCGGAGAGCGCCGGGAGGACCTCCTGTTCATCCGCAACCCGGAGCGTCCGGTTCTCCCCCTCCTCACGGGTCCAGATCTCCCACCCCGAACCCACGCGTTTCAGCCGGCAGACCCCTTTGCCCTTGTAGAGCGCGTCCGGTTTTACGTAAAGGTCATCGTTGGTCTCCATGAGGATATGAAGGAACTCGGCGGTCAGGGGGCCGGTCCCGGGAAGGTGAGGCCCCAGGTCGCCGGGAGGTTGCAGCGCCTGGAACGCCTGAAGTTTCGTGATCTTGACCGGTGCGTTGACCACCACGGCACCCAGGTCGCGCATCGTCATGCGCAACGCCGCGGCGTCCATGCGGCCGGGCTTACCGAAGCATCGGTCATAGATCACTCGGGGCAGGGGAGCCTTGAGGGGCATCCACTGGCATTCTGCTGCACCATCGCAGTGGTGCAGGTAACCGGAAATCGTCCGCCCGGACAGATCCAGGTCATCGGGTGCGAAGAAGAGGAGCAGTCCCCCCGTCTCCCGGGCGGCTCGGGCGTAGCGACAGTAGACATGATCCCGCTTTCCGTTCAACACCGCATCTCGCTTGGCCGATGAGATCAGCAGCCCCACGAGTGGCCCCAGGGCTATCTGGGCAGAGCCTGATCGGCATAAGGTCAGACTGACCGGTCCGGTGATCTGGAGCCGCTGGGCCACCGGGGCCGACAGAAGCAGCGAATCGCCCTCCCGGTCCCCATTTGCCCGCCAGAGGACCTCTGTCTCTGCCAGACCGAAACGGAGCGTACAGGTCTCGCCATCGCGCAAGCCGGCCCCTTCCAACAGCGTCCAAGGCGCCCGCACGGTAGGAGTGCTATCCTCCGAACCTGCAGCGAGCGCGACATGGACGACGTGGCGTTCCATTCGGGAACCCCCCTTGGTCACACAGCTTCCTACCGACCATACCCCAGTCTATTCAGATCGGCCGTTATGTCACCTCGCCGAGTGCGTGAATAGGGTGGCTATGGAAGGAACACTGCCCAGGGAGATGGAGGGACACGATGGGCTACCGTACGGATATCCGGCGGATCGATCAGCTCTCTGAACAGGAACGGGAACGGCTCGCACCCGTCACCGATGAGTACGTGTTCCGGGTCAGCGATTATTACCTGTCGCTGATCGACTGGGAGGATCCGGCAGACCCCATCCGCCGGATCGTGATCCCCAGTGAAGGGGAGCTGGCGGAGTATGGCCGGCTGGACCCGTCCGACGAGGCGTCCAACTATGTAGCCAAGGGCTGCCAGCACAAGTACACCACCACGGCCCTCCTGCTGGTCTCTGACGTCTGCGGCGCCTATTGCCGGTTCTGCTTCCGCAAGCGACTCTTCAAAGAGGACGTGGAGAGCGAAGTCAGCCTGGATGTGAGCGAAGGGCTGTCCTACATTGCAGCCCATCCGGAGATCAACAATGTGCTGCTGACCGGCGGTGACCCGCTTGTACTCTCCGCCACCCGTCTCGACAAGATCCTGACCGCCCTGCGGGCGATCGACCATGTCAAGATCATTCGCCTCGGCTCCAAGATGCTCGCCTTTGACCCAATGCGCATTGCGGGCGACCCCAAGCTGCTCGATGTGCTCTCGCAGCACACCCGGGCCGATGCACGGATTTACGTAATGGCGCACTTCAACCATCCGCGTGAGCTGACGGAGCAGGCGCTCGCCTGCGTGAGCGCCCTGCAGAAGGCAGGCGTGATCACGATCAACCAGACCCCGCTGCTCCGCGGGGTGAACGATGACCCCGCCGTTCTGGCCGAGTTGCTGGACCGCCTCTCCTGGGCCGGGGTAACCCCCTACTACCTCTTCCAGAATCGCCCGGTAGCGGGAAATGCGGCCTTTGTGGTGCCCCTCCGGGAGGGGTACGAGATCGTGGAGGCTGCCAAAGCCCGGACCTCAGGGCTCGGCAAGCGAGTGAAGTACGTCATGAGCCACGCCTCCGGCAAGATCGAGGTGCTTGCGGTACAGCGTGATCGCATCTACCTCAAGTACCACCAGTCCCGCCAGCCGGAGGATCAGGGGCGCTTCATGATCATGCGGCTGCCCAAGGGGGCTGGCTGGTTCGACGACCTCCGCCCCCTCTCCGGGAAAGGGTAATCAGCCCTCCGCAAGCACCTTGCCGGCGATCACCAGCTTCTGAATCTCCGAGGTCCCCTCGTAGATCCGGGTGATCCGGGCGTCCCGATAGAGCCGCTCTACCGCCATCTCCTTCATGTAGCCCATGCCCCCGTGGATCTGCACCGCCTTATCGGCCACCCGGGCGAAGGCCTCGGTCACGAAGAGCTTGGCCATGGCCGCCTCCTTCTGGACGTTGAGCCCCTGGTCAGCCATCTCCGCGACCTGGTAGGTCATAGCCCGAGAGGCGAAGATATCGGTCGCCATCTCCGCCAGGTGGGCCTGGATCATCTGATGCTCCGCGATCGGCCGGCCCATGGTCACCCGCTGCTTCGACCAGCGGACCGACTCCTCCAGGCAGCGCTCCATTCCACCGATGCAGCGCGCCGCCAGGGTCGCCCGCCCCTTGGTCAGGATCTTCATGGCCGCCACGTACCCCTCACCCTCGGCCCCTAACCGGTTCTCCACCGGCACCTCGCAGTCGGTGAAGAAGAGCTCGGCGGTGTGGGAGCCCCGCAGCCCCATCTTCTTCTCAGGCTTGCCCACTTCCAGCCCCTTGAATCCCCGCTCAACGAGAAAGGCAGAGATCCCTTTGGCCCCACGGGCCTTATCGGTCACGGCAAAGACGGTGAAGAGACCGGCCTCCGGTGCGTTGGTGATAAAGCACTTCTGGCCGTTCAGGAGATAGCGATCCCCCAGGCGTTCGGCCGTCGTCAGGAGCTGTGACGCATCCGACCCCGCCTGCGGCTCGGTCAGGGCGAAGCCGGAGAGCAGTCCACCCGTCGCCATGGCGGGCAGGTAGCGGCCCTTCTGGTCCGGCGTCCCCAGCTCAACCAGGCCGGTCGAACCGATACCCGTGTGGGCGCCGATAATGGTGCAGAGCCCGTGACTGGTCCGGCCCAGCTCCTCGTAGATCAGCGACTGGCCCACGACCCCCATGCCCAGACCACCGTACTCCTCGGGGATCCGTATGCCGAAGAGGCCCATCTGCCGGGCCTCGGCAAGGATCCGCTCCGGGACCTGGTCCCGCTCCTCGATCTCCTCCTCCACGGGCATCACCCGCTTGTTTACCCACTCCCGGATCATCCGGGTGATCTCCCGCATCTCATCAGGTACGTGAAAGGCCATGGTGATTCCCCTCCCTTCGCCCCTTCGCGATATCAAAAACCGTGCCAGCGTCAATGAAGCCCCGGCACTGCGCCGGGGCTCGAAGGCTGTTCATATGCTTGATCGGGCTGTTCAGGAACTGAACTCGAAACACTGTATCATACACGGCCCAAGAGAGTGTATGATAGGCGGTGCAGTGTATGCTTGTCCTTATCGGAGATGGTGCGCCAGAAAGCGTAGCGGGGCTCTGCTCCGACTGGCACAATCCGTGCGTACCTATGGGACAGATGAGCGGTAATGTGGAGGAATGGACGTTGAACCCGATGTACTCAGCCCTTCTTACATTCGCAGCCCCGATCGCAGCCGGTTACTTGGGGCGCCGGGTTCTGCTCGCGGCCGATCGGTCGCCCGCCAACCTTTTCACGCTCTCCAAGTGGCAGAAGGAGTTCGGCAACCTCGTACTGGCGCCGATCACTGCCGTCCTCGCCCTCTGGGCGCTCGACTTCAGCCAGATGAACCTCGTCGCCCTCCCCGTCCTGGGTGTCGCCTACCATGCGATCGGCACCGGCCTGGCGCTGGTCATGGCCCGACTCCTGTCCATGCCCGCCCGGCAGCGAGGCGTCTTCCTCATGGCCGGTATGAACAGCAACCTGGGACTGATCGGTGGCCTGCTCTGCTTCCTCCTGTTCGGTGAGACGGGGTATGCACTCTCCTCCTTCTTTCGGGTGCTCGAACTCCCCGTCTACTATCTGGCGGGGTTCCCGGCCGCAGCGGCCATGGGAAACGGCCAGCGCATCTCCATTCGCCGTTCGCTCCGTCAGATCGTGACCGACCCATCCCTCTTCCTGCCGATCTCCGGGGTCGTACTGGGGATCCTGCTCAGCCTGACCGGGGTGCCGCGTCCGGCCTGGGTCTCCAACGTGAACTCTCTTCTGATCCCGCTCTCCTCGATCAATATTGCCTTCGCCGTCGGGGTGACGCTCCGGGTCGGCGCGGTGGCGGACCACCTCCGACCCAGCATGGCCATGGCAGCCCTCAAGTTCGCCCTGCTGCCGGCGGCACTCTGGAGCCTGGGCCGCCTGGCAGGCCTCGATCAGGTAGATGGCGGCCTCCCCTTTCGAGTCGTCGTGCTGCTCTCGTTCATGCCCGTGGGCTTTACGGCGATCGTAGCGGCCACACTTTTCGACCTGGACGAAGACCTGGCGAACGCCCTCTGGTTCACCACCACCGTCCTGGTGCTCCCCGTGCTGGGGTTGCTGATTCCGATACTCGGGTAGCGATTCGCATAGCAGAGGCCCCGGCACTTCGCCGGGGCCTCTGCTATGTTCACGATCCGGTCGACATCTGCCGCAGGTGCCGGTTCAGCCAGCCGGCATCGAGCAGGGTCCGCTCATCCTGCATGATCTGCCCGGGCTGACCACCGGTGCCGATCAGATACCCGGCGAACTCCATGCCAACAAAGTTGAAGATGTGGTGGAACTGCTCGATCAGGGGCAGCCCCTTCAGGCGGGCATCCTTGCCGCCGGTCACGACCACCCAGGCGGGCTTCCCCTTCACCTCGCCCTTGAAGTCATAGCGGCTGTCCCGCAGCGACTGAGACCAGCGGTCCACAAAGTCCTTCATGGGGCCGGACATGCCATACCAGTAAAGCGGAGTGGCGAAGATGACCAGGTCGGCCGAAAGCATCTGTTGGATGATGGCGTCATGGTCATCATCCACCGCACGAAACCCTTCCGGATCGTGCCGCTGGTCCACAATCGGCCGGACATTCTTCTGTCGCAGGTAGACGCGGGTGGCGTCCACCCCTTCGAGGATCGTCTCGGTCAGGAGTTCGGTATTCCCCTCTTCCCGGGAACTTCCGTAGATGACGAGGATCTGCAAGCGATCGGCTCCTTCCTACGAGGGCTTGGCAGCAGGGCCGCCCGGTGCCTGCCTGCCGATTGGCTCCCAGGTGGTCAACCCGGGGCGGAGCAGCATCAGCAGGGCGATGGTGAACATGGAGACCCCGTTGACGAGGATGGTGTTGGGCGTTCCAATATGCTCGGCCAGCCAGCCAACCCAGACGCTGGAGATGGGCTGAAGCCCGAAGCTGAGCATGAGGTAGAGGGTCAGAAGGCGGCCGCGCATCTGACCAGGCGCCAGGTACTGGATCAGGCCATTGGTGGTCGTCAGGACCAGAGGGACCGGCATGCCTGTCAGGAAGTAGGCCGCCATGGCCAGTGCGGGGGTGCGGGTCAGCGCAAAGAGGGCGAAGGCGGCCCCGGCGACGGCAATCGTTACGGCCAGCATGGTGCCGGCATTCTTCATGCGCTGCCCCCACGGGACGATAAAGAGAACGCTGATCAGGGCACCGGCCCCGGAGAAGCCCATGAGAACGCCGTAGAGGCCGGCGTCGCCATGGAGGGTGTCGCTGGCGAACGAGGGCAGAATCGTGCTGTTGGAGAAGCCGAAGAAGGTGACCAGGCCGGTGAAGATCATCAAATCCAGGATACGCGGCTGGCCGAGGGTATAGCGCACCCCCTCCATGAAATTGCCGCGACCTGACTGACCGGCGCCCGGCCGGTGCTGTTGATGCACCCGGACCACCAGGAGGCTGGCGATCACGGCGAGAAAGCTGAGGCCGTTGATCAGGAAGGCCGGGCCCTCACCGGTCAACTTGACCACCAGGCCCGCCAGGGTCGGGCCAAAGATCCGGCTGACCTGAACGATCATACCGTTGACCACCACCGCCTTGCGGACCATCTCCTGGCCGGCCAGGTCGCCGATGAAGGCCTGCTGGGACGGCATATCCAGGGCGCTGACACAGCCGAGGATCGTCGCCAGGAGGTAGACATGCCAGATCTGGACCAGGTTGGAGGTGACCAACCCCGAGAGAATGAGGGCCAGGAACATGGCGACGGTCTGGGTATACACGAGGATCTTGCGGCGGTCCATGCGGTCTGCCAGGGAGCCGGCGAGCGGCCCCAGGAGCAGCAGGGGGATCGTGCCGAGCATGCCGACCGTGCCGAGAGCAGCCTCGGAGTTGGTCAACCGCCAGACCACCCAGGACTGAGCGGTAATCTGCATCCAGGTGCCAATGAGGGAGACGGCCTGACCTGAGAGGTAGATGCGGAGATTCCGGTTGGCGAGGGGAGAGAAGGTTTCTAGAAAGGCGCCCACGGCCATCCTCCTGTCTGATGGAAAAAGGATCATCTCTTTCGACGGCGCCCCGGTTTTCGGCGGTACCGCGCTACACGAACTAATTCTACCAGAGACAGATAAGGGCCTGCCACCATGGGCAGGCCCCACATCTTTACTTGAGGCTGGGAATGGACTCAGCCACCTTGATCAGTGTCTCCAGGGGAAGGTTGCCCTGGATAGAGCCACCCTCCATCTCGCCGATCCAGAAGAGAGACCACATCTCGCCGTGCCTGACTGCGGTGGCCGTCATGCCATTAACGGTCACCTCCTGCTGCTCCACCTCGGCCTCCGGATCAGCGGTGATGATCTTGACACCCGGTCGTATTTCGGCGGCCAACTCGTGAATCTGCTCCGGGGAGAGTGGAGTGGTGCGGCGGCTCAGGTAGAGGAAGAGTTCATTCCCCCCGGTGCGCCAAGAGATACCAATCGTCCGGCTGTCAACACTCTCGCTCCCCGGGACGAACGTATCGGTCTGGGTCACCTTGGCATCAGCACTTGGGGGAAGGTGGGTCGGCAACGGGAAGTCCGGCTCCTTCGCCAACAGATCGGTGAACGACAGGCCGGTGACCTCCATCCGGACGCCGTCGATACTCTCAGCCTGTATGGTCTCGCCGACTTCAGGCGACCACTGGTTCCCCAAGGCTGATTCGGCCGACGGCTCAACACGGACCAGATCCACCTTCATTTTCATGAAGACCTCACCGACCGCGGAGAGCGCCCTCGCCCCCAGCGGGCTGATACTGAAGAGCAGCATGGCCGCTGCGGTGGCGGTCACGGCGATCCAACGGGAGCGGCGGGAGCGGGCTCGCCTTGCGAGCAGGTCAGGCGGGAAGAGATCGGTTGGAACCGGTGCGGCATCGGCCACCCGGTGAAGCTCACGGGAGAGGATCTCCTCGTTCATTCGGCATTCCTCCTTGGCAGCAGGTGGAGCAAGCGATTGGGCCATGAGTTCTCGCTCTTCCCCGTGAGCAACTGGCGCTGCAGGAACAGGCGGGCCTTGTGCAGCCGGGACTTGACCGTCCCGACCGGGATCGCCAGGGCCTCGGCCAGTTCGCTGTCGCTCAACCCCTGGTAGTAGCGGAGGATCAACACCGTCCGGTGGGCTTCACCCAGGGCGGCCAGCGCCGTCCAGACCCGCTCCCGGTCCTCCCGGGCCAGCAGTCGGGCCTCAGGTGACTCCTCGGCGGCCGCTTCGACCTCGGGCAGCGCCTCCAGCGGGGCCGGCTGCCGCCACTGCCGCCGGGCCTGTCGCCGGGCCTCGTTGACCACGATCCGCCGGAACCAGGCGCCAAAGCATGTGTCGTGGCGCACGGCCCTCAGGCCCCGGTGCGCCCGGATCAGCGCCTCCTGGACGGCGTCGCGCGCCAGCTCCCGGTCCAGCAGGATCAGGATGGCGACCCGGTAGGCCTGGGCCAGGTGGGGCTCCACCAGCTCCCGAAACCGCTCGGGGTCGCCACTGCGGGCTGCCTCTAACAGGGGATCCGTTGCCATGGGGGAGACTCCTTTCGGGTCAGTGTCTCATGGACGCAGGTGAGTCGGTCGACCGTCTCACCCTTCTAACCCGCATGCTGCCAATTTGGTTCGCGCTCTCTTCACTCCCTCTCTACCGGCCGAATAACTTCCTTGCGATCAACCGCTCCCGTACCGAATCCGGCAGGAGGCGCAGGAGCTCGGCCAGGCGGGCGTCCGACCCGACCCGGTAACTCGTCCGCGGCCTGGGCGCGGTGAGGGCATGGGCCACGGCCCGGGCGACCGCGATCGGCTGGACGCCGCCATCGCCCCGGCTCGCCTGGTAGCGCCTGACCGCATCGATCATATCACCGTAGTACGCCAGTGCTTGAGCCGGCATGGCAGCCAAGCGCTGATCCGCCTCCGCCAATGACTTCCGCCAGATCGGGGTGGCCACCGCCCCCGGGCCGACGAGAGCGACATGGATTCCCCACTCCTTCAGCTCCTGCCGGAGGGACGAGGTCATCGCCTCCAGGGCGAACTTGGACATGGCGTATGGACCCATGAAGAGGTTGGCCACCCGCCCGCTCTGCGAGCCCATGTTGACAATCCGCCCCTTCGCCTTGCGGATCAGGGGCAGGAAGGCCTGGGTGACGGCGAGCTGGCCAATCACGTTCACCTCGAACTGGCGGCGCAGGTCATCCAGCGGGAGGAACTCGAGCGGGCTGCCCACCACGATGCCGGCGTTGTTGACCAGACCGGCCAGGCCCTGCTCCCCCACCACCTCCTCCACTATCGCCTGGGCCCTGGCGATCGAGGCGGCATCTGTCAGGTCGAGCAGGATCGGGTTGAGCCGGGCAGATGCCCTCGCCTTCAGCGCCTCGCCGTCGGCCGGCCTTCGGACACCGGCAAAGACCTGGAAGCCAAGGCCATCCAGGTGCAGGGCCGTCGCCTCCCCGATGCCCGTAGAGGCGCCGGTGATCACGATAGACTGGGTTGCCATATCATGCCTCCATCGTCAGCGTTTCTGTATCAGGGACGTAGGGTAGAGCCGGGGTAGAGGGGGGGTAGAGTGAAGGGTAGAGGGTGGGTAGAGGGTGGGTAGAGGGGGGGTAGAGTGAAGGGTAGAGGGGGGGTAGAGAGAGGGTAGAGAGAGGGTAGAGAGAGGGCCTCCCCTCCCCTACCAGTGCAGCGTCCCCTCCGCCAGCGCCCTGGCGATGATGTTCTTCTGGATCTGGCTCGTCCCCTCGACGATCGTCAACTGCCGGGCATCCCGCACATAGCGGGCCATGGGGTAGTCCTCCATGTAGCCGACGGCACCCATCATCTGGAGCAGGTCGTTGGAGGCCTTCACCGCCAGCTCGGTCGCCTTCAGCTTCGCCATGGAGAGGAAGGGCGCCGCCTCCTTGCCGGTCTGGCCGGCATCGACCAATTTGGCGGCCCGGTAGGTGAGCAGTCGGGCGCCCTCAATATCGGCGGCGATCTCAGCGGCCATCCATTGCAGCCCCTGGTGCTCGATCAGGGGCTTGCCAAAGCTCTGCCGCTGCTTCGCATATTCCAGCCAGTACATGAGCGCCCCCTCCGCCAGGCCAAGGCCGCGGGCAGCGACCACGGGGCGGACGGCGTTCAGGTTGTTCATGATGATCTTGAAGCCCTCATTCTCCCGGCCCAGCAGGGCGGACTCGGGCACGGTCACATCCTCCAAGATGACCTGATGCACCGGCAGGCCGCGCACACCCATCTTATGCTCCTTCTTGCCGACGGTAAGGCCGGGAGTCTCCCGGTCGACCACGAAGACGGAGTACCCCTTGGAGCCCGGTGCGCCGCTGTCGGTCTTTGTCGCGACAATGAAGAAGTCGGCCTGGCCGGCGCCGGAGATCCAGTTCTTGGTGCCGTTGATCACATAGCGGTCGCCCTGCTTCACGGCCCGGGTCCGGATATTCTGGGTGTCGGAGCCGGCGTCGGGCTCGCTCAGGCAGAAGGCGCCCCGGCGGCGTCCGGTGGCCGTCCCGCCCAGGTACTCCCGCTTCTGCGCCTCGGTCCCCGCCAGCGAGACGGCCATGGTGGAGAGCCGGGTCAGCAGGAGCATGAGGCCGGCCGAGCAGTCGTACTTGGCCACCTCCTCTACCGCGAGGACGAGCCCGAGCGCCCCCAGCCCCGCACCGCCGTACTCCTCTGGGATCGCGACACCCAACAGCCCGGTCTCCTTGAAGACCTGGAAGTAGTCCTCGGGATAGATGCCCTCCTCGTCCACCCGGGCAGCACGGGGTGCGATGGACCGCTCCGCCACCTGGCGGGCCAGCTTGATCAGGTCCTGGTACTCGGAGGCAAAGGTGAACTCCATGGGCCACCATCCTCTCGTTCTGATTGCTCCATCTATTCAGTGTCCCCTCCGCGGACTCCTTCGGACGATCACGACTTCACTCCTGCGCCAGCACACATTGAAAATTACAAGTAATCTCATTGTTCACGAAGGAGGCTTACGGAACTTGTCCAATCTAATACGCTAGTCACGGGAATCCCACGCGGGGATTACCCGGGACAGAGAGATAAGGAGGGAATTGTTCTCATGGGGGTTCACACCAAGCGGTACCGTTGGCTCTCGGCCCTGTTCCTCATGGCCTCGCTCCTGCTCACGGCCTGCGGCGGAATCGGATCGTCCGGCGCAGGGGGCGGCGGCACCCTGGTCTACGGGCGGGGCGGCGATTCGGTCGGCCTTGACCCGATCAACGTGACCGATGGCGAGTCGTTCAAGGTGACCCACCAGATCTACGAGACCCTGCTCGAGTACAAAGCGGGCGGAACCGAGGTCGTGCCGGCCCTGGCGACCGAATGGAAGGCCAGCGCCGACGGCAAGGAGTGGACCCTGACGCTCCGCGAGAACGTCAAGTTCCACGACGGCACGGAGTTCGACGCCGAGGCGGTCAAGATCAACTTCGATCGCTGGCGCAACACCGCGGACCCGCTGCACAAGGGCGGCGAGTTCGCCTACTACGGGTACATGTTCGGCGGCTTTGACGCCGACTCGGTGATCCAGGATGTCCAGGTGGTCGACAAGCATACGGTCAAGTTTGTGCTGAAGCAGATCCAGGCCTCCTTCCTGCAGGATATGGCCATGGTGCCCTTTGCCATTGCCAGCCCGAAGGCCCTGAAGGAGAACCCGGAGTCGCTGAACACCAACCCGGTCGGCACCGGCCCCTTTAAGTTCAACTCCTGGACCAAGGGTGACAAGATCGTCCTGGACGCCAACCCGGATTACTGGGGCGGGGCGCCCAAGATCGGCCAGTTGGTCTTCCGGTCCATCCCCGACAACAACGCCCGCCTGGTCGCCCTGCAGGCGGACGAACTGGACATTATGGATGGCGTCGAGCCCGCCTTCGTCGACACGATCAAGAAGACCGGCAAGTTCAATATGGCCGAGCGGCCGGCCATGAACGTGGGCTACCTCGCCTTCAATATGGAGAAGGAGCCGTTCACCGATGCGCGCATCCGCAAGGCGATCAACTACGCCATCGATCGGGATGAACTGAACAAGGCCTTCTACGGCGGCCTTGGCACCCCGGCCATCTCCCCACTCCCGCCGGCGGTCTGGGGCCATAACACCAAGGTGCCCAAGTACAACTTCGACCCGAAGAAGGCGAAGGAACTGCTGGCAGAGGCGGGCTACAGCCCCGAGAAGCCGCTGAAGACGCAGCTCTGGGCCATGCCCGTCCCGCGCGGGTACATGCCGCAGCCCGAGAAGATCGCCGTCGCCATTCAGGGCTACCTGCGTGACGTGGGGATTGAGGCGGAGATCGTCACCTACGAGTGGGGCACCTACCTGGAGAAGACCGGCATGGGCGAGCACACCATGGCCCTGCTCGGCTGGACTGGCGACAATGGCGACCCGGACAACTTCCTCTATGTCCTGCTGGACAAGGACAACGCCAAGGGGCCGGACGCCGGCAATATCGCCTTCTACAAGTCCGATGCCGTCCATGACCTCCTGATCAAGGCCCGGACCTCCACCGACACGAAGGAGCGGACGAAGCTCTACGAGGAGGCCCAGGTCAAGATCATGGAGGATGCTCCCTGGGCGCCGCTCATGCACGCCAAGGAGCCGATCGCGGTCCGCAAGGGGATCAGCGGCTACACGCCGAGCCCCATGGGCAGCGAGTCGTTCGCCAAGCTGGGCATGAAGTAGTCAGCTACGGAAAGCGGGGGGATCACTATCGCACAGTACCTGGCCAAGCGGATCGGCCTCGCCGTACCAACCGCCCTCGGGGTCCTCCTGATCATCTTCCTGCTCATGCGGGCGATCCCCGGCGACCCTGCCCGACTCCTGCTGGGCGAGCGGGCCACGCCGGACCAGCTCGCCGCCCTCCGGGAGCGGATGGGCCTGAACGATCCGTTGCACATCCAGTTCGCCCGCTTCATGGGCGAGGTCCTCACGGGCAACTTCGGCACCTCGATCCAGAGCCATCAGCCGGTCATGGATGAACTCCTGGCCCGCTACCCCGCCACGATCGAGCTGGCCCTCTTCGCCATGCTCCTCGCCACCGTGGTGGGGATCCTGGTGGGGGTGATCTCGGCGGTCTGGCGCAACTCCCTCTTCGACTACGGCACCATGGCCGGCGCCCTGATCGGGGTCTCCATGCCCATCTTCTGGCTGGGGCTGATCCTCATGCTGGTCTTCTCGGTCCAGTTGCAGTGGTTCCCCGCCGGGGGGCGGCTCAACTCCCGCCTGTTCTGGGACGGGGCCAGCCAGTTCGTCGTGCTGGAGAGCCTGCTCCGGGGCAAGTGGACCTTCTTTGCCAACGGCTTCGCCCACCTGGTCCTACCGGGATTCGCTCTGGCGACGATCCCGCTCTCGATCATCGCCCGGATCACCCGCAGCTCGATGCTGGAAGTGCTGAACCTGGACTATATCCGGACGGCACGGGCAAAGGGGCTCTCCTGGAACCGGGTCAACTTCCGCCACGCCTTGAAGAACGCCCTGTTGCCGGTCGTGACGATCATCGGCCTGCAGGTTGGGCTTCTCCTCGGCGGAGCGGTGTTGACCGAGACGATCTTCTCCTGGCCCGGCATCGGCCGGTATATCGTCATGGCGATCCAGTCTCGGGACTATCCCGTAGTCCAGGGGGGCATTGCCCTGATCACCCTGGCGATGATCCTGGTCAATCTCCTGGTCGACCTGCTCTACACCTTCATTGACCCACGAATCCGGTACCAGTAAAGGGGGCGGTTCTATGCAAGCGAAGCAGCAGCCCCCAACCACGGTGGATGCACCAAAGCGACCAGGGATGTTCCGGCGGCTCCTGGGCCACCGGGCAGCAGTGCTGGGCGGTTCGATCGTGCTGATGATCTTCCTGGCCGCCCTGCTGGCCGACGTGCTCGCCCCGTTCGACCCACTGCGGGGGCAGCTGGCTGACCGGCTGCAGGGACCATCGGCCCTGCACTGGCTCGGTACAGACGAACAGGGGCGGGATATCCTGAGCCGGATCATCCACGGCAGCCGGATCTCGCTGCAGATCGGGGTGATCTCGGTGGGGATCTCGCTCACCCTGGGCGTGCTGATCGGGGCCCTCTCCGCCTACTTCGGCGGTTGGGCCGACCTGATCGCCATGCGGTTCATTGACATCATGCTCGCCTTTCCCTCGATCCTGCTGGCGATTGCGATCACGGCGATCCTCGGGCCCAGCCTGACCAACGCCATGATCGCTGTGGGCATCGTCAACATGCCGATCTACGCCCGACTGGTCCGGGCCTCCGTCCTCTCGCTCAAGGAGTTCGACTTTGTGCTCGCGGCCCGGGCGTCCGGGGGCGGGCACGGGCGGATTCTGGGCCGGCATGTCCTGCCCAACGCCCTGGCCCCGCTCATTGTCCAGTCCACCCTCTCCACCGGTACGGCCATGCTGGATGCCGCCGGCCTCTCCTTCCTGGGGCTGGGCGCACAACCGCCGCTGCCCGAGTGGGGGGCGATGCTCTCCGGGGCGCAGACCTACATACAGTTGGCGCCCTGGGTGGTCACCTTCCCGGGCCTGGCGATCATGCTGGCGGTCCTCGGCTTCAATCTGCTGGGCGATGGGCTGCGCGATGTACTCGATCCACGGCTCAGGCGGTGACTCAGGAAAACTTCCCGGCCATTCCCGAATGGTCGGGAAGTTTTTGGCGATCCGGAACCTTCTCACAGCCCTTGGCGTCCAACTGCTCGAAGGAGCGTGGTTCCGAGATGAGGCGTTTCGCAGCGCTGCTGCTTACAGCCCTGGTGCTGCTTACCGGGTGTAGCACGGGAAAGCAGCCGACCGAGACAGAGCCGGCGAAGACCGAGGCCCCGAAGACCGAGCAGCCGGCCCCAACCGTCCCGGAGCCCGAGCCAGTGGGTGACCCGGCCTCCCTGGCCCTCATGCCGGTGCCGGAACAGCCAGCCCAATACGGCCTGAGCGATGGCCCCCAGGCCAGCGAGTGGTATATCCGCGACGGCGAGCGACTGATCGGCGCCTACAACGGCAACCCCTACGTGACATGGTTCATCCTGCCGCAGGGCATCTACCGCATGGACCCCAAGGGGACCACCCTCCTCCGCTACCTCCCGCGGGATCTGAAGGATGGCCTCGCCTGGAAGCAGCAGAGCGGCGATGCGGAGGTCTGGTTCTCCCTGCACTCCGCCACCCGCTCGACACCCACCGGTCCGGATGCCCTTCAGTGGGAACTGACCGTGCTAAATCGGGGCGAGCGGACCCTCTTCCGCTTCTTACCAGGCGGGGGAATCACCTGGGTCGCCTCGGAGAACCTGGCCAAGCCGACGGAGAGCTTTACAAAGCAACGGCTCATCGGCGGTCAGCAACCCTCCGTCTCCAAGGAGCAGATGCTCGCCGCCGCTGCGACCCGGCCTGCCGGTGCGCTGCCGGAGGTGACCGAGGTAAGCCCCGCCGAGTTCGACCGAGCCCTGAGAGCCATGCAGGCGGCGCACGGCGTGACCGTGACCGAGATCGACCTGGACGGCGACGGTACGAAGGAACGGATTGAGGCGGTGCTCGACCAGTGGTCGGCGATCCCGCCCCATCTGTACAACAGCGACGGGAACGAGATCGAGTACGCCTTCCACGGGCAGTTGCCACCCGGCGTGCAGAACCGGCTTCAGATCGTCAATATCCCCGGCATAAAGGTCCCCACCTTGCTCTACGAGGCGGCGGCGGAGCCAGCGGGTTTTCACAGCATCGGCTTCAAGTGGTATACCGGGCAGGGGGTGAGCGAGGCCTGGGGCTGGGCGCCCAAGACAACGATCGCCTGGGGCAGCGACGCCCGGATCGAGGCGGATGGCCGAATCGCCATCATCGCCCCGGCAGCGAAGATGGCCGGCTACACCTGGACCCGGTGGTTCCGGCTGGACCCATCGACCACGCCGAACTCCGCCTTCACGGCCACCTTCGTCGGGGAAGAGATGAAGGCCGGCCCCTACCCAGCCGAACCAGCCGAACTGCTGACCGCCGCCATGATCGCCCACTGGTACAAGCAGAAGGATGACTTCGCCCGCTTCGTGCCCGATGCAGTGGTCCGGGCCAAGATCGAGGCCGCGAAGATCGACCGGCCCATGTACTACCCGATTCCCGCGCAGTTGGGCAAGATCACCTACAAGCCGAACCAGGTTGGCAGCGAAGATCCGATGATCGAGAGTACTCCCCTCGCTGCCGACGGCTCCACCGGCTTCATGATCGTCAATCAGGAGTACGAGGGCGGCACGACGTGGACCGGCCAGGTGCGCTTCGGTAAGGCGGAAGATGGTAGGTGGATCATAAACGACTTCGTGGTGGAAAAGCAGAGTTGGAACTATTAGATTGACCCAGGGAGGGCCTTGACCGGCCCTCCCTCTGGCCTATTGCCCCAGCCCGGCCAGCACCCTACACTCATGAGGAAGTGACTGGCAAGGAGGCCCGGCTCATGCAACGGCTCACGCTACTCGTCCTCTTCTTTCTCGCGACCGTCCTCCCCATACCCGTCCACGCCGCCACTGGCGACCCCCTCGCCTCCGCTATGGACAAAGCCGTCCCCGAACTGCTCGCCGCCTACGATGTGCCCGGCCTCACCGTCGCCTACATTCAGGATGGCGAAGTCGTCTGGACCAAAGGCTACGGCTTCGCGGACACCGACCGCCAGACCCCGATGACCGCCGATCATATCCTCCAACACGGGTCGAACGGCAAGGTGATCACCACCTGGGCCGTCCTGAAGCTTGTGGAGGAGGGCAAGGTGGACCTGGATGCCCCGGCCCAGCAGTACATAAAGCGTTGGCAGGTCCCCGAATCCCCGAACTCCCCCCGGATCACGGTGCGGATGCTCCTGATCCACACCTCCGGCCTGGAGCCGGGCAGCTACCTCCCCCGGGACCCCCGCTTCCCTCCGGTCAGCCTTCTCGACTCGCTGAACGGGCGGAACTACGGTTCCGGCCCCGTCCGCGAGGCCTACGAACCGGGCAGCTCCTTCCACTACTCCGGTGCCGGCTTCGCCGTGGCGCAGTTGCTGGTGGAAGAGGTGACCGGTGAGTCGTTCGAGGCCTATACCCGGCGGGTGATCTTCGAGCCCCTGGGCATGACCAGCGCCGCCTGGCACTGGACGCCGGATCTGATCGCCAGGGCCGCCGTCCCGTACGATATCAAGGGCCGGCCCCTGCCCTACTACGACCTGAGCGAGGCAGCGGTCGGCAGTGAGATGATGACCGCCGCCGACTTCGCCCGCTTTGTGGCAGCCACCGTGGAAGGGCCGAATGGAGAGCCCCCCGGGCGTGGGGTCCTAAAACCCGAAACGCTTCAACTGGCGACGACCGCGCAACCGGGCACCCCGAGCATGGGCCTGGGCTACGGCATCGACCACTTGCAGAACGGCAAGCGCTTCCTCATGCACCGGGGCGCCAACCCGGGCTGGCAGGCCGTCTTCGCCCTGCAGCCCGAGAGCAGGGGCGGCTTTGTGGCCGCAGCCAACTCCGACCGGGCCGATCGCATGATGGTCGAGCTCGTAGACGTCTGGTCCCGGGCCACCGAGGCCACGCCCCTCCCTCTCCCCGCCGGCTGGACCCGGGACGCAGCCGACCCCTGGCTCCCCCTGCGACAGATCCTGATCGGCCTGACAGCCGTCCTGGGCAGCGGCCTCGGGCTTGCTGCCTACCGGGTCTGGCGGCAGGTCAGGCAGGGCACCCGCCGCTGGGGTTGGTCGGGGGGCGCCACGGCCCGGGCTTTGCTGAGCGTGACGGGGGTGGGGCTCTGGGTTATCTACTTCCACTCGCATCTCCCGATCCCGTGGCCTCCCGCCTGGCTCTTTGTGCACTGGCCGGTGGAGGTCCGCTGGGTAACGCTGGCCGTCGCAGGCTGGGGCGCCCTTGGCGTCTTCTCGGCAGGCTGGCGCAGGCGATCGGTCCGGTAGCAGAAAGCGACCCCGGCGGGCCAGACTGGCCTCTCCGGGGTCGCTCTATCTCCGGGGCCTAGCCCCGCTTCGCCACGAAGGCGACGTTCAGCTTGACCATCTCATCGACACGGATCCGGCCGGCCACGTTGGGCGGCTCGATCTCGAAGAGCGCCATGTCGAACTCGACCGAGGCGTCCAGCTTCAGGGTGTCACCCTCCAGCTTCGCCTTGGCGTCCCAGACCAGCGGCTTCTCCACCCCGTGGATCCTGGCGACCCCCTTCAGCTTGAAGGTGGCCTCCTGGCCGTTGCTCAGGTCGATCGCACCGCCCTCGACCCCTTCGACCGTAAACTCGGCGGTCTTGTACTTGTCCGTCTCGATCGCCCGGCTCTTCAACTGCCGGTCACGCATGCCCTGGTCGGTCTTCAGGGTCGTGACATCGACCACGACGGTCGACGGCTTGAAGGTGCCGTTCTCCACCACCAGGTTGCCCGTGATCGCCGAGGTCTTACCGATCGCTGTCACGTTGAGCGCATCGACCAGGAAGACCTCCTTCACCTCGAACGAGGTGCTGGACTCCCCGGCCACAATGGCATAGGTGCTTTCCGGATTGCCCGGCGCAGCGGTCGCCGGCGTGCTCTCAGCAGGCTTGGTGGTCTCGCCGGTCACCGGCGTCGTCTCGTTGCCCTTCTTCTCCCCTGCCCCACAGCCGCTGACGATCAACGTCAGGCTGAGCAGGACCGCCCCCAAAACGGTCGCACGCTTCATCTGCCATCCCCCACTATGCTTTATGGTCTACCGGTAGTTGATGAACTGGAGCTCCAGATCGAAATCCTTCCCCCGCAGGAGTTGGATGACGGCCTGCAGATCATCCTTCTTGGCCCCGGAGACGCGGATCTCATCGCCCCGGATCTCTGCCTTCACCTTCAGCTTGGCGTCGCGGATCGCCCCCGTGATCTGCTTGGCCTTCTCCTGGGCAATGCCCTGCTTCAGGGTGATCACCTGGCGCACGGTGCCGCCGGCGGCGTCCTCCATCTTGCCGTACTCCAGCGCCTTCAGGGAGACACCCCGCTTGACCAGCTTCCCCTGAAGAATGTCGATCACGTTCTTCAGCTTCATCTCGTCATCGCCGATCACCGTGACTTCGCCCTTCTTCTCATCCAGTGCGATGGATGACTTGGAGCCCCGGAAGTCGAACCGGGTCTCCATCTCCTTCGTCGACTGGTTGATGGCGTTGACAACCTCCGCCATGTTCACCTTGGAGACGATGTCGAACGAGAAATCCGCCATAGACTCTCCACCTTTTCAGGATTTCATACCATAGCATCATAGCACAACCTGGCTACGCTCTTCCATCGGGTGGCGAATGGAGTGGTTGTCCGAATTCGGGCAATTCTCCAGGGACCAGTTGATGGATGGGCTGCGCATCCCCAAGCTCCAGCTCCGGCTCCTGCACGGCCGGGTTGATGTGGACCAGGGTGTTCCGGGTCTCCGGCACCGCCCGCATGACCGCCTCCTTCACCCGCTTGGCAATCCGGTGCCCGTCCGCGACGCTCAGGCCGGCGTTCACGCCTACTTTGCAATCGACGTAAATGCTTGGACCGAAGATACGGGCCTTCACCTCATGCAGGACAAGGACTCCGGGCGTGGCCGTAATCGCCTGCTCGATCCGCCCCATGACCGCCGGATCGGGTGCGCGATCCATAAGGTCCCGGACCGACTGCCAGTAGAGTCCTAACCCCATGCGGATGATCAGGCCGGAGACGAGCAGCCCCATGGCCGGATCGAGGATGGGCAGACCGAAACGACCACCCAGGGCGCCGATCAGGGCGGCGAAGGAGGCGAGGACATCGGTCCGCTGATTGGCCGCATCGGCCAGGAGCGCCTGGCTGCCCACCCGTCGCCCAAGCCGGACCAGGAAGCGGGCGAGCCCCTCCTTGATCAGGATCGAGCCGGCGGTCACCCAGGCTGCGATCACCGCCACCGGCTCACCACCGCCGCCCAGCGCTCGAATGGCGCCGATGCCGGTCAGAACGCCTGTCAGCGTGACGAGAATGCCGACGATCTTGGCCGCGACCGGCTCGGCCTTCTCATGGCCGTAGGGATGATCCAGATCGGGCGGCCGGGCAGCGATCCGGCTGCCCCCGAGCACAACAAGGGTCGCGAGGATATCGGTGCCGGAGTTCGCGGCATCGGCCAGGACGGCGGTGGAGCCGGAGAGGAAACCGGCAGCGCCCCGGGCGACGGTCAGCGCCACGTTCAGACCGATCGTAAGCACGCCAGCCCGGTTGATCAGCCACTGCCGGTCTTCGTGGGTCGGTTTCGCAGGCACCCTCGGGTCGCCTCCTTGCAGGTTGGGTCTTGCGCGCCCTAGTATGCCCCGCTCCGCAGGTGAGAAAAGGGTTTCCATCTGGTCCGTGTCGAACTTCCCTAGCAAAACTGGTCGGTAAGGAGTCATGCCTATGAACTGCCAGCACTGTGGCAAGGCCCTGCCCGAGGGTGCTCACCGCTTCTGTCCCTGGTGTGGAAAGGAGCAGACCTTCATCCCCGCCGATGCCCAGCAGCAGATGTCACATGCTGCCGCTGAGGCGAAGAAGATGGCGACCACGGTGGCCGGGGAGGTCGGGCGGGCGCTGAACGATCCGCGGCTCCGGGGGGCGATCCCCGGTCGCTCCCTCAGCATCGCCGGGCTGGCGGTCATGGGCGCAGCCATCCTGCTCTCGGTCATCCCCCTGAAGTGGTTCCCGGGCGTCGGCCTGGGCTGGTCGATCATCATGCTGCTGGGCGGTACGCTGGTCGCAGCGATCGAGCTGCGGAACACAGGGGTCCGTGTGAGCGGGTTTGAACAGATCCCCGCCAACCTGATGCACCCGCTCCTCCCCCCGGTCTTCGCCGGCCTGGTCGCGGTGCACGCCTTCCTGGAGTTCTCCCTGCGAATCACGCCGATCCTGTGGGTGGGAGCAGCCGTCCTCCTGGTCTACGACCAGCTTCAGAAGGCGAAGCAGGCACCCGACTCCTTTGGCCGCTACTTCGATCTCCGGCTGGCCTGGTACGGCTACCGGAAGTATATCCTGGTCGGAGCGGCGCTCTGTCTGCTCTCGCTCTTCTTCACCTGGTCCTCCCAGTCCAGCCGGTGGGCCGGCGGCTTCACCTCCCGCTACTCCTCCTACTACGGTGGCTACGTCAGCGACTGGGATTACCTGAAGTACTACTACCCCGGGTGGGAGCTGTCGGGCCGTGCCATGGGCCTCTCCTTCTTCGCTGTAACCGCCCTGCTGTCGCTGGTGGGCTGGTCTGCCTACCGGGGCAACGGTACGGTGCCGGGCTGGTTCAACCACTTGGGCGCCGGCCTGGCCGGGATCGCCGCCCTCTTTCTGCTGGTCAACTTTGAGGTGAAGTTCGGCGAGTTGATCTTCGTGCTGGGGCTGGGGCTGATCGGTCTGGCGATCAGCATGATCTACCAGGGCAAGCATACCGGCGAGTACGACCTGGATCATCTCATGGGGAAGGTCCGCAAATAGCGCTCAAAGGACCGGGGAGAGCCCCCGGTCCTTCTATGTGGCATGGGTCAGGGCCCGGCCCATCGTCACATCATCCGCAGCGCCTGATCCAGGTCCCCGATCAGGTCGATCGGATCCTCCAGGCCGCAGTGGATCCGGACCAGGCCCGGGTTGGACCACTCGGACTCGGGCTTCTCCCGCATCTGCGAGATCAACGGCAGCATCATGAGCGACTCGTGGCCGCCCCAGGAGACGCCAAGGCCGAAGTAGCGAATCGCGTTGGTGAAGCGCTTGATCTGCTCCACGTTCCGGGTGTCCAGCTCGAAGGAGAGGAGGCTGGAGGCCCCCTCCGTCTGCCGCTGGGCCAACTCATACTGCGGGTGGGACGGATGGCCCGGGTAGTAGATCCGGGCGACCCGATCATGCTTCGCCAGGAAATCGGCGACCTGACCGGCGCTCTGCTGGTGCTGCTTCATGCGAATCGGGAGGGTGCGCAGCCCCCGGGCGATCAGCCAGGCCTCGAACGGCCCGATGATCCCGCCGAGCAGCAGGAACTCATCGGTGGTCAGCTTCTGGAGCAGCTCCTTGCGGCCGACGACCGCGCCGGCGACCACATCGGAATGGCCGCCGAGGAACTTGGTGGCCGAGTAGACCGAGAGATCGATCCCCAGCTCCAGCGGCTTCTGGAGCAGCATGGTCGAGTAAGAGTTGTCGATCACGGTCTTGATCCCGTGCCGCTTCGCCAGGGCGGAGAGGGCGGCCAGGTCCTGCAACTGCATGACGAATGAGGAGGGCGATTCGAGGTAGAAGAGGGTCGTGTTGGGCTGGATCGCTGCCTCCCACTCGGCGACATCGGTACCATCGATAAAGGTGGTCGTGACGCCGAAGCGGGTCAGGTAGCGGCTGAGGAGGTTGTAGGCGGGGCCGTATACCGACCGGATCGAGACGACGTGATCACCGGCCTTGACGCAGGTCAGGATCGCCGCGGAGATCGCAGCCATGCCGGAGCCGAAGAGGCGGCAGAAGTCGGCACCCTCCAGGGCGGCGATCTTCTCCTCGGTCACCCGCACCGTCGGGTTGGTTCCCCGGGTGTAGATCGCATGGGTCTCGGGGTGGGCGAACGCCTCCTCCAACTCCTCGAAGCTCTCGAAGACGAAGGTCGAGGTCTCGAAGATAGGCGGCGATGCGGCACCGAGGAAGCGGAAGGGATCATCTCCGGCGTGGGCGGCGAGGGTTGCGGTGCGGTGGCTGTGTGGACGGCGCTTACCTGAGTCTAGCTGCGACAAACGGATCGCCTCTCTCTTGCGGAATGTCAGCCCCCATGCAGGTGGGCTGCTGCTTCGGGCTCGCTCTCGACAAGAGAAGAGTTACACACCGGAGACGATTCTTCCTATCAACTGGGCACGATATATCACGGCTCCAGTAGGAAGGGAGGTCGGGACAGCATGCCTATGAACCTGCCGCCGGAGGTCAGGGAGAAGTTCGACGAGTGGGAGAAACGGCAGCTTTATAACCCGATGGAGACGGAGCGGGTGGAGGGAAACCTGCGGATGACGAAGATCCGCCGGACGATTCCCATTACCGCCCATTACTACTCCAACTTCAACGGGCGGGAACAGCCCAACCGGTAGGAGTCGAGGGGAGGTCGTGGCGCCAGGCGTCACGACCTCCGTTCTTTGCGTGCGTCACCGTCGATCCGGCTGCATAGGTTGGGGCTGAGGTGGTCTGCGTGACATTGACCCCCATCTACCGGGACGTCTTTCTCAGCCTGGAGGCCTACCGCCAGGGCTCGCCGCTCTGGCCGGCCTTCGAGGCGATCGCCTACCGGCCCAACCGGGCCTACTTTGACGGGCTGACCGAGACCTACGGCACCGATCTCTTCGGTCCCGGTGGCCTGCCCGGGGCGGTCCAACAGTCCGCGGTCGCCCTGCACGGGGCGCTGCTGCCGGCGCCTTCGTACCGCATGGAGGAACGGGCGGAGGCGATCCTGGAGGCGATCCGTCCGCATCTGCCTGGCCGGCTGCCGGACCTCTGCCTGGGGACGCTCTTCTTCATCGCCCCGGCGGCGACCCTCTCCATCCGGGGCCGGCCCGCCATCGCCCTGGGGCTGGAGCGGTTCTCGCCCATGCCCCCATCTACCGGGGAGAAGTTCTGGTACCATCCGGATGAGGTGGTGGAGATGCTGCCGCACGAGGCGGCCCACGCGGTGCGGATGGAGGCGCTCGGCCTGCCCCCGACACCGCAGCGACTCTGCCTCCTCGACATGGTCCTCCTGGAGGGGACGGCGCTCCTCTTCACCGATCTGCTGTTGGGCAGGGAGACCCTGGGGACCTTCATGAACCGGGACCAGCTCGCCTGGCACAAGGCACACGATACGGATGTGGTCAACGCCGCCGCCCGGGATTTCGGTGCGACCGGCATGGCGGTCTTCCGCCGCTACTTCGGGGCGGATGCGCCGGTCAGCGGCTACTACACCGGGCTCTCGCTCTGCCGGCGCTACCTGGAGCGCTACGGGGACGGTGCGATGCAGGAACTGCTCCTCCTGCCCTCGACCGAGGTGCTGCGGCGGCTGAGCTGATGCCCCGCCGGCGCTACAGCCCCTTGCCGGTCACGTACCGCTCCAACTGGTAGCCGGCCCGGCTGAAGAGCGCCTGCGAGGCCTGGTTCTGCTGGAAGATCTGCGCGACCAGGCCACGCGCTCCGATCGCCCGGGCATGCCGTTCGGCTTCATCGAGCAGGGCCGAGCCGATCCGGCGCCCCCGAAGAGCCGGATGTACCCAGATATCCATGACCACCACCTCGGTCACGCCCGTGAATGGGTTCGGCTGGGGGAAGAGCAGGGCATGTCCGGCAGGGCCGGGCTCCGGGGTGCCGAGGGCATCGGCCACGAACAGGGCGGCCCCGGGTGTGGCGAGGACGCTGCGGTACATGCTCTGGAACTGCCGGGCCATCTGCTCGGGCGTAGCGACCAGACGGTCCCGGTCGGTCAGCTGATCCCACGCCGAGGCGAGCCCCCGCTGGATGACCAGGGGTAGCTCCTCCAGGCGGTAGGGGCGAATCCGTGGCATCGGGCCCCCTCCTCTCATCCTGCCTCATCCTATGCGGGATTTGGCTTGTGAAGCCCTGTGCCCGAGCGCTATACTGTGGGAGAAAGGGGGCCTGACTGTGGGGAGCGACCGCTGGCAGGGAGCCACCACCGAGCGCGGCAAGCCACGGGTCTATATTCAGCAGTACCTGGACCTGAAGCTGCCGGAGGCGGAGTACACGCGTATTTGCAAGGAGTTGGGCCTGGAGAAGCCCTTCGAGGAAGAGGCGGCCACCCAGGTGATGGAGGCGTTCCTGGAGGACCAGGATGATGGCTCGCAGTGCGAGTCGGTCCATATCCAGCGGGGCGATGGGATCGTGATCTTGATGACCGTGATCTCCTTTCCGTATAAGCAAGCGACCTACGACCAACTCCTGGCCGCCTACGTGGCCAAGAAGTCGCTGGGTCAGCACGAGTAGTGGCCAGGGCGCCCCGGGAGACCGGGGCGCTTTGCACGTGTGGAGGGCAAATCGTCTCAAGTGACCAAGGATTCCTCCGCGGGAGGCCGAACTATCACAACAGAGGCAACCGGCGGAAGAGTGGTCTACCATGAACGTAGGTGCGTGACAGGAAGGAAGGCGAGCACATGATCGATCCAGCGGTTCTGCAACAGCTAAGTGCCATAGTGGGTCCTGACTGGTGCCTGACCAGTCCGGCCGACCTGCTGACCTACTCCTACTCCGCCACCCCGCGCTATCAACGCCTGCCCGATCTTGTCCTCCTCCCGCGGACCACCGCAGAGGTGGCCGAGATCATGCAGGTGGCCCATGCCAACCGGATCGGCGTCCACACCCGGGGCTCGGGCACCAACCTCTCCGCCGGCACCGTCCCGGTGGATGGGGGCATCGTCCTCGCCCTGCACCGCATGACCAGCATAAAAGAGATCGATCAGGAGAATCTGACAGCCACGGTCGAGCCGGGCGTGATCACTTCGAAGCTGCACCAGGCGGTGGAGGCGCTGGGCCTCTTCTACCCGCCGGACCCGGGATCCATGAACACATCGACCCTGGGCGGGAACATGGCGGAGACCTCGGGCGGCCTGCGGGGCCTGAAGTACGGGGTGACCAAGGACTATGTCATGGCGGTGGAGGCGGTTACCGCCGATGGGCGCATCTTCCGGGCCGGCGGCAAGAACATGAAGGATGTGGCCGGCTACGACCTGGTGAAGCTGCTCTGCGGCTCCGAGGGGACCCTGGCGATCATCACCGAGATCACGCTGAAGCTGCTGCCGCTGCCGGAGGCGAAGCGGACAGCCCTGGCCGCCTTCGCTGACATGGACAGCGCCGCCCGGACGGTCAGCCGGATCATCGCCGAGAAGATCATCCCCTGTACGCTGGAGTTCATGGACAACGGGACGATCCGGGCGGTGGAGGCCTTCTCGCAGATCGGACTCCCGGTGGATGCCGAAGCGTTACTGCTGATTCAGCAAGACGGCCCACAGATGATCTGCGAGCGGGATATCGCCCGCATTGCGGAGATCTGCACCGCAGAGGGGGCCTTCTCGGTGAAGATGGCGACCGATCCCACCGAGGAGGCCGCCCTGATGGCAGCCCGGCGCGGCGCCATCCCCGCCCTGGCCAGGCGCAGGCCGACCACGATCCTGGAGGATGCGACCGTACCCCGGAGCAAGATCGCCCCCATGGTGGCCGAGATCCGGCGGATCGCTGCCAAGTACAATGTCGACATCTGCACATTCGGCCATGCCGGCGACGGCAATCTCCATCCGACCTGCATGACCGACGAGCGGGACGGGGAGGAGCTCCACCGGGTCGAGGAGGCGTTCGCCGAGATCTACGAGGCCGCACTCGGTATGGGCGGCACGATCACGGGCGAGCACGGGGTGGGTGAGTCGAAGTCGCCCTATCTCGAGTGGAAGGTCGGGCCGGTGGGGATCGACCTCATGAAGGCGATCAAGCAGGCCTTCGATCCCCTGGGCATTCTGAACCCGGGGAAGATCTTCGCCAAGGAGAGCCGCAAGCGGGTGGTGGTGCGGTCATGAGCCAGGTGAAGTTGCCGGTGGAACTGCCCGAGGATCTGCTGGTCAGTTGCATGCGCTGTGGCTTCTGCCTGCCGGCCTGCCCGACATACCGGGAGAAGGAGGTCGAGTCGGCCAGCCCCCGTGGCCGCATCGCCCTGATCCGAGCGGTCATGGATGAGCGGCTGGCGATCCTGGATATCGCTGAGAAACTGGACGCCTGCCTGGGCTGCCGGGCCTGCGAACCGGCCTGTCCGGCGGGGGTTCACTACGGGGCCATATTGGAGCAGGGGCGGGCAGCGGTCACGGCAGCCCGGCCCAATCCCTGGCCCATGCGCTTCGCCTATCACTACCTGCTGGGCAGCCCGCTGGGGATTAAGCTGGCCGGCTGGGGGCTCTGGCTCTACCAGCGGCTCGGTCTGCGCCGACTAGCCCGGGCGCTCGGGCTGGTGGAGCGAATCGGCGGCAAGGGGCTGGCCGACATGGAACGGGCCGTGCCGGAGGCCGCCTCGCCCTGGCGGCGTGCCTCGCTACGCCGCCTCACGCCGGCTGTGGGCGAGCGGCGCCTGCGGATCGGCTTCTTCCGTGGCTGCGTCTCCGATATCGTCTTCTTCGAGACGAATCGGAATGCGATCGAGGTGCTGAGCCGGCTGGGCTGCGAGGTCGATCTGCCGCCGGGGCAGGGCTGCTGCGGGGCCGTGCACGGGCACGCCGGCGAGCACGACCTGGCGGTGGCACAGGCGAAGCGGAATATCGCCGCCTTTGAGCAGGGAGGCTACGACTACATTGTGAACACCGCCGGCGGCTGTGGTGCTGCGCTCAAGGAGTATGGGCATTTGCTGGCCGGTGATCCCGCCTGGGCCGAGCGGGCGAAGCGGTTTGCCACCGCCTGCCGGGACTTCTCGGAACTGGTCGACCAGCTCGGGCCGCTTCCCATGGGTGCGATGCCGGGCACGTACACCTATCAAGACTCCTGCCACCTGCGCAATGTGCAGAAGGTCTCGCAGCCCCCGCGCAACCTGCTCAAGGCGATCCCAGGGGCGGAGTTCGTAGAACTCCCCGAGTCGGACCGCTGTTGTGGTGCGGCCGGCACCTACGCGATCACGCAGGCGCTGCTCTCCGATCAGATCCTCGACAGGAAGAGCGGGCAGGTTCGATCCACCGGCGCCTCGACCCTGGTGGTAGCCAATCCGCCCTGCCAGTTGGAGATGATCGAGGGAATGGAGCGGGCCGGTCTGGCAGACCGGGTGCAGGTGAAGCACATCGCCGATGTGCTGGCCGAGGCCCTGCGGCGAACCACCTGATCTTGCTAACCGTGGGTATCGGGTTTTCGGCGTCGGATTGCGGGCATGCTAGAGCCGCGGGATAGCGTATCCCACCTTCCCACCTTCATGAACGAAGGGGAGCTTCGTGCTCGCGGAAGGCAAGACGACGTTGATGGAGGGGCACGAGGAAGATGACGAAGACTGTGTATGTTGGCAACCTGCCGTGGGCCGTGACGAACGAGGACCTGGAGCAGGCGGTGGGACAGTACGCCCAGGTGATCTCCGCCCGTGTGGCGACAGACCGGGAGACCGGTCGTTCCCGTGGATTCGGCTTCGTTGAGGTCCCGGATGAGCAGGCCGATGCCGTGATCAGTGGACTGAATGGGTCCGAGTGGGCTGGCCGTGCCCTGACGGTCAACGAGGCCAAACCCCGTGAGGAGCGCCCCGCCGGCGGTGGGGTTGGCGGCGGCGGGAACCGAGGTGGCTTCGGTGGTGGTCGTGGCGGCGGCGGACGTCGCTTCTAGGCGCAAAGGCAAAGCCCGGTGCAGGCGCACCGGGCTATTCTTCTGCGTCGTTAGGCCTTCTAGTCAGATTCGGCGCTATCCTCTTGGAGCAGTTCGGCGGGAATCGGGCGGCGACCCATCATCCCCTCATACAGGCCGTGGTACCACCGCACCTCGGACTCACCTGGCTTCCAACAGAGCAGGACATCCTGGCCGCCTATGCGCGCCGGGAAGTCCACCAGGTAACCACCCTTCACCTCGCCCCCCAACTCGCGGACACGCTCAAGCTGTCCTTGAGCCAGAATGCGCAGGAAGTCGAGTTCGGCCTCCTCCTTCAGGAAGGTGTAGGCATCGACCCGATCGTCCCGCCGGTTAGCCTCTACCTTGGCCTGCTTCAGACGCCAGTCCTTCTCCTGGATCTCACCGTCCATGGAGCGCAGGCGGCTGATGATCCGCTCCAAGTCAGGGATGAGACGGTTGACATCGACGGGAGTGAAGTAGCGGTCGGGCACGCCCATCACCTCCTCTCCTATTGGTGTGGGGCTGTTCACCGCGAATTATAGGGAACAAACGGGCAGAAGTCAAACGATGGGGGCAGGAGGTCGAAGAATGCGGTGCGGTGCCAGTACCAGGAGAGGGCTCGAGACCGTCCTAAGCGTGTGATCCCGGAAGACTCGCAGTGTCGCTGCACGTTTGATAAGATTGGCTGGACAAGCCCGATGGGATACAGTCTGTGCGTGAGCGACCAGCGGGCGGGAGTACGTTTGGGAAAGGCGGTGCCATGGTGACCGTTGATAAGGACAAGATCAAGACTGCGGTTCGTATGATTCTGGAGGCGGTTGGTGAGAACCCGGACCGGGAGGGACTACTGGACACACCCCGCCGTGTCGCCGACTTCTACGAGGAGGTCTTCGCCGGTCTTCACCGGGACCCGGCTGATCGGCTCTCGGCCATCTTCAGCGAGGATCACGATGAGATGGTCATCGTGCGGGATATCTCCTTTGAATCCATGTGCGAGCACCATCTTGTGCCGTTCATCGGGAAGGCCCATGTGGTCTACATTCCGAACAAGGGACGGGTAGTCGGGCTCTCCAAGCTCGCCCGGATCGTGGAGGACTTCTCTCGCCGGCCACAGCTCCAGGAGCGGCTCACCTCGCAGATTGCCGACCTGCTCATGGAGAAGCTGGAGCCGCAGGGGGTCATGGTGGTCTGCGAGGCAGAGCACATGTGCATGACCATGCGCGGCGTCCGCAAGCCAGGCGCCTCCACCGTCACCTCGGCCGTCCGGGGCGTGCTGGAGACCAATATCGCCACCCGAGCCGAGGCCATGTCGCTGATCAAGGGCTTCCCGCGCTAGACCAGGCAGCCGCTCTCCACACGGAGGGCGGTTTTCTTTCCCACAAGTTCCTCGCATTCTCATCGGAACCGTAAACCTTCACCGTCCGTCAAATAGTGTATGGACATCTCTTATACACAAACGAGGTGACGGGTTTTGCGGAAGCCGACCCGGTTCTGGGGCCTCCTCCTCTCCGCGACGCTGTTGGCAAGCAGCATACCGGCGGCATCGGCCGCCGATCCATCGCCGCTCCGGCTCTATGTGAATGGTCGAGAGCTCTTCATGCCCTCTCCCGTTGTCATCCGCGATGGTCGCACTCTGGTGCCCATGCGGGCCTACCTGGAATCACTGGGAGCGACCGTTCAGTGGCAACCGCCTGACCAGGTCACCGCTCAGTTGGAGAACCGGTCCGTCCATATGACGATCGGCTCCACCACCGCCCTGGTCGATGGTCAGGAGGTGAAGCTCGATGTACCGGCCCAGTTGATCGATGACCGGACCTACCTCCCCCTCCGGTTCCTCTCCGAAGGGCTGGGTGCCGGTGTCGATTACGACGGCAAGAGCGTCTCCGTCCGGATCAACGGACCGCAGCGCATTCAGGTGATCGACGGGCCCCTGAATGTCCGGCAAAGCCCGTCACTCACGGCCCCGGTCGTGATAACGGTCCCCAATGGAACCACCTTTGAATGGGTGAACCAGCAGGGGACCTGGAGCCAGGTCCGGCTCCCCAAGGGGCAGTTGGGGTGGGTTGCGACCCAGTACACCCGACGGGTCATGGCCGGACCACTGGTCTCCCCCTTCCAATCTGACCTCTCCCGGGCGGAGGGCTTCCTCCAGATCGGCAACCGCTGCCTGGGTGCCACCCCCGTGATCAGCGACCGGCTTCACGTGCCCCTCCGGCAGACGGTGGCAGCCTTGGGTGGATCGGTCACACAGACCGGCACATCTGCCCGGGTCCAGTTAAACGGGCGGACGCTGATCCTGACACCGGGCGAGACTGCGGCCAGCATCGATGGTGCGGTGGTCCAGATCGAGCCGGCTCCCACCGTGGTCGGGGGGCAGATCCTGATCAGCGCCCGAGCGCTTTCGGACCAGTTTCACCTCGGCCTGACCTGGAACGACCAGCTTCGTGTCGCCACCCTGGGGCCTACCCCGGGAGCGTTGGTCTGCAACCCCCAGTCACCGGTCCAGGCCTACGCCATCATGGATGCCGAGACCGGGCTGATCCTGGCCGAGTACCGCTCCCGGCAGCAGACGGCCGTCGCATCCATCACCAAGATTATGACCGCCCTGCTGGGCGTCGAACTGGCCGATGCAAACACGACGGTGACGGTCAGCCCGCGTGCAGCCTCGCAGATTGGTACCAGCGTCTACCTGCGGACTGGCGAGCAGCGGACCATGCGGGAACTGCTCCTCGGTCTCATGCTCGTCTCCGGGAACGATGCAGCCAGTGCCATTGCGGAGCACCTGGGAGGGTCGGAGCCCGCCTTCGCCCGGACCATGACCGACCGGGCCATCGCCCTTGGCGCTCGGCAGACACTCTTCCTGAACGGCTCGGGCCTGGACGATTGGGTCAACCCTTACAGCACGGCCCGTGACATGGCGCTGATCACCCAGTACGCCCTGCAGAACCCGGAGTTCCGGGTCTATGTCAGCCAGTCGGAGGCGCGCATTCCGGGTCCCTCCGGTACCCGCCTGCTGACGAACAAGAACGACTTTGTCCTGAAGTATGCGGGAGCGACCGGGGTAAAGAACGGCTGGACGGAGAAGGCGAACCACACGCTGGTCGCATCGGCCTACCGGAACAACCGGGAGCTGATCGTGGTCGTGCTGGGCGCCCCCACCCGAACCACCCTTTACGATCAGGCGATGAAGTTGATGGACCAGGGCTTCGCACTGGCCGACCAGGCCTGGCTGCTCAAGCCCGACCGCTGACCTGCATGAAAACGAGCCTCTGCCAGCCGGCAGAGGCTCGTTTGCTGTTGAGCGATCAGGCCATCGCCTCACGCTCGCAGAGGCCGTCGGTCGGGCAGACCATGTGGCAGCAGCCCTGGTGATCCACCTGCACCAGGTAGGCTGTCAGCGTCGGGCGCCCCGCTTCGACTCCCTGAACAGTCACCTCGAGCAGCCCCTGAAAATGAGGGTGATCCCAACTGAACTCCGCAGCGGCGTGTAGCGGGTCACAGGGCGTCTGAATGTGTGCACGTGCCGCCCAGCGGGTCGGGGTGACCCTCTCGAAGTAGATCATGGGGCATACCTCCTGGCTTCTGCCTTCCTTCGTCCGGCCAGACGGGCGAGCGGGGACGAGAAAAGAGAGCAGCCTGTACGGCGACTCTCTCCCGGGTGCGCTCGCATCCCAGCGGCTCGGCTGCCATCGTTCACCGGTGTGAACCTTAGGCCCGCAGCTTTGCGTCCCCGGCTTTCGCCGGGTTTGCCCTTAGTAGGATCGATGGTCGGGTTCATTGTACACAGCGGGACGGAGGACCGACAAGGTCGGGAGCGCGAAATGAGACTCCGGTCCCATATGCAGGCGTAAGGTCCCAGGTGGAGAAGAAGTCAGGAGGAAAGACCCATATCGATCACGAACCCCCATCTCCCAGGAGGGAGGCCATCTACGGGTGGGCACACATCTGCGGGGTTATCTGTCGGTCACATCGGCTGCGCTGCTCTGGGGGATATCGGGGGCGCTGGCCAAGTACCTCTTCGCCAGCCGATCGGTTCCGCCGTTTCTCCTGGTCCAGGTTCGCATGGGCCTCTCCTTCCTCCTCCTCTCTCTCGCCCTGGCGTTGGTCGCCCCAAAGCTGCTGCGCATTGGGCGGAGCGACATCGGCTTTCTGGCGGTCTGGGGGATCGGGGGGATGGCGCTTGTCCAGTATACCTATCTCTTCACCATCTCAGAGACGAACGTGGCGACGGCGATCTTCCTGCAGTACCTGGCGCCTGCCCTGACGGCGATCTACGCCTGGCTCTTTGAGCGGCAGCGACCGGGGGCGGGAATGATGGCAGCCCTTGCCCTGGCGATCTCGGGCTCCTACCTGCTGGTCTTCGGCACCACGGCGAAGCTGCTGGTCAGCCCGCTGGGGTTGGCCTCCGGCCTGACCTCTGCGGTGGCTATGTCCTTCTACACCATCTATGGCTCCAAGAAGGTCGGGGGGCTTTCCCCCTGGACGCTCCTCTGCTATGGCCTGGGGGTCGGGTTTGCCTTCTGGCTCCTGGTCGACGGCGCCCTCGCCCTGGCCGGCCGCCCGGCGATCAGCCTGGCTCCCCTGGCCGATCCATCGCTCTGGCTCTTCTTCGGCTACATTGCCACGCTGGCCACCGTTGTCCCCTTCGGCCTCTACCTGAGCGGTCTCCGCTGGATCAGTCCGACCCACGCCACAGTGACGGGCATGCTGGAGCCGGTCATGGGCGGCGTGGCCGCCTACTTCTTTCTCGGCGAGACGCTGCAGATGGTCCAGGTCCTGGGCGGCGGGCTGATCGTAGGAGCGGTGATCCTGCTTCAGGTGACGCAACAGGCGCGGGCCAAGAGGGCAAGCGCATAGCGCAGCACGAACGCCGGACCGCTTGAGTTAGCGGCCCGGCGTTGTCGCGCCCAAGGGCTTACGGATGCCAGTCGATCACCTGCGCCCAGTCGTGGTGCCCGTAGAAGTTGTCGGGCAGGTCGAAGTCACTGGCCACGTTTGTGACCTGTGTGCAGTCCGCTGATGCATACTTCAGGCCCGCCTTCTCCTGAAGGACCCAGATCATGACCAGACCGGCGTCGGCGGTAGGGATCGGCCGGTAGTCATTGCGGGCGGGGTTCCCCTCTCCCTCCGGGCATTTTCCGAGGTAGGGCTCACCCGAGGGCGTATACGACCGCACGCGGCGAGGCAGAGGCTGGGTCACCCAGAGCACGGACCCGTCGATGGACCAAGCGGGATCCAGAACCGACTCCCCCTCGATCCGATGCGTCCCTTCTGCCGTCCAGATTACCACCTGCTTGCCTGTGCTCACGTCCCGCCCGCTCCCCTCTACGTAAGCGAGCCGCTTGCTGTCAGGAGACCAGGCGACCCACTCGGGATAGGCGAGGGCGACGCCCAGGCGAGTCGGCTCCTTCGCCCCGGCCTCCAGGAGGTGGAGCCCGACACCATCCGCCGCCAGAGAGGCCGAGGAAGGCATGCGATAGAAGGCCAGGTACTGCCCATCGGGCGACCAGGAAGCAAGGCGGTAGGCCCCGCCGGCGTATGCCTGCACGGTCTCCGCCAGCAGGACGGTGGGCTTGCCCCCATCTAGCGGGAGGTCGATGATCTGCCCCACCCGATCCTTCGCCTCCACATGGGCGATGGTCAGGGCTGTGGAGTCGGGGCGCCAGGTTAAGTCAAGCTGGTTGAACGGCGAATTCTCCTGGGTGTTCGGCAGGTCAAGACGACGCCAGGACGTGGCACTATCCGGCTCTAACAGCCAGATCCCCTTTGGGAAGCCCTTCCCCTCCGGTCGGGCCGCAACGGCCAGGTACCGGCTGTCCGGGGACCACTCCATCCGGTCCACGATCCAGGCTTCGGCCTCGTCGCCCAGGCGCCACTCCCCCTCCCGCCAGATTGCCACACTCCCAGGCTTCACCACGTAGGCGAGCATGCGGCCATCGGGAGACCAGAGGGGCCGGACCGCCTGCCCATCTGTCGTGATCTGCTGTGCCTCCGCCCCACCCGCTCGGACCCACAGGTTCCCCTGGCTAATGTAGGCTACCTTGCCGGCGAAGGGCTCACTGGCCGGCTGAACCGGGGGCGCCGGGGGCGGAGGTTCGGGTGCTGGTGCTGTGGTCGGCGCAGGGGTCTGTTCGACCGGGGGCGCCGGGTTCGGATCGACCGGCTCCTGAGCCGGCTGAGATGCACTGCAGGCGGTCAGCAGAAGGAGCACGAGGCCGAGAGACAGCACGCGATTCACAAAAACCCCCCCTGCCTTCTAAGACGGCGGCGCCCCAGGCTGAGTTGCGCGAAAAGGGCGCCCACCGATCACCGGCGGGCGCCCCATCAACTCAGGCTACCCCATGGAGAAGAGTTCCTTCATCCGCTTCACATTCGAGCGACTGACGATCACCTCGGAGTGCTCCTTATCCTTCAGCTTCAACAGGTAGGCCCCGTTGAAGTACGGGCTGATCTCCTTCACCTGGTAGATGTTGACCAGGTAGGAGCGGTGCGACCGGAAGAACTGCTCCGCCGGCAGCCGCTCGGTCAACTCCTGCAAGGTGTAGCGGGTCAGCAGCCGGTCGTGATGGGTCTGGACAAAGACGTTATACCCCTCGGAGAAGATGTAGACGATCTCGTTCAGGGGAAGCGGGATCTGCTTCTCGTCCTTCTCACAGAGCAGAAAGGAGAGCGGCGGTTTCCGGTCCGGGTTCCGCTCGGCGGGCTCCTCCCCCCGCTCACCGGCGGACGCGGCCGCCGGAGCCGCGTGAGCGGTGGCGCCCACGCTCTCCCGGAGCCGCTCCACCGTCTCGGCCAGCCGCTCCGACTCCAGCGGCTTCAGCAGGTAGTCGACGGCCCGGATCTCAAAGGCGGGGACCGCGTAGTTCTCATAGGCGGTCACGAAGACCACCTTGGGCATGACCTCGCGCCCCTTCAACTGCTTGGCCAGTTCAATGCCGGTCATGCCTGGCATCTGCACGTCGAGGAAGATCACGTCGTAGTCGAGGGCGTTGATCAGCCGCAGGGCCTCCCGCGCGTTTGTCGCTTCCCCGATGATCTCCACGTCAGGGAAATGGCTTAACTGGAACCGGAGTTCCATGCGAGCCGGGTACTCGTCATCTACGATCAGCGCCTTGAGCACCATGCTATTCCCTACGCCCCTTTAGACATATCAAGATCCAAGGCTTTCCGACCATTCTATGCGAACCGCCTGGGTTTCGCCAAGGAAAGGGTGATGAGTCGTCGGAAATGGAACATCAGTCGCATGAATGTTTTCAGCCGTGATGATCTGGTTGGTCGATGGGGATCCGTACCCGGATGGCGGTCCCGCCCCCGGGACTGGAGCGGATCTTCAGCCGGTAGGCCTCGCCGTAGAGCGAGATCATCCGCTCGTTCACGTTGGTCAGGCCGAGACCCATGTTGTTGCCAAAGCCTTCCTCGAAGACCCGCCGCAGCCGTTCGGCATCCATGCCGATCCCGTTGTCGGCGATCAGGATATGGAGTTCGTCCCGGACCTGGTGGGCCCGAATGCCGAGGTAGCCGGACTCCTCCTTCGTCGCGAGGCCGTGCACGATGGCATTCTCGGCCAGCGGTTGCAGGGTCAGGATCGGTACCTTTGCGTTCAGCACCCGGGGATCGATCTTCGTGCGGATGCGAAGCTTGTCACCGAAGCGGGCCTGCTCCAGCGAGAGGTAGATGTTAATGTACTCGACCTCATCTTTCAGGGTGATGAAGTTGCCCCGATGGGAGAGCGAGCGGCGGAAGAACTGGGCCAGGTTGATCAGCAGTTCCCGGGAACGCTCCACGTCGGTCCGGGAGAACATGATGATCGTGTTCAGGACGTTGAAGAGGAAGTGGGGCCTGATCTGCGCCTGAAGCGCCTCCAACCGGGCCCGTGTCACAAGCTGTCGCTGCCGGTCCGACTCAGCCAGTTCCATTTGCAGGCCCAGCAGGGCGGCAATGCCGACAGCCAGCCGGGCAACGTAACTGGGCAGCGGCTCGGCGGAGGCCCGGTAGAGCTTGAAGGTCCCGACCACCTTGCCCCGGAACTTGAGCGGGGTGATGACCGCCGACTTGAGCGGGTGCGGACAGCCCTTCTCATCGCAGGAGAGGATCTTCGGGTCGGTGACGATCTTGGTCTCGCCGGTGTCCAGCACATACTTGGTCGCGCCGGTCAGGATCGGTCCGCCCTGCTGGTGGCGCCGGCAGCCGATCCCGTGGAAGCCCAGGATCACCTGATCGTCGGTGATCGCGACGGCATCCACCTCGGTGATTTTGTGAATGATCTCGCAGATCTTCTGGGCCGACTCGAAGTTCAGCCCCTGCTTCAGGTAGGGCAGGGTCTCGTCACCGATCCGCAGGGTGGTATCAAAGCTGGTGAGCGACTCCAGGGCACCGGGGGAGAGCGACTCCTCCGGCGGCTCAAGATGGCGGAGCAGGATCGGCACGCCGATGAGCTGGATGCCGAAGAGGGCGGCCAGAGCCGTCATCGCCCAGGGGGGCCGGAGCCAGACGAGGGTGAGGGAAGCGAACGCATCCAGGGCCAGAATCAGGACCACGATCATGCGGGAACGCAGCTTCACCGATACCCCTCCCTCTCCCATCGCATCTTCCGCTAGCGGTTCACTTCGGCAAAGTCGGACTTGACCCCTGCCTGGTTGACAGCGACGACGCCCCAGTACCCGGTCGTGCGGTCATCGGTATAGCCGGGCTGTTCCACTCGCTTGATCAGCTCCCACTCATCGGCCGGCTCCGCCTTGTAGTAGACCTCGTAGCCGGCCAGGTCGAGTTCCACATTCTTCGCCCAGTCCAGCCGGGTCCCGTGATGCAGGGCGATCGCCATGAAGGACCAGGGCTCGTTGGGTCGCTCGCTCGCCTTCCAGTCGGCGAGGAAGAGGTCGCGATAGTAGCCGGTGAACTCCGGGCTCCCCTCGAACTTGATCGCCATCTCGCGGGCGTAGCGGAAAGAGTTCTCCGACCCGTTGATCGAGGAGATGATGACGGCATCATCCACAATGATCGACTTGTTGTGATAGGAGCGACCGATGCCGGTCTGGTCCATGTTGACCAGGCGGGCCTCCAGCTTCAGCCCCTCCTTTTTCGCCAGGTCGTTCAGATAGGCGACCACGTACTGATTGTCACGGGGGCTGTCGGCCCGGACGTTCCGCCGGTCGAGCAGCACCTTGACCTCCACCCCGCGGCGGGCGGCCGCAACGATCTCGGTCAGGTAGGGCTGCGGGTAATCGGTGAAGTTGGCCTCGTCGCTCGCAGCGCCCCACCATTTGTTAATGTAGGCGGCAGAGATCAGCAGCTCCCGCCCGGCACCGCGCAACTGGCCCAGGAAGCCCTGCTCCCGGTCCATCGTGTTGTCGGGGGAGAGGATCCTGGTCAGGGTGAACTCCCCACTCACGGTCAGTGGCGCCGGCTTGACCGGGGTGTACGGATAGCAGGGACCGGGATCGTAGTCATCGGGCGCCAGCGGGCGGTCCAGCTCCTTGTTGTAGCGACGTACTTCACTCCGACCGGCGGTGAAGTCGGCCTCGAAGACCTCGGTGAAGAGCTGGATCACCTCCGGGCCGCCCGTGATCGCGGCCATCCACTCCCGGTTGCCGCAGGAGGGATCGGTGTTGTAGACCGAGTTGGTCCAGTTGCCGGTGGCCACCAGGGCGGTCTCCTCATCAAAGATCGCGTACTTCGCATGGACAGGGTTGAAACTGGTGGAGAGGTCGCCATCCCACTTGTGGTAGAAGAGCACCTCCACGCCGCCCTCCGCGAGCTTCTGGAAGGCCTCCTTGTCGGAGTCGTAGGGCTCCGAGCCACCGGGGTTCCGCTCCAGGGCCACCTGGACCCGGACACCACGCTTCACGGCAGCGATCAGCCGCTCGGCCAGCTCCAGGTTGGTGAACTGGTAGCCGGTCAGCCGGATCGACTTAGACGCCCGGTCAACCAGGTCGTAGAGCGCAGGCCCGGCGTTGTCCGGGGCCGACATGGCAGTCAGCGTCATGGGACCACTCACCTGCCGGACCGGGAAGTCGGTCTGACCCGCATAGACGACCCGCTCGGGTTCGGTCTTTGTCCCGCCCGACCAGGAGCCGGCATTCGGCTCCAGGAGCAGCCCGCCACTCGCCTTGCGCCGGGTGATCACCTGGTTGCCCGGGGTGAGCGGAAACGAGTTGACCAGTTGTACGGCAGGGCCCGTCCAGGGAGCGGGAGCGCTGCCCACAGCCCCATAGGCAAGGATATCCACCAGGTTCCCCTTCTCGTCCAAAAGGGAAACGATATCGGCCTGATCATTCAGGATAGGCGCCATATCCGCCGCCTTCAGATTGGGGACGGCCGGGTCGGCATCCACCCCGTATTCGTAGTCCGGGGTCTTGTGCCAGTACTTCTGGAAGTATTCGGCATCGGCGGCCAGGTAGATGATCTGACCGGGCTCCAGGGTAAGTTGAGGCAGTTGCATCTGGCCCTGGTTGGCAGCCACGGTCCAGCCGGTGACGGTGTGCTTCTTGCTCCCGGCGTTGATCAGGGCGATCGCCTCGCCCTCCCCTTCCCCCTGCACCAGTCTGGACTTGGCCCGGGCGACCGGCAGCACCTGGTAGAGCCGGATATCCTGAACCGCGGCTGGATCACCCTTCTGGGTGCAGGCGGTGAAGAGCGGGACGAGAAGGAGAAGAATGGTCAGCGCAGAAAGAAAACGGCGTTGCACGGGTGACACTCTCGCTTTCCTGCGGGAATCATGACCTGGATCTATTCGCTTCACGAACCGATCTTGCCTGCAAACCCGGCCCCAATTACGCAACGGGAGGCCTGCGAAGTTTTGGCAGCAATGAATCCGCCCAATCCCCCGTATCAGGCACCGACCGAAGTAGCACCCGGGATCTTTCTGGTGCCGATTCCGATCCCGATCCCGCTGAGGTACGTGAACTGCTACCTCCTGCGGGGGCCATCGGGCTGGACCATGGTGGACACCGGCTTTCACGATCCGCTGGCGGTGGATGCCTGGCCGCGCGCCTTCACCGATCTGGGAATCCGGGCGCAGGATATCGACCAGATCCTGATCACCCACTACCATCCGGATCACCTGGGCGGGGCCGGCTGGCTCCAGCAGTTGACCGGGGCGCCGGCCTACATGCACGACGTGGAGTTCCGCCAGCTCGAGCTCTTCTGGGGCGAGGGAATGGAGCCACAGGTAGAGCGGCTGGTCTCCTTCTTCGCCGCCGAGGGCATGCCCGCCGAGATGGCCGGGGCGATCGGGGCGCATCATCATGCCCAGTTCGACAACGTGCAGCCGCTGCCGACGTTGGCCCCGGTGCCGACCGGCTCGAAGCTGACGCTCGGCATGGGGCGCTACGAGGTGCTCCACACGCCGGGCCACTCCGACGGCCTGGCGGTCTTCTGGGATGAGGCCACCGGGACTCTCCTGGCCAATGATATGATTCTGGCCAAAATCACCCCGAATGTATCGGTCTGGCCCAACTGCAGCCCCAATCCGCTGGCCCAGTACCTCTCCTCCCTCAAGCGGGTCGAGGCTCTGGGGGCGAAGCTCGCCCTGCCCGGTCATCGCTCGATGATCACCGATGTGGCCGGCCGGGCGATCGAGATTGCGGCGCATCACGACGAGCGACTGGACCGCATGGCCGAAGCGACCCGGCTCTCCCCGCAGGGGGCGACCGCCTGGGAGGTGACCGAGCGGATCTTCAAGCCCCACGAACTGACGATCCACCAGGTCCGCTTTGCCATGGCCGAGACCCTGGCCCACCTGGTCTACATGGTGGAGCAGGGGCGTATGGTGAAGGAGGGAAACCGTTACCGGGAAGTCTGAGCCCGATAAGTCGAAAGCGCCAGGGGGATTGCTCCCACTGGCGCTCGTGATTTCTCAGGACTTAGTGCGAGCAGCCGCCGCTGCCGCAGGACTTGGGCGCACCGCCGCCGTCGCCCGTCTTGAACGACTGGCCGCAGCCGCAGCTGGAGACAGCGTTCGGGTTGTTGATCGCGAAGCCGCCGCCCATCAGGCTGTCGACATAGTCGATCGTGGAACCGTCGAGGTACTGGAGGCTGTTGGGGTCAACGACGACCTTCACGCCATCGGTCTCAGCCACGTTGTCATCGGGACGAGGGTTGCGCTCCAGGGCCATACCATACTCGTAGCCAGAGCAACCACCAGCACGGACCATGACCCGCAGCGCCAGGTTCTCACCCTTCGCCTTGATGATCTCCTTCAAACGATTCGAAGCCTTATCGGTGAGCATAATGTTCACCGGAATCCCCTCCTTTCCGATCCGTCAAGTTCTATTTTACCATAGTTGTCTATGGTAAAGTCAATTAGCTCGGATGGGTATCCCTCTGAGCCAAAAGGATAAAGTTGCCCGACCTACTTCCGCTTATTTGGTTTATAATAAGGAGTAACGGGCACCGGTGGCAAAGACAGGAGGATTACCATGGCGGACGAACTCGGGGTTGTAACCCCCGGAAACACCCAGATCCCTGATCTGTATTATATGCTTTCTGACGCTGAACTGGACCGCCGGATACGGGCTGCCAAAGAGAAGTTGGGGGACCAACTGGTTGTCCTGGGCCACCATTATCAGGGCGCCCGGGTGATCCAGTGGGCCGATTTTACCGGCGATTCCTTCAAGCTGGCGCAGCTCGCCCTGACCCGGGCCAACGCGAAGTATATCGTCTTCTGCGGGGTCCACTTCATGGCTGAGACTGCCGATGTGCTGGCCCCCGAAGGGACGCAGGTGATCCTGCCCGACCTGGGCGCCGGCTGCTCCATGGCCGACATGGCCAACGAGCGCCAGGTGGATGACGCCTGGCTGACGATCCAGGAGAAGCTGCCGGGGGTGAAGGTGATCCCGATCACCTACATGAACTCGACGGCAGCCCTGAAGGCCTTCTGCGGCGAGCATGACGGGGCTGTCTGCACCTCGTCCAACGCCGAGGGCGTCCTCCGCTGGGCCTTCGAGCGGGGCGAGAAAGTCCTCTTCTTCCCCGACCAGCACCTGGGCCGGAACACCGGCTACATGAAGCTGGGGATCCCCCTGGAGGAGATGGTCGTCTACAACCCCCTCTTCGGCGACTTCGAGTGCACCGACGAAGAACTGGCGAAGGCGAAGATCATCCTGTGGAAGGGCTTCTGCTCGGTCCATCAGAAGTTCACCGTCGACCAGATCGATGAAGTCCGGGCGACCTATCCCGAGATGAAGGTGATCGTCCATCCGGAGTGCTCGCTCGATGTGGTCCTGAAAGCGGATTACGTCGGCTCGACCGAGTATATCATCAAGGTGATTGAGGAGGCCCCGGCCGGCACCCAGTGGGCGGTGGGCACCGAGATTAACCTGGTCCACCGGCTGGCGGAGACCCAGCAGGATAAGCTGGTGGTCTCCCTCTCCGGCCCGAACGTCTGCCCCTGCGCCACCATGTATCGGATCAGCCCGCAGCACCTCTGCTGGGCCCTGGAGTCCCTGGCGGAGGGCCAGACGGTCAATCAGGTGAAGGTCCACGCCGATGACCGCAAGTGGGCCCGGGTGGCCCTGGAGCGGATGCTGGCGATCTTCAAGTAGTGCCACGGCAGGAGCCCCCGGACCATCAGCAGTCCGGGGGCTCTTTCTGCTACCAGGCGTTCCGCCGTTCAGGGACCCGCCCGGCCTCTCGGATCAGATTCTCCATGGCCTCAGGCGGGAGGCTCTGGTCCGACTCCAGGTGGATCGGCCCCAGGTCATCGGCCCCGCCGCTCAGGGCGACCTGGGCCACCTTCACCCCCTGCGAGGCAAGGCTGGACTGGATATGCTGGATCCCCGGGGCGAGCAGCCGGGCCAGGGCGACCATGCGCAGGTACTCCTGGCTGGAGACGGGGCCGGGCGGAGCCTCGCCGGCGGCGGGCCTGCCCTCCGGCAGGGTGAAGACGGCCATGGCGGCAAAGGCGGGCTTGTTCATGGCGCTGGTCCGCTCCTGGACGGCCCGGACCCGGTAGAGGTGGCCGACCCGCTCCCGGGCGCTCTCGCCCAGACCGAAGACGAAGGGGACGATCACCGGCAGTCCGGCATCCACCGAACGATGGACGATGTCGAACCACTCGTTCCACGGCCCGCGCAGCAGCGCCCGGTACTCGGGACCGCGGGTCTGCATCGTCTCGGCGCCGCCGGCGAAGAGAGCGCCCATGCCCGCATCTTTCAACTCGGCGATCAGATCCTTCGTCCGCTTCTGGTAGGCGACGTTGAAGACCATGATCTCGGTCGGGGAGTAGGCGAAGATCTGCAGGTCGGGGAACCGGCTCCGAATGGCCCGCAGCAGCCCCGGGTAGTACTCCCACTCCAGGTCGATCCGGTGCCCGCCCTGCAGGAAGATCTGGGTCGCCCCGTTTGCCACCGCCTCTGCCACCTCATCCACCACCTGTTCGGCGGTCTTGGTGAAGGCCGCGGGGTCATCTTTGGTGACGGTGCCGGTGCAGAAGGGGCAGTTGGGCTGGCAGACGTTTGAGTAGATCACCGTCTGGCTGATTCCATACCCCACCTTCCCCTCGGGGTTCAGGTGCTGGGCGATCCGGTCGGCCACGGCTGCCATGGGGATGAGTTCGCCCTCTGCGCACAGGTGGATCGCCTCATCGGGGAAAGGCTTCTCGCCCTTCAGGATCTTGTTCAGGATCGACTCGGTATCGAAGACGTTGAGATCGAGGTTCATGCGGATGCCTCCAGCGGGGTCGTTATTCTGGAACAATCATGTGGATGAAGTCAAAGGGGTTGGGTCTATGCGCAACAGAGCACCGTCGGTCACGGTCTACTACGATGGATGGTGCCCGCTCTGTAGCGGGATTCAGGATCGCCTGCTCCGGATGGACTGGCTGGGGAAGCTCGCCTTCGCCTCCATGCGGGAGCGCGGGGTGGCCGAGTCACTCGGAGTGCCGGCAGGGCGCCTCGCGGAACGGATGCATGTCCGGGTTCACCGAACCGATGGGACCGGTCAGGTGGTCGATGGGATCCAAGCCGTGCTGGCGATCGCGGCCCGGATCCCCCTGCTCTGGCCGCTCTGGCCGTTGATCTGGCTCTCCGCCGTGACCAGCTTGGGGGGCTGGCTCTACGATCTGATCGCCGCCCGCCGGACGATCATTCCGGTCGGGGCCTGTGACGAGAACGGCTGCCCGATCCACCGGGACTAGCCGAGAAAGGCCTCCAGTTCCCGCATGATCTGCGGGCCGGTCAGGCCCGAGCCGCCCTCCTCACGAGGGGAGCCGCCAATGCCGGCCTGCCCGCCCCAGGTGTTCCCGCTGGGTTCGAGGCTGGAGAGCCGGGCGAAGAACGGTCGGAGGTCCAACTCCTCCGGGATCGCCACCCGGGCTGGGTTCGCCCCGATGGTAAACTTGCGGGCCGGTCGCTGCCACCCGGAGATCAGCGCCTCGGGCTCGTGGAGGACGACCAGCACCGCCTCCCTGCGGTAGAGGGCGTGCATGGCGCCAATGAACGAACTCTCCAGGTAGGCTACCCGCCCGATGCGGGTCCGGAACCAGCGGGCGCCGGCCGCCTCCCGCTCGGCCACGGCCTCCTCGCTCCGCTTCGCCTCGAGAAAGGGGTGGAACTCGTGGGGGAGCACCTGGTCGCTGAAGCGACCGTAGGGATCGAGCTCCGCCTGCTCCACCCAGTTCAGGAGCCGCTGGTAGTGGCGGGAGCGGACCTCGTCGCGCCCGTGGGTCAGGTTGATCCCTGCGCCGAGCCCCTGCAGGGTCTCCGCGAACGGATGTGGCTGCGGCTCCTTGAAGAAGAGGCCGCGATCGGCCCTGTCCACGTATTCATCCAGCGGTGACGCTTCCCGGCCCAGGGCCTGGAGGAGAATGATCGGGGTCGCCCCCAGGGTATGATCCTGGTGGTGGTCGAAGTTCCCCCGCCGCGGGTCGTGGTCGCGGCCAATGTCCCAGACCAGCACCCGCCGGTCCGAGAGCTCGCCGCCGCTCACCTGGGGCCGGTAGACGACCGGGAGGGGCTCGTCGATGCCCATCTGCTCGCGCATCTGCGTCGCCCGGAGCAGGAAGGTCTGGGCGTCCAGGTCCGTATTCGGATGGCTGATGCCCCGCCGGGCTCCAGCGAGAATCTCCAGCGTTTCGCTCACGAGTGGTACCACCTCTTCCTTCCAGATGATTCGAGCATCGTGGGTTTTTCCCCTACTGCCCCGGGCGACTCTTTCCTGCACGGCGGTGCGGGTGTATAGTTGTCCTATCTGTTCTCTCAGTTGAAGGAGATGGCTATGACTCCTGCCCTGTTGACACTCAGCATCTTCCTCATCGCGATCCTCGCCGGGCTTGTGGGCTCCGTGCTTGGGTTGGGCGGTGGGATCATCGTCGTACCCGCTCTGACACTCCTCTTCGGCTTCGAGATCCGGACAGCGGTGGCGGCGAGTGCCGTAGCCGTGATCGCCACATCGACGGGGGCGGCGGTCGCCTATCTGCGGGATCACATTACCAACACCCGGATCGCCATGCTGCTGGAAGTCGGGACCACCCTGGGTGCACTCTCGGGCGCCCTGGTAGCCGGTCTCCTGCCCGCCCAGTACCTCTTCCTCCTCTTCGGCCTGCTCATGGCCTACTCCGCCTGGTCCATGTTCCGGGCCCGCAAGACGGAACTGCCGGAAGGGGTCCAGCCCGACCGTCTCTCGCAACAGCTCCACCTGAGTGGCTCTTACTACGATCAGGCCCTGGAGCGCCAGGTCTCCTACGAGGCGACTGGAACCCTGCCGGGTCTGCTGCTCATGTACATCTCGGGCGCCCTGGCCGGCCTGCTGGGCATTGGCGGTGGCGCCTTTAAGGTGCTCGCCATGGACCAGATCATGCGCCTGCCGATCAAGGTCTCCACGGCCACATCGAACTTCATGATCGGCGTCACGGCGGCGGCGGGCGCCACGGTCTATTTTGTCCGGGGCGATGTGGAACCTCTGGTCGCCGGACCGGTCGCCCTTGGCGTCCTGCTCGGCGCCATGGCCGGCGCCCGGCTGATGGTGAAGCTGAAGGGCTCCACACTCCGCAAGCTCTTCATTCCGGTCCTGGTCTACATCGCCCTTCAGATGGCCTGGAAGGGGGTGTCCCTCTAATGGATGTGACCAAGACCAGCTCACAGGATGAACAGGTGCTGATGGTGGAGATCGTCGTCGCGAAGCTCCTGCGGATCGGTACAGCGATCGCAGCGGTCCAGATAGCGGCCGGCCTGGCGCTGCTCCTGCTGGGCATCGCGGAGCCTCTCGGCACGACGATCCTGACGACCGGCCTGATCACCCTGGTCTGCACCCCGCTCATGCGGGTGACCGCCGCTCTCTGGATCTACCTGAAGCTGGGCGACCGGACCTACGCGGTGATCTCGCTCTTTGTCCTCGCGGTCGTCTTCGCCGGTATGCTCCTGGGCCAGACCCACTGAGACCTGCCCCTCACCTGTCCTTGACCTGCCCTTGACCTGCCCTTGACCTGCCCGTGACCTGCCCTTGACCTGCCCTTGACCTGCCCCTCACCTGCCCGTGACCTGCCCTTGACCTGCCCGTGACCTGCCCGTGACCTGCCCTTGACCTGCCCGTGACCTGCCCGTGACCTGCCCCTCACCTGCCCTTGACCTGCCCGTGACCTGCCCTTGACCTGCCCGTGACCTGCCCGTGACCTGCCCGTGACCTGCCCGTGACCTGCCCCTCACCTGCCCTTGACCTGCCTGAGGCCTGCCCTTGGCCTGCCCTTGACCTGCCCGTGACCTGCCTGAGGCCTGTCCTTGACCTGCCCCTGACCTGCCCGTGACCTGCCAAACAACCCCCTCCCGGCCACCGGGAGGGGGTCTCGTATTGAACACTACCCCCGCTCGTAGTTGGCCGCACCGAGCGTGGTCGGGTCCGCCTGCCCCTCGTTCGCGGGGTAGGCACGGAGGATATCGCTCCGGCTGACGATCCCGAGGAGCTTCTCGGGCTCCCCGTCGATGACCGGCAGGCGGTCAAGCTCCGACCGTACCGATCTCAGTCCCTCTCCTGCTGATACCGGTAGACGATCCGTGTGATCTCCGCGATCGCCTCGATGGCCCTCTCCTCGCCGACGTCCAGACTGAATATCGAGATGATAAAGGGGTGCTCCGGCAGCATCACCAGGCCGATGTCGTTCACGACACCATCCAGCGCGCCGATCTTGTGGGCTACCGGTACACCGGCGGGCAGCCCGCCCGCAATGCGATCCTGGAAGGCCGTATTGGACAGATGGTCAAGCAGCGACCGGCGCAGCTCCGGGTTCGTGATCGCCGTCCCCGTATAGAGCGCCTCCATGTAAGCTGCCATCTCACGCGGGGTGGTCGCATTTCGGCCTGACTCCGTCACGGTCACCGTGCCACCCAGCGACCGCATGTAGGCCTGGACGTTCTCCCAACCGAACCGGCGGATCAGCATATTGGCGGCGATGTTATCGCTGTAGGTAATCGCAAGTTCGATCAGCCTTCCGACGGTCTCCGTGCTGCCGACCTGCACGGTCTCCTGGAGGATACCGGCCCCCTCTTCCCAGTCGCCTTCCTGGTAGACCAGTACTTCGCTCAGATCGGCACGTCCCCGCTCCACCAGGTCCAGGACGTACATGGCCATGGGGAGCTTGAAGGTGCTCGCGGCCGGGAAGACCATCTCGCCGTTGATCGCCAGGGACCAGCCGGACTCGATCTCCAGCAGATAGATCCCCCAGGTGCCGGGCAGGGCCTGCACATAGCGCTCGAGCCGCTCCCGCAGGAGGGCCCTGTCGGGCGGCGGTTCCAGATCGGCCACCTGATCAACGGCGGACAGCGAGGGCTGCTCCGCCGGTACCACAGCTTCATTCGCAGGCCCGGGATCGATGGACTGCTGTGCCGTGTGCGATATTCCGGCTTGTGCGGAGCAGCCGGCCAGCAGGGTACCAACCAGGGCCAGTATCACCACATAACGATCAGCCCTGCTCATCCGCTCTCCCTCACTTTACCGGAATCAGAATCCCCTCCCCATTCTACATGAAGGGAACCAATATGAAAATGTAATCACACAAACACCGTCTCATTGAACGAGACGCGAAAGCGGTGCGCCCGGAGATGGTGCGCACCGCTTTCGTTTGCTCACACCGCGTAGAGTTCCAGGGCGAGCAGGACGTACATGGCGTGGGACCAGGTGAGTGGCACGACCCAGACGGCCTCGCCCGTCACCGGGTCGACCTGTTCAGCCAACAGCCCGGTCCCGGTGCGGCGAGCCACCGCCCAGTCCAGGATCTGCTCTGCCAGGCGCCGGTTCCCGCGCTCCGCCTCGTAAATGCCAAGCCAGAGGGTACAAAGGACCCAGGGGTTACGCCCACCCCGGTAGCGGTCGTTCGTATAGCGGATCATGCCCCCGGCGGGCGCCGTCCAGAGCGCCTCGACCAGCCGCCGGGCCGTCTTCACCATGACCGGGTCGCTGGGGTCGACCAGCTTGAAGGGCGTGCTCATGCCGAGCAGGCTGACGTCGGGAACAGGGTCCTCGTCAAGCAAGTAGAGGATATGCCCCTTCGGGGTTCGCTCCACCTTTCCGGCCAGGCCGGCCCCATGGGCCTGCTCGAACCGGTCCTGCTCCACCTGAAGGAATCGGCCACGCAGGAAAGAGCCCTCTCGCACGCTCTCCCGCAGGACGGCGCCGCGCAGTTCGGTCGCGGCCCTGCGGTAGCCGGCGGCGCGCTCCTCCTCCCCGACTTTCTCAGCCAGCTCAGCGGCGGCCATGAGCCCGCCGAAGACGGCGGCGCTGGAGTAGGTGAGCTCTGCGACCCGCTCCTCCCAGAGATCGACCGCCGGCTTGGGCAGACCCGTCTCAGGGTCCATATTGCCGACCAGCCAATCGGCAGCCCGCTGCACGCTGGCCCAGACCTGGCGGGCGAAGCCATCCCCGCCGTGGAGTTTGGCATGAATCGCCATCCCGTAGAGGATCGAGCCGGTCTCATCGACCTGGATCAGACCCCAGGAGGGGCCCCAGTGGCCGGAGGCATAGTGCCGGTGCATCCACCAGCCCTCGGGCTCCTGGCTGTTCAGGGCCCAGCGGTAGAAGGCCCCGGCCATCTGGTGGTAGCCCGCCAGGTCCATAGCCACGGTAATGTAGGCGGCGTCCCGCCCCCAGCAGTAGGCATAGCCACCGCACTGGCTGAAGCTCGGGTCGAACTCGGGGGCGGCGATCACCGCGCCGGTCTGCTCGTCGGACATGAGCTTGAAGGTGAGCAGGGAGCGGCGGTAGAGCGCCTGGATCTCCCCGGGCGACGCAGCCTCTGGCAGGCCGGGCAGCCCGGGCGCAAGGGTCTCCCGCACCGCCGGCACAATGGGACGGGCCTGGGCGAGGAAGTCTCGCCAGTAGGCCCGCACGCCTTCCAGCAAGCGCTGGCCCCCCTCCGCACGGGCGACGGCCAGGCGGTCCCGTACTTCGGCCGGGCTGGTGCCCAGGGCCCAGTAGAGCGTCAGGCTGACCGACTCGCCGGGGGCGATCCGGCCAAGCTCCCAGCATCCGACCGCCGAGACATCGCCGTTGGCAATGGCCCGGCCCGGAAACTGGAGCCGGCTGGCCCGCTCGTAAGGCTCCTGCCGGTTACCGATCGTGAAGGTGCCCAATGGTCGGTCGGCGCCCACGGCCACGAACTCGGCGCGACGGTAGGCCATCAGGCTGTCGCTGGGCTCATCGTACAGAGCGGTATTGTAGAGCGGGTTCTCATCGATCCGGATCCATTGGAAGAGCAGGTACTGCAGGGCGATCGGGGCCTCGCTGCCGTTGGTCAGGGTGACCTGGCGCAGGAGGAGATCCCGGCCCGGGGTCACGGTGTCAACGTGGCGCACGACCAGGCCGGAGGCCAGGCGGGCTGTGGTGACCAGGATGTTCTGGTCGGGCTCGTAGGCCTGCTCGGTGGTCCAGCCCGCGGCGTCCTGCCAGAGGACCTCGCCATTGACGGCGACGCCACCCAGCAGCCGGTGGATCTGCTGGCCCCCATCGATATGGGGCCAGAAGAGGCGCTGGATCTCACCGTTCTTCGTCAAGGTGACCAGCATGCGCGAGTTGCCCAAGATCGCATCGACCAGAAAGGGCTTGTTGTTCACGATCATCGTCCTTTGAGGTATGGTCAGAGCGCATCCAGTTATGCTATGCCGTGCGCCGGCGCAACAGGAGGAACCCTCCGCCAAGGAGGAGCAGCGCCGCTACGCCACCGCCGACCCAGAGGACCGGGAAGGCAGAGGGCGGGGCCGGCTCCAGGGGCGTCAGCACATACGGGGTCCAGGGCGCCAGGGTCAGTACCTGGCCCTCCATGATGGGCTGCACCTCGTCCAGCAGGTTCTTCATCTGCTCGCCCGGCTGGAGCAGGCCGGCCAGGTCCAGCTTCTGCTCAACAGCGCTGTTGTTCAGCGCCACCAGGAACCGTTTCCCCTCGTGCTCCCGCACGAAGGAGACCACCTTCCGGTTCTTGGTCACCGGTGTATAGGAGCCCTGGGTGAAGGCGGGGTTCTCCCTGCGGAGTCTGATCAGCGTCTGGGTGTAGGCAAACTGCGCCGGGTTCGAATCGAACTTCATGTCCCGGCGGTTGTCCGGATCGTCACCGCCCGGCAGGGCCACCTCGGTGCCGTAGTAGATGATCGGCATGCCGGGGCTGGTCAGCAGATAGGCGAGGGCGAGCCTCAGTTTGCTCTCACCGCCCGGCGCTGAACCGGTCACAAACCGGGGGACGTCATGGTTGTCAATGAAACTGGACCAGACTGTCTCCGGGGTCTCCTGGATCTGCCTGCCCACCATGGCGTGCAGGATCGCCGGGTCCTCGCCCCGCATGAAGACGTCCTGCATGGGGAAGAGGCGGGCGAAATCGACCAGGGAGTCCAGCCCGGTCTCCAGGTACCGCTTCAGGTAGTTCAGATCGCCGTTCCAGGCCTCCCCCATGAGGTAGAACCCGGGCTTGTGGGCGTGCAGTTCCTTGCTGTACTCCTCCCAGAACCAGGTGGGCACGTGCCTCACGGTATCGAGCCGGAAGCCGTCCACCCCGGTCTGGTCGATCCACCATTTGGACATATCGAGCAGGTACTGCTTGACCTCGGGGTTCTCCTGGGCCAGGTCCGGCAGACCGGCCAGCTTGAAGTTCTCGATCTGCTCCTGGCTGTTCCAGTCGGTGATCGACCCACCCTTGTGGAACCAGTCCGGCTTCTCATCCACAAACTTGTGGGTCGGGGCCGTGTGATTGACGACCAGATCGAGGAAGACCTTGATCCCCCGCTTGTGGGCCTCATCCACCAACTTCTTCAGTGTCGCCATGTCGCCCAGGTTTGGATCCACCTTGTAGAAGTCGGTCGCCCAGTAGCCGTGGTAGCCACCGTGCTGGTTCTCGACCACCGGCGTCAGCCAGATCCCGGTGATCCCCAGGTTCTGCAGGTAGTCCAGCTTGGCGATCACGCCGGCCAGGTCGCCGCCGTGGATCCCCGTGGCGCTCTTCGGCTCCAGCCCGATGTCGTTCGTGGTGTCGCCGTTGAAGAACCGGTCGGTCATGATCAGGTAGAAGACATCTTCCGAGTAGGGCCGGCTCATGGAGGCCTCAGCCGCCCCCACCGGTCGGGCCGGCGCTGCGAACGAGACCAGCACCGCCGCCAACAGGCCGGCTCCGAGGAATTGCCGCAGCATCATCCCTTTACGCCTCCCACCGTCAGGCCGCCCACCAGGTAGCGGGAGAAGGCCATGAAGAGGGCCATCGCCGGGATCATGGTCATGAGCGCACCAGCCGAGTAGCGGCCCCATTCCGTGTTGAAGGCGGACTGCAGGGTGACGAGGCCGACCGGGAGGGTGTACATGGCGGCCTTGGTCAGAATGACCCGGGCGATGATATACTCCGACCAGCCGGTCATGAAGGAGAAGAGGGCCGAAACCGCCAGGGCGGGTGCCGCCAGGGGCATGGTGATCCGGTAGAAGGTCTGCAGGTTGGTCGCCCCGTCAATGGCTGCCGCGTACTCCAACTCCACCGGGATGGTGTCGTAAAAGCCCTTCATCATCCAGGTGGCAAAGGGGACGGCGGTGGCCATGTACGGGATGATCATGCCGGTGAAGCTGTTCAGCAGCTTGAACTGCGAGAGGATCAGGAAGGTCGGCAGCAGGAGCATAGGGGCCGGGAACATCTGCGTGGAGAGCAGGAAGGTGAGCATGCTCTTGCGCCCGTAGAAGCGGAAACGAGAGAGGGCGTAACCGGCATGCGAGGCCACGAAGACGGAGAGGACCGCCGTGGTACCCGAGACGATCAGCGAGTTGCCCATCCACCCCAGGAGCGGCTTCTCGAAGAGCATCACTCGGTAGTTCTCCAGGGTGGCACCGGATGGAATAAAGGAGAGTTCTGTGGTGTAGAGGCTCTGGTCTGGCCGGAGGGACATGTTGAAGATCATCCAGATCGGGATCAGCGAGATCAGGCAGGCGACGAGCAGGGTGAGATAGATCGCGACGATCTTCAGGGGCGAGTCGCCCTTGTCAAAGAGTCCTTCGGAGACGCGCATCCGCTTGGCCATGCTAGTACGCCCCCTCATCGGCACGGTTCCTGTAGACGAACAGGACGGCCCAGATCATGAGCATGAGGAAAATCAGCAGGGAGAAGGCTGCGGCGTAGCCATACCGGTAGAAATCAAACGCCGCCCTATAGACATAGCTAACGAGGATATCGGTCGACCGGCCCGGTCCACCACCCGTCACCAGGTAGATGACGTTCACGGTGTTGAAGGTCCAGACCGTGCCCAGCGTGGCAGCCGGGACGAGGACTGGTTTCAGCATGGGCAGGGTAATGTGGCGGAACTTGTCCCAACCGGTGCCCCCATCGACATCGGTCGCCTCGTACAACTCCTTCGGAATCGACTGGAGGCCGCCGAGGGAGATCATCATCATGAACGGAATCCCCAGCCAGACGTTGACCAGGATGACGGCCAGGAATGACCACTGGGGATGCTGGAGCCAGGGGACCGGGGAGAGGCCGATCTGCTTCAGCACCAGGTTAATGAACCCAAAGTCATGCTGATACATGGTCTTCCAGGCGAGCGCCGCAATGTACTGCGGGATCGCCCAGGGCAGGATGAGGATCACCCGGATGATCGACTTTCCGGGGAGTTTGCGATTGAGCAGAATGGCCAGCCAGAGTCCGATGGCCACGTGGAGGAAGACATTCACACCCGTCCAGACGATGGAGCGAACAAGAACCTCCCAGAGCTCCTTCTCGGTCAGGATGGAGACGAAGTTGCGAACGCCAATGAGGTCGTACTCAAAGAAGCGCTGGAGCGACATGTTGGTAAACCCAATGTAGACGCCGTACATGAGGGGATAGACCACCATGACGGCCATGAGGATAAGAGCCGGCATGGTGTAGGCGTATGGGTTCCACGGCTGCGCCCCGGGAAGGAGACCTTCGACGGAACGAGACCGACGCGCCATAGTGAAGCACCTCCCGTGGGCTTACGCACCGACAGGAACGGGGAGTGGACCTCGCAATCCCGCTTCGGATTACCGGGATTCGCTCCACTCCCCGTCCGCTGCCGGGTCTTGCTTACTTGGACTCAGCGATCAGCTTCAGCGCATCGGCCTGCGCCTGCTTTGCAGCGGCCTCTGGGGTGGTCTGACCGGCCACGATCAGCTGCATCTGCGGCTTCCAGCTATCCCACACGTAGCGCATCTCCGCGATGATCGGCATGGGGGTGGCAACCTCGAGCTGCGCCTTGGACTGGAGGAGAATCGGGTCGTTCTTGACGACGTCAGCCTCGGCGGCCTTCTTGTTGGAGGGCTGCTGCTTGTGCAGCTTGGTCAGCTCGATCTGGGTGGCCTCGGAGTTCATGAACTCGATGAACTTCGTGATAGCGGCCAGCTCATCCTTGTCGGTGACCAGCTTGGAGACGAAGTAGGACTTGGTCGAGGTCAGGGGCTTCGGCCAGTCAGCGCCGGAGATCTGCGGGATCCGGGTAATGCCGATATCCATGCCCAGGTCCAGGTAGTTGGTGATCGCCCACGGACCGTTGATGATCATGGCAGCCTTGCCCTCCTTGAAGAGGGCTTCGGAGGCGCCGTAGTCAGACTCCTTTGGCAGGACGCCCTTGTTCTTGAACTCCTGCATGAGCTGGAAGGTCTTCACCATGGCCGGGGAATCCAGCTGGGGCTCGTTCTTCTCGTTGAAGATCTTACCGCCGTAGCCGCCGAACCAGGGGGCAACCCAGAAGGGCTCGGTCTGGTTGAAAACGAGGCCGTACCCGTCGGGATTGTTCTTCTTGAACTCCGCCGAGAAAGCGAAGAGCTCATCGGTGTTCTTCGGCACGCTGGTGACCAGCTTCTTGTTGTAGACGAGCATCAGCTGGTTGCCAATGCGGTCGGGAATGCCCCAGAGCTTGCCGTTGAGGCGGTTGCCGTCGAGGGCGATCGGGTTGAGGCTGCCGAGGAACTCCTGGCTGAAGACGGTGTCCAGGGGCTGAATGACACCGGCGGTAGCGAAGACGCCGACGTTGTCGTCAGGGCCGTAGACGACCTGCGGAGCCTGGCCACCCTGCACGGCGGTCAGGAAGTTGGAGCGGAGCTTCTCGGTCTCATAGTGGACACGGGTGATCTTGATGTTCGGGTTCTCCGTCATGAACTTGGCGAGCTGGGGATCGAAGAACTTTTCGGCCGACTCCTCCTGCTCCCAGAAGACGATCTCGACGTTCTTTGCGGCCGGGGCCTCCTGCTTCTCACCGGCGGCGGGGGCGGCGGGGGCGGCGGGGGCCGAGGTCTGCTCCTTCGGAGCGGCGCAGCCAGCAAGGGCGGTACCCAGCAGGCCAACGGTCAGGATGCTCGCGGCGAAACGCTTCATGTTCATCCGTGCTGCCTCCTCGTGCAATGTGACAATCCCCTCATCCGGAAACGAAACCTGTACCTGTTGCATGGTGCAAACGATTGCATTCTCATCGACAAAACATGGCTCCTGGAAGCGCCCGACGGTGGGAGAATGCAGCCGTTCGCACAGCCCTTCCACACCCAGAGTTCTCGCTGTCACAAGGGCCGCAAGAGGACTGGCTGGACAGGCACCGCCTGCACTACTTCGAACAATCATCTTCCGCTGTGCAAACGTATGCTCATTAATTCGTAAGGAGGAGGTAAGATTCCTCCTTCAGGAGGAGTGGTGCATAAAAAAATTCAGACCTCACCCAAAGTCCCAGTGAGGTCTGACGGGTTCTCACTACCATCCCGGTTGCCTGGCCAGGATGTCCTGAGCCTGGTCGACGGGCAGGGGCCGTGTAAAGTAGAAGCCCTGACCCTGGTCGCAACCCAGGGCCCTCAGCTCCGCGAGCTGTTCGGCAGTCTCTATGCCCTCACCGGTCACGCTCAGATTGAGCGTCTTGGCCAGGGAGATCACCGTGCCAACGATCGCCGAGTCCTGGCAGTCCTGTCCAAGACGCTCCACGAAGGAGCGGTCTACCTTCAGGGTGTCCACGGCAAAGCGCTTCAAATACGAGAGCGAGGAGTACCCGGTGCCGAAGTCATCAATGGCCAGTCGCACGCCAAGTCCCTTCAGCTGGCGGAGTGCCTGGGTCGTGGTGACCACGTCCTGCATGAGGACCGACTCGGTAATCTCCAGGGTCAGGTGTGCGGGATTCAGTTCGGAGTCCCGGAGGGCGCTGGCCACCTCCTCCACCAGGCGCGGCTCGGAGAGTTGGCGGGCTGAGAGATTGACCGAGAGGACCAGGTCCCGGTACCCCTCGTAGTTGACCTGCCAGCGCCGAACCTGGTGGCAGGCCTCGCGCAGGACCCAGCGGCCGATCGGCAGGATCAGACCGGTCTCCTCCGCAAGCGGTATGAAGTCACCGGGTGAGATCACACCCCGTTGCGGGTGGTTCCAGCGGACGAGGGCTTCCAGACCGGCAATCCGCCCCGAGTCGACCAGGACGACCGGCTGGTAGAAGACCATCAACTCATCGCGCTCGATCGCCCGCCGCAGGTCGGTCTCCATTTGCAGCCTGGCGACCAGGCGCTCCTTCATGCTGGGCGAGAAGAGCTCGTACTGATTCTTCCCCTTCTGCTTCGCACGGTACATGGCAACATCGGCATCGCGCAGGAGATCATCGGTGGTGAGATGGCCCGGCAGGCTGACTACCACCCCGACGGAAGCGGTGACGAAGACCTCGTTCTCACCAAGTAGGAAGGGCTCCTGCAGGAGAGAGAGGAGCTGCTCTGCCGCCTCGATTGCCTCGGTCGACTCGACGATCCCCGGGATCAGGACGGCGAACTCATCGCCACCCAGACGGGCCACGATCGCCTCCGCGCTCAGGGAATCCCGAACCCGTATCCCAACCGCGACCAGCAACTCATCACCGCGACCGTGACCAAGGGTATCGTTGATCAGCTTGAAGTTGTCCAGATCCAGGAAGAGTACGGCGTACCGGAGCGAGCGACCGGTGGAGCCGGCCATTCTCTCCTCCAACCGCCGGATGAAGAAGGTGCGATTGGGCAGCCCCGTCACCGGGTCGTGGAGCATTTGATGCGCCAGTTGCTCCTCACACTTCGCCCGGCAGGTAATATCCCGCGAGATGGTCTGATAGCGAACCGACTGGGCCCGAGGATCCATGACCACCCGGATGGAGGATTCCATATACAGGTACTCACCGTGACGGCTTTGCAGCCGGTGGGTGACGCTGACGGCCCGGTGGGTAAGCCGGACCTCCTCCAGCGCCTTGCGGAACGGCTCCCGGTCCTCCGGGTGAACCATGGCCAACAGCAGTTCGAAGGTTCCGCCGGTCAACTCCTCGGGGGTGTAGCCCAATCGCTGTTGACTGGAGGGACTGGCGTAGTGGAGTACACCCTCCGCCGTGAAGAGCAGGATCAGGTCGGTGGCGTGCTCGGCGATCAGCCGGAAGAGGCGCTCCTGCTCTCTGAGCGTCTCTTCGGCCTCCTTCCGGGCGGTCACGTTCTCCACGACGCCGACCGCTCCCGAGGCCTTCCCGAAGGCGTCCCACAGTGGTGCGCAGGAGAGATAGCCGGCGAACTCAACGCCGCTGCGCTCCTTCAGCCGGAGTTCACCCGCCCAACGCTCCCCCGCGAAGAGTCGCTGAAGGACTCCCTCACCGGCTGAGCGCTCCCTGGCGATCACGTCGATCAGGCTCTCCCCCATCACTACCGCAGCGGACCAGCCGAAGAGGCGGGTGGCCGCGTGATTCCAGTAGGTGATGCGCCCGTCGCGGTCCACAGCGACCACCGCACTCGTCACGGACTCCAGCAATTGCGCATGAAAACGCAGGGATGCTTCGACATCCCCGCGTTCGTCAACCGGCCGGAAGTAGATGGAGAGCCCTTCACCCGATGGGTAGGCGCGCACATCGAGCAGGAGCTGTAGTCCCGCGTGGTACTCAACAAAGCGGACGGAGACTTGCTCAGAGACGACGCGAACGCACTGCTGATAGAGGGAGGAGGGTCCCGCCTCCGGGAAGATCTCCCACAGTTTGCGCCCCGTCAGATCCTGCCGCTTCCGCCCCAGGATCTGCTCCGCTTCGGTATTAACCCGCACAATCCGATACTGCAGGTCCGTGGCAACAAACCCCTCTGGGATCGTCTCCAGAATAGGGGTGTTCTTGTCCGGGGAGAGGAAGGGAAGCCCCGCCGGGCGCCCACCTGCCCCGGCGGGCTCGGCGCGGCGAGCAGACGCGGTCAGCCGGCTCTCACGGCGCAGCAGCATGGCGACTACTGCCACGCTGAGGACGGTAAAGAGCCAGACCTCGTGGTTCTGGAGGGTGGCCAGGGTCGGCCCGGAAAAGAGGAGTCGCAAAAGACGGTCGGACAGGACGATCCAGAGTCCGGCCACCAGAAGGTATGTCACACTGATGCGTACGTAGGGTTGCTGTTGCCAGAGCTTCAAGGTGGTATTCCCCCGAATCTGATTTGGGCAACCTGCCTGAGTGTATCAGGTCCAGTTGGGGACAATACAGGACCCTGAAAGAAGGGGGACGTTGGAGGCGCTCGTGCCTAATCCTAGTCTCCGACTATACAGGAAGTCTATCGTATGGCTATCAATGGTGTCAATGGCGATGACAAACCAAGAGCCCTGACCAGAGCAGTATTTCTCTGGGTCAGAGCCCATTTTACGCAATGTTGCATTGGATTTCGTCGATTTCCTTGATGGTCACTGAAACGATTGCGCCCGGGGCCTCTCCGGCATGGTAACGAGGCTAGGAGCGCTCGTCCTCCCGGGCCACGGTCGCCATGGCCTCCAAGGCAATGCGGATCAATGCCTCCTCGCCGTTACGAAACTCCTCGTTCGTGCCGTGATTGGCAATGGCCATACCGGCAGCCGAGGACTCCAGGATATCGCGAGCCGGGCCGCCATCCAGCACGAAGCCAGCCGCCACCCGCCAGTTGTGGTAATGCCCCAGGACAAAAGCCGTGTCGGACTCCATTTCGATCGCAAGGACCCCCGCCTTCTTCAGCAGCGCCTGCTCTCGCTCATCGTCCGGTCCGTAGAAGGCATCGCCGGCGGCGCAGACCCCTGTGTGCAGCCGGGCACCCGCCTGGTTCGCCGCATCGACGAGAGCGCGGGTGAGGGTGAAGTCGGCCACCGCCGGGAATCCGGCGGGAAGATACCGGTACGACGTCCCTCCGCCCCGGTAGGTGGCGGTGGCCACGGTAATGTCACCCACCCCCAGGAACTCCTGGACCGCCCCGGCAGAGCCGACGCGAATGAAGGTGTCCGCCCCCAGTCGACCCAACTCTTCCATTGCAATGGCTGTGACGGGGCCGCCCATTCCGGTGGAGCAGACCGTCATGAAGACGCCCTTGCAGGTCCCGCTGTAAAGGTAGTAGCCGCGGGTTGCACTGACTAACCGCACCCCGTCCAGCATCTCGGCCATGCGCCGACCGCGCAGGTGGCTTCCCGGTATGAAGACGTAGCGGGAGACGTCAGCTTTACGCACCTTGATATGGTGCTCGGTAAACCGCTCGCCTTCCGGCAACTCCGGTACGTACTCCCGATAAGCGAACTCTTCATTCTGCATTGGCATGGTTCTGAGACCTCCCTCTCACATAGTCTGCACCTGGTGACACCTGCTGCATTTACCGATCCCGCCTTCTTTCGCGAAGGAGGCTTACCTGCTTCCGTCGAACTCTTGGCAGGGTACCAAATGGTTTGAAGCTGCGCATGGTTCACACAGGAGGCTTTGCGATGAGACTTTTGATCTTGGGTGGGACCGTCTTCCTTGGTCGGCATCTTGTGGAGGCAGCCCTAGAACGTGGGCACGAGGTGACCCTCTTCAACCGGGGACAGCGACATCCGGAACTCTTCCCTGAGGTGGAGAAGTTGCACGGTGACCGCGATGGAAACCTGGAGGCCCTGAAGGGGCGCCGGTGGGATGCGGTGATCGACCCCAGTGGGTATGTGCCGCGGATCGTGACGGACTCCGCCCGACTGCTGGCGAATGCCGTCGATCATTACACCTTCATCTCGTCGATCTCGGTCTTTGATTCCCCTGTCGCTGCGCGCATCGATGAGAGCGGACCGGTGGCGACCATGGAGGATGAGACCAGCGAGGAGATCGGCAAGTACTACGGGGCCCTCAAGGCGCTCTGTGAGCAGGCGGCCGAGCGAGAGATGCCCGGTCGTGTCCTGAACATCCGGCCGGGTCTGATCATCGGGCCGCATGATCCGTCGGACCGGTTCACCTACTGGCCCGTCCGTATCGCACAGGGGGGTGAGGTCCTGGCTCCTGGCGCCAAGGATGCCCCCGTCCAGATGATCCACGCGCGCGACCTGGCGGAGTGGACGATCAAGATGGTGGAGCAGGGAAAGACCGGCATTTACAACGGCACCGGTCCGGATGAGGCCTACACCATGGAGCAGGTGCTTGAGACCTGTCGCGAAGCCCTGGGCAGCGATGCGACCTTCACCTGGGTTGATGATCAGTTCCTGGTCGACCAGAAGATCCAGCCCTGGATGGGCCCCAACTCTCTCCCCCTCTGGATCCCCGGCGGAGACGGCCTCATGAATGTGAGTGTAAAGAAGGCTGTGACCGATGGCCTCACCCTCCGCCCCCTGGCCCAGACGGTACGGGAGACGCTGGAGTGGGATCGGACGCGACCGGCTGACCTGCAGCGGCGCTCGGGTATCACCCGGGAGCAGGAGGCGGCGGTCCTGCAGGCCTGGCACAACAAGGGATAGGATCTGAGACGAAAGGGGCGCCCCGGCCAGGCTGGAGCGCCCTTCTCTCATGCGGGCTCGGGGCTCAGGCCGTACCAGCCCGCCTCCTCATTCAGGGTGAAGGCGGTGATCCAGTACCCTTGCGCCAGCGCCCGGGTCAGCTCGTCACGCACCAGGAGTCGCCAGCGCATCGCCTCAGACGGGTCTGCCCCCTTGATCCGCTGGAAGCCGACGGGCACGCGGCAGAGGTGCGCCGCATCCGGTGCCGGCGGCGTCTCCTTCCCCTGCAGGATCGCCTGGACCCGGGGGGTGCTAAGGTGCCACTCCAGCAGGAGCCGGTCACTGGGGAGCCCCTTGTTCAGGTCATCATCCATCTCACCGTAGTGATTGACCAGGTAGCGGCGCACGACACCGCCAAGCCGGTTGATGTTCAAGGTAGCATTGACCGCCTCCAGCGGATCATAGGTCCAGGTGATCAGGTCGTAGCCGTTGGCCAGGGCCCATCTCCCCTGGGCCAGTTTGAGTTGTGCCCCCAGCCCCATCCCCCGGTGCTCTGGTCGCACCGCCAGCATGTGGCTCAGCAGGGCGGGCTTGCCGTACTGCTTCCCCGCAAAGGCGTAGCAGAAGCCGGCCATCTCGCCATCCACCTCCGCCACCAGTACCTGTCCACCCCACTCGTGGGCGGTGTGGAGCTGGTGAAAGGGGACCACATCTTGCTGGTCCAGTCCCCAGACGGCCAACTGCAGGGCGACACAGGCGTGCAGATCCCCATGTGTGGAAGCCGGGCGAATGGTCACAGCGCCCATGGAAACCTCCCCCTCCTCGTCACCGTTGGCTCCCAGGATTCTCCCTCGACCCGCCCATTCCTGCTTCGACTTGGCTGGTTCATGCCGATATAATAGGAGATAAGTCTAGCTTACCATAAAAGGGGGATGCGCCCTTGGGGCGTGCAGAACGAGCAATCTACCTGGTGGTCTGCCTTGCGCTGGCAACCCTCAGTCTCTTTCTACAGTTCCGGACAGCCCAAGCCACCCGAACGGCGGCCACGACAGAGGCGACACTTCAGGTCGCGCTGAGCAAGGCGCAGGCTCATGTCGAAGAACTGACCGCCGCCAACCGGGAACTCCAGGGCCAGTTGACCCTGGCCCGGGTCAAGGCGGGAACGAGTTCCGGTGAGCCGCTCCTGTTGCTGACCGATACGGAGATGGCCGACCTGGTGCAACTGGGGCTTCCTGACCCGATCGGTGCGATCAGGGAGGCGCTACAGCTACGCACTGACCTGCTGCCGGAGCCCGGCGCTGCCTTCGCCCCGCCCGACCAGTGGGCGATCAGCCGGCACTGGATCATCGCCCGGTTCAAGGGGGGCCGCGGCGATGAAGGGATCGCCCTCTTCCGCTTTGCGATAGCGGAAGGCGAGATCACCATCACCCGGATCGATCCACTCCATCCATCCTAATGGAAGGGCGTCGGGAGGAAGACCCCCGACGCCCTCATGGGTTTACAGCGTAAAGCGGTCACCCGGCTCCAACGCCTGGACCGAGAGCCCACCACTCTCCCTGCGCTCGAGCACGTAGGCCCGGCCCTGACCATGGACCCGCAACTCTTTCTCGTCGCGGATCTCCAGACAGATCGGGTTGTCCAGACCAAACCCGTACCGAACCGGCCGGCGCTCCATGGCGGCCACCAGCCGGGGAAAGCCCCCGCGCTCGGCGAAGTGCGCTTCCACGAGGCAGTCGCGAATCAGCCCCAGCCCCTCGCCCAACTGCAGTTCCGCCTGACAGCCCTCCTCGCTGCCGCGCAGAAGGACCTGGTTTCCGGTCTTCTGAGTCAGGCGGTCGCCCCAGACTGAACAGGCGACCGGTGCAATGAGCGCCCCGGCCGAAAAACCGCCGTAGGGAACCCCGCGCCAGTAGAGTTCACGGATCGTCGAGCGAGCCGCCGCTTGCGTATAGACCGCATGGTAGAGACGGGTGTCACCGCCGCCCATGAACAGCCCCGTACAGGCGCGCAGTTGTTCCAGCCCCGCGGAGTCGAGGTGGTCACTACCGGTGGGCGGGCAGATCACCGTTACCGACTCTGCCCCCAGTTCAAGAAAGGGCTGCTGGTAGCGGTCAAGGTATGGCTCCCACCCCGACGGGGCGGCGAAGAGCAGCCCGATCCGTGCGCTTGCGCCGCCTGCTGCCGAAACAAAGGGTGCCGCCGTCGCCCCGAAGTTGTCAAAGGTTCCCCCATACCAAAAGAGTCGGCGCATGAGTTGTTCCTCCTGTCACGTCTCTGAACGCTCATTGGACGGTACCGGAGCCCGAACCGTTCTGCTTCTGTGAAGGTTCACGACCGGAGAATGTCGAACCTCCACATTTACGTGTATCCGAGGGAGGTCTTTCTTGGCATGGCGATTCGGCTGGCTATCTTCGATCTTGATGGCACGACATTGGTGGGATCCAAGACGGTCATGCCAGTCCTGGCAGCCCATCTTTGGAAGCAGGGGTTTCGGACAGGGCAAGGGCTCCTCCGCTTCACCCTGGCCGGCCTGGCAGGAGCGAGTCGGAAGATGCGGCTGATCAGCCGGGAGCAGTACACCGAGTATGGGACCAAGCTGATCCTCGGTTGGATGGCCGGCCTGCAACCAGCGGATGTCGCTCCTCATTTCCACGAAGCGGCCAGGCAACTGCTCATGGGTACCCGTACCTCCACCGTCCAGGAGATTCAGGAGCGGCAGCGGGCAGGGTACCGAACTGTGATCCTCTCCGCGACGGTCGACCCCTTTCTCACCGAGATTGCACGCCCACTGGGCTGCGATGCGGTTGGCACCCCGATCGCCCTCCGACCCGACGGCTCCATTGCGGGGGGGCTGGGCGGCCCGTACTGCTCGGGGCGGGGGAAACTGACCACCCTCCAGACCTGGGCTGCAACCCTGCCCGAGCCCGTCGACTGGGCCGGGTCGGTGGCCTACGGTGACACCCTGCCCGACCTCTCCGTCCTGGAGGCGGTAGGGACACCCGTGGTCGTTGCCCCGGAGCCGCCCCTTCGCAAGGTGGCCGCTGCCCGCGGCTGGCGGATTATCGAGGAATAGGAGCCCCCCCGCCCATCCGGCTGATGGTGCGGGGGGACTGCGTTCGCCGCGGGTCAGGGTGAGAGGACGACCTTCACACAGCCATCCTGCTTCTGGTCAAAGATCTCGTACCCTCTGGGGCCGTCGGAGAGCTTCATGGGGTGGGTGATGATCCTCTCCGGCTGGAGCCTCCCCGCCTTGATATGCTCGAGCAGATCTCCCCAGTACCGCTGGACGGGGGTCTGCCCGCCGTACACCCGGAGCCCCTTCGCGAAGATCTCCCCCCAGGGGAAGAAGTTGTTCCGCCCACCGTAGACCCCGACCACCCCGATCGAGCCGCCCCGTCGCACGGCCTGGATCGCCTGGGAGAGCGCGGCGATCGAGCCGCTGTCGATCTTCAGGAAGGTCTCGATCCTGTCCCAGGTGGACATGGTCGCCTCCAATCCCACACAGTCCACGGCCACGTCGGCCCCCTTGCCGTCGGTCCGCTCCTTGACCGCCTCCGCCACATGGGTCTCCAGGAGGTTGATCGGCTCGGCCCCACAAATCTGGGCCGCAGCCTCCAGCCGGTACGTCAGATGATCCACCGCGAAGACCCGCTTCGCCCCCTGGAGCCAGGCGGCTTGCATGGCCATCAGCCCGACCGGTCCGCAGCCCATGATCACCACGTCATCGCCCTTCTTCACACCGCCCGCCTCACAGCCGAACCAGCCGGTGGGCAGGATATCCGAGAGGAAGAGCACCTGGTGGTCGGTCAGTTCATCCGGCACCTTCAATAGGCCGATGTCAGCGTAGGGGACCCGCAGGTACTCTGCCTGCCCGCCGGCGAAGTCGCCGAACTGCTTACCATAACCGAAGATCGCACCATTCTCCCCCTCGGGGTTTGCATCGTCGCAGAGGGAGTAGAGTTGCTGTTGACAGTAGAAGCATTGACCGCAGGCAATGGGAAAGGCGACCACCACCCGGTCGCCCGGGCGGACCCGCTTGACCTCCGGCCCTACCGCCTCGACAATCCCCATGGCCTCGTGCCCAAGCACCATTCCCGTGGGCAGGCTGGGGACCAGGTTGTGGATCAGGTGCAGGTCCGAGCCGCAGATCGCTGTGCTCGTGACCCGTATGATCGCGTCGGTCCGATCCACCAGGTCTGGAGTTGGGACTTCGTCAACCCGGACATCGTGCATTCCATGGTAGGCAAGTGCTTTCACGTGGATCCACCTCGGGTCTAGCCTGCCCGCGCGCAAACCCTCTCACTCCTGCGGCCGAAGAATAACAGCCTGCGGGTCACGCCAATCTGCCAATAGGGCGAGTCCCTCCGCCAGGAAGGAGAGAGGGAGATAGGTCCGACCCTCACAGATCAGCCCCTCCACGGCAACCGGGTCGCCGTTGAGTATGGCGAAGCGTGTTACGTTACGCCCCTCAGGGAAGTGAAGGGAGATCACATTCCCGTCACGCAGGAAGGTGGCTGTCCGGCTCGTCTCGCTCCACTGTACGGCCAGGGGACCGGGCTGCAGGGGCAGCAGGATCGTTCGAACAGGTGCCATGACCCGGCCGGAGGCTGGATCACGATAGCCAACCCCGACCCTCCCCGGCGGTCCGGGAGGCAGGTGGATCAGCAGATGCACCGGGTCCAACCCCCGTAGGCGGTCGCACCCCTCGCCCTGCTCTGAGAAGGTAGGCTCCGACAGTGCGGGCAAAGGCTCAGGCGCTGGCTTTGCCGGATGCCAGAGAACACCGGCCACGAGTACGGCAACGGCCAGCAACAATCGCAGAACTCCGGCTATTCGCATGGACATGCCCCCCTTCCTCATCATACCCCCCAGAAACTGGGACGGTTATAGGAAGGAGGAACAGTCAAAGCAACTCCCGGCAGTGCGGTCAGGCGGGGCTGTGAACCTCGAGAAAGAGGCCCGCCGCCAGTTCATTCCATGGCAGGGGCCTCTCCGTCTTCTCACGAACTCTTACTGGAACCAGGGAATCCCCAGGAGGATCAGCACGAGCGAGCCAACGTACGCCCAGAGCCCGGCGCCACCCGGCTGACCGGCCACCGCCGCCCGCTTCTCCCGGCCACGCCCCATGTGAGCCACCCCCAGGCCCAGGAGCATGGTGAGCGGGTGGATGAATGCATAGAAGGCGTTCCCCATCCACCACTGGTTCGCCACCCAAAGGGCCAGACCGATCAACACCTGCACATCGATCAGAATCGTGTAGACCAGACCTGTGCGCACCGCCCATCCGGGCACCCGGGCCGAAGACCTGGCGGTGACGGCGCCGGCGATCGCTCCCACCGCTGCCAACAGGACCAACCACCGCCAGAGGCTATGGACCATAAGCAGAACCCCCATGGAAACCCTCCTAGTCTCTTTATGCGTAACATAAGTACCCTATCATTCCGACTGTTTTGGAGGGTGGATCGATGCGGTCTCTGAAAGACTGGAAGCAAATTGCCTACCTCCTGGACGGAAACCCCCGCCAGCAACTGGCTCATGCGGCGATCCTGGCAACAGGGATCACGGCGGTGCTCGCCCCCTTTGACCCCGTGCTGGCGGGCACGGTTCCCCTGGGGATCGATCTGCCTGAGAGCGACTTGGATATTCTCTGCGCTGTCTACGAGCCGGAGCACTTCCAATCCACGCTGGCGAAGAGCTATGGCCAACTGCCGGGATTCACCTGCCACCAGAAGCAGATCGGCGGCCTGCCGACCACCATTGCGAGGTTCGACGCCGCCGGCTTTCGGTTTGAACTCTTCGGCCATCCACGGCCCGTTGAGGAGCAGAACGGCTACCGTCACATGGTGGTTGAGGCGCGCCTCCTCTCCCTTGCGGGTCCGGAGGCTTCAGAAGCGATTCGCCAGTTGAAGCGGGAGGGGCTGAAGACGGAGCCCGCCTTCGCCCGATACTTTGACATCTCCGGGGATCCATACCTCGCCCTCCTTGACCTCTACCACGCCACCGATGCCGCCCTGCAGCGCCTCGTCGCCAGTTCCCGCCACTAGGAGGGTTCCGATGCTTTTCTGGTCCATTGTGAGCGGCGTCTACCTGCTGTTCAAAGTGATCCTGCTACTGGGCATCCTCTACGAAAACCTGGCCGGCGCGGTGGAGCGGCGGAAATACCCGCCCCCCGGGCAGATGATTCCGGTTGGTGATCACCAACTCCACGTTTGGGTGAGTGGGAGCGGCAGCGGTCCCACCGTTCTCCTGGAGGGCGGGGCCGGCACCCCGGCGATCCTCCTCTCACGGATTCGACACTACCTGGGCCCCGACGTACGGGTCTGCCTCTACGACCGGGCGGGCTATGGCTGGAGCGATCGAGCCAAGTCCCCGCGCACCGGGGAGGCTGTGGTCCACGAGCTTCACACCCTTCTCCATGAGGCGGCGGTCCCTGGTCCCTACATAATTGTGGGCCACTCACTTGGCGGTATGTACGCCCGGCTCTATGCTCATCGCTATCCGGGTGAGGTGGTCGGACTGGTCCTCGTAGAAGCCCGTCATGAGGAGATCACCCGGCGCCAGCCGCGCCTCCTGAAGTGGATCGCCCCACTCTCCTACATTGTCATGCTCTACCTCTCCTTCCTCGGGCTAACCCGGCTCCTGGTCCGGGTCAAGCCCGGGCTGCTGACCGGTGGGCGTGACCTGATCCAGGAGCACCCCGCAGAACTCCAGCCGGTGATAAGGATGCAGATCAGCCGCCCACGGCTCTTTCTGACGGCCAACGCAGAGGTCCGCCGGATTCCCCAACTCGACGAGGCGCTCCGTGCAGCGGGCGACCTGGGTGACCTGCCCCTCACCGTCATGACCGGTGCTCGGAATGGTGCGTCGTGGGGGGCGTTTCAGCGGGTCTGGCGGGAGACCCAGGCCCAACTGGCCGGCCTCTCCCGGCGGTCCCGGCATATCCTGGTCGACGATGCGGGCCACGGCCTGCCTATGGAGCGGCCCGACCTGGTGGCTGCCGCCATTCGTGAGATGATGGCCGGCATCCAGCGATAAGTCAAAGCGCCGCCGTAACGTCAGGTGACGTCACGGCGGCGCTTCCGTGTAACCTAGCGCTGAACGGTGGTGGCGAAGAGGATCTTGGCCGCCTCACCGCGGGTCAGGGAGCGCTGCGGGGCGAAGTTGCCCTGCAGGTCGCCCGAGACGATGCCCAGACCGCCCAGAATCGCCACGGCGTTGGCGAACTTGGGGTTGATCTGGCCCTTGTCGGTGAAGGTCATCTCGATCCGGGCCTCCATGTTGGCAATGCGGGCGTAACCCATGGCCCGGGAGGCCCAGAGAGCGAAGAGTTCTCGGCTGACCGGTCCGGAGAGATCCTCGATTCCCTCGAAGTCCTCCGGGAGGATGATCCCGTTCTGCATGGCGGCACCGAAGTAGGCCGAGGAACTATTGGAAGCGAGCTTTGCCGCCTGCTCGGTCGCCACTCCGCCCCTACCGGCGAAGTCGTAGGCGATATAGGGGCGCAGGCCACGGCTCAGAACGATCCAACGGGCCAGGTCCTCCACCGAGACCGCCTGGTCCGGGCTGAACTTCCCATCCTTCAGGTCGAAGACACCGCGGGCCCAGAGCAGCTCGATCTCTCGCTCGGCGAAGTGGCCGGCGATGTCGGTCGGACGGCGGGAGGCCTCGATCAGGTTCCGGCCCTCATAGTCCAGCGGGGCGCCGGTCATCGCATCGATCGTCCGGATCGAGAGCCGGCTGCCCGGCGCCCAGACCAGCATGGACTGCTCCACATCGCTGGAGCCCTCGGGCCGGAAGGGGTACCAGACTGGCTCGATCCCCTGCTGCTCAAGGAAGATGCCCATGGCCTCTTCGGGCGTTACCGCTGCCTCGGCCGAGGGGAACTCGTCCTTGGCGCTGTTCGGCACACCGCTGCCCCAGAAGTAGCGGACAGAGCCGGTACGGGCGTCAATGTCCAGGCTGAGGCCCCGACCACTCACGGGCAGGCCGTTCTTCATCCACTCGAAGCTGATCGAGTAGCTGATGGGCTGGTAGTCATCTTCCCGGCCCTCGTAGGGATCGGAGAGGTGCATCCGCAGGTTGCCGGCCAGGTCGGGCCGGAAGGTACGTATGAAGGCCACCGCCTTCTCCTGAGCTGCCTCCAGCGAGACGGGCGCCTTCTCGCCCTTCTCGAAGGGCTCGTACGGGCCCCAGTTGTAGAACTCGGTCACCAGGCCGGTGGTGGCATCGATCCGGACGTGCATTTCGGAGCGGTTCTTCTCCTCGGTCTCGTTCAGGATCCAGCCAAACTCCCAGGACTGGCTCTTCTCTTCTTCACCGGTCTCGCTGTAGTTACTGGAGTTGGGCTCCCCAGTCTGGCCGGTGACCTCCTTGGCGATCGCCAGCGCGTCCTCCTGGCTCAGTGGCTTGGCCGGTGCGGTGTAAGGCTTCTCGCTGGCCAGCACCTCCTGGTACTGGTTCTTCTTGGCCAGGTCGATCGGCGTGCCGTTCCAGTCGATCAGGCTGCCCTCCTGGTTCATTTCGCCAAACCGTCCGATCAGCGGCTGATAGACGAGCCGCCACTCGGTCTCATCCGTGCCCCGCTTGGTGAACTGCATGTACTGGAGGACCATCGGTTGCTTCCCGTAGGCGGCTTCGGCCTCCTCCCGGGTCAGCACCTTCTCAGGCAGGGCGAAATCTGCCTTGGGCTGCCAGGTCAGGCTGTAGCCGACCATCTGGCCGGTGCTGGCATCCACGGTAAAGGTGACGCCGTCACGTGAGACACCATACTCTCCGGCGGTGCGCATCCAGCGGAACTGATAGACCGAGCCGCCGTAGTAGCCGAAGTTCATCGGGCTCTCGACCGCTCGCAGGGCCATGCGGTACTCAGCGGGTACCAGCTTGGCCAGCCACTCCTCTGCCACTGCCTGGGCCTCGGCCCGCGTATAGCTCAGCTGCAGCGCAGCGTTCGGATCGTCCTTGCTGTAGGAGTACTCCAGTACCGTCCCCGTCACGGCGTCCACGACCACCCCAATGGCGATCTTCTCCGCGGACTTGCTCGGCGACTGCCACTGCAGAGCCCAGCTCGCGCCAGTCCGAGACTGCTGGGTGGAAACGTTCGGCTCGCCCATCTCCGCCGAGATGCCAAAGTGCTTCTTGGCGATGGCGATCGCTTCGTCACGGGTTACCTTGATCGCGACCAGTCCCTCACCCGTAGGCTCAGCCGGAGCGCTGATCGGCGTAGCCGGTATGGGCTCGGCGATCGGTTCCTCCATGGCCAGAGCGCTCGCGGGCATCATGAGAATGGTCGAAACCAACAGTCCGGCAACGGTGCTCCTTGTTCTGCGTTGCATACCATAGCCCCCTTCTCGATTCTTCAAGGCAATGGACGAGGGGCACTGGAAATCCGTTTCAGATTGCAAGGAAAACGTTAGCTTTCCCCCTGCTAGCCGGAGGGTTCTAGGACCGCCGCATCTGGATCGCCAACCGGTGGATCAGACCGACCGCTGCGCCGCGGCTGAGACTGCTCTGGGGCTGGAAGCGCCCGTCACCATGCCCGTTCACAATATCCAACCCGGCGAGGATCGCCACGGCATTTGCGTAGGCCGGCCGGATCTGATCGGCATCGGTGAATGTCAGGGGGATTGAGACCGGCATCTGTGCGACCCGCTCGTGGCCCAGGACCCGGACCAACCAGAGGGCAAACTCCTCCCGGGATATCCCTGCCCCCAGCCAGGCAGCACCGGTGAACTCCTCGGGCTTGATGATCCCCCGCTGCACGGCCGATCGCAGCCCTGAGGCGTATGGTGAGGTCTTCAGAGCTTCGGCCAGAGGCGTCCCCTCGGCCGGCGCGAGCATGGGGCTGCAGGCGCATGAGCGGTAGCCCAGGGCCTGGGTCAGCCAGGTGAGCGCTTCACCAGCGGTGACCGCCTCGTCGGGTCGAAACCGGCCGCCGCTGGTCTCCAGCACCCCGCTCGACCAGAACAACTCGATCGCCCGCTCATGCGGATGACCGGCAATGTCGGTCGGCGGGCCATTCTGCTCCACGAGATCCCGCCCCTCGTAGTCCAGCAACTGGCCGGATATGGCGTCAACAGCAGCGAGTTGCTCCAACCCGGACAACTTCCAGACGAGAGCGGGAGCCAACCGCTCCTCGGTCACGGGGTCGGGAAAACGCTGCCAGACCGCCTGTGGATCTGCCTCGTCCAGCACCCGCCCGATCACCTGCTCCGGACTGAGTACCCGCTCCAGTGCGGGCGGCTCAGCGGGGAGCGCCTCGTGGTCCAGCCAGGCGCTGGTCACCTTCCCCGTCGTTCCATCTACCCCGATCTGGACGGAGCGGCCGAGTACCTCCAGACCATGGTGTACCAGCAGGAACTCAACCGAGTAAGCCGGGTGCATGGATGGACCGGGATGGGCTGTGTTGAAGGGATCCAGCTTCAGGGCCAACCTGCCCGCCAGGTCAGGCCGGAACTCCTGCATGAAGGCCATCGCTGCGTCCACGGCCTGTTCCCAGGTCAGGGTCGGTTCCGCAGGGGGTGGCGCCTCATCGCCCCTGTAATCCACCCAGTGGCCAAAGGAGATGAGCAGACCGGTTTCGGCATCGATCTCAACGTGGGCTGTCTTGGGCATCTCGGGGTCGCCGACGGCCATCCAGGTGAAGACGTGGCGGGGGCCACGCGTGCCCTCCGGGTACCCCTCGTCCCGGTACCAGTCGTGGGGGGGCGTCTCCAGCCCTGCAACCGCCTGCGCCAGCGCCTGCGCCTCCCCCTCGGTCAACGGTCCAGCGGGCGGCTCGTAGGGCTTCTCAGCAGCCGGCACCATGCGCTCAGCCAGCGGGGGGGTCTCGGCTTCGGCCCGGACGTGGCTCCGCTCCCTGCCCTCCTGATCGATATAGGGCAGTCCGTACTCGCTGATCTGATAGACCAGCCGGTACCCGCTGCTGGTCGGATCACTGCCGTGGAAGTACCGGTAGACGAGCGTTGGTGAAAGAAACTTCTGGAAAGCCACCTCGGCCTCAACCTGGGTCAGGATCTGGTCCGGAAGGCTGAACTCCATCTCTTCGGCCAGCGGGATGTGGTGAAAGGAGGCCAGATCACCGGTCTCGGCATCGATCTCGATATGCGCCCCGCCAAAGGCGAGCGGATAGCCCTCGACCACGTGCTCCCAATCGAAGGCGTGCACGACTGGACCATAGTTCCGGCGCAGGATGGGGGTAGCTACCAGCCTCAGGCCCGCCCGTATCGACTCGGGGAGCAGTCGGGAGAACCATTCCTCCGCCAATGGCTGCGCCTCTTCCCTGGTGTACCGCAGGGCGACCCCCATCCCGTCCGTGCTGGGATGGGCGTCATATCCAAGGAGCAGGCCGGAGTCACCATCCACCTGGATATTGACCCACGGATCCCCGCTCCGGTAATCCCCCTCCCAGTTGAGAAGCCAAGCCGATCCGTCCCCGGCCGGGACCAGTTGGGGCTCCCCCTGCACCGCCTTCCCCCTCAACCCCGGGAAGGTGGTCAGGGCGACGCCGATCGCTTCCTCCGCCGACAGGGCGGGCTCGGGAAGCGGTTCGCCGTCGAACCCAGACCAGTGACCGGTCACCTCAACAAGCGTACCGGAGATGCCGACAGCAGCCGACGCCGGCATGGCGAGCGGTAGGGTCAGCAGAAGAAGCAGAAGACCGGAGAGCAGCACCCTGAAACGAGGCATGGAAAATCCCCCTTAATACCCTTTCGTTTCCATAACTCCCACGGGAACCAGAATACCCCAGGCGAAGAATCTGGTCAATAGGGAATCGAACAAAAACCGAACAGAGGTACGAGCAGGGCAGCAGGTGCTTGGCGTAGTAATCATTTGTGGGAGTGTGATGTGAGTGCTTACCTTTTCCGGCTTCACCGATCAGGACTTCGATGTCTTTGCCATCCCTACGCTGGAGGGGCGTATGGAAGGGATCAAGACCGGTCCACGCCTCATGTTGGAGGCGTTGGGCCAGGCATTGTCCAACCCGCTGGCCAAGCTGACCGGCCACCCGCTCTACCCGATCACCGCCAAGCACGCCCGGCGGAAGGTGAACCCCCCCAAGGACACCTGGGTCGCATGGTCTGCCAACAAGCGGGGCTACAAGATGCTTCCGCACTTTCAGGTCGGCCTCTGGCAGAGCCACGCCTTCATTCAGGCCGGCGTGATCTACGAGGCCCGGGGGCGGGCTGAGTTCGCCAGGGCGCTCCTGACCAACCTTGATTCCATAAGGGCAGCGATTCCCGATCACTACCGCTGGCTGGAGGACTATACCAACCCGGTGGGGATTCGCCACGTGGAGATGACGCAGGTGGACTTCCAACGAATCGCTGACCGGCTGATCAACCGGAAGGAGGCCGACTGCATGGTGGGCCTCTCGGTCGACCGGGCCGATGTGGTCCGCCTGGGTCCGTCCTTTGCCGATACCACCCTTGAGGTAATGCGGCGGCTCCTCCCGATATACCAGTTGGCGACCGCAGCGGTCCCCGCCTAGAGCGCCAAGTCCCCCGGCACAACACCCGGGGGACCTCTTGTTCTGATGGGCCGGGTCGCTCCATAAGACAGGATAATCAAGCGAATACGACGAAGTTTACTTGACTGATTTAGGGAGGGAAGATCGATGGCTGAGACGCATACGCTTGACCCAAAAGCGGTAGCCGCTGCCCTTGACCAGCACCTGCGGACGGAGACGTTCCCGCTGGCGATCCGGGTCTTCCGGGCCGGCGAACCACTGCCGGCCAAGGTCCGTCGCCCCTTTGCGGATATGGGCATCAAGGTCTCGATCTGCCAGGGGGTCTCCATGGCCCGTCGCTATGGATGGGCGATCGCCATGGGCGGGGAGGACCTGAACTGCCCGATCGCCCAGGTCGCCTTCGGCTTCAAGCCCGAGATCCCGTTCTATACCGATGGGAACCTCGCGGCCGGCATGTACGTCGAGGCCTGCGGCCAGGGCGCCCTCACAGAGGCCGAGGTACCCAAGTTCACGGCAGATGAATCCGGCGTGGTGGTAGTCGCCCCCCTCTCCCGCTGCACCTTCGAGCCCGAGACGCTGCTGGTCTACGGTAACTCGGCACAGGTCATGCGGGCCACCGCCGCCTCCCTCTGGAAGACCGGCGGCTCGGTCACATCCACCACCTCGGCCCGGGCCGACTGCGCGGACATCGTCATCCGGACCCAGAAGACCGGGCAGCAGCAGGTGATCCTGCCCTGCCTCGGCGACCGGATCTTCGGCCAGACCCAGGATCACGAGATGGCCTTCACCCTCCCCTGGAGCCGCATCGGCGAGTTGATGGAGGGCCTGGAGGGGACCTATAAGGGCGGCGTGCGCTACCCGGTCCCGAACTACCTGCGCTACCAGCCCGAGTTCCCGCCGACCTATCAGAAGCTGCAGCAGCTCTGGGATGAGGAGCAGTAGCCCACACCAGGCAGAGCCCGGACCACCTCGGCCCGGGCTTTTTGCTCGCTATGCCATGAAGAGCCTGCTGGCCTCGACCCGCTCCCCATGGGGGCCAAACGCCACCGTGTACAGCGTGTTGGGACCCGGGCGCAGGAGCGGCCCGCGCAGGACCCCCACCAGCAGCAAACCGGGCCCCCCCTGCCCCACGTGGCGGACCCACTGGAGCGGCACGGGCTGGTTGTTCAGGAAGATGGCGACCCTGCCCGGCCAGAGGCCCGCCCCCTCGAGTCCGGGGTAGTGCAGCCAGGCCTCTACGCTGGGCGGAGCGGTCGGCAGGAAGCGCAGCCCGATCACAGGGGGGGCGGGCACGACTGCGACCGGCGGGAGGATTTCCGGCAGGACCGCCGGGAAAAGGGTCGACGCAGTCTGGAGCACCGGCTCGGGCTGAGGGATGTCGCCCTCGCCCCGGTGCGCGACCGGCGGGCCCGGGCGGGACTCCAGGAAGGACTGGAACTCCCGCAGGATATTGGGCATGGCCTGCTCGAACGCAGCGACCACCCCCTGCTGGCGGAAGACCGGTTGGGCCAGCGGCAACAGCACCTGAAAGAAGGAGCCAAACTGGAACGATGTGGTGAGGGTCTGCCGGACCAGATCGACCACCTGCCCCGTCGGCAGGGTGAATCCACCCAGCCGCAAGGTGCGGCTTGCCGTGATGTCAGGGATCGGGAAGGGCATGTCGACCCGGAATGTCACAGGCACGGTCAGGTCGATCTCCAGTGGCAGGTTGGTCAGGGGAGCCGTCAACTGGTTGATGATGCTCTCCTGGAACGCCCGTGGATCCTGGTTGCGCAGCGCCTCCAGGACCGGCTCAACATCCAGGGTGCCCAAGGAGCCCAGCAGGTTGGGGATCAGACCCTGCACCCGCTCGGTCACCGCATTGCGGATCGCCTCGTTCACCGTATCTTGGATGATGTTCAGGGGAATACCCGGAACGGATGGCAGGCTGAAACCGGAGAGCGAGACCAGGGAGAGGAACTGCCCGGTCAGCGGGGCGACCAGCGCCGCACCGAGGCTCTTGATGGCGGCCTCACGCAGCCGGGCCAGCACATCTGCAACCTGCTGGATCAGCTTCTGAAGCTCCTCCAGGAGCTGTCTGAGGAAGGCCTCCAGCATCAGCGGGAGGATTCGCATGGTGAGCATGCCCATCGTCCGGTAGAGCAGGCTGGACAGGGCATTCGCCAGTTGGAGCATCTCCTCCCCCTGGGGGAGCCAGTCGGGTCGGTTCAGTTGCGCAGCAAAGCGCTCGGCAGCGCCGGCCTCCAGGGGCGACACCACCTTGTAGGCCGACTGGAAGGTCTCCCTTAGGAGCGGAAAGGCAGCCAACTCGCGGGCGAGGACACCCAGCGCGGCCTGCAGCGGCTCCTCCAGGATCCCGGCTGTCGGTCCCAGTGCCCTGATCACGCCAAGCTCATCCAGCCGGTCCGCCAGTTGTTGGATCAGATCGGCAATCCGCTGCTGCACCGCCAGCATGATCGTCTCGAAGATCTGGAGCACGGTCCGCCCTACCAGCGGAATCAGCGGGGCCGAGAGCGCCTCGATCGTCTCTTTCCGGTCCAGGCCGCCCGGGGAGGTCTCTGCAAGCTGAGGCAGCACCACTGTGACCGCCATCTCCAGGGCGGGAATCAGGCCGTACTCGAAGAGGGCCTTCACCTCCTCCTGTCCGGGGAAGGACTGCTGCATCAGCCGGTCCACCTGGGCCGTCAGCCGGGGGCCTACGAGCGCCTGCAAGTGCCCCAGCAGGTCCCGCAGCATCTCCTGGGGATCATCCGCTCCCTGGAAGCGGAGCAGGGCACGGGCCGCTTCCACCGGCGTCTCGCCCAGGGCTGGAGTGAAGAGACGCAGCAGGGCCGCCGCCTCCGGCTGGCGCTCCAGCCAGAGGGTCAGAGGCTGCTCCAGCAGGAACCCGGCCAGGTCCTCCAGGCTGACCGAATCCAGGGCGTTGATCCAGGCTGCGATCGTACCCGGCACAGGCCGCCCCACGGCTCCGGTCGGGCTGAACCGGCCCTCCTCCTCCCGTATGTGCTCCGCCAGCTGATCCCTCAGCGTATAGGCCGCCCAGAGCATTGCCGCTGCCTGCTCCCAGGCCCTGCGCCGCTCGATTCCGGGCATGGCCGGTGCCGCCTTGGCCACCGCTTGGACCAGCTCCGCTAACTGCTCGCCGGACGGATCGGCTGGTAGGGCCGAGAGCAGGGACTGCACAAGGCGCACTGCCTCTGCCTCCATCCGCATGTGTGGCCCTGTAAGCAACTCTGCCATCTGACTGCGCCCGAACTGGGCCAGGCGGTCAAAGAGCAGTCGTTGCCCCTCCTGGACCACGATTTCGATGGCCGTGCGGGAGACCTCGGCCGATGTAACATCCGCCCGATCGGAGAGACGCTGGCCCACCTCGTAGGCCAACCGGGTCCCCAATCGAAGGGCCACCTCCACATCACCCAGCTCCCGCCCCCGAGCAGCCGCCCTGATCAGCTCCGAGACCAGCAGGTCGGTCACCCGGACCACCAGGCGGCGGGGCCGGGCGAACTCGGCCCGAAGGGCGAGCCGATAGCCACCGCCAGCCTTGAAGCCCATTCCATAGTCGAAGACCATGTTGAAGCCAGCCGGACGGTACTCGGTGCTGAGCAGCGAGCCCGTCGCCACCAGGTCCAGGTAGGCCATCACGGCGATCGCAGCCTGCCCGTAGAGCTCGCCTCGCAGGGAGACCTCGCTCAGGAGTGTCATCAGCAGGCGGGCCGGCAGGCCCCGCACATCCGGTCGCCGCTCCAGTTGGTCGATCAGTTGCCCTACGGTCAGTTGAAAGTCCAGCCCTACCCCCACGGCCAGCCTGGCGATCGCCTGAAGGCGCACCGCCAGACCTGCCTCCTCGAAGAGATCCAGCGGGGTCTGCGCCTGCGCTCGCAGTGTCACTTCCCCACCGATCTCGGCGAAGAGGCGCAGGTTAAGCCACTTGTTCAGGAGTGCCTCCACACCGGCAGCGATCCTTCCTCCAAGGTCGAAACCCCGCCTGACCTCCTCCTTGTACTCGACCAGGGTACTTCCTGACACCTGAGCCCAGTTGGTTACCTGGTTTACATTGGTCTGGAAAATCCGCTGCTCTCGGTCGATCTCCGGCAGCGCCATCGCCTCCCCTCCGCCATCTGCCGCACCGGGTTCAGGATATGGAGGTGGGTGGTGCGGGGCCACTCTCCTGAACCTTTCGTCCCCCGATCCGTGAATGGTACACTGACGGCGATATCTCAACCTGAGGTGGGGGGTGTCTGTTCTGCCGATAACCGATGCCGGCACCATCATAGCGAGCAAGCTTCAGGCCCCACCGCCCCGGGCGTGCCTGGTCCACCGCCCCTGTGTCAGCGAGCGGCTGAACGAGGCCCTGCACCGCAGGCTGACCCTCGTCTCGGCCGCCGCCACCCCTGTCGATCATGACGGCCCTGCTCAGTGAGATCACCGCCCTCCCGCCCGACTCCGTCCTCGTCCTCGACGGCTACCACGTGATCGGGGCCACACCGGTCAATGAAGCCCTCACTCTCCTGCTCGACCACCTGCCGCCACAGATGCACCTGGTGATCACCACCCGTGAGGATCCAGCGCTGCCGATGACCCGCCTGCACGCCCGCAACCAACTGGTCGAACTGCGCGCCACCGACCTGCGTTTTACCTCCTCCGAGGCAGCCGAGTTCCTCAACCGGGTGATGGGCCTCCAGCTCTCCGTGGAGGAGATCGCCCTGCTCGAGACCCGCACCGAGGGCTGGATCGCCGGCCAGCAGCCCGAGCCGGTCCAGCGATTTCTGATGCGGACCTCGATCCTGAACCGCCTGAGCGGCCCCCTCTGCGATGCCGTTCTCCGCACCCGCTCGGGGACTGGGCAGGAGACCCTGGAGTACATCAAGCACGCCAATCTGTTCATCGTCCCCCTGGACCATGAGCGGCGTTGGTACCGGTATCACCATCTCTTTGCCGATGTACTGCGACAGAGGCTGCACCAAAGCCAGGATGGAAGCCGGTACCACAGACGGGCCAGCCGGTGGTATGAAGAAAATGGGCTGTACCTGGAAGCGTTTCAACACGCTGCTGAAGCCTGAGACCTTGCGTCCGCTGAGCGGCTGCTAGAGGGGTACGGGCTTCTCCGGCACTTCCGCGGTGCGGTGACGATGATACTGGACTGGCTGGAGTCACTGCCAGAAGCCGAGCTGAATGCCAGGCCCACGCTATGCTTCCGGTATGCCTCGCTGCTGCTGATCAACGGTCAGACGGCCGGCGTGGAAGAGAAGCTGCAAGCTGCTGAAGCCGCCCTGCAAACCATCGAGTCGGACGAGAAGAGCCGCAACCTGGTCGGACAGATCGCCGGCATCTGGGCTACGCTGGCACTGACCGGGTACCAGGCGGAGACCATGCTTACCCAGGCGCACCGGGCGCTCGCGTACCTGGACACGGGCAACCTGGCTGCCCGGGCGGGTGTGAACTGGACGCTGGGGTATGCTCACTACATTCAGGGAGACCGCGCTGCGGCCGGGTGTTCCTTCTCGAAGGCCATATCGCTCAGCGAGGCATCTGGGGACACCTTCACCACCATCTTGGCGACGACCGGACTGGGCAGCGTGCAGGAAGCGGAGAATCAGCTCCACCTGGCGGCCCGGACCTACCGTCGCGTCCTCGAACTGGCAGGTGACCAACCGCTGCAGATCATCAATGAGGCGCACCTTGGCCTGGCCCGTCTCCTCTATGAATGGAACGACCTGGATGCGGCCGAAGAGCACGGGCGCCAGAGCCTCCACCTGGCGAGGCAGTATGAGCGAGGGATTGACCGGTTCGTTCTCTGTGAGCTTTTCCTGGCCCGCCTCAAACTGGCTCGGGGCGATCTGTACGGTGCTGCCGGGCTCCTCGGGCAGACCTGGCAGTCCGTGCGGGAGCGGCGCTTCGTACATCGCATGCCCGAGGTTGCTGCCGCACAAGTGCTGACCCTTCTGCACCAGGGCAACGTAACGGCGGCTGCCGGTCTGGCTGAGACCTATGAACTCCCGCTCAGCCAGGCCCGGGTCCACCTGGCCCGGCGCGACGCCTCTGCAGCGCATGCAACGCTCGCGTCCTGGCACCATCAGGCAGAAGCAAAGGGCCTGGCAGATGAACAGCTCAAGGCGATGGTGCTACAGGCAATCGCCCACCATATGCATGGGGAAGAGGAGAAGGCCCTGCATCTCCTGCGTGATGCCCTCACGCTGGCGGGCCGGGCGGGCTTCCCATGGTGCAACTCCTGTCCGAAACAGCGTCCCGAGGGATGATGCCGGAATATACCGGAAAGCTGCTGGCCCACTGCGCTCGGCCCACGGCCCAGCCCCTGATTGAGCCGTTGACCCCGCGCGAACTGGAAGTCCTGCAGTTGGTTGCCCAGGGACTCTCGAACCAGGAGATCGGCGAACGCCTCTTCCTCGCCCTGGACACGGTCAAAGGGCACAACCGCAGGACTTATGAGAAGCTCCAGGTGCAGAGACGCACGGAGGCGGTTGCCCGGGCCCGCCAGCTTGGCTTGCTGTAAGGACAACACTTTGGTGTCTGTCGGGTCACACCCTGTCGTCGCTATGCTACCTGTGAACGACGCAGGTGAAGGATGACAGACATGCTGGCACCCATCGACTTGGAGGGATGCACATGAAAGCCGTGGTGTATGAGCGGTACGGGCCGCCCGATGTCCTTCAACTGAAGGAGGTGGCAACCCCCATCCCTAAGGAAAACGAGATCCTGATCAGAGTCCGTGCAACCACGGTCACCGCAGCGGATCGAAGGGTGCGCAGCCGTGAGATGCCTGCCGGCTTCGGGGTGATGGCTCCTCTCGCCTATGGCATTTCGAAGCCGAGGCAACCGATCCTCGGAACGGAGATCGCAGGGGTCGTGGAGGCCACCGGCCAGCGCGTCACCAAGTTCAAGGTCGGTGACCAGGTCTTTGCCTTTCCCGGTGCCAGCTTGGGCGGCTATGCGGAGTACAGGTGCATGCCGGAAGACGGCCCCGTGGCAGAGAAGCCCGAAAACCTGACCTATGGCGAAGCCGCCGCCCTCTCCTTCGGCGGAACGACCGCACTCTATTTCCTCCGTAAGGGGAATCTTCAGCGTGGTGAACGAGTCCTTGTCAACGGCGCTTCCGGAGGGGTAGGCACCGCCGCGGTGCAGCTTGCCAAACATCTCGGGGCGGAGGTTACCGGGGTCTGCAGTACGACAAACGTCGAGATGGTCAAGTCCCTGGGTGCCGACCACGTCATCGACTACACCAAGGATGACTTCACGCAGAACGGGAAGACCTACGACATGATCGTCGATACGGTTGGCACGGCTCCGTTTTCCCGCTGCAAGGGTTCGCTGACCGAACAGGGACGCCTGCTCCTGGTTTTGGCCGGGCTGTCGGAGATGCTCGCGATCCCGTGGATCTCCTTGACGAGCCGCAGGAAGGTAATCGCCGGGATGGCACCCGAGCGCGCAGAGGATCTGCTGTACCTTGCAAAGCTGGCCGCAGCAGGCGAGTTCAAGCCCTTCATCGATCGGTCCTACCCCTTCGAGCAGATCGCCGAGGCCCATAGGTACATCGACACCGGGCGCAAGAGAGGAAACGTGATCGTGACGTTGGGGGCATGACGGGCCGCTCGGTCGGGAGTCCAGCGAGCCTAAGCCATCTACCGAAGCGTCCACCGGCACCAAGAGCGAGGCGACGGAAGTGACGTAGCACGAAGAGGGCTCCGGGATAAAACCCTGGGGCCCTCCTCATGTGCTCAACCGAGCCGTCTAGTGCCCGTGACCATGCCCATCGCCCTGCGTCGCTGTGGGCGTGCTCGCCAGGTAATCCAGCGAGTACTTCAGGGGTACCGCCAGGGCCAGGATCAGGAGCCCCACCCCATAAGCCCGCTTCACGCTCAGCTTGATCTGGTTCTTGATGATAGAGGCGATCAGGGAGACAGCAAAGCCGGTCGGGATCAGGATCGGAGCGTACTGGGGAATATCCGAGAGGTGCTGAATGCCACCGCTCATCATACCGATACCGACGGAGAGCAGTAGGGCACTGAGGACCGAGCGGACCAGGCCCGCCACAGTCCGGTTGCCCGCCTTGGCCATATCGTCCAGGACTGAGGCCAGACCGAACAAGACCGCACCGATCACGATGATCACCGAGTAACGGGCTGGGTCAATCGGCATGTTGCGCCCGGGCCCCCGTCCGTCAATCGGGGCAGCGCCAAATCGCCTGGCCGGCGGTCTTGTCGCATCATGCATCCCATGTCTCGGCGGCATCCGCCGCTAGTCTCTTCGTGACCTTCTTCGCAAACCCCACACTTCCTTCACAACTCAACCCTATAGTGGGCGACGAGACTCCCGTAACAGAGGGGATAACATGCGCAAGATAACCTGGCTCTCGACGCTGCTTTTGACGGCCACCATTGCCACCCCGGCCCTTGCGGGCGCCGGTCTGCCCACCCTGGCCCGCATTTCCACGGGCGATTATCAGGTCCTCCTCCAGGGCGACTCTCCCACGCTGCACACCGGTACAAACACGATTACCGTTGCAGTCGCCGACCTGCCGGACGAGGTGCCTATCACCATCCAGTTCGTGGGGCCGCAGGGACAGAGCATCGCTCTCCCCCTCCAGCCGCTGACCGTGCTGGAAGGACCCGCAGATGCCCACGGAGGTGACCACGGTACCGCAGCCGACGACCACGGCGACGAGGCCCACGGAGAGACCCACGGTGACGACGCCCACGCCACGCCATCCTTCCAGGCACGCGGGAAGATCACCCTCCCCGAGACCGGCCCCTGGCGGGCCGTGATCCAGGTGGGCGACCAGACGGAAACCTTCCCGTTCGATGTGGTCTACGGCGGCCCCAACCGGCTCTTCGTCGGGGCAAGCGGTTCCATCATGGCGGGCGCCCTGCTCTACGGCGCCATCACCTGCCGCCGGAAGGAGGCCTGAGGTATGGCAACCCCCATCAAGCCGATCAAGCCCGTCCTGCCCCCGGAGGAGTCGAGCGACCTGCTCGACTCCCGCTGGTTCAAGGCCTTCCTCCGCTCCAAGTGGTTCCCGGCCATCTTCGCCTACCCGACCCTGGTCGTCTTCGCCTATATCATCTTCGCCCTTCTCTTCGGCCCCGAGGCGGCATCGGCCAACCTCGGCACCAGCCTCACCTGGGTCCTCTGGTGGCCCCTGATCCCCATCTTCATGTTCACCATGGGCCGCCTCTGGTGCGCCATCTGCCCCTTTGCGACGACGATCGACCTGATCCAGAGAGTATCCGGCCTCGGCCGGCCGATCCCGCCCTGGCTGAAGAAGTATGGCATCTGGATCATTGACGCTGTCTTTATCTTCATCACGTGGGCGGACCACGTCTTCGGGATTGTGGAGTCACCCCGGGGCTCGGGCTACCTGCTGGCCACCATGCTGACCGCCGTGGTGGTGACCGCCGTCCTCTTGGAGCGGCGGGCCTGGTGCCGCTACCTCTGCTTCCTCGGCGGCCTCTCCGGGAACTACTCCCGCTCCTCCATGGTCAGCCTTCGGGCGACCCCTGAGATCTGCGCCACCTGCACCACCCAGTCCTGCTACAAGGGCGATGGCCAGACCCCGGGCTGCCCGGTCTTCGAGTTCCCCCGCGCCATGCAGTCCATGGCCAACTGCAACCTCTGCGCCAACTGCATAAAGACCTGCCCCAACGACTCGATCAAGCTGGAGGCCCGGGTTGCCACCAAAGAGCTCTGGTTCATCCGCCGGCCCAAGTTCGAGGAGTCCTTCCTGGCCGTCGTGATCGTCGGCATCGTCCTGGTGCAGAATATCACCATGCTCTCCTTCTTCCATCCGATTATGGATGGGCTCCAGGCGCTTCTCTTCGGCTCGGAGGCCGCTGCCTTCACCGTGATCTTCCTGGCCGCCATGGCAGCGCCCTTCGGCCTGACCGCCCTCGCCTCCCGAATCGGCGGGGGCCTGACCGGCGAGAGCTTCGCCAGGAACTTCGCCCGCTTCGGCTACGCCGTCATCCCCCTGGATCTGGCCGGCCACATTGCTCACAACCTCTTCCACCTGCTGGCCGAGGGCAAGTCGATCTTCTACAACGTCGCCGCCCTCCTTGGCTACCAGATCACCGGCTCCGCCGCCCTGGTCGATGCCGGCACGATCCAGCTCCTCCAGTTCGCCACCCTCGGCCTCGGCGTGGCCGGCTCGATCTACACCGCCTACCAGATCGCCCGCAAGGGCTACGGCGGCTCGCTGAAGGCCTTCTGGCCGCACCTGATCGTCCTCGTGATCTTCGGCCTGGTCAACCTCTTCCTCTTCACCATGCCGATGGAGCACCGCGTCTAATCGAGGTCGCAACGAGACCGAGCCTGCACATTCACTGTGCAGGCTCGCCAGATCGCTCACAAAGGGTGGAGTTGTGCTATGTGGAGCATAATCATGCGCGGAATCGTCTGTGCGGAAGGAGCCTCGTTTGCCGGTCTAGCAGAGGGGCGGATTTGAGGGCGGTACCCACGGAGGCCCCGACACGGATGTCGGGGCCGACCCCCTTCAACGGGCCATCCGGTGCCACGGACGGCACTCGGATGGCCCCCGACCGCAAATCCGCCCCGTCGTGTGAGCTTTCGAGGCGAACGCGTGCGATGGGAGCACAGACGAATTCCGACAGCCGGTATGCACCACATGCAGCCAACACCACTTTGTGAGTACCCTCACGAGCCTGCACATTCACTGTGCAGGCTCGCTTTTCGTCACTCGGTTGCCCGGAGCTCCGTGCCGTCGGGCTGCCATTCGAACCGGTGATCCTGGCTCGCCTCGTAGACCTGCCCGAAGGCCCAGTGGGTCACGGGGAGATCGGAGAAGACCGGAGCCACCCCGCTTACCACCCCGGAGCGTCCCAGCGCCCGGTTCATGGCGGTGACAAACTCCGCCCGAGTCACCGAGCGGCCCGGCTGGAAGCTGCCATCTGGCATGCCCTGCATGAGCCGGGCCTCCTGGACCGCCTTGATCAGGGGCTGCGCCCAGTGCCCCTGGGCGTCGGCGAAGGTCGATCCCGGCAGGGGTGCGAGCCCCTTCAGTCGGACGATGATCACGGCGATTTCCGCCCTCGTCAGCGGGGCATCGGGCCGGAAGGTCCCGCCCGGGTCGCCGGTCATGAGCCCACGGGCCGTGGCCGTGGCTATCGCCTGGGCCGCCCAGTGGCTGGGGGCTACGTCTGAGTAAGCAATGGCCGGCTGCTGACCACCGGTCCAGGGCAGGCGGGACAGAATGGCCGCCGCCTCCGCCCGGGTCAGTTCCCGCTCCGGCCGGAAGGTTCCGTCCGGATAGCCGTTCACATACCGCCTGTGCTCGCCGCCCACCGGCTGGAGGGTCAGATTATGGGTGACGATCTCCTCGCCGACGTGAATAACCCCCTCCCTGCGGCTGTCGTAGGGGAGGTAGCCCTCCTTCTCGGCGATGATATAGTAGTCGCTGTTGGGGAAGACCATCCAGGCGTAGAACCCCGCCGCATCGGTCCACTGGGGCACGGCGTTCTCCGCCGGCGGGAATCCGGCCAGCGCCGGCAGCTGCACCTCGGTGTCCGGCTCCCGCCCCTGCTCGCGGTTGAGCGGGGTATCGGCCCACATGAGGCGCATCTTCACGCCAGGGACCGGCTTGCCTGTCAAGGCATCGGTGACGGTACCATACGGGTCGATCAGGATGCTGCCGAGCGACGCCTCCCCCTCCGCCCCAACGGTCACCGTAGCCGTGACGCCGGCCAGCCGCTGCCCGTCCGGGGCCACCAAGCGGACCAGCACCCGGTGGGGGCCGGGTCTCAGGTTGGTCGCCGTGAACCGGCCGTCCGCACCCACCGGCAGCTCGCTCGCCTCATTCGCCTGATTCGCCTCGTCCACCAGCATCACCTCGGCGGTCACGCCCGGCGGGAGCGAACCGTGGCCATGGCCGGAGCTGAGCACCAGCTGACCGCTCAGCGAAGATGTGCCCGCAGGCGGAGTCACTGTCCAGGTGAAGCTCCGGCTGGCGCTGTCGCCATTCGGACCGCCGGGGGTCGTGTCCGCCACCGTGGCGGTCACCGTGTACTGGCCGACCGCCTCTCCCCCCGGGGTACCGGAGATGCGCCCCGTGCTGCTGTTCAGGCTGAGGCCGGTTGGCAGCCCGCTGGCCGAGTAGGTCAGAGCGTCCTGGTCCTCGTCGCTGCCGGAGAGCGCCAGGGAGACCTGCTGCCCCGCCTGACTGACCTGGTGGATCACCGGGGCCAGGACTGGGCGGGTATCGGTGTTGGTGACGGTAATCGAGACCGTATCGGTCGCACTCGCACCGCTGGAGTCGGTCACCCGAACCGTGGCTCTGTAGACGCCCGCCGCCTGGTACCCCGTCTTCCCGCTGAGGGTACCGCTGCTGCTCAGACTGATCCCCACCGGCAGTGAGCCCCCGGCCAGGCTGAAGCGAACCGAATCGCCGTCCGGGTCGGAGCCGGAGAGGCTGGCGCTCCACGCCTCGCCCTCTGCCACCTGGAAGGAGCCGCCGGCGACAGACGGAGACCGATTCGTGCTGTACACCACCCAGGTGAAGCTCCGGTTGGCCCGGTCTGCAGCGGAATAACCAGGCGTCGGGGTATTGTCCGTCACCGTGACGGTCACCGTGTGCTGCCCACCCGAGGAGTAGCTGAGCCGGCCGGAGATCAGGCCCGTGCTCGGGTTGATGCTGATTCCCGAAGGCAGCCCCGTCGCACTGTAGGTCAGGCTGTCCCCATCGATATCGGTGGCTGTGAGGCTGAAGTTGACCGCATCGCCCTCCCCATTCTCTCTGTCCGACAGGGGCGCCAGGGTTGGGGTGGTGTCAGCAATCCCGACGACGACGACCAGGTTGGTCGAGTTGTAGTCCCACGGATCGGAAGCCCGAATGATGGCCGTGTACGTTCCGGTCGCCCCGAAGGAAGCCAGGCCGGAAAAAGAGCCATCGACGTTCAGGGTGATCCCGGGGGGCAGTTCGCCGCTGGTCACTGTGCAGGTGATCGAGTCGCCCTCGGGGTCGATCAGGGCGAGCGGGGTCAGCCCCTCCCCCTCCGTGATCATCTGGCCTGTGTTCGACGGGGCACTAGTGAAGCGGGGCGCATCGTTGACCGGGGTCACGGTGATCGCAAAGGTCTGGGCAGGGGACGTGGCCACACCCCCGTTCGCGGTGCCGCCGTCATCGGTCAGCGTCACGGTCACAGTGGCCGTGCCGCTGGCGTTCGCTGCCGGGGTGAAGCTCAGGGTGCCATTCGGGGCCAGGGCCGGTTGCACGGCGAACAGGTCCGGATTGCTGCTTGTCACGGTGAAGGTCAGCGCCTGGTCCGACTCGTTGGCGGGTCCCGCCGCGATTCCCGTGGCCCAGCCCGTCACCACCTTGGCCCCGGCATCCTCGAGGACCGTCTGGTCGGCACCCTTCGTGAAGGTCGGGACGTCGTTGATCCCCGTGATCGCAAGGGTGAAGCTCTGCAGCGCCGAGGTGTCCTGACCGTCGTTCGCCGTACCGCCGTTGTCCTGCAGTGTCACCGTGACGGTGACTGTCCCGTAGGCGTTCGGGGCCGGGGTGTAGGTCAGGGTGCCGGTCACCGGATCGATCGCCGGCGGCACGGCGAAGAGGGGCGCATTGGTGGTCTCCGCCGTGAAGGTCAGCACTTGACCCACCTCGCTGGCAGGGCCCGCCGAGATTGCCGTCGCCCAACCAGCCACCGTCTGCGCCCCCGCATCCTCATTCACCGTCTGGTCTGCTCCCTTGGTGAAGGTGGGGCGATCGTTAGCCGGTGTCACCGTGATCGTGAAGGTCTGGGGGACCGCTGCATTCTGACCGTCGTTCTCGGTGCCCCCGTCATCGGTCACGGTCACCGTTACCGTGGCACTGCCGGAGGCGTCGTTCGCCGGGGTAAAGCTCAGGGTGCCATTCGGGGCCAGGGCCGGCTGCACGGCGAACAGGCCCGGATTGCTGTTGGTCAGCCCGATCGTGAGCGCCTGGCCCGACTCGTTGGCGGGGCCCGTGGAGATTCCCGTCGCCCAGCCCGTGATCGCCTGTGCCCCAGCATCCTCCAGGACCGTCGGGTCAGCGCCCTTGACCAGGGTCGGAGCGTCGTTGACCGACTCGATATCGATCACGAAGCTCTGCGGCGCTGAGGTGTCCTGCCCGTCGTTTGCCGTACCGCCATTGTCCTTCAGCGTCACCGTGACGGTGACCGTTCCGTAGGCGTTCGGGGCCGGGGTGTAGGTCAGGGTGCCGGTGGCGGGATCGAGCGCCGGCCCTGCGGCGAAGAGGGCGTCATTGCTGGTCTCCGCCGTGAAGGTCAGCACCTGGGCAGACTCGCTGCCGGGTCCCGCCGAGATCGCCGTTGCCCAGCCGGTCACCGTCTGGGCGCCCGCATCCTCGTTCACCGTCTGGTCGGCGCCCTTGGTGAAACTCGGTGCGGTGTTCACATCTTCCACGGTGATCGTGAAGCTTGCTGTGGCCGATCGGTCGTCACCGCCGTTGGCCGTCCCGCCGTCGTCGATCAGCGTCACCGAGACCGTGGCCATGCCGAAGATGTGCGCGGCCGGGGTGAAGGTCAGTGTACCCGTGCCCGGGTCGATTACCGGGCCGCCCAGGGCCGCAAAGAGCCCGGGGTTGTCCGGGGTCACGGTAAAGGTGAGGGTCTGGCCTGACTCATCTGCCGGGCCTGCCGCGATGGCACTGGCCCAGCCTTCCACCGTCTGCACTCCTGCGTTCTCCAGGACGGTCACATTGCCGCCAGGCAGGAAGCTCGGGGCGTCGTTCACCCCGGCCAGCGAGAGCGCAACCATGGTCGAGTCGGTCAGAGCTCCGCCCGCCCCGGTGTTCCCCTGGTCCGACACCGTCATGGTGAGGGTATCTCCACCGGTGTAGTCGGCCTCCCCGCGGTAGGTCAGCGAGGCAAGGGCTGCGTTGATATCGGGGACCGTCCCGCTGAAGCTGACGTAGGCCTGGCCACTCCCACCGCTGTTGATGATGAGTCCGGTCATGCTCCCCAGGGTGAGCCTGCCGTGCGAGACGGCGAGGCTGACCACCAGCGGGCCGCTCCCGGCATCGGTATCGGTGACGGTGAGACCGAGAGCGAGGTCGGTCTCTTCATAGGTGTTCTGGATTCCCGCCGGGGCCGTGATCACCGGCCCATCATTCAGACCGGTCACGGCGATGACAAAGCCCTGTGGCGCCGAGGTGTCCACGCCGCCACCGTCCGTACCGCCGTCATCCTGCAGCCGGACCGTCACCGTGGCGGAGCCGTAGGCGTTCGGTGCCGGGGTGTAGGTCAGGTTGCCGGTGGCCGGATCGACCGTCGGCCCTGCGGAAAAGAGGGCATTATTGCTGGTCTCCACGAGGAAGGTGAGCCCCTGACCGGCCTCATAGGGGGCGCCCGGATCGATCGCCCCGGCCCACCCCTCCACCAGCTGGGCACCGGTGTCCTCCTCGATCGTCTGGTCCGCACCGGCGGTGAAGGAAGGAGCCCGGTTGATAGGGTCCACCGTGATCCGGAAGCTCTGCGAGGCCGACGTATCGACGCCGCCATTGGCAACGCCGCCATTATCCTGCAACTGCAGGGTGATATCCGCACTGCCGAAGAGGTCGGCCGCCGGTGTGAAGGTGAGGGTCCCGTCTGCCGCAACCGCCGGCCCCGCTGCGAAGAGCGTCGGATTCGTGTTGCCTGTCACAATGAAGCTGCCGGTCTGCCCGGTCTCTCCCAGAGAGATCGCCGTGGCCCAGTTCGCGACGGACTGCGGACCGGCATTCTCCCAGACCGCCTGATCCGGCCCCTTGGTAAATGACGGGGCGTCATTGACCGGGGTGACGCTGATATTGAAAGTCGTGCTGCTGAGGCTGTTGTCACCGTCGGAGACCGTGAAATCGAAGCCGTCTGTAGTGGTCTCCGACCCGTTGTGGGTGTACGTCAACCGACCCAGGGTGATATCTTCCTGGGTGAAGCTGTCCCCGTCTGTGAGACCGGTGCCGCCCAGAGAGAGCGTTCCGTTGGCGGGCGCCCCCTCCAGGGTGAAGGTGAGTGCTGAGGCGCTTGTGTCGGAGTCCTGCACCCGCAGCTGTGCGTCGGTGATCGTGGCTGCCGCCCCCTCGTTGACCGAGAGGCCGGCGTTGGTCGCGAGCGTGGGGGGCTGGGTGTACTCCATGTACGTCTCGAAGGCGAGGTCATAGCCAGGGTGTTCGACCCAACTCGAGAGCTCCTGGTCCGCCGCAAACCAGAGGGTTCCGTCGGCATAGGCCGGGGAGAATGTGTATCCGACATGGGTACTGCGGTCGGGTGGAACGGTGAGGGCAAAGGTGTAGGGCGAACCGGTCGCCACCTGCACCGGGGTGCTGAAGTAGAAGGTGTACCAGCCGGGGGAAGCGGTGCTCCCAAGCGTCACCGGTGCAGCGGTCTGAAGGAGGGTCAGTTCGTCGGGCTCACCCTGGTAGAGTCTCAGCGTCACCTGCAGGTCGGTGGCGGTTCCGTCGGTGGGCTGCTTCAGGTAGAGACGAATCCGGGTGACCTTCCCGTTCCACGAAGGCCGGAACGACTGCCCCCACGGCATGCTGGAGTCGAGGGGGATCACACCGACCTGATCATAGGATTCCTGGTACTGATCCCGGGCGTCTATTGCGAGGGCCGTACCGGGCCGGAACAGGAGCAGTCCAACCACCAGGAAGAGCAGGAATATTCGACGGAGTGGCGTAGCGGCGGTCGTTGCTGACACGGGTGGGTCACGTCTCCCTTCTTGTACAGTGCTGCGATGAAAGAGTGTGTATCGTCCATTTCCGACCAATCGATCGGATACTTCCTCACGTGATGGGTGATACCCTGCTCCCAGAGACGAATTGTGTAAAGTGTCGCTGCAATAATGAAGGCAGGGGACCCCCTGCCTTCGTTTCCTGCTATTCCACTTGGGTCTGGATGTTCGCCTGCTGAATGGGGAAGCCGGGCACCTGTGCCGCCCCCGCCCACGGCAAGCCCTGCACGACCGTCTGGGCCGGCGGGACCATCTGCTGGTAGACCCCGTCCAGGGGGGTGAAGGACCGGGTCATAAACCGGACGGCGGGATTCCCTTGCTTCTCCGGCTCCTGGAGCACCTGGTTCAGGGCGTTGGTCGCCCCGGTGTAGGCCTGCTGGATCAGGTTCACCTGGTCGATGATCCCCCCCATCACCTCCGGGGTCCCCCGACCGGAAAGCGCCCAGCGGAGCATGCCGCTGAGGGCGGTGGTACCGTAGAGTCCCTGGAGCGCGTGATTGGTCATCTGCTGGAATGCTGTGTTGTCACCCACCTGGCGGGCAGCCAGCCAGTGGGCGGCGTAAGCGCTCTGGATCTCGGGCTGGGCCGCCTGGAGCAGCCCCTGCATACGGGAGAGCGAGCCCGCCACCTCGGCGGACAGGCGGACCGGGTTGCCATCGGGCATCGGCATCGGACGAGCCATGAGTACAGCACCTCCGCGAAGATCGCTCTACACCCCATGTTATGTCGCCCCTGCCCATGTGGTCTCCATCTTCAGGTCAGTTCCCGAAAGATCAACTGAACCCCCAGCCCAACCGGCAGTTGGAGGCTCTGATAGCCCTCGGTGCCTGCCACCCGGTCAATGAAGGGTTGGATCTCGGCAGCGTGCGAGAGCAGATTGTCCACGACGATAAGCCCGCCGGGAACGAGGACCCGCTGCAGGTCGGGCCACCAGGTCGGGTACTCCGTCCGGTCCGAGTCCAGGAAGATGAACTCATAGCTGCCGATCGGTTGGCTGCGCAGGTGATCGCCCGCATCGCCCTCGATCAGGGTGATCAGGTCCCCCAACCCGGCTTGGCCAAAGTTGGCCCGCGCCAGTTCCGCCTTCGCCGGCAGGAACTCCAGGGTCGTCACGCTCCCGCCGAGGGGTCGCACCGCGTCTGCCAACCAGAGCGTCGAGTAGCCATTGGAGGTGCCCACCTCCAAGACTCGCCGGGCGCTGGTCGCACCCACCAGAAGCGCCAGCAGTGCGCCCGTCTCCGGTGTCACGTTCCGCATCCTCTCCATCTTGTTCGAACGTCCCTGATCATGCGCCTCACCGAACTCGTAGATCTCCCGTAGCAGGTCCCGCAACCCTGTATCCATGTAATCGCCTCCGCTGCGCTTGACCCGGCCCTAGATCCCCGCCGTGTTGTAGAGCACGACCCGCCAGCCGTCCGGGTCCTCGAAGGTGAAGCCACGCCGCCCCCAATACGGATTCTCCGGCTCCACCGGCTCATGCCCCATGGCACGGAGCCGCTCGACCAGACCGTCCAGAGCAGCCTTTTCCGGTATGTAGAAGACCAGCAGGTTATCCTTGGTCGGTGCCGGGCAGGAGCTCCCATGCTCATGCTGGGTGAACTCCAGGTGGTACCCCTTGCCGGGAAGGCCTACCATGACGCCGTCGTACCCGTCGTGCCCCTCAAAGTGGCCCACCACCGGCAGTCCGAGCCCGTCCCGGTAGAAGCGGACCACTTCGGCAAGCCGATCTGTCGGGCGGGCCACACGCACCTGCACGGCGGGCAGACCTTCTGGCCATTGCTGTGACATTGTATACATTCTCCTTTCAAATGTAAAACAGGCACCATCTTATTGACGGTGCCTGCTTGGGGAACGATACGCTATGACTTCGGTTCCACCGAGTTCGCGTAGACATCGAAGACCAGTTGGGGAGTGGCCGGGTCGTTGGTGGGCAGGATCACCTGGAAGTGATGCGGACCAGCCATGCCGGGCCCCATGTGATACGGAAAGACGAAACTGGTCGATGCCCCGGGCCCCACCACCGTAGAACCTACGGTGACACGGGGCGGTCAGCAGCCCTCCAGCAGCTTGACCTGAGGGTCGCCCAGCTTCAGGTCGCCGTTGCCCTCGTTCTTGATCACGAACTCATGGGTCTTCATCTCCGCCGTGGTCAGCACGTCACCGAAGTCGTGCTTCAGCTCCGGCGCCGCCACCTTCGGCGTGCCGCCCGCCGCGCAGCCGGCCACGAGAATGCTAAGGCCCAGGAGCAGGGCCACCAGGGAGCGTCTCACGCAACCATCGACTCCCTTCGTTTGGAGTACGCCCATTATACCGGGCAATGGGTGGATGAGACAAGCCGTCAGCTAGGGCATGACCCGCCAGAACTTCCCGGCGGAGTCCCGTAGGAGGGCGCCGCCGTCCGGGGCCGGCACGACCGCCGTGCTGCTGCCCGCCGAGCGGGGTGCGACCAGGCGGGTGAAGGCGCCGGTCTCCAGGTCGAACTTGAAGAGCGACTCCTGCCGCTCTGCCTCGCTGCCGCCCTCGGCCAGGGCGATCACCCAGCGCACCGGCCCGGCACTGCCCAGCACGGCCGCCTGGACCGGGCGCCCATCGCCACCGAAGTAACGCCCGAGCAGCGGGACCCGCTGCACCACCTGGCCATGCTGAAGTCGGATCGCCTCGACCCGGGAGCCATCGGCACTGCCGGTAACCATGAGCCAGACCGAACCATCCTCGGCGGCAGCAACCCGGCGGATCTGCTGCGAGCCCGTCAGGCCGGTGGTCATCTGCTCCGTCTGGCCCGCAGCGCTCACCTTGTAGAGCCGGGTCAGGCTGGCGCCGTAGAGATTCCCCTGCCAGTCGATCTCGGCCGAGAGGAGCCGGTCACCCATGGGAATGGTGGCGGTCACGCCGGAGCCATCGGCAATGATCAGCTCGGTGCCGTGGCTGAACCAGAGCCGGCCGCCGGCATCGACCGCGAGGAGCGTGGCCCCATTCGCATAGCGCCCGACCTCAGCCATGGCACCATTCTTCAGCCGGTAGACAACGTCCCCGTCCTCCATGACCAGTTGAAGCCAGGCCGCCTTGCCCGGGGCGGGCAGGAGCCAGAAACCGCGCAGGTCCGCATCGACCGTGTAGGTGTGGGTCCCGTCGCTAAACGATGGGCGCGGCGACTCTTCCGTGGCGTTGATCGCCCAGACCGGCTCGCCCTCCGCCGGATGGCGGACGATATTCGGCGCCCCTTCCGTGGTGGATGCGGTCAGGTTCATCCCGACCTGCTTCAGCACCCGCTGGACGATCACCAGCGCCTCGGCCCGGGTGGCGGTGCGCTGCAGCTTGATGCTGCCATCCTCATAGCCGGTCAGGATCCCATCGCTGATCGCCACGGCGGCCCAGTCCTGGAGCCAGTCCGGGTAGGTGGCCACATCGGGCACGACGAGATCGATATGCCCGACCAGCCCCTGCTTGCCCACCGCCCGGACGGCGGCGAGCACCATCTCCTGACGGGAGATCTTGGTGTCCGGGCCCAGCGAGGCGCCGTAATCCGGCGGGAAGAGCAGGCCGCCGCTGACGGCCGCCTGGATCTGCCCCTGCTGCATGGACCAGTGGCTCTTCTCACTGAAGGGTGCGACCATGGAGGGTTGCGGCTTTAGCTTCACCGCTGCCGCCAGGAGCTTGAAGAACTCGGCCCGGGTGATCGGTTGATCGGGCTTGAAGGAACCATCGGGGAAGCCGCTAATGTACCCATCGTTAACGCCGGACTGGATCTGCGTCCGGGCCCAGTGGCCGGCGATATCGTTCAGCGTGGCGGCGTGAGCCGGCGCGGGCAGAGCCGCACCCAGAACCGCCACCGATGCGATGACTGCAAGCGAGCGCCGCATTACGTAAGGTCCTCCTTCATCATCTGCACTCTTACATGCCAATGACGATGATGAGGCACTAAACGTTCAACGTACATTTTTCCATGGAAGATGCACCCGACTCGAAGCGGTCACCCCGGTCAATCGGTCGCCTCGCTCCATAAGATCTGTGCCGCCGGCTCATCCCTGCCCGGCTGCCATAGCCGCAGGCTGGGCTGGGCTCCAGCGGGGGCCCGGAATGTGAGCGTCTGCGGCAGTCCCTCGGGAATGCGGATCACCTGGTAGGAGCCCATGGGCCAGTCCGCCGGGAGCGCCGGCTGGATCAGTTCGTGCAGGCTCTCATCGACCGTCTCTATGGTGAAGGGATCGAACGGCCCCACCCCCATGCGGACCTGCGGACCGGCAGTGGAGCGAACCGCCAGGTCCGACCCCGACCGGACCAGCAGCATGTACTGGTGTTTCGTGTCAGGGAAGAGCCGGTAGGTATGGCGCCAGTTCAGGCGGATCTGGACCTCGCCGTTAAGAAGAAGGGCGGTCGCCTCAGGTGGATTGGGCTCATCTTCGAACCGGATGATGCCGCCCGGCCCCGCATTCTGTGTCATTGACCCGAAGAACGCGGTAAGACTCTCCTTCAGCCTGTCCAGGTCGACCGCCTGGTCGAAGCCGGGCCCCACATTGCTCTCGGTCAGCCCGGCCCGCAGCGCCTCCTCCAAGCCCCCAATCAGTTCGATGCGCCGCTGCAGCGCTGCGTCGGGCAGGTCGGGGCTCAGGTCCCGGGCGTACTGGAGCAGCATGGGCAGGTTGTGCTTTGGCATCCAGACCACCTGCCCCTTACGAGAGGGGGCGAGCCGCTCCATCAGGGGGAGCGATTCCTTGTGGGCCGAGACGAGGTAGCCATGGGCAGCGGAGAGAGCGTCGATCCGCTGTTCTTCGTCGTGGCTCTGCGTCGCTCTGGCCAGTTGCTGGTGCGCCATCTTCACATCGTACTTAAGGTTCCCGGTCATGTCGGCGTAATAGGCCTGGCGCCACTGGGCCGCCAGCCAGCCGGCCACGGTCACCGCAGCCAGCAGGACCGCAGCCATCCACCTCGTCTGCATCTTCATTCGGATCCTCCCTCTCCCATTCGTTCCAGCAAGAATTCGGCTCGCTCCACCGGACGAACGGCTCTCACCAGCAATGGTGCGCAATTTGTGTATGATGCTTGCACCCATTTAAACAATTGTCCCTTGAGATAGAACTTCTGCAGGGACGGTGCAACCTCCTCCGCCAGCCCTTCTGTACTCACCCACGAAAAAGACCCCCGTGGCCGGGGGTCTCGCTATCTCTTTACTTAACCGGTTGCTGGCGGGTGAGGCCGAGCAATCCCGCCCCCATGAGGAGCGCCCCAGCCGCCCGTAACGCTTCGACCCTAACCCCCGGGCCGGGTTCCATGTCACCCGCCGGGAGCCTTTCGACAATCCCTGCTGCCGCGGCCCCCCGCCCGATCGGACCGCTGAGAAACAGCCCGATGCCTGCCACTACCAGCAAGACGTGGACGGTGAGGATGATCCGTTGTAACACCCCTCTGCCTCCCTGAACTGATCATGACCATTACGTTCGGCAGCGAACGTGAAAGATCCTGTTTCTTCCGCAATCTCAGTCCATGCTATTTTCTTATTTTCCAGATTCCCCCCATGCATTCCCAGCAACGTCGGGCCCCGCTCTTGCGTCCTATAGGCGTTCTCAATCCACACTCCGGGAGATGAAGCGCTTGAGATATCGCCATCTGACCGCCACCGCCCTTCTAACGCTCTTTATGACCAGCCTGGCAAGCGCCGCCACCCCTGCCCTGACCGATCTGAGCGGCCACTGGGCCGCCGGCGAGATCAACGCCGCCGTTAAAGCCGGCTGGATTCAGGGCTACCCGGATCGCACCTTCCGGCCCGAGGCGCCGGTCACCCGGGCTGAGTTCCTGACCATGCTCTCTCGCCTGCTGGACAGCCAGGGGCATGCTCCGGTCAACGACCAGCGCCTCGCCTGGTACGCCGATCGGGTTGCTGAAGATGATCACTGGGCGGTCCAGGCCGGCTACGTGAAGGGAACCCTGGCTCACGGTGTGCTGGAGCCGACCGATTACACGCTGACCTTCACCCAGGGTGGCGGGGTCGATTCCTGGGTGCTCGCCCCCGATAGCCCGCTGCGCCGGCTTGACGCCTCGATCCTGCTGACCCGAGCCCTGGGCGGCAAGTATGCGGCAGAGCGCCCCTGGTTCCACCCGGATGAACTCTCCCTGCCCCAGCCCACCTTCGCCGATCATGCCAGCCTGCCCACCTGGTCTCTCGGCTGGGTGGATCTTGCCGGCCAGAACGGAATCGTCCGCGGCTACCCTGACGGCTCCTTCGGCGGGGAGCGGACGATCACCAGGGCGGAGGCGGTCACCATGCTGAACCGAATGGTCGCGACCCCGCCGGTGGAGGCTGCTCTCACCGGGGAGGTCCGGGTGGGCTACAGCTCGCCACCCCAGGCGGAAGGCCTGGCGGGTCTGGCGGAGGCGAACCGGAACCTGAGCCCCACGCTCACGCTGACCGTCCGCGATGAGGAGCAGGAGCCGGCCTGGGCCATCGAGCACGCCTGGGCTTCGCTGGACCGCGCAGAGAAGGAGTCGGCGCTGCAGAAGATCGCCGTGGCCTACCATCATCAGGTGAACGAAGCGTCCCTGGAACCACTGGTCCTGAAGCAGGTGCAGATCCGGCTTGCGACCCACTTCGGCACCCTGGCGACCCTGACCTGGGACGGCGAGAGTGCTGCCTACGCCGAGGCCGAACCCCTCCAGCCCGAGGAGAGCTACGCGGATCTCGCCAGCACGCTCCTCACCCGTCTTACGGTCCAGCAGGACTCCGCCCCCGAGGAGATCGAGCGTTCCAAGGCGAACCTGGCCCAGATCGAGTCCGACCTGGCCCACCTTACCCATCGGAAGATCCTCGTCTTCCCCTACCAGTACCTGAGCGACTGGTTCGCCCAGGAGCAGGCCGCTGTGCTGGAGTGGGCGCGCACTGAAGCTGCCCCGTACTTCGAGCAGGTCCGGGCGCAGGAGTCGATCCACGGCGGACAGGTTGAACATGTTGAGCTAGTGGTTGCCCCCAGCGATACGGCACACCGGGCCCCGTCCTATCGCTCGATCGACCTGGCCGCCTCGTTGATCGCGAACCCGGTTCTGGTCCTCCGCTATGACGGGCAGGAGATTTCGGTGGTCAGCCGGCCTGAGTCGCTCTCCACCTACCTGAAGGCTCCTGTGGTGGTCTATCAGCAGGAGAACTGCGGCGAGGGTTGCGGTCAGGAGATTATCGACCCGTCCCGACCCGAGGCGCAGGAGATCATCCGCACCCTGACCATGACTCTCGGCCAGACGGGCCCGTAGTCAGCAATAAGGCCTTGTAGAGGGCGTCAGCCATGGGCTGGCGCCCTCTCTATTGATTCCGTGTTTTCCGCATAGCGAAACGTGCACCGCACGAAATACGTTCCGAATTTACACTAATAACTTGCGTATCATATTATTATGACTTAGAATATGCCTGGGTCGGTAAGGACCCAACGACTAGCGTTCGGAGAGCGACAGAAAGGGGAGGGGTTTCCGATGAGAAGGTTTTCGGTCTGGCTGGTCCTCACGAGTATGCTCCTGAGTCTCTTTGCCTCCAGTGCGGCTTCAGCGGATTCAGAACTGCAGCGCTCTGCTCGTGTCGACTTGAGCGCCCCAGCGGTGCCGGGGGAGTTCCTGGTGCAGTTTGCGCCCGGAATGGCTGCCGCTGAGCGCAACCGCGCCGCCGAGAAGATGGGTGGGAAGATCATCGATCACGTGGCTGCGCTGGACATTGATCTGCTGGAGTTCCCTGCGCTGAGGTCGAAAGGCAACCCGAAGGCTGTGGAACAGCTCCTGGTCAACCTCCGGAAGAACCCGAACGTGGTCATGGCCGAACCGAACTATCTTTATACGGTCAACTGGACACCCAACGACCCCGGACTGAGCCAGCAGTGGGCCTGGGATACGATTGGCGCCTACTCATACTGGGACACCAATCAGGGGAGCAGCAGCGTCGTCGTCGCCGTGGTTGACACGGGTGTTCAGTTGAACCACCCGGACCTGAGTTCGAAGATTGTCGCCGGATATGACTTCGTCAGCGGCGATTCGATCCCCGACGACGGCAACGGTCATGGCACGCACGTGGCCGGCACCATTGCTGCGATTACGAACAACGGCACCGGCGGTGCCGGCACCTGCCCGAACTGCAAGATCATGCCGGTGCGGGTCCTGGACAACAACGGCAGCGGCACCCTGGCGAACGTCGCCAACGGCATCACCTGGGCGGCGGACAACGGGGCCGACGCGATCAATATGAGCCTCGGCGCCAGCTCCGGGGCCAGCACCCTGGAGAATGCCGTGAACTACGCCTGGAACCAGGGGACTTTCCTGGCTTGCGCTGCGGGCAACAGCAACACCAGCGCCCCCAGCTATCCTGCGTACTACACCCGCTGCTTCGCCGTGGCAGCGACGGACAGCAACGACAACCGGGCGTCCTTCTCCAACTACGGCAGTTGGGTAGAGGTCGCCGCCCCGGGTGTGAATATCTACTCCACCTGGACCGGCAGCGGGTACAACACCATCAGCGGCACCTCCATGGCCACCCCGCACGTGGCAGGCCAGGCCGGGCTGCTCGCCTCCCTGGGTATGAGCAACAGCCAGATCTGGGATGAGATCATGAACACCGCCGATCCGATCTCCGGCACCGGGACATACTGGATTGCGGGTCGGATCCACCTGGGCAGCGGCGGCACGCCGCCTCCTCCCCCGCCCCCTCCCCCCAGCGGCAATCTGCAGAACGGCGGCTTTGAGAACGGGACCAGCCCGTGGGTCCAGTCCTCGACCGGCGGCTACCAGCTGATCACCACCGACCGGCCCCACGCCGGCTCCTATAGCGCCTGGCTCGGCGGGTACAACAGCGGCACCGACGCCGTCTCGCAGACGGTGACCATCCCGTCCAGCGGAACGCTGACCTACTGGTGGTATCAGACCTCGCAGGAGGGGACCAGCACCGCCTACGACTACTTCCGGGTCCGGCTCTACAACCCCAGCACCGGCGCCCTGGTGGCGACCCTGAAGACCCGGTCCAACCGGGATTCCCGGAACGCCTGGTACCAGGACAGTGTCAGCCTCTCCAGCTACGCCGGGCAGACGCTGCGGATTGAGTTCAGTGTCAGCACCGACTTCATCTATACCACCAGCTTCTGGGTCGACGACGTAGCCGTTCAGTAGCCGTGAGAAAGAGGCCCTCAGCCAGGCGCTGAGGGCCTCTCGTTTTTCGTGCTGCGACTTATACGACCACCCCGCCGTTGGGTGAGATCACCTGCCCGGTGATAAACCCTGCCCCCGGCCCTGCCAGAAAGCCGATCACCCGGGCCACCTCCTCCGGTGTGCCCAGCCGCCCGACCGGGGTCCGGTCCAGCCAGGTCTGCAGGTCCTCACCGATCAGACCGGCGTTCATCTCCGTGTCGATCGCCCCCGGTGCCACGGCGTTGACCGTAATGCCGAGGGAGCCCACCTCCAGGGCGAGCGCCCGGGTAAAACCGTTCTGCCCCGCCTTGACGGTAGAGTAGGCGACCTCTCCTGCCGCCCCGGTGACCCCCCATATCGAGGAGACCGTGATCACCCGTCCATACCGCCGCCCGATCATATGCGGCAGGGCGGCCTTTGTGCAGGCATACATGCCGGTCAGATGGACATTCATGAGGAATTGCCACTCCGCCAGCGACGTATCCAGCAAGAGCTTCTCCAGGGCATGGCCGGCGTTGTTGATAAGGATATCGATCCGCCCATGGCGCCGTACCGTCGCATCCACCGCCGCCTCACAGGCAGCCGGGTCGGCCACATCCACCTGGATCGGCTCCGCCTCGCCGCCCGCCTCCCGGATCTCCCGGACCAAGTCTACCGCCAGCTCCTGCCGCTCCCGGTAGCCGACCATGACGGCGGCGCCAGAGGCCGCCAGGAGCCGGGCCGTCGCCCGCCCGATCCCGCGGGAGGCGCCGGTCACCAGCGCCGCCTGCCCCTGCAGTTCCATGCTACTCCCCCGCCTTCCCCACGAGCATCAGTACGCCCCGCAGGTCGGTGATCGTCAGCACCTCGTGGCCGGTCGTGATCCCCGTCCGGTTGAGCCAGACCGGGCGCACGCCCGCCGAGATCGCCCCGGCCACATCCTCCGCGATACTCGGTCCCACGTGCAGGGTCTCCTCCGCCTGCACGCCGAGGGCCTTCACCGCCCGGTGGAAGAGGATCGGGTCGGGCTTCGCCGCCCCCGCCTCCATGGAGGGGAGGATCAGATCGAAGTAGCCGTCCAGCTCAAACTCGGTCAGGAAGCGGCGGAGCGAGGGCTCCCAGTTGGCGACCACGCCGAGCTTCAGGCCAGTCGCCTTCAGCTTCTCCAGCACCGGCAGGGTCTCCGGGTACATCGACCACCAGGCCGAGTACTGGTGCAGCGCCTCAATGAGTCGCAACACCATGGCGTCCGTGGGGAAGCGTACCCCCACATTCTCAAGAAGCGCCCGGATCATCGCCTGGTGGTAGTCGTTCTCCTGCTCCTCGGTCCGCATCTGGATACGGGCCAGCTTCAGGTCGTCGGGCAGCCGGGAGATCGCATCCTCCACCTCTGCCGGTTCCACCTGCACCTCCTCGGCCCGGAGGATCTCCGCCAGCAACTCGGCGCCCTGCGGGCCGTATACGAGGGATCGCACATCGAAGAGGATTGCCTGTGTCACAAAAAGACCTCCCGTGGAAAATCCTGCTCGTATGGTTTCCACAGGCATGAGAGCTCAACCTGCCGGTGTGAGCAGGAACGGCTGGGTTCGAGGGCGAACAGATTTTCGGAGGAGGATTGATCCCATGCGCTTTACGCCGGACCGCCGCCCATCCAAGTGGGGGGCAACCGCGGCCGTGGTGGCGAACCAGACCGCTGAGTCGGTGCTGGAATACCTGAGCAGCGGCCACGGCACCCCGTTTGACACCTTGACCCGCCTGTCCGATGTGACCGAGATCAAGGGGTATCGCTACTGTCTTACCCAGGTCAGCCTGGACTTCGGTCATCCGCACTTCGGCCGGATCGCCGAGGTGCTGGATGAGGCTGGGGGCAGTGAGTTCCTCCTGATCGTGGTCGAAACCCCGGAGCGGTCGGTCTACCTGATCGTGGACAAGAACAACCTCCCGGAAGATGAGGCCAAGCCCGATCACCCGCTGCTCCAGCAGATTGCCGCGTGGCTGGGCCCGGCGATCGCCCTGCGGCGTTGAATACGGTGAGCAGAACGGCGCCCCCATCGCGGAAGATGGAGGCGCCTTGCGCTTAGTTCAGGCCGAAATCCCGGGGCAGCCTGGGCAGGGCCAGGAAGGGCTTCGGAACCTGCCGGTTGTGCTTGTCGATCAGGATGTTGGTCTCCACGATGCGGGAGGGGCGCTCCGGGCTCTTCGGCTTCGCCCGGATCTCGTTCATCGCAGCGACGATCTGCTGGCGCAGCTCTATCCACTCGGGGGTGAGGCCGGCGTTCTTCAGCATCTCGTAGAGCTTGGCCTCGTCTCCTGCGTAGGGATCGGCGTCCTTCAGGGCGAGCGGCTTCCCCTTGCCGGGCAGGTTATCCATGTCGCCCCGGGCGATGGCTCGGGCGACCATCTGATCCAGCCAGGTGACCATATCGACGCCAGGTGGAATCTTCTCTTCGGCCTCGGCCTCCGTCTCAGTCCCGGGAAAGAGCTGGATCACCTTGGAGCCCTTCACGACGAATCGCTCTGTCTTGGCCATTCGGCAGACCTCCTGCTCTCGGCTCTCTTATCTTCAGTATAACCCCAGGTAATTGGTCTGCCAAATGGCTAGTGCTTATGTTCACAATTCCGTCGGGGAATCGACGAGCTGGAGGGGCCAGGGGATATGCTCGATATCGCCCCGATACGTGCGGCCGGCGGTGTCTTGGGCATAGAGGGCGTACCGTTCGGTGAGCCAGTGTACCAGGGAGCCGGGCTTCGCCTGGAATGCCGGGCCGCTCGGGCGGTAGCGGGCCCGGAACTCGGCAGGCCGGCCCCGTTTGTCAGTCCGGACCGACTCGTAGGTGTCCCCCACCGTCCCCTCCAGCCGGCAGGTCATGCGGGCGTTCATGTAGGGCAGGTGGAAGAAGCGTCGGGCGGTGGCCACCGCCAGGCGGTTGGCGGCATCGAGCGAGAAGAACCAGACCCCTGGCTTGCCGTCCACGTGCACGTAGGTCCTCACGTTCAGCTCGGGGAAGGTGCTGGTGCCCGGGATTGGGGTGAGACCCCGCAGGGCCACCCCGCTCATGCGAAAGGGGACGACCGCCACCCAGGCCTCGCCCTTGTAGAGGTCCAGCGGCAGCGGGACCAGGGGCTGGAGCAGGGCCGGGTCGATCCGCCAGTGGGCGAAGAGCAGGTCGCTCCAGGTCTGACGCAGAATCCAGGGGCGTGAGGCCACGGGGAGATCCCTCCTTCCCCTCCATTCTACCCGGTTGATGTCGACGGTCGGTTGATGTCGACGGTCGGTTGATCCATGCACCGGTTGGGGGGCGCATCGGGAAAGGCGGATTGATGCCTAAACTCCGTCAAGACCGTATTCTTGCATGGCTGGTGGCCAGGGCGGCTCTGCCAGCCGGTTCCACCAGAAATTCCCGGCGAGTCTCTCGCCCATGTGGGAAAATGTAGCGGAATCCGCAAAACAAGGGGCCTGGAGGTGAGGGAACCACCCTTTTTCGGCCTGACCCGGGCCAATATGCGCCCTCTGAGGCCCCACAAGAGCGACTTACGGAGTGAACAGGCCCTTCAAATGCGTCGTTCCGCTACGATTTCCCACTTGACCTACGCTCGCCCTGGGAAAAAGTGACGGAATCCGTCCATTGCCAACCCGCCACCATCCTGCATGATGAACTCCCTTTCTCCGCCCTCGTTATAGATGCACTTCGGGTAATAAAAGAGACCTGGTGTCTCACGCATGTTGACACAGAGGGGAACCCACCCGAAAGCCCGATTTCGCGCTCTCGGGAGCCCCTTTGACCTCCGAGGACGCCTGCTCCAACTATAAAGTATAAGATTTTGCACAGCACCACCCGAGGCTGGCGGATATGGGCATGCAAAATCTCACAAGTTGCCCTGTGAAAGGGGGCTGTCCCCTCGCAGACCCACTGCGTTGGAACAGCCCTCGTATTCTACCTCACGTGGCCTACCAGGGACTCGACCACGGCGGCGTCGGGACCGCCAACAGCGATCTGGTAGCCATCGGGTCGCCATTCACAAGACGTCGTGCGCGGCTCACCTTCCCAATCGATGCAGAGCGCTGCAATATCGCCCTGCGTCACAGGCCGTGCCTCTGTGGGCGGAACCCCGCCGAATATCTGGATATCCATGTTCTCGATCGGCCGGAACTCGCCGTCCTTGAATCCGGCCAGGCGGGCCACGGTGTACCCCGTCTCCCCGTTTCGTTGGTAGTAGAGCATGATTCCACGTCCTTCCCAACCGTCAGGGAGAGGGGTAACCATCGCCGATGCGCCTCGGAGGGTAAATCCTTCCTGCTCGATGACGGGCGCAATGAGGCCGGTCATCTCCTCCGCCTCCTCAACGTCGGCCACCTGCTCCCATGTGATTGGGTTTTTCCGCTCCGATGCCGGAGCGTAGGTTACCACGGCCTCCTTGCCCCCGACCATGCCGGACCAGATCACCTGGAACTGCTCCACGACCGCACGGGCCTGGGGGGTGAGGCCGAAGCCCAGCGCCAGCAGCAGCACAGCCGCCACCGCCAGCCGCCGCCAGTTTCGCTTCCACGGCGAGACCTGCGACGCCGCCTCCCGCAGCGCAATCTCCTTCTCCACCCGCTCCCACATCCCGTCAGATGGGACCACAGCATCCGCACCGTGCTCGAAGGCCGCACGGATCATCGCATCGCTCATGAGAGCGCCTCCTTTTCCACAAGCTCCAGCCCGGCTGCCGGCCCAAGGATCTCCTCCAGGAGACGCCGCGCCTTGTGCAGGCGGGATTTGACCGTGCCCAAAGGCAGGTCGAGCGCCTCGGCGATCTCCGGGTCGGTGAACTGGTGGTAGTAGCGGAGCATCAGCGGATCCCGATGCACCGGCCCCAACCGCTCCAGCGCCCGCCAGACCACCGCCCGGGAATCGATCACCCCGAGGCCGTCATCCGCCGAGGGTTCGTCCGGTACCTGGGCCACGCTCACCTGCCGGCCCCGCCGCTCCACCGCCGTCCGGCAGAGGTTAATCAGGATCCGGAAGAACCAGGGTGCAAAGGGGCGCTCCGGGTCGCATCTGCCGATGGCCAGATAGGCCCTCACGAACGCCTCCTGGGTCATATCCTCCGCCAGGTGCCGGTCTCGGGTGATCAGGTAGGCTGTCCGGTAGGCCTTGACCTGGTAAGCCTGAAACAGTTCGCCAAAGGCGCTTCGATCCCCGGTCTGCGCCCGCCGGATCCAGCTTGCATCGGACAATCGCCCCACCGCCTGTCAGCCAGATTGTCGAGAGCTCTCTACTTGCAGTACCAGCAACGGGGGCGTTTGGTTCACGCGTGCGCAATCGGGCCATACTACTCTCTACTTCGCTGCACAAAAGGGAGGCCCCTGTTCATGACATTCTGGCGCGGGGTGGGTCTGGGAGCCGGGCTGATGGCCGGGCTGGGCGCCATCGGCGGTGCGCTCCTCGCCCGCCCCATCATCAACCGAGTCACCGGATCGATCGCAGGACGCTTCATGGGGGAGGGTAAGTACGACCAGAACATCGGTGAGATGTACTCCGTCTCGCTCGGTCGGCACCCACGGGTGCTTATGGAGACCTTCCTGCGGGCCGAGCGCGGGAAGGCGATCTCCCGTCCGCTCTACACCACGAAAAAGTTCCTCCATTTCGATGACCTGATGTTCATCCCCGCCCAGTTGGCCAAGCTGCCCACCGGTGAGAATGAGCGGATCGAGATGGGGACGGTGATCGGCCCCAAGGCAGACAAGCCGCTTCAGATCAGCTTGCCGGTCATGATCACCGGCATGTCCTTCGGTCTCTCCCTCTCTGACCGGGCCAAGATCGCCCTGGCGAAGGGCGCCACCCGGGCGGGTACGGCGACCAATTCGGGCGAAGGCGGCTTTTACCGGGGCGAGCGGGAGCATGCCAAGCACTACATCCTCCAGTACACCCGAGGCGGCTGGCCCGCCGACGAGTACCTCCCCCTGGCTGATGCGATCGAGATCCAGGCGGGGCAGGGGGCCCAGGCCGGGTCGCCCCAGCGGACCCCGGGCTGGAAGCTGACCGATGAAGAGCGAACCGCCCTCAGCCTGGCCAAGGGGCAGGATGCGATCATTCACAGCCGCTTCCCCGGCGTCGACTCGCCGGCCGACTTCAAGAAGCTGGTCGACCGAATCCGGCATTTGACCGATGGGATCCCCGTCGGGATCAAGTTCGCCGCCGGCCACAACCTGGAGGCCGACCTGGAGGTGGCCCTGGAGGCAGGGGTCGATTTCGTGACGGTAGATGGCGCCCAGGCAGCCAGCCACGCCGCCCAGCCGATCCTCCAGGACGACTTCGGCATACCCAGCCTCTACGCCGTCGTTCGGGCCGCCCGGGTCCTGAAGGGCAGCGACGTGACGCTGAACGTCTCCGGCGGCTTCATGACCCCCGGCGAGATGCTGAAGGCGATCGCCCTGGGCGCCGATGTGATCTCCGTCGGCTCCGCGCCGATCATGGCGGCCGTTCACGCCCAGTGGCAGAAGATCGCCCCCTTCGAACCGCCGACCCAGCTGGTCTGGCACGATGGAAAGCACCGGGACAAGTTCGATATCGAGGAAGGGGCGCGCGATGTGGCCAACTGGTTCAATGCCGTGGCGGATGAGCTGGTCGTCGGTGTCCGGTGCGTGGGCAAGAATACGGTCCACGACGTCAGCCGGGAGGACCTCTGCGCCCTCTCGCCCGATGTAGCCGCCGTCACCGGCCTGCCGCTGGCCTGGGAGTCGCCGGCGGCGGAGTTGCAGGTGCCGCAGCGCACGCTGGCCGTCCGGGAACAGCGCTTCGCCCAAGATGAGGTCCGCGATCCGATCCACTAGCCGTGGATCCTCGCTCGCGAAGGCATGGAAATGGGCCGCCCCGTAAATTGGGGCGGCCCTCTTCGCTGCTAGACCAGCTTCCGGCGCAACCAGCCTGAACCCACATCGATCAGGCTGACGACCAGGATGATACCGACCAGGATGATCCCGACCCGGCCCCAGAAGGGCTTTTGAATGGCGAAGATCAGCGGGGCACCGATACCGCCCGCACCGACAATGCCCAGCACCGCCGCTGCGCGGGAGTTGATCTCGAACCGGTAGAGCGCATAGGAGGCGAACTCCGGCAGCACCTGGGGAATCACGGCGAACCAGATCTGCTGAACCCGGTTGGCACCAGTCGACATGAGCGCCTCCTGCGGCCCCCGGTCGATCGATTCGATGGCCTCGCTGTAGAGCTTCCCCAGCATGCCGATCGAGTGAACGCCCATGGCAAAGATGCCGGCCAGCGGTCCCGGGCCTACACCTTTAATGAAGACGATCGCCAGGATGATCTCCGGGAACGTCCGAATGACCGAGAGGAGGAACTTGCCGAGCCCGGCAAACCGCTTCACCATGTTCTGCGCTGCCAGGAATCCGAAGGGCACGGCCAGGAGTGAAGCGAGGAGGGTGCCGAGGATCGCCATTTCAATGGTCTCGATGATCTTGTCGACGAGATCCGGGAAATACGCTGTGTCAAACTCCCCGGCCATGAGCGAGAAGATCCGGCCGGCCCGAGGCAGCGTCTCACTGAAGTTGACGGCATGGGTCTCCAGGCCGGCGAACGACCAGTAGAGGATCGCCGCAGCCAGGATGATCCAGAGCGACCCCAACCATTTCTGCAACGATTGTTTCATACCAGTCGCTCCCTCACCTTCGTGCTGATGTATTCCATGATCACGACCAGCACCAGGATGATCATGACGATCGATCCGACGTTGCGGAAGCGAGTCAGGTTGAGATCAGCCATGAGGGTCATGCCAATGCCGCCGGCGCCGACAAAGCCGAGGACGGTCGAGGCACGGACATCAACCTCGAGCACGTAGATCCAGTAAGCCAGGAACTGCGGCAGCACCTGCGGTACGACGCCGTAGGCCACCATCTGGAGCCAGTTGGCGCCACAGGCCCGCATGGCCTCCAGGGGACCGGGATCAATCGACTCGATCGACTCCGAGAGGAGTTTGGCAATGAGGGCGAAGGAGAAGATCGCCAGGGCGACCACGCCAGGCAGAGCCCCCAGCCCCAGAGCGCCGGAGAGAACCGCGGCCAGGACCAGATCCGGAATCGTGCGAATCAGGTTGAGCACGATCCGAACCACGTAGTAGACCCACTGGTAGCGGACCAGGTTCCGGGCGGCCAACAGGCTGAACGGAACGGCGAAGAGGGCCCCGAAGAAGGCACCAATGATCGCCATGCGCAGCGTCTGCATGAGCGGTCCCCAGACATCCTTGGTGTAGGCCAACTGCTCCTTCAGGTAGTCGGAGCGATACCAGTAGAACGTCTTGTCCTGCTCGCAGACCGCCCGCACCTTGTCCATGTCGGTCCTGCCAGACCAGGGGGCCTCGGTCTCCGCGTCTGGCTCGCCCCAGACGATGTTGGCGTTCTTACAGGTGTTGATCCGCTCGTACGGCCCCATGCGAATCAGCAGGTCGGACATCTGCACCCAGGTCTCGCCGGAGGCAAACTTGGCCGGCTCGATGCCCAGGTGGGCGCTGGCCAGGGTGTAGACGAGGATCAGTGCCAGGAGGCCAAGCATGGACTTCAGTCCACCCGACTCCTTGAACGACGGCTTCTTTGGCGACTTGGGCTTGGAGGAGTCCGTCATTCCTCCACCCCTCCCCGGAGATCGTCGGGACGGATCTTCCGGCCGTAGATCTCCTCAAAGGTCTGCTCGGTGACCTTGTCGGCCGGGCCGTCGTAGACGATCTCGCCAGCCCGCATGCCGATGATCCGGTCGGCGTACTCCTGGGCCATGTCAATGAAGTGGAGGTTGACCAGGGTGGTGATCCCGTCCTCCCGGTTGATCCGCTTCAGGTCACGCATGACCGCGTGGCTGGTGGGCGGATCGAGCGAGGCGACCGGCTCGTCGGCCAGCATGATCGAGGGCCCCTGGCAGAGCGCCCGGGCAATGGAGACCCGCTGCTGCTGGCCACCGGAGAGCTGATCCGCCCGGTTGTAGGTCTTCTCGGAGATCCCGACCCGCTCCAGCGACCGCTTCGCCAGGGCGACATCCTCCGCGGAGAAGAGGCCCAACAGGGAGCGAAGGGTGCCGGTATGTCCGAGCCGACCCGCCAGGACGTTCCTCAATACGGAGGAGCGCTTCACCAGGTTGTAGTTCTGGAAGATCATGCCGACCTGGGTCCGCCAGCGCCTCAGGTCGGCGTCGCCCATTTTCGTCACGTCCCGCCCATTGGCCCAGATCGTGCCACTGGTCGGCTCCACCAACCGGTTGACACAGCGGATCAGGGTCGATTTGCCGGCGCCGGACAGGCCGACGATCACGACGAACTCGCCCTTGTTAATCGTCAGATTAACGTCCTTCAGGGCCTTCGTGCCATCGGGGAATGTCTTGCTGATCTGTCGAAACTCCAGCACGTTGTGTGAGCCTCCTTCTTTTCAAGTCCCGTCATGGAAGACGGGGCGTGAGAGCGTCTCACCCGGCAGAGTTTGACGCGTGTTTCGTTGCCGATAGCACGCCCCGTGACCCGAGGGTCACGGGGCGCCAGGCTGCACCTTATCGAGCGGACACGTTCTAGCTCTTGGGCTTGGTCAGCTCGGCCTTGATGTCGATGCCCATGTTCTTCGCCATGTCCTCGACAACCTTATAGTCGGCGTCCTTGGCCTGGGCGAAGTTGTCAATGGTGTAGAGATCCTTCAGAACGACCTTGCCGTCCGCGGTGGCGGCATAGTTCATGAAGGCCACCTGGATCTTGACAGCCAGGTCGTTGGGGATATCCTTGCGGACCGAGACGGTATCGTTCGGGATCCAGTCGGTGTAAGCGACGACCGACAGCTTCTCCTTGACGTCGGGGAACTCCTTGGCGAGGTTGTCGCGGACATCCTCGAAGGTCCAGGAGGCGTCGACGACCTTGTTGTAGACGTTCTTCGCAGCGGTGTCATGACCGCCGGCGAAGATCACGTCAGAGAAGTGCTGCCCCTTCTCGGTGTTGATACCCGCAGCCTTCATGAAGGAGGCCGGGAAGAGGTAGCCCGAGGTGGAAGCCGGATCGACGAAGGCGAGCTTCTTGCCCTTCAGGGCATCGAAGGTCGACTTGCAGGTCGGATCGGCCTTGGTGTCGCAGGCCTCAATGTTGTCCTCGGCTCGGACGGTCAGCTGGGCACGGTACTGGAAGGAGCCACGGCGGACCGACTTCAGGATCGGCCGGACGCCGTAGTCGTTCTTGGCGAGCACGTAGGAGAGCGGGTTGAGGAAGCCGATGTCCACCTGCTTGGAGCCCATGGCCTCAACAACGCCGACAAAGTTGGTGCCCACGAAGGTCTCAACGGGGATGCCCAGTTCCTTGGCCAGGTAGTCGCTCATGGGCTTCACCTTGTCCGAGATACCGGCAGCATCCTGGGACGGAACGAAACCGATGGTCAGCTTCTCAATACCCCAGGGATTCGTCGGGGCAGCGGGCTTCTGATCCTCCTGCTTGGCCGGCTCGGGAGCCGTGGTCTCCGCGGGCTTGGTGCCGCCGCATCCGGCGAGGACAACCAGGAGCGTCGCCAACATGGCAGCAGAGAGCTTCTTGAAGCGCATCATACAGTCCCATACCTCCGTCTGTGTGTCTCTGTGTTGACCAGAATCGATCGGACCATTGGAACGGACTATTGGAACGGATCCGCCAACGGATCTTGTACGGTTCCGCCAAGGAATTCGCCTTTCACGTCTGGAAACCTTCTACTGCCAAACGAAAAAGATTCGTGATCCGGCCCCTCATCGAAAAGAGCGATAACGGCGTCTTTTTTAAGTAGTACAGAAGGTCACCTGCTATAGACCAAAGGATCGAGATCAAGAGCTATAGTCTTTTCGTTCACCCAGCCTACCTCATTTCGTGGTATACTTCGGAGTGGAATTAGGCCAAATGGGTCTAACTCTTGGTGGGAGACCAGGAATTGGGCTCATGGCACATAGGAGGTTATACTCACCGATGGCCACCGAAAGAGACCTTTTCGACATCACATTGATCGGCGCAGGCCCCACTGGACTCTTTGGCGTCTTCTACGCTGGAATGCGCGGCATGCGAACCAAGGTCCTCGAGGCCCTGCCGGAGGTCGGCGGACAGTTGACCGCTCTCTACCCAGAGAAGGATATCTTTGACGTGGCTGGCTTCCCCCGTATCGGGGCGAAGAAGCTTGTGGAGCAGTGCAAGGAGCAGGCCGATCGGGCCAATCCGAACGCAACCTACGTCTTCAACCAGCGGGTTGAGTCGGTGGAGAAGCTGGAGGACGGCTCCTTCGAGTTGATCACCCACACCGGCGAGAAGCACTACACCAAGGCCGTGCTAATCACGGCGGGCATCGGCGCCTTCGAGCCAAACCGGATCCCGAACGAGACCGCACGGGCGTATGAGCAGAAGGGCGTCTTCTACAGCGTCGTCAACCTGCCGCAGTATGCGAACAAGCGGGTCCTGGTGGTCGGCGGCGGCGACTCCGCGGTGGACTATGCGCTCATGACCGAGCCAATCGCCACCCAGGTCACCCTGATCCACCGGCGTGAGGGCTTCCGGGCGCACGAAGAGTCCCTGAAGAACCTGGCCGAATCCAAAGTGAACGTCAGGCTCTTCTACGAACTGCGCGAGGTCCGGGGCGACGGCGATCGGGTGACCCAGGCGGTCATTTTCGACAACCGGAGCGGCGAGGAGACCGTGCTGGATGTCGACTACGTGATCCTCGGTACCGGCTTCAAGGCCTCCCTGGGCCGGATGCTGGAATGGGGCCTCACTATTGAGAACAAGAAGCAGATTGCTGTGAACTCCAAGGGCGAGACCAATATTCCCGGCATCTATGCTGCTGGCGACGTCTCGTGGTATCCGGGCAAGATCCGCCTGATCGCCACCGGCTTCGGTGAGGTGGCGACGGCGATCAACAACGCAAAGGCCTATGTTGATCCCGGTTCGGCTGCCTTCCCGGGCCACAGCTCCGAGGCGACCCATAAGTAGACGAACACATAGTACGGGAGAGGCGACGCGGTTCGCCTCTCCCTTCTCGTTCGCCTGGCCAACCTGACACAAAAGCAGGCATCTCCCGCCGGTCTGTGGAAGCCTATCTTCTACGAGCGTGCCGGATGCTCCATAGACCCAAGAAAGGAGGCTCGCCCTTGGAGCGCCTACCCCAGATCCAATGGCTCTTCTTCGACCCATCGGTGCTGCTGAACGAGACCGGGACCGACCGGGAGGCGCGGCGCCTGGTGGCAGCCGCCCTTGCAAAGCGCGGACGTCCGGTCGATCAGGACCAGGTGGAGCGCGCCTGGATGCAGGCGATTGCCGCCACCCGACCGGTCCACCCCCTCGCCGGGGCGATCCGACTCCTGGCCCCCGACGGGAACTCGGCCCGGGCGATCCTCGATGAGGTCCTCCGCAACCTCCGCAACCAGGACACCCTGGTGACCGGGCTGCAGTTGGCGCTGGGTGCCCTCCAGCCCCGCTTCCAGTTGGGCGTGATCGGTCCCTACCGGACCCCCGGAAGCCGGGCACGGCTGGAGAGGTTCCACCTGCACTTCCATCTGGTCGCCCTGAGCGATGAGCAGCAGCTCTCCCACGCCCTCGACCCCGCCGGCAAGGTCGACCCGGCCCTCTTTGTCTGGGCGCTCCGCAAGGCGGGCTGCCCCGCCAATCATGCCGCCTTCGCCTCCGACCGGGTCGATCTCGGACTGGCCCCGGCCAAACTGGCCGGCATGACCACGATCTGGCTGAGGCAGACCAACCACAAGCTCCGCTACCCCCGCAACTCCACCGAGAGCCCGGATCTGACCTACAACTCCCTCCCCGATATGGCGCGTGTACTGACGCAGCAAGGAGGATAGACCCCATGCCGATTCGTCCCTTCGTTCCGCAGCAGGATATGGCGGCCATGGTCGCGATCATGAACCAGATCAACCCGCTGCCCGTCACCGTAGAGGAGCTGCTCAAGCGGGAGCAGCAGGACCCCGAAGGGATGATTCGACTGCGGGTCGTCTTCACCGATCAGCAGGGCGAGGTGCTGGGCTATGGTGGAGCGGTTCACGTTCCCCACCGCCCAGCCGGCCATTTCACCGTCCGGGTGATCGTCGACCCCGCCGCTCGTTCGCGGGGGATCGGCTCGGCCCTCTTCGAGGAATCGATGCGGCTCGTGAAGGAGGCCGGGGGCAAGAAGCTGATCGCCTGGTGCCGCGAGGATCACCCCGAGGCGTTCGCGTGGGCGCAGCGGCGGGGTTTCCGGCTGGACCGGCACGCCTTCGCCTCCACCCTCCCCCTGGCCGCCTTCGACGAGGCCCCCTTCGCTCCAGCGGTCGATGCGGCCGAAGCCCGGGGCCTCCGCTTCCTCGCTTACGCCGCCGTGCCCGATACCGCTGCGAACCGACGCAAGCTCTACGAGCTGGAAGCGGCGATCGATGCCGACATGCCCGGCTTCGAGCCCCCCTTCATGCCCTTCGACGAGTGGGAGAAGGTCATCTTCACGGCCAGTTGGTTCCGGCCCGAGGGGCAGATCATCGCGGCGGATGGCGACCGCTGGATCGGCCTGGCCGCGATCGGGCTGCACGGGAGCGTCGCCTACCACAACGGCACCGGCGTCCTCCGTGAGTACCGGGGTCAGCAGGTGGCGACGGCTCTGAAGGTCCTGGCGATCCGTGCCGCCGGCCGTCTCGGTGCGACCAGCATGCGGACCAACAACGACTCGACCAACGCCCCCATGCTGGCGATCAATCGCAAGTTCGGCTACATACCCGAGCCGGGCGAGTACTGGATCGTGCGCGAGGACGGATAAGGTGGGTGCTCACCCGTCTGTAGATGCGAAGCGGTCCGAGCCTTTGGAAGGCCGGACCGCTCTCTGCTTGTAGACCTATCTGGCCGGCAGGCGGCCCGTACCGCCGCACCGCCCACACGAGGCTTCAACCGACAGCCAGCCCTCGCTGTCGCAGTTGGCACAGGAGCCAAACTGTGGCGGATGCCCATCGCACTGGGGACACCGGTGACTCGTCAGGCTCACACCCGCTCCATCGCAGGAGCGGCAGATGGACTCTGCCATGGCGCTCCCTCCCACCGTCTCGGGGTCTACGCCCTTAGCATGCCCGCCTGTATGAAAGAGCCGCCCTCGAGCGTCATCCTTCTGAACGCAGCTTGTCAGGAGGATGTCATCATGCAGCTTCGACCCTACCAGCCCGAGACCGACGTCTATCAAGTCGCCGCCATCCTCAGCCAATCCAGTCCCGAGCCAATCCTGCCCGAGGAGATGCAGCGCCGCGAGGCCCAACCGATGCCGGGGGTCGTTCGCCAGCGCACCGTTGCCTTGCAGCCCGACGGAACCGTGGCCGGCTACGCGAACACCACCCATCTCCCGTTCATGCCCGATGGTCGCTTCAGCATCCGGGTGGCGGTCGATCGGGCTCATCAGGGGATGGGGACCGGTTCTCTTCTGTTCGATGTGGCCATGCGCTTCGCCCGTGAGGCCGGCGCCACATCCCTGGAGGCCTTTTGCCGGGAGGATGACCAGGCTGCTGTCCGCTTCGCCGCCAAGCGCGGGTTCGCGGTGACGCGACAGAACTTCACCTCCACCCTCGACCTTGCCACCTTCGACGAAAACCCCTTCACCCCAGCGCTTGCGAGCGCTCAGGCCCGGGGGCTCCGCTTCACCACCTACGCCGACCTCGGCGACTCGCCGGCGACCCGGCAGATGCTTTACGACCTGGAGCAGGCGGTCAGCCTTGACTTCCCCGGCAATGAGCACGACTTCCCGCCCTTCCCCGTCTGGGAGCGGCTCCTGCTGGGGGCGCCCTGGTTCCGGCCCGAGGGCGTACACCTCGCCCTGGATGGCGATGCCTGGGTCGGACTCTCAATTCTGGCCTTCCACCCCGACGAAGGGAGCCACTACCTCACCGGCGTGCTCCGCTCCCACCGGGGGCAGGGGCTCGCCACCGCCCTGAAGCTGCTGGCCATTCGGTCGGCCCTGGCAGCCGGCATCAGCCGGGTGAAGACCCAGAACGACTCCGAGAACGGGCCGATGCTCGCCATCAACCGGCGGATGGGATATGTGCCGGAGCCAGGCGACTACTGGCTGGTCCGGGAGAAGGTCTGAAGCTTCATCCAGCGAAATGGAAAGGAGCCACCGTGCTGACGGTGGCTCCGACTCGTTCGGAGCGATTATGCGAACTTCGGGTTCTGATAGGCGACCTGGCCGGCGATGATCGTCGCCACGGTCTCGGTCTTCCACGTATCGAACGGATGGCCGGTGAAGATGGCGATATCCGCCTCCTTGCCGACCTCCAGGCTGCCGACCCGATCGGCCACACCGCAGACCTGGGCTGCGTTGATCGTGATCGCCTTCAGCGCCTCCAGCTCATCCATGCCGGCCTTGTTGCAGAGAGCGGCGCAGAGCGGCAGGTACTCGGTCGGCGTCACCGGATGATCGGTCATAATGCAGGTGAGCAGGCCGGCCCGCTGCATAATCCCGGCAGAACCCCAGATCTTGTTGGCCGTCTCCACCTTACCACGGGCCGACAGGGTCGGGCCGATCACCACGGCCTTGACGTGCGGTTCCTTCGCCAGCTCATCGGCGATCATGTAGCCCTCGGAGCAGTGTTCAATGATGAGGTCATAGTCGAACTCCCGGGCGAAGCGAACGGCGGTCATGATATCATCCTGCCGGTGGGCGTGCATGCGGAGCGGCACCTCCCGGCGGAGGACGGCGGCGACCGGCTCCAGCCGGGGATCATACTCGGGCGGCTCGGTGCCGTTCTGCTGGGCCAGCTCCTGCTTGCGCACGTACGCCTTCGCCTTGTAGAAGAGCTCCCGGAACGCACCGGCGACGCCGAGGCGGGTGGCCGCCTTCCCCTTGCCCGAGTAGACCCGCTTCGGGTTCTCACCGAGGGCGCCCTTCAGGGCCGAGAACTCCTTCATGACCATCGCCTCGACGGTCGGCCCCCAGGTCCGGAAGGTGCCGGCCTGGCCACCGATCACGTTGGCCGAGCCCGGCGTGATCCAGGCGGCGGTGATGCCCGCCTCCACGGCGTCCTTGAAGGCGGGGTCCTGCGGGTTGATCGCGTCGATCGCCCGCACATGTGGGGTGCAAGGGTCAACCGTCTCGTTGGTGTCGTTCCCCTCAAAGCCAATGTGAAGCTCACTGACACCCAGATGCGAATGCGGTTCAATGATGCCGGGCATGACGAAGCGCCCCTCGGCGTTGATCACCTTCGCCCCCGCCGGAATCGGTAGGTCGGTACCGATCGCGGCGATCCTGCCGTCCTGGATCAGAATCGATCCCCGCTCAATAATGCCCTGGGTGATGGTATGAATTCGGCCATTCTGGATCACCAGCACGCTTGAACACTCCCCTGATCGGAAATACTTCACTCTGCGAAGTAAGTATCTCTTCCCCGCTCACCGGGCAAAATCCTGTTGTATACGGAAGGATGTCAACCATGCGATTAAAAAGCACCCCCGAGGATTTCATTGTCCGGGAGGCGACCGACCTGCGGATCCGGAAGCAGCCGGCCCCCTACCGGGTCTACATGCTGGAGAAGACCGGCTGGAACACGGCCGATGCGCTCTCGGCCATCGCCCGGGAGAAGAAGGTCCCCCTGAACAAGTTCGCCTACGGCGGGAAGAAGGACCGGTACGGCCATACCTACCAGTACGTGACGGTTCAGTGGCCCAAAGACCTCTCCCTCACCACCCCCGCTTACTCTCTCAAGATGTTGGGCTTCAGCCCCGACCCCATGTCCTCGGCCCGGATCATCGCCAATCGGTTCGAGCTGGTGCTGCGGGAGATCACGGCAGATGAGGCCACGCGGCTGATGACCGGCATCGAGCGGGTGAAAGCAGAGGGCTTCCCCAACTACTTCGATGATCAGCGCTTCGGCAGCTACGACCCGGAGCGGGGCTTCAGCGTGGAGAAGATGCTCCAGGGCAAGTGGGAGGAGGCGCTGGCGATCGCCCTCACCTACTCCTACCCGACGGAGAAGCGGGAGGCGAAGGAGCGGAAGGGGCTGCTCCGGGAGCGCTGGGGCGACTGGGCGGCCTGCCGGGAAGTCGCGAAGACCAGCTTTGAGATCCGTTGCTTTGACCTGCTGCTCCAGAAGCCCGGCTCGTTCAAGGAGGCCCTGGTCACCGCCCGGCGCGAAGAGCTGGAGATGTGGGTCTCCGCCTATCAATCTCACCTCTGGAACGAGACCCTCCGGCGGCTGATCGTCTCCGGTCCATCCGTCCCCGGTGAGGCTGGCCCTTATATCTTCGGGAAGCCCAGCACCCGGCTCCAGGAGATGAAGATCCCCCTGCCCGGACGCGGCATGCGCTTCCCCGACCCGGAGGCCGGCCTGGTGCTGGAGGAGATCCTGCGGGAGCGCCGGCTCCGGCCCGCAGCTCTGGAGCAGGAGATCCTGCCCGGCCTGGGCATGAAGGCATCGCCCCGGGAGGCCTGGATCATCCCGCAGTCCTTCTGGTCGGAAGGGCTGCAGCCCGACGAGCGCTACCCGGGGCACTCCAAGCTGGAGGTGCGCTTCACCCTGCCGAAGGGCTGTTACGCAACGATGATGGTCAAGGGGCTATCTCTCTAAGAACGAATTGCGCCCCCCTTCCGTCTAATCGGCAGAAGGGGGGCGTTCTCATTGCGCAGGGTCCGGCGGCTGGTCCCCGTGCTGCTTGTTCTGCTGATCCTGCTGATGGCCCAGGTGCGACCGGCGCCCAGCGTGGAGGCGACCACCTACCCGTTTCTGGCAGTTCCCCCGAGCGACTTCCTTGCCCTCGCTGAGCAGATTCCGGGCTTCATGGGCCTGCACAGGGAGAACGATGGCGTGATCGTCTCGCTGCGACCTGGCTCACCGGAGGAGGTGGCCGTGCGGGTAGTCAGCGAGGCGCTGACGATGCCGGTAACGGTCCGGGTGATCACCTGGGAGTTTGCCGACCTCCACCGCTGGCATACCTACCTGGGAAGCTACGACGGGTACAGTTCCTCCGGGGTGGATGGGCGTGCGGCCCGGATCCGGTTCCATCTCCTCACCACCGATGCGAAGGAGCGAATGGAGCGGGCGATGCGGGAGGCGGGCATTCCCGGTGAGGCCGTGATCCTGGACCTCCCGCCGGATGCGCTGGACGCCCGGAGGCCACTGGAGGGCTGTATGCTGGGCAGCATGCCCCCGGAGGGCGGGAAGGAACAGCCGTACCATCTGCGGCTGGAGCCCGTGCCGGTCCGCCCTGGTCAGGGGTTCGAGCTGTGGGTCGAGGACGGCCCAGCCGACTTGATCCGCGGGGTAGACGCCTACCTGGAATGCTGGGACGGGGACGAGTGGAGCCCTCGATTCACACTCTTCTCCCGCGGGCCGTCCGCATTGGTCTTCAGTAAGAACATGGTGCTCACGCAGGAAGCCTATTCCGCAGCGGCACCCGGGCGCTTCCGCCTGCCCGAGCGGCTCTCACCAGGGTGGTACCGGGTTCGTCTCCGTGTCCTGAATGGTACCGCGCGTCATCTCTCGCACGTGATCCGGGTTCGGTAACTCCGGCGAAGACCGGACGAAGGCCGGACGAAGATCGGACGACGCCCGTCGAAGACCGACCGAGGCCCGTCGAAGACCGAACGAAGACTGGTCGAAGACTGGACGAAGTCCGTCGAAGACCGAACGAAGACTGGTCGAAGACTGGTCGAAGACTGGTCGAAGACTGGACGACGCCCATCGAAGACTGGGCGACGCCTATCGAAGACTGGACGACGCCTATCGAAGACCGAACGACGCCCATCGAAGACTGGACGAAGCCCGTCGAAGACCGAACGAAGACTGGTCGTAGACTGAACGACGCCCGTCGAAGAGTGGTCGAAGACCGACCGAAGCCCATCGAAGACCGGAAGAGGCCCCCACCCCTGACCTCTCGGGATGGGGGCCTCTGCTCTACCTCATGGGCGGATTGACCGTCCTCCCCGCCCCAGGCGCCGGCCGGTACTCCCGGCGCCCAGCCAGGTAGTTGCTCGGGGTCGTGAGCAGCCGCCGGACCAGGGGCATCACCCCGCTGCCCATCTCCCAGGCGTGGTGCCCCTCGATCAGATGCTTCACCATCATGGCGGGGAGACCTGCGAAGAGCTCCGAGCCGATCTGCCCTACCCCCTGAGTCTTGCCCAGGGAGGCGAAGGACCCCTTCCGCCGGAAGGTGAAGGGCTGCTCTGCCCGCCCCCGCAGACGCCTGAGGATATTCTGCCCGGCCATGTGGCCCATCTGCACCGCTGCCTGGGCAGTGGGCGGCACCTCCCGCCCTGTCTCCATGTCCATGAACGCGGCCGAGTCGCCCACCAGGTAGATCCGGTCGTCGCTGACTGAGCGTAGAAAGCGATCGACCCTGCCGCGCCCCTTGGACGTGACCTCCAGCCCGGAACCGGAGAGAACCCCGCTTCCCCGCACACCTCCCGACCAGATCAGGAGGTCGTACTCCACCGTCTCCCCGGTCTTCAGGTAGATCACCGTATCATCCACCCGGGTGATCGGGTTGCCGGTCATGATCCGGATTCCCTTGGCCTCCAGGACGGTGCGCGAGACCTGAACCAGCTCCGGATCGAACCCGGCCATGATCTCAGGCCCAGCCTCCAGCACCGTGAGCTTCAACCGCCCGGGGTGCTCGTCTGCAAGCTCGCCGGCCACCTCCACCCCCGTCAGGCCGCCGCCCGCGACGACGATCCGCGGGGCCCCGTCGGCGCCCGTCCCTGCGGCGACGAGGGCTTCCACTCGCTGGCGCAGCTTCGTCGCCCCCTGCCAGGTACCCACGATCAAGGAGTGCTCCTGCACCCCTGGCAACCCGTAGTACTCCGGATCGCTCCCGAGGGCGAAGACCAGCAGGTCATAGGAGAGGCGCCCGCCCTCCCGCAACTCCACCTGCCGCTCCTGCGGGTGAATCGCCACCACCTTGTCGACGATCAGCCGCCCCGGCCGGCGAACAATCCGCTTCAGGGGAATGCGGACCGCATCCTCCGTGGTACCGGCCACATAGGTGTGCAGCTCCGTGGTGAACCAGTGGTGCTTATCGCCGTTGACCAGGACCAGATCATACTGGCCGCTCAGGTGGTCCTGCATTTCGAGGAAGGCGGTCAGCCCGCCGTATCCCGCACCGAGGACGACGATGCGCGCCTTTGCATTCGGCTGGGAGCCCGGGTCGGGCTTGGGCTGCGGCGTTTGACCGGGGGGCCGACCCGTTCGGAGACCGCCATCCGAACCCTTCCGTGCTGTCGACTCAGGCCCATCCACCAGCCCGGATACGGCGCGAAAGGGCAGCGTCCCCAGCCTTTCGCCCAGGTCCGCTGCCCGCTCCAGGGTCTCACTCTTACCTCGGACCAGGCGGCGGGTCGCCTTCCACGGAAGGCGGGCCAACGATTCACCCAGTCGCAGTCCACTCCGGAACAGGTCACGCACGATGGGCACCCCTTCAGTACGGTAGTACTGCTAGCTTGCCCGGTCGGCGGAAAATCTTGTGCGCTAGATACGGAACCGCTGCATCATGGTGCGCAGCTCCGTCGCGGTCTCCGAGAGGACGGTGGCCGACGCCGCGATCTCTTCGGTCGATGCGGTCATCTGCTCCACACTGGCCGTGGCATCGGCGGTCTCGGCAGCCGCCTGGCTTGCAGCCTCGGTCATCTCCCCGAAGAGCGAAACCACCTGGTCGGCTCCCGCCGCCATCTCTTCGGTCGATGCAGTGTTCTCCTCGGTGACCGCCGCCACGTTGTTCATGGCTTCGACCATTCTCCGGGTCGAAGCGGTGACCGACTCGACAGCCCGGGAGATCGCCTGGATCTCCTGGTCGGTCTCGGCAACCGCCTCCCGGATCTGGCCCAGGGACTGCCCCGCCGTCTCGGCCAGGGTGACCGTCTGGCCGGCCTTCTGGCTGCCCGTGTCCATGGAGGAGACGGCCCGAACGGTGCCCTGCTGAATGTCGGTAATGATCTGCCCGATCTCCAGCGCCGAGCGGGCGGAACGCTCCGCAAGCTTGCGGACCTCGTCGGCCACGACGGCGAAGCCGCGACCAGCCTCGCCTGCCCGAGCCGCCTCAATGGCAGCGTTCAGGGCCAGCATGTTCGTCTGATCCGCGATCTCCGTGATCGCCTTGGTGATCTCCCCAATCTTCTCCGATGCCTGGCCGAGCGCCCGCACCTGGTCGGCGGTCGATTGAACGACCTGCTGCAGCTCACGCATGGCCAGGACCGCCTCGGTCACCACCTTGGAGCCCTGCCCCGCCGCTGCGGCGGTCCGCTGGGATGCCTCGGTCATCGCCTGAGCCCGCCCGGCCACATCCTCCATCTCCCGCATGACCGAGTGGGCCCCATCGGCCGTCTCCTGCACACCCCGGGCCTGCTCCTGGGCACCGCCGGCGATCTGGGCCACCGCCTGCTCGAGCTCCTCCATCGCCTTCCGGGCCGCCCCGGCACTCCTCGTCGAGGTCTCGCTTGTCGCCGCGATCTGCGTGACCGATGAGGTCAACTCCTCCGACGCCCGCATGGTCTCCGCGGCCACCCCGTTCAGTTGCGCAGCGGCCGAGGCCACCTGGTCCGAGGCCTGCATGGCCGCCCCGATCGCCTGCCGGAGGTTGCGCAGGGCCGTCGTCACCGAGCGGGCCATGTCGCCCAGTTCGTCGCTTGAGGTGACCGGAATCTCGGTCACCGACAGATCGCCGGCAGCGAGCCGCTCGGCGGCCCGTGCCACCAGAAGCACCGGCCGAATCAGGCGGCGGGTGAGGATAAAGGCGAAGAAGATCCCGCCCAGAATCGCCGCCCCGTTGATCCCGAGCATCAGTTGGTTCACCCGCTCGGTCGAGGCGGCAATGGCGTCGGCCTCCTGATCCGCGATCGCGATCTGAAGCTGGTAGAGCGTCTCCGCCTTCTTGTTCAGATCATCGACAATGGTCGCCCCGTTTCGCAGATGCGTCCGGGCCAGATCAAGGGCACCGGTCTGACGGGCGAACTGCGCATCCTTCTCCACCTTCTCCAGCTCCACGGAGATGCCCTTGAGGTCCTCCAGGATCTGCGTGGCGGTTACATCGCCCTCCACATAGGGCTCCATGGCCACCAGGGAATCGTTGAACGCCTTGACCGCCACCTCGACATCGTTCAGCGCCCGGGACTCACCCGTGATCACGAAATCGCGAATGGCGTTGATCCGCTCCTGCCCAAAGAGCGCGATATCGCTGGCGTAGCTTATGGACAGAGCCTCCCTCGCCATGGCCTCTGCGTATGAGTCCTCCATTGAGTCGAACTGTACGTAGACCAGCGCGGCAACTCCAGCCATGACCAGGAGCAAGGTGCCAAATCCCAGACCCAATTTGGCGCCCAACGTGAGACGAACGCGCTTACGCATGAGGCTCATCCTCCCGTCAAGTGTCGCATGCCCAGGCCCAACAATAACGGCGGACCCGGCAAGCCAGGTCCACCACGATGTTGGAAATAATATCCTTCATCTGGCAACCCGGCTGCCTTGACCGGTACTCCGATCGAAGGCCCGTGGCTTTGCGTCCCTATCTCTCGATAGGTTTGCGATGGGCAGTTGGAGGCTCTTATCAGAAAAGATCGGCATGCGAAGAAACAGTGCACGTTCTCCATTATGGATCATTCATTTACCTTTGACAATACCGTGTCAACTGTATGCGTCAGAACCGAGGAGAAATCTCCCACGCTGCGGGTTTGCGTATGAATCTGCGCCGGCTGCTCATACTAGGAGTGGTCCCGTTGAGACTCCCAACTAACCTTCAAGGAGGAGTTTCATCATGGCGAACAGAGCTCAGCTTTCCGGCAACAACATCACTGGCGTGAGCGGTGCCCAGCACGGCGCTCAGAAGAATGCTCAGGCCATGCAGCGTGCGGCTGGAAAGACGGGGCAGGTGGGCTACGAGTTTGGTGCCGAGCTTGGTGCAACCGGCGCTCAGCTCCAGGGGAATAACATCACTGGTGTAAGCGGCGCTCAGCACGGCGCCAAGAAGAACGCCCAGGCCATGCAGCGGGCCTCTCAGAAGTCCGGCCTGTAGCGGGAACCACAAACAGGCTCCGGTTGCCCTCACGGGCGCCGGAGCCTGTTTGTCTTGCCTTTCATTCCGATTCATGGTATAAAGTGAACGAGCGCTCGCTTTTTTATGAAGGGGCGGTGAGCTTATGCCACGAGTTAGCGCGGCCCACAAGGAGAACCGCCGTCAGGCGATCCTGAACGCCGCCATGGAGGTCTTTATCGGGAAGGGATACCAGGTCGCTACGATCAACGACATCGCCCAGACGGCCGGATTGAGCGTGGGGGCCCTCTACCGCTACTTCCCGACCAAGGGTGAGATCATGCTGGCCCTGGTCCAAGAACGGCTGGGCAGGGCGCCTGAACTCTTTGCCCGCCTGACGGGGCGGGCCGGTGGCCCCTGGGAGCAACTGGTCCGCAGCGTTGAACTCTTCACCACCGCCCTGCGTATCCGTCATCCGGGCACCGGCCGGCTCCTGCTGGTCACCCTGGCCGAAGCGGTGCAGCACGGCGATGTCCGCCACGGTCTCCACGACCGGTTCCGCGGCCTGGTCGAGTTCCTGGCCGGGGTGATTCGGGAGGGTATCGACCAAGGGCTCTTCCGCCCTGATGCCGATCCCCGGGCACTTGCCACCCTCCTCCTCTCCACCGGCGACGGCGTAGCCGTCTACTGGGTAACCGGCGCCCCCGATATGGATCTCCGTCAGATGCGCCAGAGCCTGATCGCCATGCTACACGCTTACCTATTTGCGAAGGAGTGACCGCGTTGGATCGTCGTGTTGTCGTCACCGGTATGGGCCTTCTCTCCCCCCTTGGGGTTGGTGTACAGGCCAACTGGGAGACTGCCCTGGCAGGCCGTTCCGGCATTGGCCCCATCACCCGGTTTGATGCCTCTCGTCTGGCTACCACCTTCGGCGGGGAGGTCCGGGGTTTCGACCCGGCCACCGTCATGGACGCCAAGGAGGTGCGGCGTTACGATCCCTTCCTCCACTATGCCGTCGGTGCCGCCGCCGAAGCGGTTGAGAGCGCCGGCCTTACCTTTGAGGGGGACCTGGCCGAGCGGACCGGGGTGGTAGTGGGCAGCGGTATGGGCGGTCTGGAAGGGATTGAGGATAACGAGCGGGTGCTCCTCGAAAAGGGGCCGCGCCGGATCTCGCCCTTCTTCATCCCGCGCTGCATTATCAACATGGCCCCCGGGCTGATCTCCATGAAGTACGGGGTCCTTGGCCCGAACTACGGCACGGTCTCCGCCTGCTCCTCGGCCGGCCACGCCATTGCCGATGCCTATCATATCATCAAGCGCGACGAGGCTGACGTCATGATCACCGGTGGCGCCGAGTCGGTCATGACCGAACTCGCCTTTGCCGGCTTCGCCTCCGCCAAGGCGCTCTCCACCCGGAGCGATGATCCGCAGGGCGCCTCTCGTCCCTTCTCCGCCGATCGCGATGGCTTCGTCATGGGCGAGGGTGCCGGCATTCTGATCCTGGAGGAGTTGGAGCACGCCCGCCGGCGAGGTGCTACCATCTACGCCGAGGTGATTGGGACCGGCATGTCCGGTGACGCCTACCACGTTACGGCGCCGCATCCGGAGGGGCGGGGAGCCGCCCTGGCCATGAAGATGGCCCTTCGCTCGGCAAAGGTCGACCCGCAGAGCCTCGGTTATATCAATGCCCATGCCACATCGACCGATCTGGGCGACGCCATGGAGACGCTGGCGATCAAGCAGATCTTCGGTGACCACGCGTACAGACTGGCTGTCTCCTCCACCAAGTCGATGCACGGGCACCTGCTGGGCGCCGCCGGGGCGATCGAGGCAATCCTGACGATCCTGGCCCTGCGGCATCAGGCCCTCCCACCGACGATCAACCTGCATCAGCCTGACCCCGCCTGCGATCTGGACTACGTCCCCAACCAGGCCCGGGAAACGAAGGGATTGGAAGTCGCCATGAGCAACAACTTCGGCTTCGGCGGCACCAACGTCTCACTGGTCTTCCGCCGGTTTGCCTAGGTAATTCGGCTGAAAGGGCACTGCACTCCGTACTAGTGCAGTGCCCTTTTTTATTCACCTCCAGTTCCAGTGTCTGGTTCATGCAAAAAAGTGGATCTAGCGGTATAATGCTACCTATATCCCGCCAAGGAGTCGATCAGATGACAACTGGCAGCCAACGCAGCTCCATTCAGCGCACGATTCTCGGTATCGTCATTGCGGGTATCATCCTCCTTATGGCTACCGCGGGCGCCAGCCTCTGGCGTGTCAACCAGGCCTCGCTGACGTACGAGGCCGATGTGATCCCGGCTCTTCACCGAGAGGTTGAGATCATGGGGATGGAGAGCCGTGTGCGGGAGCAGTCCCAGGAGTGGAAGAACCTGCTGATGCGGGGCGGTGATCCGGCAAGCCTGGAGAAGCACTGGGCTGCCTTCCAGGAGATTGACGTTGATATTCGCCAGCACCTTGACTCCCTCCTGACCAACTCCACCGATCCCGATGTGGTTCACACGCTGGAGCAGTTCCGGGACGAGTATGATCGCATGCAGGAGTCCTACCGATCAGGCTACCTTGCCTTCACCCGCAACGACTTCAACACCGCGTATGGCGACCTGCAGACGCAGGGGATCGACCGGGAGGCGAACGCTCTCCTGGAAAGGGCGCTCGAGCTGATGGACGCCGAGGCCAACCGAGTGGAGACGGAGTCCCGCGAGCAGCGGATCATCGCTCTCTGGGGGGCGGGCGGCACGCTCATCGCGATCAGCCTGGCACTGGTCGGAGGGATCGTCCTCTTCATGACCAGGCTGGTGATCCGACCGATTCAGATCCTGGCGGAGAGGATGCGCACCCTGACAGAGACCCACGATCTGACGATCCGGCTGCGCTTCAAGTCGCAGGACGAGATTGGCCTGCTGGGGGACTCGGTCAACCGCTTCCTCGGAGAGATGCAGGAGATGATCACCCAGATGACCGGGCTGGCAGCCCAGGTCTCAGAGACGGCTGCGACGCTTCAGTCGGAAGCCAGCGAGCTGAGTGACGCCTCGGGCGAGGTGGCCCGCAACATGTCCAACGTCGCGGGCGGGGCCGCTGAGCAGGCCCGGCAGGCCTCCGTGGTTCGTGAGGCGACGGTCGAACTCCAGCAGGCGATCGGGCAGATTGCCTCGGGCGCGGAGCAGAGCGCACGCGAAGCACAGGTGACGGGACGCCTGCTGAGTGAGATGATCGCGCAGATCGAGGCAGTGGCCGCAGAGGCGGTACAGATCGCCGAATCCGCCCGGTTGGCTCACACCACCGCACGGTCGGGCGGTGTCGTGGTGGAACGGGCAAACGAGGGGATGACACGCATAGCCGGCTCAGTCTCCGAATCCGCGGAGCGCGTCGCTCGCCTCGAGCAGATCTCGGCCCAGATCGGGGAGATAACCGCGGCGATCTCCGCGATTGCTGAACAGACGAACCTGTTGGCGCTCAACGCGGCCATTGAGGCGGCCCGGGCCGGTGAGCACGGCCGTGGCTTCGCCGTCGTTGCGGAGGAGGTCCGGCGCCTTGCAGACCGCTCGGCACAGTCCGCTCGAGAGATCGGTGACCTCGTGCACCGGATCCAGGAGGGGACCGCTTCGGTCTCTGCTACCATGACTGCGACGACCCAGCAGGTGGAGCAGGGCTCAACCCTCTCCCGGGAGGCCGGGGTGGCGTTGAGACAGATCGAACAGGTGGTCAGTACGGCGGTGGATGGGGTCCAGCGGATCGCTGAAGCGGCGGGACACGTCAAGGAGAGCGCCGGACAGGTCGCCTCGACCTTCGAATCGGTCGCATCGGTCACCGAGGAGAATACGGCAGCCACCGAGGAGATGTCCGCCGGTGCGCAGACCACCCTCTCCGGAGTGCAGCGGGTGAACGAGATCTCGACCAGCAACGCCGGGGCTGTCCAGGAGACCTCAGCGGCCAGTGAGCAACTGAATGCATCGGCTCAGTCGGTCAACGAGAGCGCCACCCGACTGGCGGAGATCGCTGCCCGGCTACACGAACAGGCCACCCGCTTCCAGGTATAGCGCCATCGGACCGGCAGGCCCCCGCTCGTTGAAGCGGGGGCCTACTCGATTCTCGCCGGGCTAGCGCACACCATCCATGACTCGCTGAATCCGGCGCAGGATCGAGGGATGCGAGTGGCTCAGGAACTCGACTAACGGCGGGGGGGAGACATCGCTGGGATTGGAGCCGGCCAGCTTCTGAAAGCTGCTCATCATCGCCCTGGGGTTCTGGGTCACCCGCAGGGCGAAGGCATCGGCCCGGACCTCCATCTGCCGGGAGACATAGTTGTGAACGGGCGCCGTGACCGTATCAAAGAGGCTGAAGAAGAGGATCAGCATGGCCAGCCCCCGTGCCGCATGCGGCTTGGGCAGGTGGAGCGGGCCGATCCCCTGCATCGCTCGGAGCAGCCAGGCCGCAGCCAGGAGGCTGAGGCCGCCGCTCACAACATTCAGGATCCAACTGCGCAGCACATCGCCGTAGGCCGCATGAGCCAGTTCGTGGGCGAGGACCACCTCCACCTCGGCGGGTGCCATCTGCTGTCGCAGGGTGTTGTAGATGATCACCTGCTTGGTTGGCCCCAGTCCGGTCACCATGGCGTTGATCCGGCTGGACTTGTCGCTGACCTGCATCTCCCGGACCGTCTCCACCGCTACACCGGCCCGGTCAGCCAGTCGCTGGACCATGCCCACCACCTTCGGGTCCTCTACCCGCTTGACCGGGTGCGAGAGCGGCAGGATCAGCACCGGGTAGAGGATGACCAGGAGCGCACTGAGTGCAGCGGCAAAGAGCGTAGCTGGCAGCCACCAGCGCCGGGGGCTCCAACGGATCAGTCCGTAGAGCGGCAACCAGAGGGCCACGCTGATCAGCAGGTTGATACCGAGATCAACGAGGTGCTCCAGCAGCCAGGAGACGACCGGTTGCTGGGTCAGGCCATAGGCCTTCTCGTGGAAGTAGCCCAGGTAGAGGCTGAACGGGAACTCCACCACCGCGCTGATCAGGGAGATGCCGGTCGCCACCCAGAGGAGCCCTCGCCAGGTCTTGCCCCGCCCCCGCTCCTCCAGCCAGGTGAGCCAGCGAGCGCCATGCGCGTGGAAGCAGAGGAAGAGCATCAGTCCCGTGGAAGCGAGCGCCTGCAGGCTCGCCGCAATCCGGGCCTCGCGGGAGAACTGGCGCCCGCGCTGCAGCATCTCAGCGGGGAAGTAGCGCAGCGCCTCGACCTCAAGCGGTCGCTGCTCCAGGGTGGCGAAGAGCAGGAGAAAGATCAGACTCAGCCCGGCGGTGAGCAGCGCAGACCAGATCAGCCTGACCGGGGGAGCATCGGCTCGCAGAGGACCAACCTCCTTTATCAGGGCGCACTCCCCCCTCTTTATGCCGCAAGGAGCCCGTCCCATGTCCGGATCTCCGCTGCGTGTGCCCGGATCACGAGCGACCAGCCACCCCTACGCCGGGCGCGCAGAGGCCCTCCCGCCACCTGAGCGTGAGGGCCTCTCGGTTAGAACTTGTAGGTGTAGAACCGCTCCTGGGTCCGGATCCGCTCCCACCAGCGCTTCGCCACGGGATCACCGTCCGCCTCCCGCTTCCGCCACTCGGCGAAGATCCCCTGGGTCTGCGAGCCGTGGGCGTCCAGCGCGGCCATCTTCGCCTCCGCCACGCTGCGGATATCGACCACCACGTCGGGGTCGCCCAGGACCTCCTGGGCCCTGCCTGTGGGAGGGGCGGTGCAGAGAACGCGCGGCCGCTGCTCAGCCGGTATCCGGGAGAGAGCCAGGATCGTGGCGGCGCCCGTTGCATCGTGGTCAGGATGGACCGAGTAGCCGGGGTAGAAGGTGATCACCAGGCTGGGCCGGACCTCCGCGATTACGGCGCCGACCCGCTCGGCCAACTGCTCCACGTCGTGGAACTCCACGGTCTTGTCCTGCAGCCCCATCATGCGCAGATCGGTGACACCCATGGCCTGGCAGGCCGCCTTCAACTCCTGCTCCCGGACAGCGGGGAGCGTCTCGCGGTTCGCAAAGAAGGGCCGCCCCATGTTCCGCCCCATCTCGCCCAGGGTCCCGCAGAGGTAGGTGACAGGCGTCCCCTGGCTGGCGTGGACGGCGATCGTGCCGGCGACCCCGAAGGCCTCGTCGTCCGGGTGCGGGAAGACCATCAGCACGTGCCGTTCCCTGGGCAGGACCGGGGCTCCCGCCGCCGGGAGGACCGCCGGCTCGATCCGGGCAGAACGATCCGGGATCGGGAGGGTGAACGGGACGAGCCCAAGCTGGAGCGAAACCGCCAGCCGTCCCTCCGAGTCGTGACCGGCCAGGAGCAGTCTGCCCATCCCATCGACCGTGAAGTCGGTCAGCCCTTCCGCGTAGACCCAGCCGGACTGCATTTGCAGGCCCACCCGGTACGGGCCGTCGCCGGCGATCGTGCCACGGTGGTAGGTAACCTTGCCGTTGCGAATGAACGCGCAGACCGCCATGCCGCCGCGCTGGGCAGCGTAGGCGCCGGTCGTCGTCTCCAGGTGCAGGTAGACTTCCTTGCCGGAGAGTTGGGATAGGAAAGCCTGTACGGCCTCCTTGCGAATGGACTCCACCTTGGTCCCTCCTATGAAGATTCCCCCCGACCACAGAGTATGGCCGGGGGGGCTGAGCCTTAGCAGTACTGGCCGAACCACTTCAGGATCTTGTGGAAGCGGTCCACCCGCAGGGTTGGCGGGCCCTGGCGGGTCAGGTCGTGGTTGGAGCGTGGATGGCGCACCAGCTCGGTCGGCGCCTGCTTGTAGAACTTGATCGCCATGTAGAACTGCTCCGCCTGCTCGATCGGGCAGCGGTAGTCGAACTCGGAGTGCATCATGGAGATCGGGGTCTTCACGTTCTTCACGTAAGCCAGCGGCGAGATCTTCCAGAGCGCCTCGACACCCTCGGGCGACCAGGGATCATCGACCAGGTGCTGGATCGTGTTGAAGAACGGACCGAAGTCCGGCGTGCCGGAGAAGGAGACCCAGTTGGAGATCGAGCGATGGCTGATCGCGGCGGCGAAGCGGTCGGTCTGGGTGACGATCCAGTTGGTCATGAAGCCGCCGTAGGAACCACCGGTGACACCCAGGCGCTTCTCGTCCACCCAGCCCTGGGCAACGGCGTGATCAACCGCGTCCATGAGGTCGAGGTAGTCCTTGCCGCCGTAGTCGCCGCGAACGGCGTTGACGAACTCCTGGCCGTAGCTGGTCGAGCCGCGCGGGTTGATGAACAGGACGCCGTACCCGTTGGCGGCGAGGACGTGGAACTCCTGGTAGAAGGCGTAGCCGTAGCAGGTGGCGGGGCCGCCGTGGATATCCAGGATAAGCGGGTACTTCTTCCCGGCCTCAAAGCCAACCGGCTTCATGAGCCATCCGTGCAGATCCCAGCCGTCCCGGGCCTTGAAGTTCAGCTCCTCCACCTCGGCCCACTCGATCTGGGCGAAGAGATCCCCGTTGACCTCGGACAGGCGCTTCTCCTCGAACTCCCGGCAGTCCATGACGTAGAGGTCGCTGACATTGAAGATATCACCGGCCACGAAGGCGAGCTTCTCGCAGTTCCGGTCGAAGGTGCCGTCGGCGATCTCCCGAGGGCCGCCGGCGATCAACTGCGGCCGGCCGCCGACCACGGGGAAGCCATAGACCGAGCAGGCGCCCCGCTCCGAGACCGGCACGTAGATAAAGTTGGAGTCCGGCGCCCAGGTGATGCTCACGCCACCGCCGCCAGGGCGGACGTCAGCGCCGACGGTGTTGCCGATAGAGAGATCCCAGTTGTCCAGGATCCGCGGCTCGCCACCCGCCACCGGGTAGAGGTAGATCTTCGCCTGGGTGGCGGACTGGAACTCGTTCGTGTGGCCGATTACGGCGATCGTCTTGCCGTCCGGCGAGAAGTAACCGGCGTAGAAGGCGCCGATCGAGCCGGTGATCGAGCGCGGGTTGAAGGCGGTGGCAGCGGCGTCGGCGGCAGCCTTGCAGGCCGACTCAATCGCTTCGGCCTCATCGCCCTTGGGGGCGTCAGCGCCAGGCATGAGCGGGGCTGCTGTGGCCTTGACGGCCGGGGCGTCGCCGGTCGGGACCTCGATCATGTGGATGTCGTTTACACGGAAGGACTCATCCGCCGTGCGGTTGGCCGAGAAGAGCAGGTACTTGGAGCAGGGCGACCACTGCGGGGAGGCGTGGTCGAAGTCGCCCCAGGTCACCTGGACCGGGGTGGCCATGGGCTCACCGGCCGCCGGCACTTCGACCACCCAGACCTGGCTGCTGCGCTCGGGCTTGATGCCGATCGCATCGGCCCGCCAGCGCATGGCGGTGAAGACCCGGGCCTCGTCCTTCGCCTTCGTCTCCTCTTCCTTCTTCGCAGCCTCATCCGTGATCCGGGTCAGCGCCGACCGCTTGTCGGCCGGACCGACCGAGGAGATGAAGGCAATCCGGTTGCCATCCGGCGACCAGACCGGGTTGCCGGCACCATGCCGCATGCTGGTCAACTGGCGGGCCTCGCCGCCGAAGCGGTCGATCAGCCAGATCTGCCGGTCCCCGCCCCGGTCCGAGACGAAGGCCAGGGTCCGGCCGTCCGGCGACCAGCGGGGCGAGGAGTCGTTCTTCTTGCCCCGGGTGAACTGAACCGGCTGGCCGCCGCCGGCCGGGACGATCCAGATGTGCGACCGGTTCTCCTTCGACTCCTTCTCAATCTCGGTCCGGACGAAGGCGATGACCTCGCCATCGGGCGTGATCTGGGGCTCACTGACGGTCGAAAACGCGTAGAGATCCTCCGGGGTCAGGCGACGCATCTCGTTGGACATGGGAGACCTCCTCAGGTTTCAGCGAATGGGGTCATTGCCTCAATGTCTTAGCCGTCCCCTGGGGCTTCCCCTGCTACTCTCCACGATTTTGTTAACGCCGTGAATCGTTAGTGGAATCAAGTGGTCGCCGGGACCGGGCGCTTCCGATTCCGGCGCCGCACCAGCCACGCGTGCAGCGGCTTGACCGGCGAGACAGCCAGGGCGGCCCAGCCGATCGAGATCACGGCCACTCCCCCGCTGAGGAGGAAATAGTACACCCAGGGGGCAAGGGCCTCCTCGAACTGCGGCTGACCGGTCTGGGGATCGATCTGCGCAATGATATTCACCCGCATGAAGCTGGTTGCCGAAACGGAGCTGGTGGGAGTCATGGCGGCCAGGCCCCGCTGGAGGATCTCCATGATGATATTGCCGCCGCCGTAGTACTGGTTGGCGGTCGAGGGCACCACCGAGGAGACCGCCGGCAGCGGGCTGGCGTAGGCATAGGTGGGCAGCCGGGGCGTACCGCCGTACTTCATCATGACCTCACTCGAAGAGGCCTGCATGAGCCCCACGAAGGGCAGTCCGAGGACCAGTACGAAAACCAGCAGGTAGGTGACCAGCGAGGAGACACCGGTCCGCTTGAAGATGGCGCTCAGCAGCAGGCCCAGGGCCGAGTAGGTCAGGGCGGTGACCGCTGCCACCAGGATCACCATGCCGACATGCTTCAGCGGTACGCCGCCGAAGAGGTAGACGACAGCGAAGGCAGGCAGAGAGGCCGCCAGCAGATAGAGGATATAGAAGACGGAGCCCATCCATTTGCCGATGATCACGCCCAGCGGCGAGGCCTGGGTCAGCATCAGCAGGTCGAGGGTCTTCCGTTCCCGTTCACCGCTGATGGAGCCCGATGTGAGTGCGGGGGTGACCAGGGCGAGCAGGACGACGAAGCCGAGGGCCAGCACGGTGAAGAGCTGGATCCCGAGCATCGGGGTGATGGTGGCGTCGCCCTGATTCGTCCGGAGGGCCAGGAAACCGGCGACACCCAGGGCGAGGGCGATCAGGTACCCGGTCAGCATGGCGACGGAGCGCCAGCCCCGGCTCCGGGAGCGCAGCTCCTTGGCAATGATCCCCTGCAGTCCGAGCTTCAGGCCGTTGTAGAATCGCTTCATACCTGCACCTCCTCGCGGGCCAGCTTCACGAAGGTCTCTTCCAGGCTGGACTCGACCTCGGCCAGGCGGCTGACCTTATGGCCGGCCTGGACGACAGCGGAGAGCGCATCGGCGGCGCCCTCGGCCCCGTTGTCGCAGCGGAACTGGACATAGCTCTCGCCCACGCTAATATCGCCGATCGAGCCAAGGCCCGCCAGGATCTCAGCAGCACCGCCGGGATCGGTCAGCAACCGCATCCGCCAGGCGGGGTTGGTCGAGGCCCAGAGCACCTCCGCCACGGTCCCCTCCTTCACGATCCGGCCACCGGTGATCATGCCCACATGGGTGCAGAGGTCGGCCAGTTCGGTCAGGATGTGTGAGGAGATCAGGATCGTCTTGCCCATGCGGGTCAGTTCCTTGAGCAGATCCCGCATCTCCGAGCGGGCGACCGGGTCGAGGCCCGATGCCGGTTCGTCCAGCAGCAGCACCTGCGGATCGTGGATCAGGGTGCGGGCCAGGCAGAGCCGCTGCTGCATGCCACGGCTGAGCCCCTCCACGAAGTCCTCCCGTTTGCGGCCCAGGTCGACCAGCTCAAGCAGGTCGTCCCGCAACTGCTCGGCCTTCGCCCCCTTCACACCGGAGAGGGTGGCGTAGAACTGAAGGTACTCGCCCACGGTCAGGTCATCGTAGACGCCGAAGAAGTCAGGCATGTAGCCCACCACACGGCGCACCTCACCCGGCTGCCGGATCACATCTACCCCGGCCACCTCCGCCTCCCCCTCATCGGGGAGCATCAGGGTGGCGAGGATCCGCATGGTCGTCGACTTGCCGGCGCCGTTCTGACCGATAAAGCCAAAGATCGCGCCCTGCTCCACGTTCAGATCGAGACCGTTCAGCGCCTGGGTCTTGCCGTAGCGCTTCTTGAGGCCACGCGTGTGGATCACTGGCCGACCCTCCCTTCAACGGTCACCTGGGGCACGATAAAGCGGATCACCCGGCCGGAGCCGGCGTAGACCTGGACCTTCACCTGGAGGTCCGTGTTCACGTAGGGGGCGGCGTTGGCCAGCTTGACCTCGGTGCTGCCACCGGGCAGCCATTCCCACTCGCCCCGCTGCCAGTTGTAGATCTGGAAGATGCCATCTTCGGCGGGGTCGGCATCGGGACCGAACGGCCCACCCATCTTGCCGCGCTCATTTACCGGGACGGCCTTGCCCATCTGCTTGGTGGTAACCGATAGGCTGCTCACCTCCGCCGTGGCCGGCAGGGGAAGCGTGTAGGTGTACATCATGGAGCCGGTGTCAAACTCCATCCAGCTCATCTTGCCGTCGGAGCCGCCACCCCAGCCCTGGACGCCCACCGGTGTCACATCGCCCGGGATCAGGGCCGGCGGAAGCCGGAAGGGACCCGCGGGCAGGTCAAGCTCCACCCGCTGCTCGATCAGGCTCAAATGGTGGATGGGGTGCCTGCCCAGATCCGCGATCTCCGGTCCCACCGCATCCTCCGTGAAGGCGACCACGGTCAGCGGGAAGGTGAAGGACTCGTAGCCCATCTTGTTCATGAGCACCTGCATGCTGGACTCGACGAGGCGGGCCCGCCGCTGGATCTCGGGGTCACGGGGCAACTCCAGGGGCCGGGGCTGGTCAGGCGGGAACTGCATGCCCGGCTGCTCCTTCATGGGCTCGCCCAGCATGAGCAGACCGACCGACTGATAGCCATAGCGGTTCTGGGTGGGCTCTGTCTGGAGGGTGACCGTGACCTCGGCCGACTCACCCGGCGCCAAGTCACCGATCTTCTGGGCAGTCCGGGCGACGAGGAGCGTCACATCTTCCAGCTTGAAGGGGGTCTTGTTGGTCACCGTCCCCTTGAGCTGGTCACCGTCCACCGAGAGCTTCGTGTCGATCTGGCCGACCTCACTGCCGAGCTGCCGGTTAACCATAACGGGGCGCATGGCCGACTCGCCGCCATTGTACTCGGCCCGGGTGGTCCGGCCGGCAATCAGGCGGAAGGGCGGCTCGGTCACCTGCTCCGGACCGTAGGGACCCCAGCGCGGCCCGTCCATGACCCCGGCGCCGTTGATCGGGGCGTTGCCCACCAGGTTGACGGTCAGGTCGGGGTACATGGGGGCGTAGATGCCGAGCATCAGTGCCTGCTGCGCCGTTCCCTCGTGCGTGTCAATGCGCAGGTGGGAGACGGAGTGGCCGATCATGTCACGACCGCCCAGGGTGACCCCGGAGGCGAAGATCGTGCCGGCCACCAACACGGAAGCGAGGGGGACGGCCAGCCATACCCAGCGCCGCCGGCTGGGGTTCCAGAAGGCCAGGTGGACCAGTGGACCGGCCAGCAGGGCGAAGCCGCCCAGCCAGAGGGCCAACTCCTTCCAGTCGGGGAAGGCCGCCGGGGGCATTGCCTCGATCGCCTGGCGGAGCCGGTTGGCCGCGTAGGACTCATTCTCCATCTGGTAGCGATACTCGTCGTTGGCGTACTGATCGGAGACGGTGGGGCCCAGTGCCAGCTTCCAGAGCGGGGTGAGGCCGTTTGCCCGGGAGGCGAGCGGCTCCAGCGTCGGATCGACCGCCAGGACGGTGATCATACCTCGTCCGACCGTGTTCCGCCAAACGAGGGGCTGCTCCTTCGTACCGGCCAGGATCTGACCGCCCTCCGGTGCCATGCGCACGATCGGCCCCTTCCCGCCCCCCTCGGCGGCAGAGAGGCCGGCCCACTGGAGGAGCGGGGTGAGATCGGCTGACGGATCAGCGCCGCCGAATACGATCGGGAGGCTCTGCGCGGGGAGGATGGCTGCCGTCAGAGCAGAGTCGGGCCCACCGGCCAGGACCAGGTGTCCACCGGCGTTCACCCACTCCGCCAGCGCCGCCCGCTGCGCCTCGGAGAGATGGGAGGGCAGGTTGCCCTGAACCACCAGTCCCTTGACGCCCTTCATGTAATCGGCCTGTGTCGGGATTGAGACGGGGTCCAGTTGGGCCACATTGATCGGGGTCGGCAGTCCCTGCAGAGGAATCTCAATCCGACCGACCTGCGCGGCCAACTCCTCCTGGTCAGAGAGGACGGCGACCAGGGGCCAGTAGGGGGCCTTGGTCGGGCGAAACTCGACATTTTCGCTGGCCAGCGTATTACCGGCCACGGTCAACCTGACCGAGCCGACAAAGCCGTAGCCGGCGGGAACCCAGACCTGCAGTTCCTTCGCCTGGTGAGCGGGGATCGAGACCTCCTGTCCGAAGGAGGCCAGGGGGGTCCGAATGGTGGTCTGTGGGCCGGTCTGGTACTGGTTCTCCAGCCAGACCTCCAGAAGGCCGTCCAGGTCGGCGGCGCCGCCGGTCACCCGGACCCGGATTGGGCTCCAGAAGCCCTGGGCGACATGGCCGTCCCAGCCGACCTCCAGGACCTCCAGGGTCGCCTGCTCGCCATCGGCAAAGGCCGGAGCGACAGGCATCAGACAGAGCACAGCGACGGCCAGGGTGGTCAGGGCGGCCAGGAAGCGCCGCCGCCAGTCAGGTAGTTGCCGGTTCACGATCAAGGTTCATCCCCCTTGCTGGGTATCTCTCCCCCATTGGACTACCTTGGGGTGCTATTTGGTTTCGCGAAATGCGGGGGGTTTTTCGACGGGCACGGCGAAGTAGGGTCGGGCGGAGGGAGAATGGGAGGAGATTACCATGACCAGTGAGCGACTCTCACAGCAACTGGCGTTCATTCTGGAGATCGATAAGCTGAAGCAGGTCATGCGCCAGACCAAGATCATGGGCGGCTCCCGGCAGGAGAACAGCGCCGAGCACTCCTGGCAGCTCGCGATCATGGCGATGGTGCTCGCCGAGCACGCCAATGAGCCGGTCGACACGACCCACGTGACCAAAATGCTGCTGGTGCACGATATCATTGAGATCGATGCCGGCGATACCTGGTCGTTCGATGAGACCGGCTACGTGGACAAGGCGGACCGGGAGCGGCTGGCGGCCGATCGGATCTTCTCGCTGCTGCCCGCGGACCAGGCGGGGCCCATGCGGGCGCTCTGGGAGGAGTTCGAGGCGATGGCCACGCCGGAGTCCCGGTTTGCCAACGCCCTGGACCGGCTGATGCCCATGCTGCACAACTTCCACAACAACGGGGGCACCTGGCGCCGCGACGGCGTGACGCTTCAGAAGGTCCTGGCCCGCCAGAGTGCGATCGGCAAGGGGTCGCAGGCGCTGGCCGACTACTCCCTGGAGCTGCTGGAGAAGGCCCGGCAACTCGGGATTGGTCCCGCCCAGCCGTAAGGTGGTAAGGAGGGATCCCTATGCCCAGGTACAAGCGCGTTTTGATCAAGTTGAGTGGTGGGGCACTGGCCGGCGACGGTGACTTCGGGTTTGACCAAGTCGCTTTGGACCAGATCGGCAGGGAAATCCTGAGCGTGCAGGACCTCGGCGTGGAGGTCGCGATCATGGTCGGCGGCGGCAACATCTTCCGGGGCCGCACCGCCGAGGACTGGGGCATCGAGCGGGCGGAGGCCGACAACATCGGCACCATGGCGACGGTGATCAACAGCCTGATCCTGCGGGGTGTGCTGACCGCCAAGGGGATCCCGAACGTCCGGGTGATGACGGCAATCCCCACGCCCTCCGTGGCGGAGCCGTACATAAGGCTGCGGGCGGTTCACCACCTGGAGAAGGGCTACCTGGTGATCTTTGCCGGCGGCAATGGCCAGCCGTTTGTCACCACCGACTACCCCTCGGTCCAGCGAGCGATCGAGGTGCGGGCCAACGTGATCCTAGCTGCGAAGCAGGGCGTGAACGGTGTCTTTACCGCCGATCCCAAGAAGGACCCCGCCGCTCGCCTCTACAAGACCGCCGGCTTCAGCGAAATCCTCCGCAACGGCATTCAGGTCATGGACCAGGCCGCCTTCATTCTAGCCCGGGACTACCAGGTGCCGATCCATGTGTTCGATGCCGCCCAGCAGGGCGCGATGCGGCGGATCTGCGAGGGGGAGAACGTGGGCACCCTGATCGGACCCGATCTGGCGACGACCTTCGCGTAATCGGCGTGGGATGGAGATGCAGCGATGACCCGTAACGAACGCGAGCGCAGGCTGCTACGTGACCGAGCCGCAGCCTGCGCCCATGAGACCGAGAGGTAAGCAGGGGGAGGTGCCTGTAAAGCACCTCCCTCATCGGCTGTAACGAACCTACCGCCGGATGGGCGTCAGGCCATTCGAACGGAGCGGAACCGGGCGACCCGTACCAAACTCGATAGCGTGCCCCTCCGGGGCCTCTGTGTAGAGCCAGGCCTTCTCCGCCGGCGGCGGGGGGGCGGCCTCCTCGACCGGCTCTTCTGCGACCGGGTCCAGGGGCGGCGGTGCGACCACCGCCGGGGTCAGGGTGTGCACATAGATCACATCGCCAGTGGTCACCGTGCGCTGCCTGCTCTGGCTATACAGTTCTGCTCGTCCCACGGATACGATCACCTCCCCCACCAGTCTATGTGCGGGAGGTCTCTTCGTTTCGCTTCAGTTAGAACCCGAGGCCGACCAGCAGCGCCACGACCACCATGGCGGGGAGCATGTTGGCCACCTTCACCTCGGCCGCCCCGACCAGGTTGAGGCCCAGCCCCAGGACCAGCAGCCCGCCGGTGGCACCGATCTCCCGGATCATCGGTTCGGTCAGGACCGCGGAGATCCAGGATGCGCCCAGGGTAATCGCCCCCTGGTAGACCAGCACCGGAATGGCTGCCAGCATCACCCCCGGTCCCATGACGGAGCCGAACATGACCGCACCGACACCGTCCAACACCGCCTTGGCGTAGAGGATCGACGGATCGCCCTGCAGCCCGTCCTGCAAGGCGCCGGTGATCGCCATGGCCCCCACGCAGAAGAGGAGCGTGGTCTGCACGAACGACTTGGCGAATCCTCCCCGCTGGGTCCAGGGCCAGCGCTCCAGCTTGGTGGCCAGCGACTGGAGCCGGTCATCGATCCGGCCCAGTTCGCCGAGGACCGTACCGACGGCCAGGGCGACGAGGACCAGCAGCATCTCCTGGGTGGCCCAGGCCATCTGAAGGCCGATCAGCATGGTGCCCAGGCCGAGCGCCTGCATGGTCGACTTGCGGACATGGTCCGGGACACGCGGGATCACCAGGCTGCCCAGGGCCCCACCAACTACAACGGTCGCAGCGTTCACAAGGGTCCCCAGACCTATCACCGCTGTTATCCCCCTCAAGAAGTTTCAGGGCATAATCATTCGCTTTGAGGTGCGAATCACCCTTCATCTTCTTGCGCCCTGCTGGCATCCCTGGTAGACTGGCGCTATTGATAACCATTCTCACTTCCTGTTCGATGAAGGAGCAGCCGATCATGCTGTCGCTCCCCTCCCTGCCACCGTACGACCGGTGGTACTTGACCCATCCGCCCGCTGGTGATGGTGCCCTGCTGATCCCAGCCCTCCACTTTCAGGAGCCGGCCTTTCTCACAGAGCGGTTGCGGCTGCTGGGGGAGCGGTTGGGCACGGCCGATGGCCGGGCGGTGGCTTCGCTCTGGAACAAGCACTACAACGCAGCGGTGATTTCGGGTGTGCTGATCGCCTGGAGCCTGGGCGCCGTGCCGCTGAACGGGGAGGCGATGAATATGAGCCTCCTCCTGGGCGCTGATCAGCTGCCGCAGGCGGGCTACCTGCACGACTGGGGCCCACCCGCCGGTGAGCCGGGCTCGCCGCGGGAGCGGGTCTTCGCCAGCCTCTTTGCGGGCCACCTGGCGCCGGCGATCCAACGACTGGGCTCCCTCTCCCGCCTCGCTCCGTCGGTGGCGTGGGGGAACGTGGGCAACCTGATCGCCGACATCTACGACCAGATGGATGATGCCGGACTACTGACGGCGGCGGCCGCCTCTGACCGGGAGGCCCTGCTGGAGGCGCCGGTGCTGCCCGGGATGCCGGGGCCGAACCCACTGCGGGGCTCGGTCCGCTACGAGGAGCTGGGGCTGGCGCAGCCGGTGCGGGTCCGCAAGTCCTGCTGCCTGCGCCACCGCCTGCCAGGGATGAAGCCCTGCTACACCTGCCCGCTGCTCTCGCCCGATGAGCGGATCGCTGTGGCGAGGGGGCTGGGGCGTGGGTAGGCAAGGCGGCGGCCGGCGTCCCGCCCTCTCCGCCCGTTTTCGACGGCTGCGGGCCTTCGTCTGTGTCCAAAAACGAGCGGAGCGCCCCTGAAACCGGGGATTCGGGCCCGCAAACCCAGCAAGATCGTCTGGCTGAACAGCCGTCCGCCCGATTTCGACGGCTGGTGAGGGTACGATTGGTCGAAAACGGGCGGAGTCGCCGGGGGAGCGGGCCCGGGCGGGCACCGGGCCCGGGCGGGTACCGGCCCCGAGCGGGCACCGGGCCCGGGCGGGCACCGGCCCCGAGCGGGAGGCGGCCCCGAGCGGGCACCGGCCCCGAGCGGGAGGCGGCCCCGGGCGGGCACCGGCCCCGGACGGGCACCGGCCCCGGGCGGGCACAAGGCCCTCACACCAAAAGGAGGCCGCCAACACTGGCGACCTCCTTCGCTTTTGCTACTTCAGGATCTTCGTCTCCAGGTCATCGATCACCTTGTTGGCAGCGGTGATCCCGATGCCCAGCATCCAGTGGTCATCGGCCATCTCGTAGACCTTGCCCGCCTTCGCGGCGTTCAGGTTCGCCCAGAGCGGGCTCTGCATCAGCTTGACGATCATCGTATCCGCCCCGTCGGCGCCCCGGAACTGGGTGTAGACCAGCAGGTCGCCATCGAGATCCGAGATCCGCTCCTCGGTCGCCTTCTCCATGAAGACCGGCTTGTCCTGGGCCTCGGGCCGGATGAAGCCGGCATCGGTGATTACGGTGTGAACGAACGTATCCTGCATGTAGATGCGGACGTGGTCAGAGAGGCCCCGCAGGATCGAGATCTTCAGCTTCCCGTTCTGGTCGCCCAGCTTAGTCCGGAAGTCGGTCATGCGCTTATCGTAGGCGGCCATGATCTTCTCCGCCTCCGCCGCCTTGTTCACCGCCTCGGCGTGCAGCTTGAAGTTCTCCTTCCAGGTGACGCCGACCCGCTCGGTAAAGACGGTCGGGGCAATCTGGGTCAGCTTGTCGTAGATCTCCTTGTGGCGCAGGGCGCTGGAGAGGATCAGGTCGGGCTTCAGGGCCGCGATCGCCTCCAGGTTCGGCTGGCTGATCGTACCCACCTGCTTCACGCCCTCCAGATGGGGCTGCAGATACGCCTGGAAGGAGCCATCCTGGAAGACTGTCGTCGCGCCCACCGGCTTGATCCCCAGGGCCACCATGCTATCCAACTCACCGGTGTCCAGGACGACGATGCGCTGCGGATTGGCGGGTACCTTGGATTCGCCCATGGCGTGCTTGACCACCCGGTCGGGAGCGGGAGCCGGTGCTTCGGACTTCGGCGCCTCCTTGGGCTGTTCGCTCGCCCCGGACTTGGCCCCGCCGCAACCAGCCAGCACCAGCATGGCAGCCAGCAGGAGGAACGTGACAAAACGGTACCTTCTCGCCATTGATCGGGCACTCCCTTTCATGGTATCTTGGAAGCATCTCGCAAGATTATTGATAACGATTCTCATTCGCACCACGTACCCCATGGTAGCAGGACAGGCGGTGAGCGTCAATCCTCTTTCATCTCTCTGGTTTAACTACAAATAACTAGTACTTATGCCTTATATCTAGGAGGAGTTCCTGTGATGCCTGCACGGCTCCGGCCTTCACCGGCTCTCGGCCTTGTGATCGGCCTGGTGCTGCTCCTGGCCTGCGGCCTCTTCAGCATCCTCTACGGGTTGATGGAGATCAGCCTTCCGGATGTCTACCAGGCGCTCACCCAGTTCGACGGCTCGCCCGAGCACTTCATCGTCCGGACCGTCCGCCTTCCCCGTGCCCTGATCGCCGCCCTGGTGGGCGCCTCGCTGGCGGTAGCCGGTGCGATCATGCAGGCGCTGACCCGCAACCCGCTGGCCGCCCCTGGAATCCTCGGCGTCAACGCCGGCGCTGCCCTCAGCGTCGTCGCCGCGATGTTCCTGCTGAAGGCCACCTCGCTCTCGGTCTACGCCTGGTTCGCCTTCCTGGGCGCCGCGGCGGCGGCGGTCGCCGTCTACCTGCTGGGCTCCATGGGGCGGGGGGGCATGACACCGCTGAAGCTGACCGTGGCCGGGGCCGCCTTGACTACCCTGCTCTCCTCCATTACCCAGGGGCTGCTGGTCCTCAATGAGCGCACGCTGGATGAGATGCGCTTCTGGCTGGCCGGCTCCGTCGCTGGTCGGGACCTCTCCCTCTTCCTTCAGGTGCTCCCCTTCATGGCGGTCGGGCTGTTCGGCGCCCTGGCCATGGCCAAGCAGATCACCACCCTCAGCCTCGGGGAGGATGTCGCCCGCGGCCTCGGGCAGAAGACCGGCTGGATCAAGGCCGCCGCCGCCCTCCTGGTCGTGCTCCTCTCGGGCAGCGCCGTGGCGGTGGCCGGGCCGGTCGGCTTTATCGGCCTGGCGGTGCCACATATCGCCCGGGGCCTTGCGGGGACCGATTACCGCTGGATCCTCCCCTACTCCGCCGTGCTTGGCGGAACCCTCCTCCTCCTGGCCGATATCGGCGCTCGGGCCATCCTACGGCCCGAGGAGGTCGCCGTGGGGATCATGACCGCCCTGATCGGCGCCCCCTTCTTCATCGCCCTGGCCCGCAAGGGGGTGAGGCAGTCATGAGGAGGATGCGCACCGCCATCGTCCTGCTGCTGCTCACCCTGGCGACGTTGCTCGTCATCACCATCAACATGGGGATGGGTGAGTACCCGATCCCGCCCCTCGATGTCCTCAAGGCCGTCCTGGGCCTTGGGACCGGTGAGTACGACTTCATCGTCAACACCCTGCGGCTGCCCCGGAACTTGGTCGCCTTCGGCGTCGGCGCCGGGCTGGCCCTCTCCGGAGCGATCCTGCAGGGCCTGACCCGCAACCCGCTCGCCGCGCCGGATGTGATCGGCATCACCCATGGTGCGAACCTGGCCGCCGTCATCGTGATCATCCTGCTGCCCGCCGCCCCGCTGGTCGCCCTGCCTGCCGCCGCCTTCGCCGGCGCCCTGCTCGCCGCCGCAGTCACCTACCTGCTCGCCTGGAAGGGCGGCAGCGCCCCGATGCGGCTGATCCTCGTCGGCATGGGGATCGCAGCGGTCGTCCACGCCCTGACCACCATGCTCCTCACCCACGGTAAGGTGCTGGTCGTCAACCAGGCGATGATCTGGATGACCGGCAGCATCTACGGGCGGAGCTGGGAGCATCTCTATCGGATGTTGCCCTGGCTGCTCCTCTTTGTCCCCGTCGCCCTGTTGCTCGCCCGGCATCTGAACGCCCTGCAACTGGGCGATGACCTGGCCCGGGGGCTGGGCGCCCACGTGGAGCGCTACCGGCTCCTCCTCCTGCTGACCAGCGTCGCCCTGGCGGGCGCTGCGGTGGCAACGGCGGGCTCGGTCAGCTTCGTCGGGCTGATGGCCCCCCACATCGGCCGGCGGCTCGTCGGCCCGACGCAGGGCGGGCTGCTCCCCACGGCGGCCCTGACCGGCGGCCTGATCCTGGTCACCGCCGACATGCTCGGCCGGACGCTCTTCGCCCCGATCGAGGTCCCGGCGGGCGTGATCACCGCTGCCGTCGGCGCCCCGTTCTTCCTCTGGCTCCTCTATCAGAACCGGAACAGCTAAGCGGAGGGAATCATCATGCAGAAGCTCGAAGCCCGGAAACTGACCCTGGCTTATGATGGCGCCCCGGTCGTGGAAGGCCTGGACCTGACCATTCCTCCCGGCCGGATCACGGCGCTGGTGGGCGGCAACGGCTGCGGCAAGTCGACCCTGCTCCGCTCGCTGGCCCGGCTCATGAAGCCGCGAGGCGGCAGCGTGGTGCTGGACGGCGCCTCGATCCAGACCCTCTCCACCAAAGATGTGGCCAAGCGGCTGGGGATCCTGCCCCAGGGGCCGGTCGCTCCCGAGGGGCTGACCGTGCGGGAACTGGTCGCCCAGGGGCGCTACCCGCATCAGTCCTGGTACTCACAGTGGTCCCAGGAGGATGAGCGGGAGGTGCAGAAGGCGCTCTGCGCCACATCGATGCTTGAACTGGCCGACCGACCGCTGGAGGCGCTCTCCGGCGGGCAGCGGCAGCGGGCCTGGATCGCCATGTCGCTGGCCCAGGGGACCGAGATCCTCCTGCTCGATGAGCCGACCACCTACCTGGACATGGCGCATCAGTTCGATGTGCTCGACCTGCTCTGGGACCTGAACCGGACCGAGAACCGGACGGTGGTGATGGTCCTGCACGACCTGAACCAGGCCGGCCGCTACGCCCATCATCTGGTGGCGATCAAGGACGGGGCGATCTGGGCGCAGGGGGCGCCGGAGAAGGTCATGACCGAGGAGATGGTCCAGGCGGTCTTCGGCATGGAGTGCCGGATCGTGGAGGACCCGGTGACCCACAGCCCCATGTGCGTGCCGGTCAGCCGGGCCCACCGGCTCCGGGTCCTGCCCGGGAAGAAAGACCCTGCGAAGCAGGGGTAAGGAGAAGCAGCGGCGCCCACCCTCCGGTCTGACCGGGGAGTGGGCGCCGTTCTCTATTCTTCTCAGGGCTTCTTGATCACCGGAGCGGCATCGACCACCCGCCACTGGACCCGGTCTCCCACCCGCTTCTCGACCGCTCGCGAGAGGGCCAGCCAGGTCTGCCCCTGCCGGCGGGCGAGGGCGTGGTCGTGCAGCCGCCCGTCCTTCGGGTCCAGGGCGGCGGCCTCCTCGGGCGTAAGCCTCAGCCCAATGACTGCGCCGTTCCCCTTGGATTCGAGGAGGACCTCCTGGCCGCTGGCCAGCACGAACCACCACCAGGGGGAGGGGGAACGACCCGGGCTCAGCGCCCATGGGCCAACAGGGTCGGGGTTGGTCAGGCCATGGGGCGGCTCCCCGGCGATCACCGCCAGCAGGTCCGGCGTGACCGGGCCGACCATCTGCCGGACATTGACGGGGAGGTCGGTGGGACCGGCGGCTGTGACAAAGGGCAGCAGTCGCTCCCGGCCGTAGTCCGAGCGCCATCCGTTCGATGCGGGCGGCTCCTCAGTCCAGAGGAAGATGAACCGGTCAGCCCGATGACCAAGCAACTCAACCGCCCGCAGCCATTCCGCCCGGTCCGGCTGGGAGAGCGTATGGGTCTCGCCTCGCCGCCACGGCTCCAGCCCCCGGGCCTCCCGGGTGAGGCGGAGCGCATCGTTCACGATCACGAGCCGGAGCAGGTCGCCCGACGCCACCGGCGGGTCCAGCCTTTCCAGGAGACCCTTGGCAACCGTGCGGCGATCGATACGCCCCAGAGCCTGCCGCTCATACTCCAGCCAGACCAGCGCACCATCCGCGGCGGTCAGGTTGGCGTAACCGAGGGCGTCAGGACCACTCCCCTCGCCGGCAAAGCCGTACCCGTGCCCCTTGCCAGGTGCGAGGACCCCGGCGACTGCAAGGGCTAGCTGCTCCAGGCCGCGCGTAACCGGCTCCCAGGTGGCCCGGTACTCTGCGCTATTGATCACAACCGAGGGATCCACCCCTGCGGCGTAAAGCTCCTGAAGTGTCCTTGCGTCGCCGTTCCAGCCGGCGGTGTCCTCATGCTCCTCGACGAAGTAGATCATCTCGCCGTCTCGGGTCAGTTCCACCCGCCACCAGGGGACCTCGCCCTGGCCGGGACCCCAGAGGAGTTGCCTTATGTCCGGGGTCAGCGGGCCCTGCAGGCACCGAGCCTTCGGCGAGACATAGGTCGGCTGCGGCTCAAAGCCCATGGCCAGCAGGGGCTCCACCCGCTTGCTGGGCGGCCAGTAGTGAAGAATGAACCCATCCGCCCGCTCCAGGAAGTACCCGAAGGAGGTCCACATCGCCCTGCGCTGCGCCTCTGCCCGCTTCCGACTGAACCCGGGATTGGCCTGGTCAATACCGTACGTGAACTCCACGTCTCTACCCCCACCGCCGATTGTCAGTATGCTCGGTCTATTGGACGACGTTCCCCACACTCTGGTTCCGATGCGACCTGGATCACCCTACCAGCGGCCCATCCCAAATAGTTACAAATATCTCTTCAGCCAATTGATTAGCCGCCTTACAATTAGGTCACAAAGAAGGTGATCGTCCGTGCCCATCGAGTTTCCCTTCCGGAAGCTGCCAACCCGGCAGACGGCCAGCATGGCGTCCGGCTATATCCCCGATGCCGACCTGAGCAGGGTAGAGGCCGCCCTTATCTGCGTGCGCACCATGAACGATCTCTACCAGTCCGTGGAGGCAAACCTCAGCCGGTTCGGGCTGTCTGTGGGGCGGCTGGGGATTCTGATTCTGCTGCATAACAGCGGGGAGGCGGGAAGAACACCCTCCGAACTGGCCGACGAGGGGGGCATTACCCGCGCCACCGTCACCGGATTGCTCGACGGCCTGGAGAAGGAGGGGCTGGTGGAGCGGATCAAGCACCCCGGGGACCGGCGCATGCTCCACATCCGCATGACGCCGAAGGGGCGCGACCTGATTGCCGCAGTGCTGCCCAGCCACGTGCAACTGATCGCATGGGCGCTGGGAAGCCTCACCGAAGCGGAGATTCAACAACTGATCGCCCTGGCGGAGAAGATTGGCACCGGTTCTCCGCCCAGAACCTAAGCGGAAGGAGCACCCCCATGCGCATCGGCATTCCACGCACGCTCTGGTACTACACCTACGGTCCATTCTGGCGCAAGTTCTTCGCAGGGCTCGGCGCAGAGGTGGTCATCTCCCCGCTCAGTACCCGTTCGACACTGGATGATGGCGTGACCTACTGTGTCAGCGAGGCCTGTCTGCCGATCAAGGTCCTGTTCGGGCACCTCAAAGCGCTCTCCGGCAAGGTCGATACCATTTTCCTGCCCCGCATGGTCTGCCTGCGCGAGGACCGGATCTTCTGCCCCAAGTTCCTGGGCCTGCCCGACCTGGTCAAGCACAGTGGCATGAAGCTGCCCCCCCTGCTCGAGGTCCGGCTGGACCGGCGGGAAGGGCCCCTCTTCCTCCTCAAGGCCTGCCTGAGGCTGGGTGAGCAGCTCGGAGCGGGGCGTTGGCAGACGCTGAAGGCCTACTGGCAGGCGTTGCAGACCCACTGGGCATACACCCGCGGCCTCCGTCAGGGCGAGCTTCCGGCAGGGGCCAAGAAGGTGGATGGCCCCGTGGGGAGGCATCGAGCGACGGTAGCCGTGCTTGGCTACCCCTACCTGATCTTCGATGAGTACACCAACCTTGGGCTCCTGAAGAAGCTGGCGGCAGCAGGTGCTCGCTGGCGCACGATCGAGACCGTCCCCGAGGCGGCTCTGCGGCGCCAGAACCGGTCCTTCCCCAAGCGGCCCTTCTGGCACTACAGCGACCTGGTTGCCCGTGCGGGCTACCACTTCCTCGGCCCCGGGCGGGACGAGGTGGCCGGCGTCATCCATGTGACGGCCTTTGCCTGCGGGCCGGATGCCGTCGTCGACAAACTGCTGGAACTGGAAGCGGAGCGGCAGGGGCTTCCCTACCTGAACATCACGCTGGATGAGCAGAGCGGCGAGGCCGGGTACATGACTCGGCTGGAGGCCTTCATGGACATGCTCGAACGGAAGGGGGCGACCGCAGATGCCTAAGATCAGCTTCCCGCACATGGGCCCCTATGTGCACGCCTTCCGCTACTTCCTGGAGGAACTGGGCTGGGAGGTCATCATGCCCGACCGGCCCAATGAGGCCACACTGAGCCGGGGGGTCAAGTTCGCACCGGAGTTCTACTGCGTGCCCTTCAAGCTCACCCTCGGCAGCTACATGGAGGTGATGGACCGGGGGGCCCAGGTGATCGTCACATCGGGCGGGGTGGGGCCCTGTCGCGCCGGCCACTATCATCAGGTGCAGGAGCAGATCCTTCGCCGCCAGGGGTACTCCTTCGAGATGATCGTGCTGGAGCCGATCGGCAAGTACCCGCTCCACTTCCTGCGCTGCATGAACCGCCTGAACGCTGCCCGCCACTCCATTCCACAGGTCGTGCGACTCCTGAAGGCCGGCCTGCGCAAGGTGGCGATCCTCGATGAGCTCGAGGAGGAGCTGAAGCGACGGCGCCCCCGTGAACGGCAGCGGGGAGCGACAGACCTGGCCTACGAAGAGGCGATCCGCCTCCTGAACGAGGCCCGCAGCCCGGAGGAGATCGAACGGGCCCGCGCCGCCGGGCATGCGGTCATGGAAGCGGTGGCATGCGACTGGGAGCGCCCTGTGCTGCGGGTCGGCATGGCCGGCGAGATCTATGTCCTGCTGGAGCCCGCCGCCAACCTCGATATTGAGAAGATGCTGGGCGAACTCGGGGTCGAGGTCCACCGACCGATGACGCTCTCGGGGTGGACGTCCGAGAATGCCGTGAAGGAGGTCCACGGCACCTCCCCGAAGAGAGCCGCGACGCCCTACCTGGCGGAGATGATCGGCGGGCACGGACAGGAGACCATCGGCCACGCCGTGATCTTCGGCCAGGAGGGGTTCGACGGGTTCGTGCAGCTCGCCCCGTTCACCTGTATCCCCGAGATCGTGGCCCGGGGCATCCTCCCTGACATCAGCCGGGACTTCGACCTGCCGGTGCTCTCCTTCTTCCTGGACGAGCAGACGGGCGAGGCGGGGATGCGGACCCGGGTGGAGGCCTTCGTGGATATGCTCTGGCAGAAGCGCCGGCAGAAGGAGGGGACCAGGCCATGCCACGCGGCTATGTAGGAATCGATGTGGGTTCGGTCAGCACCAATGTGGTCGTGCTCAGTGAGGCGGGCGAGGTCCTGCAGAAGCTCTACCTGCGGACCCGGGGGAACCCGATCGGGGTGCTCCAGGAAGGACTGCGGCAGATGGCGCAACTGCTGCCGCCGGACTATGAGGTCCTCGGTTGCGGCACGACGGGCAGCGCCCGCCAGTTGGCCGGCGTGATCGCCGGGGCCGACGTGGTCAAGAACGAGATCACCGCCCATGCCACCGCCACGGCCACACTGGTGCCGGGCGTGCGGACTATCCTGGAGATCGGTGGGCAGGACTCGAAGATCATCCTGCTGCGGGAAGGACTCGTGACCGACTTTGCCATGAACACGGTCTGCGCCGCGGGCACGGGCTCCTTCCTGGACCAGCAGGCGGCCCGGCTGGGCATGCCGATTCAGGACCTGGGGCCCATCGCCCTGAAGTCGCACGCTCCCGTGCGGATCGCGGGGCGCTGCACCGTCTTCGCGGAGTCGGACATGATCCACAAGCAGCAGTTGGGCCACCGGACCGAAGATATTCTCTATGGCCTCTGTGAAGCGCTGGTCCGCAATTACATGAACAACGTGGCCCGCGGCAAGGAGATCCTCGCACCGATCGCCTTCCAGGGAGGCGTGGCGGCCAACGTGGGCATCCGCCGGGCCTTTGCCGAGGCGCTGGGACAAGAGGTGATCATCCCCCCGCACTACGATGTCATGGGTGCTGTGGGCGCCGCCCTCCTGGCCCGGGAGGCGGTGTGCGACGGGCGGGAGACCCGGTTCCGCGGCTTTGGTGCCGCCGACCTGCACTTCGAGGCGACCAGCTTTGAGTGCCCGCACTGCCCCAACCACTGCGAGGTGGTCAATATTACCGGCAACGGCCAGTTGCTGGCCCGATGGGGCCACCGCTGCCCGCGCTGGGATCTGGGAGCGGAGACGGCGGCGGATTGATCGTGCCTCACCGGATCTCAACGATTCTGCTGTATCGCCGCAGGGGGTAGTCACCATCGCGGGCTACCCCCGCAGGCTTGGAAGGTGCCCCTTTCCCTCAGCCATCCGCTTGATCGAGGGTATCGCAGGCGGGACCGGCAGAGCGGGGTCCTCATTTCACTGGTGGGTAGGGGTTTTCTCCTTGAGTTGATCACCGCAAGTGGCTGTCACTGACTGATTTGGCTGCTGGTAATAGCGCGAGCCTGCACCCTTATGTCTCCAGAGGTGCAGGCTCGCCGTTGTTCTGCGACCCGAAGTTGACAGCTTGTCAGGCGTTGCCCCAACCCGGCAGTTGGCTGGCCTGCTTGACCCAATCGGCGAGTTGAGCTTCGTCGAGCTCGTCGGCTTCCCGCACGTCGAGGGCGCGCTGGGGCTTGGCCGCAAGGGGGGTCGGGGGAACGGGCGTGAGGGAGGCGCCGTCGAAGAAGACCAGCTTAAGGTGGGCCTTGAAGGAGCTGAAAGCGAGGAACCAGCCCTGGCCGGGCACGCCGTACCAGGCCCCGTGCCACTTGATCGCCTTGTGCACGTGCGGCACCTGGCGCGTCACGACGGCATCGATGCGGCGTGCGCGGGCAGATTGCCAGTCCGGCAGGAGGTCGATCCAGGCTTGCACGGGGCCGTCGCCCTCTCCCTTTGGAACCGCATAGTGCGCCGGCAGTCCCTTCCCCGACTTCTTGGACATCTTATCGGCCATCGTGATCATTCCCTTCGTCGAGCTGACGTCATACCCGGAGCGGAACCCTAGCCGCGGGCGGAAGACTTGTTCAAGGCCACGGCAGCCCGAATGAGGGCCTTGAGAGCCTCCTCGTCCAGCTTGTCGCCTTCGTGGAAGTCGATGGCGCGCCTGACGTTGCCTTCGAGACTGGCATTGAAGAGGCCCGAAGGGTCCTTCAGGGAGGCTCCCTTGGCGAAGGTCATCTTCACGACTTTCTTGTACGTCTCACCGGTACAGATTATCCCGCTGTGCGACCAGACGGGTGTACCCCTCCACTTCCACTCCTCGACCACTTCGGGGTCTGCCTCCTTGATCAGGGTGCGAAGCCGGGAGAGCATCTCGCCCCTCCAGTCACCCAGCTCCGCGATTCTCGCCTCGATCAGCTCAGATGGAGTCTCGGTTCTCTTCGACTGGCCCTTCGTCATGTTGCCCGCCTCCCCTCTTATACTGACCCGCATGACGCCCATTCAGAAGCAAAGCTCTTGGGCTGTCATCTCATTCTAGAATTGTCTATCTGTCAGGTAATTACGACGGAAGTAGCGGTGAATCCTCCCACACGCGCTCCACCAGCGCCCCACACGCGCCCCACACGCGCCCCACACGCGCCCCACACGCGCCCTACACGCGCCCCACACGCGCCCCACACGCGCCCCACACGCGCCCCACACGCGCCCCACACGCGTCCCACACGCGCCCCACACGCGTCCCACACGCGTCCCACACGCGCCCCACACGCGCCCCACACGCGTCCCACACGCGTCCCACACGCGCCTCACACGCGCCCCACACGCGCCCCCCGGGAGTGGACATGAAGATTGTGTAGAGGGATGATAAGGATGAAGGAGAGGTGGAAGAAATGGCAATGAGGCCACAACCCGAATCGCAACCAGAACTGGA
>JAWLHU010000019.1:0-128585 GCA_041690255.1 Symbiobacteriaceae bacterium
CAGCACCAGGTTCCCGGTGTCCTTGTTGATGCCGAAGACGAAGCCCCGCCCGTGGGTCAGCTCGGCGTTGGCGTAGGGGAAGGCGGCCGGGACCGACTCGGCGGGGATGTTCCGCCGGGCGATCTGCTGGAGCGGGTCTTTGGCGACCGGCAGGCAGGCCTGGAAGCCCCGGACCTGCTCGGTGAAGCGCAGGACTCGGGCACGCATTCCCTTCCCCCGGAGGCGGCCCTGAATCCGCCGGGTCAACTCCTCCAACTCTTCGAGCGTGTCGGCCCGGAGCAGGAGGTACATGCAGAGGTCAAGCACGTTGTGGTTCTCGCCGGCCAGCTTCTTCAGGAGCCGGTGAGCGTCCCGCAGCCGGGCCTTGAGGGCCTCCTTCTCGTACTCCGAGAGCGTCCCGGCCAGGCGGGCATTCATCTCGCCGATCGAGTTGCTGATCTCCCGCTGCAGCTCCTCGCTGTCAGATGGGTGGATCTGCTGGATCACAGCGACCCGCCGGTCGATCCGGTAGAGGTCGGCAAAGTGGGCCGGGGTCACGTGCCGGGGGTAGTGGGTCATGACCAGGACCCGGGCGAAGTGGCGGCCTACCTTGAAGTGCTGGGCGGTGCCGAAATCGAAGCCCTCGGCCGGGGTGATGCGGTCAAGCAGTCCCTCGTCGCCCAGCCGGATCGGGTTGATGTCGGCCATCTCGGGTTGGAGCAGTTCCAGCCAGACCTGGGCGGTCTCGTGGGCGTCCAGCTCCCGGACCGGCAGGCCACAGTGCTCCAGGCCGGCCCGGACCAACTGGACCCGCTCGCCCAGGGGCAGCTCCGTGGTCCGGGCGTTGGGCGGCGGACCGGGGACCACCACCAGGTTCCGCCACTGGACCAGATGCCGCTCGTGGATCAGGTGCTGCACGTGGTTCAGCTTGTCGCCCAGGAGCTCGGCCCGCTGCCGGTCCGGGTCCTCGGCCACCTGGCGGATCACCTCATCTTCATAGTGGCTGAGGTCGAGGGGGACCGGCAGGGTGAGCCGCATGACCGGGAAGCGGAGGCCGTTATAGAGCTCCTCCTCGGCCCGGAGGATGCGCTTGCGCTCCTGGTTCGAGCGGAGGCGCAGGTGGAGGCTCCCCACCTCCAGGACCCGGGTCTCCCGGCCATCCTTCAGGGTCAGGGCTCCGCTAGAGCCCTCGGTCACCGGCAGCCACTCCTGAGCCGTCAGTGCGGGCCGGGGCTTGCGCCATGCCATCTGCATCCACCTCCTTTGTGTTCAGGTACCGCCCCTGGGCCTTCCCGTGGCGCCGGATCTCCAGCCCCACATCCAGCAGGGTCTGATCATCGCCCATCAGCGGGACGCAGCAGGCGCCAGCGTAGACCGCCGCCAGCAGGACCCCCACCCCCACGCCAGCGAGCACCGAGAAGCGGTAGAGCCCGAGGATCACCCCGACCACGATCACCGGGGCCAGGACCAGCCGCTTCAGATGGGTGGGGCCCATCATGAACAGCCGGTAGGTCGTCCGCACGTTCTGCGGGAAGAAGAACTCCTCATCCATCCCGATCCCTCCTTCCTAGCCGCCCTTGGCCAGGCCAAGCATCTGCTTCATGGCAGCCGCCCGGCCTGCCTGAACCATCAGGTTGACCGCCGCCCCACCCGTGCCGACCTGGTAGACCATCTGCCGGGCCCATCGGGGTGTGTTGTAGAGCACCCAGAGGAACCCCAGCGATGCGGCCCGGTCGAACATGTCCAACGGCCCGGCCCCGCCGAACTTCCGGAGGAAGAGCAGGAGCACAAGCATCTGGATGATCGGGGTGATAACCAGCGAGACCACCTCCCGGAGCCACATCGCCCAGGTGGAGCTCCCACCCTCCCTCATGAGGCCCAGGGCCATGAGGGGGCCCACGCAGAGCAGGACCGTGAACTCACAGGTGATCACCACCCGCTGGATCGTCAGGATGATCGCCCCGACGATGAAGACAATGCTGGTCATGAGGAGGGTCGGCGGGGCTCCCAGGGGAAACGAGAAGAAGTCTTGTAGCAGGTTGATATCCAGCCCTACGGCCGCCAGCACTTCCCGGGCGTGGTCGGCCAGCGTCCCGATGAACCAGGCTGCCAGGGAGGTCCCTGTCACCGCGGCCCCAGCCAGGATCGCCCGGCGGATGATCGTCTCTGGGGCCATCGTCGCCGCCCCATCGATCCGCTGGAGCGACTCCCGCAACACATGCCACCCGATGATCGCCGGCAGCGCCCCCAGCGCCGCAGCTACGGCAACCTGGGTCAGCGTCTCGACAGTCGGATCCTGAATCACCGCCAGCGGCGGGGCGAAGAAGAAGGAGAACCAATCCCAGGCCTGGTTGGACCACTCGCCGGTCACCTGCTGCAGAATGTACATGACGATCCCGTAGGCCTGGTCCTGAACCCAGGAACCCATGAACTACTCCCCCTCCGCCATGGCCGACAAGATCGGCCGGTTCTCTGCCGATGGAGCCATCGTCCAACCGATCAGCATCATCCCGATCCCGATGACCAGGAGGATGTAGCCAATCACCAACCGTGGATGTTTCACACCCAAAACGCTCCTTTCAGTGGGCAACCCCTCCCGGGTGGGAGGGGTTGCGTCTGTGTCTGCGGCCCTTACTTGAACACCATGCCAGCGATGCCCACCAGGATCGATGCCCCCGTCCCGATCGCCGTCAACTTCAGCACCTCCACGATCTGGTTGCCGGTGCGGCTCATGGCCTCGTCCTCGCCCATCGCCTTCGCCATCTTCCGCTTCAGCGCCAGGCCGGCCACCGCCACCCCGCCCATGGTCGGGATCAGGGCCGTCACCACCGTGCTCGCCTTCGTCAGGAAGGTCGAGATCTTGGTCTGCGCATCGTCAAGCGGATCGGCCATCGCCACGCTGGACATCACGAAGACCAGAAGGCACGCATACCCCGCCACGAACAGAATCCGAGTCCACTTAGACATTCGAAGCCCTCCTTGTTACTTTCCGGCCAGCCAGGTCGGCCGGTCATCGTCCCCATCCCTCTTGCGGCGCTTTTCCAGCTCAGGCAGCGGGGCCGCATCGATCGGCCGGCTCGCCACCTCATGCTCCCGTGGATGTCGGAGCCGCCGCTGCTCCTGCCCCGGGAACTCATCAATCGGATACTTCAGGAGCCGGGCCGGGGCCATCCCCCGCTGGATCAGCAGAAGCTGGTCCTCCCCCAGCCCTTCCTCCCCCTGGCCCTGGACCTCGTCGGGCAGCATCAGCGCACGGCTGGTGTAGTGCTGGCTCTCGCTGTTGCTGGCTCCCTTGTCGGTCTGCGTAGAGCTGGTGCTGGTCGTTCTGATCGTGCTGGTCCCGAGCCGCTTGGAGAGCCATTCGGCGGTCTCCTGGTCGTTAGCCGCCAGGGCCAGGATCGTATCGGCACAACCGGTGATGGTGTTCCAGGCCTCACCGTAGCCCGCTTTCAACTGCCCGATGGTCTGCAGGATCATCTCGACGAGGAGCCCCCGGCTGCGGATCGTCGCCAGCCGCTTCTCCAGGTCGGGAATCCGGCCGATGTTGGCCATCTCCTCCAGCATCAGGCGGACCTCGTGCTCCAGCCGGCCGCCGTTCTCATCCGCAGCGGTGATCAGTTCCTGAAAGGCCTGGTCAAAGAAGAGCGAGGTCAGGGCCTGATAGGTGCTGTGATGATCCGGGATGATCACGAAGAGCGCCGTGGGTTTGCGCCCCAGGTCCCGGAGGTCAAAGTCGCTGGATGCGGTCAGGGCGGCGATCTCGGGGCTGGCCCAGAGCTGGAGCCGGACAGCGAACCCGATGAAGACACCATCCCGGGTCTTGTCGGACAGGCTCGCCACCTGGGCGTAGAGCCGGCGGGCGGTCTCATCCACCCCGGGCGCCTCGAAGGTCGCCTCCATCAGTTCCTGGTTCTTGGCGAAGGTGTTGCCCAGGTGGAGCACGGCGGCCAGGTGCTGGTGCTCGGGCTTCAGGCAGCGCTTGGCGTACCAGATCAGGCAGGCCAGGAGCGAGCGCTCGGCGTTGGTCCAGAAGGCGTCACCCGCCACCTGCGTCCCGGATGTGTTGCTGATGATCGTGTTGGCGAGCCGGAAGGCGTCCTCCACCGATCGGACGTAATCCATGGGGTTGTAGCGGTCGCTGGCCCGTGGCTGGAGCAGGTTGACGGATCGGATCTCCCAACCCTGCTCCCGCAGCAGCTCGGCCATGTCCCGATACAGGTCTCCTTTAGGGTCGGTTACTAGCAAGCTCCGCTGCTTGTCGCACCGGGCCGCATGGACCAGGTTGGGCAGAGAGTACCGGCTGGTCTTGCCACTCCCAGGCGGCCCGACGATCAGGACGAACCGGTTCCGGGTCCGGGATGACCAGGGGAAGATCACCGGCCGCCATCGGCCTCGCTCCCAGAGCCGCCCGAGGACAGCGCCGGGGCCATCAGATTCGAAGGTCCGGAGCACCTCCTCTGATGTAGCCCAACGGCCCGTACCGTGGCTCCCGTAGGAGCTGGCCACCTGGGGCCGGCTAGCCTGGGTCTGCCGGTTCATCTGCGCCCAGAGCACCAGGCAGCCCACCAGGGTAACGATGCCGATGGTGTAGCGCTTGACCTCCTGGTCAGTGGCCACGAGCGTGAAGAGCGCTCTGGGATGCCGTAGCACGGCCAGATACCACTCCCAGGCCTCCGGGCTCCCGTTGTACTTGCCGATGACCACCAGCACGAGGGCCAGAGCCCCCAGCAGGTACGCCCCCACAAGCAGGGCCAGGCCAATCAGTCCGGCCCAGACCGCCATCCCCTTCAGCCGGTCCCGCAAGAGACTTCACCCCCTAACGGTCACGATCGTCATCATCGCCACGCAACCACCGCTGATGATCCCGCTCGGCCTCCCGCCATCTGCGACGCCGCTCCTCCTCAATCATCCGGGAGAAGTGCTTCATCAGGCTGTAGTTCAGCTCCGGCCCCCGGTGTAGCTCGGGGATGCCGGCGGCCCGCTCCAGCGCCCGGGCCTGTGCCCGGTGATAGGCGAGGACCCGCCCCGTGACCCGGCGGAACTGTCTCAGGTCCTCTCTTGTGAGGGTCAACTTGCGCCGGCGGCCGCTCTGGTCCTCGTAGACCGCTTTGACGATGATGTGACAGTGCGGATGGGTCGGGTTGTCGTGCTGCGAGGCGATCCAGGTCAACTTCCGGCCGGTCTCCCGTTCGTAGGTCTGCATCACCTCCCTTGTGACCTCTCTCCAGTCGGTCAGACCGCATCGGTCGAACTCTTCCCGGCTCAGGGATAGCAGGCAGTGGAAGGCTTTGGGCGACTTCGGGTGCCGTGTGAGCCGGTCGGGCAGGTCTCGGATGAAACTCTTCACATCTGAATGGTCGGTGTCGGGGCCAAAGGCCCCTTTCTCCTTGCCCTCCAGGTCCTTGGACCGGAAGGCGACGTACCGGATCATCTGCGAGGCTCCCCGGACGGTCTTGGTGTTGCGGATCACCCGGAAGAATGGCGTGAAGCTCCGTCCGGGCCTGGCCATCCACCGGGGCGCCACCTCGATCCCCTCCCCCGCTGGCCCTAGTCGTCGTCGATCTGGTCAGACCGTGGCTGCCGCTTGAACTCCTTGACGGCGTAGTGCCACCCCTGCTCCCGCCAGGTCTCGACCTTGCCCGGCGAGACGCCGGCCTCGGTCACGAAGTTGAGCCAGATGTATTGGGAGCGGAGCACCTCCAGGGCGGAGCGGGCGATCATCGAGCGGAGGCTCGCCTCCATTCGCTTGTGCCGCTCCTGGAGCACCCGGTCGATCTCGGGGGCGAGGGCCTGGTCGGTGTGGTTGGCAACCTCCTCCGCCAGAAGTCTGGTCAGCCCCTCCTCGACAAGCGCTTTGATGTGTGTCCGTCGACGCTTAGCCAGTGCGACCACTCGACTGTACAGGGCTTCATCTAATCGGAAGGAACGTTCAACGGTTCCAGGAACCACTCTGCGACGCTTTTTCGGTCCTTCCATGGGTGTGCGCCTCACTTCCCCCCTTCTGCGACAAGGGTTTCAGACGATGGAGTCGCGCGTCCCCTCCCTGTGCGCCTCACCTCAGCCCTTGCAGCCGTAGGCTTTGCGGCGACGGAGTCGCAGCATCTATCCTGCGAGCACGCTCTCCCCGGGGCCGGCAGGTCACGGGGATGGGCGGGCGGAGGCGGGAGGGTCAGGGAACCGGAGAGGTTCCCTGCCTCCGGGGCGGCCGACCAGGCCGACCCGGACCGGTGCGGGCTGCTCGTGGGCCGAGTACCCGGCGCTACGTCGATACCGCCGCCCCGACCTCCGCTGCACAGCGCCGGCAGATCGACCGGCCTGCGTAGTGGAGCAGCACCTCCAGGTCGCCGCAGAAGAGGCAGGCCCCTCCCGGCGTATAGCGCTGGAGCAGGAGTGCCCCGTCTCTCGCCGGGATCAGCTCCATGTGCGCCCCGGCCCGGATGTCATGGCAGCGCCGCCACTCCGCCGGCAGAACCACCCGCCCGAGCCGATCGACTTGCCGGATGAACCCGCCAAGCCCTACTGACATCGGCTTCCCTCCTTTCCTGCTGGTATGAGATCCAGATCACCCTTCGTTTCGTGGCATCAATAGCAATTCGTTGTATATCGGGTGCAGTCGTGGGGCAAACTGGTCGGATACCCAGGTCGAGTATAGCAAAACGAAATGAATCTGCCAAGAGGATTTGCTTAAGCTCTGGGGAAGAAAATACGTAGCGGCTTGAACATAGCATTCCGTTGTGAGGTGAGTACCATCGACGACCTGTATGCCCAGATCGGAGAGCGAATCAGGCAGGCCCGCGAGGATCGTGGCTGGACGCAGGCCCAACTAGGCGAGGCGCTCGGGTACTCGCAGGCTACCATCGGCAACTACGAGCTGGGCCGGCGCCATGTCGGCCTGGATGATCTCTATCGCATCGCTGACGCCCTCAGCAAGCCCTACGCCTACTTCCTGGGCGTCGACCGCCAGATCGAAGAGGAGACCAGGCGGGAGCTGGAGCGGAAGGTCCGGCGGGACATGGCCGAGTTCGTTGGGGTGCGCATGCTGCCCGTGATCTCCGAGCCGGTCCCGCACGACGTGCCGCTGGATGACAGCCAGGTCGAGGCGAAGATGCCAGTGCCCAGGGAGCTGGCTCCCGAAGCCGATCTGGTCTTCCGGATCTCGCCCGGGACCGGCGGGTACCTCTTCCTGAGCGGGGCCGGCTCAAGGGGCCCGGGGCAGGTCTGGGCGCTCCATGCCGGCGGCCGGGTGGGGCTCTACCGGGTGGGGCTGGGCGGCGATCTGCGCTCGCTGGCCGACTCATCGGGCCCCGCGGTGCCCTTCACCGTGCTTGGTCGGTTCTGCGGGGTCTACTCGACCGATCCAGAGCCGGCGGGGGAGGGTGGACCGTCCCCGGTGCCCCCATCTCCCTGGGATGACCTCGACCCGGCCGATCAGCAGCAGGTGATCCAGTTCGTGGAGTTCCTGCGAGCGAAGAAGGCTAGGTGAATGCATTGCTGGAGGTGTAATATGAATCGCACTCCACCAGTGGCTGTACGGCGGCACCTTCGTAAGGAAGTGGGCTTTGGCTGTCCGGTTGACGACTGCGGGAACCCGTACCTGACCTGGCACCACTTCGATCCACCTTGGCATGAGAGGAAGCACCACAATCCCGAGGGGATGGTAGCTCTGTGCCAAGAGCATCACTCAAAGGCCGACGCTGGGGCCTATACGCCTGACCAACTCAGGGATTTCAAGCGGGTCAAGAGCCCACAAGTATCGGGGCGCTTCGACTGGATGCGTAACCGTCTCTTGACCATCTTGGGCGGGAACTTCTACTACGAAGTCCCTATTCTGTTTGAGTTCCGGGGCCACCCGGTTGTTTGGTTCCGGCAGGACGATAGGGGAACACTCTTGCTCAACCTAAGAATGCTTACGACAGCCAGGGAACCCAGACTAGTAGTTGAGGATAACGACTGGGTTAGCTTGGGGACTCCTGCTGATCTGGAGTGCCCTCCTTCAGGCAGACTGATCAGTGTTAGGTATGATAACGGAGACTCGCTGCGGGTCGAGTTCAGTGAGGCTGAGGATTGTCACTCGTTGTCACAGGAGTATCCAGATGCTAGAATATGCGAGTGGCCCGTGGCGTTTCCTATAACGACGGTTAAGGTGTGGATGTCGGTCAGTGGGACAGAGTTGTCCTTTTCTCCAACAGCTACAACTCTTCCAGGACGAAACGTGTTGCAGAACTCCTTTTTCCAACGTGGCAGGGTTGCACTATCGTACGGCTCCTGAAAACAAGAAGCGGCCGGCCAGGTACTCCCTGATCGGCCGCTGTTGTCTGTTGTGGGGTCTACTCGACCTTGGTGATCATCCACCTGCCGCCATCCTTAGCGAAGTGCCAGGTCATGGTGCGGATGCCCTCTTTCTTGTCAGGCTGCCTGTAAGTCGTGATCTGCACGAGCACGACGGACTCGCTCCGCTCCAGGCGGTCCTTCACCTCATAGCTCTTCGCCTCGCCAGAGTCGCAGATCCGATCTAGGTAGTTCCGGACCCATTGCGGGTCTCGATCCCAGGTCTTTGCTCCGTTCTCGAAGCGATGGACTGCCTTCTTGTAGGCACCGGCCCGGCACTCCTCCATCACCTGTTCGATCACCTGGTCCGGTGTCTCGGAGTTGCTCTTGGCGGATCCGCAACCAGAAAGAAGCGCCACCATGAGGATGGCGAGAGAAACCATCAAACCGACTCGTATCATTCACTGAAGCCTTCCTTCCCGCTGTTACCGTGGGTCGATAGAGCCGAAGCTCTGGATGGACACGGCCCTGTCCGTGACCTTGGGACCGTTCACAGCCAGTGCTGAAGGGGCCACTGCAAGCACTGTCAGAGCGAGGATCAGCAGAAACAGAACTCGCCGCATAGGACTCTCCCCCCTCACTGCTTAGGGCATTTCGCTCACTTGCGTCGGCTCGACGGCTCCCTCGCCAACGGCTTCCCGGATCTTGGCCTCCAGTTCCACACACAGGACCACCAGGTGCGTCTCCTTGGCGGCCAGGGCGATGTTAAGGGCCTCGTGAACCAGCCTCTTGGCTCCAGTGAGATCCTTCGAATGAAGGCGAAGCTGAGCGGCTACCCAACGAGCACAAGCTTTGTGCGCCTCGGAGACCTCTGCCCGGCCCTCCAGGACAGGGGCCAAGTAACCCATGGCTGTATCTTGGTCACCGGCTACGCAGTGATTGAAGGCGTAGAGGATCAGTTGCTCGGTCGCAAAGTCCTGGGGAGCCTCCTGGTACATGGAGGCCGTCTGTATGTGCTTCTTGGCTTCCTGTGCGTTCCCCAAAAGGAGCAGGAGCCAGGCGATGTTCTGGTGCGTATCGGCTACGTCCCGCATTGGCTGCCGGTCTAAGAAGCAGCGAAGGGCTTGCTTGTAGGCAGCCAGAGCAAGTGGGTACTGCCTGTCCTGCCAATAGACCCAACCGAGGTTGTAGTGGGCCTTCCCCTCATGGCGCCGGGCCTCAGTGTATCGGGGCAGGTGGAGCAGAAATTCTTCCAGGCTTCGCCGGGCCTCGTGGCGGTTACCGAGGATGATGTGCGTGCCGCTAAGGTCCAGCTGCATGAAGCCGATCCCGTCCCAGTCGCTGGACCGGGTCGAGTAGGGGATCCCCACTTCAAGGTACCCGGCAGCCAGGTCGAACTGGCGCAGGCCGAAAGCAGCTCGGCCAAGGTAACGATAGATGCGGCCGAGCGAGTAGTCGTCCAGATCGGGCAGACGGAGGAGGGCCTCCGCCTCTCGCTTCAGCTGAACCCATTCCTTCTGCTTGAACAGCTCTTCCAGCCGACGAAGCACGGCGTCACCATCCTCTCGTTTGCCGTCTTCCCATATTATGCCATATTATCTCCGGAGCCGCAATAGTCAGATTCCGTGTTTTCGTTACCTGGGAGGTGAATCATCAGTGGAGTCCATGTAGTTCATGTAGTAGCGAAGTGATAAATCTTACGAACCAGATTCAGGGTCAGAGGCATCGTTATTATGTCACTACCAAATTGGAGAATCATGGAGGTGTGTCAACAGTGTTTGAGTTCCTGGGAAAGCTGTTGGGTTCGGTCTTCTCAGATCCCACGGAGCAGACCCTCAGCGTGATCCTTATCCTTTTAGCAGTAGGCATCTGGTGGATCCACCGCCAAGTGCTTGATGAAGAAGAAAAGGACCTTCGCAGTCTTATTGAGTTGCATAGAACCTTCTACTCGCCTGCATTGCAGCTACTTCGTCTTCGGAATCGAATGACGCCCGACGAGTTTAAGGAGTCATTCCGCTCTCTAATCGTTGAACAATCCGCTCTCATCTCAACGGACGCCGCCGAACAGACTGGGGAGCTTCGCAAGGAGATAGTATGTTGGGCTAGCGGAGAAGACAGAGAACCGGCACTTCTCGTTCTCTTTGAAGAGGCTGAACTTCGAGTATCGACAAGCATAGCTACGACACCTGAGCCCGGCTCTAGAATTACGCGCCTGGCGCGTTGGCTCGTCTTGACCATGATGAACCTTGGGGGAATTCTTGCCATGTTCATGCTTATCTTTGGAGCAATCGGCCTGCTAGGGTCCCTGGCCACCTATCAGATACCGGCATGGATCTTGTTCGCGGGTGCAATAGTTCTGGCCATCCTGGTGGGTTCGGTTTGGGGGTTGTTCGAGCGGTACAAGCAGGATCGTCGGAAGAAGGAGATCGAAGCACGAATCAAGGAAGCAACCAAGAGCCGTAACTCAGCCCGAGGACGCAAGTAAGGGTGTCAGTGATTCGCTCGCCAGCACAGGGCAGGAGATGATCTCCAGCCCTGTGCTGTTTTATGGACAAGCTAGGGGCGCTAAACCCTCCAGTAGAAGTCGACCTCCGGCACCTTCCCCTTCCCTTTGGGCTTGTACACCTCCATATAGTCCAGGACACGGCCCAGGATCTCCTTCTGCGTCTCCAGGGTCAGTTCGCTCCAGTGGTCAATTCGCTCCATCCAATCCAGCAGTGCCTCAAGCTCCGCCTTCGAGCTCTCCTGCGCCGCGGCCTCCCGCTCCAGGGCGTCCCGCTGCGTCAGGATCTCCTGCCGCTCCGCCTCGATATCGGCCTCGAAGGCCCGCTTCTCCTTGAGCGTGATCTCGCCCTTTCGGGCCTGGCGGACCACCCGGGCCAGGTCCTCATCCAGCTTCTCCGCCAGCCGGCCCAGCTCGGCCAGCCGCTGCTTTACCGCCTCGCCGGCCAGGCTGCCCTCGCTCTGCTCCTTCTCCCAACGCTCCCGCACCCGGGCGATCGTCTCCTCCCGATCGGGGAACCGCTTCATGACCTCATCGCCCACGATCGGCTCAATCACATGGGCATAGACAAAGCCGCCGCCCGTGGGGCAGCCGATCCCACCGCGGGCAATCTCCTTGTTGGAGCACCGGTAGTATCGCCGGCCCAGCCGGTCGTAGCCGGTGATCATCCGGCCGCCGCACCGGCAGCGCAGAACGCCGGTCAGGAGGTGCGAGGCCTTCACCCGTGGCCCCTGCTCCTTCACCTTGTCGGACCACTCCACCAGCACCCGCTGGGCCGCCTCGAAGGTCTGCTCACTCAGGATCGCCAACTCGGGAACCCGGTCAGGCTCCACCAGGGGCTGCTCCCGCTTCTTGAGTACCCGCTTGCCGTTCGGCTTCTGCACCCAGAAGCGCCGGCCGAACTCCGGGTACCCGATGTAGATCCTGGCCCGCAGCAAGCTCCGGATCGTAAAGGCCCACCACCCCTTCCCCTCAGGACCGGGAATGCCCATGGTGTTCAGCCGGGCCGCAATCGCGGAGGGCCCAAGCCGCTCGTCGACCACCAGGCCGAAGATCAGCCGGACCACGCTGGCCTCCTCTTCGTTGATCCCCAGCTTCCCCTTGGCCACCCGGGTGTACCCGTAAGGCGGCTTCCCAGATCCCCAGGCCCCTCCCTCCTTCACCCGACGAAGAAGGCCGGAGTAGGTGCGCTCTCGGATCAGTGCCCGCTCATACTCGGCAAAGCCGGCGAGGATGGCGAAGAAGACCCGGCCGAGGGCATCGGTCGTGTTGACCGGCTGTGATACACTCTTATAGTGACAGGTCCCTTCCCACTCGCGAAGGACAAGCTCGACACAATCGACCAGGGAGCGCGAGAGCCGGTCGATCTTGAGGCTGACGACGCAATCGACCTGGCCCTTCTTGACCGCCGCCCGCAATTGGGTCATGGCCGGCCGGTCTAGCGTGGCCCCCGAATAGCCATCATCAATGAAGATCAGGTTCTCGCTCACCTTCCAGCCCTGTGATGCCAGATAGGCCTTCCCACGCTCCAACTGCTCCTGGAGGGTTGTTCCCTCCCCCTGCTCCTCGGTAGACCACCGTACATAGATCGCCACCGCATCCGGCCGGATGGGCTTGTCCTCTCCCATAGGCATGGACATTCTCGTACACCCCACTAATCCAATTTCTGCCTGACACACTCTATTGTATCAGATTTGGGATGCACTCGTCCGCATATATCATCGCAAACCGGCCCGTCTTGATGAAGTGGTACAATTAAGATTACGACTCGGGGCGACTAAAAACGACAACCGGGCTGGCCGTAGTTGGCTGCCCGGTTTGACTATGTCTTGGGTGGACCCTGCTCCCTGTCAGACGCTTCCGGGGGGAGAGATTCTTGTCGGAGTCGGATCAACCCTCGGCGGAGACCCTTACCCAGGATCCGTAGAGCTCTCTCGAAGGCCTCTGGATCATGGACAGGATCTAGGCGTTTGATCCGCACTTCTCCCACTCACCCTCGCCTCCGTTCCCGTGGCACTGCTATACCGAATTATGCAGGGAACCGACAGGATGTGACAGTGCAGGACAGTGTTTTCGCCTCTGGATTCCGAGGAAGATCGCCTCTGATAACCGTGTACTGCAGAGAGGATTTCCATTAGAAAGGCATAATGTTACCATGTAATACTTTATTAATCCGGAGGTGTGAGCATGCCCTTTCCGACATCAGTCTCGTTTACCCTACCCGAAGTATTTGGTGAAAACGAGGTCAACCTAACAATCCATGATGGTGTAACGACTCTTGTTGGTCCGAATGGTTGCGGAAAAACACAACTTTTGCGCGCACTTAAAAAACATCTGAGACCACATATAGACCCCAAAAAACATATACGCTTTTTATCGGCAGGGAGATTAGGACAGTTGGAACCTTTCCGTTCAATCTATGATGGACGTCGTGACACCCCCATGTACGAGAACGTCAGTTTTGGTGGAAGGGAGGTTAAGGACTACAGACACAAAATTGAAACCTCTATTGGTGACTTCCAGACGATGACGGTGCGGCCGGATGTCCATCTGAAGGTAAATGAACGTATCAGGAAACTACTCGGTCGTGACGTCATTTTGGAGGGCGATGTAAACGGCCTCAAGGTGCTGTTCAGCCGTCTGGATGCAAAAGGAAGCCCTTACCTAGCCTCAAAGGAGGCGAGTGGTCTTCTCCATATCGTATCTGTTCTCGCTGCCTTGTACGATGACGAGGTGGGCGCAATCCTAGTAGACGAACCGGAGGTTTCGCTACATCCTCAACTTCAGGCGTACCTATTGCAGGAGATACATTACGTAGCCGGCAACCCAGACACGGGGAAGAAACTAGTTATAATGGCAACACACAGCACCTCCATGATTAGCATCCGGGAGCCGCAAGATTTGAGTCGCTACATCTTCTTAACCCCAGGGTCCGTTCCTCGCCAAATTGAACCAAGTACTCCGGAATTGCACAACTCCAGACTAATGGGTCTCATATTTCGTTTGGGTTCCAGTCATAAAGAAGCCCTCTTTAGTTCGCGCCCACTGTTAGTAGAAGGACCTAGCGACAAGATAATTTGCGATGCCCTCGACCATAAGCTTGGACTTCACCTGACAGCACACGGCTCTCACATCTTGCCTGTAATCGGCAAAGGGGAGATTCCCACTGTGGTGAAGCTGATGCGCCTCGTCGGAAAAGAACCCGTTGTTCTAGCTGACCTAGATTCCCTCGCTGATGGGCTTGAGTTTGTCTCCATGTACGCGTCTGATGAGCGTGCAAATAGGTTGGCACATGACTATGGACATGCCAATCTGTCCAGTTTTGCACGCGGGGTTTACGGTGACTTCTCAAAGAGCGTCGAGACAGATTGGTCAGTCCTATCTCCTTTGGTGGCATCTCATCCATATTGGGTGAACAGGGATCCAGATAAGGACGAGCGGATCGCCCGTCGTAGAAGTGTAATGGCTTCGCTGTTATCAACATCCGAGGAAACCATCAGTGACACTTGGCCCCCTTCCTGGCTCACCTTACGCCGCCGTCTTCTAACCCTTTTCGAATTCCTAGAAGCGGCTGGATGTTTCATCCTACGGCGCGGTACTATAGAGGGTTATTATGTTCACGCCGTTACGAATACAACTACCGACAAGCCTACTGCGGCTAATGCGGAAAGCAACGCCCTCCTCGGAGCTCCTCTTGAACTCGTACATGCCCAATACGATGATATTGTTAGATGCTTGGAGTACGCTAGTTCTGGCCCTAGCATCGACGAAGGAGAAGCCCTCGCACGGGTACTAGTAGCAGCGGTCTCCCCTCTACTGTTTTCGATGACCGAGAGTACAACAGATACTGAATTGGCGGTAGCTGCACGACAGATGGTTGGGGAAAAAGCTGGACTGTTTGAGTTTACCAATGCCTCAACTACTGGCAACATCCTGTTGCAGGTTGATCTCAAGACGGCCATACTCGATGTTTCCGGCTTTCCAGTCCGGTTCTCCAAAACACAGAACCCTGTTCACGAAGTACAGAAGCAAGTTCAATCTCGCTCGAGACGTCAGGGTATAAGATAAAGTCTAGGCCTCAATCACCGCGCTTTCGCGGGCTGCCCTGGTTTAGGCCACACACGCTAGAGGAGGACCCTCAGGGGAAGCTTGGGGCAGTCCGAAGGGTTGTAGTTTCGTCATTGAGGGATCGGTGGAAGCATGGTAATACCGCCCAGGAGTACGGGGTTGTACACCTCTGTCCCCAGCCGTCAGGGAGAAAGCTGTGGCTCTGGAACCTTTGACAGCGGGGGCGCAGGGGCGTCTGTTAATTTCAAGCCGGTTGGCATGATAGGGTGCTAGCGCCCCCGATCCATCCCACGGGCACGCTTACGCCTCTCACGGTCGAGATGATCCCTCTCCCTCTCCCTAAGGAAGCCCTCCAGCGCCTTAGAGATCGCTCCCAGGGTCTTGGAAAGGGACGCTGCTCTCTCCTCCAGGGCCGGCATCTTGCCCTTGCTCTCCTCCCACCTAATCCTCTGCTGGTCGAACTCAGCGTCACTACCAGTCCCCAACCTCTTGGCTGCGTCATCGAGCCGATCGAAACGATCCCTGACCTGCTGGTACTCCCGGCGGGCGCCGTCGCTAAACCACCGCTTGACGGCAGCCAGTGGTGACTCCAGACGCTCCAAGTCAGCAGCCGCGTCCCGCCGATACTCCAAAGTCCGCGAGACCTCCTTCAACCGGTCCCCTTCCTTGTGGATGGCGGAGATTTCAGCCTGCACCTGGCGCAGTTCTTGCCTCTTCGCGTCCGCCATCCGCCCGGCCTCGCCCCATGTCAGTTGCTGCCGGTCACAGTGGTAGTACTCCAGTTGGGCCAGTGCCTTAGCGTGCTCAACCGCCCAGCCCCTGTCAAGGCGGGCGTCAAACCGCTTGGAGACCACCTGCTGAGCCTTCAGCCGAACCTTCTCTTCCCGAGCCTGCTGGAGATCCACAACGACGGCGTTGTGCTCGGCCACCAGCCGGTTGTGTTCCCCCTTCTCCGTAGCCACCCCGCGCTGCTCCATAGCAGCAGCGTGCGGCCCAAGATGGACCTGGGGTAGCCGCTCGCTTCCCTGCTCAACCAGGCTGCGGTGGTCGATCCTCTCTTCCCGGCCAGCCCGCTCCAAGGAACGGTTAGCATGGACCGCCCACCGCTCCCGCCAGGTCTCAAGCGCCTCGGGCCTATTCCACTCCCGGTTCTTCTTGCTGGACAGCCCCTCCGCCCCCATCTCTCGCAGAGTCAGCATGACATGAGCGTGTGGGTTGCCAGGGTTCCGATGGATGGCCACATCCGCCACCATGCCCCGGGCCACGAACTGCTCCTGCACGTAGCCAGCAACCAGTTCCCGCTGCTGCTCCTTGCTCAGCTCCTTGGGGAAGGCGAGAGCAATCTCCCGGGCCACCTGGGCGTCAGCGCGCCGCTCTGCCTTCTCCACGGCGTTCCAGAGCGCTGCCCGATCCTGCACCCAGGAAGGCGAGCCAGATGGGGCGTAGATAGCAGACTCCATCTCCCCCCGGCGGCGGGAGTAGTCGAAGATCCGCCCCGTCCGCTCGTCCACGATCCGCTCCCCAGAGCGATAAGCGGCAGCGCCGGTGGCGGTACGCCCTGTGCTGCGGCCGATGATCTGGACGTTCATGTAGAAGATCGCCACGCTGCTCACCTCCCCTCTCCGGGATCGGGGATGACCCATCTGGCGAGGGCGGTAGGGACCCGGCCGCATCGATAGATGCGGGTGGGCCGCCCCAGCCAGGGGGTGCAGGGGGCATCGCCCCATGCCGCAACACATCGGCGCAGCCGATGTATAGTTGCGCCCTTCGCTCTCGCTTGGGATGAAGGTACCACGGAAAGCGGTGCCTGAGAACGTGACCGCATGCGTATTCGCTGGCGGGTACACACCCAGCCCAATGCCCCTTCGCCACCGGGGGAAAGGGGGCGGAGAAGCGATCGACACCCCTGCTGGGCTCGTACTCCCTAGTGAAAGCGCAAGGGGAGGAATCACGATGGCAGGGAAGTCGCTTGAGCAGCGTATGGCTGACACAGAGACCCGCATCCAGCAGTTGGAGGCCCAGAAGCGCCTCCTGGCCCAGCAGCTAAAGCAGCAGGAGCGGAAGGAGCGAACTCGGCGGCTCATCCAGATTGGGGCCATCATGGACCGGCTCGGCGTTGACACGCTGGAGAAAGCCCAGGCCTTGCAGAAGGAAGTGGAGCGCCGGACCGAAGTACAAGCCTGGCTGCAGAAGGTCACGACCAAGAGTTGAGCCCTGCCTCCCACTTGGGAGACAGGGCTTCCTATCCTTCAGTCAGCGGCGATCTCCCCCCGCCCCACCGTCTGGAGCAGGTTCAGCCGGGGCTGCCAGACGATGTCGATCGGGTTCGGATTCCCCTTCTTGCTCCGGGTCTCGATCTTCTGCTGATAGACCGTCATGGAGCCGATGATATCCCGGAGGACCTGCTTCAGCTCCTCGGTGCTCAGTTCCGCCCACGCATCCACCCGCCGGGAGAGGTCGATCAGTTGATCCACATCCACGATGGTGGCCTGGGCTGCCCGGAGGTCCACCTTGGCAACCGCCAAGCGCTCCTGCGCCTCCCGCTCCTCCGCCTCCAGCCCCTCCGCCAGACGGGTCAGCGTCTTGCCGTCCAGGTTGCCAGCGAAGAACTCCTGGTCCAGCCGCTTCCGCTTCCGCTCGATTCCGGCGACCGCTTCCTTGGCATCGTTCACGGTGTGGGCACACTGCTCCACCCGCTGGCGCAGTTGCTCCTCCATCACCTCGATCTGGTGCCGGATGTTCTCCAGCGACACGGCGCTCTTGACCTCGGCGATCACTGCCGCCTCCAGCTTGTTGCCGTCCATGTAGGCGCAGTCGCAGTTCTTCAGGAAGATCCGATTCGTACAGGTGTAGTAGCGGTACCCGCCCCGCTTACCCGATCCCGCAACAGAGCCACCGCAATTTCCGCACCGGGCCAAACCGGAGAGCAGGTAGTCGCTGCCCAGGCTCCGGGGCGACTGAGCCGCCCGCTCGGTCCGCATCTTCTGGACCGCATCCCACTCCCGCTGGCTCACAATCGGCGGGATGGCGTCCTCCACCACCAGGATAGGCTCCTGCCCCCGCTTCCCCCCACGGCGGCGCCCATAGGTGTACTTGCCGGCATAGGCGGGGTTGGCCAGGAGGGCCGAAATGGTGTTGTACCGCCAGGAGCCGCCTTTGGAGGCTGGCACTCCCTCTGTGCGGAGCCTGTCAGCGATGGCGCGTGCGCTCACCCCCGACAGGTACTCCTCAAAGATCTGCCGGACGATGGCGGCTTTCCCGGTGAAGCACTGCTTCTCTTCATCCCAACCATCCAGCGCCCAGTTCCCATCTGGCCCCTTCTGGTAGCCATACGGATAGATCTGCCCGGCGTTGCGGCCCTGCTGCGCCCGCTTCATCTTCCCGCTGAGGGTTCGGTCGCGGATCACGTTCCGCTCGAACTCGGCGAAACTGACCAGGATGTTGAAGACCATCTGACCGACCGGGGACTGGGTGTCGAAGTTTTCTTTGGTGGAGTAGAGGGCGCAGGTCTCCCCCCACTCCTGACGGACCAGGGTCACGCAGTCCAGCAGGTTGCGGGAGAGGCGGTCCAACTTGTACACGACCACACAGCCCACCCGCCCCTCCCGGACAGCGGCCCGCAGTGCCCCTAGTGCAGGGCGGTCGAGTGAGGCGCCGGAGTAGCCCTCGTCCACGAAGACCAGGTCGGGTCGGTAGTTCCACCCCTGGCTCTTGCAGTAGTACTCACAGGCCTCCTGCTGCACCTCCAGCGTGGTTCCCTGCCCCTGCTCCTCCGTGGACCACCGAATATAGATGGCGACCTTATCAGGGTCGATCCTCCGGGTGCCTCCGAACACGCCCATCACCTCCACAAACTGTATTTACTAACTTCTCCTTCTTCCTAATACGTCCCTCCCCATCTTGATGTTCTGCTCCTGCGAAAGGGGCCCGTTCAAAACCCCTATCGAATCACCCAATGACCACCTCCCACATAACATGTAACGGTCGATAAAGGTTGACGCAGGAACCGTCATCCTTCATCGACCTATAACCCTGTGCAAAAACCGGAGGGTGGTATAGTGGGCGACAAGCATAACCTCAGACAACGCTGCAGCGATTTGGCCAGGATTCTGGGCGAGAACGTGACCGGTATGTTCTCGAACGGTGTCTGCGTCATCTCTGCCCTGCGACAGGATCTGAAGGTCAAGATCCTGGGCCGAAGGACACGCTCACCTCTGGTCATCCCCGTCCTGCTCTCCTTTGAGAACGTCGACGACCGGGGCCGGGCGCTGAGCCTGGGCGAGACCGTCATCCTCCAGGAGGAGATCAACCCGTTCATCTCCGTTCTGCGAGAGAACGACATCATCGTCACGGCTCTGCACAATCACTGGCTCTTCGATGAGCCCCGCCTCTTCTATCTGCACTGGGAGGCGATCATGCGCCCAGAGAGGTTCGTGGAGGCGGTTGCTGAAGCCTTTGACGCCATTGGTGTCGATTTCGACAGCGATCGTTAGCTCCCAGCGCCAGCGGTCATCCGCTGGCTCCTACCCAGAGTCACGTGAAACCACTATGCCTATTGCGATCCGACTCGGGCAACCCCGCCCCATCTGCCAGCAGCGTGCAGATGGGGCGGGGTTGCATCTCCCCCTTGACAATCCGTACTTACAGTGTAAATACTTACAGTGTAAGTAGTCGCCCGCGAGTGGTTTTCCATCCACCCAGGAGGAGGTACAGACCGGTGACCGCATTGATTACTGTACAGGATCTCTCCCGCACCTACAGGAGTGAGGGGGCTGAGCATCCCGCCGTGCGCCACGTCTCCTTCGATGTGGCCCAGGGCGAGTTTCTGGCCCTCATGGGTCCTTCCGGATGCGGCAAGTCAACCCTGCTGAACATGCTGGGCGGCATCGACCGGCCGGACACCGGCAGCGTAATGGTAGACGGCATCCGCATCGACACCATGTCCGAGACCCAACTGGCGCTCTTCCGGCGCCGCCACGTGGGCATCGTCTTTCAGTTCTTCAACCTGATCCATAACCTCGACGTCACCGGCAACATCGAGTTGCCCGCCCTGCTGGCGGGCATGCCGGCGGCGAAGGCTCGGGGGCGTACCCAGGAACTGCTGAAGTCGCTGGAGATCGGCGACCTGGCCGGGAAGATGCCGGGACAGTTGAGCGGCGGACAGCGCCAGCGGGTGGCGATCGCCCGGGCGCTGGTCAACAAGCCCACGCTGCTGCTGGCCGATGAGCCCACCGGCGCCCTGGACCAGGAGTCCGGCTCGGCCGTGCTACGGCTCTTCCGGACGTTACACAGCCAGGGCCAGACCATCATCATGGTCACTCACGACCCCAAGGTCTCCGGCCACGCGGAACGAATCCTCATGATGCAGGATGGGAGGATTGCGGAGGAGATGCGGCCCGCGGCCCAGCCGGCGAGCAGGCTGGCGCAGCGGCTTCTGGGTAGGGCTGCATCATCTGCCCAGGAGGATCACAGATGATCAAGGGAGCGCTGCTCGGCCTGCTGGCGGTCAAGCCAATGCACGGGTACGACCTGAAGGTCTCCCTGGACCGCGTCCTCGGGGAGACCACCAAGATCAACGTGGGGCAGGTCTACACCGCCATCAACAAGCTGGAGAAGAACGGCCTGATCACCGCCAATCTGGTAGCTCGGGAGGACCGGACTGATCTGAAGGTTTACCACCTGACGCCGGCCGGCGAGCAGGAACTGCAGGAGTGGTTTGCCGCCCCCGTCGAGAAGGTCGACCTACGGGATGAGCTGTTCGTCAAGCTGACCCTGGCCCGACGGAGCGGTCTGGCTGATGTGGCAGCGATCATTCGTACCCAGCGCTCTGTCAACATGGCTACCATTTTGGAGCTGACCCAACTGAAAGAGGCGTTCGAGCAGCAGGGCGATGAGGAGATTGTGCTGCTGATTGAGGGCGCGATCCTGCACCTGGAGGCAGATCTGCGCTGGCTCGAACTCTGGGAAAGGAAGCGCTGAATCTTGTCTCGTCTCAAGCTGGGTTGTCTCACATTCCTGGGGCTGTTCACCCTGGCGGCGGGCTACTTCTTCTTCATGCTGTGGCGAGGGACGCCCCTCCGGGCGGTGGACTCGAGTACACGGCCCACTATCAGGGCAAGTGGCACATCTACCGCGACGGCCAGCCTGTCCGACCTGAGGACCCGTCGAAACCCGGCGCAGGCAGTCCCCACGAGGGGGCAACCAACCGACGCGGCAGCCTGGTGGTGGATGACCAGGTGGTGCTGGAGTTCCGGGGCCGTTATAACATGAAATTCGCACCCGGCTACCAGCCACAGATGTGGATCGGTGAGCACCGGCGCTATCTGATGTTCACCTACAACGGCTACACCAACGGCGACCTGGCCCTGCTGGCATACGCCCTCGGCCCGGGCGAGCGACGCCATGGCGGCTACATATGGGATCGGGAGACCGGCCAGGTGCACCGGTTCGTCGATGCCTACAAGCTGGTCTGGGTACCGGCACCCTGAGGGAGGCAGCATTATGCAAGCAGTGTTACGCAAGGCGTGGGCCGACCTGCGTGGGCGTGCCTGGCAGTCGGCTCTGATTCTGATGACCGTGGCGGCGGCGGCGACCCTGTTCTACCTGGGCCTGGTGACGCTGACCACCGTGTCGGCCCCCTATGAGAAGCTGATGGATCGGGCCCGGGGCGCCCACGTCTATCTGCTCCTGAGCGGTGCGGATGCCGGGAAGGCCCTGGCCCGGGAGATGGCCATCCGCCCGGATGTGAGCGAACTGGAACTGCGCCCTTCGCTGATGACGACACTGAAGTTGACCGGCAAGGACCGGCCGGCGACGGTCATCCTCATGGAGGTTGGAGCGGAACAGCCAGATGTCATGGGTTACGTGGTGGTAGAAGGTCGAGGTCTGAAGGAGAATGACCAGGACGCGGCCGTGCTGGCGGTCTCCATGGCCCGGTTCTTTGGCATTACTGTGGGTGACCAGGTCGAGGCTGTGACCCAGACGGGACTGAAGCCGTTCCGGGTGGTGGGCCTTCACGCGGACCCCATGTGGTGCAGCTTCCCCACCTGCGATCTGCAGAACCTGTATGTGCCTGCGGGCTCGGGGGCTACCGGTTCCGGGGACCAGTGGATGCTGGGCATGCGGCTCACCGAGCCCGAGTCGGCCAACGAGATGCTGACCCTGGCCCAGGAGGCGGCGGGCGAGGCCCGGATCCTCACGGCATGGAGCTGGCTGGATGTGCGCGAGGGTATCAAGCTCCTCCAGGGATTGAGCGTGATCTCCGTGCTGCTCTTCGCTGCGGTCGCGATCGCAGCCGCTGCCCTGATCACAGCGAACATCATTGGTGGGGCCGTGCTGGGGCAGTACCGGGAGATCGCCGTGCTCAAAGTACTGGGGATGACCCGGCGGCAGGTGCTGGGGCTCTACCTGGGCCAGAACCTGCTGCTGGGGCTTGCGGGAGCCGCGCTTGGCGTGGTTGCCGGCCACGGGGTGGTAATACAGGCCCTCCGGGCGCTTTCTGAAAGCATGGGCAATCCCGACGTGATGCGCTTCCAGCCGCTGCTTGCGCTGATCGTGGTCGCCTGCGTGCTGGCTGTCTCGGGCATCTTCACGGCGCTGGCGGCCTGGCGGGCTGTGGCCTTACGGCCGGCGGGCGTGCTCCAGGCCGGGTTCTCCGCGCCGCGCGCCCGGACAGGCCTCGCTGTGCGGGTGATGGCGGCACTGGGCGCCCCCGCTCCTGTCCTACTGGGGGTCAAGGACGCGACGGCCCGCCCCGGCCGGGCCGCCATGACGGTGGCCAGCGTCATGCTCTGCCTGGTTACGATCGCGGTCAGCGCCGGCATCAACGGATTCGTCGGGCAGATTCAGGATGATCCGGCCGTCATGGGTATCCCCTTTGATATGACGGTCTCGACGCAGACCCGATCGGCAGAGGATCTGGAGACGGCGATCGCCGGGCTTCCGGGGGCCGAACTCTTCTGCCGGCAGGCATCGGCCTCGGTGCTGGCGCCGGACCAGCGAGTCACCTTCTCCCTGCGGGCGCTGGGCGAGAACTGGCAGGCCTTCGGCTTCCAGGTGGTACAGGGGCGGCTGCCTGCGGGTCCTGGCGAACTGGCCCTCGCACCGGGGACCATGGAACACACGGGGGTAAAGATCGGCGAGAAGCTGCGGCTCCGGATCAACGGGCGAGAGGCCAGCCTCACGGTGGTCGGGGAGTACCGGGACCCCTTCAACCTGGGGATGATGGGGTTGACGACCCTGGAGTCACTGCAGGCCATCTGGCCGGAAGCGCCCGTCCAGCAGATGCTGGTCAATGCCACGGCTGCCTCCGGAGACAAGGCCCTGGGAGACGCCATCCTTGCCGCGGCGGGTAGCCAGGTCAGCGTGACGCTCACCCGCGCATTCATGCTGCCCACCCCGATCGTGGACCTGCTGGCCCGCATGCGGACGCTCTCGCTGCTGATGGCTGGCATTGCCGCCTTGAGCCTGCTCAACTCGGCCCTGCTCACCGCTCGGGAACAGATGCGGGAGGTGGGTATTCGGAAGGCGCTGGGCATGACTCCCGTGCAGATCCTAGGGGCCGTCGCTGCCGGGGGCGCATGCCTGGGGCTGGTTGGGGCTGTGCTGGGCGTTCCGGCGGGGGTCATGCTGACCCGGGGGCTGGTGGGGACCCTGGCTGAGACCTACGGGTACGGACGGGTGGTGGTCGGGCTTTCGCCACTGACGGCCGGGCTGTTGTTGACGGGCGGCGCCGCGCTCGCAGCTGTCGCCTGGATGCCGGCCGCCGCGTGGGCCGGGCGACTAAGCGCCGCGGAAGTGTTGGCTTCCGAGTGATCTGACCCAAGGAAAGAGCTCGTCCTCATCTGAGGGCGAGCTTTCGCTTTTGTCTCATCCATCTCGTTCTTGTGTGGTATCACGACACCGGAGTCGCTCCTCCGTCCAGAGTAGCAGGAGACGGACCGCCCGGCTGAGGCCGGCATCGGCAAGCGATGGCCGGTGGGCCTGGGGCCGGGGTTCGGCCCTGAGGAGACGATCTGATGGCTGCACCTCCGCTCACCTCCCGGCTGATCGTATGCCGGTGGGTGGCCCCATATAGATGAAGCGGAGGGGGCGATCGGTCAGATGCTCCTCGTCATTTACGGCCGCGTCAGCACAGAAGAGCAGTACCGCTCCGGCTTCAGTCTCTCCGAACAGATGAAGGCCTGCCGGGCTCGGGCAGAGTTGCTGGCAGCGGCCACTGGTGAGGCGGGTTCCGTTGTCGAGTTTACGGATGACCTGAGCGGCGAACTGCTGGAGCGGCCTGGCCTGCAGGCTGCGCTGGACCTGGTGCGGCGTGAGCAGGTGGCCTACTTCATCTGCCTGGACCCGGACCGGCTGGCCCGCCGGCTGATGCATCAGCTCCTGGTGACCGATGAGATCGAGCGAAATCGCTGCCGGCTGGAGTTTGTGCAGCACGACTACCAGGAGAGTCCGGAGGGGCGCCTTTTCTACCAGATGCGGGGCGCCATCGCCGAGTTCGAGAAGGCGAAGATCCTGGAGCGGACCTCCCGGGGCCAGCGGGGCAAGATCGCCGCCGGGGGGATGCCGCATGTGGTGCGTATGTATGGGTATGACTTCATCAAGGGAGCGGGGAAGCACGCCCAGGCCCGGGATGTGATGGTCCCGCATCCGCAGGAGGCCGGGTGGGTCCGGCAGATCTACCGCTGGTGCGCCACGGAGCGGATCGGACCGCTCACGATCGCCCACCGGCTGAACGACCTGGGGATCCCGACGAAGACCGGTCAGGGGGAGTGGCAGCATACGCAGGTGCGGCGGATTTTGAGCCATCCGACGTATGCCAGCGGCCTCCTGGCGTTGGGGAAGAAGGATCACAAGGGCATCGGCGTGGCCAGGCGCCTGCCGAAGCGGCAGCGGGTGGAGAAGGGGATCGTCCTGACGGCGAAGCCGAAACCGGAGGCCCAGTGGCAGTATGTCGAGATCACGCCGCTGGTGGAGCAGGAGCTGTGGGAACAGGCGCAGGAGGTGCTCTCGGGCTTTCGGGTGGGCCGGCGGGCGACCGGGGGCCGGGAGGAGCCGCGGCCGCTGTCTGGGCTGGGTCGGTGTGGGCTGTGCGGCGGGAAGCTGTACTACCTGAACGGGACGAAGATCGTCTGCGCCAACCGGTACGCGAAGTACTGGCGGAATGGGCTTACGGGTGTTCCGGCTTGTACTCTGCCAGCGAAGCCCCGGGCGGCGGTCGAGGCGGCGGTCTGGGCCCAGGTGGAGCAGTGGCTGACGGACCCGACCCGGCTGTCGGAGGAGTTGGAGCGGTTGTCGGTAGCGGCGCCGGGGGATGCGGCGGAGGCAGACCACCAGGCCGAGATAGAGATGCTGGAGCGCGAACTGCAGCAGCGGGAGGCAGAGATGGAGCGGCTGGGGTGGCTGTTCGCCAAGGGGTTATGGCCCCAGGAGAAGGCGCTACCGGCGATCGAGGAGGTGAACCGGCAGATTTCGGCGCTACGGGAGAGGCTGGTGGCGCTCTCCGCGCCGGGCGAGACTTTCGAGCCTTCGGCTCGAAAAGGTCGTGTACTATTGCTCGCGGCTGCCAACCTGCCCATAGAGGTGAAGCACACGTTGGAGAGTCTCACTCCGGAGAAGAAGGGGGAACTAGTTCGGTTGGCTGTGGCTAGCTTCGAACTCCACCGCTCCGAACGAGGAGCCCCTCCTCTGCTCAACATTGTCCCTGCCGGATCAGACCAGGCAAGTCAACCATGAGGCAAGGTTTGGACTTGAACTTGCTCCTGCGAGAGGGTTCGGTCCAGAAGTCGCGAAGAAGGGGAGCCCCGCATACGAGCGGTGGCTCCCCCAGCCATGCCTTCCCCGGCCGACGCCGGACCGGACACCGGTCGGTAGAGGTGTATCCGGTCTGAATCCGCCCATGAGCAAGTCCGTCCTACCGCCTTCCGGCCAGCCAGGCCATCGCCTGATTCCAGATCCGGGCGTACCCCGGCCACTGTACGAACGGCTCCGGGCACCAGTGCGGACCGATATCGGACATCCAGGCCAGTGTCCGGCCCCGGCCGTGCTCCCCAACCGCCAGCAGCGGGTATTCCCCATACCGGGCGAGCAGGGTTCCAGTCGGCTTCACCGTCACTTCATTGAAGCCTAGCAGGGCCGGCCAGGCCGTGTCGACCCCCTCCAGAATCGGGTGGGCCGGTTCCACCACCTCGGCCACGCAGCCCTCGGGTACCTCCACGCGGTCATCAACCGGCAGTATGGTGACCGGTAGTACCTCCTCCACTGGGGTCTTGTGATACCGGGCCCCACCATTGATCCCCTGGAAGCTGTAGTACCCCCCGGCCATGGCCAGCCCGCCGCCGTTGGCCACCCACTCCCGCAACAGCTTCAGCCGGTTGGGCGTGGGCAGCCCCTTCAGCCAGGTGTCCGGGTGGAGCAGCAGCGTGTTTGCGCCGATGTCGCTCAGAATGATCACGTCGTAGGCGCTCAAGCCTTCATGCGTGTTGGGAAACTCGGTGTCCGCCAGGTGGTTGGGCAGGAAGGTGACCTCGCAGCCGCCCTGCACCAGGGCGTTTCTCAGCGGGGTGACACCCGTGGCATAGCCGGCGCTGCTGAAATGGTCCCATCCCTTGTAGTGCGTGGAGTTGGTGACCCAGGATTCACCGGCGATCAAGACCCGAATGGTGCTCATATCATGCGGCCTCCTTACACCTTAATGCCAAAGCGCTTCTGGTTCCTCGCCGAAATCGCCTGGTTGATGATCACGGCGCCGAGGAGGATGAAGCCCAGGGCCGCCAACTGCCAGATCGTGTTGACGTTGGCCAACTGCAGGCCAGAAGCGATCATGGTCACGATCAGCGCGGACATCATCACCCCGGGCAACGTGCCCTCACCGCCAAAGATGTTGAAGCCGCCCAACACGGCCACCGTCAACGCCTGGAACTCATACCCGTTGCCGACATCGGGCCGGGCGGAGAGTAGCCAGGAGCTCATGATCACGGCGCCAAAACCGGCCAGCACGCCGCTGATGATGTAGAGCGACAACCGGACTCGCTTGACATTGATGCCCGCCAGTTGGGCCGCCTCCGAGTTGACGCCCACCAGGTAGACCGACCGGCCGAAGACCGTCCTGGTCATGGCGTACTGCAGCAGAATGAAGAGGGGGATGGTGAAGAGCACCACCTGGGCCGGAATGCCCAGAATGCTCCCCTGACCCAGGAACCCGAACGCCTCAGGGAACCCGGAGAGCGGGATGCCCTTGGTGATAATCAGCGGAATAGCCGCCCAGGTGTACATAGTACCCAGGGTGCCAATAAAGGGTGGGATACCGATCCGCGTGACAAGCAGGCCGTTGATGGCCCCCATCAACCCGGCGGCAATCACGCCCAGCAGCGCAGCCAGCCAGACATTGACCCCGGCCTTGGCCAGCAGCCCGATCGTGACGGCAGCCATGCTCAGCACGGAGCCAATGGAGAGGTCAAACCCGCCGCCCCCGCCCAGGATCACCAGTGACTGCCCCATGCCGACCAGAGCGATAACCGCCCCGAACTGGGTCATGCCCAGCAGGTTGTTCAGGCTCAGGAAGTAGGGCGAGATCAGGGACATGACCGTAGCGACGACCAGCGCAAGGACGCCGAGAAAGGCAACTCGATTGCTCAGCCAGCGCATGACTCCTACCTCCCCTCTGCTGCGACTGACGGCGTCTGGGGCCCATGGTGCCGGCTGGCGGCCCGGCCCTTCAGGCGGGCGCGGGCGGTCTGGACCTCAAAGTACCGGTCCGCGGTAACGGAGAGGACGATCAACAGGCCGACGAGCGCTCGGTCCCAAATGGAGGGCACACCCAGCATGACCAGGCCGTTCTTCATGACATCGATGAAGAGGACGCCGATCAGGGTCCCGACCAGGGAGCCGCGACCACCGGTGATAGCAGTCCCGCCGATCACCACGGCGGCCACGGAGCGCAGGCCGATATCCAGGCCGACGGTGATCTCGACGCTGCCCATCCGCCCCAGGTAGACCAGTGCGGCAACACCGGTCAGCAGTCCCATGACCGCATAGGCCCCGATCTTGGTCAGCCGGAAGTTGATGCCCGCCAGCTTTGCCGCCTCGCTGTTGTTGCCGACGGCATAGATCGACTGGCCGAAGCGACGGAAGGTGGTGATATAGAGGAAGATCGCATAGGCCGCCAGGATCAGGAACACGGGCACCGGAATGCCCCAGATCTTGCCCAGGACCAGGCCGTTGAATGTCCCCGGCAGGCCCGTGATCCAGCGACCACCAAGGAGGGCGAAGATCGCCGCCCGCAGGATATTGTTAGTGCCCAGGGTAGCGATGATATCGGCGATGCGTCCGTAGGTGATTATCAACCCATTGATGGTGCCCAGGAGGGCGCCCATGCCCAGGGCGATCAGCACCAGGACGGGCGTTGGCAGCCCGGCCTCCAGCCCCCGCCCGACGACCAGAGCCACCAGGCCCAGTGCAGCGCCGGCTGAGATATCCATGCCACCACTAATGATCACCAGAGTCATACCGATACTGATGATCGCCAGGTCGGTAGCGTTGCGCAGGATGTTCCAGGCGTTATTCAGGGTTGCGAAGTTGTCGGTCATGAAGCTGAAGAAGATGATCTCGACCACAAGCAAGACGAAGGCCAGAAGTTCCCGCCGGCCAGGCCGGGGGATGTTTCGGAGCATGCCGCATCACCTCGGGTTAGACTGCGGGCAAGGTTGGGGTGGGGGCGGGGACTCCGGACCAGCGCAAGATTGCCAGGGCGAAGGACTTGGCGGCCTCCACCAACTCCTCCTCGGGAATGAACTCATTGTCCTGATGCGCCACCCCGGGCTCGCCGGGGCCAATGTTCACGGTAGCGGCCCCGGACCGGGTCAGCCAACCCATGTCGGTGTGAGAGGACTGGCCCTGGAGCACCGGGTCCCGCCCGATGTCTCGGACCGCCTCGGTCATGACCGTAACGAAGGGGTGGTCGGCAGGGGTCTCCGCACAGTCGGCGTCCACCAGCCACTCAATCTGCGGCGGATGGGCCGCCAGCCAGGGATCAGTCGCGGCGACGCGTGCCACGAAGTCGCCGATCTCAGCCTTCACCCGGCTACCAAGGCCATACTCATCCCGCTCGGCGGGCAGGTACTGGGCGTTGAAGACCAGTTCAGCGCTGTTGGCATAGGCGGTGGGGTACTCCCCGGCGGCGATCTGAGCCACCAGCAGCTTGCAGGGGACCGGCAAGAGCGGGTGACGCTTCCGCTGACCCCAGTCGGCATTGAGCCGGTCAAAGTGATCCATGTATAGGCGAGCGAGGCCGATGGCGTCCACCGCCCCGCCTTCTCTCCAATCTGCCTGGGGCATCTCAATATGCCCGCTGCGCCCCTGAATCGTCAGCTTGCCCCAGAGGATGCCCCGGCAGAGCGGCGCCACGGAGAGAGCGGTAGGCTCCGCCATAATGCAGGCGTCCGCCCGGTGGCCCCGGTCCACAAAGGCCAGGGTGCCCATACCGCCAGCCTCCTCGTCGACCACCGAACCGTAGACAATGTCGCCGGCCGGGCGCACCCCCGCCGCCAACACCGCCTCCAGTGCGATCATCATGGCGGCCATGCCGCCCTTCATGTCGGCGGTGCCGCGGCCGATTAGCCGGCCGTTCTCCCGCACCAGAGTAAACGGATCACGTTTCCAGCCGCTGCCGGCTGAGACCACATCCACATGGCCGAAGAGTAGGAGCGACCGGCCACCGCCGGTGCCCTTCAGGGTGCCCGCCAGGTTGGGACGATGCCGGAACTGGCGCCCGGCATAGTAGCCGGGATGCCCCTGGTACGAGGCGAGTTGGTCGGCGTCAGGCTCCCACCAGTCAATGGTGGCCCCGAGGGCCTTGAGACGTGCCTCGATCAGCCGCTGCACCTCCTCCTCACGGGAGGGGTTAGGAGCGTCGGCGAACCAGGGGTTGACGCTGGGAACAGAGACGATCTGGCTCAGGAACTCGATCAGGCTCTCACGCCGAGCTTCGACCTCTGCGAGGACCCGGCGTTCCGTTTCGGTGAGGGGCTGAGCCGACATGGGTGCGTACCTCCTCTACCCGACTGGAGCCAGGGCATCAACGCCCAGCGCACAGCGCAGCACCTTGGCCTCGGTGGCCTCCGTGCGGTCCATGACCCCGCTGACCGCCCCTTCATGCATGACCATCATCTTATCGGCCAGGGCGAGGACCTCGGGCAGGTCTGAGGAGATCAGAATGATCGCGACGCCCTGCTGTGCGAGTTCCATCACCAGCCGGTGAATTTCCGTCTTCGTGCCGACATCGACGCCACGGGTCGGCTCGTCCATGATCAGGACCTGCGGTCGGGCGCTCAGCCAACGGCCCAGGAGCACTTTCTGCTGGTTGCCGCCGCTGAGGCTGGAGATCGGGGCCCCGGATCCGTCGGACTTGACCGCCATCTGTTTCATCACCCGGGTGACCAGTTCGCCCTCCTGCCGCTTGCGCAGCAGCCAGCCGCCCCAACTCACCGCCTTCAGCAGGGCCGCACTTGCGTTGTCAGCAACGGAGCGAATGGGGAAGATCCCCTGGATTCGGCGGTCCTCCGGGACGTAGCAGATTCCGAGGGCAATGGCCTCCTGAGAGGAGCGCGGCTGGATCACCTGCCCCTTGTAGCGGATCGTCCCGGCGTCAGGCTTCACTTGGCCGAAGAGGGTCATGGCCACCTCTGAGCGGCCAGAGCCCACCAGGCCGTATATGCCCAGCACCTCGCCGGGTCGGACCGACAGGGAGACGTCCTCGTAGAGCCCCTCGCTGGTCAACCCCTCTGCCGAGAGCAGGGGAGCCTCGGAGGCATACTCTCGTGATACGTAAACATCCTGGTTGATCGATCGGCCGGACATCATGCTGATCATGGTCTCCTGGCTGGCCTCGCTGGTCTTCAACTGGCCGACCACCTGGCCATCGCGTAGGACGGTGATCCGGTCGGAGAGCTGCAGCACCTCATGGAGGCGATGGCTGATATACAGAACGCTATGGCCCTTTGTCCGCAACCGCTCAACGGTCTTGAACAGAAGCTCGGTCTCCGCATGGCTCAGGATCGAAGTGGGTTCGTCCAGGATCAGAAGCCGAGCATCGCGGTACAGGCCTCGGGCGATCAGCACCAACTGCTGGTTGCCAATGGAGAGCTCCGACATGGAGCGATCCAGAATCGCCCCTGAGAGGCCCATCTCCTCCAGCACCGCGGAGGCCCTTCGGAACATCTCCTGCCAGTCGATCGCTCCCGTCCGGGTGGTGATCTCCTCGCCCAGGAAGAAGTTCTGCAGCACCGAGAGGTCTGGGCAGAAGGTGGGCTCCTGGTAGACGATGGAGACCCCATGCCGCACCGAATCCCCCGGGCCGCTGAGGGCCACCTGTCTGCCCGCGATCTGGATCTGCCCCGAATCAGGCTGGAGGGCGCCGGCGATGATCTTCATCAGGGTTGACTTCCCGGCACCGTTCTCCCCTACGATGGCATGTACTTCACCCGGGTGAACGTCCAGGCTGACGTTAGTTAGCGCCCGCACGCCCCCAAAGGATTTATGGATGCCGGTCAGCGTCAGGAACGGCACACTGGTCATCGCGCATCTCCTCCAGCCAGATGGGGTTAGCTACTACTAGAAGTCGAAGGTGTCTACGTTCTGCGCGTTGATCACGAGGGGCGGCCCGAGCAGGAGGATCCGCTTGTCAGCGAAGTACTTGACAGGCTCGTTAATGCCGGGTACCTGGTTCTCAGCTTTGAACTCGGTGCCCTCAGCCAGCGCCTTGCCGGCCCAGACGGTCAGGTAACCCAGCGCCTTGGGATCCCAAAGCACCGACTCCTTCATAATCCCAGACTTGATATACTGGCGAACCGTGTTGGGCGAGCCGTAGCCGATCACGGCGACCTGACCGATCTTACCCGCCTGCTGAACCGCCTGGGCGACACCCGGGACGGTAGTGGAGGCTACGGCGACCAGGCCCTTCAGATCCGGGTACTTGGTCATCAGCTCGGTGGCCTGGCGCAGGGCGTCCTCGGAGCTGCCGCCGGTGGTGTACCGGATGTCGACGATCTCGACCTTGCCGGCATACTTCTCGTCAACGCGGCGCTTCATGGCGTCGATCCAGGCATTCAGGTTGGTGGCAGTCGACTCGCCGGAGACGATGCCGATCTTGCCCTCGTTGTTCATCTGCAGGACCAGGCGGTCGATCAGGGTTGCGCCCAGGTCCTCATCCATCGCCTGTGCAACGTAGACCTGACGCTCGCTGGTGGGGCTGTCGCTGTCCGAGGTGTAGACGGCAATGCCCGCCTCCCGCGCCTTCTTGATAATCGGGTTGATCGAGGCCGAGTCGAGCACCGAGACGGAGATGGCGTCGACCTTCTGGCGAATCAGGTTGTCCATCAGGCGAACCTGCTCGGGGGCGCTGGCCTGGGTGGCACCGACGTAGAGGAACTCGACGCCGAGCTTTTCAGCGGCCTCCTTGCCGCCCTCCTCCATGGCCGTGAAGTATGGAATGCCGATCAGCTGAGGAATGAAGGCGATCTTCAGCTTCTCGTTGGCGGGCTTCTCAGAGGCCGCCGGGGTGGTCCCGCCGCTCGGGGTGCTCGGGGTGGTGGGTGTGGAGTTGCTGCAACCGACGGTAAACATGGCCGACATGACGATCGCTGCAATGGCCAAAATCCAAGGATTCCGCCGTTTCATAATGACCCCTCCTGCATGGATTGCTGGGTTTGGAGCTGGTTTGAGTGATCTGCATCGGAGCGGGATCCGATACCCAGTGCGAGACTCTATCCCTCCTGTCTCTACCTGGTAATCCGTGTGGCTATGACTCTGCCTGGCCCTGGCCGGCCCGAAAAGCCAGCACTTCAGCCAAGGTCGGTATCGATGGAATCGCTCCGGTCCGGGTGGTCGAGAGGGCTGCGGCGAACTGCGCCTGAGCGACGGCCTCTGTCAGGCCCCGACCCGCTGCCAGTGCGACAGACAGGGCGCCCACAAAGGTGTCGCCTGCCGCTGTGGTATCCACCGGGCGAACACGGGGAGCGGGCAGATGAACGGGCTTAGCGCCTCCCTCGTAGCAGACCACACCGGCTCCGCCCAGGGTGACCACCACGGCCCGTGGACCGGTGGCGTTCAGTTGCAGCGCTGCGGCGGCAGCGGACTCTGGGTCGGTCACCGCCAGGCCGCTCAGCGACTCGGCCTCCACCTCGTTGACCACCAGCAGATCGACTAACGGCCGTACCTCTGGGCTAATCGGGTTGGCCGGCGCCTGGTTGAAGACCACACGGACCCCGGCACGGGCGGCCCGCCGGATAATTGACTCGCCCAGCTCCCGGGGCATCTCCATCTGGAGGACGGCCACCTGTGCGGCGGCCAGCAGGGGCTCGGCCCGGTCGAGGTCCGTCTCACAGAACCGGCCGTTGGCCAGGCAGCCGGTCACGATCATGTTGCGTCCGGTGCCATCTACCATGACGGCGGCCAGGCCGGTGCCAACCGCTGGATCGACGGCGATCGCGGATGTCTCAATGCCCTCGGCCTGAAGGACCTGGAGCATCTGGCGGCCGAAGGCGTCGCTGCCGACGCGGCCGACCATGGTGACGTTGGCGCCCATCCGGGCCGCGGCGACCGCCTGGTTGGCGCCCTTGCCGCCCGGTAGCCAGGCAATCTGGTCAGCGGCAATGGTCTCCCCAACACGGGGGAGGTGGTGCAATTGGCAGACCAGGTCCATATTGAGACTGCCGAAGCAGATCACGTTGGCCATGCGCCTCACCCCTTCCGCAGGGACCGCACTACCTCCATCAACTGGCGAACCCGGTTCGGGTCGACTGGGTTCCACCAGAGGCCATCCTCCTTCAGCGAACTCCCAGCAATGGCGCCGTCAGCGGCCCCTAGCAGCTCGGCGGCATTCTCGGCTGTGATGCCACTGCCAATGATCACCGGCAGATCGGTGTGATCCTTGATGCCCGTGATCTCATCGATCGGGGTGGCATCGCCGGTACGTTGGCCGGTGGCGATCAGGACGTCGGCGTCGAAGAAGATCACATCGCGGGTCTGCTCAGCAAGGCTCCGGTCAGCCACAATGGAATGGCTGCCATGCTTGACGTGGACATCGGCGAAGATCTTGATCGACTCACCGCGAATGTGTGAGCGATACCGCATGGCCCGGGCAGAGGCCCCCTCGATAATCCCCTCGTTGGCCACGTAGGCGTTGGCCCACTGGTTGACCCGAACGAAGGAGGCACCAGTGGCTCGAGCGACGGCCAGAGCGGGAATGGCGGCGTTAGCAAGGCAGTTTATGCCAAAGGGCATCTTCACCACTCGCTTCACTTCCATGATCACAGCAGTCATCGCTGCTGCCGTCTCGGGGCCAATATCGTCGGGTTTGGCGAAGGGCAGATCCCAGGCGTTTTCGAAGACGAGGCCGTCGGCGCCGCCCTCCTGCCAGGCCGTTGCGTCTGCAATCGCCCACTCGATCACGTCGGAGAGGTCGCCACCGGCAAACCTGGGGGCACCCGGCAGGGGTCGCATGTGGATCATGCCAGCGATGGGCTTGGTGACACCGAAGATCTCCAGCAAGGCGTTGGGCTTGGGCGGCAGGACGCCGATTTTCATGAAGAATGCACCTCTTAAGCTGTGTTGGGGGCTGGAGAAAAAGCTTCGCGCGACCGGCTAGCGAGACAGTCGAGCGAAGTACTGGTAGCGGTCGGCACGATAGAACGCCTCGACAAACTCCATGGGCGTTCCATCTGGAGTCCGGGTGATCCGCTCGACTCGAAGCAGGGGGGCCCCGACCTCCACCTCAAGCAGGGAAGCGATTGGTCTGGTAGCGATTACCGCATCGATCGTCTCCTCCGCCATGGCTGGCGTCTGGCCGAAGCGCTCCTCCAGCAGGGCATAGAGCGATCCCGCTCCCTCCAACTCCTCCGGGCGAATCTTCTCTCCAATGGCAACCGAGCAGTAGCTTACCTGAAGGCTGATGGGCTCGTTGTCGGCGAGGCGGAGGCGCTCGATTCGCAGGCCGACGGTCTGGTCTGGTTGCTCCAGGGCCCGAGCGATCTTCGGGGGCAGGGGGCACTTCTCATAGGCGATGGTGCGGGCAGAGGGCTCCAGGCCACGGGAGCGCATGTCTTCCGTGAAGCTGGTCAGAAGGTGCAGGGGCTGCTGGACCTTCGGGCGGCTCACGAAACTACCGTGCCCCTGGCGTCGGATGATGTGCCCCTCGTGAGCAAGGCGGATGATTGCTTGCCGAATGGTGGTGCGGCTCAGTTGGAGTTGCTCCTGCAGTTCCACCTCGGTGGGGACGGGGTCACCGGGTTTCAGAATGCCTTGCTCGATCTGGTCCAAGAGCTGCCGGTATAACTGATAATGAAGCGGAATAGGGGAACTCCGGTCAACTCTCACTGTAATTCCTCCCAACGTAGGTAGAGAACCGCCATCGTTGCAACGTTGTAAGGTTGTAATGTGGTAATGTAGGTACATTTACAGTAGCTCGCCCTGATGAATCTGTCAAGCCTCCCCGGAGATGTCGTAAGAGGGATCCCCTTCCGCAGAGGCTGCTGCGGGAGAAGTGTGCGCCGTCCCGGTGCCGCCGTTGATCCCCGAGGAGTTGTGGGAGGCTCAGGCCGGCATCGGTAGATCGCTGGTGCGCCATGGAGGGGACCGGGCGCACACCGGCTGGATGACCTGGGCATCCTGACCAAGACCGAACAGGGGGAGTGGCAGCCTACGCAGGTGCGGCGCATCTTGAGCCATCCGACCTACGCCACCGGCCCGCTGGCGCTTGGGAATCGGGACCACAAGGGCTCGGCGTGACCAGGCGGCCGTCATAAATGTGTTCTGGGTCGGCAAGCGGCGCACCGGTGGCCGGGAGGAGCTACGCCCACTGCCGGGGTTTCTGGTGAAGCTGCTCTCGAGCCCGAGGGCAGCTATGCCCCCTGGTTGAGTCCGAGCTTCAGCAGTCGTCAGTACATCACCGACGGCGACGGCCACCGCAGGAAACCCGGCAAAGAACGCGTAGGGGAGGCTGGGACACCAAGGCCAGCAGGATTTGTGCTACGAACGGTAAATATCTGACCGCAAACCATGCGCTGCGCATGCGGCCATACACGTCCTCAACAGGAAGCCGAAATGAGGTACCGTCATGGAACTGAATGCACTCCTGGCAGAGATCGACCGGAAGAAGGCTGCCCTCGACAGTCGTATTCCCCTCCCGGTGGCCACCGAAGAATCAATCCGCCGTGCAGTTCGCCTGGAGTGGACGTACCACAGCAATGCCCTGGCGGGCAACCCGTTCTCCCTGCGTGAGACCCAGATCGTGCTGGAAGGACCCCCAATCAGCGGGGACGAGTTGCAGAGACAGCACCAGGAAGTCATGAACCATGCCTTCGCTGTCGATTTCGTGGAACGCCTGGTGGAGCGCGGGGAGCCGGCCTCTGGGCCGGTTGCATGCCGGCTGCACACGGCGATTCTCTGGCACATTGACGACTTCCACGGAGGCCGGTGGCGTGATGTTCCGGTGGCCATCAGCGGCAGCCGGCACATACCGCCGCCCCCTGGGGACGTTCCCTCGCAGATGGTGAGGCTCTTCAACTGGTACCGGAACGTGGGCGCTGCGCAACTGTCGGTGGTCCAAGCCGCCCGTTTCTATCATCGGTTCCTGTGCATACGCCCGTTCAGGGAAGGGAACGGACGAACGGCCCGGCTGTTGATGAACCTGATGCTGATGAGCCAGGGCTATCCCCCGGTCATCATCAAGGGAGACCCGCAAGGGCGCATCGCCTACCTGGATGCGCTCGAAACCGCCAGTGTCGACGGAATCTTTGAGCCCTTGGAGGTCCTGGTGGCTGAAGCGGTCCTGGATAGCCTGGATCGGTATCTGGCCTGGACGACCTCATAAGATCCCCATTTCGGGCGGCCACCTACGGTGAAATCGGTACTGAGCGGAATCCCCGGGGAGACGTGCGCTTCCCGGGGATTCGTGTTGTGATTGGCCACCGGCTTGACGCTTCTGCTCCCGTGTACGCGACTGACTCTCCCAAGCATAACATTACTCCGACATGCCTGGATGTTGCAGGAATGCCGCTGTCGCGACACAGAATCTTGGCATTTATGCCAGCGGGTAGGCCATTAAATGGCATCTGCCCTGGCGGGAATCACGCAAACAACATAGCACCTACGACGACGCGAAAGGAGTCCCCACAGTGGCGATCATCTACGACGGACACCTGTACCTGAGTTACGAAGCCTACGTGTCCCGCCGGCCTTTGCCTATGGCACCCGGTGACAGCGCACCGCCCTACGCGCATCCGACCGATCAGAAGCTCCTGGCCGCCCTGAACCACCTACATGTCAGCAAACTGCTGGACCAGACCGTTGAGTGGCTGGTCAGCGTCCAGTTCGGTCACGAACTCTCCAGCAACCCGCTGGGCAGTTCGCACAGCTACGAGAAGCTGTCGCCGATCATTGCGGACTGTGCCCGCACGCTGAATATACCGATTCCCCTGGTGGTGATCAGCCAGGAACAAGGCCTGATCACCGCCTTTACGGCCGGCACCGACGACTTCGTGTTCATCGCCATCGCCCCTACCATGCTGCAGTTGTTCACGCCAGAAGAGCTGTCCTTTGTGATCGGCCACGAGTGCGGGCATATCGCAGCGGGCCACATGACCTATCATACGCTGGGTTCGCTGGTTGCCACGGGCCTCGGCTCTTTCCTCGGCCCGCTGTCCACGCTGCCGACACTCCCGCTGCAGGCCTGGATCCGACGCAGCGAAGTCACCGCTGACCGGGCCGGACTCCTGTGCTGCGGCGACCTTGACGTGGCCTGTCGTGCGCTGAAGCGGCTCGTGGTCGGATTCGGCAATCCGGACGACATCGACACCGATGATTTCATCCGGCAGTCGGAGGAGATGACCCGGCAGCACAGCAGCGCAAACCTCCTGGAGTATCTCCAGACGCACCCGATGATTCCCCGCCGGCTCCACATGTTAAAGCTCTTTGCGAAGTCAGAACTGTACTACGAGCTCTCCGGGAAGACGCCGCCGGAAGGCCTGCGGCTACTGCCGAAGGCGGAACTGGACCAAATGACCAACCACATCCTGGTCTGAGTCAGGGAAGGAGCAGTCATCGTGCAAACGGCGATTCAGGCATACTTCGATCAACTGCGCGGCCTGGCCGGGCTGCTGGAACGCGCTGACGTGGCCCGGCGCATCGACATCATCGCAGCAGCAGCGGAAACCGGCAAAGCTACCCTGCTCATCATCGGGTGTAACGGCAACGGCCGCTGCTCGGTGGCCAACCGGCTCCTGGGGGAAGAGAACCTGCTGCCCATCGCTCCGGAGAAGGCGGCGGCCCCGTTGCGGGTTTCCTACGGCGAGAGCGGCGTTTTCTCAGTGCGGTCAGCGGCGGGCCTGCCCCTCAGTGCGGCCGGCCGTGAGGAACTGTATGGACTGTACACCCAGCCTGCCGGCGCAGGGGGCGCCATCGGGAGCGTCAGTCTTCAGGCCGGGAGCGACTTGCTCAAGCGCTGCGACGTGCTGGTAGAGAGTCTCGATGCCACCCGGGCCGAAGCCGCCTGGCGCGATCTGGTAGCCGGCGTGGACTACGTCCTGCTGGTCACCTCCGGCCTGGCAGCCCTCAACCAGCGGGAGCGGACCTTCATTACCGATGCGGTAGTACCCATTCTCGGTGTTTCCCGCCTTGGCGTACTCGTCAACCAGATGGACATGGTCAGCGAGCAGGAGACCGTCCTGGATTACGTCAAGGCCTCCTTCCGCTCTGTGGGAGAGCCCCGCCTTGTGGCGGCGTGTTCAGCGGCAAAGCCCGGCAAGCGGAACCAAGACCCTGAAACAGTTGCCCTCCGAATGGCGATTGCCGAACAGGTGCTGCCGGCCGTGTCCGCAGACCTGCGGGGTGGTCCGGCGAGCAGCCTGGCCGGCAAGCTGGCGCTCTGCATCGATGAGCTTGAGGCTGCGGCCCGCGAGCGGGACCGCCTGGCCGGGGTAGATCTCCAGCAGATCGACCGGCAGGTTCTGAACTGCACGGCGGCCGGGGTAGTGGCCCAAAAGCGTGCCGTCACGCTGAACGCCCAGGTGGATGTCCTGGTCAACCTGATCGTTCGGGAGGACTTCCTGCACCACGTGCACCAGTTCCGCCTCGTCCTGGCGGAAAACCTCGAGGAGGAAGTAGCAGAGGAAACAGACTTGACTGCGCTGCGCCGTAACCTGCCCGGATACATCGAGGCCGTCTGGAAGGAGTTCCTTATGGTCCGGCAGGCGCGGGCCCGGGAAGAGATCACGACCCGTCTGAGTGAACTGCAGGCCCTCGCCGAAGACGACCTCCGCCAGATGCTCGGGCCAGATTACGCCGAAACGGCCAGCCTCTTGGACCGGTTCAAGGCCGGCCCGAACCAAATGCGGCAGCTGATTCCGAATGCTAAGGGCGACTCGGCCGCCGGCACCATCGCGTCGGCCCTGAAGTGGGCAGGTCTGCTGGTCGTGGTCCTGTTCCCCCCGGGAGGCGGCCTCTATATCCTGGGCGAGATCATTGGCCGGATGTTCCGGCGCGACATTCAGTCCGCCAACCGCCGGGCGCTGCTCGAAAAGGCTCGGAGTTCGCTGGAAACCGTCGAGCGCCAGATCACAACGGCTGCCGTCGGCCAGTTTGAGAACCTGAAGACTCAGCTGACTGCCATGCTTTCCGAGTACTATACCGGCCGGCTGGAGCAAATCCGCGCGGCCCTCGAAGACGCCCGGAACCAGGTGGAACAACTGCACGCGAGCCAAAGCCGGCTGAAGGCCGTGCTGGACGAGGACTGCCCACGGCTGCGCCAGGTCGCATCGGACCTCTTGGGAGTCGTACAGTCCTGAAGGACACGCAGAAAGGAGACCCATCCCTATGGCCACCGCAACATCCGCACTGCAGGACACCAAACGCAAGGCAGACATGCTCGCCGCTGATATGCGCCTGCTGGCTCAGTTGGTTGGTCCCATGGACCCGGACCTGCGCATGCAGGTCGGCGCTCGGTTCATTCGCCCGGGCCTCGGCCTGACCGCCTCGGTGAACCAGTTGCGGGCGGGCGCCCTCGAGGTGAAGCGCGGCCTCTATAAGGTGCTTGTCATTGGCGACTTCGATGCCGGAAAGAGCACGACGCTCAACGCCCTGCTCGGTGCCAACGTACTGCCGGCTTCCCCAAACCCGCATACCTCAGCCGTTACCTGGCTGCTGCCCGGTGAGAAGGAGCGCTACCTGGCCTACCTGTGGGGCCAGCTTGAGCCGGAAGAGATCACCCGGGACCAGTTCCGGGCCACGCACTTCAACATGAACGACTTCGACATGAGCACCCGCAGCGCCGTGACAGACCGGTTCGACCACCTCGAGCATCTGGAAGTGGAGTATCCGTCACCGATCACGAGTTGCGGCGTGGCGCTGATGGACTCGCTGGGGCTCGACGCCAGCCCGGAGCACACCAGGGAAGTCATGCGGGTCCTGCCCGAGTGCGACGCCTTGCTGATCGTCACCTGCATCAAGAACGCGTTCGGGGACCACGAGGCACTGGCGCTCAAGCGCTTCCTGACGGCGTCGCCGGAGTTTGAGGGGTACCCCATCAGCCGCTTGTTCCTGGTCGGCACACACATGGATCTCTACGACGAGGAGACCCTGCCCCAGGCGGTCGAGGGCATGAAGACGCGCTTCCGGCAGAAAGTGATCGACGGGGCCCAGGTCGACGAACTGTTTGCGGAGCGGTTGCTCCTCATTAGCGCCCGAGACGCCATGAAGGCGCGCATTCGCCATGACGCTGAACTGGAGCGTGAGTCCGGAGTTCTCGAGCTCGAGGACCGGCTCAAGCGGTTCTTCGTGGACCTGCAGGCTGAGCCGACGCTCATTATTCGAAACCACCGGAAGCTCCAGCATAAGCTCCAGGACGCCGTTTCCGCCATTGGAAGCTGGCGCGAGCGCACCGCTACTGACCTGGCAGAATTGCGGCGGCGGGCGGCGCTTGCCGAACAACTGCTCCGGAAGACGGATGGCAGCATCGCCGGCCTGCGCAAGACCTTGGTGGAAGCGGCAGACGGCATGGTGCGTATGATTGCCCGTCGGACGGTGGAGACGCTGCAGACCCAGGACTCGTACGTGGATGCCGAAGTCCGGCGGCTGACCGAACCCGAGTCGCTCCCGCTCTCGGAGGTGACGAACGAGCGGCTGTCCCGGTGGGAGCCAGACGATCAGGAGACCGTTCTGACCGCCGCCTACCTGGCCGTTCAACAGGTGGTCGATGGAGCCGCCCACTTCCTGGCCAAGCAAGTGACCAAGGCCAAGGAAGTCGAAGCCCTGAGCGACGCCATGCGCACCGCTGTGCTGGGACGCTGCGAGGACGCCATTTCACTGTTCAGCCAGGCCAAGGCCATCTACGAGACCGGTGCGGCGGCCCCCCCGGTCGACCAGCAATATGTCCGGGAGCAGATGGTCGAGTTGACCCGCGACTTCCTGGAAGCATCGCACCGGCTGATTGGCCAGGGAGCGCTCGCAAAAATCGTCAGCAACGAGACCGCCCAGACGCAGTTCATCAAGCGGATTGTCGGCGACGCGATCGTCGCTGACTGGGCGAGGATCAAGCAATGGATCGGGCTCGAACACCAGGACAAGAGCGATGCCCTGCGCCAGAAGACCCTGCGCGGACACATTCGCATGTACGTGATGGAGGGTCTGAAGGCAGACGAAGCCCTGATCCAACTCGATCCGGAGCACACCCGGAATGCGTATAACTTGGTGGCGGAACGGCTGGTGGGCCACCTTTCACTGCTGCGCGAGGAGGTCTCCGCCACCATGAAGCGTGCCATGGCCGACCTGGAGACGGGCAAGGAGCACCTCGCTCGGGAGGCCGCCCTCTATACGGACCTGGAAGCCTGCCTCCTGGAGATGGCCGGGAAGCACGGCATCACCCTTGGGACGGCGGGCGCCCCAGCTGCCCGGAGTTAGGAGGAATATCATGGCCTGGTTGGAGGGCTTCGAAGAGAACTGGACCAATGCCGTGCACCTGACCGCGGCCAGGCTGGAGCGGCAACTCGACGCCGGGGCTCCACCGGACCGCGACACGGTCCGCAAGGCGCTTGAGGGAGTGAATGCGCACTGGCGCGATCCCAACCATTTCTACGGGGTGTGGCTCCGCGACTTCCGGGCAGCGCACCCGGAAGCCGCAAGCCAGTTCGATCGGATCCTCCTCGAAATGGCCACCGGCGTCAGCCCTGATTATCGGGCGCCGTCGCCTGTGTTGCCCATTGCCGGCGGTGTCGTGATTGGCGCCGCGGCATTCGGCGTGCTGACCACAGTCGACGTCAGCTTGGCGGTCAGGAGTACCATCGCCGTGGCGGTTGCTGTCGGTGCAGCCGTCTTGTGGTGGAAGACTGCCCAGGGCAGCCGCCGCGCAAGCCGGGACCAGACTGTCGCACAGGTAAGCCGGGAACTCACCCGGTATGGAGACCGCCTGCGCAAGCTCGTGGCTGAGGCGGACAAGACCGACACGGCGCCGGGGCAGTAAGATGGGCCTGTGCGAGAATAGGTTCAGCACCGAAGCAGCAGCCCTTGGCGCCCGCCTGCGGCGGGTTGCCTCCCTACTCCGGAGTCTCCCGGAACTCACCCGGGGGGTTACCAGCCCCAGCCTGCAGTTCGGTCCGCAGGTCCAGACACAATGCCAGCAACTGATGACAGCCGCCGGTGCACTGGAGCAAGGCGGGCTGAAGGTCGCCGTTATCGGCGACTTCGACGCCGGGAAAAGCACGCTCATCAGCGCCCTCGCCGGCAAGGCGCTGCTGCCCATGCATCCCAATCCGAACACGGCCCTGGTCACCCGGATCACCCATGCCGACCAGGAGGCCTACTACACCTGTCCACGCGATGGTTCACCGCCTCGAGCCATTCCGGGCGATGACTTCCGCAGAATCCACCACGGCGGCGCCGTGATGGGGACCGATGGGGTGGACCATCTTGAGGCACAGGTGCCGTTCCCGCTGCTGTCCCATGGAGTTGTGCTGCTTGACACGCCGGGGCTGGACAATGGGCCGGTCGACACGTCCCTCACCCGTGCCGTCATGCCCGAATGCATGGGGCTGATCCTGTGCACCCCTGCGATCCACCCGCTGTCTGAACGGGATCTTGCGTTGCTAAGAGCGCTCGTGGCACCGGAAAACGGCGAGGCTTCGCTCCGGCCCGATCAGCTCTTTCTGGTGCTGACCTTTGCCGACGCCGGCCAGTTCCAGGATGACCCGGCGTTGATGGGCGTGCTCATGTCCGGTCTGCAGACAAGGCTCGTAAGCCTCGCCGGGCTGGACGGCGCGGCGGCGGTGGACCTGTTGGAGAACCGGGCCGCGGCGGTAAGCGGCAAGCTTGCCCTGCAGGCTCGGCTTCGCCGCAACCCGGAGGGGGAACTCGCGTCGGGAATCAGGGTGCTGGAGCAGCAGCTTGAGGCGTTCTTCCACAGCCTGCAGGCCGCCCGATTGCAGCGTGCCCGGTCCGTTCTTGACGCGGCCATCGAGTTCGGCCAGGAACTCTGTCAACACATGCGGGAGCGACTGCGCCAGCGTGAGGCGGCACTGACACTGCGTGTGGATGAGCAGCAACAGGGCCATCTGCTTAGGAGGAAGCTCGACCTTCTTGATAGGTACCTGGCAGATGCTCAGCGAGACCTGGCAGAGCAGTTGCCTGGTCTCATCGCTCGAAAGGCGGCGAGTGCAAACCTTTGCGAGGTCGCGGACCCTGCTCGGTTGGGCCTCCAAGCGATCTCCAACACAAGCTTGAACCGATGGAACGAGACGGATCGGCTCCGGACAGCGAAGGTGCTGCAGGAGGCCGTGCAAGAGCTGAGCAGGCGGGCCGGCAGCAGTCTGTTCTCCGGACTGTCAAGATCCGAGCGGATTGTGCGGACTACCGGGGTGCTGAGGAAGTCCTTGCTCAATCTGCTCGCGGCACCCGCCCTAACGGTCTCGATGGCCGAATGGCCCGTCGTGGTGGCCCAGGGACTGGCCTGGTTCAAGGTCACCCTGGAGGGTAGGCTGTGTGCGGCGTTCCTGCGGAGTCCGTCGCTTCAGGACTGTGCGAAGACGGCACAGTCCAGACTGGAAGCGGTGCTCTCCCAGGCTCGGGCGAACGCCGCCCGGTCGGTGGTGAAGCAGGCGCTCGGATCGGAAAAGGCCACGGAGTCCGATGAGCGCCGACGGAACGAACTCTTCTTGGGGATCTGCGATGCCGTCGCGGCGGCCTTCCATTCCGTCGATTCCAAAGGGCCCGTGAGCGCCTGTCTGTCGGAAGAGTGTGCGGAGCTCAGGCTGCGTCTCCGAGAGCCAATCCGCATACAGCTCCAAAGCCGGAATGCGGAAAAGAAACGGCCCGGTGGGGAGCTGGAAGCAGAGCGGCGGTCGGTACAGAGTGCGCTTCAGTTCCTGTCGGAACTGGAGGCTGATCTTGCAGATCCGGACCGTCCTCGACGGCGCGCCGACGCCTGACGACGATCCGACCCCCGGCGCTTCTCCTGTCGCTTCCCTACACCAGCCCCCCGCCTGCTGCGGCGGGCGTGTGGGCCACGGCTAGGGCAGCACAGCGAAAACACGCCTCCCCCTCCATGCTCCAGAACAGGAGGTTGAAGGGCACACTTCGCCAGGCCTGCCTCCTCGAGAATATCCAGAAGGCGTTGCCTGGGAAGGTGACGGCCCGAGTAGGTTGTGAAGCGCTGTCAGATTTGGGTAGGACGCCGGTGGGTCTAGAAGCACCACCGTGTCGGACAAGCCCTGAGTGACGGGCGTCCGAGCAGGGCGACAGATCCAGACGTTGGAGCCAGCGGAACAGAAAGAAGCTTGAACGTCGTTGTCTTTCCGGCACCGTTGGCTCCAAACAATCCGACGATGAGGCTGAGCAAACCCGCCCGCCAGGCCGCATAGGTCTGTGCGGGAGGGAGTGCCCGTGTCGAATCGGGAGCCCAGCCAGGAGCGCATCCTGGCGGCACAGGACCTGGGTCTCCCAGAGACTCCCAAGACAAGCGATCACCGGACGCTGTCGGCGGTCATCTACCTGCGCGTCAGCACGGAGGACCAGGCGACCCGAGGGTACAGCCTGCAGAACCAGCGGGAGGTCTGCCTGGAGCGGGCCAGGTCGCTGGCGGCGGCCCGAGAGCGGGAGGCGGGACATCCGGTTGAGCTGCACACCGTCATCTTCACCGATGCGGTCAGCGGTGAGGTCCTTGAACGGCCCGAGTTAGAGAACGTCCGCGCCTTCGTAAAGGAGCACCGGCAGGTATCATCCGTCACGTATTGTCCCAGGCGATTCTTGCCACGATAGGTGGTGAGTCTATCCAGGGAGGTTCCGTGGTCTTGCCCAAGCTTGATCGAAGGAGGGTCAATCCTTCCCCGGCAAACCTGATCGGCCCCCGTGTCCGGGACGCCCGCACAGCGTGCGGGTACTCGCAGGCGGCGTGTGCCGGGCTGCTTCAGGAGCAGCTGGTTCTGCTCTACCCCGAAATCTCGTTCGTACTGGACCAGTCGGACCTGAGCCGGCTGGAGACGGGAAAACGGCCGGTCTGGGACTTTGAGGTCCGCTGCCTGGCCGTTGTGCTCGGGGTCTCGACGGACTTTCTGCTGGGGCTGAGCGATCAGGAGGCGCCGGCACCGTCCCAGCATCCGCCAGCGGAGCAGCTTTTCTCCTAATGACATCGTTCGATGATGCATGCTATACATGAGTAGCCCCCGGGCGCCGCAACGGCCCGGGGGTTCGTGTTGGGTGGGAACGAGGGGGCACTCGGTGGTGCCCCCTCACGCTTCGGTGTCCTTGTGTGCTTCACGACCGCGGAGTCGCTCTTCAGTCCAGAGCAGAAGGAGCCGGACCGCTCGGCTGAGGCCAGCATCGGCAGATGATGGCCGGGAGGCCTGGGGCCAGGGATTGACATCAACCAAACCGTCTGGGGGTTGCACCTCCACCTCCGCTCACCTCCGGCTATACCTATGCCGGCGGGCGGCGCCATATGGATAGGGGTGGGGCGCACGCTCTCAGATGAAACGCTGGGGGGCGGTCATCGGATGCTCGCGGTCATTTACGGTCGTGTCAGCACAGAAGAGCAGTACCGCTCCGGCTTCAGTCTTTCTGAGCAGATGAAGGCCTGTCGCCTGAAGGCGCATGCGCTTGCGAGGGCGGCTGGCGTGGCGGCTTCGGTTGTCGAGTTCACCGATGACCTGAGCGGCGAGCTGCTGGAGCGGCCCGGCCTGCAGGCGGCACTGGACCTGGTGCGGCGGGAGCAGGTGGCCTACTTCATCTGCCTGGACCCGGACCGGCTGGCCCGCCGGCTGATGCATCAGCTCCTGGTGACCGATGAGATCGAGCGGAATCGCTGCCGGCTGGAGTTAGTGCAACATGACTACCAGGAGAGCCCGGAGGGGCGGCTCTTCTATCAAATGCGGGGCGCCATCGCTGAGTTCGAGAAGGCGAAAATCCTGGAGCGGACCGCCCGGGGCCAGCGGGGCAAGATCGCTGCCGGGGGGATGCCGCATGTGGTGCGGATGTATGGGTATGACTTCATCAAGGGGGCGGGGAAGCACGCCCAGGCCCGGGCTGTGATGATCCCCCATCCGCAGGAGGCCGAGTTGGTCCGGCAGATCTACCGTTGGTGCGCCACGGAACGGATCGGGCCGCTCACCAGCGCCCGCCGGCTGAACGACCTAGGGATCCCGACGAAGACCGGTCAGGGGGAGTGGCAGCATACGCAGGTGCGGCGGATCTTGAGCCATCCGACCTATGCGAGCGGCCTCCTGGCGCTGGGGAAGAAGGATCACCAGGGCATCGGGGGCCGGGAGGAGCCGAGGCCGCTGTCGGGGCTCGGACGGTGTGGGCTGTGCGGCGGGAAGCTGTACTACCTGAACGGGAACAAGATCGTCTGCGCCAACCGGTATGCGAAGTACTGGCGGAACGGGCTTACGGATGTGCCGGCGTGCACGCTGCCGGCGAAGCCCCGGGCGGCCGTGGAGGCGGCGGTCTGGGCCCAGGTGGAGCAGTGGCTGACGGACCCGGGCCGGCTGGCGGAGGAGTTGGAGCGGTTGTCGGTTGCGGCTCCGGCTGATTCGGTGGGGGCAGACCTCCAGGCCGAAGTGGAGATGCTGGAAGGCGAGTTGCAGCAGCGGGAGGAAGAGTTGGATCGCCTGGGGCTGCTTTACTCCAAGGGGTTGTGGCCGTTGGAGAAGGCGTTGCCGGCGATCGAGGAGGTGAATCGGCAGATTGGGGCGCTCCGGGGGCGGCTGGGAGCGCTGTTGGCTCCGGCCGAGGAGGCCGCGACGGCCGAGCCGGGGTTCTTGGTGAGGCTTCTGTCGAGCCCGGAGTTGATGGCGGAGGTGCGGCGGACGCTGGAGGACTTGACGCCGGAGAGGCGGGGAGAACTGATTCGGCTGGCAGTGGAACGGTATGAACTATGTCCCTCTGGACGGGGAACCCGTCCGCATGTGCGGGTGCATCCAGCTGTCTGAGCAGCGTATCAGCTAGGTTAGGACTCGCCACCGGCAGAGACCCTGAGACAGCCGCTGTCTCAGGGTTATTTGTTAGGCTCGGTGCACTGAAAAGGTTCACGGGTCTGATACGCAGCCGGCCTCAGAAAGGTCTCTGGGTCTTTGGGGGAAACTCCCCCAGAGCGATCCATGGCCCAGAAGTGTTGATGCCAGTCATCAATCCGAATCGACACGAGCGCTGGTACTCTCTGAGACTCGGGCACCTTGATGTAGGCGGTGGAGTATATCGACTGACCAGTTTCCTCAGATAATTTGGCCGTCACATAGTAACCCATACTGCCGCCTTCCACACGCTTGATCTTCACAGACCCCGGACACGGACCGAGAGAGACTTGAAAGTAGGTATCTTGGCCAACCACCTCACCACGGACAACGACTTGATCAACGGGCTCTTCCCACGCGGCCAGAGCGGACGGAAGCTCTTCGGCAGACAGGAGTTCATGTCGTACTGGCGGCATCCCGTTGCAGCCAACCATCGCAACTACGGTAACCAGGAGGACTCCCAGCAGCCTCTTCAATACCTTCACCTCCATGGCGAACCAATCTGAATAGATTAAATGATTCCATACTGATAACGGAGTTGCCTTCAGTTAGTTTGAAAGCTGTCGAGCACTAGAGAAGTCCCGAGCAACGCCCTGTCTGTCCACCAGTTTTAATCCGCACCCGCTCCTGCGAGAGGGTAAGCAAACCGTACAGAAACTTCTCGTCACACTTCAGCATCTCGATGAACTCCATGAGCCCCCGGTTCGCTACGTTCAGCTCCCCGTCAAATCGATAGGCCCGCGGATCCGACTCCGACCCATACTGACCGATGGTGGAGAGGTCCACCGATCCGGTCAACTCGGAGATATCCTGGCTTTTCGGGTCAGAGGGAGTGAAGGTCCCGATGCCGATCCGGTTCTTCTCGGAGAAGGCGATCCGCTGCACCACCACGTCTTCGATCCGCCCGTCATACTTGTCACGGAGCATCTGCCGGCAGGAAGGGCAGAGATCCCCCTCAATGTAGATGCCGTACTGCCGGTGAACCTCTTCCCGCAGTTCGGGCGGAATCAAGTGAAGCGGCTCTTCATGCATAGGGCACCCGATGCTGGGCCAATGAAGACAGCCCAAACGGGTGCCTTGTCTAACGCCGTCGAATCCTGTATATGGAAATAATCCCAGAAAAAAGAGGGCTAGCTGGCGCCATCGTGGAATAGGAAGGAGCGACCCACTGTGTTGAGATTCCTGGAAGTGAGGTGAGGGTATGCGGAAGAAGTTCCTCTCCTGGCTTGGAACCTTCCTGATCCTGGCTGGCGCCATGTTACCTGCGGTCCATGCAGTGGCCGCGCAGCGGTCGGTTGAGCCCCAGTCCAGCGGCTCCTGGGGCATGACCTCCAGCGGTCCCAGCTACGCTGACGGCAACACGACCTGGACCTACACATTCTCCCGAACAGGCCGGCCCCATGACCTCAGCCACATGGATGTCGTTCTGTGCAACGCCTTTGACGCAGACAACGTTGACGCATCGCACAACGGAACGGTCGGCCCCGATGCGGCGCTGGACCTGCCCCATGTGATCAAATGGGAGGCGGCCAGGCTCCGTGGCACCGACACGGTCACGGTAACCTACGAGGGTCTGTGGGCCACCGGCAGCCAGTCCTGGTACATCAAGGCCGGGCAGGATGTCTACTCAGGCACCGTCAGCGGCCCGGTCTGCGAGCCACTGACCCCGGACCTCGAAGTCGAGAAGGCGGTCAGCACGACCAACGACCCGGCGACCGGCCAGGGAAGCGTCGTGCTCACAGGCGGAGGTACCGTCTACTACTTCTACACCATCACCAACACCGGCAATGTACCCCTTTCCCTTGACCTGGTCACCGACGACAGACTCGGTGACATCGACATTCCGGAGAGCGAGATTGGTCCGGGCGAGTCGGTGACCGCGGTCGCTGACAAGACCTTCCCCTCGCTCGAGCCCGGGAGTCCAACCCAGACGGAGACCAATACAGTCACCGTCACCGCGTCGTTCGCAGGCCAGTCGATCGGGCCGAAATCGGCATCCGCCACCGTCTTCAACGAGGCACCGGAGGTACATGTAGGCTTCACCGTGACCAAGACGGTGAGCGGCAGTCCGACAGAGCCCGGATCCAATTCCCTTACCCTGGATGGGGGCGGCACCGCCTACTTCCATTACACCGTCACTAACACCGGGGATGTACCCATCACGATTTCGACCGCCAGCGATGATATCTTGGGGGAGATCTCAGCGCTGGTGGGGTTGACGATTCCCGTCGGGGGGGCCGAGACGGTTACCGAGGGCCAGGTTTTTGACCCGCTGCCACCCAACAGCTCACCGGAGACGGTGACCAACACCGTGACAGTCATTGGCACTTACCCAGGTGCAGAGCTGGATCCCCGCAGAGACAGCGCCACTGTGATCAACAATCCGCCTGCTGCAGACCCTGCCTTCACCATTGCGAAGACCGTCAGCACCAGCACCGATCCGGCCACGGGTAAGGAGACGGAGAGCCTGGTCGGAGGCGGCACCGCCTACTTCTTCTATGCCGTCACCAACACGGGAAACGTGCCGCTCTCCCTGCTGAACGCGGCAGATGACCGCCTGGGGTCGATCTTGTTCGATAAGGCAGTGATCGCGCCCGGCGAGGCCGCCTACGGCGGTCCTGTGCCGGAGAGCTTCAACCCGCTGCCAGCCGGCAGCGATCCTGAGACGGTCGTCAACACCGTCACCGTCACCCTCTCCTACAACCGGCTGGAGATGGAGGGGACTGACACCGCGACAGTGATCAACCAGCCCCTCCCCGCGGAGCAGACTGGGGATTTTACCATCACCAAGCTGGTCAGCCCGGAGGAGGATATCGGCAGTGCGCAGAAGTCGATCACGCTGACCGGGGGCGGTACCGCATGGTTCTTCTACTCCATTCACAATACCGGCGAGCTCGCCCTGCACATTGATTCGGTCGTGGACAGCGTACTAGGCACGATTCCGGTCCCATCGGGACAGCAGGACCTGGCCCCCGGGGCGACAGTCACCCTGAAGCGGTCGCAGTCCTTCCCCTCCCTCGCGCCAGGGTCGGCCAGCGAGACGACTACCAACCAGGTCACGGTCACGGGCACGTTCGACGATGGTTCCACGGTTGACCGTGGAGACAGGGCATCGGTGGTCAATGAGGCCGAGCCTATCCGAAAGGCGTTCTCCGTCTCCAAGCTGGTGAGCGCCACCAACGATCCCGCCACAGGGGCAGATTCGCTTTCTCTGCAGGGAGGCGGCACCGCCTGGTTCTTCTTCACCGTCACCAACACCGGCAATGTCCCACTCACCATAACGGAGGCTTCGGACGACGTGCTCGGCTCCCTCGGGCTGACCGGGACAACGCTGGCACCCGGACAGAGCAGCACGGTGCAGACGCTGCAGAAGAGTTTCCCGGCGCTCGGTCCGCTCGATGAGAGCCAGGCAGAGACGAACACCGTCACGGTCACGGCCTCCTTCCCAAGCGATGGGAGCACCGCCACTGCGGCGGACACCGCCAGTGTGATCAACAATCCGGTGGCGGCTCAGCCGGATTTCACGCTCACCAAGCGGGTGAGCACGGTCAACAATCCATCCACCGGGGCGCCGTCGATCACCCTGACGGGCGGGGGGACGGCCTGGTTCTTCTACACCGTCACCAACACCGGCAACGTGCCGCTCATGCTCGTTGATGCGTCTGATGACGTCCTTGGCTCGTTCACCTTCGATCTGGCAACGCTCGACCCCGGGGAGTCGGCAGCCGCGACCTTGAGCCAGTCCTTCTCCAGCCCACCGGTCGACCAGACGGTGACCAACACCGCTGTGGTGACGGTGCTTGATCACCGAGAGCAAGAGATTGCGAAGTCGGCTCAGGCGACCGTGATCAACAGGGTTCGCCGTACCCCGCCACCTCCAGAGCCGATCACTGCCTTCTCCGTGGAGAAGACGGCGAGCACGGTGAACGACCCGGCGACTGGCGAGTCTATCGTTACCCTTACGGGGGGCGGGAAGGTCTTCTTCTTCTACACCATTCGCAACACCGGCGGCACCCCGCTCACGATCCAGTCTGCGACGGACGACAAGCTGGGAGCACTGAGCTTCACTCCAACTACCATCCTTCCCGGAGCCTCGGCCACCGCTTCCGCCGAGAAGAGCTTCGGCGCCCTGCCCGTGGGAGCTGCGGACCAGAGCGAGACCAATACACTGACCGTAACGGTCAGCAGCGGTGGCATCACCCACGGTCCAAAGACGGCGCAGGCGACTGTGGTCAACCGAGCGGAGACAGCCAAGCCTGACTTCACGGTCAGCAAGCGGGTCAGCGCCGCGAACGACTCTGCAACCGGCAGCTCCAGCCTGACCCTCCCCACCGGCGGAGGCACCGCCTACTTCTTCTATACCATCACCAACACGGGCAACGTGCCGATCACCGTTGCGGAGGCCACCGACGACAAACTGGGCCCGGTCATCTTCACACCGGAGACGATCCCGGTGGGTGGCACCGCCACCGCTATGATCTCCAAATACTTTGCAGCCGGGCAGCAGGAGACCAACGTCGTGACGGTCAAGGGCACCCATGGCGGCGTGGTGTTCGGTCCAAAGACCGATTCGGTCTCGGTCCTGGTCGCCAGTGAGGCGGTCGGCAGCCTGGAAGTGCGGGTGCTGGACAACAGCCCCCGCAATGACGGAGCCGTGGTCCCGATTGCGGGCGCCACGGTGACGATCTCGGGCGGCCATACCGGAACAACTGACGCCACCGGCACGGTCCTCTTCACCGCTCTGCCGCATGGCACCTACCATGTGACCGGTTCCTCGCTCGATCCGGTCAACCCGGTCCCCACCAGCCTCAAGGTCGGCAATGGCTCGGCGAAACTCAGTGCACCCCAGCCTGATGAGGTGGTCACCCTGCTCCTGAGTTGGGACACCGTCGGCGCTCCACCGACGCAGCCCGCACCCTCGATCGCCGTGACCGTCTGCAACAACGTGACGCCCCTGGGGGGCCAGGTGACGGCCGCGGGACCGGACGGCGTCACCCGGGCGGGCACCCTCGCCTCCGATGGGCGCTACCTGCTGACAGATCTGAGCGCCGGCTCCTGGACAGTCACCCTCAGCGGCCCGGGTCTGGCGGAGCCGGTCACCCGGACGCTGATTCTCCACAGCGATGGTACCGTGGCGGGCAACTCCTACGCACTGGACCTCTCCGGGGTCTGCCCAAGCATGAACGGTGCGGTCGCCGGCCGGATTTGCTCGCCCAGAGCGCCCGGGGCCGAGATTCGGGGCCTGGGTCCAAACGGGGAGACCGCCCTCGCCTCCGTGCCAACAGACGGGAAGCTCGGGGAGTGGCGGGAGTACCGGCTGGCCAATCTGGTCCCGGGCTCCTGGATCCTGACCCTGCTCACGCCTGGCGTGGACGCCGTCAGCCAGACGGTAGAGGTCCGGGCTGGGGCGGTCACCACCGCCAGTGACTTCACCCTGGCCTGCACGGGTCAGGCCGCACAAGACTTTGGCGGCACCTGGCTCTACCTGACTGGCGGCCTCCTCGTCGGAGTGGGCCTGCTCCTCCGCCGCAGGGCCAGCGTATAGTGCCCAAAAGGAAGGGAGCGTTCCACCAGGAACGCCCCTTCTCCTCGTTCAACCACTCCGCTGATCCCGATCATCCTCACACGGTGCACCTGCATCCGACTCCCGGAACCGGCGCCGGGCTCCCTCGACCAGAGCACGCAGGGCAGCGACCAGCTCCGGGTGCCGCTCCCAGTCGGGCGGAATCAGGTGCCCTTCCGTCGCCTCTGTCATGCAGATCCCCCCAGTCCATTCCTATGCGGCAGAACGAGAGGACTGCGTGCATAGCATCGGAGCGGGGGGTGATTCCGTGCGAGTGCTGGCCTACGCCCGAGTCTCCACCGATGAGCAGGCGGAAGAGGGGTACAGCATCCCCGCCCAGCGTCAACGCATGGCTGACTTCTGTCGCTCCCAGTGGGACCAGGATGCCTCAATCGAGTGGTTTATCGATGACGGTCAGAGCGCCAAGGACCTGGACCGACCGGCACTGTCCACCCTTCGGACCCGGGCGGCACAGGGCGATCTCGTGGTTGTGCTCCGGCTGGACCGCCTCACCCGGTCGGTGCTGGACCTCTACACCCTCCTGCGGGAGTGGGAGCAGGCCGGCGTCTTCTTTCGGTCGGTGACCGAACCGTACGACACCACCAGCACCGAGGGGCGATTCATGATCGGCCTCCTCGCCTTGCTGGCCGAGTGGGAGCGGCTGCGAATCGGGGAGCGTGTCCGCGAGGTCATGAGCCACACGGTTCGGGAGGAGCGGCGCCACCTGTCCCGGCCCCCCTTGGGCTACTCTCTGTCCCACGGGCAACTCGAAGTCCAACCGGCGGAAGCAAACCTGGTCCGGGAGATATTCCAGCGATATGCCGCCGGCCAGGGGACCCGGACGATTGCGCAGGCCCTGAATGAGAAGGGCGCCCTGACGAAGCAGGGCTGTCAGTGGAGCGACTTCAGCGTCACCTATGTCCTGCGCAACCCGGTATACACCGGAATGCTCTCCTGGGGCCGCGTAAGATCACGGGGACGGCGGAAGGAACCAGGCAGCGACAGCGCCGTGGCTGTTCAGGGCAATCATCCTGCCCTGGTGGACCAGCCCACCTGGCGACTCGTTCAACGCAGGCTTGCGGAGCGCCGGCGAGCGCGGGAGCCGAGAGGAAGCGGCACTCACCCCCTGGCCGGTCTCACCTGGTGCGCATGCTGCGGCGCCCCGTTGCGCGGGGTGACGCAGCGGCGCTATCGAAACGGTGAACCCGTCCCTGGGCGGGAGCGCCGGTACTACCGCTGCACCGGCCGAGAGCGGGGATCCGGCTGCTCCCTCCCGTACCTCCGGGCCGCCGAATTGGAGTGCAGGGTCCTTCAGCACCTCACGCCGCTGGCTGGGCTGCAGACACTGGAGCAAGTGGCGGCCCGACTCCTGGAGAACGGAGCGCCAGATCCGGCCATCGAACGTCGTGACCTGGAGCGCCGGCTCCACCGGTGGGACCACGCGTACGAGTCTGGCAGCCTGACGCATCTTCAGTGGCAGGAGCGGACCGCGGCGCTGCGGCTCCGACTGGAGAGATTGGACACAGAGCGGACCGGCACTTCAGAGCCCCTTCCCCAGGTGGCAAGGCTCATGAGCGATCTGCTCGGTCTCTGGCCAACCCTCCCTACCGATGCGCAGCGTACGATCATGTGCGGGTTTATCAGCCGGGTAGTCGCCGGGGCCGATGGGCAGGTCGAGATTACGAGGCGCTCGTATCCCCGTCTTAACAAGCCCGGCAAAGGCCACCCTTTAATGGCATAGATCGCCCCTTCATCCGTCCGGGAGAACCGCTCCATGCCGCGCTTCAGCAACGAGACAATCGTGGACTTACCACCGCCGACCGGTCCCATAAGCAGAAGAATCCGCTTGCGGATCTCCAGCCGCTTTGCCGCCGAGTTAAAGTACTCCACCAACTGCTCCAGAGGCTTCTCGACCCCGAAGATGTCCTTGTCGAAGAAGTGATAGACTCTCTGTCCCTCATCGTTCGTCCCAACCCCGGCGCTCATGATCGTGTTGTGAATGCGTGCATGCGCCAGGTCCGCCACCGCAGGGTTCGCCTTGACGATCTCAAAGTAGTCCAGGAAGGTTCCCTCCCAGGCTAGCCGCTGCTCCTCCGCCCGGTACTGGGCAAGCCGCTCTCTGAGGTCCATAGGTACCCTCCTCCCGATTCCCATTACGCGTGTGCGCGCCATGGATGCTATCCATGGTATGAAACCAACCCCCCCGCTTGCCACGCCAGGCCGGCGGGGGGGCTGGATCCGATTATGGAATGCTCGGGCATTCCGGCCCTGGCTGGCCCCAGTAGTACCCTTGCCCATACTGTACGCCCGTCTCGCAGAGCAAGTCGGCGACCTCCTGACTCTCCACCCACTCAGCGATTACTCGCTTGCCCAGTGCGTGTGCAACGTTGGTGATCGCCTGGACGAGCGCGAGGTTTGTCGGATCGGTGTCGAGGTTGCGAATGAAAGAACCATCGATCTTGACGTAGTCAGCCGGAAGGGACCTGAGATAGCCGAAGGAGGAGAAACCAATACCAAAGTCATCAAGGGCGAAGCTGCAGCCGAACTCCTTCAGCCGGCCCATCCACTCCTGGGCGAGGGTCAGGTCTCCGACCGCAGAGGTCTCAGTCACCTCAAAGGTGAGGTGGCCCGGGCCGATCCCACTGGCCCGCAGCCTCTCCTCGATCCACTGGAGCAGCCCCCTATCCCCCAGGCTCTCCCCGGAGATATTGACAAAGACCCGCAGGTCGGGCCGGCGCTGGAGGACGTCAATCACCTGTTCCACAACCCACCGATCAATCTCCGGCATGAGCCCGTAGTCCTTGGCAGCCGCCAGAAACACTTCCGGGTTGACGATCTGGCCATCTTCCGAGCGGAGGCGAAGCAGAGCCTCCCGGTGCTCCACCTCCCCCGTTGCCAGCCGGACAACGGGCTGGTAGCAGAGCATCAGCCGGCCTTCACGGAGAGCATCCGTCAGCTGAGTCGCCCGTTCTGCCGCCTGAATCAGGGCCATTCCTTTCTCGCCTTCCGTCTGATAGACCACCGTCTGGTTCTTGCCCAGGTCCTTGGCAGCATACAGGGCGGAGTCTGCCAGGGCCATGACCGCATCGAGATCGAGCGTACCGTCCATCGGGGCGATCCCGATAGAGACCCCCAGCGTGAAGTGGCGGCCGTCGGGATTGAAGCGACAGGCAGAGGCCGCCTTACGCAACCGCTCCGCCACGATTCTCGCATCATGTAGGGAGACATCCTCCAGCAGGACGGCAAGCTCGTCACCGCCCAACCGCGCCAGGAAGTCCGATGGGCGCAGCGCCCGGCGAAACAGATCGGACACCTGGATCAGCACCTGGTCACCGGCTGCGTGGCCACAGGTATCGTTGACCAGCTTGAAGTTGTCCAGGTCCATGAGGACCAGGGCGCCCCTACAGTCCCGTTCCGCTCGCTCCAACAGCGCCTTCAGCCGCTCCCGGAGCGCTCTGCGATTGGGTAGTTCGGTCACCGGGTCATGCATGGCCTGGTGCCGCAACTGCTCCTCCTGCCGCCTTCGATCTGTGCCGTCCTGCTTGATGCCAATGAAGTGCGTGATCTGTCCCAACTCGTCCCGAACGGGCGTAATGGTCTGCTCATCGATATAGAGGGTGCCGTCCTTCCGGCGGTTGTACACCTCACCATGCCAGGTCTGCCCGGAGAGAATGGTGTCCCAGAGCCGTTTGTAGAGCGCCGGGCTGTGCGCACCGGACTTGAGAATCGCCGGTGTCCTGCCGATCACCTCTGCAGGACTGTAGCCGGTCAGTCTGGTAAAAGCGGGGTTTACCCACTCGATCCGGCCATCGCGTGCGGCGATCACCACAGCATTAGCTGCCGCCTCCAATGCGACCGTCTGCAGATGAATCTGCGCTTGGTCCTGGGCTGCGCTCAGCGATATGGAGACCTGATCCGCGAAATGCCGAAAATGCCCGACCAGGTCGTCGTCCATGGTCAAAGGAGTTGCTGTGCAGACCGTGAGCCCTCCGAAGGCCTCGTTCCTGGCGAGGAGCGGGATGGAGAGCGCCGTCCGAAAACCGTGCCGCCCCCATATCTCCCGCCACGGAGCGATGCCAGGGTGCTGAATCTGGAAGATCTGCATCTGCGCCGTCCGAATGGCAGCACCGGTCGGCCCCTGACCCAGGCCGGTCTCATCCCACCGAATCGAGAACTGATCCAACTCATCCCTTCCATTACCTGCTCGGGCACAAATTGAGACTGAGCCATCGGCCTCTCGCATACCGACGAACGCCAACTCAACCTCAAAGAGAGCGACGATACGCTCGCAGACGTGGGAGAGAATCGCCTCGAGTGGAAGCCGCTGCAGAATCGCCTGGTCGATCTCGTGGAGCAGACTTTGGGTGGCCGCCATTCGCCGGCGCCGGGTGATATCGGACATGATACAAAGCCGTACGGGCCGGCCTCCCATCAGGGCGCCCCGAGTGGTTACCTCCACCGGGAAGGGCCGGCCGTCGCGACGGCGGTGATTGGTCTGGAAGAGGGTTCGTCCCCCCTGTTCGCCGCCGCTGAAAGGGGTGGGGTTATCACAGAGGAGATCGCTGACCGGCCGGCCCAGCAACTCGTCGCGGGCATACCCGTAGGCCTCCAACGCCGCCGGATTCGCCTCCACGATCGTACCGGTGGGTGAGATCAGGAGGACCATGTTCTGCGTCTCCTCCCACAGAAGCTGACCGGCAGAATGGGCAATGACCGCGGGGGCTCCCTCCGCTGCCAACTGTTCTTCGCGCTCCTTCATGCAACCGCCCCCCGCCCACCACGCTCCTTCGGCAGCCTCGCTGACATAGGCGTGCGCCCGTAGTCCCGCGGCCAGCGACCCTGCCTCGCGGCAAGTGTGTCCCTTCGGTGGGAAAATCTTCAGATACGGTAAGTGTAGACGGACCTATTCCCTTGAGCAATAGAACGAATGGTTGATCCGGCCTACATGAAAGATTAGCAAAAGTTGCTGTGACGACCGCCTTTTGTTCATCTCTCTTTAAGAAATGACGGTAGCCCGTAATCTCGGCACGGGGATATTCATCTATGCAGGATACTCGTTCCATTAAAGGAGAATTACAAGCATCCCATATAAAAACATGCAGGAGATCACCCATAATAACCGAATACATACATATATTAGTCATCAGATGAGCCGCTTGTGGGGAAGTCTGGGATCTGGGGGGAGCGTCGCGTATGGATCAGAAGACAACGTCGGCTTCGATCTTCCGGTGGAACGAGCAGGTCACCGATCGCATGCTAATCAAAGCCCTGTGGATGGTCTACTTCCTTGGAACGCCCGCCGTGTTTGCCGTCTACCGCTTCGTGGTGGGCGAGGAGACGGTCCGTGTCATCTACTGGATGATCGGGACAGCGCTGTGTCTCGGCGTGCCAACGCTGATTCATGCGACCGGTCGGCTACCTGGATCGATCAAGTATTTGGGTCCGATCAGCACGCTTGGAGCGCTTCTAGTGCTCTCGTTCACCATCCACATGTCCGCATCGACCTGGGCCCTCTGGCTTATGCCGGCGCTGGTGGCGGCCCTCTACGTACAGCGGAAGGTGGTCTGGCTGCTGAACCTCCTGACGTGGGGCTCTATGGCCCTCGTGGGCTACCTCTATCCCGAGACGCTGCCGGAACAGACGGTAGGGGGAATCGCCTACCTCGTGGTGGTCATGACGCTGATGGGGATACTGATCGCGGCGCTCGCCAACAAGGCCTCCACCCTTCTCACGCGGGTTGAGGATGAGACCGCGGCAAGACAGTCGACCTTGGGGAAACTGGAGCAGGCCATGGGCGCCATACACGATGCGGTCCGGCGCCTCGTCCAGGCCGCTGGCGCCCTCAACCACGATGCTGCCGCGGCGGCCACCTACCTGAACAGGAGCTTCCGGAACACGGTCTCTTCCGTGGTGACCACGAGTCAGCAGAACCAGCGACGGGTGCATGAGGCGAATGAGGTGATCAGCGAACTCTCCCGGGCGATCGGCCACATTGCCGCCGGCGCTGAATCGAACTCCTTACAGGTCTCGACCGGCACCGAACTGGTCCAGAACATCGCAGGGGCGATCGAGTCGGTCACCGCCCGTGCCGGATCGGTCAGGGAGGCCTCCCAGACGGCAGCCCAGGTGGCCGCAGACGGCACCCTCGTCATGGGTGACATGGTCGACGGCATGGGCCGGATTCGGCAGACGGCTGAGACGGCCGCCCAGGTGATCCAGGACCTAGGAACACAGTCACAGCGCATTGGCGGCATTGCCAACACGATTGGACAGATTGCGGAGCAGACGAATATGCTGGCGCTCAACGCTGCGATTGAAGCCGCTCGGGTTGGCGCGCAGGGCCGGGGGTTTGCCGTGGTTGCCCAAGAGGTACGGAACCTGGCGGAACGCTCTGGTGGTGAGGCCCGTTCGATCGCCAATCTGCTCGATGGCATTCGCACAGGGATCGCACAGGCGGTGGAAGCGGTCGCCTCAACGACGCAGGAAGTGGAGGTAGGGCACAGCCTGGCAACGAAGAGCCAGATCGCCCTGTCCCAGGTGCGCGATACCACCTGGGCTGCGGCTGATGAGGTTCGTGAGATCGCTCGGGAGACCGAGCGATTGACAGCGGCAGCGAGTGCGCTGGTTCGAGCCTTCCAGGAGATCGACAAGGTCGCTCACTCCAACTCTGCCTCCACCGAGGAGATGGCTGCCGCCTCGGACGAGGTGCTTCGGACCGTTGCCTCCATTGGTGAGACCTCCCAGGCCAACCTGGAGGCGGTTGAGGATCTCCAAGGTGGGTCGCAGACGCTCCAGAGTTCACTCCTCGAGATCGCTCGGGTCAGCGACAACCTCACCGATCTGGCGGGGAAGCTTGAAGACCTGACAAAGTAATCCGCACGGAAGACCGCCCCCGGAGTTCCCGGGGGCGGTTGATTGCGTTATTGCTTGAACTGAGCGGCGGACTCCTCCATCTCCCGGGCCACCCGGCCAAGTTGGGCGCCGGATGAAGCCAGAGCCTGAAGGGTGCGACTCACCTCGGTCATGATCGTCTGGGTTTTCGAGGCGAGGGCTGCCGTCTCCTCGGAGATCGCAGCCACACTCTCCACCGCCTGCTGTGCTCGCTGGCTGCCATCGACGACCTCCTGGGCGCCTTTGGTCGATTCCATTACCTGGAGCGCCGCCTGGCGGGTCTTCTCACCAATGGAGCGGGCCACCCGGGCGTTCTCTCTGGAATCGGTAGCCACCCGCTCGATCTCGGTTCGGGTGCGCTGCGCCGACGCTTCGATCGTTGCGAGGGATTGCTGTGCGCGGTCTGCCTTCTCCCGGCCAACCTCGAGGGCCGACAGGCTGGCGTTCATCTGACCGAGGGTCTCCTCCACATCGCGCCGGATCGACTCCAGAATCCGGCCAATCTGATCGGCGGATTCGCCCGACCGGGCTGCCAGCTTCCGAACCTCGTCGGCGACGACGGCGAAGCCTCGCCCGCTCTCCCCAGCTCGGGCCGCCTCAATCGCTGCATTCAGGGCAAGCATGTTCGACTGCTCCGCCAGGTCACGAATGGTCGCGCTGATCTGACCGATATCCGCGGCCTGGTGGCTGAGCCGCTGCATGCCCTGTGAGGCCTGCGAGACGCTGCCGGCGATCTGCTGGACCGCACCGGCGGTCGCACCGACCGCCTGGCTGCCGGCCTGCGCCACCTCGGTCGTCTCTACCGCTGCCGCAGCAGCCCGACCGGCCACCTCCAATACCCGCTCGATCACCTGCGCCGTGTTCGATGCCTCTTCCGCAGCCTGAGAGACCTGACCGGCCTGGCTTGTGGTCGACTCGGTAAACCTACCCAACCCTACCCGGAACTGCGTAAGGAAACCGGCCAGTTCAGCGGCACTGTCGGCCTGATCATGGGTACCCGTGGCCACCTGCTGCATGGCCTCGTCGGCCCTGGCCGAAAGATCGGTCACCGTGCTGACGGCTCTGACCAGCTCCTGCGAAGTCGAAACCACCTGGGCGGCATTCTCGTGCATGTTGCGGACCAACTCGTAGAGGTTCTGTTGCATGCCCTGCAGGCTGGTGCGGAGCGCATCCAACTCGTCGGGATTCTTCAGGTTCACCTCACCGCCAAACGATGCGGTCAGATCGCCCGCGGCCAGCGCCTGCGCCCCTGCGTAGAGCGGCTCGATCCGGCGGGCCAGGTGGCGGGCACTCCGGAGAGCCATGACGATCGCCAATCCGGTAACGATCAACCACAAGATGCCGAAGTATGCAGAGAGCGTGATCATCTCATCGATCACCTGGCCTGCGGCCATGTCGGCGCCCAGCACCGCGGTGGCCTCGCCGGCCTCGTTCAGAATGGGGGCGTATGCGGTCATGAGCCACCCATACCCCTCGACGTTCTCGATCGGTAGGATCGCGGGAGTCTTCGTTTCGTATACCGTGGCGACTTCGGGCTCATCCTCATAGATCGTCCCGATTGGCTCGGGTTCGGCGGAGCCGTCCACCACCAGGGATGAGGCAACCTCTCCGGACTTCACCACCGTGTAGACGTACTCGAGCCCCAACTCCTCACGGATATTTGAGAGCCGCGTCGCCATCTCCAGATAGGCTTGATCTTCTTCGCTCTGGATCCGGCTGTGCCGGTCGCCGTCTATGTCCAGTGCGGCCACGGAGGCGATCGCCTCGAGCCGTTGGGCCAGGCCCCGGTTCAGGGAGCCCCATTCAAACCAGAGCCCAAGGACGCCGACCAGGAGTGACGCCACCGCCACCAGCCCGGCTGTCATAAGGGAAAGGCGACGCTCTAACCTGCCACGGGACGGGGAGACTCTGCTGCGCTGTGCTTTTGCCACGATGTCAAGCCCTCCTCGTCGAGACTCCCGGATCCATCGCTCACCATATTAGCATAGTTTGGACTCGTACCCATATATCTGTACAAAAGTGTAACCTTTAAGACGCATGAGAAAAGCCGGGACTTCTGCCCCGGCATCCGCCTATCCGACTCTCTTCGATCGGATCTCTTCGATCTCTTCGTTGAGACGGATCCACTCAAGAATTAAGAATTGCTTATCTTCCGGCCGAGCTTTCAGCCACCGATCCAACAGTTGGTCACGCCGTCCCTTCAATCTGCGCCAGCGCTTCACAACTTCCCCTCCCTCTCTCCTCGATCCGATCAAACGCGGTTACACATGTAACGCTTTTGTTTTATATCTATCTATTTCTGATTTTACTCCAATTACCTAGGGCGACAAGGGGAGGGGCGGACAACCTGTCTGACAACATCCGGCGCCGTTTGTCCCGAATCTGACATCTCGGGGCACAAAAGGGCTAGGGTCTAGAAAGGGCTGTGCGTTCACCGCCGCCGGAATGCGCTGCTCACCGCCAGCATAGGAGCAGTGGCATAGCGGGGGCTGCCCCCCGCACCGGAGGTGACCCTCTTGCCACCAAAGGACCGCTGGGCCCCTGGCCGGCTGCCATCCGGGCAGCCGCATCTGATCGTGCGCGAGGAGCAGCCGGAGGATGCCGAGTTTGCCATGGCCCATCTGAACAGTTGGGTCACGCCCAACCCCCTCTTCTTTCGCCGGAACCACTTCCGCTACCCGAAGGTCGACCAGCCCTCGTGGCGGCTCGATCTGACCGGTGCGGCGGCCCGACCGCTGCGCCTCTCCCTGGACGACCTGCGGCGGATGCCCCAGACCAGTCAGTGGACGACCCTGGAGTGCTCAGGGAATAAGCGGGCCTACTACGAACCCGAGACCGAGGGCACGCAGTGGACGGCGGGCGCCATCGGAAACGCCGAGTGGGGCGGGGTACCGCTGGCTACGCTGCTGGCGCTGGCCCGTCCGCTGACCGGAGCGGTCGAGGTCCTCTTCGTCGGGGCCGATGAGGGGATCTTCAAGGAGACGGGGGAGCGAGTCCACTTCGCCCGCAGCCTGCCCCTGGACCAGGCGCTCCGCCCAGACCTGCTGCTCGCTCTGACGATGAATGGCGAGCCGCTGCCCCAGAGACATGGGGCACCACTCCGGTTGGTGGTCCCCACGTGGTACGCCATGGCGTCGGTGAAGTGGCTGACCCGCATTGAGTTGCTGACCCGGCCGTTCCGGGGCCCCTTCCAGGTTCGGGACTACGTCTACATACCCTCTCCAGGCGCCTATGACCGGTCGGTCCCGGTCACCTGGCAGCGGGTGAACAGCACCATTACCCAACCGGTGGATGGGGCACGCGTTCAACCGGGGCCGCTCACCGTACGGGGGGTTGCCTGGGCTGGCAATGCTCCGCCGGAGCGGGTCGAGGTCAGCCTGAACGGTGGACGGAGTTGGACGTGCGCCGAACTGATTGACCCTGCCCTGCCCGCAGTCTGGCGGCTCTGGCACTGGGTCAGCCCCCCGCTGTCGCCCGGGGTGTATCAGATTCTGGTTCGGGCGACGGATGCCGCAGGCGAAACCCAACCGAGACGGGCCGCCTGGAATGCCAAGGGGTACGGCAACAACTCCATGATTCCGCTCACGATCATCGTGGAGTAATCCGAATGATCGCCCCCCCTGGAGACCGCAGACCGACCGCTGCATAGGATGCACGGAGATTCCCAGACCGGGGGGGATTCCATGCAGATTGCTATTGCCGGGGCCGGTTACGTTGGTCTCACGACGGGAGCCTGCCTCTGTGAACTGGGTCATACGGTATCGGTCGTGGAGGTTGATCCTATCCGGCTGGAGCGCCTGGAACGGGGCGAATCTCCCTTCTACGAACCCGGACTTACACCCCTGCTGAACCGTCACCTGGGGGCCAATCTCAGGGTGACCGGGAGCCTGTCGGAAGGGTTGGCCGGTGCCCGGGTGCTCTTCGCCTGCGTGGGGACGCCGCCACGCAGAACCGGTGCCCCGGACCTTGGCTTCCTGCGCCGGCTCCTGACTGACATCCGCCAGATGGGGGCAGCTTGGACCGATGGCGCCCAGCCCGTAGTCGTGCTGAAGTCGACCGTTCCGCCCGGCACCAACCGATGGGCCCAGGGCTTTCTTGGCGATCGGTTCGCGGTGGTCTCCAATCCCGAGTTCCTGCGAGAAGGAACGGCCATCGCTGACTTCTTTCATCCCGACCGGGTTGTTGTCGGGGCAGAATCGGCGGCCGCCGCCGATCTTGTGGCCAGCCTCTACGACACGGTGGATGCGCCCGTGATGATGACGGGTTGGGAGGAGGCTGAGCTGGTCAAGTACGCCACCAACGCCTTCCTGGCGCTGAAGGTCTCCTTTGCCAACGAGATCGCCGCTCTCTGCGACGGACTTGGCGCCGATGCGCCACCTGTGCTGCGGGCTCTGGGGCTGGACCAGCGAATCGGTGAGCGGTTCCTCGCGCCAGGGCCGGGCTTCGGGGGCTCCTGCCTCCCCAAGGACCTGGCGGCGCTCCGCTGGAAGGCCCAGCGGACACGAGTCCGGCTCGACCTGCTCCCCGCGGCCCTGCGGGCTAACCGGCGGCAGCGGCAGCGGGTCATCGCCAAGCTGGGTCCGGTCTCGGGCAAGCGGGTCGCGGTCTGGGGGCTGGCCTTCAAGGCTGGCACGGACGATGTCCGGGAGGCTGCCTCGCTGGAGATTATCCCGCAGTTGCTCTCTGCGGGGGCAGAGGTGGTCGCTCACGACCCGGAGGCCCGAGAGACCTTCGCCCGGGCCATCCCGGCGGAGCAGCATCCGGGCCTTTGTCTCGTGGCCGACCCCTGGGAGGCTCTGGCTGGGGCCGACGCCCTGCTGATCCTTACCGAGTGGCCCATCTACCGCTCCGCCTCCCCCGAGGCGATCCGAGCAGCCCTGAAGGGCGACCTCGTGGTGGATGCCCGCAACCTGCTGGATCCGGAACGGGCCGCGCAGGCAGGGCTTCGCTACAAGGGCGTGGGGCGCCGTGGTCCCGGGACCTGATACGTAAGAGCCCCGAGGAGTCTGCTCCTCGGGGCTCCCTCGTCACCTAGGCACCGGAGCCGTCGCCAGAGCCCTCGCCGGAGCCATCGCCGGAGCCATCGCCAGAGCCCTCGCCAGAGCCCTCGCCGGAGCCGTCGCCAGAGCCATCGCCAGAGCCCTCGCCGGAGCCCTCGCCGGAGCCCTCGCCGGAGCCCTCGCCGGAGCCGTCGCCGGAGCCGTCGCCGGAGCCCTCGCCAGAGCCCTCGCCGGAGCCCTCGCCAGAGCCCTCGCCGGAGCCCTCGCCAGAGCCCTCGCCGGAGCCGTCGCCAGAGCCCTCGCCGGAGCCGTCGCCAGAGCCCCCGCCGGAGCCCTCGCCGGAGCCAGTGCCCGAGCCAGTGCCCGAGCCGGTGCCGGAGCCAGTGCCGGAGCCGGTGGACTCACCGCCGGACTCCTCAGCGTTCAGCAAGCGAGCCCGGACGGGGCCCTCTGCATACAGTGACTCCATAAGCCGTAGTTCCTCCGCCACAAGAGCCGCAAGGCGTTCGTCCTGACCCATATTCAGGGACATCTTCTCATCCCTCCGACCTACGTTTGCGGTCCACGATGCGACCTGCCACTTTAGATTATGTCGAGCGGGGCCATCCGGTTCCCGCTGCTCACCGAAGAAGGGCGTGAGTCCATGGAGTTCTGCTCGATCGATCTGGGTCCCGATCCCTGGCCCCGGTTGGATAAGGGCAGCCTGTCAGGAAGTGCCCGCTGGAACGACGGAGCCGCCCTCCCCGTCTCGGTCCGAGTTCGCGGTGCCCACTCCCGCAAGTTCCCCAAACGCTCCCTCCAGGTCACCTTCCGCCCAATCCCCCTCCCCGATCAGCCGCCCCCTGGCCATCAGGTGCGCCGCATCCATCTGAACGCCGACTTCATCGATCCCACCCTGATGCGCTCTGCGCTGAGTTACTGGCTCTTTCCGCTTCTCGGGGTCGATGCACCCCGTTGCCGGCACGTCGCCCTGACGGTCAGCGACCAGTTCGCCGGGCTGTATGTTGGCCTGGAGTCCGTGGACCGAGACTTCTGCCTCCGGCGTGGGTGGCCACCGGGCTCGATCTTCTACGCCATCAACCGGAACGGCAACTTCGGCCTGCTCAATCCCTTCACCCGGTCCCTGAAGGAGCCCCTGGAGAAGGGCTACCTGGCGCTGGAGAAGGCCGACCCGACCCCCATCCGCCAGATGCTGATGGCGATCAACCTCGCCTCACCCGAGTCGTTCCCGAGGGCGGTGACCCGGTGGTTCGATGTAGACCGCTACCTGCACTGGCTCATGGTTGCCGTCTTCGTAGGCAACCGCGACGGCTTCGTCCACAACTACGCCCTCTACCTGGAGCCCGAGGAGCGGCAGTTCCGCATCATCCCGTGGGACTACGATGCCACCTGGGGAATCGACATCCACGGCAGGCCGGCCCGCCTTGACCGGGTTCCCCCGGGCGGATGGAACAAGCTCTCCAGCCGCCTGCTGGCGACCCCGGCCTTCCGCAGGCAGTACCATCAGCGGTTCCGCCAGGCGCTGGACGGCCCCCTCTCCCCCGATGCGATCCACCCGGAGATCGATTCCCTCGCCGAAACGCTTGAGCCATGGGTGAAGCGAGACCGCCGGCTCAGCTCCTTCGACTTCCCGGCCGAGGTGGACCGGCTGAAGCGCTGGGCCGAGGACCGCCGGGAGCTCTTGTTGGAGCAACTGTAGACGAGAAGCCACACCAGCCGGAAGCCCCCCGCAGCGCGGAGGGCTTTCTCTATGGGCTAGTGGCCCTGGATCACGACACGAGTCTTCGAGGCCGGGCTCTGAAAGTGCGAGACCGCAGGGCTCCGGCGGACCTCCTGCGGCGGCAGGAGTGGTTCCGGCAGGGCCGGATGGCCCGCCAGGCTGGCCGACTCATCCAGACCGCCGGAGTCCCCCTCCGACTCGGCGACCTCATAGCCACTCGTCGCAGACTGCTCGAAATCGCTCGTGGAGTCGCTGGAGGAGGACTCGCTGTAGGAGTCGCTTCCGGTACACGTACCCAGCTCATCTTCGAGGTCATAGGTCTTGATCCAGAAGCGGGCCAGACCGGTCGTCTCCAGGGCGACATCGGTCTCCAACGTAAGGACGATCTGACCATCGCTGATATCGGCCTTCACGCAGCGCAAGCTTCGCAGCAGTTCGCCGCGCGTCTCCGTCTCGCCGACTACCCGGGCTACCACCTGGACGGCAGCCGGTTCCGAGTGGGTCGATGTCAGACGTCGGACGCGAGTCTCATCGCCGAAGCCGAGCCAGAGATCGATCACAGCGGTCAGGCGAACTGCCGCTGCGCCATCTTCTTCCACAACACTGAGTCCGGTGTCACCAATATGGACCCCCAGGACGTTCTCGGCACCGTCAGCAGGGGAGGTGTGGGACCAGACGACCCGACGGTCGCCCCGGCCCACTACGGCACGGGTGACAATCTCTTGCAACCGGATGTCAGACACGGGTCATCCTCCTTCGGGGTTATGTCCTCATCTCACGGTATGCAGGCGGGGGCCACTCTGCTCCCCGTCCGGGGAACAATTGTCCGGCCGGAATCGTCCAACACCGTGGTGCCTCTCGCTCTCTGCTCGAAACGAGGTGTCCCATGAGGATTCCGCTCAAAGAGTACCTCGATCTGCTCAAGACATACCTGCGGCCCCAGTGGCGGCGGGTCCTCCTCCTGACGTTGCTCCTGCTGGCGGGAATCGGACTGCAGCTTTGGACGCCCCTCCTCCTCCGTTCCTTCATTGACGACGCCACCGGCGGGGGCGCCCTGGCTACCCTGACTCGACTCGCCCTCCTCTACGTGGGGGCCGCCTTGCTCCAGCAGGCACTCCAGGCCTCCTCCGGTTACCTGGGTGAGGATATCAGTTGGACGGCCACCAACGAACTGCGCGTCCGCCTGGCCGAGCACTGCCTTCGGCTGGATATGGGCTTTCACAAGGTCCACAACCCCGGTCAGATGATCGAACGGATCGACGGAGACGTAACCGGCCTCTCCGCCTTCTTCTCCCAACTGATCATCGGCATTGCCAGCAACCTGGTCCTGTTGCTCGGCGTGCTCCTCCTCCTCTTCCGGGAGGACTGGCGGGTTGGCATTGCCATGACCTTCTTCGCCTTCCTGGCCGTCTACGCCATGATGCGGGTCCGCTCCATAGCCGTACCTTACATGGCGGCTGTCCGGCAATCCAGCGCCCTCTTCTATGGCTTCCTGGGCGAGACACTGAACGGTCTGGAGGACATTCGGGCCAACGGAGCCACCACCCACGTTCTGCGGCGATTCTATGAGCCCTTGAAGCACTGGCTCGAGAACGACCGGAAGGCCGGCCTCGGCATGTCTGCGATCTGGATCACCACCATTCTCACCTTCGCCCTGGGCCACGCCCTCTCACTGGGGTTGGGCGGCTACCTCTGGTACCGGGGTGCGATCTCCCTGGGCACCGTCTACCTGATCTTCAACTACACCGAACTGATCCGCCGGCCGATCGAGCAGGTCCGAACCCAGCTCCAGGAGCTGCAGAAGGCGAGCGCCTCCATCGTTCGGGTGCGCGACCTGCTGAACCGGACCGCTGCCGTGCAGGATGGCTCGGGCAGGCCAATCCCCGAGGGTGCCCTTGCCGTTGAGTTCGACCACCTCACCTTTGGCTACGCCGATGCCAGCGACGACGAGTTGGTCCTCTCCGACCTCTCCTTCCGGCTGGAACCGGGCAGGGTCATGGGGCTGCTGGGCCGGACCGGTTCGGGCAAGACCACGACGGCCCGCCTTCTCCTCCGCTTCTACGATGCGACCGCCGGCGAGATCAGACTGGGCGGTGTACCCATTCGGGAGGCCACCATTCATGATCTGCGTGCCCGTGTCGGCATCGTGACCCAGGATGTGCAGCTCTTCCACGGCACCGTCCGGGAGAATCTGACCTTCTTCGACACGTCCGTCCCCGACGAGCGGATCTGGTCCGCCCTGGAGAACCTGGGCCTGACCGAGTGGGTCCGGTCCCTGCCCGGGGGGCTGGATACCGAACTGGAGGGCTCCAGCGGCCTCTCCGCCGGCGAAGCGCAACTCCTCGCCTTCGCCCGGCTCTTCCTGGCCGACCCGGGCCTGGTGATCCTCGACGAGGCCTCCTCCCGCCTGGACCCGGCGACCGAACGGCTGATTGAGCGGGCGGTCTCCCGACTCCTGGATGGCCGGACCGGGATCATCATCGCCCACCGGCTGGGCACCATTGCCCGGGCCCACGAGATCCTGATCCTGGATGATGGCCGGATCCTCGAGCACGGCGAGCGGGAGCAGTTGCTCCATGATCCCTCCTCTCGCTTCTACCACCTGATGCAGACCGGGCTTGAGGAGGTGCTGGTATGAGACTCACCTTCCAGCTCCTCTGGCAGATGGTCCTCTACCGCCCCTGGACCTACCTGATCAACCTGCTCTTCTGGACCCTGATCTACCAGACCCCGCTCCTGCCGGGCCTGATCACAAAGGCGTTCTTCGACCGGCTCTCCGGCGGCGCAGAGGCGGGACTGGGCACCTGGGAGGTCGTTGCAGCGCTCGCTGCCGTCGCCCTTGCCCGATCGGTCTTCGTGATCGGGGGAATCTGGGTCGACATTGGCCACCGCTTCTCCATGGGAACGCTCCTGCGGAAGAACCTGCTGGAGCGCACGCTGGAGATGCCCGGGGCGAAGCCCCTGCCCGACTCGTCCGGCGAGGCGATCAGCCACTTCCGCGACGATACGCAGCAAGCGGTCGATGCGATCTCCTGGTCGCTCGACCTGTTTGGCAATTCGATCTTCGCCATCACCGCTGTGGTGATCCTGATGAAGATCGACCCACGCATCGCCCTCCTCGTCTTCTTCCCGCTGGCGGGCGTCATTGCGATATCCCAGGCCCTGGCGAAGCGGATTGAGCAGTACCGCCGGGCCAGCCGGGAGGCGACCACCCGGGTGACCGGCGCCATTGGCGAGATGTTCGAAGCGGTCCAGGCGGTGCAGGTCGCCCGGGCGGAGCGGACGATGATCGGTCACTTCCGCAGACTGAACGATGAGCGTCGCAAGCTGATGCTGAAGGACCGGCTCTTCAACCTGACCACCGGCTTTGTCTTCTCCAACGTGGTCAGCCTGGGCACCGGGTTGATCATGCTCCTGGCTGCCAGCTCCATGAAGTCCGGCTCCTTCACCGTCGGCGACCTGGCGCTGTTCGTCTACTACCTGACTTTCGTGGCCGACTTCACCATGATGTTCGGCAACGTCATGAACACCTATCGGCAGGCGCATGTCTCCATGGAGCGGATGATCGCCTTCATGCAGGGGGCTCCGCCCGAACGGCTCGTGGTCCATGACCCGGTCTACCTCTCGGGAAGGCTGCCCGACGTGCCGGTGCCCACCTGGACGGATGCAGACCGGCTCGACCGGTTGGAGGTCAGCGGCTTGACCTACCACCACCCGGATTCAGACCGGGGCGTTACGGATATCAGCTTCACGGTGGAGCGGGGGAGTTTCACCGTGGTGACGGGCCGGATCGGCTCCGGGAAGACCACCCTGATCCGGGTGCTGGCCGGCCTCCTGCCGAAGGAGAGCGGCGAGATCCGCTGGAACGGCCACCTGGTTGATCATCCCGCCACCTTCTTCATACCGCCACGGGCCGCGTACACGGGCCAGGTACCCACCCTCTTTACCGATACGGTGAAGGGAAATATCCTCATGGGCCTGGCCGAAGGGCAGACCGACCTGCCCGGGGCCGTGAAGGCGGCGGTCCTGGAGCGGGACGTCCAGCACCTGGACCACGGGCTGGAGACGGTGGTCGGCGCCCGCGGCGTCAAGCTCTCCGGCGGCCAGATCCAGCGCACGGCGGCCGCCCGCATGTTCGTGCGGGAGCCCGAGCTCTACCTGTTCGATGACCTCTCCTCCGCCCTGGATGTGGAGACAGAGCGGACGCTCTGGGAGCGGGTCTTTGAGCGGGACGGCGCCACCTGCCTGGTCGTCTCCCACCGGCGCCCGGCCTTGCGGCGGGCTGATAAGATCATCCTTCTGCAAGGGGGCCGGGTGATCGACCAGGGCCGGCTGGAGGAGCTGCTGGAGCGGTCACCGGAGATGCGCAGGCTCTGGCAGGGGGACGAGGAATCCTGATTCTGGCATAGTCCCCAGCTGTCCACATTCTACCAGGAAGAACACCTGTTTGTCCCTTGGAACTTTTGTCGAATCCTGGGAATCGTTCGACAGGCCCCTCCGGGATCTTCTCGGAGGGGTTCTCTGCGTCCGACGTTGCGCTCATGGGCACAATGCCTTTGAGGTGAACGTCCTGAGCAAGACGGTAGTGCTCCTCGCAGTAGCCGCTCTGCTTGTGGGTCGGGGCGCTGGAACGCCCGCGGTGCCGTCCAACACGCCCGCGCTTGCGCTCTCAACGAAGGAGTCGGCGCACCTTCGGCAGGAGGCGGTAGAGCGCCTTCGGGACCAGGTACTCATCGGCTTTACGGTGATTCCCGGCTCCATGCAGATCAGCGCCAGCGAGGAAATGGCCACCGTGAACTACATGGCACTCCTGGCGAATGGCGATCTGCTGCATGTCTCCGTCATTTTCGAGTGGTATGGGGGCCGGTGGCGATTCCGGAACCTCGGTACTCTGTGTTGTGGGCAGCACTAGCCCTCGCAAGTCTTGGCAAGCCTTGGCGAATCTCTCGCAAGTCTTGGCGAGTCTTGGCGAATCTCTCGCAAGTCTTGGCAAGCCTTGGCGAATCTCTCGCAAGTCTTGGCGAATCTCTCGCAAGCCTTGGCGAGCCTTGGTGAATCTCTCGCAAGTCTTGGCAAGCCTTGGCAAGTCTAGGCAAGTCCTCGTCGGTCCGGCGTAGGGCCTCAACCACTCGCCTTGTCTGTCCGTTTTCTCACCAGCGCCCCCCTCTTGAGCGGAGAAATCCGGACAGACACCTGCCCAAGAGGGCTGTTTCCGCCCGGAAACGCCCCCTCTCCGGGGGAAGTGCCCTGTCTCAGTCCAGAATCATACTTACACTTCGGGGGCCAATGTGTAAATCCGGACGGAGCGTGGGGCGACTGAGACCGGGCCTCACAGCTCGGCGGTCTCCCCCGCCCCGTAGGCCCCGCCCCGTAGGCCCCGCCCCATAGGCCTGGGCCCCACGCCCAAGGGCGCCGGCAAGCCGACGCCCCTCCTCACAGATGATTCTGCACCCACTGGTACTGCTGCCAGAGCCCCTCCTCCAGGGGCGTCGATGGCAGGTAGCCCACCTCCTGCCAGAGCCTGGCCGTGTCCGCCCGCGTCTCCCGCATATCCCCCTGGGCCGGCGGAAGGTGCTCCACCTTGACCGACCGCCCCGTCAGCCCGGCGATCAGCCGGATCGCCTTGCGGATCGGCACCGCGCTCCCACCCCCCACGTTGATCGGCATCCCCGTCACCGGCGCTTGGGCCGCCCGCTGGATCACCCGGACCACATCGCCCACATAGGTGAAGTCCCGCACCTGTGTCCCGTCGCCGTAGACCCGGATCGGCTCGCCGGTCAGGGCGGCCCGGATCCAGCGGGAGAAGGCCATGTCCGGCCGCTGCCGCGGGCCGTAGACCGTGAAGAACCGGAGCGCCACCCACGGGACCCCCGCCGTCCGCCCATAGAGGTCGCAGAGCTTCTCTGCCGCCAACTTCGTCGCCCCATAGGGCGAGACCGGCAGGAGCGGGCCATCCTCCTTGGCCGGCATGGGCGCCTCCCCGTAGATCGATGAGGTCGAGGCGAGCAGGAACTTCTTGATCCTCCGCCCCCGCAGCCCCTCCAGCAGGCGCTGGGTCGTCTCGATGTTCCCCCGGCTGTACGCCGGGAAGTCGGCCCAACTCTCCCGGACCCCGGGCTGCCCCGCCAGGTGGACCACGTAGTCGGCGCTGTCCAGAAGGGGGTCGAAATCCATGGTCAGCAGGTCATCCTGCACCTCGGCACCGGACCGCCGGTCAAGGCCGATCACCTCGTGCCCCTCGGTCCGCAGGTACTCGACCAGATGCGAGCCGATAAACCCCGCCGCCCCGGTGACGAGAAACCGTGCCACAGCTCACCCCTCCAGTGCCTCCAAGAGTTCACGGCCCACCCGCTCCCAGCCGAACTCCCGCTCCACCAGGGCCCGCCCGGCCCGGCCCAGCCGCTGCCGCAAGAAGGCATCGTCCAGCAAGGCCTGCATGGCGGCGGCGAACCCCTCCACCCGGTCGTGCGGCCGGACGATCAGACCGTTCACCCCATCGGTCACGACCTCGGCGTTGCCCCCTCTGTCCGTGGTGATCACCGGCAGGCCAGACGCCATGGCCTCGTAGTGGACCCGGGCCAGCGGCTCCTCCCACTGAGAGGCGCAGACGAAGAGCGAGCCCAGGGCGAAGTAGCCGGCCACCTGATCGTAGGGGACATAGCCCGCCAGCCGCACGGCATCGCCAAGACCGTCAGCCTGCCCCTTGATCGAGCGGACGTACTCATCCTCGTCGTCGCTCCCATACCAGCGGGAGCCGACCTGGAGCAGCACCGCCTCCGGATGGGTCTCCCGGACCCGTTCCATGGCGCTGAGGACCAGGTGGATCCCCTTCTTCGCCGAGAGCCGCCCCACCGAGAGGATCACGGACCGGTCGCCCAGGCCATACCGCTCCCGCAGGGCAACGCACGCCTCGTGGCCCCCGGGCCGGAACCGCTCCAGGTCCACGCCGGAGCGGATCGTCCGGAGCCGGTCAGCGCAGGCCGGATAGAGCCGGGCCACCCCCCGTCGAATGAAGTCGCTGATGCAGAGCACCCCGCCCAGCCGGTTCAGCGCCGCCCGGGCCCGGGCCGGCGCCAGCCGGTGGGGCAGGAGCATCTCGTTGTGCAGCGAGAGAAAGAGCCGGGCACCAGGCGCCGCATCCGCCACGTCCTCCACGAACGCCGGTCGGTTGTAGAGCAGCACCGCATCCCACCGGTCCTCCGCCAGGAACCGGCAGACCCTGCGGCAGTACCCGGCCGCTCCATCACCTGCCTCCACACGCACAAACCCCTCCTCCCGGTCCGGGAGCGACGGGTCGGTCCGGCCGATCACGGTCACATGGTGCCGGGCCCGCAGATAGGGCAAGACCCCATCGATATAGGTCTGAATCGCCCCACCGCGCACCGGCGGGACGGGGAGCTTCTCGGTGCAGATCAGGGCGATGCGCATGGCCTATCGCCGCTCCCAGACCTGGCGGACCTCCCGGATCACCCGGTCCCAGCCGAAGTGCTCCTCGGCCAGCGCCCGCCCGCGGCGCCCCATCTCGCCGCGCAGCGACGCGCTGTCCAGCAGCCGGATGATCGGCCTGGCGAACCCCATGGGATTCTCCGGCTCATCGACCACGTAGCCGTTGCCCAGCCCCTGCACCACCTCGGGATTGCCCCCCCGGTTGGTGGTGATGATCGGCAGGCCGGCGGCCATGGCCTCGTAGTGAACCCGGGCCAGCGGCTCCTCCCACTGGGAGGCACAGACGAAGAGGTCCCCGGCGGCAAACCAGTGATGAACCTCGTCGGCGGGCACGTAGCCGGTCGTGTGGACCTTCAGCGGCGCCCGGTCCGCCAGCGCCCGCACGTAGGCCACATAGTCCGAGATCTGGTCCTCCCCGTACCACTTCGAGCCGACCAGGACCAGGGTCGCATTCGGATGATGCCGGGCCACCTCGTTCATGGCCCGGACCAGGATATCCGCCCCCTTCTTCGGCGAGAGGCGGCCCACGAAGAGGATGACCGGGCCGTCGCCGAGTCCGTGCTCCGCCCGGAGCCTGGCCCTCACCTGCCGGGCCGTGCCGGTCCAGACCGGGGCAAACCGGTCGAGGTCGACGCCGGAGTAGATCGTCAGCCACTTCTCGCCCGCCTCGGGGTAGAGCTTCTCAATCCCCTCGCCTATGAAGTCAGAGACGGTCACGATCCGCTCCACCTCTTTGATCGCCGCCCGCGCCTCGTCCGGCTCGATCTTGCCCGGGCGGAACATCTCGTTGTGCATGGAGAGGATCAGGCGGGCCCGGGGGGCTGTCTCCCGCACCGGAAGGACCATTCGGGGACGGTTGAACAGGTGGATGAGGTCATACCGTCCCCCCTCTTCCTCCAGGAACTCGATCACCCGCTCCTGGTAGGCGGGGAAGGAGCCCCCCGGAACCCGCACGAACCGGACGCCGCTGCGCATCTCGTGGTCGGGCAGGTCGGGGTCGCTCACCCCCAGCACGGTCACGTCGTGGTAGCGGGCCAGAGCCGGGGCCAGACTGACCATGTAGGTCTGAATGGCACCGCCGCGCACCGGCGGCACGGGAAGCTTCTCGGTGCAGATCATCAACGTGCGCACGGTGGCTCAGCTCCTTTCGAGGCCCAGTTCGGCCAGGGCGTGTTGCTTGTGCTCGTCGGTGACCAGGAGCCGCTCCAGGCCCATGGCCATCTCCACATTCAGCATGGCCGGGTCGAAGAGTGCGTCCTTCACCAGCTTGTAGAACTCGTTGGGCAGCAGCATGTCGATCAGCATCACCTGCATGGCCTCCGGCTCGATCGGGTTGGCCCGGGTGTAGCCGTCGATCATGGCCTGCATGAACCCCACATCCCAATCGCCCCGGTCATCCATGGTGCCGGTGATCAGCTTCCGCAGGTCGCGGAAGGTCAGGTCGAAGGCGACGCCATCCAGGTCGATGATCCAGACCTTCCCGTCGGGGCCGATCTGGCCGTTGGACCATCCATAGTCCTGATGTGCGATGCAAAAGGGAAAGCGCCGGGGACTTCCTTGCTCCCGGCGCCTCAGGTTATTGACAAACCTTGTTGGTTGCATGTGGTGCATACGGGCTGTCGGAATTCGTCCGTGCTCCCATCGCACCGTCTGCCTCGAAGGCTGGGGCGGCGAGCGGATTTGCGGTCGGGGGCCATCCGACGACCATCCGTGGTCCCGGATGGCCCGTTTGAGGGGGTCGGCGGTGACATCCGTGTCACCGCCTCCTGTGGGGACCGCCCTCAAATCCGCCCCTTAGCCAGACCGGCAAACGAGGCTCCGTCCGCACAGACGATTCCGCGCATCTTTGTGCACCACACGCGACAACTTCGCACTTTGTCACTAGGCTGAAGCGCCGGGGACTCTCTGCCCCCGGCGCCTTCTGTGCGGGCTACTCCGCCACGATCACGGTCTTCTCCCAAATCGAGGAGTTGCCGTACCGGTTGGTGACAACCACCTGCAAAAGGCCCTGACCCGGATCCAACCGCCACCCGAGCGTGATATGCCCGTCGGCATCGGCCCGGTGGGTCCAATTGCCCAGGACGATCGTCGCGTAAGGCGCGGTGGTAATCTCGCCCTCCACCCACGCCCCGGTTACCTTGTCGGGAATCGCCCACTCAAAGGGAACCGCGGTCCCTTCCGGTTCATAGCCGACCCGGACCCTTACACCCTGCGCCACGCCACTGACGCGCAGCCGGATCTCATTCTCGCCCGGCACCAGGGGAACCTCAATCGCAAACCGCCCCTGCTTGTCAACCTGCACCGAGTGACCGCCGGCGGAGACCACCTTGCCGGGTAGAGCCGAGCCGGTCACCTTGATCGTGGGCTTGTTGGTGCCACCAGGCAGGGGGTCGAGGATCAGGGGGGCCTGAATGTAGGTCATCGTCTCGTACTGGTAACGCCACTGTGCGTCGATCGTCCAGAGGATCTGCCAGTGCGGATCGCCCATGGTCTGGGACTTGCCCGTGTAGGTGTAGCCGCGCTTGTCCTTCGTAAAGGCACCCGCTGGCTCGCTCTGTTCGCTGCCGTCGGAGTACGCCGGCATCTGCATCATGCCCGACCCGTTCGCCGGAATCGGCTTCAGCGTCACCTGAAAGCGATCCGTCAACCCGATCTGGGTGTTGCCTTTCACGGAGCGATCGGTACTCACCCTCTGGGCCTGGAGCCCATCCTGGATCAGCCTCCGGAAGGCCTCTTTCTGTTCGCCCTCCAGATCCGGGAAGGCGCGGGCCGTGTCAAATGCAGTGCCCTCGGGCACGAAGGTCTGGGCGAAATCGACCGCCAGATTGGTGGCGAGGCTGCTCGGTCCCTCTGCGCCATCGCTCCAGTTCTGACCCTCGCGCAGCGCCGCGTACTCTGACCACCACTCGTCCCGATCGGGATCGTTCGGATGGGAGAAGAGCGACTCGCCCACATGATAGCCGACCTGGTAGAACAGGTAGCCCACATGGTCTGCGATGGACGAGCTGTGATCGAGGGGGATCCGCAGGGTAGGCCACCCCGCATCCCGGGAGGGCAGCCTGTCTGCCCAGATCGGTGTGAAGTAGATCAGACCGGGATCAAACTCACTTACGGTGGAGAGGACCTGATCGGGGTCCTGATAGGCCGGACTCTTCAGAGCAGCCACCAGTTCTGGGGAGCTGCCGAGCAGGCGGACATAGGACATGGCATAGGCGTTGCTGCTGGATTGACCGCTTGCCGCGATCTCCAGATGATCCCGGCCATAGACGACCCGGTAGTAGGTTCTGATCTCCTCCTGCAGGTCCAGGACGGCCTGCTGGCTGGGCGCCGGCGTGCCGGCGGTCGTCTTGGAGAGCAGGTAGTTCCGCTGAGCAATCGCCTGGTCGAGGACCATCCACTTGCCCGTGGTGGCAAAGGGGACAAAGCGAAGCCCGCTGTCAGGATCGGTGTAGATCTCCTCGCGGATCTGGTCCAGGAGGATTCGCAACTGTCCCAGCTCGGCGAGCAGGTACTCCCGGAGCGCCTGGCGTTCAGCCGCCAGGAGACCGGCCTGCTCCGCCAGGTAGGCCCGATCGATATCCAGCCAATCGGTATAGGGCAGCGATCCGGCATGGATCACCTGCATGTCGGGGCTGGTGGTCAGCCACTCGGGTACGGTCACATACTGACGGGCGAGCTTCCGGTTGTACCCGCTCTTCTCCAGTGCCGCGGCATCCACCATGGTGGCATTGCCTGCCCGGTCGTAGAGGGTGACATTCGCCACCTCCAGCCCGTCAATCCCCGCGGACCCGCCGTACTCCATGATCATCTTCCCGGAGAGCTCGCCCTTCCCCGCGGCAGGCAGGAGCTTGACGCTCTGAACCCACTTGGGGCGGCTGTTCTTGGCGGTTCCATCGGGGTTGAGGTACCCGGCAGACTGGACGGTCACCATGGCGTACTCAACGCCGCTCAGGTCGTCGCTCGCCTTCGCCCTGATCTCGACGGTATCGCCGGGAGCGGCGATCTTTGGTACCTCCAGGGACTGCAGTGCCGGCCCCTGGGCGTCAACCTTGCCGCTGTTGACCACGGTGAAGGAATGGCTCCCGGTCGTGGTGCCCAGTTGGGTGAACTCCTTCCAACTGTTCATTCGCACGGAGAGTAATCCCACCTTCCAGGTTCCCGCACGCGCGTAGGGGCTCAGAACAGCGGAACCGGTCAGGGTATCCTCCCCGGCGGGGTAGAGCTTGACGGCGAGCATCTGGCTGCCGGGGCCCTGGAGGATCACCAGACCGCAGCAGGCTCCACCTTCATCCGGCGCATCGACCGTCGCGGTGACGCTGACCTCCTGCCCGGCCTTCGCCGACTTGGGGAGTTTCACCCCGGTGATCCGGATGGGTTGGCTGGTGGGGCGTGGTGCGACCTCCGCCGAGGCCAGGGGTACAGCCGAGACGAGGAGCAAGAGGGTCAGAAGGAGCGAGAGTACTCTGCTGCGCATGATCGTTCCTCCCACAGACTTGGCACACGGCAAAAAAAGAGACGCCTACGGCACCGCCGTGGACGTCAGCAGACTTCCCCGTGGCGCTTGGCAACCCCGCTGCCGTAGTCCCGAAGGGGACCGTAGGCCGGTGGCTTTGCGTCCTCAGCTTTCGCCAAGTTTGCCTTTTTCATCGCCGTATGAACTTATCCGTTATTATAATCCACCGCTATGAATACCGTCAATTCAGTGACCCGAAAAGATTTGGTCCGGTGAAGTCCCGGGTCTAGCGGGCGCTCCTGGCCCTCAGTTCGTCAGCAATGGCCCGGGCTTCGACGGCCCGGGCCTCCTCGCGCCCCGCCACACGGGCGATCCGCGCAACCAGGACCGGGTCGGTCGTCACGTAGACCTCCCGGATCTGCGGAAAGGCGACGGTCACGAAGGAGCGGATCATCTGCCGGAACTCCGCTGTCTCCCCGGTGGCGCTGGGTGCCCCGGGCGGGCCGCCGGCGGCGGGGGCCGTGGTTCCCTCCGCCCCTCGGGTGGCCGGATCGCCGGTGATCGGCACCCCCACGGCGGGAAGGCCGCCGTGGACACCGCCGGTCATGTCGCCGGTCTTGCCGCTGAAGACCAGGGTGGTCGCGTCGATCCCCACAAAGGCCTCATCGCCCAGAACGACGGTCGAGATGCCGGCCGGCCCGCCTATCCCCGCGCCGCCGCTGACCGGTACGCCGGCGCCCACCGCCTCCACCCCATCGATCGCGGCCACCAGGTCGGAGATCTGCTGCCCCAGATCCCTGGCCTCCCCCTGGCGACCCGTGCCGGCGGGTCCGGTCAGGCCCGCTCGGGTCTCGCCACCTTCTCGCTGGTCCCCCCGGGCACATCCCGTCGCCAAGAGGACCACGAGGGTGATTCCGCCAACCCACCGCCGCATCATACGCATCTGCCCCCTTCTGCCGATAGCCTCCCCAACTGCCGGAGCGCATACGCTGTCGGGAAGGGCGGTGACCGGCATGCTCTCCCCGGCAGAGATCAACCCCGCGAAGGTCGCCATTTACATACGCTGGTCCACCGATGATCAGGGCGAGGGGACGACCCTGCAGACCCAGTTTGAGCGGTGCCGGCACTACCTCCAGTCCCAGGGCTGGGCCTTCTCCGACGGCCTGGTCTATATCGATGACGGCTACAGCGGCGGCACCCTGGACCGGCCAGCCCTGACCCGCCTTCGTTCCGATGTAGATGCGGGCCGCGTCGAGTGTGTGGTGGTCTACAAGATCGACCGGCTCTCCCGCTCGGTGATCGACATTGTGGATCTGGTCCTCCGCGAGTGGGATGGCCGCTGCTTTATTAAGTCGACCACCGAAGAGGTGAACACCCTCTCCCCGGCGGGGAAGATGTTCTTTCATATCCTGATCTCCTTTGCCGAGTACGAGCGGAACCTGATCCGGGAGCGGACGATGGGCGGTAAGGTGAAGCGGGCCGAGCAGGGGCTCAACCCCGGCTTCCGGCCGCCCTTCGGTTATGAGAAGGGCGCATCTGCCGGGAAGGTACGGGTCGTTGAGCCGGAGGCCGACCTGGTGCGGCGGATCTTTGACCTCTGCCGCAAGGGCTTCGGGCCCTACCAGATCGCCCACAGGCTGAACAGCGAGGGGGTGACGCGGCGGGGCGCACCCTGGAACCCGCTCACAATCCGGCGGATGCTCGCAAACCCGGCCTATGCAGGCACTCTGGAGTACGGCAGGCGAATGCGAACTGCCGGGGGGAAGGTCGTCGCTGTCGCCATCCCCCGCCTGGCCCGGGTGGAAGGGGCCTTCCCCCCCATTATTCCGATGGCGGTCTGGCACGATGTCCAGCGGTCGCTCCAGACCCGCTCCACCAAGGGCGATGGGGTCAAGCCGACCTACAGCGACTACCTGCTCTCCGGCCTGGCCATCTGCGAATGTGGGGCGCCGGTCGGCGGGAAGCGGGTCGGGCCGCACCGTTACTACTACTGCACGGCCCGGAAGCGGCTGGGCAAGGCGGCCTGCGGCGCCCCCCATCACCCGGCCGATGCGATTGATGCAGCCGTGGCGGAGCAGATCAGGCCGATCCTGGGGCCTTCCTGGCAGCTCTGGGTCGGGATGAGCGTGCCCGAGCAGAAGGAGTCGCTGCGGCGAATGGGCATCCAGGTGATCCTCCGGCGGTCGGGGGTAGTACCGCAGGTGGTCAGGACCGAGCCACCATCACCACACCCAGAATGATCACCGCCAGGCCTCCGATTCGGGCCGGGGACAGTGTCTCTCCCAGGAAGAGCACCGAGCCCACCGCCACCGCCACGTAGCTCAGGCTGACGAGCGGGTACATGAGACTCAGGGGATGCTGCCGGAGCGCCAGGAGCCAGAAGAGGAGACTCACGCCGTAGGCCGCCAGGCCGGCGACCACCCGGAGATTGGTCAACGCCGCCACGAGGAAGGCCGGCGCCGAAACCGCTGGTTGCACCTGGTTCAACCCATGTTTGAGCAGCAGTTGGCCCGCCGCGGAGAGGGCGATCGATGTGAGCGCAAGAAGCCAGGCCTGCATCGCTGTCCGCCTCCTACCCAAAGTAGAGAATGGCCGCGCTCACGACGCCCCAGAGCCCCACCGTCACCAGCAGGGGCAGGTCGGAGATCAGCAACTCGTCCGGGGCCCCGCCCTCCTCCCGCCGGTAGACCAGGTAGAGGTAGCGGAAGACGCCGTAGATCACGAAGAGCCCGGTCACGAAGAAGAGGGGCGGACGGTCAGACTCCAGGGCGTAGAGCAGGTAGGTCACGATCACGGCCCCGCTCAGGATCCCTACGAGTTGATCCAGGAGGCTCAGGGGATACTCCGCCAGCACCTGCCGGTGCTCGGCAGCATCGGTGACCGTCACCGCCTCCTGCCGCCGCTTGGTGACAGCGAGGAAGAGCGAGAGCAGCATCACCACCACCAAAAACCACTTGGAGACGAGGACATCAATGGCGAAGGCGCCGCCCAGCGCCCGGAGCACGAAGCCGGAGGCGACGGCAAGAAGGTCCAGGAAGACCACGTGCTTCAGCCAGGTCGAGTAACTCAGGTTGATCACCAGGTAGGTGAGCACCACGGCGCCCAGCCCCGGGCTCAGGAGAAAGCCTGCGAGCAGCCCGGCCGCCGCCAGCAGCGCCGCCAGCACGAAGGCCGTCGGGCGGCCGACGGCTCCGGAGGCCACGGGGCGGAGCCGCTTGCGCGGGTGGAGGGCGTCCCGCTCTGCATCGACGGCGTCGTTGAGGCAGTAGACCGCCGATGCCGCCAAGCTGAACGCGCCGAAGGCTGCGAGGCTCCGCCAGACCGCCGTCAGGTTGAGCAGCTCCCCAGAGAAGAGCAAGGCGGCGAAGACGAGCCCATTCTTGATCCATTGCTTCGGCCGGAGCAGTCTGATCACCGGCCAGACCCAGAGCTTTGATCCGTAGGAGGGCTTCTCCCTCTCCTCGCGTACGCTTGCCATAACGGACCTCCTATCAGCTTCGTGACAGAGCGACTCGAATCCAGCGCCGCAGGTTTGCCCAGTCCGCCTTCCCGGTGTTCAGCGCGGCGAAGATGCCCGCATCGTACCCGGCACTGCGAATCCGCAGGTCGGTCGGCAGCGGCTTGTCCGCAACCACCTCGCCAGCGGCAAGGGCGACATCAAGGCGGCCCTGGTCCAGCCACTCCCGCCCGGCGAGCGGACCGAGTCCGGGGCGCCCCACCAGAATGTAGGACCACTTGAGCTTTCCAGCCAGTCCATCGGATCCGCCCAGGGACTGAAGCGCCGCCAGGTCCGCCGGGGCAAGGCTGGTGGCGGCATCGTCCTGGACCGCCACGACTACCCAGACATCCTGCGGCAGGGCCGCGACGAAGGCCGGAAAGCCCGAATCGGGGTTCAGATAGGTATCAAAGGCCTGCGACTCAAGCAAGTGCCCCTCTGCATCCAGCACGGCCACATTCAGCCCGCGCTCGCTGGGCAGCATGTTGGACTGAGCCTCCCGGGCAAAGTCGCTCCACCAGAGCAAGGCCCGGTTGACGGCATGTGTGCGGGGCGGGGCCAGGAAAAAGAGCACCGCTGCTGCCAGAAGCAGCAGGGGGAACCAGGCATCGCGCCTCATGGGGCTCCCTCCTCGCCCTGCCGAATGCGGAAGACATAGACGATGCCGTCCGAATAGTACGGCTCAAAGTGTTCGGGGTGCTTCTCCGCCCACTTCGCCTCCACGCTGGTATCGACGGCGCCGTCGACCCAGAGCAGGTCAGCCTTCGTCTCCTTCACTCGGAGCAGCCAGCTCTCCTCATCGGTCGGCTCCACATGCAGGAGTTGGTTCTGCCACCGCTCGCCCAGCAGGGGGTAGGTCAGTCTCGTCGTCCCGGTGAGAATCCGCACCGGCCTGTTCAGTTCATCGTTGAGCGTCTGCACCACGGCGTCCTGGGCACCGACGCCGATCAGGTGGGCCGCCCAGACCGTCCGGGCTGCCACCCGGTAGTTGCTCACGTGGACGAAGTAGATCGGGGTGGCGATCAGCACGGAGTAGGCGGCGAAGCTGACCATGACCAGTTGCACCACCCGCCTCGACCAGCGGCCCATGTCCTGCAGCAGCCAGGCGGCAAAGGGCAGGAGGAACAGGTTGAGGTGGAGCAGGTACCGGGGGTAGCGAGCCGGCAGGGAGGCGACGCTGAGAAAGAGCGGGATCAGCCATGTGATGACATAGAGCCAGCGCCCGCGGCGCTCCTTGACCAGGAAGAGCAGCGTGGCGGGCACCGCCAGCAGGAGCAGTTGCGGGCCCAATCCGCTGTAGTAGCTGTCCATTTGCGGGTACCACTCCAGGTCGAGCATCGCCTTGAAGAGGGTGACCCAGTTGTTCTCGGGCTTGGTGAAGTTGAAGGCATCGGAGTCGTAGAAGCCGCCGAAGAGGGCCACCCCTCCCACGGTCAGCCGCATCGGGTGGAGCGGATTTCCATAGATGATCAGGTTCTTGATGTACCAGAAGGCGCCCAGCAGGACCACCGGCACCCCGTATAAGAACAGGGCCGAAATCCAGGTCTGCCGCTTGATCCACGCCGTCTTCAGGTAGTAGAAGATCGGTACCAGCCCGGCGATGGCCAGGTAGGGGCCGCTGTACTTGGCGCCAACCATAAGCCCCATGGCAACCCCGCCAAGCATCAGGTGGACGCGGGCGCCGCCCGTCGCGTACAGGTACAGGAAGTAGGAGGCGATCGCAAAGAGGACCGACATGGGCAGGTCGATATACGAGGCCTTGGCATGGAGGATCACCATGGGGGTAGTCACGAAGAGCAGCCCGGCCCAGAAGGCGTGCCGGGCCTCCACCCCGAGCTTTCTGGCGAAGGCCAGCAGCACCGCCAGCCCGATCACGACGAAGGGCAACCCGGCCAGGTCGGCCCAGACATCGGTGCCGGTCATGACCATGGTCCAGCCCCAGACCATGTTGAGGTTGGCCGGATAGCCCGCCACGAACGGGTTCCCCATGGTCGGGCCGAAGAAGTGGATCTGCGCGTCGCGCGCCCAGATCCCGGGCGCTACCAGATGGTAGTACAGCTCGTCCCAGTAGACCGGAGGGAGGAGCAGGCCATTGAAGAGGATCCAGAGCCAGATCGGCAGGGTCAGGCCAATCACCGCGTAGAGGGTCCACAGGTAGGTAGCCTCCTCCTGCTCCATGGGCGGGGCAACGATGCGGCCGGTCCAGAGGGCGGCCATAAGAAGGACGAGGAAGAGAGCAGCCGCCCCTAGCAGGAGTGGCAACGGACGGTACCCGCCGGGGAATAGCCCGATCCCGAGGGAGAGCAGGACCACCTTGGCCAGGGCGATCAGTACGGCCGCCAGAAACCGATCCCAGAAGGAGCGCAGCCCCAGGAGCCGGGCGCCCAGCACCCCGCTGCCCATGATCAGGGCAAGAGAGAGCCCCAGGTACATAGGCCTCACCCAGCCTTTCTGCGGCCAGTGCCGGTGTACAGGATGTCGGACGCCGAGATTCGCCCGGTCACCGTCACCTGATCACCCAGTTTCACGGAACCGGTCACGGCAAGGCCGCCTACCTCGGAGAGCAGCCCGACGATGGCTCCCTCACCGAGAATCGCATCTCCGTCCACGTGGACCGAGCCGCCCACCACCGCCCCGGCCTCCATGCGGAGGCGCCGGCAGGCCACGTTGCCCGTCACGATCACCCCGGGAGCCAGCCGGCAGTCCTCGGTGGCGTGAATGCTGCCGGCGATGACCGCGTTCTCACCGACCTCCAGGGAGTCCCGGACTACGAGGTCGTGGAGCATGACCGTACCCGGTCCGATCCAGAAACGCCCTTCGCTGCAGACTGACTGGGGCTGGATCCACTCGGAGGTGAGTGGCTTGGTCTCGCCCGATGTGGCCGCTCCATAGCTCTCCCGGAGCGTCAGGTAGGTCAGCAGCCGCTCCCGTGCCGCCTCCAGGGCGATCTGGTTGGGCGTGGCAAGAATGCGGACGACGGGGGCGGACACCTTCGCACCGCGAAAGCCGCTCTCCAGGAGCGCCTCGCCGGCGGATGAGGCGGTGGAGATCACTGTGGCGCCGGCGCTCAGGTACAGGGAGCGAGCACCGTCGATCCATCGCTCCACGACCGAGCGGGAGCCCAGCGTGACGGCCCCCTCGCCCGCCAGGGCCCGAAGGGTACAGCCCGTGCCTACTGTCACGTCGCCCAGGCACCAGATATCACACGGCACGCGGCCACCGTCGGTGATCGTCAGGTTTCCTGTCACCACCAAGGCTGCCACCCGGTAGGGCAGGCGCCCGAGGTGCAAGTTCCCCTGGTAGAGGGCGACCTTCTCCTTCCGCCGGCGCATGGAGAGGCTCCCCAGGCGCCAATGGTCGCCCTCGGGCTCTCCCCACTCCGGTGACAGAGTCGGCTCCAGAATCGTCCTCAGCACCTCTGCGAAGTACCGGTCGTTGATATCGCGGTCGTTGTCTACATCGAGGCCGCCGCCCTTGGCCCTGATGATCACCAGAGAGGCAACCCAGATCATCGCGATCAACAGAACCGCACCAGCGGCCAACCAGACCATGACCATCGATTACACCTTCCCTGTCCGTGCGGTCTTATCCCACGCCAACCGACGGCGGCCCCGGATCTCCTGCCAGACCCAGTCAAGGGTGGCCGCTGCCACCACGTAGGCTGACCCGGCGAAGTGCCCGGTCATGGCTGCCACTCCCCAGAGGGCACGGGGCCTGTCGTCCAGAAGGGCAGAGACGGCGATCTCGCTGAAGGCGGCGGCGTTCCCCAGGGTGCTGTAGGTAGTCAGGATCAAAATGGCCATGGAGCTGCCAGCCAGGAGTCCATCGCCCAGGAGCAACAAAAGGGTGGCCACAACGTAGCCGGTGACGAGCAGCATGGTCGCAGCGTAGGTACCGAGCAGCATGGTGGCATCGAACTTGGCCAGAAGCGGCAGGAAGGGAGACTTCCACACCTTGGCGCCCAGACGCCAGGCCACCTGGTTATGGCCGATCACCCAACGGCGCAGCTGCTTCTGCCGAATCGCCCAACTGGCCGGCAACTCCTCGGTGGTCTCCTCCAGGTTGACGTAGACCACCTGAAGCCCGTGCACAAAGGCCTGCACCGTCAGGTAGGTATCCTCGGCCAGGTATTCGTCACTCCAGCCACCCAGCGTGTCGAGGAACGACCGCCTGATCGCACCGACCGTACCGCCATACTGGGAGAGCAGCCCCAGCGTGTGCCGCGCCTGCTGGTTCACCTGGTACCCGCCGGCCCGCTCCAGGTCGAGCATGCGGGTGAGCAGGTTCAGGTCGGGGTTGCGCGGCACAACCCGGCCCATGGTGAGCGCTACCTGGGGGTCGAGCAGGGGGGCGACCAGACGCATGACCGAGTCCCGGCTGGGCCAGTAGTCAGCATCGAAGGTGAGGATCACCTCGGCATCGGTCAGGGCCAGCCCCTCGTTAAGCGCGGCCGGTTTGCCGCCGACCACGCCCGGCCCGCTCTGCCGGTGATGGATCTGGATAAACGGCACGTCCGTGCAGAGTTCGTCCAGCAGGGCGGCGGTCCCGTCGGTTGAGCGGTCATCCACAATGAGAACCTTCAGCCGGTCCACCGGGTAGTCGAGCCGTTTCAGGGCCGCCACCGTCTCGCGGACAACCTCCTTCTCATTGTGCATGGGCACCATGAGGCAGACGGTGGGCAGGTACGAGCCGGCAATGTCCTGGAAGGAATGGCGCTGCGGCAGATAGAGGCGCACGAAGGCGAAGACGAAATGGCGGACGGCGTAGAGACTGGTGACCAGCACCACCAGCCCCAACCAGAGCTTAAGCACGGTAATCAGCGGCTCTCCCCCCTCGGTAAAAGGAAAGGGTGACGGCAAAGACGGGGACGGCGTACAGGTAATCCGCCCAGGGCCCCAGGAGCATCCAGGCCGGCAGTGCCATGGTTCCCTGGGAGTAGACGGCAATCAGGATATATAAAGTGGGTGTGAAGGTCCGCCACGCCACGGATATGCCGAGCAGGCTGAACAGGGAGAGCACCTTGACCCAGAGGGAGAAAGGCACAGGGAAGACCAGCAGGGCATAGAGCAGGGGAACGAGGCACCAGACGACCACCTCACCGATCAGCCACTCCGGCCCTACGTGGTTCAGCGCGCCGACCGGCGGCCGGCCCGTGAGGGAGGTGACGAGTACATAGAGGTAGAGCGGGATCGCCGTAATGGCAAACAACCCTTTGATCGTGGGGACAGCGGTGGAGCGGAACAGCAGGTATGTTACAAGGATCAGCATGATCGATGTCAACAGCACGTCAGTGGTACTGGCAACGGAGAAGGCCTGATCCCAGCCATAGCCATAGCCCCGAATGCTCGGGTAGATCCCAAATGCCGACACGGTCTCGCTCCACCGCGCCAGTTGCCAGTTCCAGATGGCCGAACGGTAGTGCAGGGCGCTGACGAGAACCACGACGACCAGTACGAGGCCAATCGCTGCATGGAACCATGCGACCCGAGTAGCCCGCATGGCTCGATGCGGTACGGCGAGAGATCTTCGCCTGGCCTGCATATGCATTTCACCACCCGTTGACTGATATTTCGTTGACACAAGAGTTAATGTGGCGCGGTATATTGTACTAGTTTTATAGCGAAGTTTCCTGTACAAAACGTAGAATTCTGTGTCCGGTTTTTGAAGGGATCTGTTTCCCTTCCGCATCGCTCATCCTGATGCACGAGCCCCCAGGTCTGGTCGCCCCGGGCGATCAGGCTCTGATAGGCCGAGCGCTCCAACCGGGCAATCGCCTCGTCGGCCTGGGCACGGAAGCGGGGCAGGACCTCGAGCAGGAGCCGGCTGGCGGGCATTTCACTGTAGGCCTTCGCCAGGTGCTCGAACCAGTCGATCTTGGTCCGCATCTTCTGGTAGACGCCGGGCCACCGGTGCAGGCGGGAGACATGATCGGCCTCGGGCGGCGGCTGATAGCCCTGGGAGAAGCGGTGGAACTCGGCCAGACCGGTGCAGAGCTGCACCGCCCCATCCACCGTCACCTTCGATGCCGGATGCAGTCCCTCAATCCAGTCGGTCACGATAAACATGCGGTCCTGGACGATCGTCCAGAGCCTCCCGGCCTTGGTCCGGACGAGCGGCGCCACCCGGCCCTGGCGCTCGGTCAGGTACTCCTGGGCGTGTATAGAGAAGAGGTTCCGCCCGAAGGGCCGGTGGAGCAGCTTGAGCGAGCGTGGGCCGCGGTTCGTCTCGATCCGCCAGATCGCCCCCCAGCCCTTCTCGGGCTTGGTGGCAGCCAGCGTCCAGGAGTGGACGGCCATCTCCCAGTGGGTCGCCGCCTCCTCGGCCAGGGCGAAGATCTCCGGCGGGACGGTCAGGTCCTGGGGAGCGCCGTCGTCGCCGTCCTCGTCTTCGGCGGGGATCTCGTACCAGGGGGGCTTCGGCCGGTCCCGGTCCGGGCGCTCCACCCTCGGCCAGCGGGCTCGCCGGGATCGGGGCTTGGGCTTGGGCTTGGGCTTGGACTTGGGCTTGGGCTTGGACTTGGGCTTGGGCTTGGGCTTGGGCTTGGGCTTGGGCTCGGGCTTGGGCTTGGGGTTGGCGGGCCGGACGGCGGCCGCCGGCTTCTCGGGGGGCGATGGGGTCAGGCGAGTCTTGGGCTGCATGGTCTGACTGCGCACCGTGTGAGGCACATAGATCTGTGCGTCTGCCGGGACAAAGATCTCGGGGCGGGGGTCTTTTGCCACAGGGACACCTCCTGGGTTACCGCCGGTCGGGCGGGATCAGCAGGTGGGAGTCGTCGCCCACCAGGAGCGAGACGGACCGCCCTTCCCGGGCCCAGACCTCGGCGCCGGAGCCCACCAGGGAGTCCTCCAGCCGAAGGTTGGGGCCCTCCAGGTGGCAGCCCGGCAGCAGGATCGAGTTCTCGACCGCCACGTGGAGCAGTTGTGCGTCATCGCCGATGCTCGTATAGGGTCCGACGTACGCATCGGTCAGATGGCTGTGCGAACCGATCACCAGCGGGCCGCGCAGGCGGACCCGGCGGAGGACACAGCCCTTGCCGACCACAACCCGCCCCTGCACCTGAACCTCATCCAGTGCGGCGGTGGGATCAATGTGCGTCCGGATCTGGTCAAGCAGCAGCGAGTTGGCGATCAGGAGCCCCTCCACGGAGCCCATGTCCTGCCACCAGCCCGTCATGCTGTGGCCCAGGACCAGATGGCCCTGGTCGATCAGGGCGCTGATTGCATCGGTGATCTCCAGTTCGCCCCGGCTGGAGGGGCGCAGGCTCTCGATCGCCGCGTGCACGGCGGGTGTGAAAAGGTACAATCCGGCAATCGCCTGGTTCGATGGTGGTTCAGCCGGCTTCTCCACCACCCGGATCACCCGCTCGCCATGCAACTCGGCCACCCCGTAGGCGGTCGGATTGGCCACCTCCCGCAGGGTGATCAGGGCCGATGGCCTCGCCTGGCGGAACCGCTTCAGGGCGGGTCTCAGATCCTCATCGGTCAGGTTGTCGCCCAGGTAGAGCAGGAAGGACTCATCGCCCAGAAAGTGCCGGGCGATCTGAACGGCGTGGGCAATGCCGCGGGGCTCATCTTGGATGATAAAGGTGACCCGCTGTTCACTCTCTGCGGGAACCAGGTCCCGGAGATCGTTCTGATAGGGGCTGATCACCACACCGACCTCGTGAAAGCCGTACCGGAGCAGGTAGTCCAGCACAATCTGAAGGACGGGACGCCCCGCTACGGGCAGCGATGCCTTGGCCCGGGTGTGGGTGAGCGGCCGCAGTCGACTCCCACGGCCGGCACAAAGGACCAGGGCTTTCACATCCATCCCCTGCCTTTCCTCCTACCACGTTATGCAAAGCAGGTCGGGGAGGTTTACGGAAGAAAAGCGAAGGGGCCGCCCCGGCCGTCATCGGCAGATGACGAGGGACAGCCCCGCTAGGTAGGATGGGTCAGTGCGAACCGAAGGGACTGGCCGATGCATCGTAGGTGGACGCCTCTTCGCCGGTGAGATCGGCGGCGAAGTCCGGGGCGTACGCCTTCACGCAGAGCCGGGCGAGGGCGATCACCTCCACCTGCACGGTCGCCTCGAAATCGACGTAGATCGAGTCCCCATCCACCCGAACGCCGGTGGAGCGCGGGGTACCGGTCAGCTCGATCGCATACCCCTCCTCACCGATCAGGTTGTCACGGAGTTTCACAGGGACCTCCTGAACAGAGCGGCAGCGGGTCCGGAGGACCTTGGTCCGCTTGCCGTCGGCACACCAGAGGTCGCAGTCGACCATCAGCTCTGCGACCGGCTGCCCCTCCTCCCCTTTCACCGAGACGTTGGTCCTACCGACCCGGACCCCCAGCACCTGCTTCATGTCGCTGGCCGCCAGTTTGTGGCACCAGGTCAGGGTGCGCTCGGTCCGCCCCACGACCGCCCGGGTCATGATCTCCTGGAGCCGGTTGTCCGACACGCCGCTTCCTCCTTTGGGATGCACCTGATCTCAGCCTATGCACGCAGGCGGCGTTATGTCGCGCACGCAGCCAGACCAGCATGGCCTGGCTGCATCATTCTATGGTTGCGGGTCGGGTGGCGGCACCTCCACGATCACCCGGCCGTTGGCGTCATCCCACGTCACGGTTGCGTTCGGGACGAGGCAGTCGGTGTAGGCCCGCAGGGGGACATAGGTCGTCGAACCGATCAGCCGGCCCGGCTCGCACTCCTCGGTCACGGTGCGGATCACCTGAATCGGGATCTCCCGGGCGGCGGCTCGCTCTACATCGGCCACGAACCGGTTCCAGTTCAAGAGCCCGGTCGCCTGGGGATCGCCCGGCCTCCACGATGGATGGGCCGGATCGTAGGGCCGGTTGACCGGGTCCCAGGCGTAGTGGCCTGTCACCTCGGCGATGGTCAGTCCGTACGCCCGCATGAGGTGGCCGGTCAACCAGACCAGTCTCGCGTAGGTCTCGCTGAAGGCCTCCGTCCCCCAGTTGTGCTCACAGGTCTCGATTCCCAGGTGGGTGTAGTTCTTGCCCGAGGTGTGGTAGGCCACCTCGCCGACCGGCATGAGCTGGAGGATCTGGGCGTTGTCCAGCACGAACTGGCTCGATGCGAAGCGGCCATCGGGCGCGGTGTTGAAGTAGTTCCGGATCGCCATGGCATCCATGGTCGGGCTGGCGGTCCGGTGGATGATGATCCCCTGGACTCCCTGCCAGCAGCCGTTCGAATCGCACGGGCCGGGCCGGTTCTGGCTGGATGGGTCCAGGTAGGCCGGGGTGATGCTGTGCGGCTCCTCCTCCAGCGGCTCCACGAGGATCTCGCCGAGGATCCGGTCGATGCGCTGGCCGTAGTCCTGGCCGGGCACGGCCCAGAGGCCGTTCAGGTCATAGAGGCCGGGGGCGCTGCCCCGGTTGACCAGATCGTAGCGGGGATCGACCTTCGGCATGTCGTCGGGCAGCGGCTCGGTCGACGCGTAGGCATGGAGGTGCTGCAGGTGGGCGAGCACCCCCTCCTCAGGCGTGGCAAAGGTGGCGCCGGGACTCCCGGGTCCGGTGGCGCCAATGCCGGCGTAGTTGTTCTGCTCGGGCTGGACCAGCCCCCCGTAGCGGAAGTAGTTGGTCTCGTGGAGCGCCTGGGCGAAGGCGATATCGCCTCGCAGGCCCAGGCGGCGGGCATGGCGCAGGTAATGGCTCGCGAGGCGGGGCGCGGTCGGGTTGATCCGGGCCAGGTGGGTCACCATCTGGGTGATGGTGGCTCGGGCCGGTCCTTGCAGGGCGGGGCCGTTACTCATGTGCGATCGCCTCCGTTCGATGGGGTGATGGCGCCCTGGCCCTCTGCAAGCAGGTACTCCACCCGCACCCGTCGCGTGAGACGCTCCCTGCCGGGGAGGACGGGCACCCCCTCTGCGACGGCGAAGCGGGCTGTGGTGGGGATTACGCCGGGGCCTGGCTCGGCCTCTACCCGCCAGACTGGCCCAAGCCTGACGCCCAGCGCCTGGGCCACGGCGGCCGCCGCCCGCCGGGCATCATCGATCGCACCCCGCAGAGCCCGGGCCTCCGCAGGCCCTGGGTCCCGGACCTCGAAGCTGATCCCCTGGACCGTGTTGGCGCCGGCAGCGACCGCTGCATCGATCACCGCTCCGGCCATGGCCGGGTCGGGCAGGGTGATCCGCAGGGTGGCCGCCGCCTCGTATCCGACGAGCCTCTCTTCCTCGTAGAGCGGGCGCAGATCGACCCGACCGCTCTGCATCTGCTCGGGGCGGATCCCCATGCCTGTCAGGGCCCCGAGGATCTGGTTCAGCACGGTCGCAATCTCCTGGTAGGCGGCATTCGCCCCTTCGGCCCGCGCGGTCACCCCGAGGGAGACGACCGCCGTGTCGGGGACCACCTCCACCTGGCCCTCCCCCATCACCCCCAGCAAGGGGAGCTTCTCCGCCTGAGACGGCATGTGAGACACCTCCTCGCCGCTATCCTACGCAAGAGCCCCGCCCGTGATCATGGGCAGGGCTCGGTGGCTATTTTACGGTCCAGTCGGTCACGTCGCAGGTGGAGACCTCCAGCGAGACGTTGGCGCCGTTGGGCAGGGTGCCGATGCTGTAGATCAGGTGCTCATCGGTTCCGCCGGAGCCGGGATGCTCCGACGGACGCATGCCCGCCAGATCGGCACGACCCTGGATCGCTGCGTAGACCTCCTCGCTGGTGAGGGTCGCGGTGATCGCGTCTCGTTCCGCATCGTAGAAATAGAAGCGGAACCGGTCGCGCTGCTCCATATCCCCAATCAGGACGACACCGCCCCGGCACTCCTTGCCAGCCTGGAAGGTGGAGAAGGTACTGCCCTCTGACTGCCACTGCTTGGCGGCCAGTTTTGCGGCCCGGTCAAACCACCTGGCCGGGTTGAGATGCTCGGGGACGGCTTCGGCCACGAGGACCGCCGCCTCCTCGGCCAGCCGTTCGGCCGTATAGGCCCGGAGGCTGGGCAGGCTGATCAGCCCGAAGCCGCTCATGTCGAGCGTGGCTGACCGGCGCCCATCGACGGCGGATTGGGTGATGGTCTGGCGGTGGAGTCGATCGGTCGGGTCGCCCGCAGAGGCGAGGAGTTCCTCCACCGCTCCCCTGGCAACGGGCGGTCCCTGGGCGTAGTGCATGGCGGCCTCCAGGTGGCGGCGGGCGTAGAAGGGTGTCCAAAAGCCGCTCTGCCGGTCGATTCGGATGAGCAGGAAGGGCGTGCTGATCTCATCGGGCAGGGTGGTCAGGAGTTCGATCTCGGTGAAGGCGATGACATCCTTCGCCCGGAGCGCCGCGAGCAAGGCGGGCTGGAAGGCGCTGCTCAGCGCATCGGCGCCAGTCATGTAGAGCGTCAGCCTGTTCCCGGTGGCCGGTGCGAGGTCGCCCATGGTCGCCCTGGCCAGGCCCTGATTTGACTCTGCCTTATGAGTAAGCCGGGCCGCCCGGAAGTTGAGCGTCAGGGTGAGCAGGAGCAGGGCAGACAGGGCGATCAGTACACCTATCCATTTTCGTGACACGGTAGTCTCCCCCCTTAGCTGATTGCCTACGTGCAACTTGCTTAACGAGCGTAGCATTCTGTAAAGTCTCAGTCAACAGGACCAGGGAGGGGATGCCGATGCATCGTCTGAGAGTCTGGTTGAAGCGCTACCTTCTCCTATCGCTGGCGCTGGTCGCCGGGGTGGTCTCAACCGTAACGGCAATGGCCGGTGAGGAGCCCGCTGTGTACTACGCCTGCGTTCAGCAGTCCAGCGGGCACTTCCGATGGGTGGAGCCGGGCGAGTCGTGCGGGAATCATGAGTTCCTGATCAGTTGGGGCCAGGTCGGCCCCATGGGCCCTGCCGGGCCGCAGGGTGACCCCGGCCCCGTGGGCCCTGCCGGGCCGCAGGGCGACCCAGGCCCCGTGGGCCCTGCCGGGCCGCAGGGTGACTCCGGCCCCATGGGCCCTGCCGGGCCGCAGGGTGACCCAGGCCCCGTGGGCCCTGCCGGGCCGCAGGGCGACCCCGGCCCCGTGGGCCCTGCCGGGCCGCAGGGTGACCCCGGCCCCATGGGCCCTGCCGGGCCGCAGGGTGACCCAGGCCCCGTGGGCCCTGCCGGGCCGCAGGGTGACCCCGGCCCCGTGGGCCCTGCCGGGCCCGGCGCCGCTGCGGTTGGGGTGGTCTCAAGCGACGGCCAGGTGCTGGCGGGAGCCGGCCTCCATGTCACCCACGTCTCCCCGGGCCACTACCTGCTCAGCTTCAGCGAGTTCAATCCCGACCAGCCCTACGCTACCATGATCTCCCTCACCGCGCAGGGGCTCCACTACGTCACGCAGGCCGATACCGGCATTCACATCTTCACGACCGACCTTCGCGGCGCCCTGATCGATCGGGGCTTTCAGGTGACCGTTCTCGCCGTCGAATAGCAGGAGCGGGGGGCCGGATCACGCCCCCCCTGATAGCCTACCGCCCCTTATACCCCATCGAACGGGCGAGGCCCTCCAACTCGGCCATGGCCTCATCATACGTAATGCGGGGCTCGTATCCCAACGCCCGGTTCTTCTCCAAGCCGAAGTGCCAACGGGTCGGATTGCCGGCAGGCGGCCGGGTGATGCCGACCCACCGGGCGATCCGGCCCCAGTACTCGGAGTTCGGCACGTGGCCGTCGATCGCGGTGTAGGCCTCCCCCACCGCCTGCGGGGTGCGCATGGCGAGCAGGGTCATGTCGACCAGGTTCTCCACGTGAATCCAGGGGAAGAGACCATCGGGATGCCAGTTGTGGAACCCCTCTGCCACACGCCGAATCGCCACCGGCCCCCAGTGGGAGGTCCTGTGGCTGGAGAGCACGTTGCACGGCCGGATCACCAGCACCGGCAGCCCCTCCCCCTTCGCCGCCCAGACCGCCTTCTCAGCCTCGACCTTCGTCGCCTGGTAGGGGTTCTTGGGGTCAGCGCAGAGCGGCGAGGCTTCATCGAACGTGGTGGCGTTGTAGAGATCATAGACAGAGATGGTGGAGATATGGACGAACAGCTCCAGCTTGGCTTGCAGGGCCGCATCCACCATGTTCTGAGTCCCCTCGACGTTCGCCTTGCGGGAGAGATCCCAGTCACCGCCGATGTACGCCGCCGAGTGGATCACCACCTGCACATCCGCCATAGCCCGTGCGATGGAGGCCGGGTCGGTGATATCGCCCTGGAAAAACTCGACGTCCTCGCCTTCGAACTCGGGGATCGGATCAAGCCGGCGGACCAGTGCCCGCACCTTCGCACCCTCCGCCAACAGGCGTTGAGCGATCCGTCCTCCAACCGTTCCGGTGATCCCTGTAACCAGCGTGCGCTTGCCTTGCAGTTCCATTCCGTCCTCCTGGGATGCGGCTTTTCCACACCCTTTCGCCATGGGGTGAGGATTACCCTACCCATGCGCCCTGCATCGCTGACCCCCAACGAGAAAGGGGCTCTCCCCGGCAGATCGCTCTGCTCCGGGAGAGCCCCATCATCTGGCGTCTAGTCGTTCCCTACCGAGCTGAGCACCCGGTTGCGGGCCTGCATGAGCCTCGCCCACTCCTCATCGGAGAGGGGGCGGTCGAAGGAGCGCAGTTGTGCGAGTTTGAAGCCCAGCTCATCGGCCCAGGTCCGAAGTTGCCGGATCATGGGCATGTTCAGGTCGGTGCCGATCGATGTGTCCTCGTAGTGGTGCATCAGCCCGAGCATCATGGTCTCGGCCATGCAGGCGTAGGCCAGGCCCTGCTCGAAGCCGAAGTTCCAGCCCAGGTCGGGCCGCCCCGGCACCTCTACGACACCGCCATCGATCACGAGCACATCCGGGCGGGCGGCCTGGACGGCGCGGGAGACGTTGGGCGGCCGGGAGATGTCGCAGACGGCGGCACCGAACTTGAGGTTGTTGGGCGTCACCAGGTCCTCGGCGCTGGAGGTTGCGGTGACCACCAGGTCGGCCTCGGGGAGCATGGCGTCAATGTCGGTCGTGATCAGGAGCTTTCCCTGCTGCTCCAGGGCAAGGACCATGTCGCTGAAGACCTCGGCGCCGTCCTCGGGCACGGGACCCAGGGCGAGCATTGCCGCTCCGATCGTGCCGGGGGCGAAGCGCCTGCCCTCCCGGGCCAGGTCGGCCAGGTGGGCCACCGCATCGGCGGCGACCTTCAGGAGCCGCTTGCGGCTCATCTCCGGGCGGGCAGGGTTGCCGATCAGCAACAGCCGGCTGACATCCTCCGCCAGCAGGATCGCTGTGGAGCGGCCAATGGCACCCGTCGCGCCGACGATCGCAATCGTCGCCTCGTTCAACTGGGTCCCCAGCTTCGACACGGCGTGGAGAATCGAGTCGACGGCGGAGACGACGGTGTAGGAGTTGCCGGTGGTGATCGCCACACCCGGATTCCGCAGGTGCAGACCCCCGCGGGTCACGACCGAGGTGTAGGCGCCCAGACCGACGATCTTCGCCCCGCGCTCCTTGGCGATCTCGACCGCCTGGCGGACCTCAGCGATCGCCTGGGCGTGATCCATGGTCAGGAACTCATCGGCCGTGCGGGGCACGGCGACGAAGTCGACGAAGGCGCTGCGCCCGTTCGCCGCGTTGATCCGGCAGGAACCTGCCACGAAGGGCTCCAGCAGGTCGTTGAAGCGGTTGACCAGGCCGGCGATCTCCTCGTTCGTGAAGACCTTGAAGGCCTCATCGATCTCGGGATAGTTCCGCAGATCGACCGGGTGAACGAGGAAGGCGAGACGCCCCTCCTCCGCATCGCCGGTGGGCCGGACGGGGTCGGAGGCGATCGGGGCGGGCAGGACCTGTGGCCTGGACTCGATGCCCATGAGGTGGGAGATCAGCTCAGCCGTGTTGCCCTGCGCCAGGTAGGAGAGCATCTTCTCCACCGCATCAATGGCGAACTGGCAGTCCTCCCTGGTGGCGATCAGCGGCGGCTCAATGCGGATCACATCGGCGCCGGAGAGGGTCGGGGCGACCCGCAGGCCGCAGACGTTCAGCAGGTAGGAGGAGAGGACCGGGGTCAGGTTCTCCTGCTCGGCCATGACGCCCAGCAACGAGGTCCGACCGTAGGTCTGGCGGTCGACGCCAATCTCGAGGCCCAGCATAAAGCCACGGCCCCGGACCGTGCGGAGGACGTGCGGGTACTTCTGCTGCAGCCGCTCCAGACCGGCCTTCAGGAAGGCGCCGGTCTCGGCCACATGCTTGATCAGGGCCTGGTCGCCGCGGGTGAGCAGCTCCAGCGAGCGGAGGCCAACCCGGGCAGCCAGGGTGTTCCCGGCGAAGGTCGAGGAATGCTTGGTGGCAAAGGTCTCGGTGTAGGCCTCCTCGGTGCAGAGCATGGCACCGATCGGGAAGAGGCCGCCGCCCAGGGCCTTGGCGAGGATCAACACGTCGGGGGAGACCCCCTCCTCCTCGCAGGCGAAGAGCCGGCCGGTGCGGCCCAGACCGGTCTGAATCTCGTCCAGCACGAAGAGCAGCCCGTGCTTCTGGCAGAGCTCCCTGGCGGCCTTCATGTAGCCAGGCGGCGGGACCACAATGCCGCCCTCTCCCTGAATCGGCTCCATGAAGAAGGCGGCGAACTCACCGCCACGCTCTTCCAGGAGCTGCTCCAGGGCTGCCAGGTCGCCGTATGGGACCTTGGCAAAGCCGGCGATCGGTGCGCCGAACGCCTTCTGGTAGGCCTCTCGGTTGGTGGCCGAGAGGGCGCCCATGGTCTTGCCATGGAAGGAGTTCTCGGTGGCGATAATCCCCATGCGGCCGGTGGCGGCACGCACGAGCTTGATCGCCGCCTCCACCGCCTCGGCACCGGAGTTACCGAAGGTGACATAGCGGAGCCCCTCCGGAGCGATCTCGATCAACCGCTTCGCCAGTTCGCCCGCCGCCTCCAGGGCAGAGGGCTGAACGAAGGACGGCTCCATGGTATGTTCCACCTCGTGGAGCGCCTGCCAGATCTCCGGCGGATTGAAGCCAAAGGGGAGTGCGCCGTACGCCGCGACAAAATCCAGGTAACGCTTGCCCTCTGTGTCGTACAGATAGCAGCCCTCGCCCCGCTCAAAGCGCTTATCCATGTTAATGGATTCCAGCAGCTTCCCCAGGTGTGGATTAACATAGTCGGTAAACGGATGCGACACCATGAGCCCTCCCTGTTCGGGTCGGATAATGAGTGATAATGGGAACTAGTGACCCGCTGCGCTGGCGGACTGAACCTCGCCGAAATGCTCCACCCGAGGAGCGAAACTGACCTTGTCAAGCCAGGCTTCGTAGTCGGCAGGGAGCATCTCGTCGGCCTTCTTGCCGGATGTGGCGATGATCAGGCCCTCCATGAGGTTGGTGCCAAATGAGCGTCCGCCAAGGTTCGGGGTGGTGGTGACGAGAATGGCGACGCCCACCTTCTTCATCCAATCGATGTCGGCAGCTGTGGTCGTATTGGTAACGATGATCTTTCCCTTCAGGCTCTCCGGGGCGTGACGGCGGATATAGAGCCAGTCACCGGCGATGATCTCCGCCCAGTTGTAGTACTCCTCGAACTTGGGCTCGGACTTTTCCTGCTTCTCGCCGGTCGGATAGAGCCACTGGAAGGGGAGTTGGGTGATGATCGGCAGGAGGAGCCGGGCCACCCAGGTGACTGTCCGGAAGGCACGAATGGGAATCGAGATCCCCAGACCGAACATGATATCCCCGAAGACCATATCGGCGCCCAGTCGGTTGAACTCCTCCGCCATGCCGAACCGATCCACCGATGAGACCATCAGCACCTTCTTGCCCCTCAGGGGCAGGAGATTCTGATCGACCCAGTTGACCACCCGGCGCTCCAGCGTGTTCTTCAGGCCGGAGCCATCGAGAATAGGCGTCTTGACGGCAGCCGCAACGATCCGCTTGGAGTCGCGGAAGGCGTAGCGCCGGCCCCCGGCGTACACGTAGAGGTCGGTTCCACCGAGCCCGAAGGCGTCCACGGTGCCGTCAAGCTGCTTGATCATCGTAATCGCCTTTTCGATCGAGCCATCGGTGCCGATACGCTCAACCGTCACGTCCTCCCCGAGGATCTGCGTGGTGGCGGTCGAGTTCCGCTTCGATGATCCCAAGCTGACGCTGACAATCCGCTTCACAGGTAGGCCTCCTCGCTTGGTAAACCGCTACCCCTTCAGGCTGCGGATGAGATTGCGAACCATATCTGGATCGACGTAGACATCTTCGTGCATGGGGGAGCGACCGATTTCGATGCCCACGGTGTTGGGACCGACCAGCGCTTCCACCATCTTCAGGCGCTGATCCGATCCAATGAAGATGACGGCGTCGCACTCGCGGGCCTGGGCGATCAGGCCCATGACCTGGTTCAGCACCTCGGCGCCGTTCTGGTTCCTGGCGAACTCGAGCCGCTCACGCTCTGACATGACGAGAACGAGGTCGAGTCCCTCCGATTGCGCCAGCTCGGTCAGTTCCCGAGGGTTCTTCACCGGAAAGCCGACCAGGGCCATCTTCTTCCCCTTGCGCATCTCCCCGACTGACTCGAGGCGGGAGATCAGGGTCCGATCGATCTCCAGCATTTCGGCCACCTCCTGCTGGGAGTGGCCGCTGGCACGTAGCTCCAGCATGCGGTTGACCATGCGGTAGATCCGCTCTGGATTGATAACCTTATCGCCAACACGAATAAGCTGCAAGGCGAGTCGCCTCCCCGGCCTCCGTCTCGATATCAATCTGGATTCTGTGCACAAGGTTGTGCTAGATCCTATTGTACAGTTTTGTGCACAGACTCGCAAGGGTATCCCTGGTGAGTTCGGTCAGGAGAGTAAGAACGGGGCAGAGCAGCCACCCTAAGGGGCAAGAACAGCCGCGAAGGGATGGGAGTTCATGACGACGGTGACGTGGCCAACCTGGGTGGCCTGGCTGATCGGCCTTGCCATTCTGCTCACCCTCTTCCTCGTCTGGTCCATGGTGCAGCAAGTCGGGGGTCTGCGCCGGCAGGTTCTCGCTGCGACCAGTCGGGGGCCCGGCGAGATCCGGTCCCGCCGGGAGTTGGAGGAGGCGTACACGGCGGGACGGATCAACCGGGAGGCGTATGAGCGGTTGAGGGAACATCTGACCTAGACCGCAAGAGCCGAAAAGGGCCGTCCCTCGGTCGTGTCTGACCGCCGGGACAGCCCTCTGCTTGTTCTTACCGCAGGATTGCATCCACCCCTGCCTTCTCTCCCACTACCAAGATCACCACCCGATTGGGCGCGCAGACGATCATGCGCCCGGGGGTGCGAACCCACCCGGAGTGGACGCACAACTGGTCGTCGCAGCCGGACTGCACCACGCGAACCGCTCCATGGTGCACCTCGATCAGGAGGTATCCCTCCGGTGCCTCCACCCTGTACTCTCCGTCGCGGGCGAGGCTCAACTCCGCGGTCGTCCGTCCTCCCACCGAGACCCGGGCGACCGCCGACTCCTGGTGCTGCATGGGTCCCCCCGGCCAGGTGAGCGCGGCGACGATGGTAACAGCAGAAGCCAGCGCCAGGTCCCACCCCGTCAGCGGCGCAGCCCAGGGGGGGAGCGTTCGCACGAAGCCGGCGCCATGGAGACGGCGCAGGAGCAGGCTGGCGAGCCAGCCGGTCAGCAGCCCCACAGGCAGGGCCGCAGCCAGCAGGAGCGGAAGCAGGGCGAAGACCTCGGCCTGTTCGGTGATACAGGCTGCCACAGCAATCTGGCCGACATGATGCGCCGTCGCCCCCGCCAGACTAAGTCCGACAGCACCGAACGCTGATCGCCTCCCGCCCGGGCCCGCCCGCTCCAGCCCACCTGAGTGGAGAACGACTCCTGTCATGGCCAGCCAGGCCGAGGTACCTCCGGCCGCCCCGACCCAGAAGCCGGGGCCAAGCAGACTGCCGCCGAGGAGGCTCGCCAGGAGGAAGCGGGCCAGCCAGACAAGGAGGGCCTCACGCGGGCTGCCTAGGCCCAGTGCCAGCATGGTTGCGAGGTTGGCGAACCCCAGGCGGACACCGGGAACCGGGATCAGCGGCGGAAGGCGCCGCTCGATCAGGTTCAGGATCAGGCCGACAGCCACGAGCAGGCCAAGCCGCGCCAGTCGCCGCCCGGCGTTCACGGCCACGCCTCCTGATTGATCTCAACGTGGCCGACCAGGTCCGGGGTGAGCACCACTTCGCCCGAGTCGCTCACCAGGACCGCCGACACGCCCTGCCGGACAAGAAAGTCAGCCCCTTCCTGCATGCCCATGACCAGGGCAGCCGTGGCCAGCGCGTCGACCGGCACGGAGCCATCGGCCAACACTGTTACGCTGGAGACCCCCCGTGCCGGGCTGCCGGTGGCGGGGTCGAGAATGTGGTGGTACCGTCTCTCTTCGTGGACGAAGAAGCGCTGGTAGTCCCCGGCGGTATCGACCAATCCCTCCCCGACATGCAGGATGGCCTGGAACTCGTCGTCGCGGCGCGGGTGTTGAATGGCGACAGCCCATCGCTGACCGTCAGGGCGCAGGCCAAGGGTCGCCACACTCCCCCCTACCTGTACCAACCCGGACCGGATCCCCATCTGCCGGAGGACCTCCCGCCCCCTCTCAGCAGCGTAGCCCTTGGCAATGCCCCCGAGGTCAAGCTGCATGCCGGGCCGCTCCAGGCAGAGCGTGCCCTGCACGCCGTCGGCCCTGAGGGCCCGCCAGTCAGTCAGCGCAAGCGCTGCCACCCGCTCCGCCTGCGACGGGATGCGGTTCGTCGACCCGATTCCCCACGCCTGGACCAGAGGGCCGAGGGTGGGGTCAAAGGCACCACCCGAAGCCTCTGCAACAGCCAGCGCCTGCGTGACGAGGTCGGCGGTCTCCGGGGCGACCGCCACAGGGGTTCCTCCGGCGGCGGCGTTGACGCGGGCCAGATCGCTCTCCGGGCCCGCCGGATGCCAGAGCGCCTCAAGCCGGGCCAGCTCTGCCAGTACGGCACCGACGGCCGCCTCCGCCTCATGGCGCTCCCCGTAGACCACGACCCGGACAGCTGTCTCCATGAGAACCTCGCTCCGCTCGATGGGCTCGTGGTTCCTTCCGTCCACGCGCAGAATCGGGAGCAGTGCGACCAGCAGGGCCCCCACCACCCCGGCCCACCTGACCAGTACCAGGGGTCCCTTGTGCGTATGGGGCGCCATCATCGGAAGAACAGCACCTGAAGCATCCCCCGGAAGCCGGTGAAGGTCAGGGCCATCAGTCCCAGCGCGATGAGCGTGGCTGGGAGGCCGCGCAGGGGCGGGGGCACCTGCGGCCCCTGGACTCGGTCCCGGAACCCCGCCAGGATCTGCCCGACGAACACCCACCCCAGGCCTGCGGCCAGTCCACCCATGAGGGCCTTCAGCAGAAGCCCCCGCACGTTCTGCAGCGCCAGGCCGAGGACCAGGCTGTTGGTGGTGACGGCCTCCAGGCCCAGTCCGTCGGAGCGGTCAAGCCCCCTGCGCCGCCCGAGCCAGCCCAGCAAACGGGCCAGTGCCAGGATGATCACGGTGAACGCCACGATGCCGAGGTAGCCGAGCCCGGCGGGCTCCAGGAATCGGTTCTGGAGGAACCATGCCAGCGCGGATGAGAGCGTCGTGACGATCACAACCCCCGCGGTCCACAGGCGGATCGACCCCGGGGAGGCGGGCGGGGCGCTGCTCACACCGTCCTGGCCTCCCTCCGCTGTGGGCTGGAGGAGAGGATCGAGGCCCAGCCCCTGCACCAGCACCGGGTTCTCCCCCAGGGCAGCCGCAGAGAATACGGCGAGAATCTTCACGGCAACCGACCTCCCTCCGTCTGCACCGTGGCCGTCGAATCGTCACCCGACCCGGCTCGCCGGTGCCGCCAGGCCCCGCCGGCGGCCAACAGAAGACCTGGGAGCAGAAAGGCGCCGGGAATCTGCTGGATAACGCCAACGCCGCTCCAGTTGCCTCCCGCGCTCAGGAGGGCCCTGCCGAAAAGGGAGAGGCTGCCCGTCCCGAGGAGCTCCCGCAGCGCTCCAACCAGGGCCGGCCCGGCCAGCAGCCAGGCCCCCAGCCTCAGGGTCCCTGCCAGCAGTCCTCCTGCGGTCTGACGATTCGCCTCCTGCCCCCCGGCCCAGACCAGGATCAGCGGGTTGGCGGCCATGACCAGGACGTAGATGCCGAACGAGGCGGCGATCTCCGGCTGGTAGGCCTTCAGGGCCATGTCGGCCACGCCGGCCCAGGTGGCCATGGCGGTCAGGGCGACCGGAGTCCTGGCAGAGCGAGGGATCCATGCCCGCAGCGGCCAGGCTACGGCGACGGAGCCCACGAGGACCAACGCCAGGGCCAGCCCCACCCAAACCCCACTCTCAAGCGTGCGGGCGACGACCAGACTCGGAAATAACCCCAGCACGAGGGTCGGCACCGGCAGCGAACGGTTCTCTCCCCTGGTTGAATCAGGGACCTGCATATGTGGCTCACCTCTTCTCCCGGATCCCTGCTACGATCTTCCAGGCCCTGTTCACGCCGTCAAGCACAGCCTGCGACGAGATGGTCGCCCCGGTGACGGCCTGCACCCGGCCCCTCCCTTCCGCCCCGTCGGCGGAGAACGCCACAGGGGCACGCAGGCCGGAAAACTGGGTGAGATAGGCGGGTTCGGAGATCCTGGAGCCCAGACCGGGCGTCTCCCCCGGGGCCGTCAGAACCTCGACCCGGGCGATGCGGCCATCGGCCGTGAAACCCGCCAGGGTCCGCACCGCACCACCGTACCCGGGGCTGCTGGTCAGCACGACCCATCCCACGGGCTGCCCACGGTCATTCAGCCCGGCCCAGATCGGCGGTGGGGCTTCGGACCGCTCCTCTGCCCCCGCAGGCTCCATCGTCACGAACCGGTCGGCCTGGGGCATTATCCGATTGAGTGCCTGCTGGATCTGTGCGGCCTCCCTGCGGGCGATCAGATCGCTGGTGTGACGGTGAACCCCGGAGAGCAGAAGCCCGGAGGCCACGCACACCACTCCCAGCGTCGCCAGGATGCTCATCAGCCTCCTCACTCTCGTGCACCCCCGAACGGCCGCGGCACCGTCAGGCGGTCAAGCAGCGGCGTCATCAGATTCATGAACAGAATCGCGAACGAAACGCCCTCCGGGAAGGAGCCATAGAGGCGGATCAGAACCGTGACCAGGCCGACCCCGATGCCGAAGATCCATCTCCCCCGAGGCGTGATCGGGGCGGTCACGTAGTCGGTGGCCATGTAGAAGGCGCCCAGGATCAGGCCGCCGGCCAGCAAGTGGTAGAGTGCATCCCCCTGGAAGGGGCCACCCCGGCCACCCAGGATCCATGTCAGGATCGCCACCGTACCGAAGATCGCCACCGGAATCCGCCAATCGATCACCCGGCGGTAGAGCAGATAGGCGGCGCCGATCAGCAGGAGGAGGGCGGAGGTCTCCCCCAGCGAGCCACCCACCCGCCCCACGAGCAGATCCAGGTAGCCAGGGGCCGCCCCAACCGTCGCCTCCAACGCCAGCGGTTTCGTAAGGACCGCCAGGGGGGTGGCCATGCTGACAGCATCGGGCGGGGCGGGCCAGGTGGTCATCTGGGTAGGCCAGCCGATCAGCAGGAAGGCCCGGGCAGCCAGGGCCGGGTTGACCAGGTTGTAACCGAGCCCGCCAAACGCCTGTTTGACAATCGCGATAGCGAAGAACGCTCCCACCGCCGGCAGCCAGAGTGGCACCCCGGCGGGGAGGTTGAGGGCCAGCAAGAGGCCCGTGACCAGGGCCGACCCATCCGCCAGGGTTGATCGGCGGCCCAGCCACCGGTTGGTCACCCACTCCACCGCCGCCGCCGTGCCGGTGCTGACCAATACGACGGCAAGCGCATCGCTGCCGAAGAAGTAGACCGCCCCCAGCACAGCGGGGATGAGGGCCAGCAGCAGATCTGACATGATCCGCCCCGTGCCGGGCCCCCCCCACAGATGCGGACCGGTGGTGACTATGGGACTCGTCTCCGTTCGGCTCATCTGTCACACCCCCGTCCCGTTCCTGCCGGTCGGCTGTTGCTGGGCCTGTCGGGCCGCTTCCGCCTTCGCTCTCCTGATCAGTTGCACGAGGGGCCGTTGAGCGGGGCACACGTAGGCACAGGAACCGCACTCCATACAGGCGGTCACGTGGTGCTCCCTGGCCAGATCCCACCTCCCGGCACCGGCCAGGCGGGCCAACTCGGCCGGAACCAGGCCCATGGGGCAGACTGCGACACAGCGCCCGCAGCGGATGCAGGGAGCAGGCTCGGCATCAGCCGGGCTCTGGGGCCGGATCAGAATCAGCCCCCCGATCGTCTTCGTCACCGGCACTGGCCGAGCGCTGGGGTGAGCCACGCCCATCATCGGGCCACCCATCACCACCCAGGTGGCCCCGTGGCGGATGCCGCCTGCAGCAGCGATCAGGTCGGTCGTCTGGGAGCCGATCGGGACCAGCCAGTTGCCCGGGGAAGCCACCTCCCCTGCCACGGTAACGATGCGCTCGGTCAGCGGCCGCCCCTCTGCCAGAGCCGTGGCCAGAGCCGCAGCGGTGGCTACGTTCTGGACGGCAACCCCTACGTCCAGGGGCAGGCCCCCCAGGGGCACCTTGCGGCGTGCGACCGCCCAGACCAGCATCTTCTCGGCCCCCTGGGGATAACGGGAGGGCAGTACCGCCACCCGGAGGCGGGGATCGTGTCCCAAAAACGGCGCCAGGGCCGCGGCGCAGTCGCTGTTCGCCTCCTCGACGGCAATGACCCCTCGCGGGGCGCCTGTGGTCTGCATGAGGAACTTCAGCCCCACCACGACCCGGAGGGGATCCTCCAGCATCAGCCGGCGGTCGGCGGAGAGGAGAGGCTCACATTCGGCACCGTTCAGCACGACAAGCTCGGGGACCGGTGAACCTGACCGGGGCATCAGCTTCACCGCCGTCGGGAACCCGGCCCCGCCCATGCCGACAAGGCCGGCCAGCCGGGCTCGCCGCCTGATCTCGTCCGGGCTCAGAGCCTCGGGGTCCATGGACCAGCCGAGGGGCTCCGGCAGTTGCTCCCACCACCGGTCCTCCGGGTCGGTCTCGACCAGAACCGCAAGCTCGGTCTGACCGCTGGGGGTGATCCACGGCTCGATCGCCGTCACCCTCCCGCTCACCGTAGCGTGCACGGGTGCGGCCAGGGCAGCATCGCTGTCACCGACCGGTTGCCCGCGAGCCACCCGTTCGCCCACTCGCACCAGGGGGTAACAGGCCGCGCCGATGTGCTGGCGCAGCGGCAGGATGACTATCGCTGGACGGGGCAGAGAGCTGGTTGGAACATCGGCCGCCTGCTTTCCGGCGGGCGGCTTGACCCCTCCGGAGAACCGACTGGTCACGGGCTTCTCCTCCCTCACGCAAAGATCGCTGGCCGTTCGTCCCGATTCTAGCGGATGCGGAGGGCGGAGGAGTTGTCTGGAGGCAAATCCTCAATGAGCGGGCATGAGCAGGCGGGCATGCTGGTAGTGCATGCCCGCCGCTAATGCGAAGCGAGATTACTGAGGGACAAGGCCACCTCCACGGGCTGGGGCCGGCCGATATGAAACCCCTGAGCGAAATCGACCTGGTAGCTTTGCAAAAGCCGTTCTGTCTCCGCATCCTCCACATACTCGGCCACGGTCCACTTCCCCAGCCCCCGTGCCATGGCGGCAATGGAGCGCACCAGGTGCTGGTTAACCGGGTCGGTGACCACCCCTCTGATCAGGCTGCCATCGACCTTGAGGTAGTCCACGGGCAACTGCTTTAGGTACTGGATGGAGGAGTAGCCGGCGCCGAAGTCATCGACGGCGAACTGGCAACCGAGTCCCTTCAGCGTCTCAACAAAGTGACGCGCCTGATTCATGTCAGAGATCGCCGCTGTCTCCGTCACCTCGATGACCAGATGGGCAGGATTGATCCCCGTCTCCTCCAGATGGCGCTGAATGCAGGTGAGCAATCCCGGGTCGGTGACCGCCCGGCCGGACAGGTTCACCTCCAGTGGTATGGAGGCGCCCCGTCGCTCCAAATCGGCAATCAGCCCAATGGCCTTCTTGACGACCCATCGGTCGATCACGCTGACCAGGCCCAACCGTTCTGCCTGCGGCAGGAAGAGACCGGGCATAACGACCTCACCGTCCGGCTCCACCAGGCGCACCAGCAGTTCGAACTGCGTCACGGTGCCCGTTCTCAGGTTCTTGATCGGTTGCGCATGGAGGCAGAGCCTCTCCTCGGCCAGAGCCGATCGGATCTCCCGCTCCCAACCGGTGGGTATATCGCGGCGTGCGTGGTCGAACTCGGCGTCAAGGAGGTGGAACCGGTTTCGCCCCTCCTCCTTCGCCCTGTACATCGCGATATCGGCCAGGGCGTAGAGTTCCTCCGCGGTGCGAGCATGGTCCGGATAGAGAACCACACCGAGGCTGGCGCTGCAGCATACCGGTTGACCCTTGAGCATCAGGGTATGCGAACCGATGGCCTCCACGAGTTGATCTGCAACCGCTTCCGCCTCCGGAGCGCCTGCGCGAGGGAGGAGTATCGCAAACTCATCACCTCCGACTCTGGCCAAGACTCCCTTCTCACCCGTCACGCGGGTGAGAAGGTCCGCAAGGCTCTTGAGCAGCGTATCTCCCGCCTGGTGGCCAAGCCTGTCGTTAACGTACTTGAACTGGTCCAGATCCAGCAGGACCAGAGCACCACACCGCCCCTCCTCGCTGACGGACTGGGTCAGGATGCGGGTGAAGGCCCGTCGATTGTATAGACCGGTCAGATCATCGTGGTCCGCAGCATAGGTGAGAGCCAACTCGGAGCGTCTTCGCTCTGTGATATCCACGACCTGGACAATCGCATGTGCGGGCTTCCCTCGCGGATCCTTCACAGGGACTGCGTGAGTCAGGACCCAGACGTCGCGTCCGCTCCGGTGTCGGAAGCGGCTCTCAACGGTCTGCGCTGCTCCGTGTCCTGAGAGCATCCGCTCCCTGCACTGCTTGGTTCGGCGCAGCTCCTCGGCCGGCAGGTATTCGTGGACCGGTGTCCCCGCCAACTCCTGTGCCGTGTAACCAAGCATCTGGCAGAGGGTGCGGTTTACGTGGAGCCAGCGGCCGTCTCTCCCCACCTCGCCCATGCCGATGGGCCCCTGCTCAAAAGCGAGGCGGAACCCTCGCTCCACGGCCCGAAGCTCTTCCTTTTGCTGCCCCAGACGTCTGCTTGCATGAACCTGTGTAGCGGCAACGCAGACTCCCAGGCCAAACAGCGCCAGGACCGCAGCAAGCTGAAGGGGAATGGACCGCGGCAGCCCGCCTGCGGAACGCATGAACAGAGCGGCGACAGGCTCCAGCGCTCTCGCATGGGGGTCCGCGACCCAGTAGATGCCGGCCCCGAGGGAGCAGCAGACCGCCAGGACCACCGGGATAAGCCGGCAGGCCCGAACTCCCCGCATGAGATCACCTCTGCTGGCAGTTGTTCGGGAACCGGGGAGCGACTCGCACCGGACGCTCAGGTCAACCCGGCGGTGCGTCGCAACCCCTTCAGATCGACGATGACCAGTTCTGTCCTGGTCAGCTCGAGGAACCCCTCGGACTCAAAGTGGTGTAGGAGGCGGCAGACCACCTCCCGGTTGGTCCCGACCTGGCCCGCCATCTGGTCCAGGGTGAGGTTTCGGCTCTGGCTCTGCCCTTCACTGGGTTCAAACTCGTTCAGGACCAGCCGGGCGAGGCGCGAGGAGAGGGAGTAGAAGGCCAGGTCCTCCAGGTAGTCGGCCGCTCTCAGCATCTGAGTGGACATGACCCCCAGCAGGTCCCACAGCGCCCTGGCGCTGCCCTGCACAGGGGGAAGGAGGTGGCGATAGCTCCAGAGGACCGTCTCAGAGGGAGCGGATGCCTGCAGCGAGACCGGCATGACCTCCCCCTCGAAGAGCGGCCGGCCCCAGAAGAAGTCGCCCGAGCGCAAGGTGATCGGAATGAGACTCCGGCCATCCTGCGACAGCTTCTGGACCTGGATCTCGCCAGACCGCGTGTACAACAGATACGGCCAGGACTCCCCGGCGAAGACGATCATCTCCCGGCGTTGCCACGACCGGCTCTGCGCCACGCTCTCCAGCCTCTGCCACTCCTCCGGTGACAAATGTCGCAGCACCGGTGCCGCCTCCCAAGCGAGTAACGACCCCTGACCCATGGGTATCCCTCCCATTCTGCGTTGTTGAGGGTTGTGCCTGTTTTCACTATACCAGACGCGGGAGAGGATGCCGAACGAATCAGAACGGAGCGCATCTCACTCGCCAGCCACAGCGATATCCGGACGGCTCCGGTCAGCGGGCTGCTCCCAGAGGCTGGACTGCCGCCATAGCAGGAGGATCAGCAGCAGGAGGGAGACCGTGGGCCCGATCGCGAACATCGAGAACTCGCTCGTCTCAATGGAGTCATAATAGGCCACCGGGTAGCCCGATATGGTGGCCAGCCCCGCTGTGGCCAGCCCCAGGGGCAGCGCCCACGACCGCTTCAGCAGGAGGCCGACCGTGAAGACGCCCCACGCTGCTGCTGCGATCCAGTTGAGTTGCTGCGTAGCAATATAGATGGGGCTGCCTGAGCCCAGCAACTTGGTGAGCGCCGCTGTGCCGCTCATTGCCGCCAGGACCATGGCGATTCCGCTCGCCAGGCTCAAGAGCAGGACTCGAGCCCCCATGGGACGGACGTACCCGATCAATAGAATCCAGAGAAGCAGGTAGGGCACAAAGATGGCCATGTAGCGCACGGGCATGCTGATCATAAGAGGCCAGACAATGGGCAGCCAGGCGCTGACCAACCCAAGGGCAACAGCCGCCACGGCCAACACCCAGGCCCACTCCCTGCGGCTCAGAAACCCGAAGGCTGCGACCAGGAGGGCAATCGCAGCGACGACACCCAGGTCGTGGAAGGCCGGGAAGACATACGTGAGAAGCTTTACGGATGGCATCTTCTTCAGGAGTGCATACGCGGCAATGATCTCCTTGTACCCGATCATAAAAAGGTAGAAATTACCAATCAACCCAAGAACCCCTGCCACGAAGCAGGCCCAACCTGCGGTCTGCAGCCGTCCGGACTCCTTGCCAGTCATCTTCTATGTGCACCTCCTGTATACGGTTCCCGCAAGCGGCGGAGAGAGCAGTCACCCCTGCGGCTGAGCGGCACTGGTTGTGGTCTCACAGTGTTGGTCATAGCGTTGGGCGAAGCGGGGCAGCGCAAAGAGAATGGCGAGAAGCAGTCCCATGGCGGGAGCAGGGGCAAACATGGAGAACGTGCCGGATGCTTGCATGGTGGCATAGGCCAGCGGCGCACCGGCCAGGAAGCCCAGTACTCCCGCACCGATGCCCAGCAGCCGAGCCCACGGCTTCAGGTGAATCATCCCGATTACGGCGACACCCCAGGCGACGGCGCTTGCCCAGTTCAGTCGCTGAGCGGCCACGTAGATCGCCCTCCCCGTCACGATGATCCGATCGGTGCTTGCGATACCGTTCATGAAGGTCAGCACATAGGTCATGCCGGCCAGCAGGCTGATCCCAGCGACCCAGAGCGCAAGCCGGCGGGTATGGAGGGCCATGATCGCCCAGCCCGCCATGTTGGCCAGGAAGATCCAGAGATAGCTGGGGAAGAGGCCACGGCTGGCGGGCGGGATCATCCAGAAGAAGGCACCCACCATGCTGACAACCGAGGCGATCACGCCCGCGGAGGATGCCCACTTTGCGTGGGTGAAGAAGCCGTACGCGGCCATCAGCCAGATCACGCCGCCGATCATGATCAGATCGTTCAGCCCCGGGAGGATCCAGCGAACGATCTCCGCTTCGTCAGGGCGCCCATGGGCGATCTCGGTCTCAAAGACCAGCCACCAGTCGGATACGAAGAGGTAGAACGCGACCAAGGTGTTCATTACAGCCACGAACAGCGATGACCATGCACTGACCTTGTCCCTAAGGGTCACGGTACATCTCCTCCTTCATCGGATTACTCCGGGTTGCGTCAAAGCCAGGTTGCGGCGCCAATCAGGAGCATGGAACCCATCATGTAGAGGGAGGCGAAGCGGAAGAGGCGGACATAGCGCTCCGGTGACGGGCGAATGGCGCTCCCAGCCGCCAGGCCCACCAGGGCAAGGCCGAGCAGGAGTGTCACCCGGATATAGCCCAGGGGGATCGCCAGCATGACCGCGGAAGCCACCATGGCTGCGGCAGCCAGAACGGTCGATGCCAGGATGATCTGGTAGGTTTGCGATAAGCCATGGGTATTCGGGAAGACCGGCACACGGGCGGCAGCGTAGTCGGCCATATGCTTGATACTGAAACTCATGATGTGAGTGGGAATCCAGAGCAGGACCGCCAGCGCCAGGATGAGACCCAGGAGGTCCACCTGCCCGGTCCCCAGGACCCGACCAGCCAGCACGGGCATGCCGCCGGCGATGCCGCCCCAGATGATGGACCAGGGTGTCCGCCGCTTCAGCCACATGGTATAGATCACCACGTCGAAGAAGAGGCCGGCAGAGACCACCATGGCGTAGGCGGAGGAGAGCCTGAAGGCCCAGGCCAACCCCAGGCCCGATAGGATCAGGCCCAACGCCAGAGCCTCTCCGACATTCACCCGTCCGGATGGCAGAGGGCGTCCCCGGGTGCGGCACATCTGCCCGTCAATTTCCCGGTCCCAGATCATGTTGAGGACGGTACTCCCACTGATCGCGAGGAAGAGGCTGCCGAGGAGGCTCAGGGTCGACTCCCAGTAGGTAACCGGGCACCGACTGCTGGCGAAGCCCGCGAAACCGGTGAGCAGGAGAAGCGCCGTCTGAAGGCTCTTGATCAGGCTCCAATAATCCCTGAGCCGTTGCAGCCAGCCGGTGCCAACAGCGTGCGCCCGCACGATGACCCCCTCCTCTACTGTGCGGATTGGACACAGCGGAAGCCGACATGTGGACTCACATAGGTGGGGGTCGCACTGTTGCGATACCAGACCCGGCTGTCCGATTCGTACTGCGCCTTGCTTCCGCCCCGGATATAGCGATAGTGCTCCTCCAGGTAGATGTTCCCGGTCCACTCACCGGCGTTGCCGGCCATGTCATAGAGCCCGAAGAAACTGGGCGAGTCAACCGTCTGGAACTCGCCATAACGGCTGCCGTTGTAGAACCCAACCGGCGATGTGTCACTCCAACCTCCTTCCGTCTCAAAGGGGTCGCCGCTGTGGTAGTAGTTGGCGTTCGCGTGAGCGATCTCGGTGCCATGAGGATAGGGACGGGAATCGGTGCCGCGGGCGGCGTACTCCCACTCCTCCTCGGTCGGCAGGCGCCCGCCGATGGCCTGGCAGTAGGCTTGTGCGCCAAACCAGCTCACCATGGTCACCGGGTGATGCTCGTATCCCGACGTGATCGTGAACCCCTTCCCATCGTAGTGGATACGGCTGGCCGGATCCTCCAGGGGCAGATGGAGGTAGAAGCCAGGATCGATCCGCTCCTCGTGGCGCCCGCCGTGGAACTCATCGCCCGCGTAATGACCCAGGACCGTGCCATCCTCCAGGCGAATCCGGCCGTGGTCCAGCGCATCCTGGAGGTACTGCAGATACTGGGCGTTGGTCACCTCGGTCGCCATGATAAGGAACTCGTCGAGGCTGATCATGTGCTCATGCTGCCCATAGCCGAACGACGCAGCGGGTATCGCCACCCAGGTCTCCGGATCGACTCCAGGCTCGGTATGCAGACTCAGGCCTGGCGGGGTATCGGGATCCGCCCCGCACCCGGCGAGGACAGAGACGAGTGACAGACCAAGCAGGAGGCTGACCATGCGGCGGGAGCGACTCTGAATTCGACCGATCATCGGGTGCCCTCCTCCTCTCCTCCACACTCTTGAGCTATCTCACGGGACCAGTGGCCCCGCCGGCGGAAGAGGTCGATCAGCCGCCAGAGCAGGAAGCCACCGAACAGGATCTCGGTGAGGCCCAGGCCCATATCGATCAGGAGCATCGTCCGGTTCACGAGCTGCTGCTCCAGGTACTCCGTGACGATCAGCCGCTTCATCTCGTAGATAAGGACGGCTCCAAAGGCCACGTCTGAGGCAATGATCAGGATCCAACCAAACCACTGGCGCAGCCGCCCCTTCACGCCGGCCATGTCAGCGAAGCGCATCAGCAGAATTGTGCCGATCAGCGCGGCCAGGGTGTGCCAGTGTCCGACCAGCACGATTCGTTCCTCGCGGTGTGGCCAGACCCGAAAGATCTCATCCAGCTTGACCGCCATGAAGATCCCCACGCCGCTGACGGTAAAGTTGAAGAAGATCATCTGCCAGAGCGGGCCGAACTTCAGCGGATCATGAAGCAGGGCGGACCACCACTGCCCCCGAGAGGGCTTTGTCATCCCCCGGGTGGCCAGCTGCTCCCGCGGCAGATGGGTAAAGCCGTAGATCACGAGGAGAAGCGCCGAGAGCATCCCCAGAGTCGAGCCGACGTAGATCACGTAGTGGGCGTAAGGGGTCACGGTGACTGACCAGGCTCCGAGCGAAGTGATAATGATCCCCAGGACCATCAGGGGCATCCCGAGTTTGTGCGACCAACCCCGTTGGTTGAGCCAGCGGCCGATAATCAGCGAGGCGCCCATGCCGATCAGGGCCAGCATGATGTGCAGATGTCCGATAATCGCCTCCTGTAGAAGCGTCTTGTGTGGGTAGCGGACAATATCCTCACCCAGGAAGGCCTCAAAGCCGTTGCCGAAGTACATGCCTGCAACGGCGCCCAGGACAGCGGAGCCAAGGCTGAATACGGTCAGCATGAAGAAGGCGAAGCGCTCCTGGTCAGCCCCGCAGCGGAAATGGGCCCGCTCCGAATCGGTGACGTAGTACTCCTTACGGAAGGGCCACAGAGCGATCGCCAGGATAATCGCTGCCCAGACCAGCAACGCCATGCCGAGCAGGTAGAGGCCGTGCATGAACCAGTTGTGGCCGAAATAGCCAAAGCCTAGGCCCCCAACCATGGCTGTGATGTAGCCGGCCGTGACCGTTGCGTTGATCCTACGCCGCTCGGCGGTCGTCATTCTGAAGGCATCGGTCACCATGTAGACACAGATCGCGATGACCGCGTAGGCAATCGTGTGGTACAGAAGAACCAGCCGGCCATCTCGCTCTGCGGGATCAAGATCCATTCCCAGGTACTGCACGGTCAGATCGCGAACTCCCCAGTCCACCATGGGACCAGAGAGAGTTCCCCAGATCGCCACCACCAATCCAATGAGGCCGGTCGCCAGGAGGATCAGCCCCCGCGTGGAGGTGAACAGGTATCGGGACCGAGGAGTCTCCATGCTACCATCTCCTGCCAATGTGCAATTCGGGGCATCGTGGTCCGGCCCACAGGGCTTCCACCCACACTATAAGGGGAGGCCCGCGTCGCCGAAGTTGCCCAAAGTCAACACTGCCGTGCCATGGGCACAAATGAAGCGAGGGGACGGCCCTTCAGCCGTCCCCTCGCTTCATCGTATTTGATTTACAGATGGAACTCGTCATGCATGAGTGTAGCCATCTCTCGTAGCGCCCGGCGGTTTAGCGAATAAAATGACCACTTCCCCCGAGACTCCTCCAACACCAGTCCAGCCTCCCGCAGGATTCGCAAGTGGTAGGAGACCTTGGACTGCCCCAGGTTGAACACCTCTTGAAATTCACAGACGCAGATGCCATCGGTCTCTTCGGATCCCGGCACGTTCATCGCCTTGAGTGTCGGAAATCCACATCTGGCCCGGCCATCTGCCAGCAACCGGACCATTCGGACTCGGATGGGGTCGGACAGGGCTTTCGCTAAGGCGACCATGCGCTCCATGGCATCGTTGGTACTCTCCGTATGTACAGCCGAGTCCCTTGTAAGATCAACGATCCTTCCCTGCAATCGATACACCCCCTCCTAGATCATTTAGTTGTGAGGTTAGTCATAGCTTGCACAAGCCCAGTATAACCATCTAGCTGAGGCGATTCAATCAGTTTAGAAAAGGAGCCGCACAAAATTTTCAGGACACCTGAGTCAGCACTCAGGTGTCCTGCTCCTCCCTGGTCTAGTTGACCTGACCCTCAAGGTAGGTGAGTCTCTGCTGAGCGGCGGCCAGGCGATTCGCGATCCAGCTCTGGACCGCGGTATCAGTCGAGGTGGCGTTCGTGAAGAACTCTACGTCGTACTCCGCCACGGTGATCGCACCGGCAGGCCACTCGTCGGTCAGCGTCTGGACGACTGCAAGCTTGCCCTGCTGCCAGTTGATCATGATCTGCTGCATCTCAATCCGCTGGTTGAGATAGGCGATTCGCGCCTCGTCCGTCGTGTTGGCAAGCTGAGCCTGCAGGCTGGCCAGCACGGCCTCGTGCTGAACCAGCATCTGCTCAATCTGTACCGCGTTGGCTGCCGGATCGTAGTTCTGCCCGGTGCAGAGGGTGCCGCCCATCATACCCTGACCGCCCATCCGGCCCTGACCGCCCATCATACCCTGGCCACCCATCCGACCCTTGGCAGCCATGCGGCCCTGGGCACCCATCGTACCCTGAACGTAGGTACCTCCGGTCGCTGCCGACTGATAGGTAGGCTGCGCTGCGATACCGGTCCCGGGGCCGAAGCCTCGGGCCTCAGCAACCGCAGTGGCTCCCACCAGAAGGACAGCCATTGTGCCGACGATCATCCATGTGCGCTTCATTCATACATTCCTCCTCCGTGAAGTATCTGGGGCTCCCTGGTTCCAATCGTACCGCTGTAGTGTGCAGTTCCTATGAGCGAGATGTGTAGGATTTGTGGAGAAGGGAAAACGGCCCCCGGACAGGTGGTCACCCACCCGGTCCGGAGGCCATTCGCTGCGTTACGCTCCCCGGAGCATTCCTTCGGCCAGATGGCGGAGTTCCTCAGACTGTGCCGTCACCTCTTCCACCGCCGCACTTAACTGCTGAGCAGTGGCTGCGTTAGAGCCAGCCATGTTGTCCACGGCTGCCATGCGCTGGCGCAGGGCGTCGGCGGCCTTGGCGAGCGCCTGGAAGCGCCCGGCTGCCGCGTTCGAGTCCGAAACCACTGCCCCCACTCCCTGTTCGGTCTGGCGGGAGGCAGAGACCATGGATCGGCTTCCATCGCCCGTGATTGTTGCCAGCTTCTGCACCGCCTGGGCAGCATCGCGAGTGCGGTCGGCCAGCTTGCGGACCTCATCGGCGACCACGGCGAACCCCCGACCGTGCTCTCCGGCCCGAGCCGCTTCAATCGCTGCGTTCAGGGCAAGAAGGTTGGTCTGGGCTGCAATCTCCTCAATCTGAACCGTCAGCCCCCCAATCTCTGCAGTGCTGGCCTCGGTCTCACCAGCCAATCTGACCACGGTGGAAACCTGACCGGTCATCTCCCGCAGAGCGCTGGTCGAGCGGTTGACCAGCTCCTGGCCCTCGCTCCCAACCAGGGCGGCCTCCTGCGCCTCCTTGCTGGCCTCCCCCGCGATCTCAGCCTGTTGGGACGCCAGGAACGCCAGTTGGCTGACATCGTCGGCGGCCTGCTGCATCCCCTGGTTCAGGGTGACCGCCACATCGAGCAACCTGTGGGCGGCGTCCTGAAGGCGATCCTTCTCGGCCATCATACGGGATTGACTCTCTTCGATTGCCTGGTTGAAGAACCCCGTGTAGGCGCCCAGAGTCAGCATCTGGTCGAAGGCGAGGATCCGGTTAAATGAGACCAGCAACTCGGTCAGTTGATTGTGCGCCGTGCTAATGGCCGAAGTATCCAGGGGCTGAACGGGGCCGATGGGTGGGGGCATCTTCAAGCCCATGAGCGTCTTCACCGGGCGCAACTGCTCGGCAAGCGCAGCCATTCGGCTCTTGTGCTGCTCAGCGATCGGCTCAGTGATGCTGCGAGTTGTCCACTCCAGCGTCGCTCTGACGAAGGAGTCGGTGATCGCCGGGAACATGCCGGAGTACCAGTCGGGCGGGACACCGACCTTGTGATGGACCTGGCCAAGGTGAATCCGGTCACCGGCGTAAGTGTCATCAACGACACCGGCGAAGAGCGTGAGGAAATACCGACCAAGAGTCTTACATAAGCTCTGTACGCTCGAATGATCGTTTACGACACGCATCATGTCGGGAGAGCGCCCCATTTGGGCATAAAAGTCCGTAGTAACCTGGGTCACTACCTCCTGTGCCATGGGCTTGGCTGCGGCCAGGCGGGCAAGGTCAGCATCAGTCAGTCCGACAATCTGCCGAATCTCTCTCCAGTTCAAGACGGCACCCCCGCAAGATGTGTAGTTGTATTTATTGTACTAACAGTATAACTTGCTTGTGTTTGTGCGTAGTGGACAACACCTGGCGTGGGGGGGCAGTCTATCGTCGGAATTCGGACACTTCACTGTCCTGATCGGGACACTTAGGACACGGGTGATACCGGCAAGGGAATCGCAATCTCCAACGCCGTTCCCTGTCCGGGTCGGCTGGAGATGGTCACCTCGCCTCCCACGAGCGCCGCCCGTTCCTGCATGCCCAGGATCCCGTACTGACCGGAGGCTGGGCGCTTCCAGCTGTCAAAGCCGATTCCGTCGTCAGCGACACGGACCACCAGCAGTTGGTCATGGGTCCGAAGGCGGATCTCCACAGCAGAGGCTTCGGCATGCTTGGCGACGTTGTTGAGCGCCTCCTGGATGATCCGAAAGGCGACGAGGGCCTCCTGGCTTCCTCGGGCTGGACCCGTCTCGGCCTCATTGCTCACCCGGACCTTGATCCCGTGCGCCTGACTGAACTCGATCGCATAGGCCTTTACTGCCTCGACCAGCCCGAGTTCATCGAGCAGGTGGGGGTGAAGCCCCTTCATGATCCGCCGCATCTCATCGGCGGCACGGTTGAGTTGTTGAATGGCTGTCTCCAGCTCTCGCCTGGCATCATTCGGGGCCCGATCAAGCAGGCGCCCCGCTGCCTGAATGGCGAAGGATGGCGCTGCCAGCCCCTGGACAAGCCAGTCGTGTAAGTCGAGTGCGATGCGGCTTCGCTCGCGCTCCTGGGCCTCCACTACTCGTCCCAGCAGTTCGCGCAGTTCGGCGGACTGGGCTCTTACGGTATCGTAAAGCTCCAGGTTGTGGACCGCGGCGCCGGCATACCGGGCGTACGTATCGCAGAGGGCCAGTCGCTCCGGGGTCAACTGAGCGTCCTGTCCGGTGCGGTAGATCAGCACAATGGCAGCCAGGAGGTCGCCGTCACGCCGCTGGACCGGCAGAGCCAGGCACCGCTCTGCCTCCGCCTCCACAAAGAACTGCGTAAACTCCGGCCACATGGCCAGGTCTCGCTTTGCGATTCCACTGATCACCCCAAGCTCTACGGCCAGGCGCCCGGGGCTCTCCCGCAAGGGAATCGCCTGAAGGCGGACGCTGTTCGCCGGGCGCAGACCATGGACGCAACTGGGGTACGATGACCCATCTCGCTGCAGGCGGTACACCAGAACGCCGTCTGCACCGGCGGCGGCAGCCATGCTGAGTCCAACCTGCTCCATCGGGTCCTGAACCGCGACGGCCTCCTGGTGTGAACTAACAAGATGATGCAGGCGGGTAAACTCCTCCATGAGCCGCTGTTCCCGATCGTGCGCTCGCAGCGAGTGAATGCGCAGGGCCGCCACGCCTGCCAGCAGTTCGGCACCCCAGACAGTGGCGTTGGCGAACTCACCCGGTGAGCGTCGTGTGACGATGAAGGCCCCGATCGGACCCTCGCTGGTAGAGAGGGGAAGGGCCAGCGCGCTGCCGGAGGGTTCGATCCCCGGCGGGGTATAGACTCGTGGGTCTCGGGAGATCTCCGCAACGACAACCGGTTGTTGTCGTTCAATGGCGTGCCCGATCGCACCGGTCGTGCGGGTGACCCGGCGGACTCGGTAGAACTCCTCCGCATAGCGTCCCTCCACATATTGGAGGTCGAGGTACTCACCTGCCCCGTCGAGACGCCAGACGGAGAGTCCATCCAGATCGGGGATCAGGCGGCGTAAAAGTTGTGCCAGCAGCGGGTAGATCTCAGCGAGGCTCGCGATATGGCGGAAAGAGCGCTCAGCCTCCTTGAGCAGTTCCCACGTCTCGCTCTGCCGCTGGACCTGGGATCGGACCATCTGCAGAGCCTGCTGCTCATCGACCAGAAGGCTCTGGCCCTCCATGAGGATGGCGTTCAGCCGCTGCCTGTCCCTCCACTGGATCCGGTAGATCAGAACGATCCCCCAAATCCCCGCAAGCGCCGCAATGAAACCGAGAAGGTTGAGCCACCAGGTCGACTGAAAGAACCGAGTCACATAGATGAAAGAAAGCAGCCCGACCACGCCGAGAAAGAGATGGCGCCAGGCATGGGGGGTGAGGCAGTACACGGAGAACTGGTTGGCAGCCCTGCCGTAGATGATCATGCGAGGGTACCCCATGTTCCCCGCGACCATGTTCAGCAATTCTCGACAGTAGGTAGCATCACCGGGCGAGTCGGTCTGTAGGCGAAAGAAGCGTGCACCCCTGTTTACCACCCGAGCCCGCCCTTGCAGCAACTGGACCAACATCGCCTCAGGATCCGCCGACGGGCGGTCTGCACCGGAGACCAGGACGGCCGCCGCTCGCCGAAGGGCCCGCTGATGTGGCGACGTCTCCATCTTGTTCCTCCTCTGCACCTGCGTTAAGCCACGTGAGAAGATTAGACAATAAGATGTCGAATCCTTGGAGGAACGGATCAAGAGATCATCGAAAATGTACGCGTAGACATAACCTTTAGAACCGGAGGGACACCCGGTGGCGATCCGTATTCTTATCGTAGAAGACCAGACAATCGTCCGACAGGGCCTTCGCCGTCTGCTGGAGACGGAGCCCTCCCTCGAGGTTGTCGGGGAGGCCGATTCCGTTGATTCGGCGGTAGTGGCCGCTCGGCGGTACAATCCTGACGTGATCCTGATGGATCTCAAACTTGGTCGGGAGAGTGGGCTGGACGCTACCCGCCTGATCTTGGAGGAGAATCCGGAGGCTCATATCCTGGCGCTTACCGCTTATGATGACTTCCCCATGATCGAAGCGGCTGCAACGGCTGGGGTGCTGGGTTATGCGCCGAAGCAGATTGCCTTCAACCAACTCATGGATGCGATCGTGGCGATGTATGAAGGTAGGCAGTACATACATCCATCTCTCGCCAGCAGCCTGATGGACGGAATTCGCCAGCAAGCAACAGGGCGGGCCGTCTCCCGTCCACCGCTGACCGCCGAGGAGTTCGACCTGCTGAAGCTCATGGCGGAGGGCCTCTCCTACGGGGAGATTGCCGCTCGGGTGTTCGTGAGTGAACGAACGGTGAGGCGACGTACTCAAACGCTTCTGGAAAAGCTGGAGGTCAGTGATCGAGTGCAGGCGGTCGCCATGGCGATTCGCCTCGGGTGGCTCTAAGCACCCCCGCTCAAATGGCTCCATAGGAAAACGGAGGTACCGTCAGTGGTGACGGCACCTCCGTTTTTCTGTGCCTCTCCTTGGGGGTTGGAGGGCGTAGGGCGTTCCCCCGGCACGATGCACGGGGTACCACGATCATTCTGCCCGGAACCGGCACCGTCTATACATCTGATCCCCCTCTCCCCACCCCAAATCTTAACAGGCTCTTCGTGATCGATTAACCTCGACCACGTACGATGAGGATGCGTCGTCTGCATGGATTGGCACATAGACAAGATTATTCGGAGGATGACAACCTTGTTGAGCCAACGGATCGGTACCCGATTGATAGCAGGGTTTGCGGCGCTCTTCCTGGTCATGGGGATCTCCAGTGCGATTGGACATCGTGCAGTCGGGCAGGCGCAGGACCAGTATGCGGCAGTAACAGAAGAGGCCGCCCCTCTCCGTACCTACCTGGCGACCCTCGCCAGCCAGGTCTACCAGATGTCCGCCAGTCTGCGTGGCTATGGCCTCTACCAGGACGATCAGTATCTCAAGGCCTACGACCGTGCGGTCCAGAAGGCTGATGAGGCGCTGGCTTCAGCCGAAGTGCTGCGCATGCCGGCCGCAGACCGGGAAGCGCTCGAGAGGGTGGCAGATCTCCTGCACCACTTCAAGATCATCAACCAGTCCATGACCACACTCTCCAGTGGAGGGGCGAACGCCACGGCAATCCGCATCCTTGAGAAAGGCCTGCCTGTCCTGGAAGAGTTCAGCATGAAGGTCGCTGCGCTGCAGGAGCAAGTTGACCGGCGGGTGCTGGCCGATTCCGCGGCTGCACGAGACCAGGCTCAAATGGCGCGCAACCTCGCCATGCTCAGCAGTGGAGCCGGCCTTGTGCTCCTCGTCCTGCTTGGCTACTTCCTCACGCGGTCCATTTCGCGCCCCCTTCGCGGGCTGGCGGTGGTAGCCCGGCAAGTAGCTGGTGGTGATCTCAGCCCCAAGCCGCTTCCCGCAACAGTGGGCGACGAAATCGGCGACCTATCTCACGCCTTCGCGGCCATGACCAGCTCTCTTCGGGAGGCGGTCGCCCTGATGCTTCAGGCCGGAGGCCAGCTCATGGAGTCCAGCGCCCTGCTCTCAGGGACGGCCTCGCAGAGTGCTAGAAACGCTCATGCGATCCTCAACCGGCTGGAACAGGTCACCCGGGAGTGGCATGAGCAGGGGGTGCGATTGGAGGCGGCCGCGTGCGAAATCGGTGAACTGCGAGGTGCGATCAGCCAGGTGGCGGATGGCGCGAAAGAACAAGCAGAAGCTGTGGCCCATGCCGGAGAACTCATGCGGCGGGTGGTGACTACGGTCGGGCGAGTGGCTGCATTAGGCAATCAGGTGGCAGCGGCTGCACAGGGAGCCTACGAACGGGCCGAGGTTGGGGGTCGGGCAGTTCAGGAGATGGCGGCAGGTATGGAGCGCGTCCGGGAGACAGCCCAGCGCTCCACCGAGGCCATGTCGAATCTGTCGGCTCAGGTGGGCCGAATCCAGGAAATGGCCCACCTGATTGAAGAGATTGCCCGACAGACCTCGCTCCTGGCACTCAACGCAGCCATAGAAGCCGCTCGAGCCGGAGAGGCGGGGCGCGGCTTTGCCGTAGTCGCCGCCGAGGTAGGATCGCTCTCCCAGCGCTCTACCCAAGCCACCAAGGAGATTGCCGACCTGGTCAAATCGATTCAGATGCGCAGCGTAGTGGCCACTGAAGCCTCTGCCCTGGTCAGCTTGGAGGTGACTGGGGGCGCCGATCGGGCGAGCGCCGCTGGCTCTGCTCTGCATGAGATCCTTGCGCACATGAAGATGGTCGTCGCTCAAACAGAGTCGATTGCCGCAGGCGTGCGGGAGGTCGTGGAGCACGCAGCCTCTGCTAGCCGTTCGGTCAGTACGGCGGCCGCGATTACCGAGCAGACCGCCGCCGCCTCCGGGCAGATGCGCTTCAGTGCTGATCAAATTGCCGCCGCCATGGGAGCGGTGACCCAGACCCTGAACCAGAACCGCACCATGGCCACCGCTGTGCTCGCCAGCACGACGGAAATGGCCGGCTCGGTCACGGAGGTTGAGGCTGCGGCCAAGGATCTGAGCAGTCTGGCCGGGGCGTTCGGTGAGATTGGCGGCCGCTTTGCAGTCTAGTCAAAGGAGTCGAACCTTAAACGGAGTTTAACGGAGCCTGAACTCACCTTACACGGAACGACAACAATGCGGTGCTACCATCTAAACCGTAGTCCAAAGGACCCGATGCTACAGAGACTTCATCAGACAGATGAAAGGGGATCAACTCGGACATGAAGCGCTTCCTTGTGAGCACCGCCATCCTGACCGCCCTGGTCATGACCCTGACCGCCTGCGGCGGCACGAAGACCGAGGAGAAGCCTGCCGACGCTCCGAAGACCGCTTCCGAGACTGCGAAGGCCTCCGAACCTGCCAAGCCCGCCCTCTCAGGTGAGATCAAGATCGACGGCTCCTCCACGGTTGGCCCGATCTCCATCGCTGTCGCCGAAGAGTTCATGAAGATCAACAAGGGCGTCAAGGTCTCCGTTGGTATCTCCGGTTCGTCCGGCGGGTTCAAGAAGTGGGTCAAGGGCGAGACCGATATCAACGACTCCTCCCGCAAGATTAAGCAGTCCGAGCAGGACGAGGCCCAGAAGCTCGGCTTCCAGGGCGTCGAGATGCCGGTGGCGTACGATGGTATCTCTGTCGTGGTCAACAAGGAGAACACCTGGCTGCAGTGCATCACCACCGCTGAGCTGAAGAAGATCTGGGACAAGGACTCCACCGTTACGAAGTGGAACGAGGTCAACCCCTCGTGGCCGGCCGACGAGATCAAGCTCTACGGCCCGGGCACCGACTCCGGCACCATGGAGTACTTCACCGAGCACGTGAACGGAAAGGCCTTCCAGAGCCGTGCGGATTACACCGCCTCCGAGGACGACAACGTCCTGGTGCAGGGTGTTGCCGGTAACAAGGGTGGCATGGGCTACTTCGGCTACGCCTACTACGTGGAGAACAAGGACAAGATCCGTGCGGTCGCCATCGACGGCGGCAAGGGCTGCATCGAGCCGACCGACGAGACCATCGGCAACCTGACCTACCCGATCGCCCGCTACATCTACATCTATCCCTCCACCAAGGCGATGGAGCGGCCGGAGGTCAAGGAGTTCCTCACGTTCTACATGCAGAACGGCGCCAAGCTCTCGTCCCAGGTCGGATACACCCCGCTGCCTGCGAAGATGTACGAGGAGAACCTGGCGAAGATCAAGTAAGGCTGACGTGGTGAGGCCCCCGGGGCAACCCAGGGGCCTCCGGTATGCACAGTCGGTTAAGATTCGGTGAGCGGAGGTGGCCCTATGTCCGTGACGACGACACCCACACCGCCGGCCACGCCAACGGTACAGCCGAACAGCCGCCGAGCCCGGCAGGTTGTGCGGGAACGGATCATCGCAGGTCTCCTGCTGGCGTCCGGCCTTGTCTCTATCGTTACCACCGTCGGCATTGTCGTCTCGCTCTTCTCGGAGACCGCCCTCTTTTTCGGCGAGGTCTCCTTCTGGGAATTCCTGAGCGACAGCAAGTGGACCCCGGCCTTCGATCCTGCCCACTACGGCATCGGCCCACTGCTGGCCGGCACGCTGCAGATCGCCGTGGGCTCAGCACTGGTGGCGGTTCCGCTGGGCCTCGCCAGTGCCATCTACCTGAGTGAGTATGCGCCCGACAAGGTGCGGCGGGTAATCAAGCCGATTCTTGAGGTGCTGGCGGGCATTCCTACGGTCGTATACGGTTTCTTCGCCCTCACCTTTGTCACCCCGCTCCTCAAGAAGCTGATTCCCGATCTCGATGTCTTCAACGCCCTATCCGCCTTCCTCACGGTCGGGATCATGATCACCCCCATGATCTCATCCATGTCGGAGGATGCCATGCTGTCGGTCTCGCGCTCCCTCCGTGAGGCGGCCTACGCTCTGGGGGCCACCCGCTTCGAAGTGGCGACCCGTGTGGTACTGCCTGCCGCCTTCTCCGGCGTTGTGGCCTCCGTCATCCTGGCGATCTCCCGGGCCATTGGCGAAACCATGATCGTTGCACTTGCCGCCGGCTCTACCCCGAAACTGACGCTCAACCCGTTGGAGTCGATCCAGACGATGACCGGCTACATTGCGCAAATGAGCCAGGGTGACCTGGAACATGGCACACCCGGTTACCGTGCGATCTTCGCTGTTGGCATGACACTCTTCGTTATCACGCTGCTGATGAACCTGGCCGCCAGGTGGCTAACCCGTCGGTATCAGGAGGGTGAAGAATGATGCACAAGGAACGGACCGCTCGCCGGGCTGCTCGGAAGCGAATTGACTCCATCTTCCAGGCTCTCTTTCTCCTTGCGATCGTCATCGCCGTTCTGGTGTTGGTCATCCTGTTGGTCGATATCTTCTCAGAGGGTGCACGGTGGATTCGACCCGACTTCTTCACTAACTACGCGTCCCGGTTCTACAACCAGGCGGGTATTCTGGCACCGCTGGTCGGCTCCTTCTACGTGATCATCCTGACCGCTGTGATCGCCCTGCCCGTCGCCGTGGCCACCGCCGTCTACCTGGAGTTCTACGCCGGCAACACTTGGCTCAACCGCGTTCTCCAGGTCAACATTGCCAACCTGGCGGGTGTCCCCTCCATCGTTTACGGCCTCTTTGGCCTGGCCTTCTTTGTTCGCTTCCTTGCGCTCGACCGGTCGATCATCTCCGCTGCCCTGACCATGGCGCTCCTGATCCTGCCGGTGGTCATTGTGAACACGCAGGAGGCGATCAAGGCGGTCCCTCCCTCCCTGGCTCACGCGGCCTATGCCCTGGGCGCCAGCAAGTGGCAGGTAGTCTCCACGGTGGTCCTGCCCGCGGCGGTGGGGGGGATCTTGACCGGTACGATTCTCGCCGTCTCCCGGGCGCTGGGCGAGACAGCTCCACTGATCACCGTCGGCGCCTGGGTCTTCATCGCCAGCCTGCCGGTCAGCCCAATGGACAGCTTCACGGTACTGCCGGTCCAGATCTGGTACTGGTCGGGGCAGCCGCAGCAGGGCTTCCGCGAGATCGCTGCGGCCGCCATCATCGTGTTGCTGGTCCTCCTTCTGTCCATGAACGGCATTGCCGTCTTCCTGCGCAATAAGTATCAGAAGAGAGCGGAGTGGTAACGATGACCGTACCGCAGGTGGAAGCTTTTCAGATCCAGGACCTCAACCTGTACTACGGAGCCCACCACGCCCTACACAGGATCAATATGGCGATACCGGCACACGCCGTCACGGCGATCATCGGTCCCTCGGGATGCGGGAAGTCCTCATTGCTCCGCTGCCTGAACCGTATGAACGACCTGGTCCCCGGCGTCCGAATAACTGGTCAGGTCCGCTTCGGTGGGCAGAATATCTACGATGCAGACCGGGATCCTATGGAGATTCGGTATCGCATTGGCATGGTCTTTCAGAAGCCAAACCCGTTCCCCAAGTCGATTTATGAGAACATCGCCTTCGGCCCGCGCATCAACGGGTTTTCGGGCCGGCTCGATGAGATCGTCGAACAGTCACTTCAGCAGGCCGCCCTCTGGGACGAGGTGAAAGACCGTCTGTACCAGCCTGCACTATCACTCTCCGGCGGTCAGCAACAGCGGCTCTGCATCGCCCGGGCGCTCGCCGTCAACCCTGAGGTGATCCTCATGGATGAACCGACCTCAGCGCTCGACCCGATCTCCACTGCGAAGGTCGAGGACCTAATGACGCAGTTGAAGCGGGAGTATACGATCGTGCTCGTGACGCACAACATGCAGCAGGCGGCCCGCGTTGCCGACGTGACCGCCTTCTTCCTGAACGGTGATCTGATCGAGATCGATACGACAGATCGAATCTTCTCCACCCCACGCGAGAAGCAGACAGAGGACTATATCACGGGACGGTTCGGGTAGGAGGTATCGACAGTAGATGACCAGAGACGTCTTTCACGGCCAGTTGGTGGAGATGAACCGCCAGTTGCTCCAGATGGGGGGCCAGGTCCAGGCTCAGATTGCCGCTGCTGTAGCGGCGCTGAGTGACCGCGATGTCGCAGCCGGACAGAAGGTAATCGATGGCGACAGGCGGATTAACGCCGCCCATACGGAAATCGAATCGGTCTGTCTGGGCCTTCTGGTGCTGCAGCAGCCCGTTGCTTCGGACATGCGCCGGATCGCATCCACGTTAAAGGTGATTACGGACTTGGAGCGGATGGGGGATCACGCGGTCAGCATCGCACGCTCCGCGGTCCGCCTGGGTGGAGCCCCACTCATCAAGCCGCTTGTCGATATTCCCGCCATGGCGCAACTGGCCCAGTCCATGGTTGCCGACGCAGTGGATGCATTCGTGACCGGAGACCGCCAGCGTGCGCTCGCCATGGTCGACAAGGACCACGAATTGGATCGGATCCATAGTCGGGTGATCGAGCATCTTCAGGAGTTGATGGTCCAGGACACCGCCACCGTGCCCCAAGGAATTCAGTTGCTCTTCGTGAGTCATTCGCTGGAGCGGATCGGCGATCATGCAACCAACCTGGGCGAGTGGCTGATTTACGTTCTGACAGGTCAGCGTGAGGACCTCAACCAGTAAGCAGTCTTATCGGCAGGGCGAGATCCGGGCATACTGGGCGGGGAGGCGATGACCATGCCGCTTGCTCCGGGAGATCCGGCGGTACCCTTTCACCTGCCGGCCACTACCGGCGAAGTATCGTTGGGAAGGCTGTGGGGGAAGCCGTTCCTGCTCAGCTTCTTCAGCCAGGCCTTCACCCCGGTCTGAACGCAGCAGCTTGTGCTGCTCCGCGAGCGGCACAAGGACCTCCAGGGACTGGGGGTTGAAGTGGTGGCGATCTCGGTGGATCACCTGCCATCCTTGAAGGTATTCGACAAGGCTCTGGCCGAGTTTCCGTTTCCGCTGGCGGCGGACTGGCTGCGCGGTGTAACCCGGCAGTTCGGCGTGCTGGATGAAGAGCAGCAGGTGGCCAGGCGGGTGCTTCTGCTCTGTGATCGCCAGGCTGTCGTGCATCACGTGGTAGATGACTTCCGCCCCGAACAGGCCGACCGGTTCGCTAAGTTGATGGATGTTGCCAGGGCACTGCAGTGAGAAAGGACCGGCGGTCTGCCGGTCCCTTCGCATATGTGGGTTTCTAGAGTACGCCTCCCATCACCTTGGCGCCGAGGATTAGTGTGCCCCAGAGTTGCTTGAAGGCGCTGGGGTAGTCCTCAGCCGTAATGGCGATGGTCTTGGACGAGAGCCGCCGCACCATGGGGAAGAGGCAGGCCATATGGGCGCTGTCCGTCGTCTTGAAGTCTACCTCGAAGGTGATCGGCCCGGGCACCGTGTAGGGCTTGAACGCACCTGTATGGAGGCGACGGACGGCCTCAGCAGCCCGATCCCGAATGCTCGCCTGGGCATTCTGCACCGAGAGCAGCCTGGCTGTGTGCCGGTCGATCGCCTGCTTCACCACGGCTGTCTCCACATCCCCAAGTAAGGAGCGAGCCTCCTCGGCCACGACATCATCACCCGAGATCAGAGCGACAGGGACACCATAGAAGCCCGCCAGACCGGCGTTCAGCCCGGTCTCCCCGATCTCCTTGCCGTTGCAGCGTAACTGGGTGACCGCCACGCCCATCAATGTGTGGTTGATGACGCCATCGCCTCCGCCCTCGCGAGCGTGGTACCCAATGAAAAAGGCTGCATCAAATCCGCCGTCGATCCCTTCCATCTGGCAGAAGTGCTTGTTGGAGCCGCTCACCAACTCGGCCCGGGGGTCGAGATCCTCGATCAGTATGTTGGTCATAGGACCGTGCGAGTCCACCACCAGGAACTCTGTTGCCCCGGCACTGGCCGCACCCTCAATCGCTGCGTTAACGTCGCGGGTCATGAGCTTGCGGAACCGCTGGTACTCCGGTTCAGCGGGGTTGCAGTGTCGGCCGATTGCTACCCCGGTAATGCCCTCCATGTCGACGGAGATGAAGATCCGCATGCCGTTGTCCTCCCCATGTTTGGTGGTGTAAACTTCGGAGTGCGAAAGGTCAATTCCTACTGAGTCACCTCAGGATGCATGCGGACTTCATCCGCAGTCCGGCCAAAATAAAAACGGACCGCCACAATTGTGGCGGTCCAAATAGTTGAAGCGGCGACCTACTCTCCCCCTTGCGGAGTACCATCGGCCCTGAAGGGCTTAACTTTCGTGTTCGGAATGGGAACGGGTGATCCCCTTCGGCATAGCCGCTCAAAAGCATGAGGTTGGAACCCTCAAAACTGTACAGTGGTGTGTGAAGCAAAGTGTCTCACGTGTCTCGTGTGGAAATCAAGCCCTCGGCCGATTAGTACTGGTCCGCTCCATGCATTACTGCACTTCCACTCCCAGCCT
>JAWLHU010000020.1:0-90640 GCA_041690255.1 Symbiobacteriaceae bacterium
CCGAGCTTCGGCTCGGGTTCACACTGGGGATTGGGGTAACGGTAGCCCGGCTGACTCTGGATCAGCTAGTCTAGGTTCGAATCCTAGATCCCCAACCAGGTACCGGCCCCATCGTCTAGAGGCCTAGGACGGCGCCCTCTCACGGCGCAAACTGGGGTTCGAATCCCCATGGGGTCACCATATTGTCGGAGTGGCGGAATTGGCAGACGCGTACGTTTGAGGGGCGTATGGGCAACCGTGCGGGTTCAAGTCCCGCCTCCGACACCAAAGCGTTGACCATATCGGTTGACGCGCCTCTTGCAGATGTGGCGGAATTGGCAGACGCGCACGGCTCAGGACCGTGTCGGGTAACCACTCCCGGTGGGAGTTCGAGTCTCCCCATCTGCACCACAGTGGAGCGCAAGCTCCACAATCGCTGATGTAGCTCAGTAGGTAGAGCACGTCCTTGGTAAGGACGAGGTCACCGGTTCGATCCCGGTCATCAGCTCCAGCGGTAGCGAGTCCTGCTCGCTACCTACTGCGCCGGTAGCTCAGTGGATAGAGTACCTGACTACGAATCAGGTGGTCGTAGGTTCGAATCCTGCCCGGCGCGCCAGATCTGAGTTGGTCGTCTGCATGGCGACCAACTCAGGACCAACTTCATAAGATGCGCCCGTAGCTCAGGGGATAGAGCGCTTGCCTCCGGAGCAAGAGGTCGTAGGTTCAAATCCTGCCGGGCGCGCCAGACCGAGGTGGAGATCCCCAACTCTCCACCTCGCAAATAGGGGTATAGCTCAATTGGTAGAGCAACGGTCTCCAAAACCGTAGGTTGTGGGTTCAAGTCCTACTGCCCCTGCCACGTTTCACGCAGGCTGTAGCTCAGTTGGTTAGAGCGCCAGATTGTGGCTCTGGAGGTCGCCGGTTCAACTCCGGTCAGTCTGCCCATATGGGGCTGTAGCTCAGTTGGGAGAGCGCTTGAATGGCATTCAAGAGGTCAGGGGTTCGATTCCCCTCAGCTCCACCAGTTCCGGTTCCTTTCGGGCTGTAGCGCAGCTTGGTAGCGCGCTTCCTTGGGGTGGAAGAGGTCGTGGGTTCAAATCCCGCCAGCCCGACCACCGGGGTGTGGCTCAGCTTGGTAGAGCGCACGGTTCGGGACCGTGAGGTCGCAGGTTCAAATCCTGTCACCCCGACCAGAGTGAAAACGCCAGCGGAATGTCCGCTGGCGTTTTGCATTGTACGCCTCGCAGTCTACGTAACTAGGGAGTTCAAGTCTCCCCTGTCCCCAAGCTCGTAGACGGGGACTGTAGCCTAAGAAGAGTCCGCATGCCGGGAGGCGCGGATGGCAGGGTGTCCCGGGTGACTGGGAATCTGAAGGGCCTGCGGCAAAGCTCCAGCCTGAAGCGTAAGCGAACTCGAGGTGGCGGCTGTGGATCGGCGACCCGCCAGTGCAACGGGGAAGCCTGCTCGAACGAGCATCCGATGGTAAGTAGCGAGCTGAGCCATACGGAGGACACGGACGTGATTAGAGTCGGGATGGAGCGGAACAGCTACGTAGATGATCGAGGGAGGTCTCATGGGGTCCTGGGCCAAACGGTCACAGGTAGCCGCGGTATAACCCCAAAGGGAAAGCCAGAGCGAAGCGCCATGAGAAGTCAGACGGTGTCGTACTAGTGTGGATCCCTGGGCCAATGAACCCCGGTGACGGGCGGGAGGAGAAAACCAGGGGGAGCGAAGGACACCTAGCCGAGTCGAGTTCGACCACGTCAGCGAGTGGCACACGGTAACAGGGCGTAAACGTAATGGCCGTTCCAAGAGGGGAGACCCCACCCAGCCGGAGACCCCGAGGCGAGGTCAGCAGGGACGGTATCCAAGACCTGAGTAGCGCCGCCTGGAAGGAGCGATTGCGAGAGCTAACACGCAGACGGAGCGGCGTGAAGAATCAGGGCCGTGTGTTGGTAGCGAACGGCGGAAGGACTGGTGAGCAGGGGCCGGGGAAGGTGATACCGGTTCCTGAGAGACGATACTACAGCCTGATTGACAAGGTATGGGATCTGCGGAACCTGTACGAGGCAGGGATGGCCGTGAAGCGAAACAAGGGTGCAGCGGGCGTCGACCAGGTGAGCGTGGCCCGATTCGAGAAGGATCTGGAGCGCAACCTACGACGTCTACACCAGCAACTGCGGGAAGGGACGTACAAACCGCCGCCAGTCCGGCGGGTGTACATCGATAAGGCAGACGGGTCCAAGCGGCCGCTCGGCATTCCCAGCGTGGGAGACCGGGTGGTGCAGATGGCTACAGTCCGGGTACTGACCCCGATCTTCGAAGCGGCGTTTCTCCCGTGCAGTCATGGATTCCGGCAGGGCTATTCAACCCGGACCGCCGTAACGAGTGTAGAGGAGTACCGCAAGCAAGGGTTTCGCTGGGTGGTGGATGTGGACTTCAAGTCCTACTTCGACACCCTGGACCACGAGGTGCTGATGGCGAAGGTCAAAGAGAGGGTCACCGACGGGCGCATCCTCGGGCTGATCCGTTCGTGGCTGACTGCAGGAGTCATGAGCGACGGCAACCTGACCTACCAGACCACGGGGACGCCGCAGGGGGGCGTAATCTCCCCCCTGTTGGCGAACATCCACCTCCACAGCCTCGACCTTGCCCTGACGAAACTGGGGTACAAGGTCGTCAGGTATGCAGATGATCTAGTGGTGCTGTGTCCGAGCCAGAACAAGGCGAAGACAGCGTTGGGGCTCCTGAAGCAGATGGCGGAGGGGGAACTGCGTTTGACGCTCCATCCGGAGAAGACCCGCATAACCCGCTTCTACGATGTTTCGACTTCCTGGGGTTCACGTTCAAGGGACACCACCGAGTGGCCCGCAAGCGAGCCCTGGCGAAATTCAAGGACCGGGTGAGGCAACTCACGCCCCGGCAGACGCACCGCCAGTTACCGGAAGTAATTGCTGAGCTGAACCCGGTGATCCGGGGATGGGGCAATTACTACCGCCTTGGGCACATGAAGGAACGCTTTGAGGCGCTGGACCAGTGGATTCGGATGAGACTCCGATCCATGGTCCTGAAACGGAAAGCAAGCCGGAGCGAAGTGGCTTCCAGCTTGCTTCCAAACAGACGTCTTGCTGATCTAGGGCTGGTATCCCTGCTCACCCTTTAGCCCAGCAGGTGTGAAATCTGCACCCCGGCGACGGGGGACGACGACTCACTCCCTGTTGTAGGGCTACGACCGGCGGAAGCCGGATGCGGGAAAACTGCAAGTCCGGTTTGACGAGGGGGCGTCGCTCGAAAGGGCGGCCCCTACTCTATTTTCGCGACGCCTGTAACTTTCCTTGCAGTTGGATTGTCTATGAAGATGAGAGCCGGCAAGGGAGGTGAGCCCTTGAGCCCGTTGAGACTGATCGCTGACGCCGAAGAGTTGTACGAACTGCATCATCGGACGGTCTACCTGTACCTATTGCGGCTATGCGGCTCGCCCGATCTGGCGGAGGACCTGCTGCAGGAGAGTTTCTATCGGGCTATTCGCGGTGCAGCGGGTTATCGAGGGGACGCGTCACCGGCCACCTGGATCTGCGCAATAGGCCGCCGGCTGTTTCTGAACCATCTGGCCCGGCAGAAGCGGGAGAGTGGCCGGCGCAGTGAGCTCGACCTTGAGCTCCTGAGCGATCCGGACAAGGGGCCGGAGGGCACCATTGTGCAGCGCCAGTTGATTGCCCGGGCTCTGGAGGGCCTGACTGAGGAGCAGCGGATTGCACTGCTGCTCCGCGACGCCGATGGGCTCTCCTACCAGGAGATTGCCGATGTGCTTGGCCGGTCGTTGCCGAACACGAAGTTGATCATTCACCGGGCTCGGGTTCGGTTCCGGGACCGCTACGTAAAGCAAGGGGAGGCATGACGCATGGCAACGGGAGGGCCGGTTCCCGAACTGGACTGTTACTTGGTACGAGACCTCTTGATCCCGTATGCAGCGGGCGACGCCAGCCAGCCGACTCGAGCCTGGGTGGAGCGGCACGTCAGCAGGTGTTCAGAGTGCCGGTGTGCGTTCGAGGAGGTGACCGGGACTCATCTCCCGGTCGCTGCGCCGCCGCCTCCACCATCCGCCGGGCAGCACTTAATGCGCCGGGTCAGAGCTGCCGTACGGCTCGTCGTGGCCCTGATCCTACTGCTGGCGCTCGGGATTGGCGGGCTGATCTGGACCATAGGCGCCATGAAGCGGGTGGGGAATATCCCGGACGTCCATCCGGTTCCGGCGGACTCCACCTCGGCCCGGGAGGCGGTGACGGTGGATCTCACCGCTGCTGGCCTTCATGCGGAAGGCGTATCGGAGGACCCTCAGCGTGCCACAGGCTTCCAGGACGGCGCGGTCGCACGCTTCACGAATCAGGTCCAGGTCTGGGCCTATCGGTTTGAGTATGCCCGCCAGGCTCGCCTGTTCGGGGGGAAATGGGAAGAGCAGTTCGAGTCGAAGGCGATGTCCATGAACAGCCGGACTTGGGACAGAAGTGCCGGCAAGTTCCGCAGCGGCGGGAACTACTACTACACGTGGTCCAACAATGGCTGGTTCATCGTCATTGCTGTACCGGAAAGTGTGCCTGAGCCAGCCGAACTGCGTGACCAGATTCGAGACCTGCTCTTTATCGCCTACAGCCGCTAGGTTGTTCGCACTCCTCTGGATGCCATTTCCGCTCGCCAACGGCAGGAATCCCGCTCCCCCTCGCCAATACTTAACGGTACAAACTATGTACCAAACGAAATGACAGGGGTCTTGTCAGTGGCAGTTGGATCAGGCGGCGTCATGCAGGTGATGCGACACAGAAACTATCGGCTCTTCTGGTTCGGGTTCCTCTTCTCCAACGCCGGCTCCTGGATTCAGTCCGTCGCTCAGGGGTGGTTGGTCTACGAGATCTCCGGGAGCGCCGGTTGGTTGGGTGCAATTGGCTTTATCCGGGCCTTTCCGCTCATCTTTCTCTCGCTGATCGGCGGGACGGTGGCCGACCGATTTCCGAAGCGGCGAATCCTCTATATCACTCAGTCTGTACAGATGATTAACGCGATCATCTTGGGTGTACTCACCGTGACCGGCTGGGTCCAGGTCTGGCACGTGATCCTTCTCTCCGCGCTTTCGGCTGCAGCGCAGGCCTTTGACCAGCCGACCCGACAGTCACTGGTACCCAGTCTGGTCGGCAAGGAGGATCTGCACAGTGCGATCTCGCTCAACGCGATCGCCTTTAACGGTGCGGCGCTCTTCGGGCCATCGTTGACGGGTGTATTGGTGCCGATAGTAGGCCTGGCGGGCTGCTTCTTCATTAACGCCGCCACCTTCGGCTCCGTCTTTCTCGCCCTGGCCCTCATGGACTTCCCGCCCCATGTCCAGCGCACGAAGAAGGCAACGATGGTACAGGACCTGATCGAGGGCTTGCGCTTTGTCGCACGGAGTCCCGTGATCCTGGCGCTGATCTCCATGGCCGCCTTCACCTCGTTCTTTGCCCGGCCGTACCAGCAGTTTCTCGCCGTCTTTGCCAAGGATGTGCTCCACGGCGATGTCGGCCTGACCGGCCTGCTGAGTTCGGCCCCGGCTCTGGGGACCGTTATCTTTATGCTGGTGATCGTCTCTCTGGGCAACATCCACTGGAAGGGGAAGATGCTCGTAGGGGCGGGGTTTGCCTTCACACTCTCCCTCGCCAGCTTTGCCTGGTCGCAGAATGTCTACCTATCGCTCGTCTTGCTGGTCATGGTCGGTGGCTTCAATATGACCTGGCAGACCACCATCAATACACTGCTCCAGACAAACGTGGCGGATGAGATGCGCGGTCGTGTCATGTCGACCTACACGATCACTGCTCTGGCGATGATGCCGCTGGGACAGGGGCCGATGGGCCTCTCGGTCGATTACTTCGGACCTCCGATGGCCCTTACGCTGGGCGCTGGCATCTCCCTGGCCTGGATCATCTACATGATGAAGCGTGTGATTCAACTCCCATAGGAAGCGAAGGGCTGCCGGCATGACGTCGGCGGCCCTTACTGCTGGGCAGACTACCAGCAGGAACGATGGGAGGGAATCAGGTTGGCAGTGAGTGAGTTCCGGCCAGAGCCGTTTACGAACTTTGCAGATGAGCGAAACCGGCATGCCTTCGAGGCTGCCCTGGAGCAGGCTGGTGCCCAACTGGGACGCACCTATCCGCTGATCATCAGCGGGGACCGTTTGACCGGTGACCAGAGCTTTGACTCGATCAATCCGGCAAACCCGAGCGAGATGATCGGGCGGGTAGCCAGGGCGGAGCAGAGTCACTTCGAGCAGGCGATGCAGGCGGCAGAGGGTGCCTTTGAGACCTGGAGCCGCTGGGACCCGATGGCCCGGGCCCGGGTCCTGCTAAAGGCAGCGGCAATCCTCAGGAGGCGTCGCCACGAGTTCTCGGCCTGGCTCGTCCTGGAGGTTGGCAAGACCTGGCCTGAGGCCGACGCCGATACCGCTGAGGCGATCGACTTCCTGGAGTTCTACGCCAGGGAGATGATGCGTCTGATCAGGCAGGACCGGCTCACCCGTACGCCTGGGGAGGATAACGAGCTGGTCTACGTACCGACGGGCGTGGGGGCTGTGATTCCGCCGTTCAACTTCCCGCTCGCGATCGCCTGTGGCATGACGGCGGCCGCGATCGTCACCGGGAACACGGTGCTCCTGAAGCCGGCGGTCCCGGCCCCGGTGATCGCCTACAGGCTGGTGGAACTCCTTGAAGAGGCCGGCCTGCCACCCGGAGTGGTCAACTATATCCCCTCACCGGAAGCTGACATAGGGGAATGGATGGTCAGCGACAAGCGCACCCGCTTTGTCTCGTTCACCGGGTCGCGGGATGTGGGCGTAAGGATCTTCGAGGCGGCGGCCCGTGTCCAGCCCGGCCAGCGCTGGCTGAAGCGGGTCGTGGCCGAGATGGGCGGCAAGGACGCAATCGTGGTCGATGAAGACGCTGATCTGGACGCTGCCGCCAACGGGATCGTCGCGGCGGCCTTTGGCTTTGGCGGGCAGAAGTGCTCGGCCTGCTCCCGGGCGATCATCCACACGGCGGTCTACGACCAGGTGCTGGCGGAGGTGGTCGAGCGGACCCAACTGCTCAAGGTTGGCGACCCCCGGGCCTTCGAAACAGGCCTGGGGCCGTTGGCTGGGGAGCGGTACTTCAGGCGGGTGCTTGACTACATCGAAATTGGGAAGGGGGAGGGGAGGCTGATGACCGGAGGCGGGCCGGCAGCACTCGCCCAGGAGACCGGAGGGTACTTTATCGCTCCCACCATCTTTGCCGATGTGGCCCCGCATGCCCGCATCGCCCAGGAGGAGATCTTTGGCCCTGTCCTCGCCTTCCACCGGGCCCCGGACTTCCGGTCCGCGATCGAGATGGCCAACGACACGGAGTACGGGCTGACCGGGGCGGTATACTCCCGTAGCCGGGAGAATCTCGAATACGCCCGGCGGGAGTACCAGGTGGGGAACCTCTACTTCAACCGGAAGTGCACCGGGGCGCTGGTGGGGGTGCATCCCTTCGGCGGGTTCAAAATGTCGGGAACCGATTCGAAGGCGGGCGGGCATGATTACCTGACGCTCTTCATGCAGGCGAAGTCCATATCCGAGGCGCTTTAATACAGCGTTGCGCGTACGAAAAGCCGCCGGATCAGCAGGTGATCCGACGGCTTTCGCACACTCCTACTCTTCTTCGGTCGCCGCGACGTCACGATCCAGCAGGGAGAGGGCCATGGCGGCCATCTCAGGATTTGCATCCAGCACCTGCTGTACCTGGGCCACGGTCACGGTCTTGCCGCCGGGGAAGCGGAGAGTCTCCATGACCTCACCCAGCGTCTCGGCAGCCTCCTTGCTCAGGCCCGCCTCGGCCACGGCGGCCTGGCCTTCCGGGCTCCGCAGCACCTCGGCGAAGGTCTTGCCGACCTCCACGCCGGTCAGGTTCTCCACCATGGGAACGAGCGTTCCGAAGACCCGGGCCACCGAGAGGCCGAAGCGGTCGACGGAGTTCATGCCGTCACGCCCCTGGCCGCCGCCCACATCGACCACGGTGTACTTGTCGATCTTGGGGAAGACACCGGCGAAGGCTGCGATGATCTCAGGCATCTTCTGGACCAGGTGGTATTTCACCATGTTCTCGGTCATGGTCTCCGACATGGCCTGCATGAGCCGGACCTCGGCCTGGACCTCGACCTCCTTGATCGCCTTCAGCGCCTCGGCCTCGGCCAGGCCCTTGGCCTTGACCGCCTCCGCCGTCGCAAGGGTGACATCGGCCTCGGCCAGACCCTTGGCCTTGACCGCCTCGGCCATGGCCTTCTCGACCTCGGCCTTGGCGACGCCCTGGCTCCGCTCGACCTCAGCCTCGGCCAAGCCCTTCTCCCGCACCACCTTCGCCTGAGCATGGCCGACCTCGGCCTCTGCGAGGCCCTTCGACTTGATCGCATCGGCCTCGGCGGCGCCCGTCGCCTTGGTCACCTCGGCGCGGGCCGAGCCCTCGATCTTCTCCGCCTCCGCCTGGGCCTGCGCCGCGATCTGGGCGGCCCGAGCCTGGGCGCTGGCCTCGATCTCGGCCTTCTCGGCCGAAGCGGCCGCCGTGGTCTTCAGGTAGAGCGCTTCGGCGCTGCCCTCGGCCTCACGGCGCACGAGCAAGGCCCGACCGGCCTGCTCGGCCTCCAGCACCTTCGCCTCCGCAAGGATCTGCTGCTTCCGCTTCTCGGCCAGCGCCGGCTCCTCGACGTCGATCACCAGCTTCTTGCGGGTCAGCTCCCGCTGGCTGTCGGCCAGGAGGGCATCCTTCTCCGTCTTGGTCTGATCGACCGCAGCCTGGCGCTCGATCAACTGCTGCTTCACCTCGAGCTCCTGCAAGGCGTAGGACTGGTCGGTCACCGCCTTGGCGGTTGCGACCTCCTGCTGGTTCCGGGCCTCCTTCAGGTCCAGGTCCTTCTTGGCATCGGCCACCGCCTGGGCCGCCGTGATCTTGGCGATCTCCGCCGCCTTGTTTGCCTCGGCCACCCGCTGAGCCGACTCCCGGGTCGCATTGGCGATGCCGATATCGGTCGAAGCCTTCTGCTCCGCCGCCTGTTGCTTGCCCATGAGGAGGAGGATCCCCTCTTCATCGACGATCTTCTCAATGTTGAAGTTGACGATCTGCAGCCCCATTTTGGCGAAGTCCGAGGCGGAGACCTCTTCCATCTCCTGCTGGAGCCGCTTCCGGTCCTCGTTCAGTTCGGTCAGCGTCATCTTGGCGCAGATCGCCCGCAGATGGCCCTCCAGGGTCTTGCGGGCCACCTCTACGATCTGATCGGTGCTCTTGCCAGCGAACATGCGGGCAGCGACCGAGATCGACTCTTCCACATCGCCCACCTTCAGGGTGGTAGGCGCCTCAATCTGTACATAGATACCGTCCTTCGTGCGAATGCCGCCCGTTGCCACATTGAAGGGCATCGCTGTCAGCGGGAAGGTGGTGTAGCGCTGAATGCCAGGCCAGACAAAGGCGCTGCCGTCCGTGATGATCTTCAGGCCGCCACCTTCACCCTTCCCAACGCTACCGTAGACGATCAGCGCTTCGCCCGGCTTCGGCATCTTCAGCCGGCTTACGTAGAACAAGACCACCAGAAGCAGGAACCCCACCAGACCACCAACGACGATTAGGATATCAACCATTTACCGTACGCCCTCCTCTTCCAATCGCTCCACATAGCAGACCCCTTGTACCTGATCCATAACCACGACCTGCGCCCCGTTGCAGATCTCGCGGTCCTCATGGGTCCGGGCCGAGGCGTAGACCGGGTTTCCGTGGAGGACGAGCCTCACCTGGCCGCTCCCCGAGTCGCCGGGGGGAATCGGAATCGTCACCGTGGCAACCTTGGCGGCGAACTCGCTCTGCCGGGCCGATCTACCCGTCTCCAGCCGCCTGAGCAGCAGCGCCCGAATGTAACCGGTGAGTCGGAGGGTTATGTAGGCCCCCACCAACCCAACCGGCACGCCGATCAGCACGGGCGAGGCGAGGCGCGCCCCCAGGTAGCCGAAGAGGCCGAAGCCAAAGAGCGCGGATCCCAGACCCGCGACGGAGAGAAGGCTGACTCCGGCTGCCGCGCCTGAGTCGGGGGCGTCCCCATCCAGATCGGTGCCGGCGTCCACGTCGACATCAACCGAGCCGACGCCCACGTCGCCATCTCCACCCAGAAAACCGAACATGATACCACCTACCAGGAGCAGCAGGCCCATCCCCCCGATTGCCAGGAAACCCAAGCTGGTCATGCCCTTCACCTCCCTTCATGGACCAGGAATTTCATGATTCCACAAGCTAAGACTCCGGTTGATATCGCACAGGTTCGCGTCCGAATCCGAAATCGGTCAAGATCGATGAATCAGCGGAATAGCACTTCGTGATGGGGCTTGGAGTTTGCCGGCAAGCAGGAAGCGCCAGATGAAGGCGAGAAGTATTCAATGTTGGATACTCCGTGTGGGAGGTTGTTATCAATGGCTGTGATTCCGTTTAAGAACGAGGCCCTGACCGATTTTACGCGCAGCGAGAACGTAGAGGCGTTCCGGCAGGCGCTGGAGCTTGTCCAGAGCCGCTTTGGCCAGGAGTACCCGCTGGTGATCGGCGGCGAGCGGATCATGACGGAGGAGAAGATCGTCTCCACCAACCCGGCGAATCCATCGGAAGTGGTCGGTTATGTCGGTAAGGCGACCAAGGAGCTGGCCGATAAGGCCATGGCAGCCGCCCAGGCCGCCTTTGCCCAGTGGAGCCACGTCGACCCGAAGGCCCGGGCCCGGGTGCTGCTGCGGGCGGCATCGATCATGCGGAAGCGGAAGCACGAGTTCTCCGCCACCATGGTCGTCGAGATCGGCAAGAGCTGGCCCGAGGCCGATGGCGACACCGCGGAGGCGATCGATTTCCTCGAGTTCTACGCCCGGGAGATGATGCGGCTCTCCGAGACCCAGCCGCTCACCCGGATCAGCGGCGAGGACAACGAGGTGTACTACATCCCCCTGGGTGTTGGTCTCGTGATCCCGCCCTGGAACTTCCCAAACGCGATCATGGTCGGTATGACTTCGGCTGCGATCGTGGCGGGCAACGCCGTCTTGCTGAAGCCGGCTTCGATCACCCCGGTGATCGCGGCCATGTTCGCTGAGATCATGGAAGATGCCGGCCTGCCGCCCGGCGTCCTCAACTTCCTGCCCGGTCCCGGCGGCTCGGTGGGCGACTACCTGGTCGGTCATCCGCAGACCCGGTTCATCGCCTTCACCGGCTCCAAGGAGGTCGGCCTGCGGATCAACGAGGTCGCCGCCAAGCTGGCGCCCGGCCAGAAGTGGATCAAGCGGGTCGTGGCCGAAATGGGTGGCAAGGACTGCATCGTCGTCGATAAGGAGACCGATGTGGATGAGGCCGCATCGGCCATTGTGGCTTCGGCCTTCGGCTTCCAGGGGCAGAAGTGCTCGGCCTGCTCCAAGGCGATCATCCACGAGGATGTCTACGATTCCACCGTGGACCTGATTGTGGAGAAGACGAAGAAGCTGCTGCAGGGCGATCCGCGCAACCCGATGATCCACCAGGGGCCGGTGGCGGACAAGAACGCCTACAGCTCGATCCTGGAGTATATCGAGATCGGCAAGAAGGAGGGCAAGCTCCTCCTGGGCGGCGGCCCTTCTGCCGTAGCGGCGGAGACCGGTGGCTACTTTATCGAACCGACGATCATTGCCGATGTCGATCCGCATGCCCGCATCGGTCAGGAGGAGATCTTCGGGCCGGTCCTCGCCATTCACAAGGCGAAGGATTATGAGGATGCGATCCGCATTGCCAACGATACGGAGTACGGCCTGACCGGCTCGGTCTTCTCCCGGAACCGGTTGCACCTGGAGTACGCCCGGGAGCACTACTTCGTGGGCAACCTCTACTTCAACCGGAAGTCGACCGGCGCCCTGGTAGATGTCCACCCCTTCGGCGGCTTCAACATGAGCGGCACCGATTCCAAGGCGGGTGGCCGTGACTACCTGCTGCTCTTCACCCAGGCGAAGGCGGTAAGCGAGAAGTACTAACCTTATACACGGATGGAGCCCGGCCTGAGTTCGCGGTCGGGCTCCATTTTCCAGATGGGAGATCTACCCATGGAGTTACACCTGGTGCGCCATGGTAACGACGCCGTTGGCTACCGAGGTGGGTGGGCGCAGTTCGGGTTGACGGCTCTGGGGCGCCGGCAGGCCTCGGCCCTGGCGGAATGGATTCAGCGAGAGGGCTTCTCGGTCGATACCCTGCTGGCCAGCGACCTGCCCCGCGCCCGGGAGACGGCGGAGATCCTGGCGCCGGCCCTGGGGTTGCCGCTTCTGCTCACGCCCGACTGGCGGGAGGCGAACAATGGCTCGCTGGCGGGTATGCCGGAGCCGGTGGTACGGCAGCGGTACCCCGGCCTCTTCTTCGGAACCCTGGAGATGGATCAGCCCTACCCCGGGGGCGGGGAGAGCCCGGGCTCCTTCCAGGAGCGGGTGCTCAAGGCGATGGAGTACCTCTTCCGGCAGGTCCAGACCGGCGGGATCGGCCCCCGGGTGATGGTCGTGACCCATGGGGGTGTGATCCGGATCATTACGGCCATGGTCGCATCTGTGCCGTGGTCGAACCGGCTGAAGGGCTTCCCGGCGTCGGAGACCAGCCTGCACTCCTTCCGCCTGAGTCGCGGGCACTGGGAGGTGGTGCGGCAGAACTGCTGCGACCACCTTGGCCTGCTTGAACCCGCTCCCGCCGATCAGATTCGGCCTGCCTTTCCGAGCGAGGGGCCGCTGCTCAGCCGTCTGGCGCTCTGGTCCAAGGGGAGCTGGGGCTATGACGATGCCTTCCTGCAGGCCTGTGCGGCGGACCTGACGCTTCGTCCGGCTCAGGTGGCCGGTGCACGGGTGCTGGAGGATGAGGGGCGGGTGCTGGGCTTCTCCCTGCTGGAGGGAGAGGGTCCCGAGGCGCAGCTTTCCTTCCTCTTCGTCGCCCCGACCGTCAAGGGGACCGGGTGTGGTCGACGGCTCTGGGAGGATGCGGTGGCCATCGCACGGCAGCGGGGGTACCGGGCGATTCGGATCGACTCTGACCCGTATGCGGAAGGGTTCTACCGGGCGATGGGGGCCCGCCGGGTGGGTGAGGTGGAGTCGACGGTCATTCCGGGGCGGCTCCTGCCGCTCATGCGCTATGAGGTCGGGCAGGGCTCCTGTGGGGGTGTGATCTGTTGAAGCAAAGGATCGGGATCTGGGCTCTCGTTCTCTCCGTTCTCGTGGTTGCCGGTCTGGCCTACCAGAACGCTCAACTGCGGCGGTATCGTGACAGAAGTGTCCGCCTTCAGGCTGGCTGGATCGCATCCTCCCTCCACACAGCGCACGACCACTTGACCCGAGCGCTGGAACTGGCGGAGAAGGGTGAGATCTATACGGCCACGCAAGAGCTCTCCGAGGCCCAGGCCCAACTGGAACGGGCTGAGGTTGCGGAGCGGGCCTACAGTCTCTCCCTCGACAGGAGAGGCATCACCGGAGAGACAGAGGTGGGAGCCATGGGGTTCGGCACCAGTCTCCGGCATTACGCAGACCTGTTGAAGGCCAATCGGTACGCCATGGAACAGCGCGGATGGGGCGGCGAGGAAGAGTCCGTACTGCGCGCTGTTGCGCACGATCTGAGGCTTGTTCGCGAGGCGCTGACCGAGGAGTTGCTTGCCGGGAATGATGCGAGCAGGATCGCAATACGAGTGGAGTCGCTTCGGGGTAAGCTAGAGATGGATGATCTGCCGTAGCGAAGGCCCTGCCTGACGTCATGATCAGGCAGGGCGTTGTCGTGGGTTTGGCTATATCGCCCCGCCGAGGCCGCCGAGCCCGCCCAGGCCACCCAGGCCACCCAGGCCACCCAGGCCACCCAGGCCACCCAGGCCCAGGGCGAAGGTGACATTCAGCACAACCCCGGTCGTGTCCTGGACGAAGTTGCCACAGATCAGGGCGGTCTGGAAGTTCAGGGTGTTCAGGGACGCACCTGTACTGGTTGGTCCCGGCACCTGCCGAATGGGGATCACCGTGTTCTGCACGATGAGAAAGCCGTTGGTGGCGCCGATCCCGGCCGTAGGAGTCACCACCACGAAACCCACGAAACACTGCGTTCCCGCGGCAGTGGCCGGGGTCAGGGCTGTGGCCGTAGTCGTGGGGGTCACCGACTGTATGTTCACAAGCACTCCTCCTTCTGGCCCCAGCCTATGCAAGTTCGACACGTAATGACGATTCTGCGCGGGCGCCCTTTCCATTTCCCCACTCATGTAGTATTCTGGAATTTATCGAGAGTGAAACCAGGAGGGGTCCCGGTGCAGATACGCTGGACGCGGCTGCCCTTTGAGGCCAAGAACCAGACAGAGTACAAGCAGAAGCTGAACGACTGGCTCAGCGACGTATTCTACGACGTGCTTCCCGAGCACGGCTACGAGGTTCGCGAGGAGCAGATCTACACGGCCTTCCGCATGGCCCGGGCGCTGACCGAAGGCAAGACGCTCATGGCCGAAGCGGGTCCGGGGACGGGCAAGACCTTCGCCTACCTGCTCCCGGCGGTCTGCCATGCCCGCATGACCGGGCAGCCGGTGGTTGTAGCCAGCGCGTCCAGCGTGCTGAAGGCCCAACTGGTCAGCCCGGAGGGGGATATTCAGACGCTCTCCCGCCTGCTCAACCTTGATATCGATGTGCGGGTGGCGGGCGACCCGGCGGAGTACCTCTGCGAGGTGAAGCTGGAGCGCACCAACTTCCTCTTCGAGCCCGAGCCCGAAGGCTGGGAGGATCTGCACCACTGGGCCCAGCGCACCGGGACCGGCGCCCGGGCCGAGGTCCCCGGCGTGGCCGATGATCTCTGGGAGCGGGTCGCCTGGGACCCGACCCTGGCCTGCGACACCTGTCCGAAGCGGGGCCACTGCCATGTTATGGCGGCCCGGCGGCATCATCGGGCGGCGGTCGACCTGGTCGTCTGTGACCACCGGCTCTTCAGCCAGGACCTCCTGACCCGGACCGACCGGCTGGAGGGAAACCAATTGCCGATCCTGCCCGCCTACGCAGCCGCCATTTTTGATGAGGGCCACTACCTGCCCGAGACCTGGCAGCGCGTACAGGGCTGGTCGCTGGCCGGCAAGCGGCTGAAGCGTACGCTGGAGCGGCTCGAGCATCTGGCCGAACGGGAGGGCGTGGCCCGGCGGGTGGACCTCGCCGTCCGTATGAGCGGCAACTTCTTCCGCGGCCTCCAGGCCCACACCCACCCCGGCGAGGGGAAGCGTGACGTGGACCGGGTAGATGCGCTCATGCAGGCCACCCGCAAGCTCGACAAGGCGCTGGATGATATCCAGACCGAGCTGGTGACCGAGGAGGCGATGAGCGAGGGGCTGGCCGTCGAGGGCGAGCTGAAGGCCTACCAGGGCCGGATCGATGAGATCCGCGCCGCCCTGCGCCTATTCCAGCGGGAAGATTCCGTCGTCTGGGTGGAGGGTGATGACCTTTGGGTCGTCCCCCGCAAGCCCAAGTCGCTCTTTGCCAGAGATCACTTGAAGGAAAAGATGCCTGTCATCTTCTCCTCGGCCACCCTGGAGCCGGAGTACCAGGCCCGGGTGCTGGGACTGATCCAATACGACAAGGCGAAGGTGGGCGTCCCCTTCGACCTGGGACAGCAGGCGCTGATCTATGCGCCCCAAGGTCCGGTCGACCCGGTGGATGAGGCCGTGCGCATCATGCAGGCTACCGGCGGACGGGCGCTGATCCTGCTCCGCTCCATGGCCGATGTTCGCCAGTGGAAGCAAGCGCTGGCTGGACACAGCCTGCCCTGGCCCGTCATGTTCGAGGGGGAGGGCGACCGGGGTGCCCAACTGGAGCGCTTCCGCGAGGAGATCAGTTCCGTTCTCATCGGCGCTCACTTCTGGGAGGGGGTCGATGTGCCGGGCGAGGCGCTCTCCTGCGTGATCATTCCGCAGTTCCCCTTCCCCGAGCACGACCCGCTGATCCGGGAGCGCAGGCACCAGGCCGATCTGGCCGGGGCGGAGCCCTTCGGGGCCGTGGACCTGCCGGAGATGCTGATCAAGCTGAAGCAGGGCGTCGGCCGGCTGATCCGGTCCGCCGAGGACCGGGGGATCATCGCCCTGCTGGACCAGTCCCATGTCGATGAAGCCTGGGCCGAAGATGTGGATGAAGCCCTGCCGGAGGATGCAGAGCGGGTGGACAACCTGGATGCGGTCAAGGCGTTCCTGAAAGCGTGACCGACTGATCCAACCGAAAGGGGGCCGTCCCAAGCAGATCATTCTGCTGGTGGGACGGCCCCATCGTTTGCGCACAGTTCCTCACACGCCCGCACGATTCCTCATCCGTCCGCACAGTTCCTCACCCATCCGCACAGTTCCTCACCCGTCCGCACAATTCCTCACCCATCCGCACAATTCCTCACCCGTCCGCACAATTCCTCACCCATCCGCACAGCTCCGCACGCACCCGCACATTTCCTCACCCATCCGCACAATTTCGCACGCCCCCTCACATCAGCCGGAAGAGCGAGGCCATCTCCTTCATGTGCGCATCGCCCACGGCATGCCCCCAGTTCCAGAGGACCAGATCCACCGTCCGAACCCGCTCGCCCACCTCCCGGGCGGTGGTCTCCACCAACTCCTGCGGCGTGGTCAGCAGGTAGGCCGCCAGCCGGGGGACCGGGCCGGTGCGCACGACCACATCCCACCCGATGTTCCGGGCCAGGTGGAACCGGCTGGTCTCGCCGACCCAGGGCAGAGTCTGGAGCCAGGCCAGGACCTCCTTGGCCGGCTTGGCGGCCAGTCGGGCCATGAGCCCGGGCTCCCGGACCAGGTCATCGGCAAAGTCAATGATCGCATTGATCTTCCGGGGGTTCTTCAGGACCGCCAGAGCGGCGGTGCGCGCATCGACCGGGCGGGCGGCGACCGGGGCCGGGTCCCACTGGCAGAAGGCCTCGCTCATACGGGGCCAGAGCTTGCTCGTCACGTGGGCGGTCATGCCACAGGAGATGACCACCCAGCCGTACTCCATGAAGAGATCCCCGTCGGTCCGGCTGGCCGGGGTCTCGCCGCGCCACCGCTCCAGGGTCTCCGCTGGCGTGGGATCGGTCGCCCTGAGATGATCCAGGGCATGCTCGTACAGGGCACGGTAGTTCATTCGCTTCGTCTCCTTATCGCTTCGCCCGGAGTCTCAGGACTCATCCCAATTACGTCTATCTTCCCGTTCGATATGTCAACTTCCTACGGTTATTGCATCCATTCAGGATCCTTTCATAAGTGATCAGAAGGAAGAGAAGGCAGGAAGCCGAATCTCTTTCTATTCGTCCCACTGGGGGGTTCGCCTATGCCGCTTGTCCCGTTGACCGAGTTCACACCTGCGGCCCTGGCGGAACTGTGGAATGCCGCCCTGGGCGACCGGTTCCCCATACGCTCCGCCTTGCTGGAGCGGAACCTCTTTCAGGACCTGAACCTCCTGCCCGAGGCCTCCTTCGTGGCCCTGGAGCATGACTGCCTGGCCGGCATGGTCGCAGTCAAGCTGAACCGGGAGTTCATGGGACTGCCGTTGCCCCGCACCGGGCATATCAACAGCCTGATCGTCCACCCGGCGTATCGCCGGCGGGGTATTGGCACCGCTCTGCTTCAGGAGGCCGCCCAAAGGCTTCGGCAGCACAGCCCCGTCCAGATTCTGCTGGGACAGGATCCGTTCCACCTCTTCCCCGGGATCCCGGCCGATGACCCGGGGGCCCTCGCCTTCTTCGCCCGGCAGGGAGCGACCATCGAGAACGAGAGCCACGTCGACCTGATCGGCGACCTGACCACCTACGACCTGCCCCCGGCTGTGGTACAGACCCTGGCGCGGGAGTCAGTCGAGATCCGCCCGCTTCAGAGGGACGAGACCTGGCTCATGGCCGAGTTCTTCCGCCTGCATTTCCCGGGCCGGTGGCAGTATGAGTATGCGAAATTCCTTTATGATGATGGCGATCCAGCGGACTACATCGGCCTGTTTGTCGATGGTTCCGTGGAGGGTTTCTGCCACATTCACACCCCCGAATCCAGGTGGATGGGGCCAAGCATCTACTGGGCCGACCTGTTCCCCGGGGAGCGGTTCGGTGGGGCAGGGCCTCTCGGTGTCAGCGACCGGGTCCGGGGCCGGGGCCTCGGGTTAGCCATCGTCGCGATAGGGATTCAGGAGCTTCAGCGGAGGGGGATCACCCGAGCGGCGATCGATTGGACCGATCACATTGATTTCTACCGTCGCCTCGGGTTTGCTGTTTGGAAAGAATACCGCCAGGCCGCTCTGTAAGCCGGTCGGCGTACGCACCAGGAGGGATAGCGATGATCGAGAAACAGACGATGCGGTTCGCGGTGCTGGGCCTCGGGACGGTCGGCACCGGTGTCATGAAGCTGCTCAAGGAGAACTGGAACATCATTCACATGAAGACCGGCCTGAACCTGGAACTGGCAAAGGTGCTGGTCCGGGATGCCTCCAAGCCCCGCCCGGGCATGGAGGACCTGCCACTGACCACCGACATTAACGATATCCTGAAGGACCCGACCATCAAGATCGTGGTCGAGTTGATGGGCGGTGTGGAGCCGGCCCGTTCCTACATGATCGAGGCGCTCAAGTGGGGCAAGACGGTGGTTACCGCCAACAAGGACGTCGTCTCGGCCCACGGCAAGGAGCTTTACGCGGCCGGTGACATCGGCGACGCTGAACTCTATTTCGAGGCCTCCGTCGGCGGCGGCATTCCCGTCATTCGCCCCATGAAGGAGTCCCTGGCCGCCAACCGGATGCAGAAGGTCATGGGCATTGTAAACGGCACGACCAACTACATTCTCACGCAGATGACCCAGCAAGGCGCCCCCTACGAGGAGGCGCTGCGTGAGGCGCAGGAACTGGGCTACGCCGAGCCCGATCCCACCGCCGACGTGCAGGGGTTTGACGCCGCCCGAAAGCTGGCGATCCTCTCCTCCATTGCCTTCATGTCCCGGGTTACGCCGGACAAGGTCCACACCGAAGGGATCACAAAGATCACCCCGATCGATATTGAGTACGGCAAGCAGTTCGGCTGGGTGGTCAAGCTGCTGGGCATCGGCAAAGATGTGGACGGAGCCATTGAGGCCCGGGTCCATCCGGCCTTTATCTCGAAGGACCACCCGCTGGCAGCGGTCTCGGGCTCGCTGAACGCCATCTTTGCGGTGGGTGATCCGGTGGGTGAGACCATGTTCTACGGGCGGGGCGCCGGGGCTGGCCCGACCGCATCGGCCGTCGTGTCGGATCTGATCGCCGCCGCTCTCTCCAAGCGGACCCCGGGCCGTCGGGCGGGCGACGCCTGCACCTGCCTCTTCCACAAGCAGGTGCTGCCGATCGAGGAGACGACCAGCCGCTACTACCTGCGGCTACGCTGCCCGGACAAGGTGGGTGGCCTGGCCCGCATTGCTGAGGTCTTCGGCGACGAGTCGGTCTCGCTCTCCCAGGTGCTGCAAGGCACCGGCGGCCCTGATTACGAGGACAACTCTGACGAGGCCGAACTGGTCATGGTGACCCACACGGTGAAGCACGCCAACATGATGGCCGTCGTCCGCCGGCTACAGGAGATGCCCGACACGGTCCACGCTGTGGAGAATGTGATCCGGGTGGAGGCGTAACGCTTGGCTGCTGCCATTCTGCATGGTTTCCTGCTCGCTTTCGGTCTGATTCTGCCACTGGGCGCACAGAATACCTTCGTCATGACACAGGGAGCGCTCCACCGCCGCTGGGTGGGAGCGCTCCCCGCCGTACTGACCGCTGCGGTCAGCGACACGCTGCTGATCACGGTGGCCGTCTCCGGCCTCTCGCTGGTGGTGCTGACGATCCCCTGGTTCGAGGCGGCCCTCTCCTGGATCGGCGTCCTCTTTCTCGCCTACATGGGCTGGGCTACCTGGCGCTCGGAGGTGGCCGTGGAGGAGTCGGCCGGGGAGCGCTGGCCGGCCAGGCGGCAGATCGCCTTTGCGGCATCGGTCTCGCTGCTCAACCCCCATGCGATCCTGGACACCGTTGCGGTGATCGGGACCAATTCGCTGCAGTACAGCGGATCTGTCAGGCTGGCCTTTGCGCTCACTTGCGTGACCGTATCCTGGCTCTGGTTCTTCGCCCTGGCCACAGCGGGCTATCTCCTGGGGCTGGCGGCCTCCGGGGTGCGACTGCGCCGGCGGCTGAACCGGTTTTCGGCCCTTGTCATGTGGGCGGTCGCCCTCCAGTTCTTCTGGTCCCTGCTGACGTAGCGGCACCTGCGGATGCTCTACGGTCGCCGGGCCAGCATGACCGCCCGGCCGTCGGGGAGATCCTCATGAAGAGAGAGAATCTCGGCTGCGCCGGTGTAGACCCCGGCCAGTTCGCCGGGGTGTAGCTTGTGGGCGGGATTGACCTGGCTCCGCTTCTCGGAGTCGAGGAAGATGTCCAGGAAGAGCAGCCCGCCCGGACGGAGCGCATGGAGCATGGGAAGCAGCAGGGGGCGATGGAGGAAGTGGGTGGCAAGGACCAGGTCAAAGGCCTCCGCCGGGAGCTCGGCCTCGTCCAGGTCGACCTCACGGGTCGCAATGGATCTGAGCCCCTGCCGGTCCGCCTCGGCCCAGAGCCGGTCCAGGGCCTCGTCGCTGATGTCCCACCCCTGCACGGCAGCGCCCTGCTGCGCCAGCCAGAGGCTGTTCCGGCCGGCCCCGCAGGCGAGATCCAGAACGGTCATGCCAGGTGTGATCCGCCCCGATAGGTGGGCCACCATTCGCTGATTGGGGGTGAGGTCGTACTCACCGGCGGCGTAGCGCTGGTTCCAGCGCTCCCGATCGGCATTCGTCACGAGGGCCACTCCTTTCGGCGCGAGGAGAATATCGGGCTGGTAGCGAATCCACGCGGCAGGAGGGATCATGTTGTCTGCAACAAAGGGGAGAGCGGGCTCTGGGGGGAGCGGCCGCTCGGTGGTGGTGGGATTGCTGGTCGTGGTCTTGCTGATGCTCGGTACGATCCGAGCCCTTTCCATCGAGCCCCGGCCGGAGAGAGAGTTCCTGCGCAAGACACCTGTGATCATGGCCCATCAGGGGGCGTCGGGCCATGCGCCCACCAACACCATGGAGGCCTTCCAGGAGGCCATGCGAATGGGTTCGGACATCCTGGAGATCGATGTGCACCTGACCCGGGACAACATCGTCGTGGTCAGCCACGATGAGACCATCGACCGCATGTCCAACGGCTCAGGCCAGATTAAGAGCATGACGCTGGATGAGTTGCGACAGTATGACTATGGGTATGACTTCACCCCGGACGGCGGCAAGACCTTCCCCTATCGCGGAAAAGGTGTCACCATTCCCACCCTGGAAGAGGTGTTTCAGGCCTTCCCCGAGGTGCCGGTCAACATTGAGCTGAAGCAGGAGGACCCGCCCATGGAGGAGCGGGTCTGGGAGTTGGTGCAGCGGCACAATGCGGAGGATCGGGTGCTGGTCGTCTCCTTTCACGGTGATCCCATGAAGCGGTGGAAGGAACTGGCGGGGGAGCGGGTGGCCACGGCCCCGCCGGTCAACCACATGTACAGCTTTGTCGCCCTCTACCTGACCCGGTTGGACCGGCTGTACAATCCGGAGTACGACGCCTTCCAGGTGCCGGTGGCCCAGCGTGCGGGCCCAATCACCGTCCGGTTTGATACAGAGCGGTTCATCAATCTGGCCCACCGGCTGGGCATGAAGGTGCATTATTGGACCATCAACGAGGAAGATGAGATCCGCCGGCTGTACGCTCTCGGGGCTGATGGGGTCATGACCGACTTTCCCGACCGGGCGTACAAGGTCCTGCAGGAGATGGGTAAGCGGCCCTGATGGGCCATGCGGAGCGGGCGAGTGTGGCGGCTGGTGAAGTGGGGCAGACTAAGGGCATTCGAAAGGAGGCCCTCTGCATGCTCCTCAACTTCGCCAGCCGTTTTCTGATCTGTCCGTTGGTGGTCCTGCTCGGTCAGGTAATCGGGGCGCTGCGCTTCGCAAATCTGACGCAGGTCGTGACGGTCGGGCTCCTGATCGCTGTGCTCTCGGTGGTCATGGACCTCTTTGTGCTGCCCGTGGTGGGCAACACCATAGCGACCGGGACCGACCTGCTCCTGGCGACCGCCTTCCTCTGGTTGGCCGGCCAGGTGGCTCGGGGAGCGCTCGTCACGTTGACCGGGGCGCTGGTCGTAGGGATCATGCTGGCCGCGACCGAGTACGCCAGCCACGCATGGCTGCTGGCTGCCGAGCGGCGGAATCGGCGCCGGCCGCTACGGTGACCCCAGCCTCAGGCGGCTCCCAGACGGAAACTGTTGACTAGCATGGAATCTCCTGCATTTCGTCGGAGTTACTGGTACGACAGAGGCAGGAAGTTCCGATCGCCCGCAGAACTATCCTCACTGGATCAGGCCGGACCAGGGAGGATCTCAATGGGTATTCTCATTTCTGCGGGGATTGTGCAGCGCCCGTCCTTGGAGTCAGTTCTCCTGGCCTCCGGATTCAGCGACTGTCTGTATGTCGATTCCCCAGACCAGGTGGTCGAGCACATAAGGCGGTGCCCACGTCCAGCGCTGGACGTGGACCTGATCCTGGTGGACGTCAGCAATTCTGACGGCGTTGCCTCTGCGCGCTCCTTGTTGGCCGCCCATGAATGCGAGGAGATTCCGGTCATCCTGGTGGGAAGTGCCCGGGTCGAAGAACTGGAGGCAGGCTTCGAGGCAGGCGCCACGGACTATGTCAGCTATCCTCTGCGTGCTGAGGAGTTGCGTGCGCGAATCCGCCGGGCACTGCATGGCAAAAGGGTTATGGAGGACCTTCGACACCACCGGAAGCGATGGGCGGAGGATATGTCATTCGCCCGGCGGGTGCAGCGCGGTGTGCTCTGCTCACCGCTCAATCAGCGCGAGCTGCAGATCAACGCTGTGTACGTTCCGTCCGATGGGCTCTCTGGCGACATGTACTACTGGCACCAGGTAGGTCCCGATCGCTTCGGCATTCTGCTGGTTGATGTCATGGGGCATGGCATTTCGGCTGCTCTGGTCAGCATGGCGATTCGCTCGCTGACGCACGGTCTGATCACCAGGGTGGTGGACCCGGTGACGGTGCTGCAAGAACTGAAGAAGCACATGCTGGTATTCAAGCCCATGTACCTGACCGCCCTGTATCTGGTGATCGATCTCCGGGCGCGGGTTATCGAATACGCAAATGCAGGTCACCCCCCCGGGTTGCTCCTGCAACCAGACGGGTCCGTGCTGACGCTGGACCGGACGACAATCCCCATTGGCTTGAGCGTCGAGGCCCCGGTTGAAGCGCGGGTGGTTCCATTTGAGCGCCCGGCTCGCATTCTCCTCTACACGGATGGTCTCCTCTCGGAGCCGGGAAAGTCTCCCAGAAAGGCTATCGAGGAACTGAAGCGATCACTGCTGGCGCACGGGCGTCGCGACAGCGATGAGCTAATGGCCGGGATCATGATGGAACGGGACAAGATCCTGAGTGCATCAGACGACATCTGCCTGATCGCCGTCACAGTTGAGCCTCCCCGGCGATGACCGGGGAACTGACCCGGATGAGGAGCACCTGCATCGGCATGGACACTAGGGAGATGTCGGTAATACTGTCGTAACATCTTCGGAATGATTCCCAGTACTCATAGACAAACGTATCAAACAGACTTAATGTGTACTTGAGTCCCCTGGATTGCGTCGGCTATAATTAGGGCACAAGTATTACTACGACGAACATTTTACGGACATCTAAATTGGTTGGACCACCTCCCTTCGTTTTACGGAAGCATTCTGTCTCAGGGCAAACCCGGGGAAACTCGGGGACGCAAAGCCATGGGCCTACAGCGGAGTCCTCCGCCAGGGTAGCCAGGTTGCCGGAATTCGGGGTGGCTCGCAGACGCCATTCTCTAGCCCGGCTCTTGCCGGGCTATTTGCTTTCTCAATGAATTACACATCTCCATTCCGCTGGTTCGGCATGGGAGACCTGCAACAGGGGTAGAGGTGAGGCACATGCACGAGAAGCGAGAGAGTAGATCACCCGTGCTTCGGCTGCTCAAGAGTGGCTGGCTTCTGCTATCAGGCCTGTCTGCCAGCGATGATCGGCGTGGGAGTAAGTCACCTGATCGCGCCCCCTCGGATCATGTTGACCCTTCCGACAGTGGATCGCAATACGCGATATCGGCTCCCCGAGCACCCGGTGATGCTCTCGCACTTACGACGGCGGGTGCGGCAGCATCGACGGACGGACTTGCGTCCGTGAGAAACGGACAGGTTGAGATCACCAACCCGTCTCGTGGTGGGTTATTGGCCGTACTGGTCCCAAGCGACGATCTTGTTCTGAGCATCGATGGGTTACAGGTCACCACTCCCATATCCGTATGGGCAGGGCAGAACATCACCGTTACCCCTCGCGCTACCGGTCAGCCACTTCGCCAATACAGTGTGGAGGTGGACCCGGACAACATGGGGGCCTGGTTGAACCTGGCCGCGCAGGGCTCTCCGGGATATCGGGTGGTTGACACCGGTCCAGCCCACGTGCTTCGATTACAGGCTTGCGCCCTGCCTGGCTCTCAGCGTAACCCTTCTCCGGAAGAGATCGAGGAGGCGCTGGCAACCGCGGGGGTGGTTGCGGGGGTCGACCGCGCTGCTGTTCTCATGGCACTGGAAGAGAAGGGAGCCACCCGGGTGCAAGTAGCGCGGGGCCGGCCGGTCGTCGCCAGCCGGTCCGGGCGCGTTGAGCCACTGATGCCGGCCCCCCGGGGAGGAGTCCCTGCTGATCTGGGTGTTCGTGTTCTGCCCGGCCAGCCACTCGCCCGGCTGATTCCGCCAGAGCCAGGTGAACGGGGTTACGATCTGACAGGCCGCAATCTTGAGCCGGGGCCCGTGCGTTCCCCACGACTCGTGGCAGGTGAGGGAGCACAGTTGACCCCGGAGGGAACCGAGGTGTTGGCCGGAATTCCGGGGCGCCCGATCATGTTTGAGGTCGAGCCCGACTTGCTCCATGTGGCCGTCGTCCCTGTCACGGAGATCAGTGGTCACCTGACATACTCTCCTATCCCCTACCAGTTTATCGGCGATGTGATGATTGAGGGCGACGTGGGTGAGGGAAGTCATGTCCAGGCCAGTGGCTGGATCTGGGTGAAAGGCTCCGTCCAGGGTTCGGTCCTGCAGGCTGGCCAGGGTATTCGGGTAGACAGAACCGTTCAGCACAGCCATCTGATCACCAGGTCTGGTCGGCGCGTTCTTACGCCCATGCTCCACGAGTACAGTCGGATGCTGGCTGACCTGGAGCAGATGAGTGACTATGGCCACCAGATCATCGGCCACCCGCGATATGCGGAGCTATCACGCTCGAAGTCCTTCGGCGAGGTGATGCTGCTCCTGGCCCAAAACCGGTTCCGAGATCTCCGGCACGGGATCAGCCAGGTGCGCAAGCTCCTACCCGATCTCACGATCGAACATCTCAGACTGCACCTGGAGGCGGCCCTGAACATGCTCGAACAGCGCGTCTATTCAGGGGGAATGAGTGACATTCACGATGTAGCACAGTTGATCGCCGGGTTCGCGGCAGCTGTCCAGCATGTCAGGCAAGCCCTCGGTTCAGGTAGTGCGGAAGGCCCGGTTCACGTTCACACCCTCCTTTGGTCGCAGGTCGACGCCGATGGTCAGGTGGTGGTGTATGGATCCGGAGCAGAACTGGCGACGGTGAGAGCGCTTGGATCGGTTCAGATCCCTAAGTTGCGCAACTCAAACGTGATGTCGGCCCAGGCCATTGAGATTGGAACTGTCGTCACCTCAGAGGCGGACAAGACCGTCTTGGAGGTCTCGGTCGGTGGAGAGATCCGCATTGACCTTGCTGTCACACCGGTGACTCTCCGTGTCGGGGAGTGGCAGTACCGACTGCAGCCAGACTCGCGGGGGACGTACGTTCAGTCCGACCGTGATGGCAGGATCAGGATTACCGAGCGTGGGCGACAGGCAGCAGCGGTGCCTGACCTGGCCAGTGGAGTCAATCACCTGTTGCAGAAGAGATGATCCGTGCAGGGTGTGCGTTGAAAGGGGTAGGCATGAGGAGGTGAGTAAAATGATGCGCCGCTGTGCAAGAATCCTGTTGGTTTCGTTGTTAGCGCTCCTTCTGGTCGGCGGTACGGCTCTGGCTGGCCCGCGCTGGTGGGTGCCGGAGATGAACAGCCCGGTCAGCCCGGCTGATATTCAGGCAGACTGGGGCACGCCTGCGCAGGGTGTAACCCCTGACCAGCCGTGGCTCGGTGGTTACCCCTATGACGTTGTTCCGGACCATCCTCTCCCCGGAGATCATGGTGGACCGAAGTGAGATGAGCGCGCGAAGCGGGACGAGACCTCAGTCTCGTCCCGCCTGCCTCACATCGCTCTTCCGTCTGCGATCTTCAGGAAGATGGTTGCGATTGTTCGTAGTACCTCTCCGGTCTCCGCCTCCGATTCGGTCATCCCGCTCTCCAGGGCGGTGATGGCGTGAGCCTCGGCGGCCGCCTGCTCGCCCTCCGCATACTCTCGCTCAGCCTGGACGGCCAGGTAGAGGGCGTGCAGAATCGATCCGTTCGTTATCGACAGTACGGCGTGGGCCGTCTCAAGATGAGACGTTGCCCGGTCGACCTGCCCCTGGGCCAGGGCACAGCGTGCCATGGTCAAGTGGGCATGACAGAAGCACTCCGGGTAATCCGTTGCATCCTCTGGGAGGGTCTGTGCAGACAGCAGAGCGTACCCACTGTCATAGTCGGCCCTGTTCAGTTGGTACTCCGCCAGATCCAGGGCACAGAGCAGAATGTCCTGCCGCTCCTCGTAAAGGGAGAGGGCCTTATTGAGCAGATCGGCAGCCTCCGGCCCACCAACCTGAGACAGAATCGCACCCAGCTCGTGCAGGATGAATGGGCGCTCGGCTTCTATCAGATCAGGTCGGTCCAGCAGTTCCCGGAGTACTCGTTCGGCGTCCGTAAGCATACCAGCCACTCGGTAGGCGCCGGCCAGATTCCGATTGGAGCCGGCGATTGCCTCCGGACCGAGGTTGCTCGTCGCAGCCAGTTGGCTGGCGTGCTCGAAAGCCCGGATCGCCAGCGCCGTCTCCCGCCTCTGTGCTGCCTCTATCCCCTGCAAAACGTAGCGGGTCATCTCTGCGTAAGCTGCGGTGTACGAGATGTTCTTGTACATGACTTTGCACCCTGCTTTCGAAAGATAGGAGCGGCGTCCATGCAAGTAGCGACACTCGGTCTCGAGGAAATCCTGAATCTTCCTCGGCAGTACGGAATAGTGGTTCGGGCACTCGCCAGTACGTACGCAGAGATGCAGCCCTTTGTATCAGACTGTTTCATTCTTGTTAGCGGTCCACAAGGTCATATTATCTGGCGCGAGGGACCTGGGCAAGTCATACGACAACTGTCGGAATGCCGCATCGCTCCTGGTTTCGCTTGTACTGCGCTCACAGGTGAGAGGGCAGGGTTGTTGCAGGCTGTGTGCGGGAACCTCTGGGTACAAGGACGGAGGCTGCCCGCTCGCGAGGAGGTATCTGTCTGGATTGGCCGGGAGTCAACTCCGACCGAGCGGGGGGTAGGGCCGGATCAAGATGAAATGAGCCGGCTGGCTCAACTGGTGGTCGGCTACTTGGATCTGAAGGTCAGACTGGAGTCAGAGGCAGACCAACGACGGCAGTTTGCCATTGAGCGGCGTAAGCTCGAGACCTTCTATCAGCTCACAAGCGAACTCTCGGAGTTGAGTACACCAGAAGAGATCCTGGCCATGGTGGCTCAGCGTGTCTCTCAACTCATGGACGCCGGCACGACCATTGTCTACGGTCACAACACATCCGAGACTCGCCTTATCCCCCTGTGCGGGCACAAGATTCCGGCCGAGGAGCTGAAGGCGGTTCGTTATGAGATCCAGACGGATCACCCCATCATCCGCCGGGTCTACGACAGTGGCCAGATCAAGCGAATCGATGACATTCGTGAACAGGATTCGGGCGGGAGCGTGAGCGTTCTCGGAGACCTTGGTCTTCGATCGGTGCTTATGATTCCCATCCGGCTCCGGGACCGACGCTTGGGCGTCATGGTGGTCGGGCGATATCTCAGACAACCCTTTGAGTCCAGTCAGGCGGAGGTTCTCTCCTTCGTAGCCCACCAGATTGCACTCATTCTGGATAACTCATGGCTACGAACCAGACTGAACAACCGGATCCGAGATGTCGACAACGAGCTGAGACTGGCAAAGGGTATGCAGGCTCTCATGGTACCCCGGGCTCCGTTGACGGCAGGTGAGTACCGGGTTCTCGGGGAGACCCTGGCAGCCAAGCAAGTGGGTGGCGACTACTTCGACTACTTCGTTCACGCCGGCAGGCTCGTGGTCATTGTGGCAGATGTCATGGGAAAGGGTGTCTCTGCCGCACTATTGATGGCGATTCTACGCAGCCACTTCCGGACAGTCTTTCAGCACAACTCCCGTCTTAGCACCACAAATCTGAAGCGGTTCAGCGAACTGGTATATGCCGATTTCCGACCCCAACGGGCCTTCGCCACCGTTCTGTTAATGAGTCTCGAACTGGACAGCCACGAACTGTCGGTCTTTTCAGGTGGGCACCACTCGCCCCTCCTGATTGGTCCTGATGGTGTCAAGGAGTTGGTTCATATGAGGGGACCCGCTCTGGGTCTCATGAAGGGATCGGTCGGGAAAAGCACGATTCAAAAACTCCGTCTTCAGCCGGGAGAGGCACTGCTAGCCTACTCCGACGGCATTCTGGACGCCGTCAGTGACGGGGGAGAGCGGTTCGGCTTAACACGACTGAAAACGGCGCTGTTGATGGTACACCGAGACCCGTTGGCTGCTACTCAGCTTCTTCACGCAGTCCGGTCCGCAATCGCTCCGTTCGCAGCGAATCATCCAGACGACTCCACTCTCTGCCTGCTTCACCGGAATGAGTAGGCCATACGACCAGGATCAACTGGTGGGTTCGCCAGGTGCGCCCATATTCGTCTGGGATGGGATTCACCTGGGGTCTGAGGGCGCCGGATTCGAAGACTCTCCTCCAGTCCCCGAGCTCGTCACGGCGGTTGCCGGCAAGTTGTCGACGATCCTGGCCACGCGTGCACCAGGTCCTATTCGGATCATGGTAGCAGGTTTCTGCCTGCACGGGCATGCCTTGGGAAAGGCAGGCACCTTGATATGCGGCTTCCCGCCCAGCCAGGCGGCAGCCATTCGGAGCTATGCTCGGGGGCTTTGTCTGTTAACGGGTGGGCGAATACGTCTGGTTCCACACAAGATGCTTCTTGGCCGGCCCAAATCCGGAAAACTCCTGCTGCAGGGACCTGCCGGTACCCTGCACGAGGCGAGCCAACGCATGGCCGAGTTTCGTGGACTACTACGGGAGCTGTCATCCACTCGCATGGGGTGGCAAGAGTTGGCCTTTGCAGAACTGGCCGCAAACACCGTGCGATACGGCCTGAGGGGTAGGATGGCCGTATATGGGGATCATACGGGGTTATCGATATGGGCGAGGGACGATGGACCAGGGATCCCGCTGCATCTACTGCCAAGCTGCCTCTTGGTGACCGGATACACGACCAATCAAAAGAGCCTTGGCGCCGGTTTCCCGACAATCGTCCGGCTGGCAAATGCCATGAGCCTTGCTACCGGGGAGGAAGGGACCATCGTACTCATTCGGCTGAATTCTGTCCCTTTAGAGGTGGAGTAGGGGTATGGATGTGAACATACAACAAGACGGAAGCAGCGTTGTCATTTCCGTAGAAGGTGATCTGGATTTCACCGTACGAGAGGGGTTCGAATCGGAGGTCCGCCGTATCCTGTCGCGGGCAACCGATATCGTACTAGACCTTGGCCGGGTTCGCTTTATTGACTCATCCGGCGTGGCATCACTGTTGTCATTATGTGAGGATGCCGACGCAGTTGGCGTGAAGGTGCGCATTCGGCACGTGGATCAGGAACTGGTGGAGATTCTGGACTTGATCGGGGTCACCGATGTCCTGCCCTTAGAGGAGTAGCGGCCGAGTGCCGGAAGATGGCCGGTAAGATCCCGGCCATGGCCTAGCATCTCTGCATAGGAAGAGGCCCGGCGCCGTATGTGCGCCGGGCCTCGTTCTTACAGTTCCACCTCATCCAACTCGAAGAGCCCCTGACTCTTCATGAGGTTGATCAGCTTGATCGGGTACTGGGGGTCGGTGGCGTAGCCGCTCCGCTTCAGGCCCCAGGCACCCAGGACCGGATCGGTCATGACCGCCCGGAAGGGGGCATACCAGGAGCGGGTCAGGAGCAACTCCTTGTGGTCGCTCCAGTTCTCCTGGACGTTGTTGTAGGCCCGGAAGTAGTCATCCACCGTGTAGCTGACGCCGTTGTAGACCTCCCAGGTGGTGGAGATGATCGAGCCGGCCGTCCCCGTCCCCTTCATACCGAAGAGGTTATAGGAGAACTGGCCCGTGTACTTGTCCACCGGGACGTACTGGCCCCAGCCGGTCTCCAGGATCCCCTGCGCCACTTGCAGCGCCGCCGACATGCCGGTCTCTTCGTGGGACTTCACCGCCATGGCGGAGGCGAAGCCCTTGAACTGGCTCTTCTCGACGATCGGCCGTGCCTTGTAGACCGTGCCCAGGTAAGCCTGGAAGGTGACCGGCTCGGTGGAGAGGACCCACTTCCCGCCCTGGAAGGCCTGGGCGTAGATCGTCTTCTGACCGCCCGAGGATGGCGCCCACGGGAGCGCCTCGCCGGGGGCCCGCTCGCCGAGGAGCCTATCCTGACCACCTTCCCGCAGGAAGAACTTGATCTGATCGGCTGGCATGTTGGTCGTCGCCTTGAGCGCGACCTCGCCGGTCACCACCTGCTTGGGACCGACGCCGGTCAGCCAGAGGCTGGGGGTTGCGTTGATCGTAAAGGCGATTGGACCCACTGTCCGGACGGTACCCCGGGCGTCCTTCACCTCGACGGTCATGGTGTGCGGCCCATTGGCTTCGGGACCGAACTTCCACCAGTGATTGTTCTCGGCGCTCAGGAGCTTCCCGTCCAGCAGGAAGCGGACGGAGTCGATCTCGTAGTTGGCCGCCACGCTCAGGGTGAGGGGGCGGGTGAGGGTGTCGCCCTCCTTGATCGCGTTGAAGACGGTGCGGTAGTTGGAGTTGACGGTCACCGCAACCGGGTCGGACCTATACTCGGTCCCGGCCCGATCGTAGGCGAGGACCTGAACCTGCTTGGCGCCGTTGGCCGAGATAGGCGGGTACCAGGTAAAGGGATCGTTCGGCCCTACGGTTGCCAGGTCGGTCGTCTGACCCGTGGCCGTGTCAATCAGCCGGTAGACGACGTGGGTGGTGGCAAACTGCACCTGGTGGCTGAAGGTGACGGGGCCGGGGATTGTGCTGCCGGCGGTGATCCCGGTCAGGGTCGGCTTCGTGGTGGGCGCCACCTGGACTGAGACCGGCTCGGAGTAGCGGTACTGACCGGACTCGTCCTTGACGGCGGCGATGATCAGGCGGGAGCCCGCCTGGGTCGGATCGGGGGTGAAGGTGTAGGCAGTACCCGAGTCAGCGCCGGCGCCGATCAGGCGCCCCGTCCGGGTGGATGGGTCCATGAGGTAGAAGCGGACCTGGCTGCCCGTGAGGCCGGTCGCCTTCAGATCGACCGGTCCCGTGATCACCTGGCCGGCTCGGACGCCGCCGATCGCGAGAGGGGCCGTGTAGGGGAAGGGCGCCTTATCGGTCTCAATGATGACGGCCCGGGCAGCATCATCCCAGGAGACACGGGCCCCCAGTGCTGTGGAGATGAAGCGGATCGGGACATAGGTACGGTTCTCAATGATCTGCGCGGGGACATCGAGCACAGATGCGCTGGTGCAGGCCAGATTCAGGCAGGCCAGGCGGCGATCGATCTGGAGTTTCACATAGTGACTTCCGAGTGTCACCTGAACGGTCCGGCTTTCACCATCCCAGTGGGGGACAGCGCCCATAGCTTCAAAGACGCCACGCAGGGGGACGAGCGTCCGGTCGTTGAGAATGACGGGGGCGGGATCCAGCCGCAGTTGTTGCCCGTTCAGGATGACCTGAACCGGGGGTGCAGCGGTGGCCGCGGGCGTTGAGAGAAGTGAGGCAGTCAGGGAGATGCCGGTCAGGGCGACCAGGAGTCGGCGAGCGTGCATGTCCAGGTTTCACCTCCGCAGGTTCTGTAACCCTTGGACGTGACGGAAGCGCAGTTGGTTTCGTGCCAAATTATTGCAGCCCGCCACTCCGCTTCCGAGGAGCCGCCTGGCCGTAGGCGACCAGCGCACCCAGGGCGATCATGACCAGTTCGTACCAGGTGAGACGCCGAGAGAGTGGGACTCGACCCAGGGCGGGAAGCCAGAGGAGGGCGAAGCCAAGCAGGGAGGCGAACAGGCTGCTTCCCGCTGCGACGAAACCGAGCGCCGGTGACCTGTGACGACCGGCGGCCCGGTGGACCGCCCAGCCGATCCCCAATCCGATCAACACGAAGGCTGCGCCGGAGACGCGCTGCATGAGCAGGGTGACCAGGAGCCACGCACCGGCGCCAGCCAGAAGGGAGCCGAGGCCAGTCGCTGCCGCCCTGACATACTCGCGGGTGGAGGGGGCCTGGCAGGCGCAGAACTCGTCTTCGGGCAGAAGGGGTGGCCCGGGATTACGCTGATCGCTCATGGGGGATCCTCCTTCCGTCAGTTGAATGACAAATTATGGGTGACCAGGGGATTATCCTGCATGCTGACGGGGAAAAGCTGACAGTAGACGGTGAGCAGAAGGAGGAGGAGGGCAGTCTATGTCGTATTGCTCATGAGTCGGTTCCCCGGGAATCCGGTGGAGGGCCCGCGGGCAGCCTAGGAATGTAAGCACGACAGAAGAGGTGCGGTCATGAGACGTTTTCTGTTCCCGGTCCTGAGTCTTGTACTGGTCCTGGCCCTGACCGCCTGTGGGGGCGGCGCCGGCGGTGGGACGGCGGAAAATGGGCCTCAGTTTGGCGAGCTGACGGTCACCATGGAGAAGATCGAGCAGACGGAGAAGCAGTGGTTCGGGTTCCTGACGATCACCAACCCGACGCAGAAGAACCAAGTGATTGAGTACTTCGGGCCTGCGAAGTACACCATGGTTGTCACCCAGGGCGAGAACGAGGTCCTGCGCATGCCCTTCGAGCCGCGCGATCCCAACAAGTCTGAGGTGGTCAACTTCAGCAAGGGAATCGAGAAGAAGCATCCGGTGGTTTGGACCTACGTGGACAACAAGGGGAACAAGGTCCAGCCCGGTAACTATCAGGTCAAGGTCGAATTGCATGGACGGACCGCTCAGGTGGAAGGCCAGCAGGTGAAGGGAGAGGTCACGGAAGGCAAGGTGCTTGGTCCCTTCGCTGTGACCGTAAAGTGAAGCGCAGAGGCGAGCGCCGGTTGGGGGGAACCCCGGCCGGCGACTTTGCTCCATGAGAGAGTCATTCGAAATAACTATTTCATTCACATAATAGGAAAGTTCAGTTACGTGACCAATCTTCTTTAGCAGCGCTTTCGCAGAGGAGATGACTCACGTATGCAAATGTGGACGGGGGACTGGTTGGGCCGGCGCGCCTGCTATACGCCGCACAAGCAGTCCGGTAATGCTGTAGATCCCGGTTGACCATAAGAAAACCTCCTGGTACAAAAGGGGTTGTCGAGACGCCCACGAATGGCTTCAGCCGTCTACTCGGTCAGATTGCGAAGGCCAAGGAAAAGTCCGGCGAAACCCAGATATTGGTGGCCATGGAGCCCTCCGGTCACTACTGGAAGCCACTCGCCGCTTTCCTGAAAGCAGCCGGGTTGAAGGTAGTGACGGTCAACCAGTTCCACGTCAAGCGAGCCAAGGAGTTCGACGACAACTCACCCACCAAGAACGACCGCAAGGACGCCTGGGTGATTGCCCGTAGGGCGAACGACGCTGACTTTTTCGATCCGTACCTGCCGGATGGCGTTTACGCCGACCTGCGCGGACTGACCCAGCCCCGCCAGCAGCACCGTGTGAAGCTGAACCAGGCGCTCAACCAACTCCAGGCCCTGCTAGATGAGTTCTTTCCGGCGTTCATCACAGTCTTTGCTGATCCGCTCGGGCAGGCAGCCATGTATCTGCTGCGGAATCACCCGTTTCCGGTGGACGTGCTGGCACTCCCTACGGAACGACTTGCAACGGTCCTCAAGGAAGCCAGTACGACCGTAGGAAAGATATGTTCATTTCTGGTGGCGAGAACATCTACCCGGCGGAGGTGGAGGCGGCGGTGGTCGGCGTAGCCGATCCCTTCTGGGGGGAGGTCGGGAAGGCGGTCGTCGCCCTGCGCCCCGGGGAACGGCTGTCGGCGGAGGAACTGATCGCCTTCTGCCGGGACCGGCTCGCCCACTATAAGGTGCCGAAGCGGGTAGAGTTCCGGGAGGCGCTGCCCAAGAGCGCGGCCGGCAAGATTTTGAAGCGGGCGCTGCGTGACGGGGCCGGCTAGTCGGGAGGAAAACCGCCGGCCCAAGTGGAAACCACTCCGGGTGTAACAGAGTAGGGAGTGATCCATGTGTTCGGCGCGGATCAAGTACTCACTGCCAAACTGCTTCCCCCCCGCCCCCGCCGTCACACCTTGGTCCGGCCCCGATTGCAGGGCCGGCTCCTGGAGGCGCTGGAGGTCCCTCTGACGATCGTGCACGCCGGGCCCGGTTACGGCAAGACCACTGCCATTACCTCGTTCCTCTCGGAACAGTCAGCGCAGGTGGTCTGGTACGGGATCTCGGAGGATGATGCCGACCCGCTGCCCTTCCTTCTTCACTTGATCTATGGGTTGCGCATGGTCAATCCACACCTGGGCGAGAAGGCGCTGACCATCCTCCAGGAGGGCGAGGGGCCGAACCGCCCCTGGCTCCTGGCTGTCTCCGCCTTCCTCAACGACATGGTCTTCTCCAGCCAGCAGGAGACGCTGATCGTGCTGGATGATTTCCACCTGGTCGACGAGGTCTCCGCGGTCCGGTCGATCGTGGAGCATCTCATTGACCACCTTCCGCCTAACGCTCACCTGTTGATCGCATCCCGGCGACGCCCCCCGCTCAGTGCGCTGCCCAAGTGGCGGGCCCGGGCCGAGGTCCTTGAGGTGGGCGAGAGCGACCTGGCCTTCACCCCGGATGAGGTGGGGCTGCTTTTTCGCGCCCAGTATGGCCTTGATCTGACCGATCCGGAGTGCGGCACCCTGGCGAAGCGGACCGAGGGCTGGATCATTGCCCTGCAGCTGGTCTGGCAGTCCCTGCGGAAGGGATCGAATCTGGCCGATGTCTGGGGGCAGCGCCCCGACTCGCTTGAGGCGCTCTTCGCCTACCTGGCGCAGGAGGTGCTGGAACGGCAGAAGCCCTTCGTCCGCCGGTTCCTGCTGACCACCGCCGTCCTGGAGCGGCTATGTCCGCCCACCTGCGACGCCCTCATGGGTGAGCCGGGCAGCGAGAAGGTGCTGGCAGGGCTGGAGGAGAACGGCCTCTTCGTGCAGCAGGGGCCGGGGAACGCCTACCGGTATCATCAGCTCTTTCACCAGTTCCTGCGGGGTCAGGCCCAACAGGATTCGGAGACATGGCGCGCCAACCACCTGGTGGCGGCCCGCTACTTCCAGGATACGGGGGAGGCAGACTCTGCCGCCTACCACTTCCTCGCCGGCGAGGAGTACGAAAATGCGGCGCAGGCGATCTGCGTGGCGGCGCCAAGCCTGCTGGATGCCGGGCGGGTCGACGCCTTGCTGGGCTTGCTGGAGGACCTCCCATCGGCCACCTATGCGCGCTATCCGGAGTTGATGCTCCGCTGGGGCGATGGGCTCCGCCTCACAAGCCGCTTCGACGAAGCGCTCACCAGCTACCGGCGGGCGGCCGATCTCTACCGCTCCCATGGCGATGACCGGGGCCTCTGTCTGGCCTTGCAGGCCCAGGGGCGGGTCTACCTGGACACGATCCAGCCAGGCGAGGCCGAAGGGCTGCTGCAGGAGGCGCTGGCACTCTCCCATGTGCTGACCGAGTCCGAGCAGGCCCAGTTGCTGGCGCTTATGGCCGAGAACGAGACCAACCGAGGGCGCCCGGAGGATGCCGCTCACTTCGCACGACTTGCGGCGGAGCAGGCGCCGGTGCGTGAAGACCTCGAGATTCGGGCGCTCCTGCGGACCGGGCGTGTCGTCGCGGCCCTGGGCTCCCTGGAGCGGCTGGAGCGGCAGGGCAGGGTCCACGCTGCCCGGAGCCACCGTGAGGTGCCGCTGCTGATCTCCCTGCTGACCTCCCTGACCGGGGACCAGGAGCGGGCGCAGGCTTCGGCGGAGGAAGGGATCCGGCTCGGGCGGGAGAAGCGCTCCCCCTTCGTCGAGGGGGTGGGTCTGATCCGGCTGGGCCACGCCCTGCAGCTCAATCCGTTGATCCCCCTGGAAGAGGTGGCCGAGCGCTACCGCGAGGCGATCGCCCTCATGGACCGGCTGAAGGTGGTCCGGGGCAAGGCCGAGCCGCTGACCGGGCTCGCTCTGCTCTATGGCCATTCCGCCGGTGACTGGGCCCAGGCCGAGAAGTATGGGCGGGAGGGGGCCGAGATCGCTCACGCCAGCCGTGACCTCTGGTTCTATGGCTTTGGCCTCCTTGCCCTGGGGAGCGGCGCCCTGCAGAACGGCCAGACCGACGCGGCAGCCCGGTACCTGAACGAGGCCGCTGAGGTCTTCGCCGAGGCCGGCGACGCCAATGGCCTGACGCTCACCCGGATCTGGCAGTCGCTTCAGGCCTTCCGCCAGGCTGACTGGACCGCCTTTGACCAGTTCATGGGACAGGCGCTGTCAAGCGCCCAGACCAACCAGTACGGCTTTCTCTTCACCCGCCGCACCCTGTATGGCCTGCGGGACAATCAGGCGCTGATCCCGCTGTTGAGCGAAGCCCAGAAGCGCGGCGTGCGGGCCGAGTATGCTGCCTGGCTCCTCTCCGAGATGGGCATTTCGCACCCGGAGAACCACCCTGGCTTCACGCTCCGTATTCGAACCCTCGGCGCCTTTGCCGTCTGGCGTGGACACCAGGAGGTCACAGCCAAAGAGTGGCAGCGTGAGAAGGCGAAGCAGCTTTTCCAGGTCTTCGTCACCTATCGGAAGCGGCTGCTGCAGAAGGAGCAGATCATTGACCTGCTCTGGCCCGGTGCGGACTCAGCTACCGCTTTCCGGGACTTCAAGGTGGCGCTGAACGCCCTCTGGGGAGCTCTCGAACCGACGCGTGCAGCCCGTGCCGCCTCCTTCTATGTCCTGCGACAGGGGAGTTCCTACGGACTCAACCTGGCCTCGGGCTACTGGCTCGACGCCGACGAGTTCGAGTCCCTGGTCAGCCGCGGGCTCGCCCTGGCTGGGAAGGGGCAGCCCGAGGCCGCCACCGGAGCCCTCCGCCGGGCGCTCGACCTCTACCAGGGCGACTTCCTGGAAGATGCGCCTTACGAGGACTGGGCGACAGAGGAGCGGGAGCGGCTTCAGGTCCTCTACTTGAGGGCCGCGGAGACCCTGGCGCAGCAGGCGGTGCGCGAGGGAGACTACGAGAGCGCTATCCTGCTGTGTGACCGGATTCTGGCCCGGGACCACTGCTGGGAGGAGGCCTTCCGGTTGCTCATGTTCAGCTACTACCGGCTTGGCAACCGCTCCATGGCCCTGCGCACCTACGACAAGTGCGTGCAGAACCTGGAGGCAGAGCTTGGGATCAAGCCGATGCCCGCCACACTGCAGCTCTACGAACGGATTCGGAGCAGTGTCGAACTCCCCCTGCCCCGCTAGCTCTGTAACTTGCCTGTGACTCGGGGTGTGGTAGGATCATTCCGGGTATCTGCACGGATAAGGAGGAGTCGTTGAATGCCTACCGTTACGCTTCCGAAGGGCCTTGAGATCTTCTACCGGGAGAGCGGCAGCGGCGACCGGACCCTGCTCCTGATTCACGGCAACGTGGCTTCATCGATCTGGTGGGAGAGGGTGATCGCCCTGCTGCCCGCCGGGGTGAAGGTTTACGCTCCCGATTTGCGAAACTGTGGTGACAGCGGCCACACCGAGACCAATTGGAGCATCCACGACCTGGCCGACGATATCTTCCAGTTCGCCCAGGCGGTCGGAATGGGCCGCGCGACGGTGGTCGGCCACTCCCTGGGCGGTGCGGTCGCCCAGCAGTTGACGATCGAGCATCCCGAACTGGTGGAGCGGCTCCTGCTTCTGAACCCGGCGGAGCCCGCCGGCCTGCAGGTTCCGGAGGCCACCTACGCCCAGATCGAGGCGATCAAAAACACTCCCGCCGTCGTAAAGATGGCCCTTGGCGCCATGGCGCCCACCGCCCCGAAGGACGACTTCCTGGCCAAAATCCTCGAAGAGTCGGCCGCCAAGTCGACCAGTGGCTGGGCTCAGAACGGGCGGGCGCTGGCCAGTATGGACCTGGTGAGCGAGGTCGTCGGCATCAAGGTGCCGGTCCTGATCATCCGGGGCGCGCAGGACGCACTGATCACCGCGGAGATGATGGAGCGAGCCCAGCAGCAGATCCCCGGCGCCGTACTGGAGACCTGGGCCGAGGTCGGCCATTCGGCCTGCGTGGAGGATCCGGAGCGATTCACCCGGCGGCTGGTGGAGTTCATGGGCCCGTAAATGGACAAGGCGCTCGGGTTTACAACCCGGGCGTCTTTCTTGTATGCTCTCCAGACAGGGCTGTTGTGAAGGAGAGAGGTCTTTGAGCCAGGAAGCCTATCGGCTGTGGTCCACCCATCCGTATTTTGATGCCGCCACGCATCAAGAGCTGGCTGCGATTGCGCAGGATCCCGCCGAGATCGCCGACCGGTTTGACCGGGTGCTGGAGTTCGGTACGGCAGGCTTGCGGGGGATCATAGGCGCCGGCACCAACCGGATCAACCGGTACATGGTCCGTCTCGCCACCCAGGGGCTGGCCGATTACATCTCGTCGTTCGGGCCGGACGCCAGGAATCGCGGCGTGGTGATCGCCCACGACCCGCGCCATTACTCCACCGAGTTCGCCCGGGAGGCAGCGCTGACGCTGAACGCCAACGGGATCGTCTCCTACACCTGGGAGAGCCTCCGTCCAACCCCACTCCTCTCCTACGCCGTCCGGGAGTTGAGGACAATCGCCGGCGTGGTGATCACCGCCAGCCACAACCCGCCTCAGTACAACGGCTACAAGGTTTACTGGGAAGATGGCGGCCAGATGCCTCCCGATCGAGCAGGCGAGGTCCTGAAGCGAATCCGCGCAATCGATGACCTGACCCGTGTTCGCCCCATGGCGGAGGAGGAGGCCCGGACCCGAAACCTCTTCCGGATGGTGCCCGGCGCAGTTGATCGCGCCTACCTGGACCGGTTGGCCGGACTCCTCTCCACCCCCCGGAACCACCGGGAGGCGACCCGGGTGCTCTACACCCCGCTTCACGGTACTGGCAACCTGCCCGTCAGGCAGGCGCTGGCGGAGGCAGGCTTCCAGGTCAGCACGGTGGTGGAGCAGGAGCCGCCCGATCCCGACTTCGGCACAGTCGGTTATCCGAACCCGGAGGAGCCCGCGGTCTTTGCGGTGGCGATCCAGCAGACCGAGATCGATCAGCCGGACCTGGTCATGGCGACCGACCCCGACGCCGACCGTCTGGGGATCATGGCCCGGGACCGGAATGGCCGCTACCGGCTGCTCAATGGCAACCAGATCGGTGCGCTGCTAGTAGATTACATTCTGCAAGCCCGGACGGCGAACGGAACCCTGCCCCGCGACGGGGCGGTGCTGAAGTCGATCGCCTCCTCCAACTTGGTGGCACCCATCTGCCAGAAGTACGGTGTCGCCCTGATCGAGACCCACACAGGCTTCAAGTTCATTGGTGACAAGATCCGAGAGTTTGAGCAGACCGGGTCCCACACCTTCCTCTTCGGCTTTGAGGAGTCCTTCGGCTACCTCGGCGCCCCTTTTGTCCGCGACAAAGATGCCGTCATGGCCGCCCTCCTCGCCGCCGATGCAGCCGCCTTCCACAAGGCCCAGGGCCGCACCCTCTACGATGCCCTCCTCGCGATCTGGTCTGAGCACGGCTGGTTCCTGGACGCCGTGCACAACGTCACGCTGCCGGGTCAGGCCGGGCAGGAGCGGATCCGCACCATGATGGACGGGCTGCGCCAGGAGCCCCCCACCGGGTTTGGCGGCCTTGCTGTCGCCTTCACGGACGACTACGCCACCGAACGAGGCTACGACCATTTGGCCGGTCGGTCCTACCCGCTCACGCTGGGCCCGGCGAACGTCCTGCACTATCGCTTTCGAGACGGCGGCTTTGTCATGGTCCGCCCATCCGGTACGGAGCCGAAGCTGAAGGTCTACTTCTCGGTGGTCGGCTCCTCGGAGGAGGAGGCAGCGGAGCGGTTGGAGGTCGTGCGCCACGATCTCCTCCTGCGAATGGGTCTCCTGTAGGTCTATACGGGTCGCACCCACATACGATAGAGAGGGTCAGCCGTGCTGGTACCACGGCTGACCTGATCAGGAGCTCTCACTGTCCGGCTGGGCGGGGGGGCTCTTTTGCTGTCTCGGGAACGGCGACAGCCGGCGGCAGGTTCAGGTACTGGATCACCTGGGGGGCCTGCGTGGTCGGGCAGGCCGCAGCGGTCACGGCGGGCTCCGCCTCCGGCAACTTCGCCCTGGCCGTCCAGAGGTTGAGTACCGCCGTAGAGACGTTGAAGATCGCTGTTGCCAGCACAATCGCGCTGATCAACGCTGAGGGCCTCTCCTTCCTCATGAGACCGATCACCTCCACGAAGAATCGAAACGTCACGAGGTTATGTATAGAACGCTGCATCTCGGTCAAGGATGGGGATGGTTGCGGTACCATCCTCTGAGTCTAAGCTATGACGGGGGCTGAACAGATAGACCAAGAATACAGAACTTTCCCCGTGCGGTGGTACCGGATGAAAAAACTGGGTCGAGCGCGACCCGCTCGATCAGGGTGGTGCAGGTTCATGCGATTGGTTCGACTGAACGAAGCGGCTCGGATGCTTGGGGTGGATGGGGATACCCTCCGTCGGAGAGCGAAGGGGCAGGACTACTTGGAGATCTACGGCTACCGGCTGAGTGTCTACCGGATGGACGCAAAGGCGAACGCAGAGCGCCGGTTCGACGCCGATGAGATCCGGGCGCTCCTCTCCCGGATGGCGAGGTCCCGATGATACCATAGACGACTGAGAGCCACGGCGTTTGCCGTGGCTTGTATCTTGTCGGGTGTACTCCTTATCGCGGGTAGTGCGAATGACCTATCGTTCGGTTGATCTGCTGGACCAAAGCGTCAACTTTGGCCGCACCCCCCCGCTGGTAACCCGGTTGTAACTCCGGTGCAACCGAAAACGTATAGCATCAATCATGCAGGACGCGCTCCAAGCCGATAACGAAACCCATGGGTATCGGTGGGAAGAACCAATAACCGCTCCGCTACTAAGAGAGGTGCTTGGAATGTCGCAGAATCGCCCTTATGTGGGTGTGGTCAGCACCGGTATCTACATTCCCGAAGGCCGTCATACAGCGGCTTACATCGCCCAGGAGTCCGGTGTTCCTCAGGACGTGATCGAGAAGAAGATGGGCTTCACCCAGAAGCCGATCGCTGGTCCGGAGGATGGGACCGCCGCCATGGGCATTAAGGCGGCCCGGCAGGCCATTGAACGGGCTGGGATCGACCCACAGGAGATCGACCTGGTCATTTATATCGGTGAAGAGTACAAGGAGTTCCAACTCTGGACGGCCGGCATTAAGACGGCCTACGCGCTGGGGGCTACCAATGCCTGGGCCTTTGACACTCAGCTTCGCTGCGGCACTTGGGCCCTCGGCATGAAGTTGGCCGAGGCACTGGCGGTCAGCGACGACAAGATCAACACCATCCTGATCGCCGGTGGCTACCGCAACGGCGACTTCATTGACTACAAGAACCCCCGCGTCTCCTTTATGTACGACCTGGGCGCCGCCGGCGCTGCCATGATTGTCAAGAAGAACTACGGTCGCAACCGGGTGGTCGGCTCCTCCTTCATCACCGACGGCTCCCTCTCCGAGGTGGTCGGTGTGCGGGGTGGTGGTACCACCGCCGGCCTGCGCAACTTTGATCCCAGCCTCTACTACCTCGACGTGCTGGATCGGGAGACCATGAACCAGCGCCTGGGCGAGGTCTCGCTGCCGAACTTTATCAAGGTGATCGCCGACGTCTGCGCCATGGCGGGCAAGCAGACCAGCGAGATCGACTACCTGGCCATGCTGCACTTCAAGCGCTCGGCGCACATCGACCTGTTGGGACGGCTCGGCGTGCCGGTAGAGCGCTCCATCTACCTGGAAGAGTACGGCCACATGGGCCAGATGGACCAGATCATCTCGATCCACCTCGCCCTGGAGGCGGGCATGATCAAGGACGGCGGCCTCGTCGTCGGTGCCAGCGCCGGTGTGGGCTGGGCCTGGGGCGCTACCGCAATCGAATGGGGCCCGGTTAAGGGCTAACCACTGAGGACCCTGTACCGCCTGACCTCGGCCCATCTTGGCCCGCGGCCGGGTTGGCGCGTCCCTCTTACCGAAATTCAGGAGGCGCACCGCATGCTTACAGATCGGTTTCGCCGTATGTACCAGGACAAGTTGATTTCGATGACCGAAGCGGTGGGCAAGATCAAGTCCCACGACCGGATCGGCTTTGGTATGGTGGCTGCGGAGCCCATGGGCTTCCTGAGCCATCTGCACGTAATCGGGGATCGGGTGGAGGATGTCTCTCTCTTTGGCGCCCTGATGGTGGGCAACTACGAGTGGATCAAGCCGGAGTATGAGGGCAAGTTCCTGCAGGAGTCCTGGTTCTACGGTGGGCCGGCACGGCTGGCGCACAAGACCCACAACGGTGCCACGGTGGTCCCGAACAACCTGCACCGGGCGGGAAAGGACCGCTTTGAGACCGCACCGCTGAACGTACTTGTCACCACCGTCTCCCCCATGGATCAGCACGGCTACTTCTCCCTGTCGCTCTCCGCCTGCTTCGAGCGCTGGGTCCTCGAGTCGGCCGACCTCGTGATCGTCGAGGTGAACGAGAACACCCCCAGGACCTTCGGTGACACTCTCATCCACATCTCCCAGGTGGACTGGGTGGTGGAGAACAACAAACCGGTCTTCGAGCTGGGCAACATCGCCCCGGGCCCGGAGGAGGAGGCGATTGCCGGCTATGTCGCAGACATGGTCGAGGATGGCGCCACCATTCAGTTGGGCATCGGCGGCATTCCGAATGCGGTCGCCGGCTTCCTGAAGCACAAGCGGGACCTGGGTGTCCACACCGAGATGATCGTCGACGCCATGTGCGACCTGTACGAGGCGGGTGTGATCACGAACAGCCGTAAGACGATCGACCGTTACAAGACGGTCGGCTGCTTCGCCGCCGGCTCCCGGAAGCTCTATGACTGGGTGCACGACAACCCGTCGGTTGAGATCCGCGACGGCAACTATACCAACGATCCCTATGTCATGGCCAAGAACTACAAGATGACCTCGATCAACACGGCGATCTCGGTTGATCTCACCGGCCAGGTCTGCTCGGAGTCGCTGGGACCGGTCCAGTACTCGGGCACGGGCGGTCAGCGGGACACCCACGTCGGCGCCTGGATGTCGCCCGGTGGTAAGGGGATCATCTGCCTGCGCTCCACGGCGAAGAACGGCACGATCTCCACCATCACTCCCTTCCTGCCGCAGGGCTCGGTGGTCACCATGACCCGCAACGACCTGGACTACGTCGTCACGGAATACGGTGTTGCACACCTGCGCGGTTTGTCGGTCCACGACCGTGCGGCACAGTTGATCAACATCGCGCACCCGAACTTCCGGGAGCAGCTGACCGAAGAGGCGATCAAGTACGGCTGGCTGCCCCGTAAGACCTTCGCGGTCTCCCGCTGAACTTCAGGAGGCCCGGCTGCCAGCAGCAGAACATGGACATGGCCCGGGCGCTCATGGCTCGGCAACTAGACACATTTCGGAAGATTAGGTGTTAGCAGGGTGGATATATCTCTTTTTAGGTATATCCGCTATGCTAAAAAGGGCCCAGTATGCTCATTTTTTGATGAGGAGGTCCATTTGCAGTGAAGCGTATTCTCTCTGCGATGCTCTCGGCTACGCTCCTCGCGGGTGTTCTTGCCGGCTGCGGCGGCATGAAGGAGCCCGAGGCTCCGAAGACTGAAGCCCCGAAGACCGAGACTCCGGCCCCGGCTACTCCGGCTGCTCCGGCGGGTGATACCACCGGCGTGACCGACACCACCATCAAGGTCGGTGGCTTCGCCGCTCAGTCCGGCCCTGTCGCCCCGATCGGTATCTCGGTTCGCAAGGGCTTCGAGGCCTATATCAAGCACATCAACGACAACGGTGGTGTCCACGGCCGCAAGATCGAGATCGTGAACGTGGCCGATGACGCCTTCGACGGCGGCAAGGCCCTGGCTGCCACCAAGCAGCTGGTCGAGTCCGACAAGGTCTTCGCCCTGGCTCCGGTGCTCGGCACCCCTGGCTACCTCGCCTCCCTCGACTATATCGTTGAGAAGAAGGTTCCCCTCGTCTACCCGATGACCGGTGTTGAGCAGACCGCCCACCCGGCTCAGAACAACGTCTTCGCTGTCCAGCCCAACAACTACGACGAGGCCATGGTCCTGACCCAGTACCTGGCCAAGGAGCTCGGCAAGAAGAAGATCGCTGTCTTCTGGCAGAACTCCGACATGGGCAAGCAGGGCCTGAAGGGCATCAAGGAGATGGCCGCCAACGTCGGTGCTGAGATCGTCTACGAGGCTCCGCACGATGCGAAGGCCGTTGACTTTGCCACCCCCGTCCTGAACGCGAAGGCCAAGGGTGCCGACGGCGTCATCGTCTTCACCACCCTCGCTGAGACCGTCGGTATCCTGAAGGAAGCCCAGAAGCAGGGCCTGAACGCCCAGATGATCACCTCCTACGTCAACGCCGACCCGATCAACCTGCCGAAGCTGGCTGGTGAGGCCTCTGTCGGCTTGATCGCCGGTGGCTGGGTGCCGGTCGCTGACACCTCCGACCCCAACATCCAGAAGTTCTATGAGATCTACGGCACCTACTTCAAGCAGGACGGCAAGCCCGAGCTGCCCAACGCCTACGCCACCTCTGGCTTCATCGCTGGCGAGCTGCTGGTCAAGGGTCTGCAGGATGCCGGCAAGGACCTGACCCGTGAGAAGCTGATCGCCGCCCTGGAGAACCTGAAGGGCTTCAATGGCATCATGGCTCGCGGCATCTCCTATGGTCCTGGCCTGCGCTCCGGCGTCTCCAACTTCTACCTGAACAAGGTTGAGAAGCAGGGCGACCAGATCGTCATGGTCCCGGTCAGCAAGGAAGCTTACAAGCTCGAGCGGTAATCAGGTCGAATGGCCAGTGGCGACGGGGGGAGCTCTGCCTCCCCCCGACCCATGCTGCGACCTGCGCGGGCAGCCGTTGAGGCGTTGCCCTTCGGCTGAGCTTCCCCCCGAAAAAGGAGGGCACAACCTGTGATTCTGGCACAGCAGATTATCAGTGGCCTGGCCACTGGTTCCCTATACGCCCTGGCCGCACTGGGCCTGGTGCTGATCTTCAAGACGTCTGACGTCGTGAACTTCGCCCAGGGTGAGATGGCGATGTTCGGTACCTTCATCGCCTTTACTCTGATGAACAGTGCCGGCGTTCCCTACTGGGGCGCTTTCTTCCTCGCTCTTGCCTTCGCCGCCCTGATGGGCGCCTCCATTGAGCGCGTGGTCCTGCGACCCTTGAACAAGGCCCCGCTGATCTCGGTTCTCATCGTGACCCTGGGTCTCTTTAACATCATCAACGGTGTCGCCGGTTGGATCTGGGGTTACGAGCAACAGCCGTTCCCCGAAGGTGTCAGCGGTGCGCCGATCAACCTGGGCGGGGTCGTCTTTACCCTGCCGAACATCGTGAACCTCAGCGTTGCGCTGATCGTGATGCTCGTCTTCTTCGCCCTCTTCAAGTACTCCATGATTGGCATTGCCATGCGGGCGGTTGCGGAGAACCGCATTGCCGCCAAGTTGGTCGGTGTCCATACCAATCGGGTCCTGGCCCTCACCTGGGGTCTCGGTGGCATTCTGGCAGCTACCGCCGGCATTCTCATCGCCCCGGTCACTACCCTTGAAATCAACATGATGGCCGACATGCAGATCAAGGCCTTCACCGCTGCGGTTCTCGGCGGCTTCACGTCGCTCCCGGGTGCCGTGGTCGGCGGTCTGGCGCTCGGTGTTCTGGAGAATATCGTCGGTCAGTACGTGCCGCAGTTGAAGACCCCGTTTGCGTTTGGACTCATCGTGCTCGTTTTGATTATCCGCCCGGCGGGCCTGCTCGGGACGATTCAAAAGAAGAAGGTGTAGCCCATGACCAAGAAGCTGTTGTATGCTGTCGGCTTCGCGGCCTTGCTGGTGCTGCCCCAGGTTCTGCCCAGCGAGCTCTCCTGGCTGGTCTTCATGCTGAACCGTGCGCTGATCTTCGCCATTATGGCGATCGGCCTTAACCTGCTGACCGGTTTCGCCGGCCAGATCTCGATCGGTCACGCTGCCTTCATGGCGGTGGGCGCCTTCGCCTCCCACGGTCTCTACCAGTTCGCAGGTATCCCGGTCATCTTCTCCATACCCCTGGGCGGCCTGATCGCCGCCGTGGTCGGATATGGCCTTGGCTTCCCGGCTCTGCGCCTCTCGGGCCACTACCTGGCCATCGCCACGCTGGGCTTCGGTGTTGCAGTACCACAGGTGCTCAATATCTGGGAGAGCCTTTCCGGCGGCTGGACGGGCGTCAAGCCCGCCGCTCCGTACTTCTATGGCCTCTCCTTCCGGGAGGATCGGGTCTACTACTACCTGATTCTCTTCGGCCTGATTCTCCTCACCTGGATGGCGTACAACATTGTGAAGAGCCGGACCGGGCGGGCCTTCGTTGCCCTGCGGGACTCCGAGGTCGCCGCTCAGGCCATGGGTGTCTCCCTCACCCGGTACAAGACGACCGCCTTCGCCGTCTCTGCTTTCTACGCAGGTGTCGGTGGTGCGCTTTACGGTCACATGATCAACTACATCTCGCCCCATGACTTCAACATGGGCATCTCCATGGAGTTGTTCACGGTGATCGTACTGGGCGGCCTGGCCTCCATTCCGGGATCGATCGTCGGTGCGGTTTTTATGTCCTTCCTGCCCAAGTTGACCGAGCGGGTCTCTCTGGCGCTGCAGCGGTCGGGTGCGTTTGACCACTCGCCCTTCCTCTCCAACGTCTTCAAGAACTTCAATCAGGTGCTGACCGGTATCATCCTCGTGCTGGTCGTGCTCTACCTGCCACTGGGTCTCGTCGATCTGTGGCGGCGGCTCAAGAACCTGTTCGCCGGCAAGCCGAACGGCCCAGTCAAGGGGGTGAAGTAGATGGCCATTCTGGAGATGAAGGGCGTCACGGTTCGCTTTGGCGGTATCGTCGCTGTGAACAGTCTGGATCTGTCGGTCCAGGAGGGGTCCATCCACGGCCTCATCGGTCCGAACGGCGCGGGTAAGTCGACGGTCTTCAACGTCCTCTCCCGCTACTACGAGCCGGCTGAGGGTACCGTAACCTTCGAGGGCAAGAACCTGCTCAACGCCCAGCCGCCCGACGTGATCAACCGTGGGATCGCCCGGACCTTTCAGAACGTGGAGCTCTTCAAGGGCCTCTCGGTGTGGGACAACCTGATGGTCGGACAGCATCATAACTTCAAGTACGGCCTGCTGGGTGCGACCCTCTACCCGCTCCTGCCCTCGGTGCGCAAGGAGGAGAAGGAGGCCCGGGATCGGGCTCTGGAGGTCCTGGAGTTCCTCGGGATCGCCAAGTACAAGGATGCCTTCCCCGCCTTCCTTCCCTACGGCATTCAGAAGCGGGTGGAGTTCGCCCGAGCCCTGGTCAGCCGGCCGAAGCTGATCCTGCTGGACGAACCGGCCGCCGGTATGAACCACGGCGAGACCGGTGATCTGGCGGAACTGATCCGGATCATGCGAGACAAGTACAAGACCACCGTCCTGCTGGTCGAACATGACATGTCGCTCGTCATGTCGACCTGCGAGCAGATCACGGTCATGGAGTTCGGCCGCAAGATTGCCGACGGCACCCCGGCTGAGGTGCAGCGGAACCCGGCCGTCATTAAGGCCTATCTGGGCGAAGAGGAGGAGGACGCTCATGCTTAAGCTGAAGAACGTCTCTGCCTCCTACGGCAAGATTCAGGCGCTGCATGATATCTCCCTGGAGATCCCCGAGGGGAAGATCGTCGCGCTGCTGGGTGCCAACGGCGCCGGTAAGACCTCCACCCTGAAGGTGATCACCGGCCTGCTGCAGCCTACGGAAGGCACGGTGGAGTTTGATGGCAAAGATCTGACCCGCATGGGCACCGAGGAGATCGTCCCGCTGGGAGTCTCCATGTCTCCCGAGGGTCGCCAGATCTTCACCCAGCTGACCGTGGCAGAGAACCTGAAGCTCGGCTCCTACACCCGCAAGGATGCCGACGGCGTCAAGCGTGATATGGACTGGGTGCTCACCCTCTTCCCCAGGCTGAAGGAGCGCTACCAGCAGATCGCCGGTACGCTCTCGGGCGGCGAGCAGCAGATGCTGGCAATCGGTCGTGCGCTCATGGCCCGGCCCAAGCTGCTCCTGCTGGACGAGCCTTCGCTCGGCCTCGCGCCGCTGATCGTGCGTGAGATCTTCGAGATCGTGAAGACGGTGAACAGCGAGGGGACCTCGGTCCTGCTCGTGGAGCAGAACGCCAACCTGGCGCTGCGCACCGCTCACTACGCCTACATTCTCGAGACCGGTCACCTGAAGCTGGAAGGGCCGGCCGAAGAGGTTCGCAACAATCCCGATGTGAAGAAGATCTACCTGGGCGGCTAGGCCCGGTGGTCGGTACCGCCATGGGGGCGATCTTAGGTGGCCTGGCCGGTGTGGCCATGGCGATCATTGACACCCGGTTCGCCATCTCCTCCTACGAAGCCTCGGGCCCGACGATCGAGGTAATGCTGATGACGGTCCTGGGCGGGGCCGGTACGTTAATCGGCCCGATGCTCGGTGCCGCGGCGGTCCGGCTTCTGGCGTACACCCTGCCCAACCTGAAGGAGATCAGCCCACTCCTTGAGCGGTGGCAGTTGATCCTGGGCTTGATCTACATCGGAACGGTCATGTTCCTGCCCTATGGGATCGTGGGGACCTACCGGACCCGGATCAAGCGGTCCCTGGAGCGGATCCTGACGCCGGCCAGGAAGGCGGCATAACGCCTTGATGGTCTGAAGGCCGGGCTGCCCGTGAATGGGGTGGCGCGGTCTTCTTGTCAGGGCGGGTCTTCACGGGAGGCCGACAGGGACTGAGAGTTGAGTAACATGGCGTAGGTGCTCCGGGTCGCTTCCGTCGGTTCCAGTCCCAGGGCCTCCGACAGGGAGGAGCGGCACTCCTCATAGGTCCGCAGTGCCAGCGCCATCTCCCCCAGCGCGGCATACGCTTGCATGAGCGCCCGGTACGGCCCTTCACGCAGCGGGTCAAGCCGGATCGCCAGGCGGGCAGCGGCGACCAGATCGAGCCAGGCTCCTGTCTTCCCAAGGGCGGTCAGGCTCAGGTCCAACAGGGCGGCGCGCTGGCGGCGGAAGGCCTCTCGGGCCTCCTCAGCCCAATCTGCGTAGGGCTCGCACGCCAGGAGTTCGCCGGCTACCAGCCCTTCAGCAGCCTGGGTGACCTGGCGAACTCCCACCCAGTCGCCGTTGGCGGCCCGCTGCTCAGCCTCCGTGGTGAGCCGGAGGTACATCTGCTGATCGACCTCATAGTCGGCGGAGAGAATCAGCATATAGCCAGGCCCCAGCCGTCGGAGTACCTGGCCCGCCCTGTCAGACAGTGCCTGCCTTATCCGGCTGATGGCCGCATGCAGGGAGGCCCGCCCCGCTTCGATGCCCGAGTTCGGCCAGCACCGCTCCATGAGCACCTCCTTGGGGATCAGGCGGCCCTGCTGGATCACCAGGTACTTGAGCAAGCTCCTGGTGGTGGCGTCGCGCAGGCGGTCATCCGGTAGCGGTTCACCGTCTCGGCAGAGTTGCATGGGACCCAGGAGCCGGATCTGAAGCACGCTGATCCCCCCAGTGCTGCAAGCGACCCAGTTACTGCGTAAAGAGCATCGTTGGTCAAGAAGTACAAAGAAGGGGGCATCCTACGCGGTCTGTGTAGGCACCTGCCCATAGGGAAGCCCCTGCCGGATCTGCCGGCAGGGGCCATGGTCGCCTGGATTTCGCCTAGATCTCGCCTGCGAAGCCGTTCCAATCGACACCGAAGTCAATGGCCCCCGTGTTCGCATCGTAGACCCACATGTTCCCGGCAGGGATCGGCGTGTTTGCGGCGACCGCTGCCAGGAAGCCACCCGTCAGGACCGTCGGCATGCTGTTTGCCAGAATGCCGTAGTAGGTGCCACCTGGCCCCATGCCGGCCAGCATGGCTCCCCACGGGACAGCGTTGGGGTCGGGGCCCCCGAGCATGTGGATCAGCGAGGCCCGCTGCCACTGGTTCGCCCCGGGCGGGCGCCAGAGGATGATAAAGGCCGAGCAGTTGGTCAGGTTCTGGGTGAAAATCCCCTCCATGTTCGGTCCGAGCAGGACATTGGCGTGAGCGCCCATGGCGACGTTCTGGGCCGCATTCTGGTTCAGGTTCAGGTGGGCGACAGGGCGGTTGCCTGCCGGACCGGGAGGGCCGTTCAACAGATTCCAGGCTCCCTGGGCGAGTCGGTTGTTCACATTGTACGTCGGCATGCTCTCTCTCCTCCGTTTTGGGTGCAGACCCGAGATTCTGCGACCGGCCTGTTCCCTGTGCGGAACCGAGCGGTCACGCATTCAGCCTACCGATTGGCTCTTGCGGTAGGCTTGCGGATTCTTGCCAGTACGCATCACATCGGGCGGCCTGTGATTCCATTTGCGGATGGGTGAAGGCTGATAACCGACGGCAGTCGAATCATATCATCGCACGAGACCGTCGCTACGCTGAAAGAGTCAATTAAGGGGTTGTGAGGATGAAGCTCTACCTGATCCGCCATGCGCATACCCAGATAGTCGATGGCCAGCCTTCCGCGGCCTGGCCGCTCTCCGAGACGGGGCGGGGACAGGCGGAGGCGATTGCCGGGCTCCCATTCTGGCCCGAGATAAAGGGGATCTACAGCAGCCCCGAGGCGAAGGCCCTTCAGACGATCCTCCCCGCCGCCCGGCGGTACGACCTGCCGGTGGTGCAGGTGGACGGGCTGAAGGAGTTGGAGCGGCCCGCCGGCCTTCACCCTGACTACCTTTCCGCTGTCCGGGCCTGCTTCGCGAACCCGGACCGGTCGACCCACGGCTGGGAGCCGGCGGCCCGGGTCCGGGAGCGCATGATGCAGGCCCTGGCAGCCCTCCCGGCTAGCGAAGGACCCGTGGCGGTGGTCTCCCACGGCCTCGCCTTCGCACTCCTCCTCGCTGGCCTGGCCGGGAAGCCGGCGCCCTCGGTCGAGGAGTGGCGGGCGATCCCTATGCCCGGCTGGGCCCTGCTGGATATGCCCTCGGGCCGGCTGATTGAGCCGTGGACAGGGGTAGCCTAACCCAAGACGTACCGGATGGAGGAGAGCATCATGTTTCAAATGAATCCCATCGGCTTCGTACAGAGCCCCTTCAGCGAACCCGGACAGATCCCCAAGGGATGCGGCGCCAAACATGAAGCGGAGGGCGTCCTGCAGATCCTACCCGAGTACGAGTTGGGCCTGACCGACATTGAGGGCTTCTCGCACCTCTATGTGGTCTGGGTGTTCGACCGGGTCGAGGACTTTGACCTCCTCTCAACGCCTCCAACCGACACCCGCCCGCACGGGGTCTTCTCTTCCCGCTCACCACGCCGGCCGAATCGCCTGGGGCTGACCGTCGTGCAACTGGTGAGGCGGGAGGGGGCGCTCCTGCACGTCAGGGGTCTGGACATGCTCGACGGTACACCGATCCTTGATATCAAGCCGTACCTGTCCAGCATCCCCCAGGAGGAGTTGCGGCGCGGGTGGTTAGCCGAGGCCGAGAGGCGCTCGGGCGGATCCAGGTAGGGCGCCCTTCGTGGGCGCCTTTCGTTCAGGTGGGGCCTGGCTTTGGGCTGGAGAAATGGTCTATGCGCACTTTCTTTCGCGTGGCCCGAAGGGATCAAATTGCGTCAGACCGCCGTTTTTCGAGCCCCAGGTAACCCTGTTGTAACTGACCCGCAACTGGATCACGCTACGATAATCCTGCAAGGATGTGAAAGCATGCCGACGCTAACTGCGAATGGTCTCTCCCTGCACTATCAATGGCAGGGCAAAGAAGACGGTCCCGTCCTCGTCCTGGTCAACGGCCTCCTGACTGATCTCAGCTCCTGGAATGGGCATCTTGATGCCTACACCGATCAGTTCCGGGTCCTCACCTACGACTGCCGCGGGCAGGGTGGTTCCGACAAGCCTGAGGAGGGGCCGTACACACCTGAGCAGCACACCGACGATCTGATCGGGCTGTTGGACGGCCTGGGGATCGAGAGGGCAGCCCTGCTCGGCGTCTCCAACGGGGGCCTGATCGCCATGCGCTTCGCAGCACAGCACCCTGAGCGTGTCCCCGCCCTTGTCCTCGCAAACACCTATGGACGGGCAGACACCGCCCTGCAGGTCAAAATGCACTCCTGGCTCTCCGCCATGGCTGCCGGTGGTCCGCCTGTCCGGTTCGATGTCTCCCTCGCCTGGATCTGGGGCGCCTCTTTCCTGAACAAGGCGTATGAATCGCTCAAGCCTTGGCGGGAGAAGGGCTCTGCCATCCCGGTCCACGCTGCCACCAACCTGATCGAGGGCGGGAAGCACCACGATGTTCTGGAGGATCTCCCCAATATCACCTGCCCGACTCTGATCATGGTCGGCGACGAAGATGTTCTCACACCACTTTCCTACAGCCACGAGCTCCAGCGCCGGATCGCCGGCAGCCGGGTCGTCATGCTCGAGGAGGCCGGACACTGCATGTTCCTCGAACAGGTCGCCCAGTTCAAGGCGACCGCATCTGCCTTCCTCCGTGAGGTCCTGCTCTAATTCCCCGGCACAAAGGAAGTCGATCGTCGTGATGCAATCGTTCATCGCCTCCTATGTCATCCGGCTCTTCCGGGAACAGGGAGCCGATGAGACGACCAGCCTGCGGGTCGTCGTACGGAACGTCCAGACCGGGGAGGAACGCCAGTTCCAACGCCCGGCGGATGCTCTCGCCTTCCTGGAGGAGGCCGCTCGTGATCAGGCTGGTGACTGACCCAAACGGGTACGCCAGGTCGGCCGCCCGCGCCGGCAGACCTGTATCTCGAATTCGTCACAGGGGGTATTCTCCACATGCAGAACGAGCTTCAGGGTAAGGTTGCGCTCGTTACCGGTTCCGCCCGCGGTCTCGGCAAGGCGATCGCCATGGAACTCGCCAACAAGGGCGCCGACATTGTCGTCAACGACATCCCGCAAATGGAGGCCGAAGCGCTGAAGACCGTCGAGGAACTGAAGGCCCTCGGCGTCAACGCCAAGTTCTATGCTGCCTTCGTCAACGTTGAGGAGCAGGTCAACAAGATGGTGGAGGAGGTCGGCCAGGTCGACATCCTCGTCAACAACGCCGGCATCAACCGCGACGGCCATATGCGCAAGACCAAGAAGGAAGACTGGGACGCCGTCCTGGATGTCAACCTGACCGGTCCGTATGTCGTCACCAAGGCCTTCCTCCCGCAGATGATCGCCCGCGGCTGGGGCCGTATCGTCAACATCGCTTCGTACGTCGGCCGCACCGGTGTCTTCGGCACCCCGTACTACGCAGCCTCCAAGGCGGGCCTGATCGGCTTCACCAAGGAAGTCGCGATCGAGGTCGCCAAGAAGGGTGTCACCGTAAACGCCATGGCCCCGGGCTATATCCTGACCGACATGATGCTCCAGTACCCGCAGGAGCAGTTGGACGCCATTACCGCGAAGATCCCCGTCGGCTCCTTCGCCAAGCCGGCCGATGTCGCCTACTGGGTCGGCGTCTGCGCCTCGCCCCGCGCCTGGTTCATGACCGGCGGTGTGATCGACTGCAACGGCGGCTCCTGGATGTAGCCAAGGAGGTACTAAGTCTTGCGTGATGTCGTAATCGTCTCCGCGGCCCGCACGGCCGTTGGTTCCTTCGGCGGCACCCTGGCCAACGTGCCGGCACACGAGCTGGGCGCCACGGTGATCAAAGAGGTCCTGAAGCGGGCCAACGTCGCCCCCGAAATGGTCGATGAGGTGATCCTCGGCCAGATTCTCACCGCCGGCGAGGGGCAGAACCCTGCCCGCAAGGCTGCGCTCAAGGCGGGAATCCCCGTCTCCACCCCGGCCACCAGCGTCAACAAGCTGTGCGGCTCCGGTCTGAAGACCGTCTCCATGGGCGTTCAGGCGATTATGCTCGGCGATGCCGAGGTGGTCGTTGCCGGCGGCCAGGAGTCCATGTCCATGGCTCCGTACCTGCTGCCGAAGGCCCGCAACGGCTACCGGATGGGGCACGGCGAGATCGTGGACTCCATGATCCACGACGCCCTCACCTGCTCCTGGGAGAGCTACCACATGGGCATCACGGCCGAGAATATCGCCGCCCAGTACGGCATCACCCGCGAGGAGCAGGATGCCTTCGCCGCTGCGTCGCAGCAGAGGGCGGAGGCCGCCATCAAGTCCGGTCGCTTCAAGGACGAGATCGTTCCGGTGATCATCCCCTCCAAGAAGGGTGATATCACCTTTGACACCGACGAGTTCCCCCGTGCCGGCACCACCGCTGAGTCCCTGGCGAAGCTCCGCCCGGCCTTCAAGAAGGATGGCACCGTCACCGCCGGCAATGCATCCGGCATTAACGACGGCGCCGCTGCCGTGCTGCTCATGTCCGCCGAGAAGGCTGCTGAGCTGGGGCTGAAGCCGATGGCGACCATCCGTGGTTACGCCTCTGTGGGCGTGGAGCCGCGGATCATGGGCATGGGCCCCTGGCCTGCCACTGAGAAGGCGCTGGCCAAGGCCGGCCTGACCCTCGACCAGATCGATCTGATCGAGGCGAACGAGGCGTTTGCTGCCCAGTCCCTGGGCGTTACCCGTGAGCTGAAGTGGGATCTGAGCAAAGTCAATGTCAACGGTGGTGCGATTGCGCTCGGCCATCCGGTCGGCGCATCCGGCGCCCGGATTCTTGTCACCCTGCTGTACGAAATGCAGAAGCGGCAGAGCCGGTACGGACTGGCGACTCTCTGCATCGGCGGCGGACAGGGGATTGCTGTTCTGGTCGAGCAGGCCTAAGGGCGCCTGTTTGACGGGTAGACCAGATGAGGTCTGGGAAGTCCCCTCCCGGACCCCATCTGGGAACGCCCTTAAGATCATTCGGGCGATTAACCCAGATTAGGCATAAAGATTCATAGACGGTAACCAGTTCCTTTTTTTAAGATGTACCATGTGAACGAATTCACATTCCTGACCGAGGACGATCTGGATCGAGAGGTTCCGGCCTCCACAAGTTTTGCCCGGTTTATGCTTCACTCGAAACCCAAGGAGGAGTCCACCATGACTATGTTCTCCCTCACCGAAGAGCAGGAACTGATCCGCAATACGGCCCGTGAGTTCGCCCTGCAGTACTGCGCCCCCATCGCTGCCGAGATCGACGAAGAGGCCAAGTGGCCGACCGAGTCTGTGGCCGCCATGGCAGAGCTGGGTCTCATGGGCATTCCCTTCCCGGAGAAGTACGGCGGCGCCGGCTCGGACTACCTGAGCTACGCCATTGCCGTGGAGGAGATCTCCCGGGTCTGTTCCTCGACCTCGGTTATCCTCTCCGCCCACACCTCGCTGGCCACCTGGCCGATCTACCACTTCGCCTCCGAAGAGGTGAAGATGCAGTACCTGCCCCGGATGTGCTCCGGTGAGCTGCTCGGCGCCTTCTGTCTGACCGAGGCCGGTGCCGGTACCGACGCCGCTGCCCAGACGACCGTGGCCGTCGAAGATGGCGATGCCTACCTGGTCACTGGCTCGAAGGTCTTTATCACCAACGGCGACCATGCCGACGTCTTTATCGTCTTTGCCATGACCGACAAGTCCAAGGGGACCAAGGGCATCACCGCCTTCGTGGTGGAGAAGGCCTGGGCCGGTGTCTCTGTCGGCAAGCACGAGCGGAAGATGGGCATCCGGGCGGCGCACACCACCGAGATCCTTTTCAACAACGTCCGGGTGCCGAAGACCCACATGCTCGGCAAGGTGGGCGAGGGCTTCAAGGTGGCCATGATGACCCTGGACGGCGGCCGGATCGGCATCGCTGCGCAGGCGCTGGGCATCGCTCAGGCGGCGCTGGACGAGTCGGTCAAGTGGGCGAAGGAACGGCAGCAGTTCGGCAAGCCGATCGCTGCGAACCAGGCGATCCAGTTCATGATCGCTGACATGGCGACCCAGGTCCAGGCGTCCCGCCACCTGGTCTACCATGCCGCCACCCTGAAGGACGAGGGCAAGCCCTACTCCAAGGAGGCCTCCATGGCGAAGCTCTTCGCTGCGGAGACAGCGATGCAACAGTCGATCAAGGCGGTCCAGATCCACGGCGGCCTGGGCTATATCAAGGGCACCGTGGCCGAACGGCTGATGCGTGATGCGAAGATCACGGAGATCTACGAGGGCACCTCGGAGGTCCAGCGCATGGTGATCGCCGCCAATACGCTCAAGTAGCGAACATACCCGGCTAACCCAAGGAGGATGCAGTTATGCCAAACATGATCACCTGCTACAAGTGGGTTGTCGATGAGGCCGACATTCGGGTTGAGGGCAACGGCGCCCTGAACTTCGAGCGGGCCGGCCGGAAGATCAGCGAGTACGACCGGAATGCGATTGAGGCGGCGGTCCAGATCCAGGAGCAGAAGGGCGGCTCGGTGGTCGCCGTCTCCCTCGGCGGACCGGAGCTGAAGAGCTCGGCGAAGGACGCCCTCTCCCGGGGTCCGGAGCGGGCGATCCTGGCGATCGATCCGGCTTTCAGCGGTGCGGACAGCCAGACCACGGCCCTGGGCCTGGTGGCGGCGATCAAGGCCGGCGCCGGCGAGTTCGATCTGATCCTCTGTGGTGAGGGCTCAGGCGATCTCTATGCGCAGCAGGTTGGCCCCCGCGTTGCGGCCCTGCTGGATATCCCGTGCATCAGCTTCGTCAACAAGATCGAGGTGACCGAGAGCGGCATCCGGGCAGAGCGGAAACTGGAGGATGGTATCGAGGTGGTCGAGGCGGCCTTTCCGGTCGTCGTGACGGTCCTGCCGGACCTGAACAAGCCTCGGATCCCGGGCCTGAAGCAGGTCATGGGCGCCGCCAAGAAGGAGGTCAAGGTCCTCGACGCTGCGGCGCTGGGCCTGGGCTCCGCGGAGCTGGCGAGCCGGGTCGAGACCCGGGCGGTGCGGGCGCCGAAGAGCGACCGCAAGCAGCAGAAGGTGGGCTCGGTGGCGGAGCTGGCTCAGGTGATCGCCTCGGCTCTGCGGTAGGGGGCCCCTTTGAGTGACGGCCCCTTCGGGATGGTGACGGCCCTCTCGGGGGTATCACCTCTCTCCTCGGGTGCTCGCTAAGGGCTGCTAGGCACGAGTTCGGGGGGCGCCAAGCAGCCCTAACCTCGCACCCGAAGTCGCTTCGGCGAACCCCCTCGGGGCCTGGCCTCACGGGGCCTCACGCCTCCGCACGGAGCCGCACGCTCCCGCACGGAGCCGTACGCTCCCGCACCGAGCCGCACGCTCCCGCACGGAGCCGTACGCTCCCGCACGGAGCCGCACCTTTCCTCACAGAGCCTCACGCTTTCGCACGGGGCCTCACGCTCCCGCACGGAGCCGCACGTTTCCACACGGAGCCGCACGCTTCCTCAGGAAGCCTCACGCTTCCGCACCGAGCCATTCAACGGAAAGGATGTGCCACGCATGGCTAGCATTTGGGTCCTGACAGAACAGCGCTCCACCCTGTTGGAGCTGATCGGTGAAGGCCGCAAGATGGCGGATGCCCTGGGCGTCCCCCTGACCGCTGTCGTCATCGACTCCCGTGAGACCGCCGTGGACACCATGGCCTACGGCGCCGATGGCGCCCTGCTCCTCACCCTGCCGGCTGGTCAGCCCCTGGAGACCGCCGCCGGCACCCTGGCCGATCTGGCCACGCAGAGCGAGCCCGATCTGATCCTCGTCGGCGCCACCCTGCGGGCCAAGGATCTGGCCGCCCGCTTGGCCGGCAAGCTCGGCGCCGGCCTCGCCACCGACGCCACCAGCATCCGCCTGGAGAACGGCCAGTTGCTGATCGACCGCATGGTCTACGGTGGCGGCGGCGTCTCCTCCCAGGTGGTCACCTCAAGGCCCGCTATGATCAGCGTGCCCCCCCGGACCTTCCCGACCCCGGCCCAGGAGCCCCGCGTGGGCGAGGTCCGTGAGGTGACCGTTCCGGCGGACGGCCGGGTCAAGATCGTCGAGCGCCGGGCCAAGGCCGCCGAGGGCGTGGATATCGCCGAGGCGCAGGCCGTCGTAGGCGTCGGCCGCGGTCTTGCCAACAAGGCCGACCTCGCCATGGCCGAGGAGCTGGCAGCCACCCTGGGCGGAGCCGTCGGCTGCACCCGCCCCGTGGCCGAGGACCTCGGCTACCTGCCCGAGGACCGGTACATCGGCATCTCCGGTCGGAAGATCGCCCCTGCGCTCTACATCGGGGTGGCGGCTTCGGGCCAGGTCCAGCATGTCGCCGGCATCAAGGACGCCAAGGTGGTCGTGGCCATCAACAAAGATGAGAACGCCCCCCTCTTCAAGTACGCCGACTACGGCCTGGTGGGCGATGCCTACCAAGTCCTTCCCGCCCTGACCGCCGAGCTGAAGAAGCTCCTCGGCTAATCGCAAGGAGGTGCCCGCTGTGGCCGAAGAACGCATGGACGCCATTGTGGTTGGGGCGGGACCGGCGGGTGCCGCCGCCGCCCTCACCCTGGCCCGGGCCGGCATGGAGGTCGTCCTGATCGAGCGGGGCGCCACCGTCGGCTCGAAGAACATGACCGGTGGGCGTCTCTACACCCACTCCCTGCAGAAGCTCTGTCCGAACTTCTGGGAGGAGGCCCCCGTCGAGCGGCGGGTGACCCGGGAACTGCTCACCTTCCTCACCCCCGACTCCGCTGTCTCCATCGATATCAAGTCGCCGAAGTTCGAGCAGAACTCCTATACCGTCCTGCGGGCCCGCTTTGACCCCTGGCTGGCCGAGCAGGCGGAGGCGGCGGGTGCCATGGTGGCAACCGGTGTCAAGGTGGATGACCTCATCATTGAAAACGGTCGGGTGATCGGTGTCCGGGCCGGGGAAGATGAGATGTATGCCAACGTCGTCATCATCGCGGAGGGTGTCAACTCCCTGCTGCCCCGCAAGGCCGGCCTCCGGACCCGTGAGATCGATCCGAAGCACGTCGCAACCGGCGTCAAGACGACGATCGAGCTTCCGACCAGGACGATCGATGACCGCTTCGGCCTGGCCGGCGGCGAGGGCGCCGCTCAGCTCTTCGTCGGCTCTGTAACCCGTGGGTTACCGGGCGGTGGTTTCCTCTATACGAATAAGGACTGCATCTCGCTCGGTCTGGTGATGACGGTTCAGGGCATGGTGAACAACCAGGTCCGCCCGGCCGATCTCATGGAAGAGCTGAAGATGCATCCGGCGATCGCACCGTTGATCGATGGCGGCAAGGTCGTGGAGTACTCGGCCCACCTGGTGCCCGAGGGCGGTATGGCGATGATGCCCCAGATCACCGGCGACGGGGTCCTGGTGGCGGGCGATGCCGCCGGCTTCGTGCTCAACCTGGGCTACGCCGTGCGGGGCATGGACTTCGCCATCGCCTCCGGCATTCACGCTGCGGAGGCGGCGATCGAGGCCAAGGAGAAGGGCGACTTCACCAAGGCCGGCCTCGCAGGCTATGAGGAGCGGCTTCGCAACTCCTTCGTGCTGAAGGAACTGGAGCACTATCGCAATGCCCCGCACTTTATCGAATCCACCCCGCGCATGTTCACCGCCTATCCGGCGCTGCTGGAGGCCATCCTCCTGAAGATGTTCACGGTGGAGGGGACCACGAACCCGCAGCATCTCATGCAGATGATGATGGGCGAGATGCGGGGCAAGGTCTCGCTCTGGGACCTCGGCATGGATGCATGGAAGGGAGTGCGGTCGCTATGATGAAGCCGATGTCGATTGAGGACCGCCTCGGCCTGAACAAGTTCGCGGTGGATGAGGAGTTCGGCCATATCAAGGTGAACAACGAGGTCTGCGCCACCTGTGAGACCAAGCCCTGTACCTGGGCCTGCCCGGCCCTGCTCTACAGCCTGGTCGACGGGGCGATCAAGTTCGATCACGCCGGCTGCCTGGAGTGTGGTACCTGCCGGGTGATCTGCCCGAAGCCCGGGGCGCTCACGTGGGAGTACCCGCAGGGGACCATGGGGATCCAGTTCCGGCACGGCTAAACGCTTGCGATAAACGGAGGGCGAACATATGCGCTTTCAAGTAGGCGACAAGGGTTCCGTGACCAAGACGATTACCGAGACCGATGTCTATCTCTTCGCCGGCATTACCGGGGATCTGAATCCGGCCCATGTCAACGAGACCTGGGCGAAGCAGACCAAGTTCGGTGGCCGCATCGCCCACGGCATGCTCTCCGCCGGCCTGATCTCCGCCGTCCTGGGCATGCAGCTGCCCGGTCCGGGCTCGATCTACCTGGGCCAGACCCTCAAGTTCACCGCCCCGGTCCGGATCGGCGACACGGTCACGGCGGAGGCCGAGGTGCTTGAGATCATTGACGGCAAGCGGCTCCGCCTGCGCACCACCGCCACCAACCAGGACGGCGTGGTCGTGGTCGAGGGCGAAGCGATGGTCCTTCCGCCCCGGGAGTAGCTCTGCTCAGGGCATATATGCGAGCCCCGTGCTGCGATGAGCACGGGGCTTTCCCTTTTCTCCGCTTGGATCGCTCCGGCCAACCGGGTTCAGTAAGCAATTTCCGGGTAGTCTCTCGCCCCTGTGAAAAAGTGCTAGCGGAAATCACAAAAACAGGGGCCTGGAGGTGACGAAACGGCCTGATCCGGGCCAATATGCGCCCTCTGAGACCCCGTAAGAGGGGGTTACGGGGTGAACGGGCCCTACAAATGCGTGATTGCGTAACGATTTTTCAACTGGCCTGCGCTCGCCCTCGGAAAGAAGTTACGGAATCCTGCTTCCCTCTCGTGAGGGCCGCAATCTCGCATACCACTCCGTAGCATGATGTCCAGCAGTGGCCGTTCCACCTTCAGACCATATGGACCCGGCGGCTCCAGGGCCGGGCCTGCAGCAGGGGAACGGCGAAGCGCATCGAAAGCATATACGATCTGAATATTCCCTGAAGGAGGGGTCTCTCGTGAAGCTGGACACAGCCGTTCCCGCCGGGCTGGATGGGTTCATGGCCGGCGTGGTCAGCGATCTGGCGTTTGGTACCCAGCAACTGAAGCGCCACTTGAACGGCTTGACCCCAGAGCAACTCATCGTGGTGCCCATCGGCCTCTCCAACAGCATTGCCACCATTGCGGTCCACGTGGCCGGGGCCGAGGTCCACTTCGCCCACGGCCTCGCCGGCAAGAAGGTCCCCGATGAGTTGCGGGCAGCCTTCTTCATGGACCGCGCCGAGAACGGCGACCTGCAGACCATCCTCGGCGAGTCGGTGGAGAGCCTGGTCGACAAGCTGGATCGGGCCCGGGCCATGCTGCTGGAGACCCTGATCAGCATCCAGCATACCGATCTTGATGAGGAGCTTCCCTTCGGCAAGGATACCGCCACACGCCGCTTCTATCTCTCGCTGCTCCCCTATCACCTGGCCTCCCACACCGGCCAGATCCAGATGGTGAAGAAGCTGATCACCCGATAGCTACCACCAGAACAGAGAGGCCCTGTCTGCTCGGGTGAGGAGCGGACAGGGCTCTTTCTCTTACTGGATCGAGGCCGGATCGACCAGGTAGATGTGCTGGGTGTAGACCTGGCCGAGTCCCTCGAGTTCCATGGGCTGGTTCTCGGGCTGATCGAACCAGGGTGCCCAGCCGGAGGCGGCGGGAGCGACCAGCTCGAAGCCAACGACCTTGCCGGCAGAGTCGGTCATGACCGTCACATGCGGTCCGGGGGCGCCATGGTGGATTCCCATGTTCGGCACGAACTCGGAGATCGCCTGGTACTTGGCCATGGCCGGATTGATCTGCTCCAGCCAGTCGTAGGTGATCCCGCTCGCCACGACGGTGGCCGAGGCGGTCAGGCTCGCCTGGTCCCAGGTAATCGAGCCACCCAGCAGATCCACGGCCGTCCGGAGCGGGATATAGAGGGTCTCACCGACCATGTGCCCCTTGAGGTCGTAGCCGCTGGAGAGGTACCGGCCGTCCAGGACGACGGGGACCCCGCCGTTCTCGGCGACCAACCCTTCGGGCTGGGTCAGGTAGATGTGCTGCGAGTAGACCAGACCGGCGCCCTCCATCTCCATGGGCTGGTTCTCGGGCTGATCGAACCAGGGGAACCAGCCACCGGCGGCCGGAACGAGGATCTCCACGGCGTTGAGGGTCCCCTCATAGGAGACGGGCAGGATCAGGGCGGGGCCGGGCATCCCCAGGTGGATTCCCATGCCCGGGATATACGGGCTCAGGGTCTGGTAGCCGGCCAGAGCCGGATTCAGCTCCTTCAGCTGAGCCACGGTGGGAAGGTCTTTCCCGGTCTTGATCCAGTACACGCCGGCTTCATCGGTCGTCATGGTCGCCCCGATCGCCGTAGCAAAGGCCTCGGCAGGAACATAGAGCCGGTTCTTGTGCACCAGCGCATGCGGGATCGCCTGGCCGTTGATCACGGCCTTGTGGCCGGCGAACTCGGCCTGCGCCTTCGACTGGGTGGCGGGGGCGGTGCCGTGGGAATGGGCCGTCGCCCCGGCTGTGGCGGAGTTTACCACCACGAACAGGACCGCACAGAGGAACAGAAACCAGCGGAAACGCATCTCGGTCATCCTCCTCAAGGTAGGGTCTTCAGGTACTCGATCACGGCCTCGACCTCGTCGTCGGTCAGCCGGAAGTTGGGCATGCGGGAGCCCTGGCGGATCGCCTGGGGATCCTTGAGCCAGTCACGGAGCCATGCCTCACCGTAGCGGTCGACCACGCCGTTCAGGACCGGTCCGATCTGGCCGCCGGTGCCGTTGATCGTGTGGCAGACCATGCAGCTCTTGGCGTGGACGATTCTCATCCCCCGGCCAAGTTGCTCGTTCGCCGGGTTGGTTTCGAGGTGGACGGTGCGGGTCGATCCGTCCCACCGGACGTGGAGGCCCAGCGCCTGGCCGACAAGGCGAAGGGGGACCAGGGTCCGCCCGTTCGCGATCACCGGGGCGGCATCGACCTTGATCAGGGAGCGGCGCCATTCGACCACCCGGCTGTCGATCGTCAGGAGCAGGCTGTCCTGACCGCGCACCGCAGTGATCGAGCGTGTGCGGGGATCCCAGGTGACGTCAGCGCCTAGCGCTTCAAAGATCGCTCGGAACGGTACGAAGGTGCGACCCTCCCGGATCTCGCCGGGCACATCCAGCGGAATCTCCTTGCCGTCCAGGGTGACCCGGACTCCTGCCGGGTCGGTATTGGCCTGTGCCCGGGGCACGACCAGGAGCAGGCAGATTGCCAGCGTGGCGCCCACCAGGCCGTAGATCAGCTTTTCGCTCGCCATGCGCTTAGCGGGCCGAGTCGCCCTCGCCCAGCGAGAGCGGGCCAAGGACCTCCAGGCCGAACCGCTCCGCGGTGCGGACCAGGGTGGGCATGTCGAAGGGCTTGAACTCCGGGAGGGTGAGGCTCTCCGCCGGGGTGCTCATGGCGACGAAGAACTGCTCGAAGCCGGAGGGCAGGACCCAGATCAGGACCCGGGCCGGCCGGTCACCGACGACCCGGAAGCCATGGGCGATCTTGCGGGGCAGGAAGACGAAGGTGCCGGCGGTCCCCTTCACGGTCCGCCCCTGGGTGACGAACTCCATCTCCCCATCGATGATATAGAAGGCCTCATCCTCCTGATGATGGATGTGATAGGGGGTCTCATAGCCGACGGACATCAGATCATCCACCAGGCCGAAGGAGCCACCGGTCTGCTCGACCGTCGCACGGACCGAGGAGAGTACACCACCATACCAGAGATGCTGGCCTTCCTCACGGTGCACGATATAGGGTTGCAGGGTCTTGGTCTCAGTCATCATGATCGCCTCCATTTTCACGCTGTTGATGGGGACCGGGGCGGGGTGATCCGCTGGGTCTATCGTACAAAGGAAAGGGGAGGTCCCTCATCGGGAGACCTCCCACTTCTGTTTCGGCCGATATGTCATGGCTGTCGCAAACTCCCCATTACCCGAGCAGGCCCTTGCGTACGGCATATGCGCCAAGGGCACTCCGGCTGGTGATATCCAGCTTGAGGAAGATGTTCCGCAGATGCCGGTCCACCGTGCGCGGGGAGATGAAGAGCAGGGCCCCGATCTCCTTGTCTGTCCGGCCTTCCGCCACCAGCCGGACGATCTCGCACTCCCGGTCGGTCAGTCCATCATCGGGTGTCGCATTCTCCGCACCCCTGGAGTCAAGCCGGGCCAGGACGGCCTCGGCCTGCTCCAGCGCGGAGACGGCCCCCAGCTGCTCCAGGCTCTCCCGGGCAGCATGCAGCCGCTCCCGGGCGTCGGGCCGGTCCGGCAGATGGGTGGCCATGGCCAACTGGGTGAGCGCCACCTCGTAGGGGAGACGGCACCGCCTGGCCAGCTCGAGGGAGAGGGAGAGGTGGAGTTCGGCGTCCTGCCGCTTCGAGAGGGCTGCCGCGATCTCACCGGCCAGCCGTTGGCCGCCGACCTGCCAGAGCACAGGGTTCCGGGTCACAGGGTTGCTCAGGGCGGAGCGGATTGCCGCGTACGCCTGCTCCGGGTGCCCTTCCAGCAAGAGGAGTCGTGCCCGCGCCCGCTCCATGACGCCGCGCCAGTTCTCGGTACCCAGGAACTCCGCCCAGCGGTCGGCGGAGGCGATCCACTGCCGGGCCGTCGCCAGGTCTCCCTGGTCCATGTACCACTCGGCCCAGGCGACGTTCACATCGAGCGAGTTGACGATCTGCCGGGATCCAGGAGCCTCCTCCGGGCTATGGGGCGGAAGGGCCGCCAGAAGCGAGCGGGTCAACTCGTAATCCCCGACGGCGCGGGCCATGTCCGCAGCGATCAGGCGGCGCAGGATCCGATCCTCCTCGGGGAAGGTGCGGTAGTAGTCCAGCAGGTTGCGCCGGGCCGCCTCCCAATCCCCCCGGAAGAACTGGTACACACCCAGGGGGGAGAAGCCCCGCGGGGTGGTGCCGTCCCCGGCCCGCTCGATCGCCAACTGTTCGTACTCCTCCAGCTCCCGGGCGGTGGCGTCGATCTCGGCCACCCGGTCGGTCCGATAGATGAAGAGCCCGTAGAGCCGGTTGAATACCATCGATGCGGCCAGCCGGTACTGGCGCAGCTGGAGGCGGTAGTCCCGGACCTGGCGGAAGATCTCCAGCAGCTTGTCAAAGTCGCTGCTCCAGAGGGCGGTCGGCACCTGGGCGTAGGTGAGGTCCGCCAGGTTCGGGCCGGGGCGAACGGCGGCCTGTACCGCCTCAATGACAGCGTTCGCCTCCTGCCCTCGACCGATCATGCCCAGGGCGCGAGCCCGCTCCCCGGCCATGCGCGCATAGCCGCAGGGCTGACCGAAGAGATCGCTCTCCAGCTTCAGGTAGCGGGTGTCGGTCAGGAGGCGTTCCTGGTCGGCCTGGACGAGGGCCATCTCCTCAAGGGAGGATGCATCGTTCTGCCGGATTCGCTCCCGCAGCAGCATGTGCCTGGTCCAGACGCCGACCACCTCGTCGCTCGACTCGGCGGCGACGATCTCGGCCTCCTCCCAGTACTCCCGGGCCTGCTCCGGCTGCTGGTAGGCCATGGCGTAGCCGAGCTTCAGCAGGAGCTCGGCCCGGCGCTGGTCCGGCCCCTGGATCAGCTGGAGCGCCCGCTCGTACAGTTGGCCCGCCTGCGCCAGGGCGCCTAGCCGGAGGGCCCGGTCCCCGGCGGTGAGGAGCCACTCCACGGCCCGGGGATCGTCGGCGCGACTCAGGTGGAGGGCGACGGCGTCGGGGTCGGCCCCTCCGCTTCGCATGAGCGCCTCCGCGATCGCTATGTGCCAGCGGCGCCGGCGGGGGGCGATCATCCGGCTGAGCAGCGCCTCGCGAACCAGGGCATGGTCGAAGGTGAAGACCTCCCCCTGGATCTCTTCGGCGCGCAGCAGGCGAAGGGAGAGCGCCTCTTCCAGCGCCTCGGCCAGCTCGTCCTCCGACTGCTGGACCACCGTCGCCAGCAGGCCGTAGTCAAAGCGTTCGCCGATCAGTGCAGCGACGCTGAGGACCGCCTGGCTCTGCCGGGAGAGCGGCTTCAGCTTCAGATCGATCGCCTGGAGCACCGTCTCGGGCAGGGGCCCCTGCTCGACGGCTTGCCCCGAGCGGACCGCAGCGCCCAGCAGTTCGCAGACGAAGAGCGGATGTCCGCCAGTCCGGCTGTAAAGGCGCCGGGCCAACTCGGCGTGCCTGGCCCTGGCCTCTGGCAGGGCGTTCACCACCAGTTGGAGGACGCCCTCGTAGTCCAGCCGCTCCAGCAGAAGGCGTATCGCCCCGCTGCGCTGCAAGCCCGGCAGCAGGCTCCAGAGCGGATGATCCCGGTTCAGTTCGTCGGTGCGATAGGTGGCCAGGAAGAGGATGCGGCTCTCCGGGAGCAGGGGGGTGAGGTGGCGGAGGAGCTCCAGGGTAGCCGGGTCGGCCCAGTGGATATCCTCCAGCAGCAGGAGGAGGGGGTCGTCAAACTGGCTCAGGTAGGCCAGCAACCCCGCTGCCACCTCCCGTACCGTCCGATCGGTCATGGAGCCGGCCGCCAGCGGGTTCTCCGCACCGCCCTGAGGGGCGCCCAGGTGGGTGAGGAGTTCCAGCAGGGGACCGTAGGGAGGCGTCTCGCCGGGGCCGGAAGAGCGCCCGACCGCTCGCCTTGCATTCTCGGACCTGGTGATCAGGTGGCCGGAGAGCGTCGACTTGCCCGCCCCGGCCTCCCCGCCGATCAGGACAAGGCCGCCGGAGCCGCTCTCTGCCGCGCGCAGGTGCTGCAGCAGCAGGTCCAACTCGCTGTCACGTCCCACCAGGATGGGTCTGGTCACCACTGTTGGCTCACCCCTGAAGTTCATACATGCGATGGGCTCCCAGATGAGTCATGAGACGGTCCGCTGAAAGAACGGCACGATCGTTACCCCGAAGCCAAAGGAGATAAACCCGGGAGAAGGCGTGCCGTAGAGGAGCAGACGAAGACCGGTGCCCAGAAAACCGGTCGCCACGAAGAGCGCCAGGCCCATGGACACCGCCATCAACCGCCCGCCGCGAAAGAACCCGAGCCGTTCACAGAGCTTCGCCAGATAGACCCCAATGAGGAACTCCGGCGCACCGATCAGATCAATGGAGAGGGCTTCCCAAAACATGAGCCAGACACCTGCCGTAACCTTTGGATAGGCGTAACAGTTCGCCCATCGATGCCCCAGTCCCTGCCCATCCCTGGTTGACAGCCAACAACTTCCTGACGTAATATCAAGTTGTTGGTAGTCTTTCGTTTCCGGAAAGGGGGGTTACCCGAATGGCCTTCATCGAACTCAGGGGACTGACCAAGATCTTCGGCCCCCGGCCCCGCGAGGCGCTTTCGCTGCTGGAGCGAGGCATCTCCAAGGAGAAGCTCATGGCGCAGACCGGCCATGGTGTAGGGTTGCATAACGTCTCCCTCTCCGTCGAGGAGGGAGAGATCTTCGTCATCATGGGCTTGTCGGGCAGCGGTAAATCTACGCTCGTCCGGTGCCTTAACCGGTTGATCGAGCCGACGGCCGGTGCGATCCTGCTCCGGGGGCAGAACGTGCTTGACCTCGACGAGAAAGGGCTGCGCCAGCTCCGGCAGAAGAGCATGGCCATGGTCTTTCAGCGGTTCGGCCTCCTGCCGCACCGCTCCGTCCTGGACAACATTGCCTATGGCCTGGAGGTCCAGGGGGTGCACCGCTCCGAGCGGGAGAAGCGCGCCATGCAGTGGCTGGAGACGGTCGGGCTGAAAGGGTGGGAGAAGAGCCTGCCCACCCAGCTGAGCGGTGGCATGCAGCAGCGGGTCGGCATCGCCCGGGCGCTCTGCACCGACCCCGAGGTCCTGCTGATGGACGAACCCTTCAGCGCTCTCGATCCGCTGATCCGGCGGGAGATGCAGGAGGAGCTGCTGGCCCTCCAGAGCAAGCTGAACAAGACGATCATCTTCATCACCCACGACCTGGATGAAGCCCTCCGACTGGGGGATCGCATCGCGATCCTGAAGGATGGTCAGGTGGTCCAGGTCGGTACCGCAGAGGAGATCCTGACCACGCCCGCCGACGAGTACGTGGCCGACTTCACCCGTGACGTCAACCGCAGCCGGGTTCTCACGGCCCGATCGGTCATGTACAAGCCCCGGGCGATGAGCCTTGAGCGGGGCGGGCCGCGCGCTGCCCTGAAGGTCATGGAAGAGCAGGGGCTCTCCAGTGTCTTCGTCGTCGATCGCGACCAGCGACTGGTTGGCATTGTGACGGTCGATGACGCCGTTCCGGCTGCCCAGAAGGGCGTCATGGACCTCCGTGAGATCGTGATCCGCAACCTGCCCACCACACTCCCTGACACTGTCCTGGAGGAGTTGATCCCCGTGGCGGCCCACGAGCGCTGGCCGATCGCGGTGATCGATCAAGAGCAGAAGCTTCTGGGCGTGATCCCCCGGGTGGCTGTCCTGGCTGGCCTGGCGGGACGGAACCTGCGAAAGGATCCCGACCAGGCGCCGAAACAGCCCGCTGTGTAGCACGCGCGCAACAGCACAACCACAGAAGTACATCCTAATGGAGGAGATGAAGAGAGATGCAGTCGAGTCGAAACATCCGGCGGTATGCCTCCGCCATGGCCGTGCTCCTGGCCTCGGTCCTCTTCCTGACCGCATGCGGCAGCAAGACCACAGATACACCGGCCGATTCCGCCGGTACGGCCCCCAAGCAGGAGGCTGAGAAGCCCAAGCAGGTGATCAAGCTCGCCGATCTGCAGTGGCAGTCGCTCTGGATTAACAACGCCATCGCCGGCTTTATTATCAAGAACGGCTACGGCTACCCGATCGAGACGGTCGAGATGACCACCCCGATCATGCAGCAGGCGTTGGTCAAGGGCGACATCGACGTCGTCACCGAAATGTGGACAGGCAACATCATCGAGTGGTACAAAGAGGTTCAGTCGAAGAAGCAGGTGATCGACCTGGGGCCGGTCATGGACCGTGCGGTGCAGGGCTGGTACGTACCGGCCTACATGGTCAAGGGCGATGCCGAGCGCGGGATCAAGGCGACGGCGCCCGACCTGAAGTCGGTGGCGGACCTGGAGAAGTATATCCACCTCTTCCCGGACCCTGAAGAGCCGAGCAAGGGGCTCATGTTCAACTGCATCACGGGCTGGGAGTGCGCCAAGATCAACCGGATCAAGCTCCAGGCGTACGGCCTGTCCGACGTGATCAACGTCCAGGAGCCCGGTGCCAGCGCCGCGCTGGACGCCGCGATCGCCGGAGCCTACAAGAAGGGTGAGCCCTTCTTCACCTACTACTGGGAGCCCACCTGGCTGGTCGGTACCTACGACATGATCCTCCTGGAGGAGCCGGCCTTCACGGCAGAGTGCAATGCGAATATCCAGAAGGCCCTCCACGACGAGGTCGCCGTGGATGCGATCACCTCTGAGTTCGGCTGCGCCTACGAGGACGCCCTCGTGACCAAGGCTGTGACCCCGGCCCTGAAGGAGCGGGCCCCCGAGGTCGTCACCTTCCTGGAGAAGTTCTCCCTGAAGACCGACGACCTGAACAAGGTCTCCTCCTACATGGAGCTGGAGAAGAAGACGGCGGATGAGGCGGCAGCCTATTTCTTCAAGAACTATCCGGACGTCTGGAAGAGCTGGGTCCCCGCCGATATCGCCGCCAAGGTCGAGAGTGCCCTCAAGTAGGCGAAGGCAGGTGGCTGTATGGGCGAGTTTCCAAAGCTGAATATCCCGTTGGCGCAGTGGATCGACAATGGAGTCGACTGGCTGACGGTGGAAGGTGCCGGTTTCTTCGATATCTTGAGCAAGATACTCCTCGCACCCCTGGTCTGGTTGGAGCGTCTCCTGCTCTGGGTTCCCTGGTTTGTCGTGATCCTGCTGGTGGCCCTGGTCGCTTGGCGCATGGCCGGCTGGCGGCTGGCTGTCGGGGCGTCGATTGGCCTCTTCTTCATCGGGTCGGTGGGCCTTTGGGACCATGCCATGAAGACGCTGGCCCTGGTGATCGCCGGCACGATCCTGGCGGTGGTCGTGGCGATCCCCACGGGGATTGCCATGTCCCGCAGCGACTGGTTCGAGCGCATGATGCGTCCCGTGCTGGACCTCATGCAGACCATGCCCAGCTTCGTCTACCTGGTGCCGGCACTCATGCTGCTCGGCATGGGCAAGGTGCCGGCTGTGCTCTCCACGTTCATCTACGCCGTGCCGCCCGCTATCCGGCTGACCAATCTGGGCATCCGCCAGGTGCCGGCCGATGTCCTGGAGGCGGCGAAATCCTTCGGGACCACCCCGGGCCAACTGCTGGTGAAAGTGCAATTGCCCCTGGCTCTGCCGACCATCATGGCGGGGATCAACCAGACGATCATGATGGCGCTCGCCATGGTCGTCGTCGCCTCCATGATCGGTGCCAGCGGTCTGGGTACGGAGGTCTTGAACGGCATCGCCCGGCTGGAGGCGGGACGTGGCTTCGTGGGTGGTCTTTCGATCGTGATCATGGCGATCATCATCGACCGGATCTCCCAGAGTATGACGAAAGCCGAACCGCACTAAATCACAGAGAGGCGACCGGCACGGCCCGGTCGCCTCTTGGCGAAAGGAGCGGCGTTCACATGCATACCGATCTCTCCCTCTCCGCCCTGGCGCTCGCCAACGAGGCGAACTGGCGGGAGGGGTTCTGCAAGCTGTTGGACAACTGGGAGCGGAGCGAGGTCCACGTCCTGCCGGACCTGGTCTGGTTCCGGAGCGACCAGCCGGACCCGATTCTGAACAGCGTCCTGACCTTCCGCTTTGGCCCGGTCGAGGCGGAGGGCATGATCACCTGGCTGCTGGAGCGCTTCCGCGAGCGGGGCTCCTCCTGCTGGTGGTGGCTCTTCGACTCGACTCGGCCCGCCGACCTGGGGAGCCGGCTGGTACGGCACGGCTTCCGGCATGAAGAGGACCTGCCGGGCATGGCGGCGCCCCTTGCGGAGGTGCCGGCGGCGTATACCCTGGCGGATGGGGTCACCGTTGAGCGGGTGGAGAGCGAGGAGCAGCTCGCCGGCTGGGCCGATGCCTACGAGGCGGGCTTCCCGGTCTCCCGCGGGGTCGCCGCCGCGCACTACCAGCTCTTTGACCGGCTCGGCTTCGGCGACGATCACGGTTGGCGGCTCTATCTTGGCCTGCTCCACGGCCGACCCGTGGCGACATCGGCGGTATATCTGGGCGCTGGGGTGGCGGGGCTCTACTACGTCTCGACCCGACCGGAGGCGCGCAGCCTGGGGATCGGCCGGGCCATGGTGGTCCAGCCTCTGCTGGAAGCCCGGGCCCTTGGCTACCAGGCGGCGATCCTCCAGGCGACCAGCATGGGGCGCCCCCTCTATGAGAAGCTGGGCTTCCGTGAATGCGTGCGCTTTCCACAGTACCGGTGGAATCCTGAGCCGAAGCAGGAATAACCGGAAGCTACATCGAATACCAACTTGTTCCTATGAAAGGAAGGGGTTGATATTCAAGTGCGACGCATTCTGGCATTCCTGGTCCTGCTCTCCGTACTCTTCGTTCCTGCACTGGCTCAGGCTGAAAAGCCGATCGGCCTGTTCGTGGGCGGTGTAGAGGTCCAGTCCGACGTTCCCCCCGTACTTGAGAGTGGCCGAACCCTGGTTCCACTGCGGGCCCTCACCGAGGCGCTGGGCTTCGCCGTCAACTGGGATGAAGCCACTCAGACTGCCACCCTCACCAAGGGCGATCAGACCATTGCATTGACCGTGGACAAGCTGGAAGCCATCGTAAACGGCAAGCCTGTAGCACTAGATGTCCCCCCGAAGACCAGCAACGGTCGTATGGTGATCCCGGTCCGGTTCGTCGCCGAGCAGATCGGGCTTGAGGTGACCTGGGACGAGGCGAACCAGGCGGTCCGGGTGAAGGAGAAGGGGAAGCCCGCTGCACCTCCCAAGGCCGGCGCCTCGATCGATCCCGCCGCCTTCGCACTCGTGGAAGGCATGGAGCAGAACGGCAACTTCCGGACCACCGGAACGATCGACATGACCATCGGCTCTGCCATGATGAGCATGACGATGCAGATGGAGATGGAGACGTACAACAAGGGCACGGACGAGATGCTCATGTACACCACTATCAACATGTTTGGCATGGAGCAGAAGAGCGGGACCGCCTTGTACAACGGCGCGGCCTGGACCCAGGACGCCACCGGCGAGTGGGTATCCTCTCCCGTCGCGTCCCTCCCGGAGGAGGATCCCCTCAGCAACCCGGCTAACCTGGCCAACATGAAGCCGGAAGACCTGGAGGGAGCCACGATCACCCTCACCCAGCAGAGCTACGAGGGTGTCTCCATGCAGGTGGTAACCGTGAACATGGACGTGATGGCGCTGGCTGAGATGCTCGGGGAGGACACCTCGGACCTCACGAACGCCGTCATGACCATGACCTACTGGTTCAATGCCGACAAGACCCCGCACCATGTCGATATCCTCATGGACATCACCGCCTCGGATGAGGAGGAGACTACCATGAAGATGGAGGGCACGATGTTCTACGAGGTCTGGGATCAGCCGATCCCCTTCCCCGCCGAGATCACCGGCGCCGCCAACTGAGTTCGGATTGAAGCAAGCCCCGTGCTGTTGATCAGCACGGGGCTCTTCACCGCTCTGCCTGCCTGGCACGCTGGGGGCCGTTTGACGCTTCCTTTGAGACCGAGAAACGTCCTTCCGTAACGAATTTCGCTCGTTCGGTGGCACGACCCGCAACAAAGCTTACGCTATGAGGCGAATCGGGTCTTGAACCCACCCCAAGTCGCCCAGATCTGTCTCATTGCGTTCCGGTTTTTGCTTTTCCGCCTCCTTTTTCCCTATTTCAGGAACCTAGCGTAAGGATTTTGCAACTGCCCGCCTTCATCGTCGCGAAAAAGCGTACGGAAAGTGGGGGTTCCCATTTTTAGGATGAATCCTGACCGATGGAGGTGACGCCTGTCTACGTGAAGGTTCCGATTCCCCCACCTGGGCGCGCCAAGAGGCGCCAGAAGCCCAAAGGCTCCTGGCGCCTCTTGCTATGCAACGAGAACCTTACTCAGCGACCGGGAAGTTGAGCACCTGAATCCGGTTCTGGATGCTGTACGCCACGGGCCCCTGCTCGGCGAGGGTAGCGAAGCGGTTCACGAAGATGTCCAGGTCGACCACGCCCAGGTCAAGCTGCTTGGGCATCAGGCTCTTCAGCGTGACCAGATCATCTCCACCGGTCGCCATGAAGTTGTTCACCACCACCGTGTAGCTGCCGCTCATGTCGATCGGCTGACCATCGGCCAGCCTGATCTCGGTCACCCGCTGCCCGGTGGGCGCAGCGTAGTCCCAGGTGAAGCTGATCCCCGCCACCTGGAGCGGCCGGTGGGCGCCCTCCTGGTTGGTCAGCAGCCGGACATAGCTCTCCAGGCCCTGCTCCAGGGTCTCCTTGATCTCGCTGCCGGTCATCGGCACGGTTACCAGGGTGTTGCCGAACGGCTGAATGGTGTAGAGCTGTCCCCAGGTGATGGTGCCATCCTCCTGGCCCTCCAGGTCGGCCCGAATCCCGCCGCCGTTCATGAGGGCGATGTCGATCCCCGGGGCGGCGGTCAGCATGGCGTCCGCAATGAACTCACCCAGGGCGCTCTCACCCGCCTCCGTCCAGGTCCGGGTGATTGGCGCAGCGATCTTCCCCACCGGGCGGGCCTCCAGCGGCTTGACCTCGGCATTCCACCTGACCAGGATCTCGCTGACAGCGGGCGCCGCGGCCAGGTTGGGAGAGGGGAGGAGGTAGGCGGGTACCGCCCGGGTCACCTGCTTGGTCTCCCGGTCAATATAGAGATCGATCCGGGCCAGCGCCCGACCGTAGCTGGCACCCTGGGCGACGGGGACCATCTCCCCCTTGGCGCTCAGCACATAGCCGGCGGTCAGCTCGTGGGAGTGGCCTGCCATGACCGCATCCACCCGTTCGTGCACGTTCTCGAACCAGACCGCCACCTCGCCCTCGACCTTGGCGGAATCCTCACTGCCGGGGCTGGCAACGGCGTGGACCATGAGGACGATCAGGTCGGCCCCCTGCTCCCGCAGTGCGGCGGCCTGCTCATCGATCACCGGGGCCGGGTCCCGGAACTCCAGGTCGGCCACGTGGGCCGGGAGGGTGGTCGCCTTCGTCTGGAGGGTGGTGATCCCGATCAGCCCTACCTTGTAACCCCCCACGGTCGCCATGACAGATGGGGTCAGCCACTCGGGTCGCTCCCCGGTCTCTTCCACGAAGATGTTGGCCGAGATGATCGGGAAGCCGGCCCCGTTCATCAGGCCCAGCATGGTCTCCCGGGACCAGTCGAACTCGTGGTTGCCGAGGGTGCCGCCATCTACCCCGAGGCTCTTCCGCCACTCCTGGACCGACTCGCCCTGCACGAGATTGGAGATCGGTGTGCCCTGGAAGGTGTCCCCGATATCGAGCAGCAAGAGGTTCGGGTTCTCCAGCTCCTGCCCGAGGATCGCGGTGGTCAATCGCTCGGCGCCCAGGTCGTTGCCCGGCCGCTTCCGGCTGTCCTGGAAGAGGTGGCCGTGGAAGTCGTTGTAGCTCAGGATCGTCACCTTGTCGATCTCCTCAGGCAGCACCTCCGGCAGCATGAGGGAGAACAGCTTCGCCGCGGCGCCCCGGCTGAGGGGAGCCTTCGGGTCCAGCACGGCGCCAGGCCGGCCCTCCAGGGCACCCCGGCTCATGGCGAAGGCGACCGGCTGCCGGGCGTAGTCGCTCACGGCGGCGGCATCGGCGGCGGCATTCAGAATGCGCAGATCGATATCCGCCTTCGCCAGGTCGGCTGCGGCCCAGGCGATCAGCGTGACCGCATCCTCCCGGGAGACGGTGCCTCGACCACCGTCGGCATGCTCGTACCCGCCACCCGGCAGTTGCGCGGTGGCGTTCAGGCTGGTCGGCATGCGGCCCAGCGCCTTCGCCAGCAGGTTCAGGAACTCGGTCCGGGTGATCGACTGGTCCCAATCGCCTTCCAGTGGGATCCCCTGATGCTGCAGATCGCAGACATAGGTGGCCGCCCAGTGGCTGGGCAGGCCGCAATCGTTCAGATCGAGCGGTGTGACCGCGGGGCCGGCAGCCTGAGCCAGGCTGGTGAGCAGGAGCACGAGTCCCGCTGCAAGGGCCGTCAGGGAGCGGAAGCGACGCATGAAGATCCCCCTTATCGCATAATTAACAATATATTTATACCGCATGCAACAGGCGGTCTCCTGTTTCCTTAACCGGATCCTCAGAAAATGAATGGGCGAGAGCCCCACCCGTATGAATTATGTCTCCATCGGACAGAATGTGGGGTGAGTTTCCAGAGTGCGCATCATCCACCACGGAAACGTGACAGGATGGTATGCTTCTTGTGTAGAAGTACAGATAAACAATCTGGGATGGAATTGATGGAGGGACGGGCTCTTGAAGCTACTCGATCTGATCACAGCCCTGGACGGTGCCCAGGTGCTGAGCCATACGGAGGCGGCGATCACGGGGATCGCAGCAGACTCCCGACAGGTGAAGCCGGGCGACCTCTTTGTCTCCATTCCCGGCGCCCGGGTTGATGGGCACCAGTTCATTCACCAGGCAATTGAGCGGGGCGCCGTGGCCGTGGTGGTCGAGCGTCCCTTCGAGGCGCCCGCCGGGACCGGCCTGGTGCTCGTGAGCGACGCCCGCCTGGCCCTCTCGGCCGTGGCAGACCGGTTCTACGGCTCGCCATCCCGTCAGATGCAGATGGTCGGGATCACCGGCACCAACGGCAAGACGACGATCGCCTTCCTGGTCCAGGCGGTCGCGGCCGCAGCCCACCGCCAGTTTGGCGTGATCGGCACCGCCGGCATGGTGCTCAGCCAGGAGGTCCTGGAGGCGAAGAGCGGCTACACCACGCCCGAGGCGCACACCCTCCAGCGGCTACTGGGCGCCATGGCTGAGCGGAAGGCCTTCGGCGTCGCCATGGAGGTGACCAGCCACGCCCTGGAGCAGCAGCGGGTGGCTCACTGCCGGTTCGATGTAGCGGTCTTCACCAACCTCACCCATGAGCATCTGGACTACCACAAGGATATGGAGTCCTACTTCGCCGCCAAGGCGAAGCTCTTCCACATGCTCCGGCCCAACGCCGTGGCCGTCATCAATGTAGATGATCCCTACGGCAGGCGCATGGTGCAGGAGGTTCCGAAGGGCGTCCACCTGCTGACCTACGGCTTCTCGCCCGATGCCGTGATCCGGGCCGCCAACGTGCAGTTGACGCCGCAGGGCTCTCGGTACCGGATTGTGACACCCGTGGGCGAGGCCGAGGTCGATGCGCCCTATCTCTTCGGCGCCTACAACGTGGCCAACGGCCTGGCGGCAATCGCAGCCGGGCTGGGCCTGGGCTTCGGCCTTGAGGCCGGGGTGGAGGCCATGCGCACGGTGAAGGGCGCCCCGGGCCGCTTCGAGCGGATCGATGAGGGGCAGGATTTCACCGTCGTGGTCGACTACGCCCACACGCCGGACGGCTTTGCGAAGCTGCTCTCCGATGTGGTCAAGATCAAGGCGCCCGATGCCCGGGTGATCATGGTCTTCGGCTCCGCCGGACACCGGGATCAGACCAAGCGGCCCGACATGGGTCGGATCGCCGGGGACTACTGCGATATCCTGATCCTGACCGAAGAGGACCCGCGCACGGAGGACGCCCTGGAGATTGCGAGACAGATCGCAGCGGGGGTGCGCCGGGATTCTGTGGAGATGCACCTGATTGAAGACCGGGTCGAGGCGATCCGCCACGCGGTCGGTATGGCCCAGCCGCAGGACATTCTGCTGATCACGGGCAAGGGGAACGAGACCGAACTGGAGGTCCAGCACGATACTACATGGCATGGCGATGTGCCGGCGGCGGTGGAGGCGCTTCGGAACCGGCTGCAGGAGGAGGCCCGGCGCGGCGTAAGGGCCTAGCGCTGCGCCATCGTCCATCGTACTTGGGGACGATGCCGGTTCACTCCCTCGTACCTGTGACAAGCTTCGGCTGCCTGGTAGGATAGATTCAAGAGCAGCCGGAGTGAAAGGGGTTTTCTCCGATGATGAAGCGGACTTTCTGGGGCATTGCACTCATCGCCCTTGGTGTTTTGGCACTCTTACAGGGAATGGGTGCCTACAACTTTGGTCTCTCTTTCTGGCCCGCGGTCCTGACCCTGATCGGGCTCTCCATTGCCTGGAGCTCCTTCTCCCGGAGGCGGGGGCCGCAGTGGTTCGGCCTGGCGCTGGGCCTCTGGCTCGGCTCCATGGGCCTCTTCGATATCCTGAACGATGCCGGCCTGACCATGATCAGCGGCGGGGATATCGCCCGGAACGGCTGGCCGATCCTGCTGATCGCCATCGGCGTCAGCGTCGTCTTTGGTCGGTCCCCCATGATCGTCATCAGCGGCCGGCACCGCGACCGGTGGAGTGACGGTGATATCCGGGCACAGATGGTCGGCGATCTGCGCTATGGCCGGGACCCCTGGATCCTGGAGAAGGATATGAACCTGGATAACACGGTCGGTGACGTGAAGGTCGATCTGACCACCGCCGATATCACCCCGGGGACGCACCGGATCAACGTGAGCCAGTTCGTTGGCGAGACGGTGATCAAGGTCCCGGACAACGTGACCGTGCGGGCCACGGCTGAGGCCGGAGTCGGTGAGATCGAGGTCCTGGGCGACCGCCGCAGCGGCGTCAGCCTGCACCTGGAGCGGGAGATCGTGGTCCCTGGCTCCCCGGTCGAACTGATCATCGATGCGCAACTCCGGGTCGGGTCGTTGCGAGTGGTCCGTGTACCCGCCCCGTTTTCGAGGGTGATTGAATGAGCCAGGATCGGTTCCTCGGCCTCCAGTGGAGGCTGGCGGCGGTCTACCTGGTCGCCAGCCTCCTCGGCTCCGGCATGGTGGCCGCCGGCTACCTCGCAGGGCGATCCCTCGGACTCGAGCCCACACCAGCTCTGGGTGTGGGCATTGGCGCGGGCTTCGCGGTCGGCCTGATCGGCTCCTTCTGGGGGGTCATGCTGGCCCGGTCGATCAAGCTGCGCCTCTGGGACGCCGGCGACATGGCGACCCGGATCGCCCGGGGGGACTTCACTACCCGGCTCTCCGTGGGCCGGCCCGACGAGATCGGCCTCCTCGAAGAGCAGCTCAACTCGATGGCCGGGTACCTGGAGCAGGCGGTCGGGCAGCTTCGCACCCTGGCCGAGCAGAACCGGCAACTGGCGGAGGAGGCCGGGCGCGGCGCCGCCCTGGAGGAGCGAGCCCGGCTGGCCCGGGACCTGCACGACACGGTGAACCAGCAGCTCTTCGTCCTCTCGCTCCGGGCCGCAGCGGCCCGCAAGAAGCTGGAGAAGGCGGGCACCGCCGGCGATGCGATGGTCGCCGAACTCCAGGCGTTGGAGGAGCTCTCCCGCCAGGCCCACGCCCAGACCCGAGAGCTGATCCTGCAGCTTCGCCCCACCACCTTGGAGCAGCAGGGACTCGGCCCGGCCCTGGAGGAGTATGTCAAGGCGGCGGCAGCCCGGGAGGGCTGGGTGGTTCAGACCGCCATTGACCCGTCCATCCGGACCGGTGGCAAGGTGGGAGAGGCGCTCTTCCGGATCGCCCAGGAGGCGCTGAACAACGTAGCCAAGCATGCGAAGGCTTCATCGGTCGATGTGGCCCTTGTGCGGGAGGAGGGGGCGCTGACCCTCCGCCTGGCGGATGATGGCCGGGGCTTCGACCGCCGGGCCGGCGTGAAGCCTACCAGCGTAGGCCTGGTGGGCATGCAGGAGCGGGTGGCCGCCCTGGGCGGGCAGTTGCGGATCAGGAGCGCACCGGCTGAGGGAACGGAGATCACGGTGACCGTACCCGTGGCAGCGACTTCGACCGATGATCGGCAGGGAGGGACCTCCGCATGATTCGGCTCATGATCGTGGACGACCACAAGATGGTCCGTGAAGGCTTGAAGATCTACCTCTCGACTGAAGACGATATCGAGATCGTCGGGGAGGCGGAGAACGGAGCACAGGCCGCCGGCCTGGCGGGCCAGTTGAGGCCCGACGTGATCCTCATGGACCTGATGATGCCCGTGGCCGATGGGATCGAGGGGACGAAGCGCTGCCTGGAGGCCAGCCCCGGCAGCCGGGTGATCGTCTGTACATCCATGCCCGACGACGAGCGGGTCTTGCCGGCCCTCAAGGCGGGAGCGCTCTCGTACATCCTGAAGGATGTCTCGGCGGAGGAGTTGGCGCAGACGATCCGCAGCGCCGCATCCGGCAAGGCGACGCTCCACCCCATGGCCGCCCAGCGGATGATGCAGGAGCTGACCGCCCCGCCGAAGCCGAAGTCCGGGGTGGACGAGATCTCCCCCCGGGAGATGGAGGTGCTCCAGTTGATCGCCCAGGGGCTCTCGAACAAGGAGATCGGCGAGAAGCTGTTCATCGGCGAGCGGACGGTCAAGACCCATGTGAGCCACTTGCTCGAAAAGCTGCAGTTGCAGGATCGGACCCAGTTGGCGATTCACGCGGTGCAGAACAAGCTGGTATAGGGGAAAGAGCTCCGGCCCTCCGCGATGGAGGCCGGAGCTCTTCAGCGCGTCCAGCATGGGCGCTGACTTGTTGGTGAAAGTCCAATACGGGCGAGGTGGCATGAGTCCGTCAGCCAAAGGCAAGGGCTGCCCAGCAATGGGGGTCTGGAGGAAGCCGGGGGAAAACCCCCACGACCGGAGGCTGTCGGGACCATGCATATGACGAAGGGTTAGGAGCACGATCACTCGCCGAAATACTCTATATTGACTCTAGTGTAAGTTGAGTGCATACTCATTTGTGGCGACTCCGAAAGCAGTCACGTCCTATGCGGTTGGTATAAGCCCGCTGCAATACCGATGGGGCCAACTGCCAGTCGGCCTACGCAAGTAAAAGTGGTTCAATCGTAAGTGTCGCGATCACCCTGGCAGCTGGGAACCGCCGGGTGATTCTGGCGAACGAGGAGGGCAACTCAGGTGGAACAGGTATGGAACTCGGCCACAGTGCCCTTTCGGGTCGGAAGCGCCGAACGGTTGGCCATCATGGAAGCAATGGTAGTCCTTGGCTTGTTGCTGCTGATCGCTCTGGCGGGCTCTCTGTATGCGGTCGTCGTAGAGTTCCGCACGCACTCGAGACCCACAAGGCGGGACCTTCTGGTGACGGTGGTGGCGGTCGGCGTTGTGGCCTTTCTGTTTTTCTGGCCGCCGATGTTCTTTTTCGCCTTTCCGTTCGGAACTGTCGTCGCCCTCGCACCTGGGCTAGCCTCCTTCATGGCGGCAGACTACCCCGCCATGGCCGGTCTGGCGCCGGCGATATTGGCCAGCGTTCTGCCTCTTGGTCGCCTCGTCGGTTGGTGGGAGCAGTGCCACTGCCCACTAGCTTTCCTGGTCGGGGACCCTGGGGGCCTGGTGATTCTCTTTGTCGTGCCGATCTTGAGCATTGCCATGCTGAGCTATGCCATTGGTTTGGGAGCACGCTGGCTGTACTCTGGCCGAGGTGGCCACACCAAATAGCAGGCAGAAGAGCAGATCGCTTTCGCGATCTGCTCTTTCTTATGCGCCCGCCTAAGGCAGACCTACGCATTCTCTCGCTTCACGATCCAGCCGTAGACCCCCAGGCCCGGGGCCAGGAAGGCCGAAGCCAGCGCCAGGGCGGCCCGGAGCGAGAAGCGGGTCCCGACCCAGCCGACGACCGGACCACCGCCCGACTGCCCGACCGCATCGGCCTGTCCCATGAAGGAGAGGACGGTGGCCCGGACCCGTGAGTCGATATGCTGGTTGAGCCACGTGTCGTGAACCGGCTCGTAGACGGCGTTTACCGCCTGGATCAGCAGAATGGCCACCACCGCCCAGAGGAGGGAGGGCGAGAGGGCGAAGCCCAGGAGCAGCCCCGTGCGGAGGCCTGCTGCGATCAGGAGGACCCGGCTGACCTGCCCGGGGCGCTCCAGGTCAAGCCGGCGCTCCGCCCAGTGGGCCGTGGCCATGCCAGCCAGCGAACCGCCCAGGCGGAAGAGGCCGAACCAGGCGGCGATTGGGAGAATCCCGATCGACTCCAGGGAGAGGGTGAGCAGCATGTGTGCCTCCCAGAGGCGATCAAGCCCCTCGGAGGCGGCCCCGCCGATCACGGCCAGGGCCAGCAGAGCGATCAGCACCGGCCGCCCCCGGACCGAGGCCACCCCCTCCTGAAAGGTGTGGGCCATGCTCTGACAGGTGGAGCGATCCTCCCGCGGGGCGGGGGTGAAGTGGTTCTCGGGCATGACCAGCCAGAGGAAGAGGGCGAGCAGGGCGTGCAGGAGGCCGCCTGTGAGGAAGGGGAGGTTGAGGCTGATCGTGGCCAGGCCGACGCTCAGCCCAATGCCCACGATCTTCATGGCCCGGTCCAGCTTGCCGGCCCGCAGGAGGAGCGCACCCAGCCGCTCGGTGCCGATCTCGTCCGCAATCCAGGCCTCCCGGGCCCCGCTTATGAACGTCCAGCCGATCCCCCGGATAATCTCCGCCAGAACGATACCTGCGAAGAAGGGGAGCAGGCCACCCAGCCAGGGGACCGCCCCCTGGAGGAGGTAGGCACCGCCCAGCACGGCGGTGCCGATGATCACGGAGAGGCGGCGGCTGTAAGAGTCCGCCACCACACCGGTCGGGATCTCGAACAGGACCACGGTCGCCTCGACGGCGGTCCCGACCAGGACCAGTTGGAGCGGGGTCAAACCAAGCGCCTGTACGTAGTACAGGGCATAGGTGGTGAACATGATCGCGTTGGCCAGCGTCATGAGCGCACGCATGGCCAGGTAGACACTGGCGGCGTCGGGTCGCTTCACGTGGGTTCCTGCCTTTCATCCCCGAATGACTAGATCCTAAAGGCCACCAGTCAGGCGGTCCAGCCCCGGCAACGAGTCAAGTCATTCTTTCCGCCTGGCATACCAATCTGACAATGAGAATATCTGTAACTAGAAGGGTAATAGGAATAAGGAGCGAATTCAAAAATGGATTCGCACGATCCGATACTAGACAGAGGGGGACCCATTCATGCGGAACTGGTTACGTACTCTCATTCCGACCCTGTTGATCATGACCCTTCTGGCCGGTTGCAGTAGCTCCGGCACGGGGAGCAGCGCGGAGGAGAGGGCCTGGAAGTCAGGCGACAAGGTCGAGCTGATCATGGTCACCGGCGGTACCGGCGGCACCTACTACCCGCTGGGCGGGGGCATGGTCAAGCTCTGGGGCGACAATATCCCCGGTGTGAATGTGACGGTGCAGTCTACCGGCGCTTCGGTGGCCAACATCCGCCTGCTGGCCCAGAACAAAGCTGACCTGGCCCTGGTCCAGAACGACGCCGCCGACTACGGGCGGAACGCCCAGGAAGCCTTCGCGGAGAAGCAGGAGAAGTACACGGAGTATGCGGCCATCGGTGCTCTCTACCCCGAGGTTGTGCAGATCGTCGTCCGGGCGGACAGCAATATCCAGTCGATCACCGATCTGAAGGGCAAGAAGGTGGTCGTCGGTGCGGCCGGCTCCGGCACAGAGATCGCCTCCCGCCAGATCCTGACCGCTTACGGCCTGGACTACGAGAAGGATATCACCAGGCTGCCGCTCTCCTTCGCGGAGGGTGCGACCCAGTTCAAGGATAAGCAGGCCGACGCCCTGGTCATGGTGACCGGTGTCCCCGCTGCCGCTCTGGCCGATGTCCAGACCGTGACCGACGTCCGGCTGGTCCCGATCGACCTGGCCAAGGTCTCCAAGAACTATAAGTTCTATGTGAAGCACACCGTGAAGGCCGGCACCTACAAGGGCGTCGACAAGGATACCGATGTGGTGGCCGTGCTGGCGATCCTGGTGACCCGGACCGACATGAACACCGACCTGGTCTACGAGATGACCAAGAACCTCTACGAGAAGGCCGGCGACATCGGCCACGCCAAGGCCAAGGAGTTCGACGTCACGAAGGCGGCGACCGGCATTACCATCCCGTTCCATCCCGGTGCTGCCAAGTACCTGAAGGAGAAGGGTGTCAACGTCAAGTAAAGCCCGCAGGGCGATCGGGTGGGCGACGGTCCTCGCGGCCGTCGCTCTCCTTTTCACACCGGTGGAGGCGCTGACCGTGCGACCGGCCCGGGAATCCGGCCTGATCTGGGCCGTGCGGACCACCCCGGGCGCCCGGTTCACACTGCGCTGGACCCACACGGTCACCCTCCGCCCCGTTGAGGAGGAGTACGAGGTAGGGGTGGACCGACTGCTCCACCTCCGGCAGATGAGCTTCGACCAGTATGGCCCCAACCTTCCGGCCGGCCCCGAGGAGGGGACAGTCTGGCGGGTGGAGCCCGATCGCTGGGTAGTGACCGGGTACCAGATCCATCTCGAACGGCTTCATTTGGGCCTTTCCCACATTGACCACCGGCTCCTGATCGGTGGCAGGGAACTCGATCTGATTCGGGCAGATCAGCCCAACGGATCGGTAAGGATTCAGATGGAGCGCGTGCCGTTCATCTTGATCATTGCAATGGAGGAGTGGCCATGGCAGACCAGCAGACAACGCTGAGCGCCGAGGAGCAGGTACTCCTGCAGATCGACCGGGAGTCGGGCTACCGCCGTCTGGTGGGACCCTGGGCCTGGGCGATCACCTTCCTCGGTGTGGGACTCGCACTATTTCACCTGTACACCGCCGCGATCTCCCCGCTGCCGCCTCAGTTGCAGCGGGCGCCGCACCTGGCCGTGGCCCTGGGCATGATCTTCATTCTTTACCCGGCCAAGCGGGGGGATATCAAGCCGAAGGTCCCCTGGTATGACCTGCTGCTGGCTCTGGCAGGCCTGGGAACCGGCCTCTACCACATCGTCTTCTATGAGGACCTGATCAACCGGGCCGGACTGCCGGAGGTGCAGGACCTGCTGTTGGCAGCGGTGGGCACCCTGCTTGTCCTCGAGGCGACACGGCGCGTGGCCGGCTGGGCGATGGTCGTCGTAGCGGGCGGCTTCCTGGCCTACTCCCTCTGGGGCGGATTCCTGCCGGGGATCTTCTCCCACCGGGGCTACTCGATTGAGACGGTGCTGGAGCATACCTTCCTCGGGCTGGAGGGCGTCTTCTCCACCCCGATCGGCGTCTCGGCGACCGTGATCTTCGTCTACCTGATCTTCGCCCAGTTCCTCGGCAAGACGGGCATTCGGCAGCTCTTTATCGATGTCTCCATGGCGCTGACCGGCCACAGCCCGGGCGGGCCGGCCAAGGTGGCGGTGGTCTCATCCGCCTTCGAGGGGACGATCTCCGGCTCATCCATCGCCAACGTGGCAGGGGCCGGCTCGTTCACCATCCCCATGATGAAGGGCTTGGGGTACCGGCCCGAGTTTGCCGCAGCGGTGGAGGCATCTGCATCGACCGGCGGGCAGATCATGCCCCCGATCATGGGAGCGGCGGCCTTTGTCATGGTCGAGTTCCTGAACATCCCCTATATCGAAATCGCCAAGGCGGCGGCCATTCCCGCCCTGCTCTACTTCACGGCGGTCTTTATCATGGTCCACTTCGAGGCGAAGCGGACCGGCCTGATGGGCCTGCCGAGGACGGAGCTTCCCCGCTTTGGGCAGGTGCTGCTGAAGCAGGGCTACCTGGCGGTCCCGCTGGTCGCCATCTTCTGGATGATGGATGCGGGGTACAGCCCGGCCCGTGCCGCCGTCTACGGGATCGGCCTGGCCTGGCTCTTCGGCCTGGTCCGCAAGGAGACCCGCCTGGGGCTGCGGGAGATCTTCAGGACCCTGGAGGAGTCGGCCCGGGCGGCGCTCGCGGTGATCGCCGCCTGCGCGACGGCGGGCATTGTGGTGGGCGTGGTCACCCTTACCGGCCTCGGGCTGAAGCTCTCGTCCAACATGGTCGACCTGGCGGGCAACAGCCTCTGGATCGCCCTCCTCCTGACGATGCTGGCCTCCCTCGTCCTGGGGATGGGGCTGCCCACGACCGCGACCTATATCGTCCTGGCGACCATGGCGGCGCCGGCCCTGACCAAGATGGGGGTCGCCCCGCTGGCGGCGCATCTCTTCGTCTTCTACTTCGGCATCCTGGCCGATATCACGCCGCCGGTCGCCCTGGCGGTCTACGCGGGGGCGGCGATAGCCGGCTCAAACCCATGGAAAACGGGCATCGAGGCGGTGAAGATGGCCCTGGGCGCCTTCCTGGTCCCCTTCATCTTTGCCGTATCCCCCGTCCTCGTCCTGGTGGATGCGACCCCCGGGAAGGTCGTGGCCATGCTGGTCACATCGATCCTTGGAATGGTCGCGTTGGGAACCGGGGTGACTGGCTTCTGGACCACCCATCTGAAGCCATGGGAGCGGCTGATGCTCGTCGCCGGTGGGGTGATGCTGGTCGACCCGAACCTGACCACCGATGTCATTGGTACGGCGCTGGTGGCAGGGGGGTTCGTGTTGCAGTTCCTGCGGGCGCGCCAGGTCTCGACAGGCGTGGCGGGGTAGGCCATCGCTCCCGGGAGGTCACAGGAGCCCACAGGAAGACTCCTGGCGTCCATACCCGTACGGGTGGCGAATGAAGGTTGTGCGGGGGGTCTGTGCAGGCCTTGTGGGAGTGGGGTTCTACACAGCCCTGCCAAGACGGGGCAGATCGCCATGGACGCCCGCCCGACACCCGGCAAGGAGGGAGGGGGCCCACCCGCTGGTCACAGCCGGTCCGGGTGCGGCTGTCACCCCTGCCCTGATCCTGCAAGTGCCTGTGGCAGTTGGTCTTCAGGGTTTGAGGCGCCGGGACAGACTGATACGGGTGGCGAATGGGTGCCGCCTTCCCGGCATCCACAGCCTTACGGGTGGCGAACGATGCCGCCTTCCCGGCGTCCACAGGTGAATGGGGGGTTCCTTCCAGGGAGATGGGGAGCCCCAGCCAGGTGATGTTGTGTGGCGGGCCCTGGGAGTATGTGGTAGTGCGGTTTGGTGGACCATACCGCCAGCGGGTATCTGGCCCTAGCACTCCACGACGGTGCCGAGTAACGCATAAACATACACGCCGAGGACGTACGCCCTCGGCGCCATCGCGCTCGACTTCGGCCCGATGTTGCCGACTCCGGGCTTGGATCAGCAGATTCCGGTAAAGTCGAATCGTGGCGAACGAAAGTTCGGGGAACATGACCGACCGGACCCCAATACGAGGTCCGGTTGGTGTATAATGGAAACGGAGCCTAACGGCCAGTGTCCCCGAAAAGGGGGCAAGGAGCATTCTCCGAGCGTTGCGGGTTTGGCAGCGAGGAGAATGCTCCGCAGGAGGCTCGTCGGTGAAGATCACGATCGAACTAGATACCGCTTTGTTCATCTGGGTCGTCCTGATCATCTTCCGAATCGCACTCGCTGCTACTAAGAAGTAGCGGCTGCTGAACCCAGTTACATCTCGGCAGCCGTCGTTCTTATCATGGGACGGCGACTGTAGGCTCCCGAGCGCCCGTGTAAGCGGGCGCTCGTTCTCATTGTTGACCATTAAGTCGGCGGTTAACCCACGAGCTAGACTTCGGCCCGATGATGGCGAGACAGGCGAGGAGGGGCGGGATTTCGGTCAACGTCCGGCGACTAGCGTCCGTTTTTGCATGGGAAGGAGCTTCGTCGCTCGTCAAATCTGGACGGAGGCAGAGATTCTCCCCCATCGGAAAGGGGGCGGGCCGGGGTCCGGCGGAGATGCAAAGCCCCAAACCCTTGCTGGCCAGGGGCCATGGACTCTGCACCCGAAGAAGACATGGATGACCGAGGCGCGCCCGGCCAGTTCCGCCCAAAATTGCACACCCAATTGGGGAGCCACCGTGCAAAATTGGACGGAGCGCCTGGTGGCGGCCGAACGTCGGCGAGTCGTGAGTGGGACGGATAGGGCCAGCATCCCCCGTGCAGCTAAGGATGCAGGCCCTTTGCCTCGAAACGGCCCGATATTGCTGCGCGAACGTCCACGGCAAGCGGGTTATGTCGAGAATTGGCGAACGAAAAACGGAACGCACCTCCAGCCTTCGACAGACCGAAAGTGCGTTCTGTGGTACCCTGGATTTGGGAGTACATGCAGGCCTGCCTCCGAAAGGGGGATGCCATCGGTGAAGATCAGAGTCCGCATCACCATTGAGTTGAGTGCACAATCACTCTTCTCAGCGATCCTGATCGTTGCCAAGGCCATTCTTTCCGCTATGAAGTAGCGGTCGATCCACTTTAGCACCACCTGACCGACCGCCGTCTCATCAGTTGAGGCGGCAACATGCGGGCTCCCAGGCATTCGGGTGCCTTATTTCATTGTAGCCCAAAGGGGTGATGGTATACCGGTCACACAGAGAGGCGGAAAAGCTTATTGGGGAAACCACCGATTGTACTCCTCTTGTCGCCGCGCTCCGCTCAGGTGTGCGTGCCGCTGCGTCGTTTCCGGCTTATCATGACCAAGGATCGATTGGACGGCGACCAAGTCAGCCCCTTGGTTCAACAAGGTAGTCGCCAAGGTGTGGCGCATGATGTGGGGGGAGACCTTCTTGGCCAGCCCACACCGACCAGCCACAGCCTTTGATGATACTCCGCATGTGCCAGGTTGACATTCGGTGAGCACGCCGCGTAGTGGCAAAGAGGGCCTGATTACAGTCGTTTCGGGTATTCAAGTAACGGCGCAGCCACAGGGCACATCTGGCGCCAAAGTATACCTCCCGCTCCTTCTGACCCTTGCCACAGACTAGCACGCACTTCCGGTCCCACTCGATCTGTGCCGATCCACTCCCTGGGCCTCGCTGATGCGGCAACCAGTGGCGAACAGGAAATCGAGAAGGGCATGCTCAACTGGGCTGTGGCATGCATCTCTCAACAGTTCTAGCTCCTCGAAGTTGAGTGCCTTCGGGGCTGACTTAGGCGCCTTAGGCTCTTTCAGTTTCAATGCAGGGTTCCTCGGAATGAACTCCTCCTCAAAGAGCCACCGAAAGAACCCACGAAGGATCCGAACCACATGTCCAAGCGACTGCGCCTTTAGTCTGTCGAAGGCTGCAGCAAAATCTCGGAGGTCGTGCAGGTTGACCTCCGCCACGGAGCGAGGCCCGAACCACGTGCCAAAACGGTTCAATTGATAGGAGAACTGCCGGAGAGTAGCCGGACTGTACCCCTCCGACCGTCTCGTCCTCACATACAACGAGATTGCTTCCATCACTAGTAAAAGGCAGAATCCCTCCTACACCATTTAGGAGGAATTCTGCCTCAGTTGGGTCAGCACGAAACGTGAGTCCACCGACGTTCACGGAAACGGCCCGATGTTTCCTTCTCTGGATCTGTCGGGCGGGATTCTGGTAAACAGCTCAGTTCTGGAGGCTATCTTGCAGTTGGATTACGTCCAGAAGTACCTTCCAAGTGGAACCGCCATCTGTGGTTTCCATCAGGTACCGCCGGTTGAAAAGGGCAAAGCCGTGTGATTCGGTCAGGAATTGGACTCCCTGCGCCTCGCTGTAGTCAATGTCCTCTGCCCCAATAGTCTGCACACCACGATAGACCCCCTCCCAGGTGGCTCCAGCGTCCGTTGTATGCAGTAGTCCCCCGCGAGAGAGCGCAATCCAACCGTCGGTCTTAGTGCGCATCGTGAAGCCACTGCCATACCCCGTGAACGGCAGTCCCCCCGCCCGCCGTTCTTGCGGTTGGCTCACGCTGTCTACGAGTTGCCAAGTGGTCCCGGAATCTGTGGTGCGAAGAAATGACTTGCTCATCATACCGGGACCAGGATTTGTGGGAAAACCGCAGAAAGCGAAGCCGTGATCGGGGGTGACGAAGGAGACCCAGTTGGCACACGAGGCGCTTCCCTGCGTCCAAGTCTTGCCACCGTCAACAGTATGCAGGAGACGACCCGTGGCAGTGCCAATCCATCCATCCGTTTCGCTTGTAAACGAGACACTGAGGAAGGCACCATCCGCCCCTTCCCCCGAGTAGGCTGGCTCCCACGACTCCCCGTTGTCTGTAGTCAGCAACAGCGTTCCTGCAGCGCCCCTGAGTCGAGAGGTGTATGTGCCCACGGAGGCCGGTCCACCTGCGATCCATCCGATGCCGTCTGGGCCGAACTGCATGGCCAGTGGGGCCACGTCGCCCGAATAAGCCTGGTGCCAGGAGTCGCCGCCGTCCTCCGTTCGGAACAGAAGGCCGCGGCAATCAGACACCGCCCTACCGCCGCAGCCTTGGGGGAGAGCGCCGATCCAACCGTGTGTTGTGTCCGCAAAGAAGAACGAGGATAACCGCAGATCTAGTCCAGTTGATGAAGAAGGTGGCGAGAGCGGTACCGACCCCGGATTTGGAGTCGTGGGGCCTGATGCGTTGCCCGAACCAGCGACCGCGGACTCCCGGTAAGGTAAGTCCGGGGACGTTTCCCCCAGGCTGCCGCATCCGACTAACAGTCCGCAAAGGATTACCACAACTAATCGACCTTTCCCCATCCCCGTTGCCCCCCTCTCACTATGTTGGATGTGACTATTCAGCAGAATAATTCCACCTGTTTGGACGGTAGGACCCCGAGTTCCTGTTCCAAGGATTACCCATTATGAAAAACTACCACCGCATTCCGCCCGTTGAATACGATGGAGCCCGCACGCCCTACGTGGCTCGGGGTGCAAGCACTCGGCTATGATTCGGCCCGAGCTGTACCCTTGCGGGCTTGTCGAGAGGGATTCCGGTCAAGTCGAAATGTGACGAACGAAAGTTCGGTGAAAGTAGCCAACCGGACCCTAAATTGAGGTCCGGTTGGTGCATAATGGAAACGGAATCTGACGGCCTGTGTCCCCCAAAGGGGGTGCTGTCGATGAAGATCTCGATTGAACTGGATGCTGCACGTGTCATCTGGGCGATCCTGATCCTCATCCGATTCGCACTCGCCGCTACTAAGAAGTAGCGGCTGCTGAAGCAAGATACCTCTCGGCAGCCGTCGTTCTTAACTTGGGACGGCGACTGTAGGCTCCCGAGCGCTCGTGCAAGCGGGCGCTCGTCCTCATTATCGACCATTTCATGGACAGATAACCCACGGTCTACAAACCGGCCCGATGTTGGCGAGTGAGGCATGCTTCGCTCCGGTTCCGGTGAACACGGTGTGAGGCGCTCTTTCTATCCCAGTGTCGACGAGACGCTACGTCCATCAAGTCAACTGTGCCGCCGTTGCACTGCCTCTCGCATGTGTACGGCCTAGCGATAGGCAGCATCAGGTGCACTTGCTGGTGTTCTGCTCCACTGTCCGACAGACAGCTACAAGCGGTTTTTATGTCAACAATTGAGTTTGCGGGCTCCCATCGCCATCACGTAGCATGAAGAGCGAAG
>JAWLHU010000021.1:0-89407 GCA_041690255.1 Symbiobacteriaceae bacterium
CATATTGCTATGGCCCGCTCGACTTGCATGTCTTAAGCACGCCGCCAGCGTTCGTCCTGAGCCAGGATCAAACTCTCCGAAAAAAGTTTGTTCGGCTCTGCATCAATACGAGCTTACGCTTGGCTTTCTCTCTCCTCACCTCATAACTACCTCGGCAGACTAACCACGAAGGTCAGCGCTGGCAGTTCTGAGGTTCGCACTTTCTAGTTTTCAAGGTTCGAGCGCCACTGTCGTCGCCGACAGCTTTGCTAGATTACCACGCTCACCGTATGATCGTCAACCACTCAAGTTTATCCATCGTGATTGTCGCAATCCGGTGAACTGCCTGCTCCACAGCCGATTGAACGATCGGCTCCCGGGCGGCGAGTTCCTAGTCTACCAGCCCTGCGAGGCTTCGTCAACCTCTCAGTTCTATCCACCTGGACCGTGGCGGTACGCTGCTCTCTTCCGAGTCTGACGAACTGCCGCCAAGGGACCAGTGGATCGGTGGCCTTGTGAGCCATCCTATGGAGGAGGGTGTAGGATTTGCATCTCTGCTCACCGGTTCGTCTGGACCGGCGGCGAGATGTAACTCTATCACCGCATGCCTCAACCGTCAACCGTCCAGTTTTCGCCACATCAGCATTCGTAAGGCCGCCCCCAATCAGGAGCGGCCTCGTCCTCGCACCGGAGCCAGTTACTCAGTCGGCATGAAGTGAAAGGCCGGTAAGCCCTCCATCCGACCTACGATCGCTTCGAGCAGCCGCTCTGCGGCGACCGCATCGCGCAGGTCAGCAACCTCGACCGGCGAGTGGCTGTAGCGCCGGGGTATCGTGATCGAGCCCGCAGCGAGCCCCTCAGCTGCCCAGGCCATGCTGGCGGAGTCGTTGTTTCCTCCCGTGAAGGTGCAAAGTTGCACCGGTACCCCCGCACTCTCAGCCGTGCTCACCATGAACTCCCTCACCATCGGGTGCAGCAAGTTCCCACGTCCACCAGCACCACCCATCACCTGGATCGCGGGTCCCATTCCGACAGCCACATTGAGATCCTTGTAGTAATTCATCTCCGGGGTGTCGCCAGTCGGCATGGTATCGAGGGCGATCGCCAGGTCCGGGCGCCATCGCGCCGCCGCCGCCCCCGCTCCCTTCAGACCGACCTCCTCCTGGACCGTGAAGGCCGCGACCAGCCGTCCTGTCTGAGGCCTCACGCCGCCCAACAGCAAGTGGAGCAACACAGCCACGCCCAGCCGGTTATCGACCGCCTTGCCGGCGACCAGATTCGGATTGCCACCCATCTCCACAAGCGGACTGACAAACGTAATGGGGTCACCAACCCGGATGCCCATTGCCGCGACCTCGGTATCGCTGGCGCAGCCAATATCGATATACATCTCCGTGTGCTTCTTGCCCTGGGTTCGCTCCTGCTCGGTCTGATAGTGACCGGCCTTCACACCAACGACACCGGTGATCCCCTTCACACGCACAACACGGGCAGGCAGTAAGCCATCGATTACGCCGCCGACCTTCTCAAAGCGAATGAACCCGGATCGCTCCACGCTCTTCACCATCATACCGATCTCATCCATATGAGCGGCGACCAGCACAGTCGGACCCGGTGCATCGCCAGAGACCACGGCGTAGAGGTTTCCGGCGGTATCCCCGACGAGCTCGTCGGCCTTGCCCTTCAGCCGCTGGACCAGGTAGCGGACCACGGGCCGTTCGTCGCCGGAGACCGCATCGATCGCGGTCAGATCCCGAAGTAACTCTCGAATGGCGTCGACCATGGCTGCATCCTCCTGTGAAGAGCGGGACCTGCCGTGTAAGCAGATCCCGCCAAGCTAGCGCTAGAAGCTCTTCTCCAACTCATCCACCAGGGAACCAACGTAGGCGACCGCCTTGCGGATCGGATCCGGCTTCGACATATCAATGCCGGCGAGCTGCATCAGCTCGAGCGGCTTCAGCGTGCCACCAGACTTCAAGGCCGTCAGCCAGCGCTGCACTGCCGGCTCCCCCTCCTCCTTGATCGTCTGAGCCATCGCGGTGGCGGCGGTCAGACCGGCGGAGTAGGTGTACGGGTAGAGGCCCATATAGTAGTGCGGCTGGCGCATCCAGGTGAGCTTCGCACCCTCGGTGACCTCGACCTCGCCCCCCCAGAAATCATCGAGAATCTGCCCCTTCGTGGTCGAGAGGGTCACCTCGGTGATCGGGGTTCCCTTCTCGGCGAGGGCGTAGATCCGCCGCTGCAGTTCGCCCTCCAGCAGATGCCGGACGAAATTGTGGTGGTAGGTGGCCAGGAACTGCATAATCACCCAGCGCTTCATCCGCGGATCGTTATTCTTCGCCATGATGTGCTGGCCAACAAGCAATTCGTTAATGGTGGACGGCCCTTCCACGAAGAACATGGAGGGACGGGTGTTCACCAAGCGCTGGTTGCGGTTGGCGAGCTGGAAGTGGCCCGCATGGCCCAGTTCGTGGGCCAGGATCAGAACGTTCCGCATGGTGCCTGCCCAGGAGACCAGAATGAAAGAATGAGCGCCATAAGGCGAGGAGCAGAAGGCACCGGTCGACTTGCCAATGTTGCTCGCCCAGTCGACCCACCGCTCGCTCAGGGCGGTCCGGATAATCTTAATGTACTCCGGCCCCATGACCTCGAGCCCCTCGAGGATGATGTTGGAGGCTTCCTCGTAGGTCACCTTCGGGTTGTACTCCGGATCGAGCGGAGCCTCAATGTCCGGGTAGAGCAGCTTGTCGAGGCCTAGCACCCGCTTGCGAAGGCGGGCGTACCGCCGCATGTGCGGGGCCACCTCCTGCTGGATGATATCCAGCACATTGCTGTACATCTCTGGGGTAACCTTCTGGCGGTGGAGCAGCATATGGGTAGCGCTTTCATACCCACGCAACTTCGCCATGACGACGTTCTTCTTTACCTCGGTCGCGAAGGTAGCCGCGAAGGTGTTCTTGTACTTCTTCAGCCCTTCGGTGAACGAAGCGAAGGCGGCCCGCCGCGTCTCGACATTCGGGTCGGTCTCCAGCTTCTCCTCGTAGTTCGAGAAGGAGACGGGCATCTCCTGACCATCAATGTGGATGGGGTCAAACCGCATATCTGACGACTTGGACCGCTGGTAGATGGTGGACGGGGCACCGGTCACCTCGCTCAGCGCGGCGAGTGCGGCCTCCGTCTCCGGATGAAGGGCGAAGGGCTTCCGCTCCAGCACCTCCTCCAGCATGGTCCGGTATACCGCCAGCCCCGGCTCCTCGCCCAGGTAGCGCTCGACGGTCCCCTCTGACAGGAGCAGAACCTCCGACTCCACGAAGGAGAGTGCGCCACCCACCCGTGCCTGCAGTGCTCCCGCCTTGGCCGCCGCGGCCTGGTTGGCGGGGTTGGTGCCATCTTCCGACATGCGCAGGCTGGCGTAGGTGCCCGCCCGCACGAGCCGCTCGAAGAGGGCTTCATAAGCGGTCAGACAAGCCAGTAGCGTGGAGGCACCTTCTGCAAAGCGTCCCTTGTACTGGGTGACGGAGGGGATAAGTCCTTCTATGGCCTGCAGTTCAGCCTCCCAAGCTTCTGCAGAGGGAAAGAGATCCTCAAGGTTCCAGGTCTGCTCCACCGGGACTTCGGATCGGGACATCAGCTTCGCCATGCCAGGGTCTCCTTTCGACCAAACCGCATCAACGAACGGGATTTGGTTAACCACATAAAGTTTCGCCGCAGGATAGCGTCCCCCTGCTGCGATTCGCACATCCACACCCATTCACACTTGCCAGCCGCCGAACCGTTGCGGGGCGATCTCAACAACTGCGACAAGGGCGGTACCGGATCGGATCATATGCGAGCAGGGTACAAAAGAGTCCATACCGAATTCTTATTGATACCATAGATCTGGGTGAAGGGTTTGAGGCCGGAGATGCCGTCGTACTTCACAGGACGGACATGAAGGCCTAATTGGGCGTTCATCTCCTGATAACCAACCAGTGCGCCATTCAGGATAGAGTGGTCGTGGAGACCCCGTACGCACTGGAGGAGGTCGAGCGCTCTGCTGAAGTTCCTGCTTACTGCCGCCATCCCATTGCAGGGGCTGGTGGACAAGACGAGTCCAACTCACAGCTTCATTAACCGGCAGGCACTGGTCATCCTCTCGGCTGATGGCAGGCGCTCCGAGGCCGAATGGCTGGGCTGGTACATGGAGTCCTTCAACGAGGGCTGTGACTGGGCGGATACGGGCTGGAAGAACATCGGCCACATGTATGATCCCGAGACCGGCATGGGTTTGAAGGGCTGGCCGAGTGCACCGCAGATGGTTCGGGAGTACTGGGACCTGGCGGCCCTGTCTTACCGCGAAGGTCAGGCGTCCCGGTCGGCTTTCTACCTGGGAGCCGCCGCCCACATGGTCCAGGATCTTTGCGTACCGCATCACGCTGCTGCCCGGGTCTTCGACGGGCACAAGCCCTTTGAGGAGTACGCGAGGGAGTCACGCCACCTCTTCGCCGTGCATGACGACGGCGCCTACGATCTGGCCCGGACGCCCGAGGGGTGGGTGATCCAGAACGCTGATTACACGCGAGCGCACTACTCGCACTGCCTGAAACGCGACCTGGAACGCTCGGTAATCCATGGGGCTGTCGTCGATCTGCTCCCCCGGGCGCAACGGACGACCGCCGGCTTCGTCTCCTTCTTTCTCACGAACATGGGGGTGGCCTAGCTTGTCCTCCCGGATTCTCCTTCTCTCGGCTGAGTTTGGCTCGGGGCACCTCTCGGCGGCCAATGCGATCGCCGCCCTGTGTCGCGAGTTGGACCCCACCTGCGAACCCGAGGTGGTTCAGGTGAGGTCCTTTCTGCTCAGTCTGATCGCCTGGGGTTACCTCAGGCTTATCGCCTGGACCCCCTCCCTCTACCGAAAGCTCTATCATATGCCGGTCAGCAGTGGCCTGCGATCCCTTGTAGACTTCGTCCTCCATCGGGTCATCCAGGGCGAAATCGCCCGAGTCAGGCCGGCGGTGATTGTCGCAACCCATCCCTTTCCTGGCGGCGTAGCAGCACGGCTTCGCCACGAGGGGAGACTCGCGGCCCCGGTGGTCATGGCTCTGACTGACTTCCTCCCCCATGGCTTCTGGATCCACGAAGGGGTTGACCGCTACTGCGTCGCATCGGAGAGCGCTGCCGCCCAACTGGCGACGCTAGGCGTGGAGCCGAACCGGATCACGGTGACCGGTGTGGCCATACGGCCCGACTTCCGGGGTTCCATGGCCGTCACCGAGCAGCCGGAGCCGGTGCACCAGGTATTGGTCATGGGCGGTGGCCTCGGCCTAGGGCCGATCGTTAACGCGGTCCGCTCCCTCGCCGCCCTTCCACAGGCCGACCTGCGTATCACCGTGATCTGCGGCACGAACCAGCCGCTCCGGCAAGAGTTGAACGCCTCCTTCCAAGACGACGCGCGGATCAAGATCGTCGGCTTTACCACAGCGATCGCCGATCACATGACCCAGTCTGCCCTTCTGGTGACCAAGCCGGGCGGCATTACCTGCAGTGAGGCCATGGCCATGGGCCTTCCCATGCTCCTACTCGATCCCCTGCCCGGCCACGAGGAAGAGAACGCACAGTACCTGACAGAGACGGGGGCAGCGCTTGTGACCGACCACGATCGCGTCGGAACGCAGACGTCTGAACTCCTCTTCACCAATCCTGAGCAACTCCGATTCATGCGGCAGCAGGCGCTGGTCCACGGCCACCCCCGGTCCGCCGAGGCGATCGCTAACGAGATCTTAATGCTATCTGTACCGAATCCTCATCCGAAGACAACGGCCTGTTAAGGCTCACCCCTTATGCTATTCCCGTACTGAAAAGATACGGGAGGTGCCGTAATGACTCCCATCATACTCGTGGTCGATGATGAACCATCGGTTCTGGAACTGGTCCGGTACAACCTGGCTAAGGCGGGGTTTCGCGTGCTGACAGCGTCCTCCGGGAGGGAAGCGCTGGCTGTCATGGGGACCGCCACCTTGGACCTCGTGGTGCTGGACCTTATGCTGCCCGACCTCTCCGGGTTTGAGGTCTGCCGCCGTTTCCGCGAGAAGAACCGGGCTCCTGTTCTGATCCTGACCGCCCGCTACAACGAAGCGGACCGCGTTCGTGCGCTGGATGCCGGGGCCGACGACTACATAACGAAGCCCTTCAGCCCGCGCGAACTGCTGGCCAGGGTAAGGGCCCACCTCCGGCGCTGGGCCTGGCATGACGGGGAGTCCGGCCAGAGCGACGAGACTGTCATCCTGGGCCAACTCACCCTGGACCTGGCCGGTCGCCGTGCCTACTTCAAGGGGGCAGACCTGCACCTGACACCCATGGAGTTCGACATCCTCCGCGTCCTCAGCCGTGCACCTGGGCGCGTCTTCCCTCGCGAGCGGCTCCTTGCCCTGGCAACCGGTCAGGAGGTCGCCGGCAGCGCCCGCACGGTCGATGTGCACATTCGAGCGCTCCGTCTCAAACTCGAAGAGGACCCGGCGAACCCTCACTTCCTTGAGACGGTCCGCGGCGCCGGTTACTGCCTGGGGCGGAACTTGAAGGCCGGCAACCCACGGACTCCCACCGAATGGCCGGGCGCATAATAACCTTATTGCGCTCACAACCTCCTCTTAACGGCATCTTAATATCGTTTGAGTAGAGTTAAGATGTGAGTTTGATCCAACACAAGAAGAGGAGTTGTCGAGCCCAATGAACAATATCCGTAAGATGATGGCCGTACTTCTGCTTCTATCTCTCTCCACGCTGGCGCTCGCCGGTTGTGGCGGCAAGAAGGAAGAGGCGGGAACCCCCGCGGGCGATGAGATCTCCGGCACCGTGACCGCCAGCGGCTCGACCGCCCTCCTCCCCCTGGCAACGGCCGCCAAGGAGCTGTTCGAGGAGAAGCATGAGAAGGTGACCGTGAACATCAGTGGCGGGGGCTCCTTCAACGGTCTGGCCCAGGTCGCCAGCGGGGCCGTCCAGATCGGCAACTCGGACGTCCAGGCCACCGGTGACCAGGCGAAGGGTCTCGTTGAGCACAAGGTTGCAGTCGCTCCGTTCGTCATGATCGTGAACAAAGATGTGACGGTTGAGAACCTCACCATGGAGCAGCTCGCCAAGATTCTGAGAGGCGAGATCACCAACTGGAAGGACGTCGGCGGCAAGGATGCCCCGATCACCGTGGTCAGCCGCCAGCAGTCCTCCGGCTCCCGAGCGACGATCGTCGCCAAGGTGCTGAACGGGCAGGGCGATATCAGCAAGACCGCTGTCGTTCAGGACTCCAACGGTAAGGTCCGGGACAGCGTTGCATCCACGCCCGGTTCCATCGGCTATGTGGATGCAGCCTACCTCCAGCCGGACAAGGTGAACGCCCCGAAGCTGGATGGTGTTTCCTACAACGCCGACGCTGTCACCAGCGGCAAGTGGCCGGTCTACGCCTATGAGTATATGTATACCAAGGGCGAGCCGACGGGTGCCGTGAAGGCGTTCCTGGACTATATCCTCAGCAGCGAGTTCCAGGAGTCGGTCGTGGCTCAGAACGGCTTCGTCCCCATTAGCAAGATGGCGCAGTAGCCAGACAGAGAAGGGGGGCCTGGTGCCCCCCTTTCCCTTTCGAAGCGCAAGTCGGAGGTGTTTCGCTTGCCAGAGCGGATCCTGGTCGTCGATGATGAGGCCTCCATTCTTGAACTAGTCGCCTATAACCTCCGCAGGGCCGGCTACGAGGTGTTGACCGCCGACAACGGCGAGGAGGCCCTCCGGATCGCCAGCAGCGGTGGTCTGGACCTGGTGATCCTCGACGTGATGCTTCCCGGCATGGACGGCTTCGATGTTCTCCGCGAGATCCGGAAGAACTCAGAGCTGCCGATCCTCATGCTGACCGCCCGGGGCGAGGAGATCGACCGGGTGGTCGGGTTCGAGGTAGGAGCGGACGACTATGTCTCGAAGCCCTTCTCTCCACGGGAGCTGATGGGCCGGATCAAGGCGATCCTCCGCCGGGCCAAGAAGCCAACCGGCACCGATGACGGCGACAGCCATCTCTTTGGGCCGCTCTCGATCAATTATGTCACCTACGAGGTGGCGAGAGATGGCGAGCGGATCGACCTCACCCCGACCGAGTTCCAGATTCTGAAAGTCCTTGCCCAGCACCCCGGCCGTGTCTTCACGCGCGACGAACTCGTGGATCGGGTCATGGGTCCTGACTTCTTCGGCGATGTCCGTACGGTGGATGTTCATATCCGCCATCTGCGGTCGAAGATCGAAGAGGTTCCCTCTGACCCCAAGTTGATAGAGACGGTCCGCGGTGCCGGCTACAAGTTCACGGGGGCCAGGCGGAAATGAGGCGACTTCAGCTTCAGGCGATCCTCTTCTTCCTCGTTCCGGCTGCGGCACTGCTCCTGATCGGGCTTCCCTACCTCCTCGCCGGCCACCTCCACCGGGCTTTGACCCAGGGAATCGAATGGATCGACCTCTTGACCTGGAGCGTCCTCCTGGTCACGGTCGCCATTCCGCCGATCTGGGGCTACCAGTTGACCGTGCGGCTGGCCAATACCCTCTCACAGACCACAGAGGTAGTTCGCCGGGTCGCAGAGGGTGATTTTTCGCGGACCCTCACCCCCTGGGCACCGGATGTGACCGAGATGCTCGACCTGAAGCGGGGGATCAACGCCACCGCCACCCACCTTCGCCAGCGTCTGACGGAACTGAGCCAGGAGAAGACACACATTGAGGCGATCCTGCTTAACATGGCCGACGGTGTCCTGCTGGTCGACCGGACCAAAAAGATCGTCCTCATGAACCCTGCCGCAGAGCAGATGCTCGGGATCACCGCTGCGGATGCGCTGGGAAGAGATCACCTGGAGATCACCCACCACTTCGACCTCGACGAACTCCTGGAGCGGGTCCTGAGGACCGGGGAGCCCGGTACCCTGGAGATTCGACGTGCCCGGCCCGACACCCAGATCCTCGAAGCCCGCCTGGCCCCTGCGGGCCAGCGGGAGGACCGGGGCGTCCTTATGGTCCTTCGCGATATCACCCGGTCCCGACAGCTGGAGCAGATGCGCACCGAGTTCGTGGCGAACGTCACCCACGAACTGCGCACCCCTCTCACCTCGATTCGCGGCTTCGCCGAGACGCTCCTGGAGGGGGCGCTGGAAGAGCCGGAGACCGCCGCACACTTCATTGGCATTATCAAGCGGGAGAGCGAGCACCTGGGCGCCCTGATCGAAGACCTGCTGGATCTCTCGCGGATCGAGTCCGGCAAGTTCAAGATGCGGCGCGAGCAGGTGCGCATTCAGGATCTGGTGACCGACGCCGTAAACCGACTGCTTCCCAAGGCTCAGCACCACTCCGTCGAGTTGACCGCCCAGGTTCCGCAGGAGTTGGCCCCCCTGACTGGCGACTCAGACCGGCTATCTCAGGTCCTCATTAACCTGATCGACAATGCGATCAAGTACACGCCGGCGGGCGGCAGCGTCTCCGTGACGGTGTGCGACGACGGCCCGGTCATCTCGGTGGCGGTGGCCGATACGGGGACTGGCATCCCCAAGGCGGACCTGCCCCGTATCTTCGAGCGTTTCTACCGGGTGGATAAAGCCCGGACCCGATCCACAGGCGGTACAGGCCTCGGGCTCTCCATCGTCAAGCACATCATTGACTCACACAAGGGATCGATCAAAGCCGAAAGCGAATTGGGTAAAGGATCCAGCTTTACCTTCACCTTGCCGAAGGATTAACGAAATCTTAATGCAACCTTCATCAAACCCCCTCCCTCGGCGGTTCCGATTCCGTTAAGATGAGGCCGTACAGGTATTCACCTGCCAGCCACCGCGGAAACTGAACCCGTGGGACTCGCCGGGTTCATGGCCCGACGACAAAGGAGAGGTTGACGTGAATCGAGCGCGCTTCTCGGACCGGATCGCCCTCTACCTGCTGACTTTCAGCGCCATTACCGTCTCCCTTGTGATCGCGGCAATTCTCGTCTTCGTGGGGAAGGAAGGGCTCCTCACCTTCCTTGACGTCAACCCCATCGAGTTCTTCTTCAGTCCCGACTGGAATCCACCCGCCGGCCGATTTGGGGCGCTTCCTTTCTTCGTGGGGTCCGTCGCAGCGACAGCGATCGCGCTGCTGATCGGTGCTCCACTGGGCCTTGCCGGAGCGATCTTCATGGCCAAAATCTCCCCCGGGTCCATGCGGACCGCCATGCGACAGGCCTCCAACCTGTTTGTCGGCATTCCCTCGGTCGTTTACGGCTACATTGGCATGACGACCCTTGTCCCCTGGGTACGTGATAACCTGGGCGGACAGGGGTTCGGCGTCCTGGTAGCCGGCGTGATCCTGGCGATCATGGTCCTCCCCACGATCCTCGGCGTCTCGGAAGATGCGATCCGCTCTGTCGACGTCGCCCTGGAAGAGGGCTCGCTCGGTCTGGGTGCCACTCGCTGGCAGACGATCTGGGGCGTCATCCTCCCCGCAGCCCGTCCCCGCATCCTGGCCGGCGTGATCCTCGCCTTCGCCCGGGCCTTCGGTGAGACCACCGCCGTGCAGATGGTGATCGGCAACTCACCTACCGTCGTCCGCTCCCTGACCGCGGGCACCTCCACCCTGACCAGTCAGATCATCATGGAGATGGGCCAGACCCCACCCGGATCGCCCTGGAACCGCGCCCTCTTCATGATGGCCTTCGGACTCCTGGTGGTTTCGCTGATCATGATCCTGCTCGTCCGCTGGGTCAGTAACCGGGGGGTGGCGAAGTAGATGACCCGTCAGCGCATGGGCGATCGCATCGCCACGGCCCTCCTCTGGGCCGCCGGCATTCTGATCCTGGTGATCCTCGCCGCCTTCCTGATCCGCATTCTGGGGCAGGGACTCCCGGTGCTCGACTGGAACTTCCTGACCTCCAAGCCCCGAGCTATGGCGGCTGGGGGCGGCATTGGGCCGCAGTTGTTCAATACGTTCTACATTACGGCGCTCTCGCTGCTGATCTCCCTGCCCATAGGCGTGGGGGCAGGCATCTACATGGCGGAGTATGCGAAACCCGGCCGGCTCACCGAACTGATCCGGCTCTCCACGGAAGCGCTGGCCTCGGTACCCTCTATTGTGCTCGGCCTCTTCGGTATGATCCTCTTCGTAAACGGCATGGGGTGGGGCTTTACCATCGCGGGCGGTGCCCTGGCCCTCTCCCTGCTCAACCTGCCGGTGCTGGTGCGAGTGACCGAGGAGGCGGTTCGGGCGGTGCCTCAATCCTACCGGGAGGCCTCCCTGGGGCTGGGCGCCACCCGCTGGCAGACGATCGCCAAGGTGATCCTCCCCTCCGCCCTGCCGGGGATCCTCACCGGCGTCACCCTGGTCGCCGGACGGGCGATCGGTGAGACCGCCATTCTGATCTATACGGCTGGCGTGACCGTCTCCCGCCACTTCCCCGACCCGAGCCTCATGGCCGCGGGCGAGACGCTGGCCGTGCGAATCTGGGCGGTCAAGTCGGAAGGCCTGGTGCCCGATGCCGACCGGATCGCTGCGGGGACATCAGCCCTTCTGGTCTTGGTCGTCCTGGTCTTCAACTTCTTGCTCGCCGCTCCCCTTTATTGGTACCGCTCTCGCAACAGCCGCTAACTCACTCCCTGGCTGCGCCTGCGCAGCGAACAGGCTAAGGAGGCTGACCCGCGTTGTCCGAACAGATGCGTATGACCGTAGAGAACGTGGACCTTTATTATGGCAACTTCCGGGCCCTGCGTTCGATTACGCTCAACATCCCCGCCAACCGGGTGACGGCGCTAATCGGTCCGTCCGGCTGCGGCAAGTCCTCCTTCCTGCGATGCCTGAACCGTATGAATGACCTGGTCCCCGGCGCACGCGTCTCCGGCAGCATTCTCATGGACGGCGAAGACATCTATGCCCCGCATGTCGACGTTGTGCTGCTCCGCAAACGGATTGGCATGGTCTTTCAGCGGCCGAACCCCTTCCCTATGTCCATCTACGACAACATCGCCTACGGCCCGCGCATCCACGGAGAGAAGCGGAAAGCCGTTCTCGACGAGCTCGTCGAGTCCTCCCTGCGGGGCGCCGCCCTTTGGGAAGAGGTGAAGGACCGGCTGAGCAAGTCAGCGCTAGGCCTCTCTGGCGGCCAGCAGCAGCGACTCTGCATCGCCCGGTCACTGGCGGTCAAGCCTGAGCTGCTCCTCATGGACGAGCCGGCGTCGGCGCTGGACCCCATCTCCACCGCCAAGGTGGAGGATCTGATCCGAGAATTGCGTGAGAACTACTCGATCGTCATCGTCACCCATAACATGCAACAGGCCGCCCGCATTTCGGACTACACCGCATTCTTCCTCTCCGGTGAACTGGTAGAGTACGGTCCAACCGGAACCATGTTCACAAACCCGCGCGATCAACGAACTGAGGATTATATCACCGGTCGATTCGGCTAGATGAAAGGGAGGCGACACGCATGACCACCCGCTCCTCCTTCCACGACCAATTGGCCGCCCTACAGCGCGACCTCCTCCGTATGGGTGTATTCGTCTCTGAGGCGATCGACAAGGCGGTTCACTCCCTGGCAAAGCTGGACATTCCCCTGGCCCACGAGGTAATCGCGGGCGATGATACCGTCGACAAGATGCTGATCGACATTGAGAAGCGGTGCCTGCAGCTCATGGCCTTACAACAGCCCATGGCCGGCGACCTGCGTGCGATCGGCACCGCCCTGAAGATCGTGACCGACCTCGAGCGCATGGCCGACCACGCCACCGACATTGCCAAGGTAACGGTCCGACTGGAAGGCGAGACACTGATCCGCGAGCTGGTCCATATTCCGAGGATGGCCAGACGGGTCCAGGAGATGACCCGCGAGGCCATGGAGGCTTTCGTCACCCGCGATGTGGAGCGAGCCAAGCAGATGATCGCGATGGATGACGAGATTGATACCACGTATAAGCGCATCTTCGACAACATCCTGGAGATCATGCAGGTTGAGCCTCAGCACGTGAAGCAGGCCACTTACTTACTCCTGGTGGCCATGTATCTGGAGCGAGTTGGTGACCACGCCACTAACCTGGGCGAGTGGACGATCTACATGGTGACGGGAGAACTGAAGGACATGAACGCATAGGCCAAATATGACGGGAGCCCATCTGATATCAGATGGGCTCTTCTGTCTCTTGCAAAAAGATGTCCCTATTTGATTACTTGACATAGACGAATATACTATACTTGGGATAGGCTGATATCTCCGTTCAACCGCCTACCTCCCCACGGAAAGGAGGAACTCACATGTTCCGATCACGTCGCAGAGAAGAGGCACCCACGAACGTTGCTCTCGTGACCGGCAGGACTGCGTCCGAGACTCCACCTCCGCCTTCACCTTCACCGTCGCCGTCGCCACTGGAACCCGCAGTAGACTGGGAGTCCGTTAACCAACTCGTCCACCAACTGGCTGAGGGAAAGGTGGCCATGGCGGACGAGCAGGTCTCAACCCTGCCTCAGCCCCTGCAGGACTCCTTTCGCTACCTCATTCGTAGCCTGAACGGGCAGATGGTCACCCTGCTCCGGGAGACCTCGACGGCCATTGAACTGGGCGCCCGTCCCCTGCTCGCCTCGGAGAGCCTCTCCAAGGCGACACGGACACAGGCACAGGAGATCAGCCATGTCGCGAGCATTACCGAAGAGCTCTCTGCTGCGGTCGAGCAGGTCGCCGCGTCGGCGGATGACGCCGCCGCCAAGGCCAACCGGGCTCTCTCACAGATCGGTGTGGGGATCGCCAGCGTGGGCGGTGCGCTCGATGGCTTGGCCCACATGGGCAGGGAGATCGAGGGTCTGCAGAGCGACGTTCAGCACATGCAGCGTACCGTGAGCCCGATCCACGATGTGCTGGACCTGATCGAGGAGATCTCCAATCAGACAAACCTGCTGGCGCTGAACGCGGCCATTGAGGCCGCCCGTGCCGGGGATCAGGGGCGAGGATTTGCCGTCGTCGCACAGGAGGTTCGTGGCCTGGCCGAGCGGTCACAGCGGGCCGTGCGCGACGTGCAGGAGAAAGTGAATACGCTGAGCAGCAGTGCCGGAGCGGTTGTCACGACAACAGGTCACCTCGTTGCCCGGGTCGAGGAAGATGTCAAACTTGCCGACACGGGCCGCGTTGCTCTTCAGGAGATCGGCAACGTCCTTGGGCAGATCGTCGCGCCGATTCAGGAGATCGCCAGCGCGGCCGAGGAGGAGGCGAAGGCGGTTCAGGGAGCTGCGGAGAGCGTCAGCCAGATCTCCGCCACCATGGCCAGCATCCAGGCCTCATCTTCCGAACTTGCGGTCATGGTCGCAGACCTGCAGGGAGCGCTGCGAAAGGCACGAGCCGCAGGCGATACGATGAAGCTGAACCTCACCGATCGGGACTTGCTGGAGATCGCCCGCGCGGACCACGTCCTGTGGGTCCAGCGGCTCCACGAGATGGTGCTGGGACGGGAGAAGATCCAGACGAACGAGGTCACCGACCATACCCAGTGTCGTTTAGGGAAATGGTACGAGCAGAGACGGAGCACCCTTGCAGGGCGGTCGGTCGCCTTTACGGCCATAGACGAACCGCACCGGCGGCTCCACGCCGCAGCCCGAAAGGCGGCGGAGCTCTGGAACCAGAACCGCAGGAACGAGGCGATCGAACAGGTGCATCAGGTGGTCAATCTGTCGCAGGTGATCCTTGCCCGCCTGGAGGAGTATGCTACCGAGTGCGAATGAGAAGAGGCGCGGGGAGAACTCCCCGCGCGAGCATGGCCCACCCCGACGATCAGGGTGGGCCATTGTTTCGCCTTATTCTCCAGGAGCGCTGAAGACCTCCGGGTTCGGCTCACCGGTCACCTCAATCATCCCCACAGCCCCCTTGTCAATCGCACGGCTGATCGAGTGGTCAACCAGTTTGTAGACCCCGGGCTGCTCGACCGTGAACTCGACCCAAGCAGCACCACCTGCAGGGATTACCGTAGTCTGCACATTGTGCATGGCTTCTGTAGCCCCTTCCTTGTGGGCGACGTCAAAGACTTCACCGATCACGTGAAACGATGAGAGCAGATTGGGTCCCCCGTTGCCAACGAACAGGCGAATCCGCTCGCCCACCGTTGCCTTCATGGCGTGATCACCAGTCAACGCCTGAAAGGCGCCGTTAAAAACGACGTAATTGGGCTCTTCCTGGTAGAGCCGGTCCCCATCGTACGGTTGATGCCCCTTGTCCGTATGGCGACCAGCGGCGTAGATCTCGCCCTGCATGACATAGAACTCGCGGTCCACCGGTGAGAGACCCTCTCGTGGCTCCACCAGGATCATGCCGTACATGCCCATCGCGATATGGGTCGGGACGTGGGGGGAGGCACAGTGGTACACATAGAGTCCGGGATTAAGCGCTTTGAACGTGAACGATTGTGTCTCCCCGGGCTTCACCTGGGTCGCCCCCGCACCGCCATCCGGACCGTTTACGGCGTGAAGGTCAATCGAGTGAACCTGGAGCGAGGTTTCGCTGTTCTTCAGGTGAAGCTCGACCGTGTCCCCCTCACGGACCCGCAGAAGCGGTCCGGGTACAGTCTTGTCAAAGGTCCAGTAGGTGTAGGTGGTGCCATCGGCCAGCCTGCCCTCCACCTCTGCAGCCTCCAATGTGAGCACGACCTTCTCGGGCTCGGTCCGCCAAATCGCCGGGGGAATGTCGATTGGGCTCTTGCGAACATCGATTGCATCGGTCTTCGCCGGCTCAAACTGCCTGGATGGATGCACAGCCCGGTCCAGCGTCGTCACCTGGTCTGCGAGCATGGTGATCTGATCCCTCGCCATGCGGGTGCCGGCGAGGGCAAACCCAGAGAGAACGACGGCGATCACACCTACACTGGCTGCGGCAACGGTTATCCTATTCATGAAGATCCTTCCCTCCTGTGTGAGTCTTCACACCTGATGGAAGGTGGCCACCTTCGATGCTCTCATTTTCGCATAACCAGTTGATGCTTCGCCAGCGGTCGCTGAACGGATATCGGGACTGTACTCCTCCTGTTTCTAATGGTTCACGTGTATGAAAGACTGTGAAGCAGATCACAGGGCAGTGCAATTCGGGGTGAAGAAGGGGAGTCTCCGGCGTTGTTGAATCCGTAAAGGGAAAGGTAGAGAACGAGGTGAGCGTTCAGGTGGCGGTTCGAGTGCTGGGGCTGGACCCCGGCAAGACGACAGGGTGGTTTCTGAGCCAGGGATACGAGATCCTGGCCTATGGTTCGGAGCGGGACGCCATGAGGATTCTGGAGAAGGTCCACCATGTCGATGTGGTCGTTGTCGAAGATGCCCTGGACATGGATCAGGTAGAGCCACTCCGCAAGGTGCTGGATGTCCCCTGGGTCGGCGTGACACCGGAGCAACTGCAGCGGAGGCTCTTCAACCGGGTCCTGGGCCGAAAGTTGGTCAACGGACCGGCAGCCCGCCAGGAGGTGGTGCGCCGGGCCTTTGGGCGCCCCCCGGCCGATGTCCACGCCCTTGACGCGGCCTGTCTCGCCCTCTGGTGGCTGGCGGGCAGCGATATGGCGACGGGAGCACCAGACCTGGGAAATCTGAGACTCTGGGACCTCTTTACCATTGCGGACGAGTTTGGTGAGGAGACCTACCAGGTGGTGCCGCCCAATACCGCCGATCCGGCGAACGGCATGGTCTCCTGGGCCTCACCCCTCGTGGAAGCGGTCAGGCATGCCCAACCGGGAGCACAGGTTGTCGTGAAGGCTCCTGCCGGCGACTGGACCTGCCGGTTGGTCCGAATCGAGCGGCAGGAGTAGAAAAAGAGCGGTCGCCACAAGGCGACCGCCTCCTATTTGCTCCCGGGCCGCCAGAAGGTCAAGCCCGCAGGCTTCGCCCCCTGTTGCCAGGCCACGAACTCCTTGTAGGTCCGCACGTGATCATCTAACACGGCTCGGTAGATGTCGATCGAGGGCACCTTCGCCTTCCTGGCCAGGCCCTGCTCCTTGATCGACAGGATCGCCTCCCGAGTCTCGTCCGTCAAGGCCCGGCGCATGGGCTCTACCAGATCCCGAGAGAGCGGTCCGGGATGATCATTGGCGACCAGCCACATGTCCAGCTTCCAGTCCTCCCCGCTCTCGTGCCGATAGCGTAACTGGAAGTAGATCCCCTGGTCGGGCCCGTCCAACTCGTTGGCATAGCGGGCCCTCCGGATACGGGGGTCCTGGACACAGGCGGAGATCAAAGCGAATCCGGCCTGAACCGTTGGGCGGTCACAGAAGATCTCCATGTCAATGTCCGGCGCCACCTGAAGCCCGTATGCCATGGCGCCGACAATACACGGGTTGCCGATCCGGCCCCACCGCTCCAGAAGCCGCAGTTCGTCGAGGATCGACATGGCGGTGACAAAGCGCTTCTCTGCGCGCCGAATCCGTTCGCTCATCGCCCCATGCCCTCCCTCCGCACGTGTGGGATACGCTCATTTTACAACCAGACCCAGGCCGCTGGCTAGCACGAACGGAGATGGCGCCCAGGCTTAGCTGGGCGCCATCCTCGCTACTTCCTTTCCATGACCGCAAAGTAGTTGTTTTCGTCGTCGGCAAAGTTGAACACCCGGCCCAGGCCTATGTTCACCAGTTCCCCAACCGTGATGCCCTGCTCCTGAAAAGACCGGTATAGCCCATCAAGATCGTCGGTATAAAACATGATCGATGGCGTTCCCAGGTTGAGTTCCGGTTCCATCTGGGCAATGACTTGCTTGTCATGAAGAACGAAGGTTGTTTGCGCTCCATGCGCGGGGGCAATTTCCATCCATCGCAGCCCTTGGCCGTTTTCTCCATCCGAAACCACGACAAAGCCGGCTTTCTCGGTCCAGAACCGCAGTGCTCGGTCTTGATCATTCACGTACAGCATGACTTGACCGATCTGATTGATCATGTCTCACACTCCCTGACTACTCTTGCGGGCCACGTGCAGCAGCCAGTACAGCGCTGCTATCACATTATAATTAATATTCCGTACGAAGGCAAGTGGGCCCGATACAAGACCTTGCGTAATTGCCGGACGTGCCACATCCCCGATCATAGGGAAAGAGGGAAAGGTGGTATGCCGCTCCCCCACTTCCTGGGCCTTGGTCGAGACCCAGGTCTGGGACGCTTCCCTGGCTACTTGCCGGGCCATGCGCTTGGGGTTGATCCGCCGCGCCGACTGTCGTCTGGGTCTGATCGAGCCGCCGGAGGAGATCGGTCAGGACAAACTGCTGAGCCTCCGAATCGCCTGGTTCCCCAGACCCGAATACGACCCAGAACTGCCCGTTGTAGAAAACCGTAAGCTTCATAACCCCTCCTGGGAAAGAAGCAGCGGCGGACATCCCGAGGGGTGTGCGCCTGCGGCGCACGTGGGAAGGATACGACACCGCCGGGCGACGGTGCATCCGAACTACCAACCGGACCGCGTTTTCTCGTTGCCGATTGGGAACAACTGTTAGACGGCCGGAGGGCCGCCGAGTCCTCGGCCGAACCATGGACCTCAATGCCAGAACGGAGCGAGGAACCAGTGGGGGGCGCGTGCCGGGAAGGCCTGGCGAAGTTCCTCTTCGTGCCCAACAAGGGTCGCCTCGCCGCTCAGGAGGAGGTCCTCTGCGGAACGGTAGCCGAGCACCAATTGCGTCAAGGGGAGTTGTGCGATCCGCAGCGCCACATGGCTATGACAATGGAGCTCCTCCCCCTCTACGGTGAAGCCGGGGGGCAGGAGCGGTGCCCAATCGACCACGACCGCCATGCCGGCCTTCGCCGGGTGGAGACGCTGCTCGGCGCCCATTTGGCGGGCGAGACGAGTGAGCGCATGATCGGCCGGCGTACCGAGGCGTACCTCCTTAAGCCCCCGCTGCCTCGCCTCGGCAACCAGTCCGGCCAGCAGTCTGCGGTTCGCCTCCGCTCCAGCAGCTGCCGCTTCATGGACGAAGAGGAGATCCTGCTCACGGTTCTCGGCCACCACGGCATAGGCAGGGGAAGAGTCGAGCCGGAGCAGCGCGCAGTGCTCGGGATTTCGAACCCGCCAGAGCCAGGGCTCCGGTCCTCGCTCCACGGTACAGGGGTAGTGCCCAAGCTGCTCTGTGTAAAGCGAGGTGAGCAGCGGCACGTCCTCGTCCGTAGCCGGGCGGAGCGCCTGCTCGTTCGGAACCTCGCCGGCAACGGTCAGGTGAGTCCGCACAGCCGACAGCACCGGGGCAAAGCCAAAACGCGGATAGTAAGCAGGGTGGCCGTAGAGAATCCCCAGGGCCATGCCTTGGGTGGCCATGTAAGCCAATGCGTCACGCACCGAAGCCCCACCATAGCCCTGACCTTGCAGCGCCGGTTGGCAGGCCACCAGGGTGATCACAGCTCCGCCCACCGGTCCCCGGGGTCCTTGTACGATCCGCGGCAATACAACCGTGCAGGCTGCCACCTCGCCCGCCAGCGTAAGCGCCAGGCGAATGCAGTCCGGCGTCATGTGCTGATCATGTGCAGCGAGATGATCCCAAAGTTCGGACTCATCCCCGTTGAAGGCGGCGGTGATCAGATCCCGGATCAGTGGGTACTCGGCTCGAGTGGCAGCGCGTACAGCGATTGTCAGGAAGACCCTCCTCCTTCACCTGCCGGGCGTGCGAAGGCCCCGGACCGCGGCGTGCGCGACCCGAGGCCTTTGTCCGTATCCATTGTACCGAGGGGCCCGCCGCGCGTCAATGCAAAGGACGCGCAACAGGCAGGCCTCTCAAGCCTGCCTGTCCAGCGCTTACTGACTCAACCCGGGCAGCGTCTCCGGCCGGGGGAGGAGCAACTCTCTCCCGACCTCGATCTTGTTCGGATCGCTAAGTGCGTTCAGCTCTTCAATGTCGCCGGCGTACTGTTCGTCGTGATAGTACTTCATGCTGATGGAGTAGAGCGTCTCATTCGGCCGCACCACATGGGTCTCGGGCACCTCGAACGTGGTGACCTGGCCGAGGGCGATGGGCTCCGCGTTCTCGGTTCCCAGATCGGTGGCCGGGGCGGCCTGCAGCTCGGTGACCGCCTCGGTGGCGGGGTTGGGCTCGGCTGCGTCCGCCATGGTCTCGGGCACCTGGATCAGTGCGGTACCGTTCTCCGGCTCCGCGACAGCGCTCAGCGGGTCAGGTGCAGGCCCTTCCTGCGCCCGGTTGTTGAGGCTGACGGCGGCCGCCACCCCCACCACGACCAATAGCCCCAGCCCTGCGAGCAACAGCGACGTGCGGTTCTTCGTCGGCATGGTCTGCATGGAACATCCTCCTCTCAGAAGTCCCTTTCCGGGTCTTCAATGAGAGTATTTCCCGGCAAACGCTGGATTAAACGCCCATAGAACCATGCCTTGCTGCACGAAAAGGCCGAGCCCCCTAACGGGGGCCCGGCTCCTTATGCAGGACGGTGAGGGTGCGGGGCTGCTCATACCTGTAGAGCGGGGAGGTGTGGGTTCCCCACCAGACAGTGGGGAGCCCTGCTCCACTCAGAAGGCGGTGCTGCTCGACTCGCTCCGCGTCACCCAGGTTGGCGATCACCAACCATCCACCCGGGCGAACCAATCCCCACACATGGCGGAGGTAGTCGGTGGGGCGCAGGAAGCGCTTGGGCAGGCCCCAGCGGCGGAGATCATCGGGAAAGAGGAAGGGAAAGAGCATGAAGGCCAGATCTGCGGACCTGGTGTACCGGCGGATATCGATCGGGTGATACCGGGCGTTTTCGCACCCAGCGGCATAGGTCAGCGCGAGGTCGTACCGGGAATGAAAGCCCTCGTATAGAGCGTAGGCGTCTAGTTCGACGCCATCCAGTTCAACGGTGCGGGGCCGGGTGGTCCCGTAGTATCGGAGCAACTCGTATAGTGGCTGAACGTAGAACCAGTCGCCGCAGCCGGCATCGAGGGCGGTTACCCTCTCCGGCAGGGTGACGCCCGCCTCTCGCAAAGCGCGTTCGAGCATCTGGGCGTAGAAGAGCGAGGCGGCGAAATCGGTACGCCCGGAGGACTCCTCCCAGCGCGCCAGGTGGTAGGTCCGGACAAGGCGCTCTGCCTCGGGGAGCGCTTCCGCGGGGAAGAGCCGCGCCTTCGGCTCATAGGGTAGTCTGCATCCGGGCCTGCGCAGGCGGATCAGTTGTCGCAGTGGAAAATCGATCGCGTTACGGACCCAGTGGAGACCATGCAGCATGGTACCTGCACCTCCCGGTCGGACCGCACAGAGAGCGAATCAGGCTCCCGGACCCACGGGCTGGACACCTGGCCGTTCCAGCACGTACCATACGGCGGTCATCAGCCCGGTGAGGAGTGCCAGACCTCCGGCTACCGTGAAGGGCGAGAGATGCTCCGCCAGAGCCTGGGTTACCAGCGGACTGGAGATTGAGCCAAGGGAGAAGCTGGCGGTCAGCAGCCCAAAGGCCAGACCACGACGGCCATGCCCGGCTGCGTCAGCGTTCAGGGCTGAGACGGCTGGGAAGACCAGCCCGAAGCCAAGGCCGTAACCGAAGAGCGACCCTGCCATGACCCCGATGCTCTCAGCCTGAGCCAGGTTCAGCAGACAGGCGCCTGCGAGCAGCATGCCCACGAAGAGGGGCCGGTGCCGCCCCCAGCGGTCGGCCGCCCGAGAGAGCGGCGGGACGAAGGCGACGAGGGCACCAAGGCCGAAGACGGCCAGGGTCCCGCCGATCGCGGCGGAGCTCATGCCGAGGCTCCGGGCTTGCAGCGGATAGGCGTAGAAGAGGACATTCTGCAGGAACATGAGGGCAAAGGCAACCAGGGAGGCGGCAGCCAGCATGGCCGGGTTCATGGCCAGGGCCGGCGGCTCTCCGATCCCCAGCGGCTCTGGGGGCGGCGGTGGTGTCACCCTCTTTCGGAGCAGGAGGGTAACCCCGCCCACCAGCCCAACCAGGACGGCGAGACCGGTGATCGCACTGGTCATGCCGACCCGGGAGACCATCCGCCCGGTGACCGATGTAGCGAGCATGGAGGCGATTGCGATCACCAGCCCTACCCGCGCCATGACCTCCCCACGGCGGTGGCGGGGCAGGCCGTCGTTCAGGGAGGCCAGGGCAGCCGGCGCTACGGCGGCAATGGCCAGGCCATGCAGAAACCGGATGCCCAGCAGTGCGACCGGGGTCGTAGCCCACAGGTGACCGAGCCCGGTGAAGGTCATGGCCGCCAGCCCCGCACCGGCGACCGCGTAGCGATCCAGCCTGTCCGCCAGCATGCCGAAGAGGGCGTTCCCGGCCAGGTTCGCCAGACTATAGGCTGTTGCGGCGTATGCCATTAGGGAGGTAGCGTCACCGGCACCGGCTGCGATCAGGACCAGGACGGGCGTCCAGGCCAGTTGGTCGTAGAAACTTGTCCAGACGAGGACGTAGGAGAGCACCCTCCGATTGATCATGAACCCTCCGCCTTCCCCCTCTTCGTGCTACCCCTTCAGCGCTTCCGAATTCAGCCCCTGCAAGTCGTCGGTGACGAACCGCCCGTCCTTGCGGACCAGTTCGCCGTCCAGATAGATCTCGCCGCCGCCATACTCGGGCCGCTGGATGCAGACCAGGTCCCAGTGGACAGCGGAACGGTTCCCGTTGTCGGCCTGCTTATAGGCCTGGCCTGGCGTGAAGTGGAACGACCCTGCGATCTTCTCGTCGAAGAGCGTGTCCTTCATGGGCTTGAGAATATACGGGTTGAAACCGAAAGAGAACTCGCCAATGTACCGTGCGCCCTCATCGGTGTCGAGGAGGTGATTGATCCGCTCGGTATCGTTGGCCGTAGCGTTCACGATCTTCCCATCCCTGAACTCAAAGCGCACGTTCTCGAAGGTATAGCCCTGGTAGACCGACGGGACGTTATAGGAGAGCACGCCGTTGACCGAGTCACGCACCGGCGCCGTATAGCACTCGCCGTCGGGGATATTCCGCAGGCCGGAGCACTTGACGGCAGAGATCCCTTTGATCGAGAAGCTCAGGTCGGTGCCAGGGCCGACAATCCGCACCTTGTCAGTCCGCTCCATACGGGCCTTCAGGGCATCCATGTTCCGATCCATGCGGGCGTAGTCCAGCGTACAGACATCGAAGTAGAAGTCTTCGAAGGCCTCGGTCGACATGGCCGCCAACTGGGACATGGAGGGCGTTGGCCACCGGAGCACGACCCACTTGGTCTGATTGACCCGGATCTCGCTGTGAACCGGGTGATTCCACTTCTCCTGGTAGAGCTTCATCTGCTCTGGCGGCACGTCGGACAGCTCGCTGGCGTTGGCGCCGCCACGGATCGCAATGTATGCGTCCATCTCCTTCATGCGGTCCGACTCGTAGCGGGCCATCATGGAGAGCTGCTCGCTGGTGGCACCAATGAGCAGGGCACGAAGTACCTGGTGGTCCTTGATCGAGACGAAAGGCATACCACCTACCGCGTAGGCCTCCTCCACCAGCGCGCGGACCATGGGAGTCTCCAGGCCGTAGACATCGATCAAGACCTTCTCGCCCCGCTGCAAGCGGGTGGAATACCGGATCAGGTTGCGTGCCAGGGTGCGAATGCGGGGATCCATGATATGAACTCCTCCTATCATGTGCCAGACCTGTCTGGCCGAGCACAAATGCTCTCTCTTGTTCCAGTATATCCTCATCGGACTATCCTTTAATAGTTATGAAGGGTAGAGAAGAATCCGCTTCTAGCCCTATACACTTATGAAAGGGCTTTGTGATAGTATGAACATGACCCCAAAAGGGGAGTAGCCACTCCATGTGACTGCGTAAGAAACTCCCTCGGCCAGTGGTGTGGCCTGGAGACCCGGGCGTTTCTGACTTATCCCGCGTGGAGCGCTAGGACCGTCAACACGGGGGGACCCCGGTCCTGGCGGCTCGCAAGAGCTTGGCGAGACCTCTAAAGGCGCCCTCCGCAGGTCGGGAAGAACCCGCTGCGGGACATCTTTAAGGAGGCACTACGCCATGAGACGTCCCATTAAGAACAGGCCGCAGAAGCCCACCTTCGCAGCGACCACCATGAGCCGTGACCTGGACTTCCTGGTCGATCAGTGGCGCAACTCCCGCCCGGAGGATCGCGTGCAGATCGTGCTCGCAAAGATTCGGGCTGAGGAGAAGGCCGCTGAGGCTGTTCGCGCGATCTGAGACTGGGAACCGTCTACCCGGCCGCCGGCGGAAACGCCCGGCGGCCTTCACGCGCGGTTTCGAACGGGTTCGGTAAGGAGACCCAGGGCCAGGGCTTCGAGAGCCCCGGCCCTGACTTGAGTCTAGCGGTAACCTGCCAGCGTCTCCATCTGGTCGAGCAGGGAAGCAAAGACGTCCAACGCCTGCTGCACCGGCTCGGGCGAGGCCATATCGACCCCGGCCCCCTTGAGCACGTTGATCGAGTAGTCGGAGGAGCCCTGCTTCAGGAAGCCCAGATACCGATCGACCGCCGGCTTGCCCTCGTTGAGCACCTGCTGGCTGAGGGCCGCCGAGGCGCAGATACCGGTCGCATACTGATACACGTAGAACGCTGTGTAGAAGTGGGGAATCCGGGCCCACTCCAGGGCGATCTGCTCGTCCAGGACCATGCCCTCGGTCCCGTAGTACTGCTTGTTGAGATCGAAGTAGATCTCGCTGAGCAGGTCACCGGTCAGGGCCTCACCACCCTCTGCCCGCTGGTGGGTCATGTGCTCAAACTCAGCGAACATGGTCTGCCGGTAGAGCGTTGCCCGGAAGGACTCCAGTTGATGGTTGATCAGGTACATCTTCAGCTTGACGTCGTCGGTATGCTTGATCAGGTAGTCGGTGAGGAGCGCCTCATTGAACGTGGAGGCGACCTCGGCCACGAAGATCGAGTAGTTGCCGTAGTGATACGGCTGGTGCCTGTGGGTCAGGTAGCTGTGCATGGAGTGGCCAAGTTCATGGGCCAGGGTGAACATGGAGTCCAGGTTGTCCTGGTAGTTCATGAGAATGAACGGCTTGGTGGTGTAAGCACCCCAGGAGTAAGCACCGGACCGCTTGCCAGCGTTCTCGTAGACATCGACCCAGCGAGCATCGGTCAGGCCGTCCTGGGCCACGGAGACATACTCCTCACCCAACGGGGCCAGCGCCTTCAGGATCGTGTCGACCGCCTCGGCGTACGGAATCTTCTTGTCGACCTCGGCCACCATGGGGGTGTAGAGATCGTAGAAGTGAATCTCATTCAGCTTCAGCAGCTTCCGCCGGAGCTGGATATACCGGTGCAGGGATGGCAGGTTCTTGTGGACGGTGGCGACCAGATTATCGTAGACCGCCTCGGGCACGTTAGTCCGGGAGAGGAACATGGCGCGGGCCGAGGGGAAGCGGCGGGCCCGGGCGAAGACGATATCCTTCTTCACGCTGCTGGCGTGCGTGGCAGCGATCGTGTTGCGGAACTTCCCATAGGTGGCGTAGAGGGCTTCAAAGGCCTCCTTGCGGACCCGCTGGACCGGGCTCTCCAGGAATCGGAGGTAACGGCCATGGGTCAGTTCGACCTCGTTGCCCCCCTCATCGGTCACCTTGGGGAACTTCAAGTCGGCGTTGTTCAGCTTGCCAAAGATGTCCTGGGGAGCGTGGCTGACCTCGCCCATTTCAGCGAGGAGCTCCTCCACCTCGGTGGAACGAACGTGGGCCTTCTCGCGCAGGGTATCCTCCAGCTCATGCCGGTAGGCGGCGAGCTGCTCGTCAGAATCGAGCCACCGGGTGATCGTCTCGGTCGGGATCGCCAGCAGTTCGGGCGTGACGAAGGCAGCGGCTGCCCCGACCTTGGAGGCCAGCGAGTAGCTCCGGGAGGCGAGGGCCTGGTAGGTGGCGTTGGCCGTGTCTTCGTCCTGCTTCATGTGGGCGAAGACGACGACCTGGTCCATGAGCTGGGAGAGTCGGTCGCGCACCTGGAGCGCCCTGAAGAGGCTCTGGCTGGACTCGCCCAGCTTGCCCTGGAACGCCGTCAACTCGGGCACCATGCCCTCCACCTTGGCATAGTCCTGCTCCCATGCTTCAACAGTCGGATAGACCGTATCGAGATCCCACTTGTGCTCTGCCGGAACATCGTGACGCTTCATCAGTTCCATTTGGCTCCGCCCCTCTATGTAGTGGACTGGTTTCCAACATGGTTATTCTACCACGTTGCTCTTCATCCTACCGGGGGTCGAAAAAAGGACAGGACCACCGGGCCAACAATGCCCGGTGGTCTGTTGCGTCGCTGTTACTTGAGGTTGAAGACCGCCTCGGCCTCGGGAACGCCATCGAGCAGGATCTGAACTCTGACACTTCCCGAGGGCCAGGGTTCGCCATCGTTGCCGATGTGGAACGAGATCCAGCCGTCATAGTCGACGGGGACTTCGTAGTCGGTGTCGAGGTGGTCCTGGCGCTCACCTTCGTAGTACCATTGGGCGGTCACGACCTGCCCCTGCTTCAGATTGACCTGGACCGATGCATAGATCAGGTCGGTCGAAGTCGGAATCGCGGCCTTGGAGGCGGTCAGCGGCTGCTGTGTCTCCTGGTTCACCCGATCGGTGATAATCGGGCCGTCCAGGACTCCCGTTGTGGCACTCGAGCTGTTCGCCGGCACCGGATCGGTCGTGCCTCCCTCATCGGGCAGCATGGCTCCAATGACGATCAGGATGGCGAAGAGGGCTACGATCACCCCGAAAATGATCAGGATTACCTTGCCCACCCCGCCCTTCTTGCGCGGGGGCTGGTAGCCGGGATACGCCCCTGGCTGCCCGGGGAATGGCGCAGGCTGCCCAGGGTACTGGGGGGGCTGCGGCGGGTATTGCGGCGCCTGACCATAGGCAGGCGGCTGTGGCGCCTGGTACTGGGGCGGCTGTGGCGCCTGGTACTGGGGCGGCTGTGGCGCCTGGTACTGGGGCGGCTGTGGCGCCTGGTACTGCGGGGGCTGAGGAGGCTGGTACTGCGGGGACTGAGGAGGCTGGTACTGCGGAGGTTGGGGCGGAGGGTTCATGCTTGCCGCTGCCTGCTGCGCCTGGGGCTGGGTCACCCGCGCACCACAGCTCGGACAGAAGAGCCCGTCAGACTGCGTACCACACTTCGGACACTGCGCCACGCCGTTCACTCCTTCGGGAACATCTACGCCCCAATTCTACCCATCCGGCGAAACTCCTGCTAATCAACGGTTCGTCCATGAAGAAAGAGCGCCCTCTTGCGAAGAGCGCCCTTTGGCGGTACAGGACTAGGCGGCGTAGGAGTGCAGACCGCTGATCAGCAGGTTCACGCCAACGAGGGTGAAGAGGATCAGTACCCAGCCCAGAGCGGCGACCCAGGCGGCGGCACGGCCCTCCCAGCCACGCACGATCCGCATGTGGAGGTAGCCCGAGTAGAAGAGCCAGGAGATCAGGGCCCAGGTCTCCTTGGGATCCCACTGCCAGTAGGAACCCCAGGCCTTCTGCGCCCAGATCATCGCGAAGACGATGGCGCCCAGAGTAAAGATCGGGAAGCCCACGGCAATGCCCCGGTAGGAAACCTCGTCCAACAGCTTCGGGTTCATGCCGGCCACGGCCCGGGAGCCCAGTTCACGGAGGGGACCCTTCGCGATCACCCGCAGGAGCCCGTAGATGAGCGTGCCAGCCATGATCGTCCAGACCAAGGTGTTCAGCTTCTTGGGGGCGTCAATGCCGTTCATCCAGGTGGGGGCAGTGAAGAACGGCAGGCTCATGCCCAGGAAGGAAGCGTCACCGGGGCTGGAGCCAATCGGCCCGAAGAATGGCGGCAGGGTGTAGAGAATGGTGCCGTTGCCCTGGCCAATGTTGGTCAGCGCCACCTCGTAGCCGCCCAGCTTGAAGCCAAGGGCCACGACCAGAAAGCCGATCAGCAGGGTGCTGACGTAGAAGAAGAACTCAAGGGCCTTCTCCTCCCAGGGCTCCGAATGCTCCTTACGAACCCGCAGCAAGTACATGACAGCGGCGCCAAAGGAGACCGCGAAGGCACCCTCGCCCAGGGCGGCGGTGGAGACGTGGAGGGGCAGCCAGTAGGACTGGAGCGCCGGCACCAGCGGCTTCACCTGCGTCGGGAAGACCGAGGCATAGGCGATCACGATCACGCCCACGGGAGCGACGAAGGCCCCAAGGGCAGGGAGCTTATACCAGAAGGAGATGATCACGAAGAAGAGCATGACCGACCAGCCGAGGAAGGACATGTACTCGTACATGTTGGACATGGGCACCTGGCCGGATGCGATCCAGCGGGCAGCGATCGCTGCGGCATGCAGGACTACGCCGGCTGTAGCCACCTTGAAGCCGTAGGCGCCGAGCCTGTCGGCCAACTCAAAGTGCTTCTCGTCCCGGCGCCGCAAGGTGATCCGGGCAACATAGAGGACCGCAGAGATCACATAGGCGGCGAAGGTTCCAAAGAACAAGTAGCTGGACAGGCCGGTCATCGCTCCTCACCCTCCATCTGGTCTGCAAGTGGGTTGGTCTTCGGATCAAGCGCATGGCCCAAACGCTGCATCTCGGAGACAAGGGAGCCCTGGTTCCGATTGGTCCATCCACCTACGAGAACCTTCGGCCCTTCAACCATGGCCCAGTACCGCCGGTGCGGAATGTAGAAGGTGGCGAAGGTACCGAGCGTTACGATGAGCAGGCCCAGGTAGATCACGGGAACGCCCAGATCCATCTTCACGGTCAGACCAGTGGTTGAGACCACACCCATGTCCAGGGTCTTGAACTTCACAGGAATGGAGGGGTCGAACTCCATTTCGGGGTACATGACGAAGTACCAGTTCGTGAAGGAGTTCCCGTCGGGTGTGGTGATCTCTGCGACCACACCCGGGTTGTTCACCTGACTGGATTTGCTGGTAGGCTTACCGGCCGAATCCAACCCGAAATCCGGGAAGTAATCGACCACCCGAATCTTGTAGCCCCCGACCTCATACATCGGCTTCGGCTGAAGCAGGTCCAGTTCGAACGTGCCGATCTCCTTACCGGACTCCCGCTCGTTCAGGGAGACGATTGCCTTACCCAGCTCCTGCTTGAAGGAGGACTGGTAGAGCTCTACCCACCGGAACGTGAGCGGCTCATTCATGACAATGTCGTGCCGCAAAAGCTCCTTGCCCTCGCCATCGAGGATCCGCGCCTCGGTCTTGTAGAGCTTCGGAGCCCCGCTGTCATAGAACTCCGCCACGAACTTCTCACTCTGGATAAAGAAGTCAGTGTTCGGCACCTTGACAATCTCGCCGTCCCGGACCCAGATGAACTGGTCAAAGTAGGCACCCGGGATCGCCCGCATCATGGCGCCGACCAGGACCAGGATCAGGCCGATGTGCGTAATGTAAGGACCCCAGCGCCCCCAGCGACCCTTGTCGGCATAGAGCCGGCCGTCCTTCTCGACCACCCGGTAGCGCCTCGCCTTCAGCGCCTCAGCCAGGGCGACCATGGGCGCATCTGCCTGGTGGGGCCTGAAGGAGAAGTGATTCTTCAGATGGCGCACGAAGCCCTCATCCGGCGCTGGGTTGGGCCGCTGTACCGCCTTCCAGAGGGGGACAAACCGCTCCAGCGAACAGATGATCAGGCTGATGCCCAGCATGAAGAGCAGCGTCAGATACCACCAGGAGGAGTACATGTGGGTCATGCCCGTCTTGAAAAGGACGGTGCCCATAACCGGCCCGTACCGTGCCGCGTAGTAATCTCCCGGCGCCTGGACGGTAGAGAGCATACTCTCCTGCTCGATCAGGGACCCACCCACCGAGGCGGCGGCAATGACAAAGAGCAGGACGGTTGCAACAGGGACAGAAGCGAAGAAGTCCCATGTCCGGTCGAGGATATCCTTCCCAGGCTTCCTGGTCTCCGCGGTCTGGATTTCTTCTTCAGCAGCGGCGACAGGCGCCACGCCCATCTCATCCACGGTAGACCCCTCCTAGAGAATCTTCTTGATCAGCTCCAGCAACTGCGGCTTGCGGATCTCGCCCTTGTAGAGGCCCTGGACGATCCCGTTCTTGTCCACGAAGTAGCTGGTGGGGAGTGGCACGATATCGTAAGCCCGGCTGACTGCATCGGACTTGTCGACAACGATCGGGAAGGTCAGGCCAAGCTTCTGCTGGAAGGAGGTGATCGCCACATCGGCCTCATTCAGGTTAATGGCAACGATCACAAAGCCCTGATCCTTGTACTCCTTGTAGGTCTCCTCCAGCAAGGGCATCTCGGCCCGACACGGCGGACACCATGTGGCGAAGAAGTTGAGCATGACAGGCTTGCCCTTGAGGTCGGAGAGCCTGTAGACTTGACCGTCCACCGTCTGCAGCTCGAAGTCGGGGGCGGCCTGACCAATGGGAATGCCAGTGCCGGCAGCCGTGGACTGGTTCGGCCAGAGCAGCACGTAGAGGAACCAGCCGGCCAGCAGGGTCAGGAACGTCGCGGAGGTCAATCGCTTCCAGGTTGGGTATCTCACTTCCCGGTCCCTCCCCCGTTCATCCGCTCAATCGCATCCTGCGCCGCCTCGACCTGCCGGTCGATCAACTCCAACTGCTCGGCGTACTTCAGCATGTTCTCCTTCTCGGTGGGGGCGGCGTTCAGGTACCGCTGGTACATGATCGTCGCCTCGGTGTTCTTCCCGCTGGTCTCGTAGATCCAGGCGAGGTTGAAGATCGCCCAGAGGTAGTTGGCATCCTTCTCAAGGACCGTGCGCAGCGTCTCCAGGGCCTGCTTGGAATCGCCGGCGTAGTAGTAGGTCAGGCCCATGTAGGTCTGCGCATAGAGGCTATCCGGCTCCTCTGCGAGGGCGGCCTCCCACTCCTTCAACGACTTGCGGAACTCGCTGACGGCGGCGGAGCGCTGGCCATCGTTCATGAGGGAGACGCCGCTCTCCATGTAGAAGTTGGCCCTGGCCAGCGGTGGCATGCCCGACAGATCCGGGGCGCCCTCGGCGGCGATGGTCTGCACCCCGCCTCCAGCGCTGGTGGAAGCGGGACCCTGCGCCATGTAGACACCGGTAAAGATGCCCGCTCCGTACAACACCACTCCCACCAGCGCCACAGCGGTCGTCCGCCAGATGCGCTGCGGGGAGAAGAGACCAGGGGTCCTGTGAACCGGCGCATGGTTCACCCTGGCGTTCCCAGGATTCGCGGCCTCCCTCTTGCTCTTCTTGGCAGCCCGCTCCTCTTGCGCACGGGCCCCACAGTTGTCGCAGTAGGCGCCCGTCATCTCGCTACCACAACTCTGACATGTTGCCATGAGTGGTACCTCCTCCAATGTCCAGCGACTCCTTGCGGTCCAGCACCTGCACCCCGGTGACCCTGGCCGGCTGGTCAGTTCTCGTCACCATACACGTTAGCAAAGTGTCATGGCTAGCCGCCATGGACTCTCTGACTGATTATCGGCCCATGGGCGTCCAACTTGCGGTGTCACCAAGGCGCTATAGCAAATCCCCTGTCAAAATGGGGCATGACTCCCAGTCGCGGCCCAAAACAAGTTGGTCCGGCTTGACAGGAGTGCAAGCCGGACACGGGGTTTCGGTCTCATGAGGCAAAATTGCGACGACGACGGTGGTTCGCATTATGGTTACTATGGTCTATCAATAAAGTGCCAGCACTGGATAGCGTTTGGGGAGTTTGCAGAGGTATGATCAACACAAGGCATGAACGGGAGGAGGTGAACCCCGATTCACGCTCGCGTCAGCGCGAAGTTCATGATTGGCGTGACCACCGTCCTGGTGGCAGTACTCACCCTGAATCTCCTGTGGGAGATCCGGGAGCAGCAGAACCAGGTGCTGGAGGACCTGCACGAACAGGCGAAGGTGATGGCGACCCAGATCGTTGCCATGCGGGAGTTCCTGGCCCGAAATCAGGACAGGATCAACCACGACAGCCTCGGCAACTTCGAGTTCAAGGGACTCAACCCTGCAGCCGTAGGACGGGGAGTGGGCGAGCTGTTCGCCAGCATGTCGGACTACCGGTTCAAGCAGACTCGAACGAAGGTGCGCAACGTGGCAAACCTGCCGGACACCTTCGAAGCAGAGGCATTGCAGGCATTCGCCATGGACCGGTCGCTCAAGGAGGTCGTGGGGCGGACCGGCGAGGGGCCAGATGCCACCTACCGGTACATGATCCCCCTGACAATCGAGAAGTCCTGCCTGCAGTGCCACGGCGGCCCCAAGGGCGAGCTCGATGTCGCCGGGTACGCCAAGGAGGGGCTGAAGGAAGGCGACCTGGGTGGAGCGCTCTCGATCGCCATTCCCATGGACCGGGTCGAACAGCGAATCGTTGCCAACACCAAGCGGCGGGCCCTGACGATCGTCGCCTTCGCCGGCGTATCGCTCGGCCTGATCGGGTTCCTGACCCACCAGTTCGTCGGGCGCCCTCTCGACCGCCTGGCCCGCATTGCCAAGCGAATCGGCCGGGGGCAGTTGCAGATCGATCGCAAAGAGATTCAGCCCCTGCGTCTTCACCAGGAGCTCTCGGTGCTGGTCGATGCCATGAGCACGATGTCCGAGCAACTGCAGGATCTCTACGCCGGCCTGGAGTCAAAGGTTCACCAGCGCACGGCCGAGCTCAAAGAGGTGAACGTCCGGCTCGTGAAGGCCCACGACGATCTGGCCCGACTGAATCAGAGCCAGAGCGAATTCTACAGCACCATGACCCACGAACTCCGGACCCCGTTGACCGCGATCATCGGCTTCACCCAGCTCCTGCAGCAGAGCAATCCCGAATCCATGAACGGCGATCAGCGGGAGTACCTGACCGATATCCTGGACAGCGCCAACCGGCTGCTCCAACTGGTGAATGACCTGCTGGATGCCTCCCGCCTGGAGGCCGGGCAGTTGCGGCTGAACGTCGGACCGGTCGATCTCCACGACGTCGTGCTGGAGGCGACCAGCTCCCTCCGACCGCTGGCCCGGCAGAAAGCTCTGACCGTGACGGTCGAACTACCCAACGACCTTCCCCTGGTCCCGGCCGACGACCTGCGCCTGATGCAGGTGCTCATGAACCTGGTCGGCAACGCGATCAAGTTCACGCAGCCGGGCGGGAGGATCATCGTGCGGGCCGCCCTCCAGGAGGAGCAGCTCCTGGTCAGCGTCGAGGACAACGGCCCGGGGATTGATCCCTCTGAGCAGCAGGTGATCTTCGATCTCTTCCGGCGCTCCGCCCGCAATGAGCGAGTCGGTGGATCGGGGCTCGGGCTGGCGCTGGCCAAGCGGCTGGTGGAACTCCACAACGGGCGAATCTGGGTGGACAGCACCCCCGGTTCAGGTGCCACCTTCTCCTTCACCCTTCCCCTTCACCCTCTGAACGACACGAGGTGACGTCACATGACTCCCATGAAGCAGGTCCTCGTGGTGGATGACGATCCCAAGATCCTGAAGATGATCGAGCATTCCCTGAAGCATGAGGGGTATGAAGTGATCCGGGCCGCCGATGGCGAGGAAGCACTCTTCCTCGCGCAGAGCCATCGCCCTGACCTGGTGATCCTGGATGTGATGATGCCCAAGCTGGACGGGTTCGCCGTCTGTGGCCGGATCCGGGCCTTCTCCCCGGTGCCGATTCTCATGCTGACCGCCCGAGGGGACGATATGGACAAGGTCGTCGGGTTCAACATGGGAGCCGATGACTACCTGACCAAGCCGTTTAACATCAACGAACTGATCCTGCGCGTCAAGGCGATTCTCCGACGTTCGACCGCCCTGCCGGAGAGCCGGGTCCTTCGCTTCGGCCACCTGGAGATCAACAAGACGGCCCGGACCGTCACGGTCGGTGACCGCAGCCCGGAGCTGACCCCCAAGGAGTTTGACCTCCTCTGGCTGCTCGCCAGCCACCCGGGGCATCCCTTCACCCGGGACTCCCTCCTGGTCCGGGTCTGGAATGGCGACGTGCCCACCGATCAATCAACCGTAACCGTCTGTATTCGCCGCCTGCGGGAGAAGATCGAGGAGCATGCGGCTGAACCCAAGTTCATCAAGACGGTCTGGGGAATCGGTTACAAGTTCGATGCCGCCGGCGCCGGGGAGTAAACCCCGGCGCCTTTCCTATGCCCCGGGTCCTCCGAATGGCTCACGCCTGCCAGGGGCTAGTGCTTTTTCGCTGTCTCCGTTCAGAAAATCCCAAGGGGTGCGTAAGCCCCTTACAAGCCCCTGCTGGTACGCTAGTCATGATGGGAACCTCACCCTCAGGAAGGAGGTGATGACATGACTCGCAAGTGGGTTATGCGGGCGTTGATCACGGTGGGTGCCGCCATTGGGGCCTTCCTGATCTTCGCCGTAGCCCTTCAGGTGCCGGCGATCGGCAACACCATCGGCTCGCCGCAGGCCTGCGGTACCTGCCACGTCATGACTCGTGAGGTGGTCACCCTGGAGCGGAGCGCTCACCACGATCTCGCCTGCCTGGAGTGCCACAGTTCGACCGGTTTTGTCGAGAAGCCGGTGGAGGAGATCCAGTCCGCCAGCCGCCATCTGTACATCTTCATGACCAACACGACCCCGGATATCATCAAGCCCCAGGAGCGCAGCCGCCTGATCATTCAGGAGAACTGCGCCACGTGCCATGCGTCCACCCTGGGCGACACGCACGCCGCTGAGTTCAAGAGCGGCGGTCAGCTCTGTTTCGAATGCCACCGTGAGACCCCTCACGGCACTCCCCTTCGCAATTAACGTCCTGTAAGGAGGAACTCCACACATGAACCGCTCGCTTTCGATTCTGCTGGCGGCGATTCTGGCCGTCGGCCTCATTGGTGGCGGTGCTTTCTACTACCTCGCCAACAAGGAAGAGGCCGCTGAGAAGCCGGTTATCGGCGCGATTGCCAAGGATGAGCTCGATCCCAAGGCCTTCTCCCTCGTCTATCCCAGCCACTATGACTCCTGGCTGAAGAACGCCGAGATGCACGAAGCTGTCCTGAAGTACGGCACCTCGGAGAAGAAGTCCAGCCGCCTTGATCAGTTCCCCTACATGAAGGTCCTCTGGGCCGGTTATGGCTTCTCCAAGGAGTATAACGAAGCCCGTGGCCACTACTACGTCCTGGATGACACCCTGGGCGGCAACGGCACCGTTGGCACCCAGCGGTTCAACGACAAGACCAACCTGACCTGTATGTACTGCAAGTCGGCGGAGGTCCCCGGCCTGATCGAGAAGATGGGCGACGCCTTCTACAACACCAAGATCTTTGAGGGTGACAACAAGGATCTCTTCGTCCATCCTGTCTCCTGCTCGGATTGCCACAACCCCGAGACCATGGAGCTCCGGGTCACCCGCCCGAACATCGTCGAGGCGCTGGCTCGCCGTGGCTTCGATATCTCGAAGGCGACCCGCCAGGAGATGCGCACCTTCGTCTGCGCCCAGTGCCACGTGGAGTACTACTTCAACCCGAAGGATGCCAACAGCGTCACCCTCCCGTGGGACAAGGGCTTCGAGCCTGAAGATATGTACGCCTACTACCAGGAGCAGGGCTTCTCTGACTGGAAGCACCCGCAGACCGGTGGCGGCATGCTGAAGGCGCAGCACCCCGAGTTCGAAATGTTCCAGGGCAGCGCCCACCAGCGGGCCGGCCTCTCCTGTGCTGACTGCCACATGCCCTATATGAAGGAAGGCTCCACCAAGATCTCTTCGCACTGGTGGACCTCCCCCTTCCGGACCTTCGAGCAGTCCTGTACGCAGTGCCACAAGGAGAGCAAGGAAGAGATGGGCCAGCGCGTCCTGAATACCCAGGATCGCGTGAAGGAAGGGCTCGACCGGGCCGGTAAGGCCAACGAGGCGGCCATTCTTGCGATCGAGGCTGCGATCAAGGCCAACGGCGACGCCAAGCTGATCGACGAGGCTCGTGCCCTGCATCGTGAGGGTCAGTTCTACTGGGATCTCGCCTCGGCCGAGAACTCCTTCGGCTTCCACAACCCGCAGAAGTTCATGGAGACCATAGCCGATGCGATCGACCTGGCCCGCCAGGCTGAGCTGAAGGCTGTGCAGGCTACTGCCAAGTAGTTCCCCTGCCCTGACCCCATAAAATGACCAGGGCCGCCACGCACTCTCTCGTGGCGGCCCTGGTCTTCTCGTTCCTTCATTAATATAGGTCGCCAGATGGAGCGCAAGACGCGCGAAACCTTTCGGGCAGATCCATCGTTATATCTCATGTAACAACATGGAGGTGATGTTCGTGAGAGGACTCGTGACGATCCCCGTCGCCGTTCTGCTCCTGCTGCCCGTCGCTGCCCTGGTTCTGAACGGCAACCTCAGGGTCCCCTCCCGGGCCGAGGCCTCCCCGGTGGTCCCTGTCGCATCGGTACCATCCACCCCTGAAGAAGAGACCCCGGAGCCCGCACCGGTGCCCGTACAGCCCGAGATACGGGAGCCTGAACAGAGCACACCGGAGCCCCCGCCTGCACCGCCCGCCTGGGTGAAGGCCGAGGCCCTGGAGACCGCTGTGGCCGAAGCCATGGACGGCTTCTCCGGCGAGTACAGCGTGATCGTGCAGGACGTAGCCACAGGGGATCGCTGGACCCACAACCCCGATCAGCGGTACCACCCGGCGAGCACGATCAAGATGCCCGTCACCCTCTACACGCTGGAGCAGTACCGGGCCGGAAAGATCACCTGGCAGGACGGCATTGTCTACACCCCCGCCGACTTTGAGAGCCCCGGGGGCGGTGCCTTCGAGACAGCCGAGTTCGGCGGCGTCTACCCGATTGAGAACCTGGTCAACCGATCGCTCATCTACAGCAACAACGTCGCGGTCAACATGCTCGGGCGCCACTTCGGCTGGCGCAACATTGAGGCCTGGACCCGCACGATCGACGGCGAACTCTTCCGGGGCCCCGAGGTGACCGCCCTGTCCGAATTGGGCTGGTGGCTCCACCTCCACAAGCTCTCCCAGGAGGATCCGGAGAGTGCCGAGCTACTGCTGGCGCCCCTGAGGCAGGTAGCCTACGATGGGCGGATCACCGCCGGCCTCCCCGCCGAGGTGCCCCACCTGCACAAGTTCGGCTCCTACAACGGCAATTATCACGATGGGGGCATTATCTACACCGACCAGCCCTACATTCTGATCGTCCTGACCGGCGGAGGCACGGTAGATGAGGCCGATGCCGCCATTGCCCGAGTCTCAACGGCTGTCTACCAGGTCATGACCGAACAGGCGCCCTGACCCAAGGCCGTGCCCTCCCTGCGGCCCGCCCATGATGGCGGGCCGCTTCCGCGAGCCGAGTCCATTGTGGTACAATCCCGGAAGATCTTTTTCGCAAGAGGAGCGAGCGACATGGCGAAGCTTGATCCAATCTCTATTACCAGCGAGACCCACGGGCTGGCGGGCAATTTCGTCCTCCCGGACGACGCAACCCCCGAGAGGCCGGTGCCCGGGGCCGTGGTGCTCGGCGGCCCTGGACCGCTGCCGCTCCAGCGCTACACCAGCGACGGCGCCCGCAACTGGCCCGTCACCTGGTCGGAGGCCTTCGGCAACGCCGGCCTGGCCGGGCTCTGCTTCGACCAGCGTGGGAGCGGCCTCTCCTCGGGGCTGTACCACGAGGCCGACTGGGACGACCTGTACGATGATGCCAGGGCCGCAGCCGAACTGCTGGGGGTCCAGCCCGAGGTCGGGCGAACCGCGGCAATCGCCTGGGCCGATGGCGCCAACTTCGCCCTCCGGCTCGCGGCCGAGGGGAAGGTGGATGCGCTGATCCTCCTGGCCCCCGGGTTCCTGACCGCCGAGGAGCGCTACGCCAGGCAGATGAGCACCCTCGCCGCACGCAAGGGGCTCTCGGACCGGGTGGTCCAGATCCGTGTTAACCAGTGGCGCGCCGAAATGCAGGAGATCGTCAAGCGGGTGGAGCAGGGCGAGACCACCGCCGTCACCACCGTGGGGGATGAGCAGGTGACCACCAACCTGGTCCGCTTTCTGCAGAGCAGCATCTTCGACCCGGCACCGATCGCCGGGCGGGTGACCGTGCCGGCGCTGATCCTGCACGGAGCCGACGACGGCGTCATTCCGCCCGCCGAGTCCGAGCAGTTGGCCCATACGCTCGCCGGGCCTGTGGAACGCCGGGTCTACCCGGGCGAGGCCCACTTCCTCTACCGCAGCCAGCGGGCCATGCAGGAAGCGATCACCTGGATGCAGTCCACCCTCAAGTAAGGCGAAGAACCGGGGACTCGGTCAATGACCTGACCGTCCCCGGTTCTTTTGTGCTCTTTCTGTCGGAACCCTGCGAAGATTGAAGGGTTATGATCCAAATCACAGTATTGGATATAGATAAGTTCATCTTTAAAAGGTCAGGGGGAGATAGATGCAGACCTCCCGTGCAACCAGACTTCTTGTGGTCGCCGCTGCCATCGAGTTCGCCACCGGGGTGAGCCTGTACGCCTTCCCGCGCGACTTCCCCCCGGCCATGTACGCCCCCCTGATTCCTTACATACCGCAACTCTCCGCGGCGCTCCTCTGCGGGGGCCTTTTCCTGCTCCTAGTCGTCCGCTACCAGTTGCCAGTGCTCCTCCGGCATGCGCTTGCACTCCTGGCCACCCTGCCCCTGCTGATTCTGGCCCGATACATCCTCTCGACGGGGGGGTTCACCGGCGCCACCGCCTATCTCCTGCTGGCGACCGGCATGGCCGTCGCCCCTTGGGTAGAGCGGGCCCGGGGGGAGAGGGCCCTCGACCTCTTCCCCCTCACCCTCGGTGCGATCCGCCTGGTGATTGGGACGCTCTGGACCTTTCTGCCCGAGATCTTCTTCTCGCCGGCCTTCCAGCCCATTCGCCCGCTGCTGCAGGGATTGGGCCCGCTCTCGCTCGCCGTTGGCCTCCTCATGATCCTCCCCCTTCAGGGGCGGCTCCCGCGCTGGGCCCGCCGCATGCTCGGCGCCGGCCTGCCGCTCGTCCTGACCTACACCTTCTCTGTCACCGGGACCTGGACCGGCGTGATCCTCTGGGTCCTCTGGGCAGCGGGGGCGCTCCTGGACTCGAACCGCTTCTTCCGGCCCATGGGGCCGGGTGCGGAGAACGGGCTCCTGGCCGAGCAGGAGGAGGAATGGGTCTATCGGACCCTTCCGGCCATTGAGACCGGGACCTGGCTCCTGACCCTGCTTGTGGTGGTGCTCACGGCTCTTCTCGGCCCCAGCGCCACCGAGTCCATGCCCCGGGCCTTCCTCTTCGTCCTCCTGCTCTCGGCCTACAACGTGACGGTCTACTGGGTCCTGCCCCCCATCGGGACGCCCCGCACCCGGATTTACCTCCACCTCTTCGTCCTGGCTGCATCGATCGGCATTCTGCTCTCCGGGGCCGGTTCGGTCGCCGGCGCACTCCTCCCGCTGATGCTCGCCATTCCCATGGTCGCAGCACGAACCGGTGGCCTGCGTTGGGGCTACGCCACCCTCGCCTTCGTCCTGCTGGTCCTCACCCTCTCCACACTGGCCGATCTCTGGTTGGACCAGCATCCGGCCGGACAGGTGGCCGTCACCTTTGCCGTCCAGCTCTTCACCCTCGCTGCGACCGGCGCCACGGGCGTCATGGCAGCCGCCGACCAGCGCCGCACCTTCCGGCAACTCCGCGCCACCACCGGGGACCTGACCCGGCGGCATGCGGAGCTGGAGGCCGCCTATCAGCTTCTGGCCGCGCAGGGCGAGGAGCTGGCCGCCCAGCAGGATGAGCTGATCAACCAGCACGAGAAGCTCCAGGAGCAGAGCACCATCCTCCGTGCCCAGCGCGATGAACTCGAGGAGAGCGAAAGCCGCTTCCGCACCTCGTTCCAGAACGCCCCCAACGGCATGGCGCTCTTCAGCTTGGACCGGATGATCCTCCAAGCTAACCGGGCCATGGCCGAGATGCTCGGCTACACCCAGGCGGAGCTGGTCGGGCGAACGGCCGAATCGATCAGCCATCCGGAGGACTACCCCGAGCGCGTGGCGCCCCTGGAAGATCTCCTGGCCGGTCGGCGGGACGGGTACCAGTTGGAGAAGCGCTTCCTGCACCGGGACGGCCATCCGATCTGGGTCAACCTGCACGTGGCCGTGATCCGGGATTCCCTGAACCATCCGCGCTACCTGATCGCGCAGATGATCGATATCACCGAGCGCCGCCGTGCCGAGGAGCAACTGCGAAGGTTGGCCAACTACGACCCGCTGACCGACCTGCTCAATCGCCCCCGCTTCGAGGCCGATATGGAGAGGCATCTTCAGGACGCCGCCCGCTCGGGTGCATCCGGCGCCCTGCTCTTCCTCGACTTCGACCAGTTCAAGTACGTGAACGACTCGCTCGGACACCGAGCCGGTGACGAGCTGCTGAAGGGGCTCGCCCGTGTCCTGGAGCGGGCGGTCGGCATGCTGGGGCCGGTCGCCCGGCTCGGAGGTGACGAGTTTGCGATCTACCTGCCCGGGGCGGATGTGGAGCAGGCCGAGACGGTTGCCACCCGGCTGCTGGAGACGGTCCGCAAACATATCGATGTGGTTGGTGGACAGCAGGTGGGCATGACCGTCTCGATCGGCATTGCCCTCCACCCGGAGCACGGACGGACGGTAGAGGAGCTGATGCTCCACGGTGATCTGGCCATGTACCAGGCGAAGGCGGGCGGTCGGAACCGCTACCGGGTCTACGCGCTCGATCAGATCGAGGAGGAGATGGGCTCCAAGCTGAACTGGGAGCGGCGAATCCGTGAGGCGCTGGCCGATGACCGCTTCGTCCTGCACTACCAGCCGATCCTTGACCTGGCCACGAACAGCGTGACCGCCTACGAAGCCCTGCTCCGCCTGCGGGAGCCAGACGGCGCCCTGATCTCCCCCGGGCAGTTCCTCGGGGTGGCCGAGTCCTACGGCCTGATCCACGCCATTGACCGGTGGGTGGTCAGCCAGGCGATTCGGACCATCGCGGAGCAGCGCCGGAACCGCCGCCGGATCGGCCTGGCGGTCAACCTCTCCGCCCGGGCCTTTGCGGACGTGGAACTCCTGCCCCTGATCAGGGAGGAGCTGATCTGGCACGATGTCGACCCCGCCGCCCTGACCTTCGAGATCACCGAAACGGCAGCCGTCGCCGATATCCAGACCGCCCGGAAGTTCATTGAGACCCTGACCGAGATGGGCTGCCGCTTCGCCCTGGATGACTTTGGTGCCGGCCTCTCCTCCCTGTACTACCTCAAGAGCCTGCCGGTCTCGTGCCTGAAGATCGATGGCAGCTTTATCGAGCGCCTGCCGGAGGAGCCGGTCGACCAGAAGATGGTCCGGGCCGTGGTGACCCTGGCGAGGGAGCTGGGCATTCGGACCGTGGCCGAGTATGTCAGTTCGGATGAAACGCTTGTGCTGCTCCGCAGCCTTGGCGTGGACGCCGTGCAGGGCTATCACATCGGCGTGCCCGGACCGCTGCCGCAGCAGTAAGGGGGGCAAGGAGTCACTCCTTGCCCCGTCGCTCACCTATTCGGCAGCATCATCATCGTCGACGTTGATCGGGAGGAAGGAGTCGTCGTCCCAGGTGAGCTTCACGCAGGGGCCGATGTTGGCGACGTTCTCCTCCGCCACGCCGATCACCATGCGGGTCCCCTGGGGGACGGTGATCTTCAGGAGGGCGAGGAGTTGCCTGAGGTCGGCCCGGAAGTGCCGTCCCTGGTGATACCACTCCAGGTTGAGCCAAGCCGGGCTCTGCGACTCCCTGGGTACGCCCCACAGGGCTCGCTCCTCGCCGGGCACCGGGTAGATCTCGAGGGCGACGGGCAGCGGGCTCTTCAGTCCGGCCTTGCCGGCGGCATTGACCACCGCATCGGCCGCAAGGAGCGTCGCTCGACCCATGGCGCTGTCCCAGCGAACCCGAATGCTGGCAGGAGCCACGGTCTTCGGATGGGCCCCGACCTTGCTCAGGTCCAGGGGGCTGGGCGTGGCAGGGGCTTGGGGAACCGAATGCGAGCTCGCCGCCGTGTTCGCCAGATCCTTCGTCGGGTCCTCGCGCCGCCGATCATCTGCGGACATGTGACCACTCTCCCTCCAAGGATGTCGTGGAGCCTGATGTGATTGTACAACATTGAATCATCAGATATCCAGAAGAGTGTGGGAATGTTCGGGGGGCGTGCGGGTCGTTACTCGAAGCGGTTGCCTCCCATCGGCACCTGGTCGGAGGCTGTCGGCTTCGTGTCGGAGACCGTCGGCTTCGTGTCGGAGACCGTCGGCTTCGTGTCGGAGGCTGTCGGCTTCGTGTCGGAGACCGTCGGCTTCGTGTCGGAGGCTGTCGGCTTCGTGTCGGAGACCGTCGGCTTCGTGTCGGAGCCCGCCGGCATCGGGTCGGAGACCGTCGGCTTCTGGTCGGAGACCGTCGGCTTCTGGTCGGAGACCGTCGGCTTCGTGTCGGAGGCTGTCGGCTTCTGGTCGGAGGCTGTCGGCATCGGGTCGGAGCCGATCATCCTCTTATCGGAGAGACTGCCATCCATACTTGATTCAAAAGAGGACTAATAGGATAAATCTCGAACTAAAAGTGTCGGTACTTGTTCAGACCAGGAGGCTTTCTGAGTGGACACCAAACGCATCGGATACGGCGCCCTTCGCTTGTTCGTCTGGCTCCTGCTGGCCTGGGTCCTCGTCCGAGGGGTGGTCTCCTTCCTGCCCGACTCCGCCTCAGGTACCGCACCGGCCAACGCCCTCTCCACCCCGGGCACCGCATCCACCAGCCATCAGGCCGTGGCAACCCTCTTCGCCTACGAGTTCCTCACCTGGCGACCGAACGACCCCGTGGAGCACGCACAACGGATCGCCCCGTACCTGGACCCGCAGCTTGATCCGCAGGCCGGCTGGACCTCGCCCACCGGGCTGGACACCCAGCGCGCAACCAACGCCTGGGTCGCCAGTGCGAAGCAGCTCTCGGCCAGCCGCTGGCTGGTCACGGTCGTCACCCTCGTCTCCAGCCCCCCGGACGCCGCACCCAAAGCCGTCTACCTCGCCGTGCCCGTGGGCCAGACCACCGAGGGCGGCTGGGTCGTCTACGACTACCCGACCCTCCTCCCCCCGCCCACCGCCGGCAACTTCACCGAGCCCCTCCACTACGGCACCGAGGTGACCGACCAGGATGATCAGATCAGGACCCTGCTGACCAAGTTCTTCCCGGCCTACTTCACCGCCAACCAGGCGGATCTCGCCTACCTCCTCGACCCCGGGGCGGGGATCCAGGCCTTCCAGAGCCCCTGGACCTACGACTCCATTGCCAACCTGATCCTGAGCCAGACCGATGACGGGCTCTACGCCCTGACCGAGGTCCTGCTGGTCGATCCGGCCACCGGGGCCCGGTTCACGAGCCGCTACACGATCGCCCTCGCGGACCGGGAAGGCCGCTGGTACATATCGCAAATCCTCCAGGAAGGTGAATGATTATGCGCCGCCTTTGGACCACGCTCTCCGTCGCCGCCGGCTCCCTGTTCCTGACCATGGGTACCGCTCTGGCCGACCCGAACCAGGCCAACTCGAGCACCATCAACCCCGGTGTCCGGATTGGCGAGTGGATTTACACCAACGTCACCGCCCTCTTCGCCCCGATCCTGGCCGTGATCGCGACCTACTACCTGGTGAAGCGGGAGTTTACCAAGTTCCTCTCCTTCGCCGTCTTCGCCGTGCTGGCCGCCCTCCTGATCTTCGCCGGCTCGGACTTCAAGGACTCGGCCCTCGCCCTGAGCAAGTGGATCATCGGGAAGTAGCCCATGGAACTGGACAGGGTTCGGCTGCGCACCTATCGCCAGGTCTGGGTGCAGGAACGGGTGATCTACCAGATTGAGCGGGTCCGCCTCCCCTTCCCCGTCTCGTTCCGACAGGCGGGGGTCTTTGCCGCGACCCTGCTGCTCATGGCCCTGCTCAGCCGGGTGCCCCTGATCAGCGGGCTTCCGGGGCTCCTGCGCTACCTGCTGATTCCGGCCTTCGCCACCTGGTTTCTGACCAAGCAGCGGCTGGACGGCAAGTCACCGCTGCGCTGGCTCCTCACCATGATCCGCTTCCTCCTCAGTCCCAAGCAACTGAACCGGTTGCGCCCGATGTCCCCCACCCCGCGGCGCCTGCGCCTCAAGGGGGCCATTGGCTATCGGGTGAAAGGATGACCGTCGTGTCGTTGCCGCTGACCTACTTTGAGCAGAACCTGATCGTCACCGATAAGCGTGCGGTCTGGGCGCTATACAAGCTGGAGCCCTGGCACTATGAGCATCTCTCGGCCTCTGTCCGGCTGGGCCTCCTCTGGCGGCTCTCCCGCCTCTTCTGGGAGCTGGAGGAGTACGCCGGGCAGGTGCTGATCATCCCTCGCACCCAGCAGGCGAGGGAGCGGCTGACGCGCCTGAAGAGCGAGTTGGATGGGCCGCTGGCCGAGACCGCGGCCTCCTTCGCAGATGATGTGGCCGCGCAGTTGGCCGGCGCCCGCGATGGTGTCGTCTACGACTACTACCTCGCCCTCCGCCTCCCGCACACCGAGCCGGCGCCCGGCAGCCGGGAGTTCTGGAAAGACGTCTGGCGCCAGCCCCACCGGCTGGTCGATGAGGTCCTCGGTCTCCGGCAGCCCGGGTTGATGGCCCACGAGATCGCCGCATATCTTGAACGGGAGGAGGTCCTCTACGGACGGCTCTCCCGGGTGGTCCAGGCTGCGCGGGCCACCCCTTACCAGACCGCCTGGCTGATTCGCCGCGGGTTCTGGCGTGGGATTGGCGAGCCGAGTCTGCGCCCCGACTGGGCGCCCGACGCCCTCGCCCTCCCATCGGATGATGGGGCCGTCGAACTGCGGCCCGAGCTGTCCGCCATCCGCACCCTGACCGAGGGGGAGATGGACCTGAGCCATCCCCGCCGGATCGCCATGACCCAGCAGACGGCCAATGGCGATGCGAAGGGGCTGAGCGCCTTCTGCTTCGTGGCTGACCTGCCCGACGAGTTCCTCTTCCCCGGCTCCGAGTGGCTCTTCCGGCTGGAGGACCTGCCCTTCCCTGTGGAGGTCGTCCTGCGCTGGGAGAACGTCAGCCACGAGGAGACCCTGGGCGCCGTCCGGCGCAAGAAGCTGGAGATCCTCGATCAGGACGACCACACCCGCCGCTCGGGCGAGGATGTGCCGATCACCCTGCTGGACGCCCAGGAGCAGGTGATCTCCCTGGAGCACGACCTGAAGCAGCGGCGCTTCCCCATGGTCCATGCCTCCATCTGCCTGGTGGTCTCCGCTCCGGACGAGCGGACCCTGCAGGACCGCATCCACCATGTAAAGGCGCATTGCAACGCCTTCCAGATCCGGGTGGAGGTGCCGGCGGGCGACCAGCTCCAGGCCTTCCTGGGCTCCCTGCCCGGCGGACCGCCCTTCGTCTCCGACTACATTCACCGGGTGCCGCCCGAAGTGCTGGCGGGCTCCATGTTCCTGGGGACCCAGTCCCTGGGCGACACCTCCGGCCCCTACGTGGGCAAGACGGGGATCCTGCGGCGGCCGGTCTACATGGACCCCTCCCTCCCGCCCAGCCTGAACCGCTCCGCCTCGGTCGCCTTCCTCGGCTCGCTGGGCGGCGGCAAGTCGTTCGCCGCCAACCTGCTCACCTACCTGGCCGTGCTCTACCGGGGCGCCCAGGCGCTGGTCCTGGATCCGAAGGGCGAGCGGACCAACTGGCTGACCGACCTGCCGGAACTGGCGGGGCATCTGCATATCGTCACCCTCGGCTCCTCGGCGGATGATGCCGGCAAGCTCGACCCGTTTATCATGCGGCAGGGCGGATCGGAGGAGGATCTGCGGGAGACCGGCAACCTGGCGGTCTCGCTCCTCTCCTTCCTCGGCAACGTGCCCACCGGCGACCCCCGCTTCCTGGCGATCATGCAGGCGGTGGAGCGGGTGGCCGACCAGCCGCAGCCCGCCCTGGGCAAGGTGATCACCGAACTGGAAGTGATCGGGCGGGAGGAGCCGCATGTCGCGACCCTGGCGGCCTTCTACCGGGCGCTCAGCCGGCGGGCCTACGCCAACCTGATCTTCGGCCAGGGGCACGAGCGGGGGCTCGACCTGACGCATCCCATGAATGTCCTGCAGCTTCAGCATCTCTCCATGCCACCTGAGGGCAAGCCCCGGGAGGAGTTCAGCCTGGAGGAGTTGCTCTCGGTCGCCCTCATGCACGCCGTGACCGGCTTTGCCACCCACTTCACCCGGCGGGACCGGTCGACCTTCAAGATCGTCCTGTTCGATGAAGCCTGGGCGCTGATGGCCAGCTCCCAGGGGCGAACCCTGGTGACGCAACTGCTGCGGACGGGCCGCGCCATGAACAACGCCGTCTACCTGGTCAGCCAGAACGTGGCCGACCTGTTGGATGAGACCGTGAAGAACAATATTGGGGCGAAGTTTATCTTCCGCTCCTTCGACCAGCAGGAGATTACGAAGGTGCTCCAGTTCCTCAACCTGGAGCCGGAGGCGGAGAACGCGGCGGCCCTTCGCCAGTTGGAGACCGGCCAGGCGCTCTACCAGGACCTGCACGGTCGGGTGGGGATCCTGACGATCGATCCGATCTTCGCCCACCTCCGCCGGGCATTCGACACCCGGCCGGGGGCGCAGCGGGAGGAGGCCGGGGTATGATCCGCCGGTCCTGGCTTCTCAGCCTCGTTCTGGTCCTGATGATGCTCATGCCTTCTCTGGCTCTGGCCGACGGTGACCAGTTGATCCCCGACCGCCCGGACGGTGCGCCTGGCTATGGGCAGGTCGTCCCGCTCTACGACGACCCCCGGTACGAGCCCTGGAGCTACACCTTCGAAGGGCAGGACTGGAGCCGGGCGGACTACGCCTCGATCTACTTCTGGATGAACCAGTTACAGGTGGCGAAGGCCTGGACCCTCAAGATGGCGATCCGCACGGTGGAGTACGCCGTGCGGGGCGATCTGGTCACGCCCCTGCTCAAGGCACCGGGACTGGCGCTGGACAGCCTGGGCGGTCTGCTCTGGTCCGGCCTGGGAGCGCCGCTGCTGGTGGGGGCGCTGGGCCTCGCCGGCGTCTGGGCGCTGCTGCTCTACCTGCGCGGCCGAACGACCCGGGCCTGGGGCGCCGCGGGCGGCTCCCTGCTGATCCTGCTCCTCTCCGCCCTGGTGGCGACCGCGGGAAGCCAGGCCCTGACCGGGAGCATTACGCTCTCCCGCGGCCTGGCGGTCGGGCTCTTCGAGGGCGTGGGCACCGTGGCCCGCGGCACCGACAAGATGGATCTGATCGCCCGCAGCGGTGACTCGGCCTGGCGGGTCTTCGTCTATGAGCCCTGGCTGACCGGGGAGCTGTCCGCGGAAGGGCGTTCGGTCTACCGCACGGCCGACGGCGTCGATGGCGGCCAGTTCCTCGCCATGACCGTGACCCAGCGGCACAACGCCTGTCTCTACAACCTGAACCAGGCGCAGGCCAACTGCCCCTGGTGGGGGGTCGATTTCCTCCCCCGCCGCATGCTGCTCGCCGGCTGGACCGCGGCCTCCGGGCTGGTGGTCTCCGGGGTGACGGTCGTCCTGGCCGGATCGATTATCCTGGCGCAGCTCACCCTGTTGCTCTTTATCGCGCTGGCGCCGGTCTGGCTGCTGGCCGCCCTCTGGTGGCCCGAGGCGGGCCTGCGCCTGGTACGGGGCGTGGCCATGAAGGCGTTCGGCGCCCTGCTGGCCCAGGGGGTGCTGGCCGCCGCCCTGGCGGTCTGGCTCAGCCTGGTCAAAGCGGTCCACGCCGGCTTCGCCTCCTCCGGATGGATGCTGGAGTCGGTCCTGCTGACCGGCCTGGCCCTGCTGGTCTTCCGCTACCGCTACGCCGTCTGGGAGCCGCTCACCGTGGTCGTGGAGCAGATCCAGCGGCGCGCCGGGCAAGATGAGACAGGGCGCAGGGAGAGCGGTGAGGAGAGAGAGCGGGCGACCCGCAGGCCGCCGGCGCCCGCCTTCGCCGACGTCGCACTCACCCTCGGTGCCGTGCCCGATGTCGTCATGGCTGCTCCGGTGCGGGCGACGGAGCCGGAGCGGAGCCAGACCCGCCCCGATCGTGCGGAGGCCGTGCGCCCATCGCCCGTGGAGGCGTTTGAGACGCAGATGCAGCGGGTCCAGCGGGAGATCACCCTTCGCCAGGAGACGCAGGTCTATGAGCGGGTCCTCGAGCGGGCAGGGGAGCAGGCGGAGAGCGGCTCCACCTCCACCCGCCGGTCGCGGCCCGATCACCAGCTCGACCAGAGTCCGCCGCCGAGGCCGAAGGCCTAGGTCTGGGTGTCGCATGAGACTGGGGCCCGGGCTCGCCAAGGGGGTATCGCCTTCCCTTCTCGACGCAGGGGGACACCTCAGGGTTCATGCGTCCGTTTTTGCCACTTGCCTGGCCGATGGCTCGGTAAAAATGGACGGAAGCTGGCGGCAAGGGCTGCAACCGACCCAGAAACTTGACCGCAAATCCCATTCAGGGCACATGAAAGCCCCGCGCAAAACCCCCGGGCACCCCCCGGGGGTTCGTTTTTCCGGAGTTCCGTCCATTTCTACCCACATCCCGCCGGAGGCGGGTAGGCAGATTTGGACGGAACTCCGGCTTATCCTCACTCCTTACTCCTCCGGCACCCCTGCCCACTGCTCGCCCGCCCCCTCGGGAAGCGGATCGAACAGGTGGTCCGCAGATGCCTCCTCCACGTACCCGAACGCCCAGTGATCCGCGGAGACATCGGGCCAGGTGGGCGTTGGCAGCCCGGTGAGGGGGCCGCGACCGAGCATGCGGGCCACCATGGCCACAAACTGTGCCCGGGTCGCCGGTTCCTCCGGGTGGTAGAGGCCGTCCGTGAAGCCGGTGACCGCCCCCGCCTGGCGAGCGGCCTCGACCACGCCCTGTGCCCAGTGCCCCCGGGTATCGGCGAAGGCATCGCCCATCTGGGGGTCGAGCCCCTGCAGCCGTGCGACCACGGCGGCCAACTCGGCCCTGGTGACCGGCTGGTCCGGGTGGAAGTTGCCATCATTGAAGCCTACCATGATCCCCCGCTGGGAGAGCGCCGCGATATAGGCCCGGGCCCAGTGCTCATCGCTCAGGTCGCCAAACCCAACCGTGGTTGATGGGTCCTCTGCAAACTCGAAGAGCCGTGCCACCACCGCCGCCACCTCGGCCCGTGTGATCGGCTGGTCGGGCCGGAAGGTGCCGTCCGGGTACCCGGTGACAAATCCGTCGTGGCGCTCGTGAAGCGGCTGAAGGGCGATATCGAACCGAACGATCGTCGCGCCGACATGCACGATCCCGTCGCTGATATAACTGTCCTCGCCAGGCGCAGCGGCGACGTCCCGCCCTTCCTGCCGGCTGTCGTAGCGCTTGTACCCATCCACCTCGGCGACGATATAGTAATCCGCGTCGGGGAAGACCATCCAGGCGTATGCACCCGAAGCGTCTGTCGCCTGCGGGTTGGCGTTGTCGTTCGGGGCGAACCCGGGCAGTCTCGGGAGGATGACCTCCGTGTCGGGCTCACGCCCCTGCTCCCGGTTCAGGGGGGTGTCCGCCCAGAAGAGGTGCAGGCCGACCCCCGAGAGCGGCTCGCCTGTCGATGCGCTTGTCACCACGCCGAACGGGTCAATAAGGGGCGCGTCCATCTCCAGCACGCCCTCCTGGTCGACCGCGACGATCGCCGTGGCCCCGGCCAGCTCCTGCCCATCGGGAGAGGCTACCCGGAAGATGATCCGGTACTCTCCGGGCGGCAGGTCTCTGGTTTGATAGGTCCCGTCCTGGCGGACCTGAACGGGGTGGTCGACGGTCAGGCCGCCGGCTGTCTCCAGGTGCGCCTGAATGGTCGCCCCCTGACCAAAGACTTGGTCGACGGTGGCGGGCTGTGCATGGCCCGGTCCTGCGACGAGCACCTGGCCCCCAACGGTTCGGGTGGCCGGGAAGACCTCACCGACCGATGCGATCTCCCCGACCCTGCCTTCCTGTTCAACCCGCATGGTCACGGTCTCGCCCTGGACCTGGGTCGTCGCGGTAATCACGATATGGTAGACCCAGTGGCCGCGGGGCACCCCGATCCGGTAGGAGCCGTCGGACCCGGAGAGGGTCCGGGCCGTGAAGTCATTGCGGCCATCGGCGTCGAAGTCCTCGGCCACCTCCACGACCGCCCCGACCACGGGCCGGCCCTGATCCAGGAGCACGCCGCTGATCGTCGCGGGCACAATGTCAATGGCGATCGACTGCTCGATCGGGTCGCCCGATCCGGCCTCAGCTCGGGCCTGCACCAGGAGACGCTCTGGGGTGATTCCGTCCACGCGCGGTGCGGTCAGGAGGACCACCGCCTGCCCGTCCGGACCGGTCACCGCCTCGGAGGCCGACAACTGTCCGCCCGTGGTCGAGACGGCGATCCGGACACCTGACCGGGGCTGGCCATTCGGTCCGATCAGACTCAGCCGGATGGTCGTCGTGGCGGTGCCATCGCCCGGGATCGATGAGGGCTCGGCGCTCAGCGACAGGTGGGTGCTGCCTGCGACCACCAGGGTCGCCTGGCTCCCCTCCTCGCCGCTGACTGTCACCTGCCGGCTCTCTGCGGTCGGCGTGGAGAGGGTGTACTCCCCGAAGGGCACGGGTGCGAAGGCGAAGGCGCCGGACTGGTCGCTGGTGGCGCGATCCACCAGTTCGCCGATGGAGTCTGCCAGGAGCAACTCCGCACCGGCCACCGGGTAACCGGTCTGATCAAGCACCAGGCCGGAGATGGTCCCGCCGGGGCTGTAGACGAAGCTGACCGAGTCGGTGCCCGCCTTGCCCTGCTGATCAACGGCTGTTGCTGCAACCGTCACCTCGCCGGGTGGCAGGGTGCCGTCCAGGCCGGCCAGGTCGGCCTGCCAGGTGCCGTTCTCTCCGACCGTGATCGCGGCAACCTCATGGCCCCCGGCGGTCACGGTCACCGTGGCGCCGGTCGTTGCCGTCCCACGAACGACCGGCAGCTTATGCAGTTCTGCCTCCGCAGTGGGCCAGGTGATCACCACGATCGGGTCGCCATTGCCGACCATGACCTGCAGGCTCAGGCTGGTGACGTTGCCGGCGTGATCGGTCGCGGTCACCGTGATCCTATGCATTCCGTCCGTGAGTTCGGGCAGACGGTACGCCCAGGTCGAATCGCCGGCGATCTGTCCGGCCTTCTCCTCATCTACCGCGATCTCCAGGGTAACGCCGGGTTCAGCGGTTCCGGTCAGGGCGATCACCTCATCCTCCCCGATCTCCGGTTGGTCGACGGTCACCTCCGGAGGGGTCTGGTCCACGGTGACGGTGGCCTCGGCCGCCGCGGGCCCCGCAGGGGCGGGCTCTGCGTTCCCTGCCCGGTCTGTGGCCTGGAGACTGAACAGGTAGGTGCCATCACCCGCCGCCGTGAAGCGGATCGGCGAGGTGGTGTAGGCGGACCCGGTCGGACGCCAGGTTTGACCGTGGTCCGTGCTGACATAGAGCGTGACCGACTCGATCCCCGAGCCGCCGCCGTCGTTGCCGGACCAGGCGAGGGTGACCTGCTGTGCGGAGAGATACTCACCTGGGGACTGCACCGCAGCGCTGGGCGGAATCCCGTCCAGCAGGATCGAGGCGGAGGTTGTTGTGTAGAGGCTCTCCCCGCTCCGCCGGAACTGGACGTGGATGGTCTTGGGGCCCGATCCGGCGGGGAGCGTGTACTCGCTGGTGGAGCGGTACGGCTCCCAGCCGCTCCAGGAGGTGCCGTCGTCGGAGAAGCGCATCTGAATGGTGCCCGGCTGATCGGCGGCAACGGTGAGCGTCAGGGTGACGCCGGGGGTCCTGGTGAAGGGAGCACCGTCGTTCATGCTCACCGTACCGGTAGGCGGATTCAGCGGCGCCGGCGTCGGCAGGCTCACCCGTGTCGATGCCTCGGCGCTCTCGGGACCTGCCGGCTCCGCCTCCTCGTTGCCGGCTACGTCTGCGCCACGCAGGTTGAAGAGGTACTGGGTCTGCTGGGGGGCGGTGAACGGAATGGGGGAGCTGTTGAAGGTGTCGCTATACTGGGTCCAGGTGGTCCCGTCGTCGGTGCTGTAGTAGAGTTTGACCGATCCGAGCCCGGTCCCGGTGCCGTCATCGCCGGACCAGTAGATGTCGAAGCTCCTGGTGCGCTGCACCCCGGGTTGTGCGGTCACCGTGGCGACAGGCGGTGCCGTGTCCAGGACGATCTGGGCGGAGGCCATGTCCGAGAGATTCCCTGCCCGATCCCGCACCTGGACAGCGACCTCTCTCAACCCGTCGAGGTCAGGCAGGGTGTAGGCCCGCTCTGTCCCGATGGGCTCCCAGTTGGTCCAACTCAGGCGATCATCGGAGAAGCGCATCTCCTGGACGCCGGCGGTCAGATCTTCCACGGCGAGCGTCAGGGTGACTGCCCGGCTGTTGGTCTGGGCGGCGCCATCTTCAATGCTGATGCTGACCGAGGGCTTGGCCGTATCCACCGTGGTCGTGGCCTGGATCGCCTCCGCACCGGAAGGCTCGGGGCTCTCGTTGCCGAGGGTGTCCTTCAGCCGCAGGTGGAAGGCGTAGGGGCCATCGGTCGTCGCGGTGAAGCCGATGGTTGCTGTGGTGTAGGGCCCACCGTAGAGAATCCAGTGCTCGCCGCCGTCCTGGCTGACATAGAGCCGGGCCGAGGCGACCCCGGCACCGCTGCCGTCGCTGCTGGACCAGGTGACCGGGACAGAGGTGCTGCCCTGGTAGGGGGCCACACTGAGGGCAGTCGGGATCGGTGGGGTCTGGTCGAGCAGGATCTCCGCGAAGTTGCCGGTGGAGAGATTACCGCTGCGGTCCCGGAAGCGGACCCATACTTGCTTGATCCCATCGCCAGGAGGCAGGGTGTAGATGCGGCTCTCCGCGTACGGCTCCCAGCCAGTCCAGAGGATGCCGTCGTCGGAGAACTGCATCTCGGCGACGCCGGAGGTCCCATCGGTGGCGGTGAGGACGAGGGGAACCGTGCCGCTGTTTGTCTGGAGCAGGTCCCCATCGATCCGGATCGTCCCGGATGGGAGCCCCGTGTCGATCATGGCGGTCGTCTCCAGATCTGCTATACCTGTGGGGGCGGGTTCGGCGTTACCGGCGGCATCGATCCCTCGGAGGCTGAAGGCAAAGGGCCCGTCTGCCGGGGCCGTGAAGTCGATCGGGGAGGTGCTGAAGGTGGAGCCGTACCGCGCCCAGGTCGAGCCACCGTCAGCGCTGTAGTAGAGTTCCACGGTCAGCACACCCGAACCGGTGCCGTCGTCGGCAGTCCAGGCGACGGGGACTGTCCGGGTGGATTGGTAGGGGGCCAGAGCGGCTGCTTCGGCACTCGGTGCTGTCTGGTCCAGGTGGATTGTCGCGGTAGTGGGATCGGACTCGTTGCCGGCCCAGTCCCGGTACTGGGCGTAGACCGTCTTGGTCCCCTCGCCCGCGGAAAGGGTGAAGTTCCGGGAGGAGTTGTAGGGCTCCCAGGCCGTCCAGGTGGTGCCGTCGGTCGAGAGGCGCATCTCCTTCACCCCGGCGGTCGCGTCACTGGCCGAAAGGGTCAGGGTGGCGTCGGTGCTGCTGGTGGCCTCCGCCCCGTGGTTGATCTGAATGCTCCCCTCTGGCTTGGTGGCGTCCACGACCAGGCTGGCCTGAAGATCGCCGGGCCCGGCGGGTGCTGCGTGCGCATTGCCGGCCTGGTCCACCGCACGAAGAGCGAAGGCGTAGGTCCCATCAACCGGTACGGAGAAGATGATCGGTGAACTGGTCACGGTTTCGCCATACTGATCCCAGGTCGCCCCGCCGTTGGTGCTGAGATAGAGCGTCACCGAGGCAACGCCGCTGCCAAGGCCATCGTCAGCCGTCCAGGTCAGGGGCAGAGAGAGGCTGTTCAAGTAGCTGCCGGGCACGGTGACCTGTGCCATGGGTTCGGTCGTGTCCAGCAGAATGGAGGCCGATGTGATCGCCGACAGGTTTCCGGCCGCATCGCGGAACTGGATCTGGATCTCCTTGGATCCGTCGCCGGTGGGCAGCGTCCAGGCCCACACTGTGGCATAGGGCTCCCACGTACCCCAGGGGTCGCCGGCCATGGCGAAGCGCATCTGCACCTGGCCGGAGGTGGCATCGGTCGCGGAGAGGGTCAGCGTGACTCCGGTCTCGTTGGTCTGGGCCGATCCGCCGTTGATCACAGCGCTGCCCGAGGGCGGGGTCGCGTCGATCCTCATGAGGCTCTCCGCAGCATACGGCCCCATGACGCCATCGGCGTCCCATGTCCGGACGGTCCAGCGGTAAGCATCAGGCGCATCCCCCAGGACTGCCTCATCTACCGTGTAGGTCATCGAACCGGTCGATACCGTGCCGGTGTCGAGCACCATGTTGCCCGCTCCGTCCCGGATGATGATCTGGTAGGCCGTCTGGCTGTCGCCGTCTGGATCGTTGTGGGCCCAGGAGAGGGTCGGCTGCGTGGTGGTCACCCAGCTTCCGCCGGATGGGGCGAGCCCGACCGGCGCTCCTGGTGTCCGGTCGAGGGTGATCGCTCCCACCGCGGCGTACGGCGAGGCAGCGCCGGCAGAGTCCTGAGCGGCTGCCCGCAGGTAGTAGGTACCCGCCGGGAGCGCCACCTCCCAGTCGACGGTGGAGGCCTCGCCGGTGTTGACCGTCGTGCCCGTGAGGCTCAGAGCTGACGGGCCCGAGTAGTCGCTGGTGGGGAAGAGCTCAAAGCGGACCGCACCGGTATCGGCGTCGGGGTCGCTGTAGGTGGCGGCAAAGCTGATCTGGTCGACCTGGAGGGTACCGGCACTGGGGCTGAGCCCGGTGGGCACCGCAGGCGCCCGGTTGACGGTTAGGGCACCGAGGGGAACGAAAGCCGACGACATGCCCCAGGTATCAGTCACCGTTGCCCGCAGGTAGTAGGTCCCCCGGGGGAGATCGACGGTCCATGTGGTCGTGGAGGGGGTGCCCCCTGCCACCTGAGCCCCGGTGAGCGAGGTCTTCAGATCGGTGTACCCGCTGTCGCCGTACACCTCAAAGAGGGCGGCGTACTCAGCTCCGCCGTACGTGGCGCTGGTGACCGAGAGCGCAACGGTATCCGTGACGGTCTCACTGGCGGCGGGGCTGTTCCAGGCGGGGGCGGCCGGCGCGGAGCGCACGGTCACCCGGAAGCTGGTCGTCGCTGCGAGGGAGCTGTCGGCGGAGTCGGTCACCTGCACGGTGATCGTCGCCTCGCCGGCCAGGCCCGCAGCCGGGGTCAGGCTGATCGTCCGGTCGGCGCCCTCTCCCCCAAAGGTGATGCTCCCCGGCGGGAAGAGGAGCGGGTCAGAGGAGCTGGCCGACGGGATCAGGCCCGCCAGGTCCGAGTCGCTGTCGCTCAGCGCGAAGGGCAGGAGCAGCGGGCCGGCGTCCTGGTTCATGGTCGTATCGGCCAGGGGCGATATGGTCGACGGATCGTTGACCGGGGTGACGGCCAGGTCGAAGGCCGTCTGCCCCTGGGCGGTACCGTCACTCAGCACCACCTGGATGCTGGTCGTGCCGGACAGGTCGGGCGCGGGGGTGAGCCGCAACACGCCGGTGGTGGCTCCGGTAATGGTACAGGTGAGATTGACACCTGGCACCAGGGCGGGGTCGGCGGCGGTCGCGGTACAGGACATGGCTTCTACGGGTGAATCGATGTCCTGGAAGGAGAGCGTCACATCCAGCGGTTGGTCTTCAGCGGTCGTTTGACTGGAGATAGTGCTCACCGTGGGCGCATCGTTGACCGGCGAGACGGGGACGGTCGCCACCGACGGGGCGGAGTTGATATGGGCCTCCGTGGGATCGACCACCATGTACTGGAACGAAGCGTCGGAGTCCCGGTCGGGGGTGGGGGCGAAGCGCAGGTCGAGGTACCCATCGGTCAGTGACAGGATGGTCCCGGGTGTCCCCAGCGTAATGGGGGTGCCATCGGCCGCCAGAAGCTGACCGCCGGTTACGGAGAGAATGCGGATGGCCGTTGGCGTCTGGCCGTCCGGATCCGAGAGAGTGGGGACCATCAGGCGGATATTGGGGCCCTCGGGCATCGGCTGATCTTCCGGCACGCTGACCGGGCCGCCGCCAGGAGCGACCACCGTGGCATCGCCACCAGGGGAGGGCGGGTCTTCCACGTTGCTGACCGTGATCGGCACGGTCAACGAAGCGAAGATTGGCTCGCCCGCACCGCTCCAGCCCTGGTCCGAGACCCCTACGACCAGGGAATCAGGCCCGTAGTAGTCATCGCCGCCCAGGTACGTCAGGGAGTCGAGCGCTGCCTGGAGGTCGGTCTGCGTGCCGGTCACGTCCAGTGAACTGCCGGTGTAGTCGCCGGAGTTGAGGATCAGGCCATCGGTCGTCGAGAAGGCAAGGGTGCCGTGGCTGACCGAGACGTAGAGGGACATTGGCTGGTTACCGGCATCCACATCCTGAAGGATGATGCCGCTGATCCATTGCTCAACCTCTTCCTGTACCACCGCACTCGCCGGCCCGGCGAGGACCGGCCCGTCGTTGACAGCGGTGACCGTGACGATGGCGGACTGTGTGCTGGCGCTGTACGCCGCGGTCCCACCGGTGCTTTCAATGTTTGTCCTGTCGCCGGCGTTGAGGCCGTCGCTCTGGTCCCAGGCCCGGTAGGTGATCGTTGCATCGCCGGCAAAGTCCGGTGCGGGGACGAAGCGGAGGGAGTCTGTCGGGGCCAGCAGCAGCGCATTCGAAGAGGAGACCAGGGCGGCCGTCCATGTGGCGCCGCCGTTCGCCGAGTACTCCCAGTGGCCGTGGCTCTCGTCCAGATCGGTGACGGCCATGCCGACCGTGTCGCCCGGGTCGGCATCGGAGACCTGCCCGGTGAGCAGGGTTGAGACCGCTGCACCGGCCCCGGCGGGTTCATCCTCCATGATCGAGGGCAGCGCCGGTTGGTTGCTCGGGGCGGTTAGAACCGGTGCGTAGTTGACCGGTACGCTGAGGAGGAAGGTCGTCTGGGCGGTCGCTCCCTCGTTGTCGGTGACCGTCATGGTTATGTAGGCCTCGCCGCTCTGGCCGGCCGCAGGTGTCACGCTCGCGGTCCGATTGGACCCGGAGCCGCCGAAGGTGATACTCTCATGCGGAACCAGGCCGGGGTTGGAGGAGCTTCCGACCAGGGTCAGGAGATCTGCCGACTGTTCAGCATCGCCGATCGTAAAAGGGATGGGGCCCAGAACCGTGTCGTGCGGGGTCTCCTGGTCGGGCACGGCACTGATTACAGGCGCCGTGTTCGTGTCCACGAGGACCGTGGTCTCTGCGAACAACTGCAATGACGGGTCGCCCGGCATGCCACCGTACTCCACCACGTAACCTTCAATGCTGGTATTATCGTAGGCGTAGTCGTTCCAGTACCCATTTTCCCAGAAATGGCCATAGTGCTCGCCAAAGGTATCGGCATCATTTGGCTCGCCGACGTCCCAGTGGATATACATGCCGTTGACACTCGTGCCGGTGGAGCCGAGCTGTTGCTGCGAGAACTGAGTGCCGGCTTCCGGACCGGTCACCCAGCGCCATACGCCCTCTACGGCATCATCGCTGGCGCCCATCCAGCCCTGGCCCTGCAGCTTGCTGGAGACAAAGTCGTTCTCGGCCTGGGAGGTGACCGTCACCAGGTAACCCTGGAGACCATAGACGCCGGAGGGGGAGTTGGGCTGGCCATAGTTGACTATGTCCTCAGCTAGCCCCTCTGCACTATACCAGTCGATCCATGGCGAGTAGACGAACTCGTAGAAGTGTCCGGTCGCGGGGCTGTATAAGGCGTTGCCGATGGCAAAGGTGACCGTACGCGGGGAACTGTCACCCGAAGTGGTTCGGAAGGTCACCGAACGGAGGGCGGCTTGGTAGTCGGACGCAGTGGCGGTACCCGAGAGTGTCAGCACACCGGTGTAGGAGTCCCACCAAGCACTGATGCCCGATTGAGGGGCCATGCTGAGTTGGTCCCCGAAACGAAGGTTGGTCGTGATCGTCACGCTCGCCATGTCGATCTCCGGCCCGGACAACGTGATACCCGGGTCTACAGCCACAGCGGCTTCGCCGATGCTGTAGGTGGGGGTCACGCCGGAGCCGGTGAGGACCGGGGCGACTCCAGCTTGAGCCCGAGGTGCCTGAAGGTGGAGCATCCCGACCACGAGTGCCAGAATAACTCCCATATGCATCCAGATCGCATACCTTCCACGCCGCATGTGTTACTCCCCCTTGTAATTTGACGAAAATGTTGTGATTAGGGAAGCATTCCCGCTCATCGGTACTAATCTAGCCGGGCCTGGATCAAATGTATATCCATCAATATACCTGGATTTCGGCGCGACCAAGGGCCCAGGCCGATGACTCGAACGTACGGAAGGGTCCGGCTGCCGGAAGCGTTGAGACGCCATAGCAGGAGGCCCCCACCGAGCGACTCGGTGAGGGCCTCCATGTATGGGTGCCTTGGTCTCAGTCCAGCTTGTAGTGAAGCACCAGGAGCACGTCCTCCACTTCTTCAGGCTCGGTCGCCAGCGCTGTGTAGTCCGGCGAGGTGCTCTGCTTCAGCTTAAGGCTCATCGCTGCGGCGATATCCATCTCCTCCAGGTTGAGCCCGGCATCGGCCACGTTGATCGTCGCGACGTTCACATCCCCATAGCTGCTGTTCTGCGGCATGGTGATCGGGGATGAGGTGACCGTGTCGCCGTCCTGGTTCACATAGGAGAGGATCATCTCATAGCTGGTCGATTGTGAGGACCGGGCGAAGGCCTCCACCTTCATAACCACCACCTCCCGGTCCCGCACGAAGAAGGGGAATCGCTCCTGCCCCAGGGTGAAGTTCAGGACCTGCTCCCCCCCGGCGGTATCGGGGTGTAGGAACCGGTACCACTCGGTCGGGAAGTCGTGCCGCATGCTGATCAGTTGCATGAGCGGCTGATCGGAGAGGTCGGCCGCATTCTGGAGGTACTCCTTGAGATGGGCCGTTGCGCTCTCCTTGAAGAGACCACCGCTCTCCCGCGCCGTATAACTCATCTGCAGGATCACATCGGAGATGGTCGCGTAGTCGAACTGGCGCAGATCCTGATCGGTCGAGAGCTCGATCTGCCATGTGCTGATCGCACCGGCCCGCTCGAAGGGCAGGTAACGAGCGTCGCGGAAGTCCAGCTCGAACATGCCGGCATCGTTCTGCGCCGTGCTGGTGGCGATCGCCTTCACCGGCACGTGGACGGTGCGGAAGCGATCATCGTCCAGCAGGAGCCCCTCGTCGTGCTCGTGCTCGTAGTTGCCCTCGCTGTTCAGGGTGGTCTTGATCCGGACCGAGTTCTGCAGCAGCCGCAAGGTGCAGCTAATGGAGGTGTGCGGCCCGGCTATACAAGGAATGGAGAGGCGCACTGACTTGATCCGCCGGAAGTAGTGGCCCTGGTAGTCCAGGTCGAAGAGCTCCTCCGGCACAGAGACGGTGCAGGTGCCGGTCTCGCGCAGCTCGATCAGGGCCAGCGGATTGAGCCGGGCCAGGGAGATCGATTTGGTAAGCTCCAGCTCCCGGCGGTTCTCCTCCAGGTAGGCCTTCTCCAGTTGCCGCAGGGCCAGTTGCAGCTTCTCACCGGCCACCAGCCCCTGCTGGGAGTTCTCCCAGTAGCCGTACTGAATGAAGTTGGCCAGCTCGGTGCCCATCTCAAACTTGTAGGCCTGCTCCGCTTTCTTCGCCATCTCGAAGGCCAGGTTGTAGCTCTGCTTGTAGACGGCGAAGAGTTGCTCCTTCATCCACTGGTAGAGCTCCTGGTTGGTGAATTTGTCCTTCAGGAAGAGCTCCACTGCCTGGGCGTTGGCGATCTGCTGCTTGTGGTTCTCCAGCTCCTTCTCGGCCACCTGAATGCGGATGTCGGCCGCGGTCACCTGCTTGTCCAGCTGGATGATCTCCTTCGCCGCCAGGTTTGCCTGAAGCGTCCACTCCTGCTCACGCCGGATGTAGGAGGCCATCTTGGCGGCTTGGGCGGCTGCCATGGAGAGGATCTGGCCGGTGATGTTGAAGACCTTCGCCCCGGATGCCGCAGCCGTGCTCAGTTGGCGCCCGCCGAACCCGGTGGCGGCGCCCACGCCCAGCGGAGCCCCCTCTGCGCTGAACTGCGGGATCAGCGCCAGCACGCCGGCGGTGATGTCGGCCGCTGCGCCGATGCCCATACTGACCGCAGCCAGGTCGTTGAGGAGGATCTCACTCGCCTCGCGCGGGATCAGCTTCACACCGCTCTCAGCGCTGTCGGCCAGCGAGTCGTTCACATCGGTCTCGATCGTCGGGATCGCCCGGTCGGCGGGCAGTTGGCTGTCGGCCGTGAGGCTGGCGCCAATGGTGGCTGCCGAGGGGACCGAGAGGTCGTTACCCAGCAGGTCCAGGTAGTGCTGCAGCCGGAAGAGGGCGCTTTCCCGGCTCTTCTCCAGGCTCTCCTTGTGGGCCCTCGCCTCCAGCACCTGCCGCTCCCGGATCCCGGTCATCAGCTCCAGCATCTGGACCTCGTGGGAAGACCGGAGGCGGGCCAGCTCTTCGGCATCCCGCTTCTCCAGGACAGCCAGCAGGGCCGAACCCAGGGCCTTGACGTCCGTGCAGAACGCATTCGCCTTCTCTATGAGGGCGGGGAAGCGGTAGATCGGCGGCGGGCTGCTCAGGTCGGCGAGGATGCTGCCCAGGCTCAGCCCCTTGGAGGCCGCCTGGATCAGGGCAGCCGGATCGATCGGGGGTGCGAAGAGCGCCAGGCTGCGCACGACGCCGTCGATGTTCTGGCAGTGGCGGATCTTGTAGAGCCGGTCGGCCACCGTGTCCCAGTAATCCAGCAGGCTCTCGTTGGAGGGGATGCAGAAGTAGAGGGCGGGCCCTACCCCCAGCAGGCTTGTCCCGGCGGCGGAGTCGCTGACACTGGTCGCGCTGCTGTACGGGAAGATGTTCTCCAGTTCGATCAGGGCATTGGAGAAGTCGTCCCACTTCGCCTTCAGGCTCTCGTAGGACTCCGCCTGGATCTCGCCCCGCTTGGGCACGGATTCCGGGCGCGGCCCGAGAATGTGGTTGGCGAGAATGTAGAGCTGGATCGCCTCGTAGACGCTCTCCCGCGTATCCTGCCGGAAGAGCGAGTCGCCCCAGGCGATCAGGTTCGCCACATACTTCATGACCACGTGCTTCATGTAGGCCAACGGCCGGTTCGATGCGATCAGGTGCGGGTCGAATGGGTTGTCCCGCCACTCGGCGATGATGACATTCTCGGACGTGGGGTCGCCGTTTGGTGTGAGGCTGCGGAACCAATCCTCCAGGCTCTCCACCGGCGTGGTCTTGAAGGGCAGGACCTTCCAGTAGCGTGCCGTCTCGGCCCCGGCGACGGGCAGCTCATCGGTGGTGGGATCGAAGATGTAGTGGAACCACTTCATGGCCTCGGCGTACTTTCCGTTCTGGCTGAGGCGGGTCGCAATGTAGAGCGGTGCGTGGAAGAAGAGCTCCCAGTTGTAGATGCTGTTGGCGCCATAGACATCGAAGCAGACGTTCTCCTTGTAGTAGGTGCGGGTGGCGAAGTCGCCGGGCTTCTGCACCAGCCCGTGGGTGAAGTTCGGCTGGTAGGTCCCTTCGAAGGTGGCGCCCTCATCTGACGGGATCGCTGTGTCGCTCGCCAGGAGGTTGGCGATCCCGCCCTGGTTCAGCCGCGTCACGAACTGGCTGGAGAAGGGATGGTAGAAGGTGTGGAACTCGAGGCCCGTATCGTATCGCACGTTGATGAACGGGTTCCATATCTCCGTCGTCGCGATACCACCGAAGGCCGGTGCCGTGTGGGCCATCTCCAGCGTGACGGCGCCGGCGATCATGCCCACATCGGGCCCGGTGGCAGCGGTCCTGCCGGTGCTGGCCGCCGTGGTCTCCATCGCCATGGTCCGCATCGGGATCGCCCCGCCGACGTTGGGACGGGCGTAGATGGGCAGGCCGCCCCCTCGTCCGGGCAGGGGTCCATCTGGGTTCAGCGGGGCGTCCGGGTTCGGCAGGGGGCCGCCCGGGTTCAGCAGGTCGTCCGGGTCCGGCAGGGGCCCTCCGGGATTCAGCAGGTCGTCCGGGCCGATCTCGAGCGGGATCTCGAAGAGCGGCTCCTGTACCAGGCCGGGGAGGACCGGTGTATAGTCCCACGGTGAGATCAGGTAGTCGATGATCGCGATCGTCACGGGGTTGACGAAGTATGTGCGTGAGGCGTCGCTGAAGAAGAACGGGTAGTCCAGGGTGATATCCAGCCCTTTGTACGTATCGACCGGCAGCAGCCGGTGAGTCGTGCTCTTCTGCAGGTAGACGTCATCCTGCAGGTCGAGGGCGCCGTACCGCTTCCGCTTGGAGAAGTAGTACTCGTAGGCGAACTCCTTGACGTACCGCGCCTTGCCGTAGATCTGCGCCTCCACCGGCGATTGGATATCGGTCAGGACGAACTTCCCGCGGTAGGCGTTGAAGTAGGTGTCGGTCACGGTCAGGGTAAGCTTCTGGGTGGTGGCGGAGATGCTGGCGGTCAGCAGGAAATCCTTCTCCACCGCCAGGAAATCATCGTCCGGCCACTGGCGAATGTACTCCTTGGAGATCTGCTTGGGTGCCCACTTGCCATCGACATACTCGCTCCAGGCCAGGCGGATCTCGATCACATCGATCGGCTCCAGGGTGCTCATGTTGTCGCCCGATACCTCGGTCGCCGACCTGTTGCTGTTGGCGGCAGGCGCCTCCTGCACGTGAACGAACTCCGGCCAGAAGAGGAAGAGCCGATCCTTCCAGACCACGGGCACCAGGTGCACTCCGCTGTTTGTCACGCCGGGGCCGGTGGCCTCCACGCTGCGAATATCCACCGGTACCCGCTCCCAGGCGCTCCACTTGCCGTACTCGTCCCAGCGGCGGTAGAAGAACTTGTAGGGGGCGTTGTGGGTACGGGCCACGACGTGCAGGTACTTCAGCGAGCCGTCCGCCGCGTACTCCTCCCGGTGGATGCCGCACACGTCCAGGTTGGCGACCTCATTCAGGCTGGTCAGGTAGTTGCGGAAGGCCTGCTCGACGCTCCGGTCGGTGATATCGTTCTGCACCAGGTAGGACTCGAGCTCCTTGAAGAACTCGCTCCGGTCGTTGCGCCACTCGGGCTCCAACCAGTTCTCCGGGTAGAGGAAGACCTTGCGGTTCGCCTCCCAGACCCGGTAGTTCTTCATCCACTCCCAGCGGTCTTTGTCAATGGCCGACGGGGCAACCCCCTTCTCGGCCCCGCCGGAGGTGTTGCTCTCCAGGTTGAGCAGGCAGCGCTGGACGAAGAGCTGGATCGAGGCGTTCGCCTGCACAATGCGGGAGCTGTCCATGCAGGGGTCCATCTGCACATCGATCAGGAGGTACTCGTAGAGCCCGTCGGCGTCGGCCACGCCCCAGGCCTGGATCTCGGGTCGGGTCAGGAGGTAGTCGACCAGGGCCCTCTGCTGGTTCGCCCGGAGCGTGTCGCTCAGGTCGCCGGCCAGATCGAGCCAGTCCTCCACCTCATACTTCGCCTTCACCCCATTCCGGATCAGTTGGGCGGTCGCGTGCAGGGTGTCGAAGTCGGTCACGGCCGCGCCCCACAAGTGGATCGTCTCGGCCGAGAGCCCGGTCTGGGCGATGATCGCCATGACCGCCCGAATCTGGTTGAGGGCGATCTCGTTGGTAAAATCGGCCACGCCCAGTCCAAAGTGGGTGTCGACCAGGTAGGCGATACTGCTCTCGTCCCATGCGGTGGCCTGGTGCAGAAGCCCCTTCAGCTCCTCCACCGTCGCGGACGGGCTTGTGCGGTTGGCGGCGGCGAACAGGTCGGTCAGCAGGGCCTGCGCCTGGGGTACGGCGTTGCGCAGGGCAGTGTAGTCGCTGACCCGCTCCCAGTGGGCCGCGGTGAGCGCCTTGAAGTCGATGCCATCAAAGTCGTCGCTGTAGTTGATCAGGTGGGCCAGCTCGGTCTCGCTGAGGGAAAAGCCGGCAATGAACTTCGCCGCCCGGTGGTAGAGGGTGGCCAGGCTGACGAATCCGTCCAGCGTGGTGGCCGGGTAGGCCACCGCTGCCGGGATCACCTCGGGCGCCGCTGTCGCCGTCTGCCACTGGATCTGCACGGTCGCCGTGTCGGCGGTATCGGCGTACTCCAGATTGAGCCGGTGCATCTGTGCGGCGTTGAGGGGGGTCACCACCTCCCAGGAGGTGGCCGGATCGGCTGCGGTCTTCTCCAGGATCAGGGTCTCGTCCAGGTAGAGCCTGAACTGCTCGTCGGCTCCGGCCACATCGATCCGCAGGGTGTACTCCCCGCTGGCCGGCGCGGCGAGGTAGGCCTCCCACCGGGCGCTGAAGTTGTCCGCGGGGAGCGCCGGGTCCGGAGCGGCGCTGTTCCAATCGAAGTCGATCGTCGCCTCGGTCCGCTCCAGGGCCTGGGTGGTCCAGGCCGCATCGCTGAAGTAGGTGGCGGAGAAACCCTCCGTGGAGAGGTCCGTCACCAGCCCGTCCAGGTCCTGGGCGATCAGCACTGCCGTCGCCGCCTCGCTCAGGCCGATCAGGGCGGCGATGTGCTGGGCGATGGCGTCCTGGCGCAGCTTGGCCTTCAGGACCGGGAGGAAGCGCTCGTAGACATAGGTGAGTCGCTCCTCCAGGGTCGCGGCCACCGCCTGCGCCGGGTGGTCCAGCAGGGTGGCGTTCGCCTCGGCCAGATCGGGCAGGATGCCGCTGAAGTTTGTGCTGAGGAATGCCTCCGGTGCGGCGTAGAGTTGATCGATCGCGCTCTGGAAGTCCGCAGTGGCGCCCGGCAGCCCCTTCAGCTCCGCCTGCTCCGCATCGGTCATGACCCCGGTACAGGTCAGCCGGCCGCTCCCCTTCACATACGTGTACTTTGCCGCAAGCGTATCGGGAATGGTGATCGCCAGGTTCGCCTCCGAGATCACCTCAAAGGGGGCCGACCCGTCCAGTATGGCCATGAGGCTGCTCACAACTGCGGGCTGGAAGGTGAGGGAAAGCTTGCCGGTCAGGGCCTCGGCGGTCAGAGGCGAGGGCGGCGTCTCCGGATGGCTCAGCTCGATCGCCGCGAAAGCAGCCCGGATCGCCCTGGCCGTCTGCAGCGCCTTCTCCTGGCTGAGCCCGATGGTGGACTCCGCCGGCAGGGTACCCTGGAGGATATACTCCAGAACCGGCGCCTTAAAGCCGGCCTCCTTGGCCGCACCCACCAGCTTACAGAACTCGTAAGTGAGTTCCGGAGCGATGCCGGTGAAGGCCTGCGCCGCCAGATCCCACGTGCTGAACGGCGAGAAGCCGAACAGGGTGATCAACTTGCAGAGATCGGGTACCTTCAGCTTCAGCGCCTTGGCCAGCACCGCATACCGGTAGATCGTACTCAAGTTGGCAATGGTAAGCTTGTCTGTGGTCAGGTCGAGGGGACGCGCCGCGCCGCCATCGATCACCGTTGCCACCTGGAGGATGGCGGTCAGGTCCTCCTCCCGCAGGCGGAAGGCGGCCAGCATAGTGGACTGATGATTGGCCAGCACCGCGGTTTCATCTTGCAGGTAGTTCCCCCAGGTGTCGGCGGCAAAGGCCTCATCGAGCGGTTGGACCGCCTTGTTCAGGAAGAGCTTTCTGTAGAGCGACTTCGTGCCGTAGGTGTCAATGGCGCCCCAGAGCGCGGCCAACTGATCGGGCGTGAGCTTGGTGGCGGCCTTGAGCGCTGCGACCGCTTCGAGCTTGGCCACGGTCGCCTCGGTGATCTCCGTTTCGCCGAGCGCTGCCAGCATGAGGTCGGTCTCGTGCAGGCTCCAGCCCAGCTTGCGCCAGAGGCGGACGAAGCGGTGGATCTTCGACCAGGTCTCCTCCGATATGCCGGAGGTGGCCATGCCTTCATAGATGCTCTTTATGGTCTTGAGTGACGTGGTGTCCAGGTCGCACTGGGAGGAGGGCTCGTAGAGGGTGATCACCTGGCGGAACTGGTTCAGGTGGTTGGTCACCCAGTCTGCGAGTGCGGCGCTGCTGAGGTCGGCGCCCAGGTCATCGTTGTAGGCGGCAATGGCCGTGGCGATCGACGCGTCGGCAGCCGGGTCGAGCGCGCCTGCCTCGATCTCTTCCAGCCGCGTATAGAGGGTGGTCGCATCGAGTGCGCTGTAGGAGGCGAACTTCTCCAGGAAGTCGAGGGTGGACTGGTACGGGTTGATGAATTGGGTCTTCACCAGCTCGACCAGGTCGGTATAGGCCAGGCCGGAGCGACGCAGGAACTCGCGCACCTGGCTCATCTGTTCCAGGTCGGCGGCGGCGGCGTAGCCGAAGTACTCGTGCAGAGCGGTGGTATCGGCGGTGCCGTCGAAGGCGAGGCCGGTCAAGACCTTATGCTCCTCCTGCGAGAGGTGGAGCGACTCTGCGGCGATCGCCCGGGCAGTGGCCGGGTCGGGCGTGGGGTTGATCGCCTTCATGGCCTCGTAGCGGCTCACCTTCAGGTGGCCACTGTAGGTCCGGATCACGTCGAGCGGCTGGTGGTAGGGCAGGGTAAAGGGGTACTGGGCGTCCTTCAGCTTCCGGTAGGCGTCCAGGTTGAAGTTCTGCGGACTGGCGCGCAGCTCTGCAGCGGTCGCCTCGCCCGTGTCGTACCCCGCGAAGTCGGCCAGTGAGTCATTGGCGACATAGTACTCCATGACCTCGTTGGCCAGGTCAATATAGGGAATGGTGGTATTGGTGTTCTCGCAGGTGAGCGGCAGGTGGACCAGGTCGGGCCGGCGCTCGGCCAGCAGGTCCAACGGGGTCTTGCCCTCGTCGTTGGGGGCGCCCCGCCAGAGGAAGCGCAGCAGATCGACAAAGTAAGCGCTGGCGCTGTACACGGAGCGACAGTGCTCGCACTCGCAGATATCGGGGCTGCCGAAGAGTGTGGCGTAGTCGGGAATCTTGGCCGCAACCGTCGCCGAGATCGCCTGCCGATCCAGGTCACCGATGACCATATGGGGCACCGGGCCCTGCGTGTACTCCACGAGATGCATGGCGGCGGTCTCGGCCCGGGTGGCAATGTGCTCGGCCCGCTGGTGGATCGCAAGGGCGACCTTCTCCCCGCCCAGCGCTTCGCCGTATGTTTGCAGGAAGCTCTTGCGCGGAATGCGAGCGATGCTGTAGGCGGAGTTTAGATTGTGCCGGAGCAGGGTGCTCATAGCCTCCGGGGTGGTACTGACCTGGAAGACCCGCTGCAGCTTGAGGAGCTCTTGCTGCACCGCGTTGGCCTGCTCCCCGGCCACGCCCTGGATCTGCTCGGCAAAGTCGTGAATGCGGGAGGCAGCGAGGTCGAAGTGCTGGTTCTTGGCCAGGAATTCGCTGATGCCGCTGGCAATGGCGCCGCTGGCAATGGGCAGTTGCTCCTTCGCCACCATGCGGGCGATCCGGCGGGTGGGGTAGGCGGCGTTCAGGAGATTCTGCATCTGCCGGGCGTAGGTGCGGGCCCGCTCCCCCACGGTCGTTCCGGGCACCGCCTCCGGCACGCCGGCCTTGTCGATCAGCTCGAGCCAGTCGCCCTCCTCCAGGTCGAAAAGCTGGTCGACGGAACTGATCTGGCGATTACCCTGCAGCTCTCTGATCAGGGCCACGTTGCTGCCGGTCAGCGCGGTCAGTTGCTGGGTCAGCAACAGGCCGGTGACCAGGGCCGGGCTCTCCTGGAAGGCCGGCTGCTCGGGGAGGTACTTCTCCCAGAACTCCCGGAAATCGCTGCCGGTGAAGCTGTTGACCGCCTGGAGGAAGGAGATGCGCTGCTCCTCCTTAGGCAGGGCGAGGGAGAGTACGGCGTTAACCGGGCTGTCCCCGCCCTGGTCGCCGTCGCTCAGCACCTGCTTCACGGCGAGTTGCTTCAGGGTTCGCAGGAAGGCGAGCACTGTCTTCTCATCGAACGGGCGGATGATCCGCTCCGCTATCGCCCCGGCAATCGCCTTGCTCAGCTCCGCTTCCGGCTTGCGATACAGCACCGGCCAGGTCAGGGCGATCCCCTGCCGGCCCATGCCGTACAACAGCTCGTGGGAGAGCCGCTCCCGCTGCCGGTCGATCAACACCTGGGCGGCGGCGGCCACCTGGAGGTGGGAGAGTGCCAGGTCCAGCTCCCCCGCGGTGAAGGCGAGCTGGTCATCGGAGTGGGCGATCACCCCGAGGTTGGTCTCGCTCTCCTTCAGGAATGGTTTGAGGGCACCCATGAGCCGTTCGTACTCCGTGCCGCTCTCCGCCTGGGTCACGATCACGTCGAGGCCCCGGACCAGGCCCTTCGCCGAGTAGTCCTCGGAGTGGACCATGCGGGAGTGGCCGAGAATCCGCGCCTCGCCCTCCTCCCCCGCGATCGCGTAGACGACCACGTCGGCCATGTGGCGCTCAGCCCGGCGGTACTGCCAGTCGTGGAAGGTGATGCGGTACTGCCCGTGCGTGTCCGAGACGGCCCGCCCGAGGAACTCGAAGCCGCCGTGCTTCTCGATCTCGGCGAGGTTCTTCACGGTGCGGTAGACGGCGACACCGCGCAGGTCCAGGTCAAAGGCGACCAGCCGCTGCCGCTTCTGCACCGACCCGTCTGCCCGCATGACCGTGCCGGACACGGTGAAGGAGCGACTGGCAGCGGTCAACCCCTGCTTGTTCAGTGCCGCACTCATCGCGGCAATGGTCTCCGCGTCCACCAGGATGTCTGCGGGGACGGGGACCTTCAGACGCTCCTGCAGGGCCCGCACCCGGTTGCGCGTCTCGGGTCCGGCCCGGCGCTCCTTCCGTTCGGCCGGGCCCACCGGCAGCCCCAGGACCTCCAGGATCTTGTGCAGCATGGCGACATCGTAGGACGCCTCGTTCATGGCGATCGGTCGGATCAGAGTCTTCATCGTCCTTCCTCCTCTCATGAAAAGAGCCATCTGCCCAGGTGGAACAGGCCCACCGCTGCAGCCGCAACCAAGCCGCCCACCACCAGTGCCGGGGCGCTGAAGACGACACCGGCCGTGACCGCGACGCCGGCCAGCACACCAACCGCCCCCGCTGTCGCTCCGGCGTAGTCACCCTGCTGGTACGAGCGGTACCCGCTGATCCCAGAGGTGACGGCAATGCCTACCCCGCCCAGACCGAGGCCGAGCGACATGGCGCTCGCTCCGGCGACCGTTGCGCCGGGCGAGGCGATCGCGTAGACCTCCAGTGCGCCGCCGGCGGTGGAGATCGCATCGCCCGCTGCCATGGTGTAATCGCCGGTGGCCAGATCGTGCCCGAGGGCAACCCCGGAGAGGACCGTGCCGCCGACTGTCAGGCCCCTGCCAACTTTCCCCGCCGCCCCTGGCAGGCCTCTGACGTGCTCGGGAGGGGAGGAATTCGGAACGGGACGCCTGATGTTGTCATAGCCCGCCCGGATATCCGCCCCGGTAGAGGCGGGCGCATCTGTTGGGGTAATGACCACCGCCTGCGGACTCTTGCCGGACATCGTGCCCGTCGGGTTGTTCCGAATCGCTGTGCCGGCGTCCCTGGTCGCCTTGCTGGCATGGGCCCGGGTGGTCGTTGCAGTCCTTCCTTCCGTGGACTTGATCTGCTGGACGTGGGTACCGGTCTCCACATCGTAGTGGGGACGGTTGTCTCCCTGCGCCCTGATCGCGTCCCTGAACCGGTTGCTGTACAAATGTTCCAGAATGAATCCCCGGTCGCGGAAGTTCTGGTCCCAGATCAGCCGCTCCAATCCGGGCCCGGCGTGTGTCGCTGCGTCCGGGCGAGGGGCTGTGGCCGGGTCCTCGCTCGCCGGCTCGCCGGAAGCCGGGGGGGAGTCCGGTTCCGCCGCCGGGGTGTCTGCGGGTTCGTCCCAGTTCAGATCCCCACCGAGGTCCAGACTTTCAATCGTGTCCAGCAACTGCTGGAACTCCAACTGTTGGGCCTCGGCCTCCGCGGCCTCCCGGTCTTCCACGGGAGTCAGATTCCCGCCAACCCATCGACCTGCCCCGGTCTCCGCATCCACCACCTCAAACCGGCGCACGTTGTCGGGGTCCTCGTACCGGTAGCCGTGGCGGAGGGCATAGATCTGCAGGTCGGTCAGGGTCGCTTCTGCGGTCAGGTCGCCCGCCTGACCAATGTTGACGTTGCTGTTCCCGTTGGGGTCCTTCAGCATGATCGGATTGTTCGCGGCGTACATGTACAGGTTGGTTCCATCCACAAAGCCGGCTGGATCGGTGCTCGTCCACCTGCCGAGCCATGGGGCGTAGTACCGGGCCCCGAAGTAGTATAGCCCGGTCTCCTCGTCCCGCTCCTTGCCGCTGAAGCGGTACCGCTTCAGACTGAGGTCAACGCCCGGCCTGGCGGAGCGGTAGGCGGTCGTCCCGAAGGGATGGTACTCCTCATAGGAGATCACCTCGCCGGCCTCATTCGTCTCCAAGACCGCCGACCCCAGGTGGTTGGCGTACTGGTAGCGGATCAGGGGCAGATTCAGCGGGTTGGCCGGATCGACATTGTCCAGGTCCAGCGTCTTGGTGTCCACCTGGGCGATCTCACCCACGTTGTCGGCAATGTGGACCGTCCAGCGCTCCAGCCGCAGCTCATTCGTATCCCGCCGCCGGCGCCGGAAGATCATCACCGCACCCAGGAAGATCCACTCCAGCTTCAGGTTCCCGCTTCGCTCGATCACCTTGCGCAGCCGCTGCCCGCCAAGGCCGTAGCGGTAGTAGGCCGTGCCTCCGCCGCCCAGGTCCACACGGCTGAGCTGGTCCATGAAGCTCCAGTCCATGGCCGCCAGGTGTGGCATGCGCGTCATGTTGCCGTAGGCGTCGTAGTCGTAGGTGCCACTGTAGGGGCCCGCCTCCGGGTCGCCGGGCAGACTGCTGGCGGTCAGGCGGTTGGTCCGGCTGGCCGGATCATCCTCATAGGCGTAGCGGTAGTGGCGTGTCCAACTGCCTCCTGCCCCCGCCTGGTGCCGCATCGCCTTGAGATTCCCGAGCAGGTCGTACTCGTAGGTCTCGGTGTAGGTCCGCACGGCCGCTGCGTCGTTGGCGTGGGGAAGCTGCGGCACGAACTCAAGGTCGCCGTGCGTGCGGATGGCGTTGTTGGTCATGCTGGCGTGCTCCCGCCCGGTGGCCCGGATCAACTGGTAGATCGCATCGTACTCAAAGAGGCTCTCCGGCTTGACCACCGCGTTGGCGAAGTAGTGGGTCTGCTGGGCATCATCCATGATCTGGGTGATGTTCCCGACCGGGTCATGGGTGTAGTGCAGGTCCTGCAGGGCCGCCGTGGCCGGGTCATCCGCCGCACGGTGGGTCAGGAGGTTGATCAGACGGAAGCTCTTGGGATCGTAGAAGTAGCGGGTGATCAGCTCGTTGCCGTAGTGGGCGTACTGCCTCTGCCCCTTAGCGTCGTAGTCCTGCTCCTTCAGGAACTCGATCGGGCTGCCCTGCCCTCCGATCTGCGCCCGCAGCGAGGAGAGGAGGTTCGCCTCGTTGTAGGTGGGCAGGAGCAGGGTCTGATCGGGCAGCGTGACACGGGTGGGCCGGTTCAGGGCATCCTGCTCCGAGCTGGCGACAAAGACCTCGTCGGTCTCGAGCAGGGGAGTGGCAGCGACCTGAATAGCGTCGTAGTCCGGCTGTGCCGCCAGCACGCCCCAGTCTACGCTGCCCACGTATTCCCGGGCCAGGGTGCGCTCCACCCGCCTGGGATTGCCCTTGAAATCCACCTCCGGAACGCAGAGCAGACCTGCCTGATCGAAGACCTGGTGGGCGACGCCCAGCAGGTTCAGCTCCCGGGCGTTGGCCAGCCGGTCGCCGTAGACCAGGTAGCTGAACAGGAGCTCCGCTCCCCCACCCTCCTGCACATAGCTGGCCACCGGGCGATGCAGGTCGTCGTAGGCTGTGCGGAACTGCCGCCCGTGCTCGTCCCAGGCCTTGACCAGCGCCCCCAGGACATCGTGGAAGGTCCAGCGGCGCCCCTTTTCGGCACTCTGCCCGGTCAGGAGCGTACCGGTCATGCCCACGAAGCCGCTGGTCACCTCCCGGCCGTTCTGGTCGTACAGCGTGGAGAGGCGTCCGGTCAGATCGATCGCCGAGCGGACCGCCGCGGTCACCCCGCCCCCGAAGTCAGACACGGCATAGATCTGCCGTCCCAGGCTGTCCGCGTGGAGCACCCCGGGCGTATCGGCGTGTCTGGCCGCCAGCCAGGCGGCGCGGCGCTCCGGGTCATTGACCGGCTCGGGCTCCACCCCCGGATCGGGGCTCCCCCGGTCGGCGTACCACCCGCTCTCCCTGACCGTGTCGTTCACGTCGAAGACCCGCTGCATCCAGGGGTCGAACTCGACCTTGGCGAAGGTGCCGTTGGGGAACTGGGTCAGGTGGTTGCGGCCGAGCGCATCGTAGTAGAGGACCGGCGTCACGCCGATCGTGCGCAGCGCCTCCTCCTCCTCGTACTCGTGGGTGGTGCTGAAGTAGGGCTCGTACCGCTTCACCGGATTCCCCTTGTTGTTGAGGATCGTCCGACCGTTGCCCACCCAGCGCGGATCGGCATCCACCTCGGTCACGTTGCCGTCCGGATCGACCGTCAGGGCCTTGCCCGGGTGCGCCTGCGCCTTGGCCATGATCACGCCGCCGCTGCCGCTGAAGTAGGTGTAGCTCTCCTGCCAGCGGGGGTTGGCCGCCCCGTGCTGCTCCCGGGCGAAGCCGTGCAAGTAGTTGGGCTTGCCGTTGTTCATCCAGTTGAAGAGGTCGTACTCGATCCGCATCGTCGGATCATCCAAGGTGTCACCGTCGGCGGCGCCTTCCTTCCCCATGACCGCTGACTTGACCAGAAGGCCCAGGGCGTCCATTTCCACCATGATACGGTTGCCGTTGGGGTCGGTCGTCTGCACCGGGCCGAGCAGCCGGTAGTCGTTGACAGCCGTGGTCTCCAACCAGGTGGCCTGCTGGACCTGCACCCGCTCGACCAGCAGGTCGTAGGGGTCGTGGGTGGCGATCGTCTCCACGCCCATGGGATCTCTCACGCCGATGGGCAGGTAGAAGTGGCCGGCCGGATCCGCAGGGTAGATGGCGGTGGCAGAGGGAGTCCACCAGTTCGAATCGCCATCCAGGTGGACATAGCCCGCGGCCGTGAGGTCGGCATCGGTCACCTCCCCCGCATAGTGGAGGGTGATCACCCCCGGCGTAAAGGCCAGTTGATAGGACTGATCCACCAGCCCGAGTGAATCCCACTGGCCCGGGGGCAGGGGGTTCAGATCGTTGGCTAAAAAGCGTGTCTGATGATGAGCCAGCAGCCGCTTCTGCACCGTGACGCCGTCGGCCACCACTTCGTAGTCGATGGCGCTCGCACCGGCGATCTGGGCCACCAGTTCATCGAACTGGAAGAGATCGGCCGCCGGTGAGAGGCCGGTGATCTCGTAGCTCCGCTCCTCAAAGGGAACCCCCATGCGGTAGGTGGCCGTCGGGCTCTCCTGGTCGATCGTCGGGGTGTACGCCGTCTCGCCGCAGGTTATGAAGAGCTGCTGCTGGTCCGCCGTCACCTCCAGGGGCAGGGATGGATCCGCACTCCTCCGCCCGTAGACCACCGAAGCGGACTGGAGCACGCGGCCGTACTGATCCACCGCCAGGTTGAGGTTGTGCCCAATCCGGGGATCGGCGGGGTTGCGCTCATAGGTGAGCGTGACGGACTCCCGGCCGACGGGGAAGAAGACGGCGTGGCTCTGCCCGCCGCGGGGCTGGATCCGGCGGATCTCAAAGGTATTCTCCACCACACTGTAGGGGTGCTCCGCCTGCGGGGAGCCGTCGAAGCTGTAGACCTCCTGCCGCAGGGGCAGCCCCTTCAGCGCCCGGAGGCACTCGCTCAGCTCGCCAGCGTCCATACCGGCAGGCAGGGTGGGCTCCGGCAGGTGCTGGGTCGCCTGGTAGTACTCGTGGCGGAACTGGTGGAGGATCTTCTCCCGGTCGAGGAAGGCGCCGGTATGGTACCAGGTCCGGGTGGTAACCGGTGGCTGGAAGAACTCGGGGGCTGTCTCCTGATCCCCATCGATCGCCTGGACGCCCAGCACGTAGTCCTCGAACGCCTCGGTATCCCACTGCTCCACCATACCGAAGCCGCGGAACTCCCGCTCCTCGCCATCGAAATAGCCGTGGTGATAGGCGTAGCGGGTGACGAAGCGGGTGCGGCTGACCAGGTCCTGGATCGTGGCCCTCTCCACCACATGGACCGGGAAGGGGAGCCGGGTGACCCAGGGCGTGCCCGCCAGCTTGTCGGCGAGGTAGAACTGCGTGGACGGCGCATACTGAATCGTGGTCTCCAGGCCCATGTTGTTGCTGACCTTTGTCAGCAGGTGCGGCTTCTGGCCGCCCATCAGGTCCACGTATCGCATGGACGGCCCGCTCTCCCCCGGCAGGGGCGATGACCAGACCAAGCAGGCGGTGGCGTTGCCCAGGAGATCCACCAGGGCGATGGCCACATGGTTGTCCAGGCGTGGGAAGGCGGCGAGGGTCTCCGGCGCGCTCCAGCCGTTGCCGGACTGGTTGAAGTAGAGGCGCACGCCCTCCCGGTGCAGGTAGATGATGTCCGTGGTCCCGCTGCCGTCTATGTCGCCCAGGCGGATGCGCTTCGGGTCGAACTGGTCCGGGTGGTCAAAGTGCGGGGCGTGCTCCATGGTGATCTTCGCGCCGAAGCGGCCGTAGCCGAGGTTGGGCCAGTAGCAGACCTCGCCGTTGCGGATCCGGACCAGGTCGGTCAGGCCGTCGCCGTTGAGGTCCGCCAGGTGAATCGACTGGGTGGTGTCGGCGAAGATCAGACGGGGCCCGTGCTCCTCGTCCAGCGGCATGGGGACGCGGTGCGCCGGGCCGAAGCCTTCCTCGGCGAGGGAGGCGTGCCAGGTGAAGGCGCCCTCCTCGCTGATCAACAGGTCGGGGCGGCCGTCGCCGTTCAGATCGATCCACCGCAGGTTGGGGTCCCGAAGGTCCCGATTGAGCCGGGAGGTGAAGGGGCGGAAGGGGAGCCAGCCCTCGGCATCATCGTGCTCGTAGAGGCCGGGCGTGGGACCGTCCAGCATGACCAGGTCGGGCTGTCCGTCGCCGGCCAGGTCCATGAGCCGGGCGCCCTGGCCCGCCGGCTTGCTGGGGACCCGCTCCAGGGGGGCGAAGGCGGCCTGGCCCGCGCTGACCGGGCTCAGGTTCCGCTTGTAGAACCAGGCGCCCCCCTGCTCGGTCAGAATCCCGGGGATTCCCTCCCCGTGCAGGTCGGCCCACTGGTAGGTGTCGTCGTCCAGACCCACGGGCAGGTTCTCCGGGTCTACGCTCTGCACGGTCTCCTGCAGAACCGGCCGGCTGTACTCGAAGGTGACCGGCGGCATGCTCTGCTTCCGGTACCCGCTCTCCTGACGCTGGTAGCCGGACTGGCTGACCGCCTGGAGGAAGGTGTAGATCGCAGGATCGGGCTGGGTCAGATAGGTGAGGTCGGTGGAGTGGACCAGGCAGTCCATCCCCACCCCGGGCTCGTTCGCAAAGTGGTGGAACATGAGCACCCGCCGGCAGAGGCGGGTCGTGCGCACCTCAAAGCCGGCCCGGTAAGTGGAGAAGGGGTCGGCCCGGTAGGTCCACGGCCCGGTGTCGCCGGGCGTGGGCGTGTCGAGGTCGTGCTCGCCGTAGTCGAAGATCACCTCGAAGAGCCATCCGGCGCTCTGGAGTTGGTCCTCTGTCAGCAGGCGGGGCCGCTGCCCCTGCTCGTCCAGCAGGGGGGTCTGGTTCCCATAGCGGATCCGCTTCGGGTAGCGGTTGACCGTGCGCCGGGGGTCGTCCAGGGCGCCCCGGTTCCGCTCATGCGGCCGGCTCAGGTCAACCCCGGCGCCATCTTCCGGCTTGTACTCGTAGAGGACCGCATTGCCCCGGTCGTCACGGGTCTCACTGATCAGCCAACTGAAGATCCGCTTCGGATCGGTCGGGTCGGCAATGCGCGCGCTCGCATCGGCCCCGTAAATGGTGAGGATATTCTCCCGGCTGATCGAGCGCCAGTGCAGATCACCGTCGCTCTGGCGGGTCCACCGCTCAATGCGGGCAAAGAGCCCCTCCACGCGAGGGCGGTAGCGGCGAATGGTGTAGCCGGCGACGCTGGTGTCGTCCTCGTAGGCGGTGCCGTCCGCCTGGAGCGCAGGCACCAGGTCTTCGGCGCCCGAGAGAAGGAAGACGTCCGACTCCTCATCGTCCCGGTACTGGGGCAGCCCCTTCTCAGTCTTCCGGCTGATGGCGGGAAGCGAAAGCGTCCACCCAAACCCGAACGGCCCATTGCCGGACCCCGAGTCGTAGGTGAGGGCGAGTTGAGGACCGAAGCCCGACCGACCGGGACTGGTGGCAATGGGCACGGTCATGGAGCCGGTGCCGGTGACCGGGTTGGCCGCGAACTTCTCACCCATGCTGCGAATCGCCCCGCCGCCCTTGGGCAGCGAGATCGAGGGCGGTGCTGAGCCGCTCTCGCCGGTTCGTGTCGGTCTCGGTCTGTCCACAGATGATCCCCCCACATTCCGGCCCAGCCTCATCGGGTGGGCGATCTTTCCGGATCCATTTGGCCGCACTATACTGACTTTGATAATATTCATCATTCATCAGCACACTCCTTCTTTGTTCTGAATGTTTCGTGAACCGTACAACTTTCGGGTCGGATCAAGCGAAAGGGGTCGAGTCCGGCGGCTGTTCGGAGTCCAAAGCCGATGAGCAGAGGGCCGGGATAGGCCCTGCCCACGATCCGCTGTGTAGATGAACACTTCAATAGGTTGAAGGAATCCACGGGAGAAACGACGAAGTACCGTTCATCATCAGTGATGATGAACGGTACTTCTGTCTCAGGAAGGTGGGATTGTTGTGGCGACCGTGGCAGACCAAGTGATTCAGGAACTGAAGGCGGCAGGCGTCGATCGGATCTTCGGATTTCCCGGTGGCGAGGTACTTCCCCTCATGCAGGCGGCCCATGAAGCTGGAATCGGATTCGTGCTGACCCGCCATGAATCGGCAGCGGGCATCATGGCTGCCGTGTACGGAAAGATCAAGCGAACTCCCGGCGTGGCCCTGGCCACTCTGGGGCCGGGCGCTGCCAATCTGATGCTTCCCATTGGCAGCTCGCTCCTGGATCGAGAGCCGCTCCTTGCGATCAGCGCTCAACTTCCAACCGACCTGCCGCCCACCTACACCCACCAGAAGCTCGAGCTGGAGGCGGCGTTCCGCCCAATGACCAAGTTCACGGCCAACCTGCGGCCGGGTGCGGTTCGACGCCCGATGCGACAGGCGCTGGCCGCTGCGATCACCGAGCCGGCTGGCCCGGCCTACGTGACGATCTCCGCGGCGGATGCCCGCGCCGAGGCCATCCCGGAGCCTGACGTGGCGCTGGCTGAGCCCCCCGCAGCCTACCATGCCGCCGCAGCAGCGGCGGATCTGATCAGCGTGAAGATCACCGAGGCGAAGCGGCCCGTTGTGGTGGCGGGTCTTGCGGTGAGGCCGGAGAACGCGGCTGCCTTCACCCGCTGGGTGGAGAGTTGGTCGCTGCCGGTGATGGTGACGCCGAAGGTCAAGGGGGTACTGGACGAGCGAAGCCGCTGCTTTGTCTGCGTAACCGGCGGCATGGCGGCCGACAGCCTGGCCCGGCAGATCACCGATGATGCAGACCTGATCATCGGGTTCGGGCTGGATCCGGTCGAGATCGACCCGCTGTGGCCGGCAACTCGTCCCGTGCTCCCCGTTCTGGAGTCAGCCAACGCCTATGGACTGCTGCCCGCAGACGCCCTGCTGGTCCGGCACGAAGAGGTGCTGGCTGCCCTGCTGGCGAAGACGGCGCCTGCCCGGCACTGGAGCGACGAGGATCTGCGCGGGCTTCGCCGCCCCTTCGAAGAGGTGCGGGACGGGCAGTCGGTGGCCCGCACGCCGGGCTCCATCTGGCCGGGAGAGATCGTCCTGGCCGCTCGGGCCGGCGCCCCCGACGACACGATCCTCACGACAGATGTGGGCTCCCACAAGTACCTGTTCGGCCAGTACTGGCCCACCTACTCGCCGGGAACCTTCTGGATGTCCAACGGACTCAGCGGCATGGGCTACGGCCTGCCGGCGGCCATTGGGGCGAAGCTGGCGATGCCCGACCGCCCGGTCATCGCCGTGGTCGGTGACGGCGGGTTTGGCATGACCGCGGCTGAACTGGAGACTGCCAAGCGAGCGGGAGCTCCGATCGTGGTGATCGTGCTGGTCGACAGCCGCCTCTCCCTGATCTCCCTTGCGCAGGAGCGGCGGGGCTATGCCAGCACTGGAACCGACTTCACCCGACCGGACTGCGTGGCGCTGGCCAAGGCCTGGGGGGCCACCGGTTTGCGGGTGGAGACCCCAGAGCAGCTGACCGAAGGGGTGGCGGCCGGGCTAAGGAGCGATGGCCCCGTTGTGATCGAAGTGCCTGTGGACTACCGTCACTACAAGGCGATCTTCGCGTAATAGAGAGGGGCCCCCGGTTCAACCCGGGGGCCCTGTTGGGGGTCTTGATCTGCCTGTGGTTCACTGGCCCACGTAGGCGACCGCCGTGATCTCCACCTTGCCGCCCGCTGCCAACCGCGACACCTGCACGCCGATACGGGCGGGCGGTTCCTCCGGGAAGAACTCGACGAAGACCTCATTGAACTGGGCCATCTCGGCCAGATCGGTCACAAAGACCTGCATGTTGACCACATCGCGCAGGTTTCCGCCAGCCTCCTCCAGCACAAGCCTGAGGCTGTTCAGGGCGATGCGGGCCTGCTCAGCGATGGTAGGTGGAATCCGGCCCTCCAGGTCCCGGCCGAGAAAGCCCTGTGTGTAGACAAAGCCGCCGGCACGGGTAGCCTGTGAGATGGGCGACATGGGTCTCGGTGCGGCACTCGTATAAACGGTCTGCTTCGGCATCTTCTGTTCCTCCTCGGCCATTGCTGTGAGGATCCAAACGAAGGAGGTTCCGCTTTTGGACAGTGAGAACCCTAAAGACTCCGTAGGCCGGCTGCCGGCGTCAATCGAACTGCAGATCCTGACGATGCTGGAGCATCGGGAGAGACCCCTGGGGGCCGTCAACATCCACGACGCCCTTCCAGATCGGACTGCCGCCAGTGAAGCGACCATTGGCCGCTACCTCAGGGATCTGGACCGGCGGGGTTATACAGTGAAGGTTGGCAAGAGCGGCCGGCTTCTCACGGAGGAGGGCAGAGAGCGCCTGCGGACGCTCCGCCGGCTGACGAGCATGAACACGCAGGCCTCCGCCCTGGTGGCAGCCGTGGAGGCCGGCACCGCTCAGGAATGGGTCGAGGTAATGGAGGCCCGGATGCTCCTGGAGTCGGAAGTCGCTGCCGCGGCAGCTCTTCGGGTAAGCGACGAGGATCTGCGGGAGGCGGCGGCGATTCTCGACCGTCAGGAGGCCGCCATCGCGGCGGGCGGCACCGGTGAGCAGGAGAACCTGCAGTTCCACGACCTCCTGGTCCGGATCTCGGGAAAGCGGGTGCTTGGGCAGGCGCTCAAGCTGATCCGCCAGGGCCCGGACCACTCCCTCTCCGCCAGCGCCATACGGGCGCGGGTGGGGAGCCGGCGTGTGGATGATCACCGGGAGATCGTGCGCGCCCTCCGGTCACGGGACCCAGAACAGGCCAGGGCTGCCATGGTCAGGCATATCAGCTCCCTGATCCAGGACGTCCACGACTTCTGGGCCGGCGTGAACCCGCGCGGCTAATCCACCACTAGTCCGCGACGAGGACGATCAACTCCACCTCGCAGGCTGCGTTAAGTGGCAGGGTGTTGACACCCACAGCAGTCCGGGCATGCTGTCCCCGCTCCCCAAAGAGCACCTGGAGCAACTCGGAGGCGCCGTTGACCACCTTGGGCTGGTCCGTGAAGTTGTCGGCAGAGGAGACGTAGCCCGTCACCCTCACGATCTGGCGCACCTTATCCAGGTCGCCCGCCAGGGCCTTCACCACACCCAGACAGTTGAGTGCGCAGACCCGAGCCGCCTCATAGCCCTCCGCCACGGACAGGCTCTCGCCAAGGCGGCCCTTGAAGGGGAGCTCGCCGTTCACGAAGGGGATCTGACCCGAGGTATAGATCAGGTTTCCGACCCGGATGCCGGGGACATAGGCCGCCACGGGCTTGGGCGGCACCGGGAGCGCCAGACCCATCTGAGCCAGCTTCTGCTCGACCATCTCTCTCCCGCCCTTCTGTCAGCTCAGTAGGTGGGTGAGAACTGTGACATCACCCACATGCTCGAGGTCCTGAACCAGGCTCCAGACCTCTGCGGCCCGCTGGCTGGAAAGTGCCTGGGTGGCTAACGTCATATACTTCTCCCGGAACTCCTCCTCCGACATTGGGTTCTCGGGCCAGCCGCGAGCCACGGCCACCGTCGCCTTCAGAACCTGACCGTCCCGGAGGTGGACGGCCACCGTGCTCGGGCGCCGATCCTCGTGCGCCAGGTGGAGTTGGGTGTGGGCCGGCTCCTCCCCCACGGTCACTTTGCGTGCCAGGCTGAGCACCCGGTTATCGCTGAGGGTGGCGGGATCAAACTCGGCGAGCATTACCTGACCTCGCAGCAGGGCGACGGCCACCACGAAGGGGAGGCTGAACTTGGCCTGCTGGGGCGACACCGGTGTACGCTCGCTCAGCTCGCAGGCCATCACGTGGGTCCCGACCCGAATTGACTCGATCTGGTCGATCGGGATGTCGTGGGAAGCGCGCAGCTTCAGGGCAGCATCCACTGTGGTGTGGGAGAGGCTGCAGGAGGCGTACTTCTTGAAATAGACGTCCATGATGTTCCACTCGGAGCCTAGCTTCCGGGTAATGCGCTCGCTGTCGTAGGTACCCACCACACACTGCAGGAATCCACGGCGCCCCTCCAGGTAGTTTGGTGTTCCGCTGGTCCCCTTCGCGGCCAGCAGGGCAGCAAAGAGGCCGGCCGCGGCGGGCCAGCCGCCATACCAATCCTTCAGGGCTGCGCCCTTGCTGAAGGTCTCCATGGGCACGATTGGCCCGAGGGCGCAGTTGGCAAGGGCGGCGGTCATGCCGGCGGTGTCAAACCCGAGCAGGTGGCCACAGGCCACGGCGGCGCCGAAGGGGGCCACGAGGGCCGCTGAGTGAAAGCCCCGCTCGTACAGGACCGCGGGGGTGATCGCATCGCCAATCCGCAGGACCGGCTCATACCCCAGGGCGACCGCAGTCAGCAGGGCACGCCCGCCAAGCCGGTTCCGCTCGGCCAGGGCCATGGCGGCCGGAATGGTGGCTACACCGGGGTGTGCGTGGGCCAGAATGTGCCCATCGTCCAGCTCCAGGCTGTGGGCCAGCGTCCCGTTCGCGGCGGTGGCCCAGAAGAGGGAGGCCTTCTTCCCGCAGGCGATTAGCGTACACTGGGGCTCTCCGCCCATCTCACGAACCAGGTCGAGCACAGCCGGAGCGAGGGAGCCCCGAGCACCGGCGAGGTTCGTACCAATGTAGTCCAGGAGGCACTTTTTCGCCTGCTGTCGCACCGTGTCCGGCAGGTCATCGAAGGTGACGCCGGCAAAGAACTCACCGAGTGTACGTGTGATGGACAAGGTGCGTCACCTGCCTCACATCATTCTCTCAAGCGCTTCCCGCCCGGTCATCCCCTCGGTAATGCCGAGCGCCCGGGCCTTCCTGGTCACCCGGCTCAGCTTGGCGGCCAACAGGTCCTCGTACGTGCGGACTCCAATGGCGCGGCCGGCAACCACCTCGCGCTCCGGGTGAAGCTCGTCGAGGACATCTACATCCAACAGGCCACAGACGAGATAGCCCCGAGCGGCCTGTATGGTGACCAGCCGGGTCTGGGGCAGCTCAACTACCACGGCGACGGCGACTCCATTTGCGACTGGGACCGGAGTCATCGTGACCATCAATGGCACCTCCCGTATCCAGAAGATGGGGACCGGATGGCAGGAGGGGACACGTGCGGTCCCCTCCTTCGCCGCTCGCGCGACGCCTCAGTCGATCAGCCCTGCATACCGGCCGACAATGTTCAGGATCTTCACCATGCCGCGCACCGCCGGGCGGACCCGCTCTTCGATCAGGTTGCCGTCCGGGTCTGAGGTGCCCAGGCCTGGTGAGACGAAGATGTTCCCGTCGTAGGCGATGGTCGGAATGATCCCCATCTGCTTCATGCCGTTCTGGACCACATGGCACCCGGCGTACATGTCCTCGATGGAGAAGATCGGATAGCCCATCTCGCCGTTCGTCCAGGTGGCTTCGTAGTTCAGCTCCACCGACAGCGAGTTGGTGGCCTTGCTGATCACCCAGCCTTCCTTCAGCCGTGGATCGAGCGCCTTGAACTCCTCCAACACGATCGTATACAGATCGTCGAGAGGCTTGAGTATGCTCTGCGGGTTGTCCCGCAGCCCCTTCAGCACGGCGATCACACCAAGCAGCGCTTCCTTGCCCGGATCGTTGGTCACATAGGCGGCCTTGCCATGGGAACTGGAGGAGCCGGAGCGCTCGCCATGAATCCCGAGGGCCCGGCGGATATGGACCATGACCTCTTCCTTGCCGATGATCAGGCCACTGGTCGGCCCCCCGGCCGCCTTGTCCATGCTGTACATGATCACGTCGGCGCCGATCTTGCGCGGGTCGGTGCCGACGAACGGCACTCCCCAGGCGTTGTCGACAATGTAGGGCACGTTGTACTCGGCGGCGATCTTACCGATCAGCTTCTGCAGGAGCGGAGCGCCGTCGGCGTCCTTCTCCCTGTAGCCGTACCCCGGCGAGTCGTAGCCCAGGGAGGTGAAGCCGGTCAGGCTGTCCTGGTGGCGGGCCGCCACCTCGGCAATCTCCGCCGCAGAGGCCTCGGCATCCACCTTGGTCAGCAGGGGACAAGTGAAGTACTTGATTCCGTGGACCTCATAACGAGCGCCCTTCAGCGGCACGATCACCGTGTCGAGGTTGGGCTGCCGCTTCCCGTAGAAGCCAAGCTCGCCGGCTGTGACGCCGCGATCCGAGTACAGATCCTTGTACTTGGGAGGGAACGGACGGCCGTACCCGGCCTGGTGGTGCATGTGCCGCTCGTAAGGGGCGATGTAGCGCGCCCTGTAGCTGTCACCGCGTCCCAGATTCGGCGGGGTGCAGAGCACATCAAAGGAGACCCACAGGGCGGCCTCGCAGGTGTTGATCACCGCCGCATCCCATCCGTCGCCATAGACGTCCTTCACCACCGCACGGGCCTCGTCGTTCAGGATCGAGTTGGGGATGACCTGGCGGGCGCCCTCTTCCATGGCCCGGTTCACCGTCTCGGTAAGAATACCATGGCAGCCCGAGACCGCACCGGTCAGACCGAGCTTGCCCGCCAGTTCCGCCGTCATGCCCACCTCGGGCGCTGCCTTGCGAATCTCTGCGTAGATCTCACTCTGCTTGTTGGCCAAGTGCTGGTACATCTGGAACTTGTGCTTAAACGCTGCCACTACGGTCGCCTCCTTGCCTATTAGGGCTCGATGGCCTGATGGACTGGAACGAACTCAACCCGCGCCTCCGGTTCCAGGCCAAGGTCTTCACCACAGGACGGAGCCGGATTCGTCAGTACGATGTTCATGTGGTTCGGCATGTGCGTGTAGTCGTAACCGGCGAGCCGCCCTACGGGGCGACCGTCGATCCGCATCTCGTCTCCGGTTCTGAGCATTCCTGACTGGAGGAACTCCATGAATCCCAGGGCTGCGATCGCATTCACCGTGCTCCCGGGCCCTGCGTTCTCCGCTGTCAGGAGCAGTTCATGCACCTCGCCGCCGCGCACCGGGTGACAGGCATACGGGATCAACTCCAGGCCCCGGCCCGCAATATACCCGCGCAGGACTACCACCAGCCGGCCGCCGATCGCTTCGGAGCTCGCACGGCGCCGGACAGTTGCCTGATGAAAGCGCAGCCCACCCGATTTCACGTCTTCACCTCTCTCACTGGTTTTCGAGCCGAACATAGCGCAAGGCCAGCCACAGCCCCACCAGCACCCCGGCCAGGATCTGCCATGCAAGGGCGTAGGATCCGGTCAGGTCGACCACCAGACCGAACAGGGGCGGACCGAGGGCGGAACCGAGGGAACCCAGGGTAATGCTCAACCCGGTCGCCATCCCAGCCAGGTGGGGCGGGGCAGATTCGGAGGCAAGGTTCATCCAGAGCCCGTTGTAGCCACCCGTCGTGGCCCCGACCAGCACAAGCAGCGGGAAGACTGCGCATCCCACTCCCCTGCCGCCCGCCAAGGACAGGAGAAACAGGCCCAAGGCCCCAAAGCCCGCGAGGGCTCTCAGGGCGGGCTGCCGGCGTCCGCCAAAGATCCGGTCGCTGGCCCAGCCCCAACCAAGCTTGCCGCCTGACCCGCTGATCTCCGACAGGCTGAGCATCGCCCCCGCTGCAACAAGCGGGTAGCCAAGTTCGTCGCCCAGGTAGAGAATCAGGTAGGTATAGACTGAGAACTGGACCAGGCCCAGGATCAGGGCGGTCAGGCTGACGGCCCGGAGCCGGGTGTTTCCCATCACCTGACGAAGGCTGGCGGCGCCCCCCTCTGAGGCCGCACTCTGCTGCTGGGTTCCCCGCCCCTTCGGTGTTCGATAGGCAATGGCGCACACGGCACCCAACAACACAAGTCCGACAGCGGTCAGCGCCATGGCGCTGCGCCAGCTCATGGCCAACGCGAGGGCGGGCAGCACCAGGGCGGCGATCGCCGCACCGTTGGTAATGCCGGTCTGCTTGATTCCCACGGCAAGGCCGCGCCGCTCCCGCGAGAACCACTCCAGGAGCCCCTTGTTCGTGACACTGTGCATGGCCGTATAAGCGATCCCGGCCAGGGTCATCCCCAGCAGAACGAGCGTCCATGTGGGCGAGAGAGCCATGATCAGCAAGCAGACCCCCACGCCCGCGGTGGAGAGTAGGAGCATCCTCCGAACGCCCAGGCGGTCCACCTGGGCGCCGGCGGGTATTGCGCCCACCATCTGCCCCACGAACAGGCTGGAGGAGAGCATGCCGATCTGGGCCTTGGCAAGCTGGAACTCGGACTGAAGGAAGGGAGCCAGGACGACAACACCCCGGGCTGCGAACGCAATGGCCAACTGCGCCACCACGAGGACCGCCAACATTCCCCAGGCCCCGGCAGCCGGTAACCGGCCGCTCTGCACTTCAGTGGGCTTTGTCACACGGCCAGACTTCCTTCCCGAGGGCTCAGCATTCGAGCGGCTTCTTGCGCTGACGGTAGACGAGCGCAGCGGCGATCCCCACGCCGGCCAGGAGCAGGCCCAGGGAGATGGGCCGTGTAAAGAAGGTCGTCCAGTCGCCCGCCGAGAGGATCAGCGACTGGCGGAAGGAGTACTCGATCATCGGTCCCAGGATCAGCGCCAGGACCAGAGGTGCTACTGGGAAGCCGTACTTCTCCATCAAGTAGCCGATGATACCGAATACCACAGCCAGGTAGATATCGTTGACGTCGCCGGACTCTGCGAAGCCGCCGACCAGGCCGAAGACAGCGATCACGGGTACCAACACCTTCGGCGGCACGTTCGCAATCAGGCTCACCGGTTTGATCACCAGCAGGCCCATGACCAGCATTACCAGGTTCGAGAGAATCAGCGCCGCAAAGATCGGGTAGATGACATCCCGGTGGTCGCGGAAGAGAAGTGGCCCCGGCTGCAGTCCCTGCACCATCAGGGCCGCAAGGAGCACCGCGGTGACGGAGTCACCCGGGATACCCAGTGTCAGCATGGGGATCATGGCGCCACCGGTCAGGGCGTTGTTAGCAGACTCGGGGGAGGCCACCCCTTCCAAACAGCCCGTTCCATACTTCTCGGGGTTTTTCGAGGCCCGCTTGGACTCGGCGTAGGAGACATAGGCGGCGATCGTCCCGCCCGCTCCGGGGAGGATCCCGATCAACGTACCGATGATCCCGCCTCGGAAGGTCTCCTTCAAGGTGCACCGCAGTTCCGTCCAGGTCGGCAGGACGCGGCCGATGTTCAGGTCGGTCTTCTTGGCAACCTCCTTCTGTTCAATCAGGCGGAACGCCTCGGCGACAGCGAAGACGCCAATGACGGCCGGGAGGAAGCGGATCCCTGCTGTGAGGCCGTCGACTCCCATGGTGAAGCGGGGAAAGGGAAAGACCGGGTCGAGACCGATCGTGCTGATGAGCAAGCCGAAGAGCGCTGCCAGGATCCCCTTCACCAGATTCTGACCAGAGACCGCCAGGACGGCGGTAAGGCCGAAGACACCCACGGCGAAGTACTCCGGCGCTGAGAAGGCCAGCGCAGCTCTCGCCAGTGGGGGGGACAGGAAGATCATGATCGCGGCGGACATCAGGCCGCCGATAGTCCCGGCAATGCACGAGATGCCAATGGCAAGGCCCGCCTTTCCCTGCTTGGCCAGTTCGTACCCATCCAAGACCGTCACCGCAGAGGCTGGGGCGCCGGGCGTTCTGATCGTGATGGCAGTGATCGAACTGCCGTACATACCGCCGTTGAAGATCGAGATCAGAAGCACAAGCGCCGGCACGGGATCCATGTTGAAGGTAAAAGGCACCAGCAGCGCGATGGCGAGGGTAGCGGTCAGGCCAGGCACCGCACCAAAGACGATACCCAGCGCCATGCCGCACGTAATGAGTAGCAGGTTCATGGGCTGGAAGATGACCGCGATGGCGTTCAGCACTTCGGGCATTCTGTTTTCACCCCCAGCGCCCTAAAACAGGAACCCCTTGGGAAGCGACGCCTCCAGCAGGTAGCCGAAGACAAACCAGGCGATGGCCGTCAGAGTCAATGCGGTGCCGATCGACGGCCAGATCCTGCCCCGTGCCATGATCAAGACGAGGAAGAAGGACATGAGCAGGGTGACCACCGAGAAGCCCAGCAGCGTGATCAGCACAGGGTAGAGCAGCGTCACGCTCATCGCGAGGCAGAGACGGATTGCACCGTTCTCCAGGTTGACCAGGCGCGCAGGCGTTGGTTGCGTTGCGGCCTCCTCAGCGGCGGGAGCCGCCTTCTCCCCCTTCGGCTTGCGTGCCGATCGGATCAGCAAGAGACAACAGATGAACATCCCGACGCTGACCGTGCGCGGGAAGATCGCAGGGCCCGCATGGTCGCTGGGCAAGATGGGAAACGAGAGCGTCCCGATTCCCACTGCCACGCTCATCGCGATGCCGATCAGGCCGGCGATGGTGTCAGACCAGTTCATGGCATTCCCTCCGATGTGCGGGGGTAGGGGGCGCCTCCTACGTAACGACTGACGCCCCACTGCTGCGTCGGTCTGTTACTGCTTGGCCGGGTTCAGCTTCAAGACCACCTTCTCCACGTCGGGATAGGCCTCTTCCACGAACTTGGTGAAGTCCGCGGGTCCCCGATAGAAGAGGTCGAGCTTCTGCTTGGCGGCACCCTCTTTGAACTCGGAATTATCAAAGGCCTTCTTGAAAGCGTCGTGCAGCTTGTCCCTGATCTCCTGGGGAGTTCCCTTTGGCACAGCCACTCCCCGCCAGCTCTCGTAGGTGACGTCGTAGCCCTGTTCCTTCAGCGTCGGCACATCCGGATGGCCCGGGTAGCGATCCGCGCTGAAGACAGCCAGCAGACGAAGGGTGCCTTCCTGGACATGCTGGGCCGGAAGCGTCAGGGTGTTGATAGATGCGTCCAGATGCTTGCCCAGGGTCGCCGTCAGGATCTCTGCGCTCCCCTGGTAGGGCACATAGTTCATGGAGATGCCAGAGGCCTCTTCAAGCAAGGTACCCGCCTGATGGAAGAGGCCGCCCAGGGCCGTGGTGCCAACCTTGAGCTTTCCAGGGTTCGCCTTGGCACCCGCCACGAACTCCTGCATTGTCTTGTAGGGCGAGTCTTTGTGGACATATAGGCCCATGGGCTGGATGGTGAACTGCATGATCAGGTCAAAGTCGGTCCACTTGGTGGGAGCCGTCTTCAGCGCTTGGTTGGTGAGGATGTCAAAGGTGAGAAAGGCCATCGTGTAGCCATCCTTCGGTGCTTTCGCGGCCTCAGCCCAGGCGATGGAGCCGTTGCTGCCTACCTTGTTCACGGGTGTGATGGGCTGCCCAAGTTCCTTCTCGGCATAGGAGGAGATGTAACGTATCGCCAGATCGCTGGCTGACCCTGCTGTCCACGGGATGATCATGGTAATCGCTTTGCTCGGGAAATCGGTGCCCTTGCTGCACGCTGCTAAAACGAATATCGCCAGCATGGTAATCAAACTTGCCAGCATCCGGAGGCCACGACCGCGACGCGACATGCACTTTCACTCCTCTGTGTGCACAACTGTGGTGGACGACCAGGTCACATAGGAGGCATCGAAAACGAGACAGCTTCGCCGAGTTCCAGTTCCATCTGCTCACCAGAGGCCAGTTCCGGAGCGTAGATCACCAGGTTCATGTGGTTCGGCATATGGGTCAAGTCATAGCCCACCAGGTATCCGATCAACCGGCCTCCAACCCGCACCTCGTCTCCGGTCAATAGCACCCCGCCGCTCTGCACGACCACAAAGCCGATGTAAGAGATGCGGTTGACTTCCTTTCCGGGGGCAGCACTTCGCTCATCCGTGAGGATCAACTCGTGAACCTCATTCCTGAGCACGGCCCGAGAACGCAGGTGAATCAACTCTAGACCCCGATTTTCCATCGCTCCTCTCAACACCGCCACTAGCTCGCCATTCACGGGACTTTTCTTGGCGTACAGGTTCTCTTTGATCAGGCCTGCAAGGTAAGGATCTGTGGGCATTACCTCACCTCCATCTTCAGCCGGTCTCTGTCGGCTACGGCACGATCACTTTCTGTTCCAGTTCAATCTGCTCCAAAAAGTCATCAAGGTCGCCCAGGATATGATTTCGCATGATCCGCTCAGCATCGTCCGGCTTCCTGGCGGCGATAGCGGCGAAGATCTGTCCGTGCTCCGTCTGGGAGCGCCCTCTCCGCCCCGGAACCATCTCGATCATGCGATAGAACCGCTCGAGATGATCCCTCAGGTTCTCTAAACTAGCCGTCATCCGACTGTTTCCGACGTGGTCAAGGAGGAACGCATGGAACAGACGGCCCCTTTGAAAGTAGAGGTCAAAGTCGGTCATGCGGGCCGCCTCATCGGCCTGTTCCATTAAGAGGCGGCACTGGGCGATATCCTTGTCCGACATCCGCTCAGCGGCGACCCTTGCTGCCCAGCCCTCCAGCAGGCTGCGCATCTCAAAGATCTCCCGGATATCCTCCTTGAATATGCCGGCGACGTAGTACCCCTTGAAGGGGATGTACGTGACAAGACCGTCCCGTTTGAGCCGACCGAGGGCCCCGCGGACTGGTGTCTTGCTCACCCCCAGTTCCCGGGCCAGCACGACTTCCACGATAGGCCGCCCTGGCTTCAGTTCCAGCGTCAGTATGGCTCGCTTGACCTTCTTAAAGACCTGTTCCTCCAGTAGATGGACTTCGGCGATTTTGTCCAAGCGTTGACCGCTCCTTTCAACCCGGAACAGACCGGGTGCGAATCAAAGGGAACATTGAATACTAGATACAGTATATTGTGCCCAAAAATTCAGTCTACACATCTTATTTATAGTTCACTGTCCAGTATGAAGTCAAGGTCCATTCCATCTGATCTGTCATGTTAAGTAATTCGAATGAATCCGTTCGGTATCAGCATGGTTTATGCCCGTGTTACCCAGTCGTGTGTGTGCCACCAGCACTCCGACCTGTGCTGGAAAACGCAAAGCGCCTCACAACAGTGAGGCGCTCAGGCTGCTGACAAAATGGCCCCCTGGAGTCCGCATAGCGGACACAGGGGGCTGTTTCTTTAAAAATTTTAGGAAACACCCCTGCCCTGGCCACTGG
>JAWLHU010000022.1:0-72118 GCA_041690255.1 Symbiobacteriaceae bacterium
ACACCGCTTCACACACCACTGTACAGTTTTGAGGGTTCCAACCTCATGCTTTTGAGCGGCTATGCCGAAGGGGATCACCCGTTCCCATTCCGAACACGGTTTCAGTGTCTGAGTCGGTGGTTTCCTCTGGGGAATCAGAGAGCACCGACTCAGACACTGAAAAGTTAAGCCCTTCAGGGCCGATGGTACTCCGCAAGGGGGAGAGTAGGTCGCCGCTCCAACTATTTGGACCGCCACAATTGTGGCGGTCCGTTTTCGTATGGTCAGAAGCCGAAGCGTAGTGACTAGGAAACCGCTCCACGCAGGTGGTCCGCCAGCATGGCGACGAACTCCGAGTTTGTCGGTTTGCCCCGCACGTGGTGGACCGTCGAGCCGAAGATCCGCTGCAGGTCTTGGAGATCCGCCCGGCTCCAGGCCACTTCAATCGCGTGACGGATGGACCGCTCGACTCGATTCGGCTGTGTCCCGTGCATGCGAGCGATGTGGGGGTACAACTCCTTCGTCATCCCACACGACTCCTTCTGGCTCCCGAGAATGTACTGAACGGCGTCCTTCAGGAAGCGGTATCCCTGCAAATGGGCCGGTACCCCCGTGCGCCGCAACAACTCTGCAATGGTTCTGGGACTAGGCGCAGCCTGCAGCCCTGATGATGACCCTGAGATCGGTCTTCCGGAGACCAGAAGCGCTCGCTCGACAACGAGTTCCGCGGCAAACGGCCGTAAGAGGCAGTAGTCGGCGCCCATGTCGTAGTAGTACTGAACCAACTGATCCTTAGCACAGGACATGAGCACGAGTACCGCTGGTCTCCGCTCTTCGTCCAGGTGCGCCAATACTCCGAGACCGTCCAGGTTGGGCAGAACATCGTCAAGAACCAGCAAATCCGGCCGCAAAGCGCGGACCAGTTCTACCGCTTCGGTTCCGTTTCGTGCCTCGCCAATCACGACAAAGTCAGACATGCTGTCAAACTGGTCAAGCAACCTCTGGCGCTCTGAGTGATTATCATTGGCGATGATAACTGTCGTTCGCCCTTCCTCCATTTCGATTCCCCCTTCCTTCCCTATAGGAGAAATCCTTAGTTCCGACTTGAAATTCCTTCCAAACCCTGTCGATTTGTCCCAGAAAACTTTCGACAGGCGCTTGGCACTGCTGTCGAATCCTCTTAGGTTACGTCGCATAAGTAACCGGAATAGCCCCTTGAATGAAGGGGGTAGCGGAGCCGTATCGAATGTGATAGACTGTACCAGAACTACATACCGGCGACCTTTAAGTCAGTCCTGTGAGACTGGCAAGGTCACATGGTTGGCTGTGCCCTCATGGGTGTGGCTGCCACGCGACCGCTTGCCTACGCCGGTAAGGGGTCTTTTTCTTGCGTCGCAGGGCCACACTACAAAACAGGGGGTATGGCTGAATGACGACTCAAATCTCCACGTCTCAGCGGTTCATCCTCGGTCTGCAGCACACGCTAGCCATGTTCGGCGCCACGGTTCTTGTCCCTCTTCTGACCGGTCTTCATCCTTCAGTTGCGCTGCTTTCTGCCGGTCTCGGAACCTTCCTCTTCCATCTCGTGACGGGGGGGAAGGTACCCGTTTTCCTGGGTTCCAGCTTCGCCTTCATCGCCGTCATTCAAGCGATCTCCAAGAGCGAGGGACTCGAGTACGCAACCGGTGGCATTATGGTAGCTGGTCTTGTTTACCTGGTTCTGGCCGGCCTGGTCTGGCTCTTCGGTGTCGACCGGATTCGGAGCTTCTTCCCACCCGTTGTCACCGGTCCCATGATCATGGTCATCGGTCTGACCCTGTCCCCGGTTGCGATCAGCCAGTCCACCGTCCACTGGCCGGTGGCGATCATCACCTTGCTCGCCGTCATGGCGACCGCGGTTTACGCGAAGGGGTTCTTCAAGCTGCTCCCTATTATGAGCGGTGTGATCGTCGGCTTCGTCGCCGCCATCGCCTTCGGGCAGGTCGACTGGACCCCGCTGATCGAGGCACCTCTCTTCGCCCTTCCGCCGCTCATGCTGCCCAAGTTCAGCCTGTCGGCCATCTCCCTGGTTGCTCCGCTGGCTCTGGTCACCATGGTGGAGCATATTGGTGATATCACCACGAACGGAGCGGTTATCGGAAAGGATCTCATCCGTGACCCGGGCCTCCATCGGACCCTGGCGGGTGACGGACTCGCTACCACTTTGGCCGGCCTGCTTGGCGGCCCGGCCAACACCACCTACTCCGAAAACACCGGTGTCCTGGCGGTGACCAAGGTTTACGACCCGGGTATCATCCGGATTGCGGCCGGCTTCGCGGTCGTCATGGCGTTCATCTCCAAACTCGGCGCCCTGCTCCAGGTTACCCCAGACCCCGTTAAGGGTGGCATCTCCATCATCCTTTTCGGCATGATTACCTCCGTCGGTATCCGCACCGTGGTCGAGGCGAAGGTGGATTTCACAAATAGCCGGAACCTGGTCATCGCCGCGGTAATCCTGGTCATGGGTCTTGGTGGCGCTGCGGTCTCAATCAAGGGATTCCAGATCAGTGGCCTGGCTCTTGCCGCCCTGGTTGGCATTGTTCTCAACAAGCTCATGCCCGAGCACCTGACTGCGGAAGCCGAGGCCGTTCTGACCGGCCACGACTGAGTTAAACGAAAAGCGGCCTGCTGCCAAACCACTGGCAGCAGGCCTTTTTGTGTTGCATAACGAACCTAGGCGCCAGAGCGCTCTTCGAGCAGGGTAGGGAGAATCCTGAACGCAATGCCTGGATTCCGTTGCTCCAGTCGGCTGATCAGTACACTTCGCACATGTTCATACCCGGGCAGGGTGTAGATCACATCAATATAGCCGTAGAGGACCCGATCGGTGAAGGCGCGGGCGTACCCGACCAGGAGGTTATCAGCCCAGGCGCTCTCAACAGCGGTAGCGTTGTGAATGAAAGCCTCCGCCTCGGCAGGGGGGAGATGTACCCCGGGCAGCCCCACACGGTTCGCTTCAAAGGCCAGCCGCCCCTTCTCGCCGGTGTACTCCACCCCATCGATCAGTAGATGCCGAAACTCCGGTGAGCCGACCTGTTCAAACTGGAGGCCATCGTACCAGACGCCGGTAATGGCGGTGTTTCGCTGAGCGGTCAGCGAAGGCGGGGTGGCAGATGGCGGTACGATGGCTCGAAGGAAAGCGTTGATCATCGCACCGTGGGAGATACAGATCACCCGCTGGCCCTCATGGCGCCGCGCGATCTCCGTAAAGACCTCAAGCCCGCGCTGGGCCAGGTGCTCATTCGTCTCCAGGCCGGGCAGCGAGTTCCATGTCGCTCCTGGCCAGCGAAGCTGCCGCTCTGGCTCGATCGTGCCCTCGGCGACCCCCATGTCTCGCTCCACGAGTCGTGCTTCGAGAATCGGCTCGTGACCGGTGCGCCGGCAAATCGCCTGCGCCGTGGCTCGGGCACGTAGAAGCGGGCTGCTGTAGATGTGATCCCAGGGTTCGGTGGCGAGGCGCACGGCTACCGCCTCTGCCTGGCGGCGCCCCTCGGCGTTCAGGGGGATGTTCGTATGGCCCTGGGCCCGACCTTCATAATTCCAGTCCGTCACACCATGACGGACCAAGGCAAGGTAAGTCTTCGGCATGAATATGACACTCCCCCAAAAGTAAGAACCCCGTAGTAATTCGAGTCAACACCCATTCGATCCTCTAATGACAACACAAGGAGCGACGGATATGCGCTTTCCGGAGAGCTTTGACTGGGGTGTTGCCACTGCGGCGGCCCAGATTGAGGGCGGTGCCACGGCCGATGGCAAGGGCGAGTCAATCTGGGACCGCTTCGCCAGACAGGGCAAGGTGCTGGGTGGCCCTGATGCCCTGACCGTGGCCAGCGACCACTACCATCGGTGGGCTGAAGATGTAGCGATTCTGGCCGAGATGGGCGTGGGCACCTACCGCTTTTCGGTCTCGTGGCCTCGCATCTTCCCCAACGGCGACGGAAGCCCGAATCAGAAGGGGCTCGACTTCTATCGTCGCCTGGTCGATGCGCTCGGCGAGCGCGGCATTCGCCCAGCACTCACGCTCTACCACTGGGACCTACCTCAGGGGCTTCAGGACCGGGGTGGTTGGCTCAACCGGGAGACCGCCCGGTACTTTGCAGCGTATGCCGCGACGATGTACCATGCCCTCGGTGCGGAGGTCCATCTCTGGATGACTCTGAACGAACCCTTCTGTGCGGCTGCCTTCGGCCACTTGACTGGCGAGCACGCACCCGGGTTCCGGCGGCCCTTTACGGCCATGCAGGCCGCGCATCATTTGCTGATAGCCCATGGAGAAGCGGTCAAGGCATTCCGGCAGGTCGCCCCGACCGGGGCCAAGATCGGTCTGACCCAGTTCCTCTGGGTGCACGAACCGGTGAGCGACCGAGCTAAAGACCTGGCGGCGGCGAACAGGGCCGATGGGATGATCAACCGCTGGTTCATGGATCCGGTGCTGAAGGGCCACTATCCATCGGACATCTGGCAGTGGTATAAGTGGAGGGGCGCGGCGCCTCGTGTGCAGGATGGTGACATGGAGCTAATCGCTCAGCCGATCGATTTCCTCGGTGTTCAGTACTACAGCCGCGTTCTGCACCGGGCCAACCCGTGGAACCTCTTCACCGGATTTGCGCAGGTGGAGCCGCAGACCGGGCCGTTGACCGACATGGGCTGGGAGATTTACCCCGAGGGGCTCTATAAGCTCCTTCGCCGCATGGACCAGGAGTACGGGAAGATCCCACTGATCGTGACCGAGAACGGCATGGCCTTTACGGATCAACTCCAGCCGGATGGGCGTGTCGTCGACCAGGAGCGGATTGCCTACCTCGACTCCCACATTCGGGCGGTAGGCCGTGCTCTGGCCGATGGCGTAAACGTGCAGGGCTATTATGTCTGGTCGTTCCTGGACAATCTGGAGTGGCACCACGGGGTCTCCAAGCGTTTCGGTTTGATCTACGTTGACTTTGCGACACAGAACCGATACTGGAAGGAGAGCGCTTACTGGTTCCGGGACTTCCTACGGGCTGGGGCTCACCTGCCCGACGAAGGGTTGGTCACACGCGGATAAGAACGGGCCCTGCCCGTTGGTGATGCGGGCAGGGCCACGGCCGTGGAATACTACTTTACGCTCTGGTTCACGCTGCGGATCAGCGTGGCCAGACCGGTAGCCGGATCGCCGGTACGGGCCTGGGGCAGATAATCACCCCGGACCACCTCCAGCATCCGCTGGACGGATACCTTCTTCTCGAAGAGCAGGGCGCCCATGACGAAGCGAATGTTGTGATTGTCGTTGGGGAAGATCAGCAGCCAGATCTCGTTCCGGCTCGGGCTTCCCTTCTGCTCAAGGTACAGATCCAGGTAGGCGTCCAGGTCTGTCCCCTTCGGCGTGTCGATCGACATGATCTTGTAGGTGAGGGGCGATGGCTCTGCCAGGGCAGCCTCCAGGGCTTGCATGTCGCCTGGGAAGGTAGGCGTGGACGGAACGGCTGGCGTTTTCGGATCAGGAGCAGGAGCTGGCGTTACCGGGGCCGCAGGCTGACCGGGTTGGGTGGTCGGGACCTTGACGGTCTCCACCACCCTTGGGGTTCTTGAGTCGAACAAGGTAGAACACCCTGCCATGAAAAGGCTCATGACGAGCAGTGTCATCATCAGAATAGAAGAGGAACGCCGCATGTAAATGACCCCCTTGAGACCATACTGACATGATAAACGGAGAGACCACCACAAAGGTTACGCTCAGGTAGTCTAAAGTGCCTGTCAAGCCGGAAAGCGAATCCGCCCGTCTCTCTATACCGCTTGGACCGGCTTTCGCCGTACAGTAGAGAGGAAGCCACGCAGGATAGGGGGTGCGGTGTCTGTTCAACCTGGAGAGTCTGCTAAAGCTGATTGATCCGGAACCGGTCTTGATTGACCACCAGGCTTGTCTGGCAGCCAGACACAAGCGTGCAGCCTGTCGAGCCTGCGTCGATCTCTGCCCGGTTGGGGCGTTGACCGTATCCGAGGGGAAGGTTCAGGTCGATTCCGGCACATGCACCCGATGCGGCCTCTGCGTAGGGGTATGCCCAACTTCGGCCGTCTCGATTCGTGGTGTGGATGAAGCTGCTATCCTGAACGCAGCCACGGTGTCCTGCTCCAAGGTGGCTGGATCGGGCGCCCAGGTGCCCTGCCTGGGCTACCTGAGCACAGATCACCTGATCGGCATGGGACTTCAGCGGGAGAGCTTCGAGTTGGTCAGTGGTGACTGCGAGGCGTGTCCCTGGCGGGAGGGCGGAGCGCTGGCCGGGAGGGCGGTCGACGCTGCCCAGGAAGCATTGACGGCTATGGGAAGCAGCCATACCCTACGCCTGGTCAGGCAATCCGATTTGGAGACCGACCAGACGGCATCTGGCCGTAGTCTGAGCCGCCGGGATCTGTTCAGCCTCTGGCGGGCGGAGTCAATCCAGGTGGCCAAGCAGTTTGTGCCGGAGCGGACGATCAATTTCGCTAAGCTCCCATCGAAGGTTCCTGCGCGGCGAGTCCGGTGGTTGCGCCAGGTGAGCCCTGAAGGGGTAGCAACCGATGCGGTTATGCCGGCAGGCCCCTGGAAGGGCCGGGTTGTCAGTGACGCTTGTACGGGCTGTCCGATCTGTGTCTCCTTCTGCCCGACCGGTGCCTTGACCAAGGTTGAGGAGAACGGTGAGTGGGTCCTGAGTCACCAACCCGCGGCTTGCGTGGGCTGCAACACATGCGTTCAGCTTTGCCCAACGCGGGCGATTGGAGAGGAGCCGATCCCGGTCGAAGCCATGGTCGCAGGTGAGGTGCGAGAGCTTGCCAGGCGTGCGGAGAAGCGGTGCGCGACCTGCCGCAGGGAGTTCCGTGGGCGTCCCACTGACACGCATTGTCCGCAGTGTCGGTCTGTCCTTAAGATGCTCAAATCCTGAGTCAGGGCCCGGGAGAAGCCTTCCCGGGCCTTTTCGCGCCCGCCGGATCGCTCGGAAGCCGAACAGCGTCGAACCTTTTCCGCCATTGACACGTAATAGAGAGTGTTAAATGATAGCTGATCCGCCAACATGGGGGTGTTGCGCGTGATCGAGTTCAGTAGCGTAACCAAGGTGATCGGTGACCGCCAGATCCTCGACGCCTTGACTCTCCGTGTAGGGCGGGGCCGAATCATGGGGTTGCTGGGGCCGAACGGGGCAGGCAAGACCACGACGATTCGCCTGTTGACCGGGGTATGGAAGCCAACGAGTGGGCGGGTGCAGGTGGGCGGACACGACATGGTGACCGCTCCGGAGGATGGCAGGCGCTTGCTTGGTGTGGTGCCGAGCGAGACAGCGCTCTACGAGCAACTGAGCGTCTGGGAGAACGTCATGCTGGTAGCCGATTACTACGGCGATGAACAGGCAGTGGCCGAGAGGGCTCGCGCACTTCTCACCGAGCTGGGGCTTGCCGGCGAGCTTCGCCAACTCGGTGGGAGGCTGTCCAAGGGCATGAAGCAGAAGGTGGCTATTGCTCGGGCGTTGGCGCATGCGCCTGAGATCCTTGTCCTGGACGAGCCGACCAGCGGACTGGATGTCGCGTCGACCGATGCGTTGGAGCGCTTCATTCGTACCCTGCATGAGTCTGGGAGCACCATTCTCCTCTGTACCCACGATATGCACCAGGCACTCCGAGTCTGCGACGAGATTCTGGTCCTGCACCGGGGTCGGACATTCTGGCAGGGGGATCGCAGGCTGATCCCATCTGCCGCGTGGCTCAGCGATCTGATCATTCATGCCGGCGAAGGCAGGGGGGAGAGCCATGCAGAACAGACGGACTCTCTGGCGGGCCGCACTCCGTCACCAGATCCGACTGACCTTCCGTGACCGTCGAACCCTCTGGATCGTCCTCGCCATGGCGCTTCTCTGCGGCGCGGTCAGTGGTCGAAGCTTTACCGGCGGAGGGGATGACGAGGGCATAAGGACCGTTGTGTACGCCGGTGAACTGCCGGCCCACGTGACGGATGAGCTAATCCGGGCGGGTCTCACGTTGGTGGAGAGCCCCTCACCCGAAGCAGCGGTAATCGCCGGGCGGTTCCCACTTGGAGTGGTCACGGAGCGGCAGCAGAACGGGTATGGGCGCCCGCACTTCTTTGTGGAGGAAGGGAATAACCAAGCCGTTCAGTTCGTGGCCACCTTCATGGCCCGCGAGGCAAAGCGCCTCGGTGTGGCTGATGGGCTCCCCTCCGTCTCGTTCGCTCGACACCCGCAACCTGCGGCGGACGAGATGATCCTGGTTCTGCTGACCATGCTGGTGACCGTGCCGGCGATTGGCGTAACGGGAGCCGCAGCCGAATTAGGGGCGGGCGACAAGGAAGGAAAGACCATGGAGCTGGTGCTTGTCACTCCCGTCTCCCCCTTTGTATTGGCTGGAGCAAAAATCGTGGCCGTGACGGTCGCCGGTCTGTTAGCTGCCGTCGTCGCTGCACTTGTCCAGGGTGCTTCTGTGGGGCGGCGGGCTCGGGGTGCCCAAGCCTGGTGCCGTTCTTCTGCCCATTCTGCTGCTGGGGACGGTCGCTTCCTTCTTGCTGAGCGGCCCGGCCCTTCTCATTAGCCTGGCAGCCCGGTCGCTGCGGGAGGCAACTCTGATCATGATTCCGCTCAACCTGGCCAGTGTCGGGTTGGTCTACCTCTCGGCCCAACTGCCCGCCGGGGCCGGGCACGGCCTCCTCTGGATGGTTCCCGGGCTGAACGCCCTGCTCACGGTGCGACTCTCGCTGGATGGAGCCTCGGTCTCTCCAGCGCAGGGGCTCTCCGTCGTCGTCTCCACCGTGTTGATGGGCGCTTCCCTGACCTGGCTGGCGTCGCTTCAACTCCGGCGCGAGTCCATGGTGCGCTTCTAGCTGGATAACCGACCAGGGCAGGGAGCGATGACTCCCTGCCCTGGTGTCCTATGCCTCATCGGGTGTCCGGTAGACCCTCTGCGGTCCCGTCACCGGGGTCCACTCGAAGATGTTGGAGTCCTCACGGGAAGAGCGGCGAGAATTCCGCGTGAACCCCATCCGCTCCCAGAACTTCTCTGCCCGCCTGTACGTATCGAGCGTGGAGACCGGGCGCAGCAGCCGCTGTACCTCGGCCACGAGAACCGCCCCGTACCCTTTGCCCTGGTGGTCCGGGTGGACCTCCAGCGACTCAATCTCAAACTCCACAGCGGGACGGGGGGAGCGCGGGTCGTAACCATCCATGCCGGGAAGGTAGGTCTCGCGGATCACGCGAGCCAGGGCTACCGTGTTCCGTCCCTCCCGCAGTTCCAGATACGAGACCTCCGTGTCCCGCATGAGGTCCTCAATGATCAGCGACTCCCAATCGATCTTACAGTCCTCTGCAAAATAGACCAGCCGCTTCATGATCCGCACCGATGGATGCAGCCATTCCAGCACGAGGCCGCCCGGCAGATCCTGGCGCCCCATGGGCGGCATGAAGCCATCCTCCATGTTCGCCAGCTCGCCGGAGTCGTGGAACCAGAGGTTATCCAGGACCGGATCGGTCTCCCCAGCCCACCAGGCCCCTGCCCAGCGGTACCCCGCCAGCCCCGCCTGCCGGCAGATCGTCCAGATGCCGGTGAAGCGGTGGAACTCGATCGCGGCACGAACCGCATCAACAATCACCAGGCCCTGGCCAACGTGCCAGGTGGTGACCAGGACAAGTCGGTCTCGGGTGTTGTACGTGTTCCAGCGGATCCGTCGCGCAACCTCGCTCCCGTCGGGGCCGAGAATCGGTGTAACGGTGGTGATCACTTCGGCCTGGGTCAGGTCCGATAACAGCGCTGCGGTCTGCCCCGCCACCTGGTCCAGATCGAGCACAGGGACAGGGACAGGCTCCAGGTGACGGAAGACCAGGGTTAGCATACGGATGGGCCTCCTGTTGGCGCCTTCGTATCCGTTATCGTACGCCATTCCTGGGCGAAATACCAGCGGGGAGTCGAACCGTGCGGGCCCCGGAGGATCTAGCCGAAAAGGTCAGAGGAGAGGTACCGCTCGCCGCCATCCGGGGCGATGGTCAGCACCCGCTGGTCCGGGCGCAACAGGCGCGCCTGCTCGATCGCGACATGGACCGCTGCGGCCGCCGATGCCCCCAGCAGCAAGCCCTCTGCCCGGGCGAGACGGCGGGCCATCTCCTGGGCCTCCTGGTCGGTCACATGGCAGATGCGGTCGTAGATCGAGCGGTTCAGCACTGCCGGAATGAAGCCCGGCCCCGTCCCCGGGATCTTATGTGGCCCTGGTTGGCCACCTGCCAGCACAGGCGAGGAGGCCGGCTCTACCACGTAAATCTGCAAATCCGGCAGATGCTGCTTGAGCACCTCGCCCGTCCCCGTCACCGTGCCGCCCGTGCCGGCGGTCAGCACGAAGAGGTCCAGCCTGCTCTCCATCTGCTCCAGGATCTCGCCGGCCGTCGTTGCCCGGTGGGCATCAGGATTGGCCGTGTTCTCGAACTGCTGGGGGATAAACGGGTGCTCTACTTCCGCCGCCAGCTCCACTGCCTTGTCGATTGCGCCCTGCATGCGAAGGGGAGCCGGGGTCAGATGGACCTCCGCTCCGTAGGCCTGCAGTAACTTCACCCGCTCCGCGGTGGCGTTCTCCGGCATGGTAATGATGCACCGGTAGCCCTTCACGGCGCAGACCAGGGCGAGACCAATGCCGGTGTTTCCCGAGGTCGGCTCAATCACCGTAGACTGACGGGGAATAAGCTTGCCCTCTGCCTCGGCCCGGCGGATCATGTTTGCCGCCGCCCGGTCCTTGACCGAGCCGCCCGGATTGCGCCCCTCCAGCTTCACCCAGACCTCAGCCCCGCCGGGATGCGGCACGCGGTTCAGGCGGACGACCGGCGTCTGACCGATCATTTCGAGCACCGAGTTGTATCGCATGATAACCCTCCAGGAAAATATCATTATTCCGATCTGATTACATGATATTACTTGCTGCTGCCCCCTCTGTCAACCCGTTGACAAGGGGACTCAGCTGGCCTTATGATCAACCAGACAAGGAAAAATAGTATTTCCGATCGGTTTACTAAGGAATACAGGAGGATGTTTCCATGCGCAACTCGCTTCGCCTCGTAGCATCCCTGCTAGTCGCTCTGTTTGCCCTCACCGCCTGCGGGGGCGCCTCTACGAGCACTAAGGCGCCTGCCAAGACCGAAGCCCCGGCCGCCATCGCAACGCCGGCCGCTCCGGCCGCGAAGCAGGCGCTCAAGGTCGGCTACCTGAACGTCATGGATGATGCCCAGGCCATGCTGGCCAAGGACGCCGGACTTTATGAGCAGCAAGGGCTCGATGTTGAACTGGTCCTCTTCTCCAGCGGTACTGATTTGATCAAAGCGCTGGTGGGCGGCAAGCTGGACGCCGGCGTGCTCGGCTTCACGAACGCTGTCTCCTGGGCTGCCCAGGGGGCTGACCTGAAGGTGGTCGGCGGTGCCCAGATGGGCTACCACTCGATCCTCGTCCGCAAGGACAGCGAGATCATGACAGTGGCCGATCTGAAGGGGAAGCGGCTCGCCTCTCAGAAGGCCGGCTCCACCGCCGATCTCGTCCTGAACGGTGTCGTGCTGCCCCAGGCGAACCTGGCCCGCGCCGACCTGACGATGGTCTACGTGGAGCCCGCCCAGGCGGTGCAGTCGCTGGCCGCCGGTCAGGTGGACGCCGCCTTCGTCTTCGAGCCGTACGAGCAGATCGCCAAGACGACCTTGGAAGCCGAAGCAATCTACGAGATCGGCAAGGTCTGGCCCTTCCCGTGCATGGTGGTGATCACCACCGGCCAGGAACTGAAGGATGACCGCGACGCGATCGACCGGCTGCTGACCGCCCAGAAGCAAGCCATGGAGATGATGCGGGAGAAGCCCAAGGAGGCCGCCCATCTGATCTACAAGCGCTTCGTGGCGGAGGGGGAGTTGACCGGTCCGTCGGGCAAGTTTCCTGCGGTGGAGGTGATCCAGAAGGCGATCGAGACCCAGAAGTTCCACTGGGATATCAGCGAGGATGATATCAAGCGGATGGAAGAGATCGTCACCATGATGATGGACCAGGGCGCTTTGAAGCAGCCGGTAGAGGTCCGGTCCCTGCTCGACCTGACCTGGCAGCAGAGCCAGCCCACGGCGGCTAAGGGGAACTAGCGTCATGAAGAGACAGGCAGCCTACCTGGCCGCACTCGCCTCGATCCTCCTGGTCTGGCAGGTCGCCTCGCTCTTCCTCCCCCCGTTCTTTCTGCCGGGGATCCCCCGAACGATAGAGCGGCTGGTCACCGGCCTGAAGAGCGGTGAGTTGATCATCCAGATTGCGCCTTCCTTCCTGCGCCTGGGCGTGGGGTATGCGCTTGGGGCTTTGCTGGGCGGTTTCCTCGGCCTCCTGGCCGGCCTCTCCCGCTCCTTTGGTCGCTACCTGCGGGCCCTAATCTCCCTGCTGCAGTCGGTGCCGCCGATCACCTGGATCCCCTTCCTGATCCTCCTCTTCGACTTCGGCAACATCCCCGTCATGGTGGTTGTGGCATTGGCTACCTTCTTTCCTATGGCTCTTTCTGTGCTAAACGGTACCGAGGGAGTGAGCCGGACCCACATTGAGCTCGCGAGGGTCATGGGCGCCTCCCGCTGGCAGGTGCTGACCAAGGTCTACCTACCCGAGGTCATGCCCTCGGGGATCACGGGCGCCCAGGTCTCCTTCGGCAACGCCTACCGGAACCTGATCGCAGGGGAAATGGTCAGTGGGGCCAGCGCCGGCCTCGGTTGGACGATCAGCTACGCCGGCGAGATTGCTGACATGGCGGGCGTACTGGCCGGAATTCTGGTGGTGGGCGCTTCGGCGGCCCTGATTGACAACCTGCTGCTGGAGCGGGTGAAGCATCGCCTGCTCCACTGGCGCAGCGCAGGGGGTGAGCAGCGTGGCTAATACGGTGCAGATCGAGAACGTCAGCAAGCGGTTCGGCAGGCTCGAGGTCCTGAGCGATGTCTCCCTGACCGTGAACGCCGGCGAGTTCGTGGCGATCGTTGGTCCGTCCGGCTGCGGAAAGTCCACCCTGCTCCGCATGGTTGCGGGGCTGGAGCGACCCGACGAGGGGCAGGTCCGCTACAAGGAGCGCCCAGTCACCGGCCCCGGCCCTGACCGGACCCTCCTCTTCCAGGAGCATGCGCTCTACCCCTGGCGGACCGTGGCCGAGAACGTCGGCTTCGGCCTGGAGTTGGCCGGCGTCCCGGCGGGCGAGCGCCGGCATCGGGTCGACGCCGTGCTGGACCTGGTCGGCCTCAAGGGCTTTGAGGCGTACTACCCCAGCCAGCTCTCGGGAGGCATGCGCCAGCGGGCCTCGGTCGCCCGGGCCCTGGTGGTCAACCCGGAGATGCTCCTGCTCGATGAGCCCTACGGCGCCCTCGACGCCATGACTCGAGCGGCCATGCAGGACGAACTCCTCGCCCTCCAGGCCGAGCTGGGCCAGACCATGCTGCTGATCACGCATGACATGGAGGAGGCGGTCTACCTGGCTGACCGGATCGTCGTCCTAAGCCACCGGCCCGGCCAGATCGTGCAGGAGGTACAGGTCGACCTGCCCCGGCCCCGGAACCGGGGGGATATCCGCCTGGTACGGCTACGGGAGCAGTTGCTCACCGCCCTTCACACGACGCACGCAAGTCTGTAGACTCGGTCCGAGTAACGAGCCCCGGTCGTCGACTGGACAGCAAGACCCGGGAGCACAAACGCTCCCGGGCTTCGCTTTACACCAGCCGTACCTTGTTCCGGCGCAACCAGATCTCCACCTGGCCCAGAAAGGCGAGGTACTGCGGCCCGCCCATGAGTTGGCCGAACCAGGGCAGCCCCGTCGCCGCCTGCTCCTGCCGGGCGAACTCCCGGACTGCATCTGCATCCACAACATCGTGGAGCCGGGCGTTCGGATCAGCCAGGATCTGGAGCACCCACTCCCGGACTGCCCGGAAGTAGTTCGGGTTGTGGGTCTTCGGGTAGGGGCTCTTCCGGCGCATCCGGACCTCCTCCGGGAGGTGTCCCTTGAGCGCCATCCGCAGGATCCCCTTCTCCCGCTCGTCGTGCATCTTCATCTCCCATGGAATGTTCCAGACATACTCCACGATCCGGTGATCGCAGAAGGGTACTCGGGCCTCCAGGCTGGCCGCCATGGACATGCGATCCTTCCGGTCCAGCAGCGTATTCATGAACCAGGTCAGGTTCAGGTAGAACATCTCCCGCCGGCGGGCCTCCAACTCCGGTTCACCCGCCAGTCGCGGTACCTCGGCCATCGTCTCCGCATAGCGCTGCGCTACGTACTCCTCTGCCTTTATCGACCCCGTCAGGCCCGGTTTCAGCAAGCGAACCCGCTCCGGCAGCATCCGGATCCAGGGGAAGGTCAGGCCGTTCAGCGCGGAGACCTCACGGAACCACGGATAGCCGCCGAAGACCTCATCGGCGCACTCGCCGGAGAGGACCACGGTCGCCTCCTTCTTGATCTCCCGGCAGAAGAGGTAGAGCGAGGCGTCTACATCGGCCATGCCCGGCAGATCCCGGGCCACCGTTGCCGTAACCAGCGCCTCGACCAGTTGGGGCGTGTCGATCACCACGTCATGGTGCACTGTCCCAAGGTACTCGGACATGTGCAAGGCGAAGGGGGCATCGGGGTCGGGCTGGAAGGCGTGGGACTGGAAGTGCTTGTCGTTATCGCGGTAGTCGACCGACCAGGTGTGAAGCGTGCCCAGCCCCTCGGAGTGGAAGGCGTCGGCGGCGAAGGCAGTGATCGCACTGGAGTCCAGGCCGCCCGAGAGCAGGGTCGCCACCGGCACATCGGCCACCAGTTGTCGCCGGATCGAATCCCGGAGGAGCCACTGCACCTTTTCCGCTGTGGTCTCCAGATCATCGGTGTGCTCGCACGACTCGAGCCGCCAGTACTCCCCGACCCGGGTCCCGCGGGCGTCGTGTATCAGCCAGCGCCCCGGGCGCAATTCGTGTACGCCGGCATAGACCCCGTGCCCCGGTGTCCGGGAGGGGCCGAGGTAGAAGACCTCAGCCAGGCCCTCGGCGTCCACCCTTGGCTCCACCGCCGGATGCGCCAGCACCGCCTTCAGTTCCGAGCCGAAGAGGAAGGCGCTGCCACGCTGCGCGTAGAAGAGAGGTTTGACACCCAGACGGTCCCGGGCCATGAAGAGCCGCTGCTCCGCATCATCCCATATGCCGAAGGCGAAAATGCCGTTCAGCCGCTCCGTGCAGGCCGGCCCCCATTCGATGTAGGCCATCAGCAGCACCTCGGTGTCCGAGTGTGACCGGAAGGTGTGGCCCCGGGCTTCCAACTCCCCCCGAAGATCTGCGGTGTTGTACAGCTCACCGTTATAGCAGATTACATAGGTGCGATCGCCCATTTGACGGATCATGGGCTGCCCACCGCCCTCCGGGTCGACCACCGTCAACCGTCTGTGGCCGAAGCCGCAGTGGGGCGAGAGCCAGAAGCCAATCGCATCGGGTCCCCGGAGGGCGAGCGTCGCCGCCATGGCCTCCAGGGTTGGCCGCTGTTGCGACACGTCTACCTCCCAGTCAATCCAACCAGTGATTCCGCACATCTGCGTCCCTCCGCGTCCGGCACTGCAAGGATACTCCATGGTACTCCCTCCAGCCGGGGGTGTGCCTTGCACAAGAAGGAATGATCGATGCCCTTCCCCAGACCCGGGACTTGGACGGCTTGGACCGACGAGCCCTTCTACAACTTCCCGTACACCTTCGGGTACCTCTTCAGCGTCGGTATCTATGCGAGGGCGGTGGAGGAAGGTCCGGCCTTCGAGCCGAAATACCTGAACTTGCTAAGAGATACAGGGCGTATGACGGTGGAGGAACAGGCCGCCTTGGCGCTGGTCGGGGCTGACGTGGCCGAGTTCCTGCACCTGACCGAATCCGGCCCCGCGGGAAAGGATGGATCCTTATGGCAACCACGCTGAACCAGACCTGGGACCTCGACTCCTTCTTTGAAGGCGGCAGCCAGTCGCCCGCCCTGCTCACCTACATTGAGAACCTGGAACAGCAGATGACCAGCCTTCAGCAGCGGGCTGCCTCGCTGGGCGCTACCGCCGACGACTGGGCAGCACTCATGGCCGATGCGGACCTGGCCTGGAAGCGGTTGAACGAGGCCGGCTCGCAGGTTTACTGCCTCATGTCGCAAGATGTGCGCGACAAGCAGGCCGTGATCCTCTACGGCCGCATCCAGTCGCTTTTCGCGGCGAACCAGTCGCTGTTCACGTTGATCGAGGACCGGATCAGCCAGATGCCGGCCGATCGCTGGGAGACGATCCTGGCCGATGAGCGGATCAAGCCGGTCGCCTTCTCCCTGGCCGAGCGCCGGGAGCGGGCCGCCGAGAAGATGGACACCAAGCGGGAGTTGCTCGCCACCGACCTGGCCACCGACGGCTACCACGCCCTCGATACCCTCTACTCGACCGTCGTCGGGCGGATCACGATCCCCTTCGAGGGGCAGGACCTCTCGGTCGGCCAGGCCTCCAATCGCTTCTCCGACCCTGACCGGGCCAAGCGGCAGGAACTCTTCACCAAGTGGGAAGAGGCCTGGGGCAAGGAGGCCGAACTGATCGCCCACTCGCTCAACCACCTGGCCGGCTTCCGGCTCAACCTCTACAGGCATCGCGGCTGGGACTCTGTCCTGAAGGAGCCGCTCAACATGAACCGCATGAGCCAGGCAACGCTCGATGCCATGTGGGCCGCTGTTTGGTCCGCTAAGGGCAAGATGAAGACGTACCTGGACCGCAAGGCGAAGTTGATGGGCGTTCCCAAGATGGCCTGGTATGACTTCGATGCCCCGGTCAACGAAGCCGACCGGAAGGTCAGCTACGATGAAGCCGCAGCCTTTATTGAAGAGCAGTTCCGGACGTTCAGCCCCGGCCTGGCCGATTTCGCCCGGAGCGCCTTCCAGAATCGCTGGATCGAGGTGGAGGACCGGCCGAACAAGGCGCCTGGCGGCTATTGCACCACCTTCGCCGAGAGTCAGCAGAACCGGATCTTCATGACCTTCAGCGGCGACGCCGGTGGTGTCTCCACCATCGCCCACGAGCTGGGCCACGCCTACCACAGCCAGGTCATGTTCGACCTGCCCTTCCTCTCCCAGGACTACGCCATGAACGTGGCCGAGACCGCCAGCACCTTTGCGGAGCTGATCGTCTCCTCGGCGGCCATCCGTGAGGCGAAGAGCAAGGCGGAGAAGATCTCCCTGCTCTCCAACCGCCTGGGCGATGCGACCGCATACCTCATGAACATCCATGCCCGGTTTATCTTCGAGACCCGCTTCTATGAGCGGAGGGCGAAGGGGCTCCTCTCGATCCCGGAGCTGAACGAGCTGATGCTCCAGGCCCAGAAGGATGCCTTTCAGGACAGCCTCGAGACCTACCACCCGCTCTTCTGGGCGTCGAAGGGCCACTTCTACGCTACCGGTGCCCCCTTCTACAACTTCCCCTACACCTTCGGCTACCTCTTCAGCGCCGGTATCTATGCCAGGGCCATGGAAGAGGGCCCGGCCTTCGAGGCGAAGTACGTGGAACTGCTGCGTGACACCGGCCGCATGACCGTGGAGGAACTGGGCCGGCGCCACCTGGGTGTCGACCTGACCCGGCCCGACTTCTGGGAGAGCGGTCTGAAGGTGGCCTACGGCGACCTCGAGGAGTTCCTGACGTTGACCGCCGAATAGCGGTCGGGTATGCTGGAAGCTACCTGGTGATGGAGGGGGGCGTTCTGGGTGGAGGTGGTCTCGTTCGTGGGCCCCGCGGGGAGCGGCAAGAGCCACCGCGCCCAGATCGTCGCCTACCGGAACCACTGCGAGCTGGTGATCGATGATGGGCTTCTGATCAACCGCGACGGCAAGATCCTCGCCGGCTCCAGCGCCAAGCGCGAGGAGAACAAAATGGCCGCCGTCCGTCGGGCGATCTTCCACGATTCCATCCATCGTGAGGAGGTCCGCTCCACCCTCTGGTCGCTGAAGCCCAAGAAGGTTCTTGTGCTGGGCACATCGGATGACATGATCACCAAGATCTGCGATGCCCTCGATCTGCCGCATCCGGATAAGACGGTCCGAATCGAGGAGATCGCCAGCCCGGCGCAGATTCGGCTTGCCCGGCGCAAGCGGCAGGCCGGCAAGCACGTCATCCCGGCACCCACCTTCGAGGTGAAGAAGACCTTCTCCGGCTACATGGTCGATCCACTTCGCTACTTCTTTAAGAAGGAGCACGAGGTCGACCCGGAGGCGATTGAGAAGTCGGTGGTTCGGCCTACCTTCTCCAGCCTGGGAAGGTTCTTCATTGCTGATACGGTCGTGGCCGCGATCGCCACCCACGCCGCCGAACTGGTTGATGGTGTCGGGCGGGTCGGCAAGGTCGTCGTTGAGAGTGGTCGCGAGGGCGTCTTCGTGGAGATTGAGATCATGCCGCGGTACGGTTACGGAATTTTCGACGTCCTCAAGGCGGCCCAGGCTGCGGTGGCGAAGCACATATCGACCATGACCGAGCTAAACGTGTTAGAAGTGAACGTGGAGGCCCGGCGGCTTATGGTTGACTAGCTGAATAGCATGGGCACAGGGGGGATTACCCTGTGCCTCCTTCTTTCTACTGCAGATGGTGGTATGCCATGACCGGCCAGGCGCTCAAGGCCTGCCAGGTGCCCCGGTGGCTCTGGGGCGCGGTCTACTCGCCTCGCCCGTGGTGGTGGGGGGACCAGCCCGGCCTTGGTTACCCGCCCGCAGCGATTCCGGCCGAGGGGGCTGCTCCCGGGGCAGCACCTGCCCCCGCGGTGGGAGATGAGCGGGCCCGCATCCGGCCCGTGGAGCCCGGGGCTATAGCGCCGCCCGGTTGGGCCGGGCTCGGCCAGTTCCGTCCCTCGCCGCGCCCGGGCGCCCAGTACGGCGCTCCGGTTGGGCCTGCAGGCCCCCTGGGCGCTCCCTGGGCCCAGCGGGCAGGACCCGGGGTACCTGAGCCCTATATCCGGGGGCCGGGGATCCCCGGGGCGCCGATCGGCCCGACGTCGCCGGGGGAGCCGGGCAGCCCACTGGGCCCGTCCCCCAGTGAGGGAGGCTCGATTGGACCTTGAGGTTGAGTGAACCCCCTGCGGAGGTGCGCAGGGGGTCAATTTTCAGTCGGGATCCTTCGCCTGCTTCTGGTAGTCAGGCCAGCTCTTCCGGCCTGGGGATATCACCTCGCGCACCTCAGGCAGGGTCGGCCAGATCCGTGCCAGGACCGCAAGGAGTTGCGTCAAGTTGCCCTGGAATGTGATCGAGCCCTCGCTCTCGCCGGGCATACCGGAAATGCATGCCACGTCCAGGTTGACCTCCATGCCGTCCAGGTTGCCATTTGCCTGGATTGTCGTCTCAAGGAGGTTCGCCGGCTCTTCGCTGACCTTCATTTTGCGCTGACGGCAGGCAGCCAGCAGTGCGTCCTTCCCTTCGATCACCTGCATCCTCCTCATCTGGCGGCACGGTAGTTAGGATGTCATTATAGCGAGTTCCACAACGAGAAAACAGACTTGCGGCATCTGGAATCTCCTGGTACAATAAAGACGTAAAGGCGCTGCTCTCCATGTCGAGAGCAGCGCTTTGTTATTGTGCAGGAGAATGCGGGGCGTGGGCAGACTACCTTTGGATTCCGACCCGCAAAGTGAGAGGAGTGAGCGTTGTGACCACCACGGGAATGCCTTCGGTGGCGGAGCAGATCCAACTGGCTGGCCTGATTCGTTTGGAGTCTACGGGGCTTCAGCAGTCCCAGGCGATCCTGCCCATGATCCCAGACCAGGAACTGAGGCAGCAGGTGGAGAGTTGCGTCCAGACGAGCAAGGCGCATTTGACTGCACTCGAGGCCTTCTGCAAAGAACACCAACTCATACAGTAACGGAGGGGGACTGCAAATGACCTCAGTCATGAGCGCAATCGGCAAGGCGACCGGCATGAAGCCCGACAATAAGGTGATTGGCATGGGCCTGGTAGATGCCTCCAAGGGGAAGGCCCAAGCCTACCTGGCCGCCCTGATGGGCTCCACATCGCCCGACATGCGCCACATTCTACTCACCCACCTGCAAGATGCCCTTACCGAACAGGAGCATGTGACCGCCCTGGCGATCAAGAAGGGCTGGCTCAAGCCGGAGCTCCCACCATCTGAGATGGTGAAAGAGGCGGTGAATGAGGCGAAGGCGCTCCTGCAGTAGTGCCCGACCCATGAGCACGGACAGAGCACCCCGCACCGGCCGGCGAAGGCTGGCGGGGCGCTCTGTTTTTCCCTTGCTCGCCGCCGTTATGGTCGCCGGAGGGTCCAAATGGCGGGCAGTGCCGCCGCACCGCCGGCCACGGCAAAGAGGAGTGGGCCGAGGTTTGGGTCGGAGGCCAGGTTGACCAGGCCGACAAAGAGCGTCAGCCCTACCGCACTCAGGAGGGTGTAGGAGGCCCAGCGTGGCCATGTGCCATTCCGGTAGCGCAGGGCCAGACCGCCGACGGTACCGACGAGGGCCACGGTGAGCACGTTGACCCCGTTCCCTCCGCCATACGGTGAAGAACTGACGACAGGCACATGCCAGGTTGAGCGCCCGCCTTCGCCATAATCGTAGCCCGTCTCGGTCCAGGTGACCCGGTGCGTGGCCTGCTGGGTGTACCACGGCATGAAGATCGCAACCAGGGCGATGGTGGCAGCGACCACCAGCCAGACGTGGAGAGGACGGCTGCCGTGTCGGCTCGTGGGAGCGGGTGATTGCTGCCAGGGCTGCGGCATAGATGGCTGGGGCACGCCTCGCACGACCCGTCGAACGGGTGGTGGCGCACTGGGTGTAGGCGGTGGGGGGACCGCACCAGGGCTGGCAGCGGGTGACTGAGGCAGAGCGGTGCCACAGTGGGTGCAGAAGTTGACGTTAGCGGATAGCGATTGCTGACAGCGATGGCACTGCAGGGCGATCCCACCTCTCCAATGGATGGTGATCCAGTTCGTGATCGGAATCGACCATTCCTCTGTACTGCCAGGCTCAGCGCCCCCGCCGGGAGGAAGACGCGCTACGGACTGCGAAACCTCTGCCGGAGGTGTTTGTTCATGCATGTGACGCAGAGCACGATCATTGAGCGACTGGGGCGCCCTGGTCCCAAGGTGGCGCTCCTGGTGGGCGCCGGCATGTCGGTCGAGGCCGGCATTCCCATGGCCAAGAAGGATGTACCCCAGATCAAGAGCGTGGCGACGCAGGTGGCCGAACACCTCTTCTTCCGGGCCCACAAGCGTCTGCCGGCGAGCCCGGAGGAGCGGGAGGCCTGGCTTGCAGCCAACGGGCTGCTCCAGAACGACTCCACCCGATACTCCGACGCCCTCCAGATGATCGCCCGGGACCCGGAGGGCCGCCAGCGCTACCTGGAGCAGTTCTTCACGGGACGGCGGCCCACGGCGAGCCATGAGATCATTGCTCGGTTCGTCAGTCGGGGCTTCTTCCGCCAGACCTTTACGACAAACTTTGACCCGCTCCTTGAGCGAGCCATGCTCTTCGCCGGCCTCGATGTCGCTGTGGCTGGTGATGTAGAGCTGGTCTGCAAGCTGGCCGATGGTCCTGCGCCGGTCGTCTACAAGGTCCACGGTGACTACCTCATGACCAACCACAAGCACACCGTGGAGGAGACCGCCGCCCTGGAGCAGGCCATGTACGACCGCATGGTCGATGTCGCCTCCAGGCGCTCAATCCTCGTCATTGGCCACAGCGGCTCCGACAAGTCCATCATGGATGCCCTCTCCGAGGCACTTGCCCGGTCAACGGGCCCGGAGGTTCTCTGGGTCCTCTACGGGGACGACGACCTCAGCCCGCTCCTCGAGGAGCTGGAGCGTAAGTTCGGGCGGCGCGTGCTAATCGCCCGTACCACGGGCTATCTGGAGTTCTGGGAGACGGCTGCCCGGCGGGTGCTGGATCGTGGCCCTCGGGTCCGGTGCGAGCCGCGCATCCATGCCAGCTACTTCGTCGGTCGGACCGAGGTGACGGTCCTGCGTGGCGACATCAGTGAAGTGGGCGTGGAGGCGATTGTCTCCTCCGACGATGCCCATCTCTCCCACACCGGCGGCGTCTCCGAGGCGATCGCCCACGGGGCCGGTCCCGCATTGGAGCGGGACCTGGAGCAGTTCAGCACGAGGATCCCCCTGGAGCCGGGCGAGGTGGTAGCCACCGGTCCCGGACAGTTGGCCGACCGGGGCGTTCGGTACATCTTCCATGCGGTGATCACTCCGCACTGGCGGATCCCGGCCACCGCCGAAGCCGCCCGCCTGGCGACCCTCCGGGTGCTGGACGAGACCGAGAACCGGGAACTGCGGACCCTGGCGATCCCGGCCCTGGGCGCCGGGCAGGGGGGACTGGCCGCAGATGATGTCGCATCAGCCATGGTCGGGGCGGTCCTGGAGCACCTGCATCGCGGTTCGGGCTTGAAGCAGGTGGTCTTCGTCCTCCTGGCCGAGGAGGCGCTGGAGGCGTTCAAGAACCGGCAGATGGATGATATCGCCCGGCAGCAAGTCGAAGAGCTGCGCCATGCGTTAAGTCACCTGGACCCGGACCTGGTGGAGCTCTCCGAGGCGGTTCTGGCCGACCAGGAGTGGGGCATTGCCAATCCGGTGGCAGCCCAGACCTGGCTGCGGGAACTGGTGGCGAGGCAGCCGTCGATCGCCGAGGAGGCGATCCGCTACTGCCATGCCCGCTGGCACACACACCTCTGCTACCTGCTGCGCGAGCAGGAGGGCTCGGAGCGGCAGGGCGAGATCGGCTTCTGGCAGCGGCAGGTGCAGGCGATCGAGATCTCATACGCCCCGGCGTTCCACTAGGAGGTGAGGAGCCTGACCACCCGGCGAAAGCTCTGGGCTGCCCTTGGCGTGTTGATCGTACTGATCCTGTTGATGACAGTGGGCACCCAGTTCGTCTTTGCCCGTTTTGAAGGGCGGCCGCTCTCCCCGGTCCAGGCGCTCCTCTTTGTCATGGAGACACTGACTACCACCGGCTACGGTGAGCAGTTGCCGTTCAAGTCGAACGTCACGTCCGTCTGGGCGGTCATTCTCATGGTGACCGGCTTCGTGCAGATCTCGGTCTGGTTGACCAGCATGGCGTCAAGCTGGGTGCAGACCCATCTGCAGACCCTGCCCCCCCGACAGGCGCCCAACCGGATTGAGAATCACGTGATCATCTGCGGGGCCGGTCCTGTGGGTGTCTTCCTGGCTCGGGAGTTGCACGACATCGAGATTCCCTATCTGTTGATCGATGACCGCCGCCGAATCCTGGAGGAGCAGATGCGGGCAGGGTTGGCTGTCATGGAGGGCGATGTGCGCCGGGCGGAGACGCTCCAGGCGGCCCGGGTGGAGCGGGCATCCGCCGTGATCTCGACACTGTTCGACACCGATGATGCCTCCGTTGCCCTGGTCGTGCGGGCACTTCGACAGGATCTGCCCTTCTACTGCACGGTGGAGCATGCCGACAACGAGCGCTTCCTGCGGGCAGCCGGGGCGCATCATGTGGTGCTGGCGAAGCGCTCTCTGGGCGAGCGGCTGGGCTTCCTGGCGACCGCACCGATCGCGGGCATGGTAGACCGGCTCTGGGGCCAGGACGTCGGCCTTAGCGTCTGCACGGTACCGATCCTGCCCGGTGCTCCCCTTGCGGTGCCGACCCTGCGCGATGCGAAGATCCGGGAGCGGACCGGAGCGAATGTGCTGGGCCTCTGGAGTCACGGCCACTTCATTCCGGCAACCGACCCGGATCTGCCCCTGCGGCCCGGCAATGTGCTGATCGCCGCCGGTTCCAGCGAGGAGTTGGAGCGACTGCGGACCCTCTCTGCCGGGCAGGCCCGTCCGATCGCCTCACCCGGGGAGCCGGTCCTGATCCTCGGCTTCGGCGATGTGGGCCTGGCCGCGGCGGAGCAGTTGCAGCGGGCAGGCATCCCCTTCCGGGTGCTCAGTCTGAAGGCGCCGGAAGGGATCACATGTGATTGGACGCAGGGCGATGCGACCAGCCAGGACGACCTGCAGAGGGTCGGCATCGATCAGGTGGGCCGCTGCATTGTCGCCCTGGATGATGACAGCCGCTCGGTCTTTGCCACCCTCATGGTCCGGCAGCTTAACCCGGCCCTGCGGATCGTCGCCCGGGCCAACTCGGTGGAGGCGGTGACCCGGCTCTACCTGGCGGGGGCGGACAACGTGCTCTCGGTCTCCGAGGTGGCCGGCACGCAGTTGGCCCGCTTGATCCACGCCGCCGGCAAGGGATCGCCCACGCTGGAGGAGGTGGAGAGCCGGGTGGTGCTCGTGCCGCCATCGCTGGTGGGGCAGAGCCTGGTCTCAGGCCAGGTGGGGCGGCGGACCGGGTGCATTGTCATGGCGGTTCAGCCGGCGACCGGTGCGGTGGAGGTGAACCCGGCACCCACTCGGGTGCTGCGGAAGGGGGAGAAGCTGGTCCTCTTTGGTACTCTCCAGCAGTTTGAGGCGTTCGACGAGGTCTTCGGGTAGGATGTGTAGGTCAATGTGCGGGGCCACCGCGCCAATGTCTCGGATTACCGGGCCAATGTCTCGGAGTACCGGGCCAATGTCTCGGAGTACCGGGCCAATGTCTCGGACCACCGGGCCAATGTCCAAGGGCTATCGTGCCAATGTCCGAGGGCCATCGCACCAATGTCTCGGGGCCATCGCACCAATGTCCAAGGGTCATCGCGCCAATGTCTCGGACCATCGCGCCAATGTCACATACGATCCCCCTCGGCTGAGTGCCGGGGGGTTCTGCTTCCAGCCCGCGACTTGGATCAGGCCGGCGCCGTCAGAGTGAGAAAGAGGTGTGACGAATGCGACGACTCATGACAGTGATCCTGGCTCTCCTGGTCCTGACGGGCTGTGTCAAGACCCCGACCCCGGCCCCCGCCCCCTCGACCGAGGCGACCACTCCGCCTGAGACCAAGGCCCCGGCGCCTTCCACCCCGGAGCCTGTCAAACTTGAACCCCTCCCGATCGATGGCGCGCTCCCCGTCCCCTTGCCGGAGGGTATGCGGCCGGTAGAGCTAGCCTCGGGCCAGGCCATACAAGAGCCCGGCCTCTACTATATGGATGTCGCTACCGGCAGGCTGGAGGGCTGGCCCTTCCCGGCATCCGACACTCTGGATACGCAGATGGGCTGGGCGGAGACAGCGCCTGACCATCAGTGGGTCATCTTCCAGATGGAGAAGGTGGGCTACCTGGTCCGGCGTACCGACGGAGCAACCTTCCGCTTTGACGCAGAGCGGTTCTGGGTGATGCCCGGTCCAGGTCGCTTCCTGCTCGCCCCGCGAGCCTGGGGCGAGGGCCAGATTCCGACCTATGCCATTCTCGATCACGAGTTGAAGCTGCTCTCCACCTTCAGCCTGCCGGGCGCCCGGGGGCATGAGCGCTTCCTCTTCAGCCCTGACGGCAACCAGCTGGCCGTAGCTCTTCTCGCCAAAGGCCTTGCCCGCATCGACGTAGCCACGGGGCAAGCCATCCCGGTCACCTCGGCACGAGGCGATGGGGGGCAGCTGTCACACCATCCGGATGGGTTCCTTCTTCACACCTACGCCACTGACCAGCCGAGGCGTCTCCAGTGGTTCGACTGGGAGGGCCGCCTGCAGGGCGAGCGGGAGGGAGACTTGGATCTGGCCTTCTCCCCCGATGGGCGGTTGATCGCCTCGGTCCAGTCCATGGGCGACTATGGCCCGGCGGTTGTGGTGCAGGAGGTGGGTAGTGAGAAGCCACTCTTCCGGGTGGCGGGCGCCACTGATCCCCGCTGGGTGGCCAACGGTACCGAGTTGATCATCTCGACCCGGATGGGCTGGCAAGTGGTTTCGACCAGCGGCGAGATGCAACCGGCGCCGCAGGCGGGCGAGCCGGAGTGGCATATCTTCGATTGGTACCTACCCGCGCCGGAGAACCCCGACCTCTTCCTGACCGACACACGCGTCGTGGATCGGACTGGCCGTATCGTGCAGGCCACCCAACTGGCGGATGGGATCCCTGCTGATGTGGCCGGCGCCGGCTGGGGGCCCACCGCTACTGAGGTGCATATCGTGGCTGCGTTCCGAGGAGGCAAGGGGTGGGAGATTGGGCCTGCCGAGGAGTTCCTGCCCGGGGTGCAGCGACCACCCTTCCCGGAGGAGTACCCGCTTCAGGTTCAGGACCCTCAGGGGCAGTGCCTCAACCTTCGGGAGGAGGCCTCCAAGGGCGCTCGGATCATCCGCTGCCTGCCCACCGGTACCCGCCTGGCCATGACGTCCAGTGAGATCGCCTTCGCCGATGAGCTGGCCTGGCTCACCGTCGAGACTCCGGCGGGCGAAACTGGCTGGGTGGCGATCAGCACAGGTAGCATTGCCCACGCAGACTAATGGCAAGGAGGATGGAGGCATGCGACGACTCCTGACAACAGCCCTGGCCATGATGATCCTCGCGGGCTGTGCCAAGGTGCCGGCCCCCGCCCCCTCGACCGAGGCGACCGCTCCGCCTGAGACCAAGACCCCGACACCCGCCAAGCCGGAGCCGTCGTGGTCAATCGAGGCCAACCTCCCCATCCCCGTCCCCTTGCCGGATGGCATACAGCGGGTTGAGCTGCCCGCCGGCCAGGCGATCGAGCAGCCCGGCCTCTACTATATGGATGTTGCCACAGGCAAGCTCGAAGGCTGGCTGCCGCCAACGCCCGACCCCCGGCGCCCCATGGCCAGGATGGACACCACCCCCGACCACCGGTGGCTCACCTACAGCCAGCAGGACCACGCCTACTTGATCCGCCGCGCCGATGGCCAGGCCTTTCGCTACAACCCAGGGGAGGTTTGGGTTGTTCCGGGGCCCGGTCTACTCCTGGTCGGTCCGACCCATGGCCAGCCGCGCTCATACGCCATCGTGAATGATGAGATGAAGCTGCTCTCCACCTTCAGCCTGCCCACCGCTCCCCGCGGGACCTCCCAGTTCCTCTTCAGCCCCGACGGTACGCGCCTGGCCGCTGCCCTGGAGGGCGGCCTTTCAATCGTAGATGTCGCTACGGGAGAGGCAACAACCCTCGCCCCACTCCAGGGCGACTGGCCCGTTCCCACCAACCTGCCCCAACTGGGCGAGTTCGTCGTCCGGGCCGGCACGCAGATCAAGCGCTTCGACTGGGAGGGAAAGCCCACCGGGGAGATGGAGTTGGAGACCTGGCACGTCCAGATCTCTCCCGACGGGAGGTTGCTCTCCTACGCCCAGTCCATGGGCCGCTATGGCCAGGCAATCGTGGTCCAGGAGTGGGGGAGCGAGACGCCGCTCTTCCGGATCGCCGGGGCCCTCGGCTCCACCTGGACCGCCGACAGCAGCGCCCTGATCACCGACACCCGCCTGGGCTGGCAGATGGTCTCCACCACTGGCAACATGCGAACGCCGCCGGAAGCAGGAGACGCGCACTGGCATGCGTTCCAGTGGTACAGACCATCGCCGGACAACCCTGACCTCTTCCTGACCGCTACCCGGGTCATCAACCGGGCGGGGCAGACCGTGCAGGCCACAGCCATTAAGGACCCGACCCAGGCACTTGTCGCGACCGCTGGCTGGGGACCGACGGCAGCGGAGGTGCATATCGTGGTCACCTCACCCATCGGCAAGGATTGGGATCAGGACCTCTCGGCCAACTTCCTGCCCGCGGTGCAGCGGCCGCCCTTCGAGGAGACCTACCCGCTCCAGGTCCGGGACCCCAAGGGGGAATGCCTCAACCTGCGGGAGGAGCCCTCCACCAGCGGACCGGTTATCCGCTGCCTGCCCACCCGCACCCGCTTCTCGGCCACCATGGCCCAGAACGAGATCGCCGGGGCCGATGACGCTACCTGGATCGTCGTGCAGACAGAGCAGGGCGAGACCGGCTGGGTCGCCATTACCACTGGGAGCATTAGCTACGCCGACTAAAAGGAGCGCCCCCCATCAACAAGGGGGCGCTCCTTCGCTGCAACGGCTACCAGGCCTTGCCGTCGCGGCCATCGATATAGATCGGATTCTCCGGCGGCTTCCCTTCGCACCAGTACTTGTCGAAGTCTGTCACGCCGGCCTCCCGCAGGATCTCCTCATCCAGCAGCATCCGACCGGTGCAGGCCGAGGGCTCCTGCGACAGGATCGCCATGGTCGCATCCGTCAAGATCTCCGGGGTCCGCCACTGCTCCCGCTCGCCCAGGTGGTTGTTGATCACCGCCGCCGTCTCGATCGGTGTGACCGGCCAGAGCGAATTCGAGGCGATGTTATCCTCCCGGTGCTCTTCGGCAATCCCGACTGCCAGGCGGGCCATGCCCATCTTCGAGATCATGTAGGCCACCATGCCCGGGTTGGGTTGGAGGGTCATGGGTGGCGCCATGGTAATGATATGGCCCCAGCGCTGCTTTTGCATGTGCGGCAGGGCATAGTAGGAGCAGAGGTAGGCGGCGCGCACGTTGATCTGCATAAGCAGGTCGAACCGCTTGCCCGGCGTCTCCAGAACAGGCTTCCACCAGAGGGCGCCGGCGTTGTTGATCAGGATATCGATGCGCCCAAACTCCGACACGGTTCGCTCCACCATGGCCGCGATCTCATCCTCATTGCGCACATCGACCTTGAGCGGCAGAGCCCGCCGGCCAAGGGCCCGCACCTCATCCGCCGTTTCATGGATCGAGCCAGGCAGCTGTTCGGTCGAGGTCTCGCTCTTCGCGGCGACGACAACATCCGCCCCTTCCTGCGCCAACCGGAGCGCCAGCGCTTTGCCAATCCCACGACTCGCCCCCGTAATGATCGCCACCCGGCCCCCCAAAACCTTCGCCATTCCCTTTGCACCTCCATACATAGATAGATGCTCCCACTTATTACATTAGCCCGTTGGAGGCCACGCTCCTGCTCATGCCCTATATGCGGATCAGGTACGAATGGTATACACTGAAAGAGACTGCCTATCGGCACCATTGCCGGGGGATATCCGAAAGGAGCCGTGAGACTCTCCATGCTCAAGAACGACCGCATTCTCCGTGCGGCCCGCCGTCAGCCGGTGGACCGGGTTCCCGTCTGGTTTATGCGCCAGGCCGGCCGCTACCAGCCTGAGTACCGCGCCATTCGGGAGAAGTACACGCTCATGCAGATCTGTGAGCATCCGGAGGTCTGCGCGGAGGTCACGATCCTCCCGGTCAAGCAGTTGGATGTGGATGCCGCCATTCTCTTCTCCGACATCATGACCCCGCTGCGGGGCATGGGGCTCGGGGTCGATATCGTCGAGAACGTCGGCCCGGTTTTCGATCAGCCGATCAACACCATGAAGCAGGTTCAGGCGATCCCTACCTTCCACGCCGATGAAGCCGTACCCTATGTGATCGATACGATCAAGATTCTTCATCGTGAGTTGGATGTCCCCCTGATCGGGTTTACCGGCGCTCCCTTCACCCTGGCCTCCTATATGGTCGAGGGCCGGCCCACCAAGGACTACCGCAAGGTGAAGACCCTCATGTACTCCCAGCCCGAGGTCTGGCACGCACTCATGGAGAAGCTCTCCGACATGGTCGCCACCTACCTGGTCGATCAGGTCAACGCCGGATGCCAGCTTGTGCAGGTCTTTGACTCCTGGGTCGGCAACCTGACCCGCCTGGACTATGAGACCTATGTGCGTCCGCACATGTTCAAGATCAGCGAGGCGGTTCGCAAGACGAACGCCCCCATGATCTATTTCGGTGTCAACACGGGCCATCTGCTGGAGTCCATGTCCCAGATCAAGCCTGACGTGATGGGCGTCGACTGGCACGAGGAGATCGACAAGGCCTGGGAGCGTATTGGGCCCGACTTCGCTGTCCAGGGCAACCTCGACCCGGTGGCCGTCTTTGCCCCGAACGAGATCCTCGATGCCAAGGTGAAGGATGTCCTCCGCCGCACCGAGGGCCGCCCGGGCCATATCTTTAACCTGGGCCACGGGATTATGCCGTCCATGTCGATCGATGCGCTCAAGCGTGTCGCGGAGATCGTTCACAGCTACGACCATAAGGAGGGATAGCCCCGCATGACCAAGCCCGTGGTTGGTGTTCTCGTCATGGCGTATGGTACGCCGAATCAGAAGGATGAGATCCTGCCGTACTATACTCACATCCGCCGTGGGCGTGCCCCGACGCCGGAGTTGCTCCAGGAGCTGACCGACCGGTACGAGGCAATCGGCGGTCTATCCAGCCTGAACCATATCACGCAGGACCAGGCGGAGGGCGTTCATAAGGCCCTTCTTCAGATGTACCCCGAGATCGACTGGAAGCTCTACGTGGCCAACAAGCACTGGGCTCCCTGGATCCCGGATGTGGTCAAGCAGATGGCCGCCGATGGGATCAAGCAGTCTGTGGGCATCGTCCTGGCACCCCAGGGCTCCAAGATGTCCTCGGGCTCCTACTTCGATCAGGTGAACGCCACGCTGGCCGAGCTGCCGGAGCCGTTCACCATGGCCCAGGTCTTCTCATGGCACCTGGAGCCGGACTTCATTGCGGCCGAGGTCGAGCAGATGCGGGCCGCGCTGGCGAAGTTCTCGGCCGAGGAGCAGCCCTTCGTCCTCTTCACCTGCCACTCCCTGCCGGAGCGGATCTTGACCTGGAACGATCCCTACCCGACCCACCTGAGCGAGATTGGCGATGCGATCGCCATGGAGGTCGGGCTGGTCACCTATGGCTTTGCCTACCAGTCTGCCGGTCGGACTGCCGAGCCCTGGCTCGGGCCGGATGTCCGCGACAAGGTGGCAGAGCTTGCAAGGCGGGGTGTGAAGGCGGTCATTGTCTCGTCGGTCGGCTTTATCTCCGATCACCTCGAGGTCCTTTACGATCTGGATATCGAAATGCAGCAAGTCGCCGATGAACTGGGTATCCACTTCGAGCGGACCGGTATGCTTAACGATCACCCGCTGCTCTCGCGGGCGCTCGCGAAGGTGGTGTACCGGGCTGCCAAGGGGGAGTAACGCATGGAGACGATCCTGATCGCGGGCAGCGGCATTACCGGCCTCTCTGCGGCCTGGAATATCCTGAAGAAGGCCCACGCAGCGGGGAAGAGTCCGCAGATCATTGTCGTCGAGAAGGAGAAGCGCCTGGGTGGAAAGACCCAGACGCAGGTGATTGACGGCATGGTGATCGAGGAGGGCCCCGACTCGGTAATCGCCTACAAGCCCTGGGCGGTCCAGCTTGCCAAGGAGCTTGGGCTGGAGACCGTGGGAACCAACCCCAAGATTCGCTCCACCTATATCCTCCACCACGGAAAGATGGAACAGCTCCCGGTGGGTATGCAGATCATGATTCCGACCGAGGTCTGGCCGTTCCTGAAGACCCGCCTGCTCACCTCTTGGGGCAAGCTGCGGGCCGGGCTTGAGCCATTCGTGCCGATTCGCAAGTCCGACGAGGATGAGTCGATCGGCTCCTTCGTGGGCCGCCGCTTCGGGCGGGAGGTGCTGGAGAACGTGGCCGGTCCCCTCATGGGGGGCATCTATGGCGGCGACTTCGGCACCGTCTCCATGAAGGCGACCTTCCCGCGCTTCCTGGACATGGAGCGCAAGGGTGGCTCCCTGCTGCTCCAGGGCTGGCGCAACAAGGAGAACAAGCCAAAGGGGCCGACGGGATCAGCCTTTGTTACGGTCAAGGCGGGTTTGAACCAGCTCGTCCAGGAGTTGCTCAGGCGCATGGACGGCCAGGTCCGCTTCATGACCGGTGTCAGCCTGACAGGTCTGGTGCCCGGGCCCGAGGGCAAGGGGTACGTGGCTGGGCTGGATAACGGTGAACGGATCGAGGCCGATGCGGTGGTGCTGGCCCTTCCCGCCTACGTAGCGGCGTCGCTGGTGAAGGAGTACCTGCCCGACGTCGCCTCGGAGCTCAATGCGATCCCCTACCACAACTCGGTGGTCGCGGCCATGGCCTTTGACCGGAAGGATATCGATCACCCGCTGAACGCATCCGGCTTCCTGGTGCCGGCCCGCGAGCCGACTACCGTCACCGCATGTACTTGGGTCTCCTCCAAGTGGCCGCACGCCACACCGGAGGACAAGGTCCTGATCCGCTGCTTTATCGGGCGTGGCAATGAGTCCAAGGACTGGACGAAGGAGTCTGACGAGACCATTGTTGCGCTGGCCCGCAAGGAACTGGAGAAGATCATGGGGTTAAAGGCGGAGCCGCTTTTCACCCGGGTCTTCAAGTGGCAGCGGGCCATGCCACAGTATCGGGTTGGCCATCTTGATCGCATGGACCGCGTCGACAAGCTTATGCAGCAGGCCCCTGGTCTCTACGTGGCGGGAGCGGCGTTCCGCGGTGTCGGTCTGCCGGACTGTGTGCGAGAAGGCACACAGGCGGCGGACAAGGCCGCCACACACCTGGGCTGGGAGTCCCAGGGCTAGCCTCCGACATCTCGCATGACCCTGCACGCCCGTGGGCGAGCAGGGTCTTTTTTGCGTCTCCAGGAGGTAATCACAGCCTAGGTGTATAAAATAAAGATTCCGTATTTATTGCTCTGTGAAGTATATCGAGCCTATCGGTCCGTCTTATGACAGGAACGACTTGCAGTGGGGGTTTGCAGCGCTATGTGGATTTACTCCTCCAGTTGGAGCCTGGGGGCTAGTGGTGTGGTCATGGGCCTGGTCGCGCTCTGGCTGGTCACCGGTCGAAATCCGTTTGGAGTGATCTGGTCGGCCTTGCGCGTGCTCGTTACGGAGCACCGATTTCTGGCACTCGTTCTTCTTGCTTACTCCATGTTGGCGCTCAATCTTCTGGAGGCGAGGGTCGAGGCGAACATGGCCCCATCGATCACCTGGGATTTCACCCGCCAAATCGCCCAGGTGGGCACTGGTTTTCTCCTGGCCCTGCAGCGATTGGAGTGGGCCCCGCTGACCCACCTGTTCACCTTTGTATACGTAATTCTGTTTCCGGTTCTGATGATCGCAGCGCTTCTTCACTATGTCGCTATACGTGACTTCGCCGCCCTGAGGAACCATGTGGTTGGCTACTGGGTCAACTATCTGGTGGCGCTACCGTTCTATCTCTGGTTTCCGGTCAAGGAGGCCTGGGCGGGTGGTGTTGGCGTTCGGTTTCTGATCCCGCAGGTCTTCCTAGCCTTCGAGCAGGTGTATCGGCCGCACAGTGGCCTGGACAACTGCTTTCCCAGCTTACATACCTCGTTGGCGCTCACCTATGCCCTGGTCGCCTACCGAAACGGCCACAAACGCCTGGGGGCTGTGCTCGGGGTAGGTGCCGGCCTGGTCATGTTCAGCACGCTTTACCTGGGTGTGCACTGGGTCCTGGACGTGGCGGCAGGTTCGCTGCTGGCTCTGCTGGCCTCGGGTTACGTAACCGATCTGCTCCCTGCCACCGCGCAGCCAAATCTTCGTACCGATCCCTGAAGAACGGAGACCGGCCCTCGACGGGCCGGTCTTCATTATTTACCGCAGGTGTGAGAGGAGCAGGTCAACCACCTGATCCGGGCTCAGGCCGGTCGTGTTGATCTGAATGGTCTCCAGTGCGGTGGACTGGCGCATCCGATCGAGCGCACCAGAGGTAACCTCCCCTCGGGAATCGCCTTGCCAGCGGTCTGCAAGGTCGGACTCGCTACAGGTGAGCGTGAAGATGGAGCGGTCATGCGGCACTCCAACCGCTGGTACAGCAGACGAGCCGTGGTTGACTTGCCAACCCCGGGGGCTCCGCTGATCAGGATCAGGTGGGGCTGCGTCCAGGTCCCCTCCAGTTCAGGCCTTTCGAGTCAGGTTGTTCAGAAGCTCCACAACCTGTCGCGGGAACTCCTCGTCGGCGATCCACGCCTGGTTCAGGCACCGAACCAGGCTAAGTTGTAGCTGTTCCAGGTCTTCATCGGTCAGATCGCGGGCGGTGTAGACCAGGAGTGGCGTATGGGTGAGCTTCGGGTTCTGGCGGATTTGGTCAATCACGCTGAACCCGCCACCATTTTGCATGAGCAGGTCAACCATGACAAGGTCTGGCGAGTAGAACTGGCTCAGATTGATATCTTCCCGGTCGCTCTCTGCCAGGATTACCTCAACGCCCAGTTGCTGAAGCATCTGTGTGAGGGGTTGCCGTGTTGTTGGAAGATCGTCGACCAGGAGAACGCTGCCCCTGTCATTTTCATCCCGGCGCAGGATGGTACGAATCGCTTGTGCGAGCCGGGGCCCGTTCACAGGGTTCTCGAGCCAGTCCATGATTGGCCCCAGCGGCTTAGCTACCTTGGTAAGGGAGTCACTGCCAACCAGGATGACGGGGAGGCTTCGGAACTGCTCCTGCTGTTTGAGCCGGCGCAGGAAGTCCAGCCCACCGCCCGGCAGGTCGGTCTGCAGAAGGAGTGCTTTGTAGTGATGTTCCTCAAGTGCGGTCATCGCGGCCGAGGCGCTCCGTGCCACATGGAGTGTGTAGGGTGCCTGCTCCAGCGCGTCCTCGACCCGTCCGGCCAGTGCCCGATCGTCAGCACAGACCAGGACGGTACGAGGGCACTGCCCGGCCTCGGTGGAGGGGGTGGGTAGCGTAAAGCAGAAGGAACTACCCTTCCCGACCTCGCTCTCTGCCCAAATGCGCCCATGCAGATGCTCGATAACCGCCTTCGCCAGGGGCAGCCCCAGCCCGGTGTCCCCCTGCTGCCCCGAGTTGGAGGCATCGGCATAACGGAATCGTTCGAAGACCCGGTCGAGATGGGCTGGCGGTATCCCTCTGCCCTGGTCCTGCACCATGAAGAGGACCTCACCCGCGACGGCGCGTGTGGTGATCTGCACAGTGGTTCCAGGATCGGAGTGTTTGACTGCGTTGGAGAGGAGGTTGTCCAGGACCCGGACGACCTTGTCGGCGTCCGCCATGACCGGAGCGGGGAGCAGGCTGGTCTGAAGCTCGATCTTCGCCTGCTCAAACAGAAGGCGGGAGTTCGCCAGGGATTGCTCGACCAGGTGATTCGCCTGGCAGACCTCCCGCCGTAGTTCCAGTCGGCCCGATTCGATCTGCTCCAGATCCACGAGGTCGTTGATCAGTTGCGCCAACTGGTCGGTGTTGGTTGTAGCGATCTTCAGCAACCGGGCGGAGCGGCTATCAAAGGTGTGTAGCAGGTTGGTGCTCAGCAGCCCGAGCGCCCCGCGAGCCGCTGCCAGCGGCGTCCGTACCTCTCGGGATACGGTGGAGATGAACTCGCTTCTCATGCGTTCGACCGCCTTGCGGGTGGAGATATCCCGCTGAATGCCCACGAAGTGTGTCAGGCGGCCTGCTGCGTCGAAGATCGGTGCGACGAACATCTCCGCATCGATCTTGGTACCGTCCTTGCGGTAGTTGACGAGATCCACGGACGTGCGCTGCCGGCCCCGAAGCGCTTCCCGAAGCCGCCGGATCGCTGTATGGTCGGACTGAGCCCCCTGGAGAAAGACCGGGGATCGGCCCAAGACCTCATCTGCCGTGTATCCGTATATCTCCAAAAACGCAGGGTTAACATAGACGATCTGCGCTTGGTCATCGGTAATGATAATGGGGATGCTGACCGACTCCATGGCCGTTGAGAGCAGTGCCCGTTGTTGGCGGGCCTCACTCTCGATTTCGTTGAACTGATCCCTCAGGGTGGAGGCCATCCATTGGACATCGGTGGTGAGGGAGTCTGTCTCTCTCACCTGGCTCTTTGGCCAGGTGATCGATTCACCCGATCGCAGGCTCTCTGGTAGGAGCCTTGTGAGTGTGGCGAGATCGGAGAGTGGGCGGGTGAGATTGCAGCTGATCAGCCAGGAAAGCGGGATTGAGCCCACCAGGAGGAGATAGACGATCAGAAGGTGACCAATGAGCACATCGAACAGTCGGGTCTGGTAGGGTGCGAGCGGCACTTCCACGACCAGCTTCCACCCGAGCTCATCTGCAATCGCCGTCTCCATGACCTCATAGGAGGCGTTCCACTGCTTCATGGAGGGACTTTGGCCCTCTGGGAAACGTTGGTAGCGCCCGGGGGCCGAGAATGCGATGCCCCCCTCCGGTGAGCGATCGAAGGCAGTTGCATGGGCTACGTTCGGGCGGAGGGTGACAAAGATCCGGTCGGAGCGGTCCAGGAGGGAGAGATGTACCCAATCATCGTGCAGCAATCCTTCCAGGATGCGCTGCGCCGGCTCTGGGTTGAGGTAACCCTGGACAAAGCCGACGAGTTTTCCCTGCGCAACCACCGGATAGGTGACCGTTACGACTGGGGTTGTCGGGAAGGCCTCGGTGATATGGAGGTTCGAGACCACGGGACGAAGGCTGCGGGCCACGGACTCAAGATGCTCCAGGTCCGGGCTCGCCAGGGGCGACGATTCTCCCCGGGCTAAGCTGACCAGCCCGCCGTCCTGTCGGAGAATCTCCAGCCGCAGGTAGTCATTGCTGGAGGAGGTCACAAGGCGGATGCTCTCCTCCAGCCTGCCCGTTGGGTCGGCGAACTCCTGCCCAACCACCGTACCGATCTCTTCCAGTGTATTGAAATGCCGGTCGATCCAGGCATGGAGTTGAGCGGAAGCCTCCTCCGTCTCAATCCGTAGCCGGGTCTCTACAGACTGTTCTGCGTTGGCAAAGGCGAGGCGGCCGGCACGAACGGTCAGGGCAAAGGAAGGTACCAGGAGGAATGCGATCATGAGGTTCAGCAGGATCTCGTGCAGAGGGATCTTCGGGCGCTCCGGACTGACACCAACCCACCGGTGAATTGGCGAGTGAGCCAGGAGAATGCTGGCGACAAGAGCATTGAAGAGGCCGTTTACACTCTGCTTGAGGATGACCATTATGACACCGGTGGTGCTGGTCTCAAGGAAGGCTCCGTAGAAGACCCAGATCAAGGGGAGCCCAAGGACGGTCCAGTAGAGTCCGTCAATCAGCAGCAGGTTGATCTGCCCGAGACGCGCCGACAGGAGGCCGACCACAATGGCCTCCGCTGCAAAGATGATCGGCGCGTAGGGATGTCCCCAAAGGAGATACAGGTGGCTGCTGAGCCCCGCGGCAACGACAGCCCCCCAGTACGGGCCGTACAGACGGGCGGCTACGAGTGTCGCGACACTCCCGAAGACAAAGTCGACTCCGTGAAAAAGGGTTAGTCCCAAATAGTTACCTGCCATGCCCGACAGGACGAGGATGATAAGAGCGAGACCAGATCTTCTAGTCAACCGATTCGATCCGATTATCCCCACGGGAGTCCCTCCTCGCCAGCGGCCAAAGAAGAATCGTATTATCTTATGCTTATAAAATGAGATCTATTCGTATGTTTACACCCCTACTATACGTGATTGCCACTCGGGTGAACAGATCTACGGTTATGTGTGTGGGCCGTGGGAAGAAAAAGGAAGGAGCCAGAACCCCTGCGGGTTCTGACTCCTGTGATCGAATCTCCGCCTATTTTCGGTAGGACTGGAGCACCTTCATATAGTTGGCTCTCTCGAAGGCGGCGGGTTCAGGGACGTTAATCTGGCTCATGGAGCCCTGCATCTGGCGGACAGATTCGTATTCGCGTTCCTCCATGAACTGCTCGACGCCGTTCAGGATCTCCTGAATCCGGCCGAGACCGTTCCGCAGGAGTTCAGAGGCCATCATGGTCACCTTGGCACCGGCCATGAGGCCCTTGATGACATCTATATGGGTGTGGACGCCCGTGGTGAGTGCCAGGTCAACGTTGACCCGCCCATAGAGAATGGCGATCCAGGTGAGCGGCAGACGGAGTTCGTCAGAGTTGGAGAGGACGAGAGACGGCGTGACCTCGAGCTTCTCCAGGTCCAGATCGGGCTGGTAGAAGCGGTTGAAGAGGGCCAAACCGTCGGCCCGGGCTTCCGCAAGCCTGCCGACCATGCTGGGAATCGAGGTGAAGTAGGGGCTTAGCTTCATGGAGACCGGAATAGTCACTCCTCGCTTTACGTCACGGAGAACGTCGAGGTACATCTCTTCCACCTCGGTACCGCCCAGTCGGGGATTGGTGGGAAGGTAGTAGACGTTCAGTTCAAGACCGTCGGCACCGGCCTGTTCGATCATGCGGGCGTACTCGAGCCAGCCCCCGGTTGACACACCGTTCAGGCTACCGATGATCGGAATGCTGGTGGTTTCCTTGGCCTTCCGGATCAGCTCGAGATAGCCGTCCGGGCCCACGTTGTAGGCGCTCGCCTCCGGAAAGTAGGAGAGTGCTTCCGCAAAGGAGTCGGTGCCGTAGCTCAGGTAGTGGTCAAGTAGGAGGGATTCCTGGTTGATCTGCTCCTCGAAGAGGGAGTACATGACGACGGCGGCGGCGCCGGCCTCTTCCATTTGCATGATTCCTTCGAGCGTCTGGGACAGGGGCGAGGCAGAGGGTACAATGGGGTTCTTGAGGGTCATGCCCATATAGCGAGTCGACAGATCCACGGGGATCCCTCCCTGCTGCTACTTGTCGCTCTTGCTGTAGTCCATCTTGGCAAGTTGCTCGTACCGATGGTACTTCGCCTTGACCTCGTCCTGTGCCTGCTCCAGAAGCTTGGCGGCCATTTCGGGATCGGCCTGGCGGAGCATGGCGTACCGGGTCTCGTTGTAGACGTAGTCCTTCAGCGGGACCTTCGGGCCCTGGTACTCCAGCTGGAGCGGGTTCTTGCCCTGCTCCTTCAGCCGCGGATCATAGCGGTAGACGGGCCAGTGGCCGGAGTCCACGGCCAGCTTCTGCTGCTGGAGGCCCTTCGCCATGTCAATGCCGTGAGCAATGCAGTGGCTGTAGGCAATGATGATCGACGGACCGTCGTAGGATTCGGCCTCCTGGAAGGCCTTGATCACTTGGGCGTCGTTGTGGCCCATGGCCACCTGCGCCACGTAGACGTTGCCGTACTGCATGGCGATCATGCCGAGATCTTTCTTGCCCGCCGGCTTGCCGCCCGCCGCAAACTTGGCAACGGCGCCCTTCGGGGTGGACTTGGAGGCCTGGCCGCCGGTGTTAGAGTAGACTTCGGTATCCAGCACGAGGATGTTGATGTTCTTGCCGGAAGCGATCACGTGGTCAAGGCCGCCGTAGCCGATATCGTACGCCCAGCCGTCGCCGCCCATGAGCCAGACCGACTTCTTGACGAGCATGTCTGCCAGGGCCAGAAGGTCGCGGGCCTTCGGGGCAGTCTTGCCGGCGAGCCGCTCCTTCAGGGTAGCGACCCGTTCCCGCTGCTGGCTGATCCCCGCCTCGGTGGTCTGGTCGGCGCCGATTAGGGCGTCGGCCAGATCGGTGCCGATCTCGCCCCGGAGCGCCTCGACCAGCTCAAGGGCCAGGGCGGACTGCTTGTCAATGGAGAGCCGCATGCCCAGGCCGAACTCGGCGTTGTCCTCGAAGAGGGAGTTGGACCAGGCCGGACCCCGACCGAAGCGGTTCTGCGACCAGGGGGTGGTCGGGAGGTTTCCGCCGTAGATCGAGGAGCAACCGGTGGCGTTGGCGATCACGGCCCGGTCGCCGAAGAGCTGGCTGACCAGCTTGACGTACGGGGTCTCGCCGCAGCCGGCGCAGGCGCCGGAGAACTCGAAGAGCGGCTGGAGGAGCTGAACGTTCTTGACGTTATTGAAGGCAAGGGCAGTGTGGTCGATGTCGGGCAAGCCGAGGAAGAAGTCCCAATTCGGGATCGCCTCTTCACGGACCTCCTCGATCGAAACCATGTTGATGGCCTTACGGCTGACATTCGACTTGTCCTTGGCGGGGCAGACCTCCACGCAGAGCGAGCAGCCGGTGCAGTCTTCCGCAGCGACCTGGATGGTAAACTGCTGGCCGGGGAGCTCACGGAACTTGGCCGGCATGCTCTTGAAGGAGTCCGGCGCGCCGGTCAGGTCGGCCTCGCTGACCACCTTCGAGCGGATGACAGCGTGCGGGCAGACCAGGACGCACTTGCCGCACTGAATGCAGAGGTCAGGCTCCCAGACGGGGACCTCGAGGCCAATGTTCCGCTTCTCCCACTGGGTGGTGCCGGTGGGGAAGGTGCCATCGCACGGAAGGGCGCTGACCGGGAGGTTGTCGCCGCGGCCGGCGATCATTTCGCCGGTCACCTTCTGCACGAAGTCGGGTGCCGCGGCGGGAACCGGCGGGCGGAATTCCTTGGTGGAGGTGACCCGACCCGGGATCTTCACCTCGTAGAGGTTCTCCAGAGTGGCGTCGACAGCCGCGTAGTTCTTCTGCACGACTGCTTCACCGCGCTTGGAGTAGGTCTTCTTAATGGAGTACTTGATTCGCTCGATCGCCTCTTCCCGCGGCAGCACGCCGGAGATGGCGAAGAAGCAGGTCTGCATGATGGTGTTGATGCGCTGCCCCATGCCGGTCTCACGGGCCACGGAGATGGCATCGATCACGTAGAGCTTCAGGTTCTTGGCCAGGACCTGCTTCTGGAAGGCAGTGGGCAGGTGGTCCCAGACCTCGTCTTGCCCATATGGGCTGTTGAGGAGGACGGTGGCGCCGGGGACGGCAGCGTCCAGCACCGGGTACTTCTCGACAAAGACGAACTGGTGGACGGCCACGAACTGCGCTTTCTGGATCAGGTAGGTCGACTGGATCGGCTTCGGGCCGAAGCGCAGGTGGGATACGGTCACGGCACCGGACTTCTTGGAGTCGTAGACGAAGTAGCCCTGAGCGTAGTTCTCCGTCTCCTCACCGATGATCTTGATCGAGTTCTTATTCGCGCCTACGGTTCCGTCGGCGCCCAGGCCCCAGAACATCGCCCGCTTGACAGCGTCCGGCTCGGTGGAGAAGTCAGGGTCGTAGTCGATATGGCTGTAGGTCAGATCATCAATAATGCCCACGGTGAAGCGGTTCTTGGGCGCAGCCTTGGCCAGCTCATCAAAGACGCCCTTGATCATGGCCGGGGTGAACTCCTTGGAGCCCAAGCCATAACGGCCACCCACAATCCGGGGCAGGTTGGAGCGGGTACCACTCATAACGGCCTCAGAGAAGGCCGTGACGATGTCCTGGTAGAGCGGCTCACCGTTGGAGCCAGGCTCCTTGGTCCGGTCGAGGACAGCGATCGTCTTGGCGGAAGCGGGAATCGCCTTGAGCAACGCCTCGTTGCTGAAGGGGCGGAAGAGGCGGACCTTGATCATGCCGACCTTCTCGCCATGAGCGACCAGAGCGTTGACGGTCTCCTCGACCGCCTCAGCGCCGGAGCCCATGATTACGATCACTCGCTCGGCGTCGGCGGCACCCACATAGTCGAAGAGGTGGTACTGCCGTCCGGTAAGCTTGGCGAGCTGGTCCATGTACTCCTGGACAATGCCAGGGACAGCATCGATATACGGATTGACGGTCTCGCGGGCCTGGAAGTAGACGTCGGGGTTCTGTGCGGTGCCCCGCATGGCCGGATGGTCGGGGGAAAGGCCGCGCAGCCGGTGCGCCCGAACCAGGTCGTCGTCGATCAGGGAGCGGATGGTCTCATCGGGGAGGAGTTCGATCTTCTGCACCTCATGGGAGGTACGGAAGCCATCAAATATGTGCAGGAACGGAACCCGAGCCTTCAGGGTGGAGGCCTGCGAGATCAGGGAGAAGTCCATGACCTCCTGGACAGAGCCACCGAAGAGCATGGCCCAGCCGGTCTGCCGGGCGGCCATGACATCGGAGTGGTCACCAAAGATGGAGAGGCCCTGGGTAGCCAGCGCCCGAGCGGCGATATGGAAGACCGTAGACGTCAGCTCGCCGGCGATCTTGTACATGTTGGGGATCATGAGCAGGAGGCCCTGCGAGGCGGTGAAGGTGGTCGCCAGAGCGCCGGTCTGCAGCGCACCGTGGATCGCACCGGCCGCTCCGCCCTCAGACTGCATTTCCTGCACCTGCGGAATGGTACCCCATATGTTCTTCGTGTCGGCGGCAGCCCAGGCATCGGAGAGTTCACCCATGGGTGAGGAGGGGGTGATCGGGTAGATCGCAATTACTTCGTTCGTCTTGTAGGCTACGTAGGCCGCTGCCTCATTCCCGTCAATGGTCACCTTTTTATAAGTCATACGCTCCACTCCTGTTCGGGGGATCGGATTCGCCTGATCACCGGGTAGTTATGATAAGGGTCTTTACTATTGTAATGTTAGATCCCCCGCTTCACATCGGCAAAAAGACTTAGATTCGGTCTAGGACAGGGTACCGAATGTGGACAGATGAGCCCCGCGAGTTCTAGCCCGCGGGGCTCCTTCGTGTCTTTCGCTGTGAGCTTAGCCTGTGGTGCGCATGGTGCCGATTCCGAGCGCTCCTATACCTACATGGGCGGCCAGGTTGGCCCCCACATCGGCCACCAGGGTATGCCGGCAGTTGAACTCGCCCTTTAGCCGAGCGAGTAGTTCCTCTGCCTCTCCCTCACAATCGCTGTGGATGACCGCTAGGTCGACCTGATGTGGTCCAGCTTTCTCACGGGCCCGAGCGATCATTTCCTCGACGGCGTGGTGGAAGCCGCGGGTCTTCTCGACGACTTCAATTGCGCTCGCCGCGGCGTAGACCAGCGGCTTGATTGAGAGGGCGTTTGCGAGCAGGGCCTGGCCCAGCGAGACCCGGCCGCTCTTTCGCAGCTGGGTCATCTCCCGCACGGCGGCGTGCAGGTGAGTGTTTGGTATCAGGGACTCCACGTGGCCCTGCACCGAGTCGGCGGACTCGCCAGCCTGCGCGGCGCGGGCTGCCTCCATGACCAGGAGACCAAGCCCGAGGGAGACGCTCCTGGAGTCGATGACGCGAACCCGGCCGACAGGAGCCATATCGGCAGCCATACGGGCCACGGTCGGAATGGTGGTCTTGGTGCCCATCATGTGGATGGAGACGACGGTCTCCGCCTCTTTTAGCAGGTGTTCATAGGCAGCCAGGAACTCCGAGGGGGAGGGTGTGGAGGTGGATGGGGACTGCGGTGAAGTGCGGAGCCGCTGGTAGAACTCAGACATGGGAATCGAGCCGTCCAGGAAGGAGTCTGCTCCAAAAAGAATGGGAGAAGGGACGACCGTGATCTCCAGCGCCTCGCGAATGGCGGGCGGAATGCTGGCGGTGGAGTCCGTGACGATTCTTACCCTCAGGGTGATAACCTCCTCGGAGGCCGGTTATTTCCACACGGACAGATTCCTCATGCAGGTAGAACCTTCCTGCGTGGGGACCCAGTCGGTCAACGGATTGATCGGAGGAGGCTCGGGGACTTGCCTTGTTGGTTCTATTCTGTGGGGGTTGGGATCATGTCACGGGGTTGCCGGTGGCCTGTGGCTGATGCGTCCCGGTAAGCAGAGAGAGGCAGGCCTATGGCCCGCCTCTCTGCTTGTCCATTTGATCCGTCGCACCCGATAGAACTACCAGGCTGCAATCTGGCCGTCAGTACGGGGCTCGGTACCGCCAACCAGGACACCGTTCTCCAGTCGCCAGATGATCTGGCCGCGACCGAATCCCCCAGAACCAAGCGCCCAGCGGACATTATGCCCACGCCGAGCGAGTCCATCCCCAATGTGTTCGGGGGTGGAGTGCTCGATTTCAACCGTCTTGGACTCCATCCACTGCCAGCGGGGGGCATCGATCGCGCTCTGGGGATTGAGGCCGAAGTCGACCGTGTTCATGACCACCTGGAGATGTCCCTGGGGCTGCATGAAGCCACCCATGACACCGAAGGGACCGACCGGCTGGTTTTCCCTGGTCATGAAGCCCGGAATGATCGTGTGGTAGGGCCGCTTGCCAGGCTCAAGGCGGTTGTCGTGGTTGCGATCCAGGACGAAGTTGTGGCCGCGGTTGTGCAGGCCGATGCCAGTCCCGGGTACGACAAGCCCGGAGCCAAAGCCCATGTAATTTGACTGAATGAACGAGACCATGTTCCCCTCACCATCTGCAGTGGCGAGATAGACGGTGCCACCCTGGGGCGGTGTACCGGGAGCCGGCTGAATAGCCATCTTTCCGATCAGGCGGCGCCGCTCGTCGGCGTAGGCGTCGGAGAGCAGGTCCTGCACCTGTACAGACATGGCGCGTGGATCGGCAATATACTGCTGGGCGTCAGCGAAGGCAAGCTTGATCGCTTCAATCTGCCTGTGATAGGTCTCAACGGTGTCGCGCTCGGTGAAGTCGAAGCCCTTCATAAGGTTCAGGGCCATGAGGGCAACGATTCCCTGCCCGTTCGGCGGAATCTCCCAGACGTCGTATCCGCGGTAGTTTACGCCGATCGGGGTCACCCACTCGGGCTTGAACGCAGCGAGGTCCTCCTTACGGAGATAGCCACCGTGCTTCCGGGAGAACTGATCAATCTGCTCGGCCAGATCCCCGCGGTAGAAGGACTCCGCCTTGGTTTCAGCGATCGACTGGAGGGTCTTTGCATGACCGGCTGACCGCCAGACCTCACCGATCTCGGGGGCACGGCCTTCCGGGGCGAAGGTGTCGAACCAGTGACGGAACTCGTCGCCGGTCAGGTTCTCCTTGTAGATTGCCGCGCCACGCTTCCAGAACCGCCCCAGGGTCGGGGAGAGGGGGTAGCCCCGTTCAGCGTACTCAATCGCCGGAGCCAACACCTCAGTCAAGGGCAGTCGGCCGAAGCGGGCGGAGAGTTCGGCCCAGGCTGCAGGGGCACCAGGGACTGTCACGGGAACAAAGCCGTACTTGGGAATAGCGGTGACCCCGGCCTTCTCCAGCGCATCAATGGAGAGGGCTTGGGGTGCAGGGCCACTGGAGTTCAGGCCGTGCAGCTTCCCCTGGGTCCAGACGAGGGCAAAGGCATCGCCGCCGATGCCGTTGGAGGTAGGCTCCACGACGGTCAATGCTGCGGCGGTGGCAATGGCTGCATCGATCGCATTGCCGCCCTTCCGCAGGACCGCCAGGCCGGCCTGAGCGGCCAAAGGCTGGGAGGTTGCGACCATACCGTTTGGAGCATAAACACAGGTGCGCCGGGAGTTATACGGATACGAGAGCCAGTCGGCGTGCATCTCAACGTCTCCTTTACTTCTGTACCCACTAAAAGGATCATTACTAGACAGACTACAGGATAAGCACCCGTCTGTCAAAAAGGTGACGCACCCTATTTCTGCACTGGCAGGTAAGTTTCCTAGGAAGGATAATAAGAAGAGAGATGATTCGTGCCGTAGAGCGGAGGTGGGGTAATGGGCAACGCAGAGATGCGTCTCCTGGCATGTGGTGAGTTCGGCGCCGAGGTTCTGGCTCACATTCGTCTCCGTCAATCGAGCGTGGGGACCGAAGTAGTCGGCTATCTCGTCACAGGCCTAGCCCCTACCCGGGCAATCGGGGGCGAGTTGGCCGCTGACCGCTTGGCCCAACTGGAGCCTTTGGGTGGAACTTCCATGCACCTGATCGCGGCGGCCGATGAACCTGCCGGTGGGGGCGCACTCACTCAGCTCCTCGGCCGGCACGGGTTCGACGCCCCGGTTCGGGTGTGGTTGGCACTCCCTTCCGAGGGATCGGATCAGGGCGCACAGGCTCGGGCGTACGCGACCCTTCTGGAGTTGGAGGCATTGCGCCGATCTGGACGGGGCATGACGATTGCCCTGGGAGAGATGCGCGGTACACGACAGGAGGCAGCCCAGGCCTTCGGGGACGCGCTCCTCTGGAACCTGGACCGGAGCGAGATGAAGGCTGGGTACCTCGGATTTGGGTTCGGGGTGGTCCGAGACCCTGTCCTGGCCCTGCAGCGCCGACTCGCCATGCCCGTATTGAGGCGGGAGGTCGAGAGGTTCCTGCGGGAGCCAGACCCTCCGCACCTGTTGGCGGGTGTGCGGTCGGCTCTGCACGAGCCCGTGCGCCTGCTGCTTTTCCCGGTTGAGTCCTGTGCGATTTTCTTCGAAGGGCGTGCAATGGTGTCAGGGCCGGTAGGGGATCTATCCGATCTCTTCGCCTACTATGACATGGGTGGGGATTGGTACCACCAGGCCATGACCTTCTGGAGCCAGGTACGTGCTCAGGCGCAGGACAGGCTCGCTACCGCTCTGGGGCAGTCCTGGCGAAGTGGGTTTGAGGCGATTTACGCAGAGGCGCAGGCTGGGCTGACAGAGGCTCACGGGTCGTTGGAGTCGGCGATTGGCGAGACCGAGGAGTTGGTCGGGGAGTACGAGGAGACGATCAATGCCGCCAGGCTTGCCCTTACGGCGGGGAGTGTTGAGCTGGACCAGGTGGACCGGCTGTTGGCAGGTTACATGCTTGAGGGCATGCGGCTCATGACGTTGGAGCGTTTTGCACTCGCCTTCGACGGGGTCGTCGAACTCGTTATGGACGCTCTGAGGGCCAAGGTAGAGGGCATCCAGCACCTGCTACAGCAGGTCGAGGAGCACCGGGAGAGCAGTTCGGTCCCACGGCTTGCCCACGCCCTTCAGTTAGTGCCATCTGCCGAACAGGAGCAGGAGTGGTTGTCCGCCATTGCGCCGCGAAGGACACAGGCTTGCCTACGCGAGAATGCCGAACCTGATCTCAGTCAGCTGAAAGAGGCTGCCAGGAAAGATGTGGAGCGTTTTGTCCGAACCCAAAGGCCGCCTGTCGACCTGCCAAGCGGGCATCGAATCCGGGAGGCCTGGCTGTTGAACACAGAACCGGCGGTCTCGCTGGTCAAGCCCCCAGGGTTCACCTACAGGGTCGATGGTGGATTGCCGGGTAGCTATCGGGAGGAGTTGACTGCTCGGGTCGGGCGGAGACCGCTCACGTCGTCGGGCGGCTGGATCCCAGGGGAGTGGGCGGTCTACTCGGAGACAGAGCCCTTCGCTCTGGCCGATCTGAGAGCGATACCCGCCTGGCAGGAAGCCTATCGAAAGACCTCGGCCCGCCAGCGTACCGGCCTGCACGCGGTACCAGAGCCAACGGATGGCTGGCCTGACCTGATGGAGCCGGGCTCCGGCCCGAGGCCGGACGTTGCGGCGGCCTTACAGCCAGGCTTCGCGCAGGAACTGCCACTGGCTCGCTCCCTGGTCCGGGCTGCGGTTCTCGGGTTGCTCTCGCCACAGCCCGATGGTTTCGTGCTGCAGGGTGGCCGACGGCTCGTGGGCCTGGTGGGTGTGCTGGCGGCGCTCCGCGAGGAGGGGGAAGTCACGCGCCAGGTCACACAGCTCTGGATGGAGTTCACTCCGGCTGAGACGGCCGCCTCCTTTGCCGTTCTACGCTGGTTCCAGACTTCTGTTCTTGATGGTGACCGCGGTGTGATCGGCCAATCCGACCTGGCACTTCTGCACGAGGCGGTGGAGTGTGAGCGAGAACATCTGCAGACCCGGCTGGCTGCTTGCGGAGAGGAGTGGATCCGAGCCGCACAGCAAATGGTGGAGCAGATTGGCGGGCCGGCGGACAATTACACAGAACCAAACGGCCCATGGCGGGCTGTGATCAGGAGGCGGCAGGGATGAGGAGAAACATCAGTGGAAACAGTCCTTGGGAGCCGATTGTGGGGTACTCCCGGGCCGTGCGAATGGGGCAGATGGTGTTCGTGGCAGGCACGACGGCGACAGGGGACGATGGCCAGATTGTGGGTCCAGGTGATGCTTACGCACAGACAGTCCAGGCGCTCCGAAACGTGGAACGGGCGCTGCAACGGGCTGGAGCAGCCCTGACCGATGTGGTGCGGACCCGCATGTTTGTGACGAACATAGCCGACTGGGAGTCGGTGGGACGCGCACACGGGGAGTTCTTTCAGGCGGTTCGCCCAGCGGCGACGATGGTTGAGGTCAGCCGGCTGATCGATCCAGCTATGCTTGTCGAGATCGAGGTAGATGCGGTCGTGTTCGAAGAGTGATCCAGGGCGTCCTGCTTCCGGCAGGGCGCCTTCTCATTCACGTTCGATCCAACGAGCGGTCGCGTGAATGGCGTGGTCCAGTTCCTTGCACCCGGTCGGTACGAGGGCCCGAGCCTGGCGAATGAACTGCTCCGCCTGGGAGCGTTGCCCGGCTCGGTTGGTCAGCAGCGACAGCGCATGAAGGAGGACGGGGTCCCGTTGCCCCTCTGGGTCAACGCCATAAAGCGAGTAGATGGGTGCTGGCCATTCCAGAAGCACGGCGGCTCGGACCAATACCTGACGGGCACCGGTCCGCAGGGGAACGGCGAGCCCGGCGTCATTGGCCAGCGGGGTGTCCAGAACTCGCCGGGCGGGCCCGATTGCCTCTAACGGTCGCCCGACCTCGAGCAGCGCCCGTCCCAGGGTGACCAGCAGCAGGGCGGTGACAGCGTTGATAGGAGGCTCATCTGCCAGGGCGACTGAAGCCACGGAAATGGCTGCCTCCGGGCACCCCCGGGCGAGTTCTTCGTGGGCTGCCACGGCGGCGTGCTCCGGAGAGCCGGGGACAAGGAGACGCCGTAGCGTCTCGATCTGAGGCCACGCCTTTTGGCGGGAGAGAGACAGGAGCACCCACAGCATGGCGGGTCGCCGCAGGAAGCCCATGCGGTCGTGCTCTGCCAGGAGGTCCAGGTCCTGGACCAACAAGACGGCATGCTCCTGTCGGCCCTGGAAGAAGAGCATCAGGTGTCGGAACAGAAGCGTGATCGAGAGGTACCCTTCCAGTACCACTCGGTTTCGGCGGGCACAGGCCCGCAGATGGGTGACCGACGCGATCAACTCAGGCAGGTACTCACCTGGCCAGCCGGATTCAAGGAGACGAAGCGCCTCCCCTTTGGCATGCTGATTCTCGGCGGAGAGATCGCGAAAGAGCCCGGGGAGTCTGGCCATACAGTCTTGATAGGCGTGATCAAGGGGGGGCTCCTGCTGTATGGGACCGTCGGTACCGGCCATCTCATGCCGGGGGATCGGTGTCCACTCTTCCAGGGGAACGGCGGGAGGCCCCTCAAGGAGGGCTAGGTCAGCCAGATCGGGAGCGGCAAACTCCAGTCGCAAGTGGCCGACTTCGAGCCGTCTGGTGCGCGGCAGGAGGTCTCGCAGCAGGCTCAGGATGACGGGGGCCGAGACGAGGGCTAGAATAAACCACCCGGACAGGACTGATTCGGCGAGCCTGGAAGTGCCCCGGACCAGAGCACGGGAAAGCACGTGCACCGCCTGGACGACCGAACCGCCGGATTCTATCAGCACTGCACCCCACAGCAAAACCAGAGCAAGGCCAATCCAGCACAGCAGAGCCCCCGAGCGTATGGTTCGTCGGTGAGTCACAGCGATACCCCCTCCGCCGGTAGGTCGTGCAGAATCTCCGGCCCCTCTGGGGTGACTCCGATCAGGCGGAAGGCCTGGAAGACGGTTGCACCACCCTGATTGAGTGGGGCGAAGCGGGCGACCATGGTTCGGTACAGCTCTTCGCTGGCCGTGGTGAGAACGATCTGCCGGCCGCCTTCGAGAACCGTCCGAAGGAGATCCAAAAAGGCATAAGTGTTCATGTCGTCCATGTGTTGTACGGGATCATCGACACAGATGATGCCAAGACGGGACCAAGACTGGAGGAGGGCGGTCCCCAGGAAGATGGACAGGGCTACGGCGTTCGATTGGGCCATGCTGAAGTAACGGCTGACCGCTGCAGACTTCCCTTCTCCCGGGTGGAACCGCACATACAGCCGCTGCGCTCGCGAGTCAATCTCCAGGTCGAGAGGGCCAAAGTACGGGTGCGAACAGAGTCGCTGGTAGAGCACCCGAATCATCCCTGCGAAGCCGTCAAGTCGCTCTCGCTCCTCGGAGGCACGCAGGTCGGAGGCCTGTAGAACGAGCCTTCGGACTCTCTCCAGGTAGTCAGCCAGCCGCTCACCTGCTTTCACTTCACCGGCCAGCTCGAGGCGGAGGCGCTCGACATCGCGGTCGAGCTCCTGGATTGCCTGGACCAGTTCAAAGGCGTTTGCGTGCGCCAGGAGCCGCTCGCCAACGGTGACCAGGTCGGTGAGGTTCGCGAGTTGCTGCGCAAGCCGCCGCTTCTCCCGGGCGAGTTGAGCCAACTGGATATCCGGTTCCGTGGCACGTACGCCGATCTGCTCGAGCTCGGCGGCGTGGGTGCGGACCCGGCGGATCACCGCATCCAGTTCCTCCTGGGTTGCCGCGCGCTCAGCGCGCAGGACGGCCAGAGCCCTGTGCGCTTCATCGGCCTTCGCCTGGGCCAGGTCAGCAGCCTGCCGGGCCTCCTGTACACGCAACCGGGCCGCCTCGGCCTCCCCCTGCCGCTGGGTGCTCTCAGCACGGGCCTCCTCTCGATCCGAAAAACCCGAGCCCATGGCAAGTAGGGCCCCCTCAATCTGCTCCAGGCGCCGGCGAATCTGGGCGAGCCGCTCCTGCTTCTGCTGAATGAGGACGACGGAAGCCAGTTCCTGACCCTCTACGGTCTGGATCGCGTCGGAAATGGCGGCCAGGGCTTCCTCTGCAGCAGCCACGTGTTCGTTCGCCAGTTGAGCCTCACCTTCACCTCTGGCCAGGTTTTCTCGGACCTCGTCCGGCGTCAGGGAGTCAAGGCTGCGCCCCGGATAGAACGGGGCGGCCCGCTCCTCAGCCTGCCTGATGAGTGCGCACAACTCCTCCAGTCGCTGCTCGCAGACACCCAGTTCCTGCTTGGTTGCTCCCAGGGTCAGCTCACCGACAGCCAGCGCATCAGTCAGTTCGTTTCGGCGCGCTACCGCCTGGTCGTGCGCCTCCTGCGCCTCCTTCAGGCCATCGGGCAGTCGCTCCAGCATGGATTGTATCCCAGTCAGCAACTGGTGATTGCTCTCCCATGCGTGACCGCAGAAGGGGCAGGCCGACTCCTCCGACCCCAGATGTCCCTTCAGCTCCGCCAGGAGTTCTTGCCGGCGCTGCGCCGTGCCGCGAGCCTCTGCCAGAGCCGATGAGCGCTGTTCCACGAGCGTTCGCAACTCCTGCCACGCCTTTCGCTTCGTGATCAACCGCTCAGCCAGGTCCTGGCTCTCCGCCTTAAGTCGGAGCCAGCGAGCCTGAAGTCGCTTCTGTTCAGCGACCTTCTCCTGCCATTCTGAGAGCCGATCGGCCAGCCTCTGTAGCTCCGCATGGCTTGCTGTTCGGGAGTCAGCATCGGTCCGGAGTCGCTGCAGTCGCAGTCGCCCGTCGCGCTGATCGCTGCGCAGCCTTCGGAGCGACTCTCCCAGTTGTGCACGCTCGACCTCCAGGGCGGCGAGGCTTTCCTCCGTGCCTGCCCGCTCCCCCTCCAGCAGAGCGAGATCGTCCTGCAGGGTCAGGTATCGGTTCACCTGCTCAACCCGCCGCTGTGTCTCGTTCCACTCGTCGGTCCGGTCCCGGAGGGTGCTCGCTGCGGAGATGCGCAGGGATTCCTGCGTGTCTGCCGTCTCGACGCGCTCCTGCTCGGCTTCGGCCAAGGAGTTCGCCTGTGCCTCAAGCACCTGCCGCCGTGCGAGCAACTCGGACATGCCAGCCGTCTCCTGAGCCAGGCGTTCTACTCGCGCCAGGTCCTGCTGGACGGTCGCAACACGCCCGGGCACGCTCTGGGTCAGCGTCTGGGCCACCACCTTCGCCCTCTTGACCGCGGTGAGTTCCGGCACCTCAAGCGTGATGCCTGCCCCCCCCGCTGCACGGGTCAGCACGTTGACTTGCGCAACGAGCGTGGCCTCGTCGGGCAGGCGCTCCAACTCAGCGGTTCCGAGTGCTTGTCTCCTCTCCTCCTTGCGGAGAAGCCGCTCACGGATCAGCCCGTCCAGTTGTGCCGCGGCCTGCTGGTGCGCGGACAACTCTCCCTCCAACTGCTTGGTGACCCGAGTCCCCTTTTCAATCAGGCGGAGGAGGTTCTGAGTTCCAACCATATACGTGTAGGCCCGGTACCTCTCCTCGGGATCATTGCCCAGGAACTGCTGGATTGTCTCCTGGCTCAGGAAGTGGCAGTGACGCATGACATCGCGGAGGACGTCACCCACCCGGGGTAGCGTCTCATCATCTGCAAGCAGAGAGAGGGCTCGCAGGATATCCCGCTCACTGACCTCCCGATCGTTCAGATGTCGGCTCTCGTGATCCTCTGTCAAGACCCGGCGGAGATGGAGACTCCCGGGGCCCTCCAGCCAGAGGTCGACCTGGGCGCCATCTTCTCCGTGGAGTAGATGCAGAAGGGGAGAGCGAGCGACACCCGTTTGCTGTTCCTTGTCGCGCAGGCGATCTGCCCGGTGCGATCTGCCGGTCAGCCCCCACTCCAGCGCCTCGCAGAGTGAGGTCTTTCCCGTGCCGTTCCGACCATAGATCACCACCAGGTTACCGACCAGGGGGATCGTCTTCCCCGCACCGCCATAGTTGCGGAATCCCTGGAGATGAACCTGGCGCACAAAGAGTCGGTCCGAGGCTGAGGCTTCTCGCCCCTGCACAGGAGAGCGCGCAATAGCGGGAATCGCGTCGGGCAACTCGTCGTAGAGCCCTGCGAGGAGGTCGGTGCGAAGCCGCTCCGGCCCGCGGCTCTCCAGGAGGTGCTCTACGAAGGTGGAAGCCAGACCCGTGCCACTGGCGACAATGAGGGGGTCGACCGGAGGTCGGCGGATGGTCTTCTGTACGCGGTCGGGCAGGGGGAAGAATGGCAGTTCATCGACCACCTCACCCACGTTGAGCCCTTGGTAGCTGGGAACCACGACCTTGCGACAGACATACGGATTGGCGGCAATGCGCTGGAGGACGACCGGATCTCGCTGGCCTTCCACCAGCAACGCGAGGTAGGCGCCCTCGCGGGCGCCCTTCTGGGACAGCCGGCTGAGGTAGCGGGCGATCTCGTTCTGCACGGTGCGCCAGGAGACCACCAGATCCTCGTTGGGCCCGACCACTCGGAAGAAGGCAAAACCTGCTCCCGTATGGACCAGCAGGTCCGCGTGTCCCACCTCGGGCGGATTCGACAAGATCTCGATCCCGCGCGGGAGCGCGTGACGGACCTGGTCGATCAGGCTACTCGCCATGGGAACACCTCCATCAGCATCCGACAGAACGACGGGAGATCTGGCGCCCGCCGAAGGAGTTCCAGCAGTGAGCGCCGGTCGTACCAGTACAACTGCGGGGCATCGAGCTGCTCCTCATTCCGTTGAGGACCGAAGGGTCCGTCGTCAAGGTGGACGGAGATTGATCCGCCACCGGCTCCCATGCGCTTGGCAGCCAGTCGGTCAATACGGGCCGCATGCTGCCCCGGGCCGTTTCCAAGGTGATCGAGGAGCAACAGGAGATGGGGGCGCCCATCTGTGCCGTAGCAGCGGTCGAGGAAGCCTTCATAGAGGTACTCTGGTACCGTCTCCTCATCGCCGCCCAGAACGGTGAGCGTAAAGTCAGCGCAATCGGCGGTGAACTGTGGTTGTGCGATGCACAGTCTGGGCTGGACCCCACCGGCCTGGAGTACGTACAGTGCCTCAATCAGCCGGCGAATCGCCCGCAGTTCTGACCGTTCCTCCCAGAAATCCGGGTTCGTGCGGTTGGACCCACAAAGTAGTGATGTAAGCACGTCCCGCAACCGACTCGGTGACAGGCGCTGCAACTCGCACCCCACCGTCTGCCAAGCAGTCTTCAGCTCCGAAAGGATATCCTGGCACTGGGTCAGGGGTTGCCGACGAGCTGCGGAAGGGCTGGCAGGGGCTACCGCCTCTCCGACCACATGCTGAAGGGCGTGGATCGAGGATCCATTTCGCAGGACAAGACCCTGCTCAATCAGGTGGAGCCACCCATGCGTGATCGGTTCCCGCAGGGCCCCGGCGTGGCGGGCAACCCCGGAGCGCGGCTGGAAGAGGAAGCGGTGGGCTGCCGGGGCTCCCGTACGGAACTCCAGCCGGGTCAACTCGAAGTCACCAGCCTGCTTCCGCCTGTAGAGGCGGGGGAGGTCATCGAAATGGGTGTCGGGGCGGGTCGGAGGCCAGTCGCCCTTGGAGCAACAAATGCAGGTCTGACCACTGGCCCCCGCCCGATTCACGAAGAGGACGGCCTCGAACCGGCTGCCCGGGAGGGTTAGCATCTGCCGCGCAGCGTGGTGAAAGTCGCTGTGGTCGGGCCGGGCGTTGTCCTGGAGCACGAAGAGGTAGGTCGGAGGCGGGAGCCTCTCCTCCGCCCTGGAGAGATGCTGCAACTGCTGCCAGAGCCAGGTCGGTACATCGCCGCCATCCTCGAGCACGGCTATGAAGTCATAGCAGAGCAACAGGCTGAACGAACGGCTCTCTGCGGTCATGTAGAGAACCTGATTGCCGCGGTACATGATACCCGCCCGCTGCTCCTGGGGGTTGGGGCGGAGTTTCGCCTGAAGGAAGCGATGCAACTGCCCATTTCGGTCCTTAACCCAACAGACTGCGGCGTTAACCCATTCGTACTCCAGGTCGCGCGCATGGGCGATCAACGGAGAGCTCTCCTCGGCGTTTTCCAGGAGACGGAGCCAGCGCTCAGGGGAGATTGCATCCAGCCCGGAAAGACAGACAGCGTTCGCGGGGAGCAGATCCCGCACCAGGCTTTCGCATGTCTCGAACTGGTCTGAGGGCAAGGCATACTCCGGCAGGACGGTAAAAAGACTGTGCTGCACCTGCGGCCCAAAGGAGCGTTGGGCCAGTTCCAGGGCCGAGCGGAGGGTCTGAACCTGGACCTGGCAGAGCGCCGGGTTCAGTCGGTAACCCGCCTGGCCCAGATCGAGATCAACATGCGGTTGGACCAGGATCATGCTGGTCTGAGCGTGCGCCTGTGGCCAGTCAACCAGGCGGTTCAGGGGCACGACGCGCAACTCCAATGTCGTACGACTCCTTGCGGAGCGGAGTGGATAATGAGTCTCAAGAGGCAGTGTACAGGGAAAGGCTGGTAGAAAGCAGTCGAAAACTGTCGTGTCGAACGAAAGATCGATCGACACGGTACCTTATTATACACAGTACCTTGACATGCATAGTACTGTTGTGTACACTGTACCATAGCAGGAGGGACCAGCATGGATCTAACCAGTGAATGGAACTCCCAGTTGCGCCGTGGTCTATTGGAGTTCTGCATTCTGTCCCTGATCGAGACGAGTCCGCGTTACGGCTACGAGATCGTGACCAAACTTGCCGAATCCCCCCAACTGGCGGCCGGTGAGGGGACGGTCTATCCCTTGCTCCGCCGGCTGCGAAAGGACGGATGGCTCGACACCTTCTGGCAGGAGTCCGTCTCGGGCCCGCCCCGCCAGTACTATCGGCCTACGCCTCTGGGGCAGCAGGTGCTGCGCGCGATGCGGCAGGAGTGGGCGCAACTTGTCCAAGCTGTCAACCAGTTTTCGGAAGGAGGGGCTGACCCCACATGAGCACCCAGCAGACCTTGGTTCAGCGCTATCTACAGGACTTCCGTTCCTACCTGGGCCAGTTGGGGGAGCAGGACCGGAGCGAACTCTGTCTGGAGATCGAGTCCCATATTCACGAAGCGCTCAGCGCCGGTCATCCCCTGGCGGACGTCCTGGAACGGCTGGGTCCGGCGAAGCGGTTGGCTAAGGCTTACACCGCAGAGCTCTTCCTCGATGCTCCCGCCGGACAGGGCCCCAGCCTGCGTCAGCTTACGAAGGCCGCCGGTATTCTGGCGGGGACCAGTCTTTCCTCGCTCATCCTGGTCCCCCCGCTCTTCGTCGTCGGGGTGGGGTTTCTCGCCAGCGGCATCCTCGCGGTTGTCCTGGCTCTGATCAGCTTCTTCGTGCCATCGTTGGTCACCGTGACCGATAACATCATCTCGAAGCCTGCTGCGTCGGCACTGGCTGTCGTATTAGGTGTGGTCATCGCCCTGGTGGGCTGGGGAGCGCTAGCTCTTCTGAGGCGATATCTTGCATTCCTCACAAGGACCTATCGGAGGACATTCGCCGCATGAGCACGCTGCAGATACGGTTTCCTCAATCGCCCGCGGACCAGGCATGGCTTACCGATCTCTGGCGGGAGGAGTGGGGCGGCGAGACCATGATCTCACGAGGTCAAACCTACCGTCTGAGCGACCTCCAGCCCCTTATTGCATGGGCCGGTGGCAACAGGGTCGGTCTGGCCACCTACTACATATCTGGGGATGCGTGCGAACTCATTAGCCTGAATGCTCAGGTTACCGGAAAGGGTGTCGGAACCGCCCTGCTGGCTACTCTGGAGAATGTGGCGCGGCAGGATGGCTGTCGGCGGGTCTGGCTGATCACATCGAACGATAATGTCGATGCGCTCCGCTTCTACCAACAGCGGGGCTATCGGTTGACCGCCCTTCACCTGAACGCAGTTGATGAAGCCCGGAAACTGAAGCCATCGATTCCTTTGATCGGGCACAATGGCATCCCCATTCACGATGAATGGGAGATGACAAAGCCGCTGTAAGACAGGAGGCCGGGCCCATGGCCAAAGCGGACAACCTGCTCGCAGTCCTCTGGCTCCTGCGGTCCCGCCGGCGGGTGACCGCGGCCCAGATCGCAGAGTCTCTGGAGATCAGCGTGCGCACAGCCTATCGCTATATCGATGCCCTCTCCGCCAGCGGGGTCCCGGTCGTGGCCGAGTCCGGGCCCGATGGTGGCTACTCCCTGCCGGAGAGCTTCCGCACCGCCCCGCTCTTCTTTGAGACGCTCGAGCTTGTCTCCCTCTTTCAAGCCAGCCTCTTTGCAGAGCAGGCCGGGTATCCCCACAGCGCAGCACTGGAGTCAGCGCTGGCGAAGGTAAGGCGGAACATCTCCCCCGATCAGGCCTCCGATTTGGAGCGGCATACGACAGGATTCGTGGTCGTCCCCTCCCGACGGGGCGGACCGGTGGAGCCGTGGCTGCCAGAATTGGAGCGGGCCGTGGCGAAGGAGCAGACCCTGGAACTGCTCTACGCAAAGCCCAACGGGGAGGAGCCCGAGCAGCGGGTGGTCGATCCATATGGTCTGGTCTACCGAGCGGGTCTCTGGTACGTGCAAGGTTTCTGCCACATACGACAGGCCCTGCGTGACTTCCGGGTCGACCGACTTTGCGCGGTGCGTCAGACCGGGGCGAGCTTCCGGCGTCCGGCGGATTATCGGCCGACCGGCGAGTACGATGACCACTGGATCGAGGAGCGCCTTCAGCAAGGTGAGCTGACCCTCGTCCGCCTGACCGGTGACCCACCAGCCATAACGGCTCTTTGCGAGCACTGGTATCTGAGTCGCTGCCTTGTGGAGCGAAGAGGGAAGATGGCCGTCTTCCGCATCGATCCCACTGGACTGCAACACACCGCCGCTCAACTGGCCAGCCTGGGTGCGGCCGTCACGATTGTAGAACCGATATCGCTTCGTCGGGCGGTGGCCGAGATCCTGAACCGGTGGCTCGCTCATCATCAACAAGATCCCTGACCATGGTTGTCAGGGATCTTCCGTTATGATGGGGGCGGAGGTGGATGATAAGAATGTTGCAGCGTTTTGCAGCCGCGGCCCCCTTGCGTCGCCGAGACTTCCGGCTCTTCTGGATCGGGCAGTTCATCTCACAGCTTGGGGACAATATTCACTTGGTTGCCCTGAACTGGCTGACCTGGCAGCTGACCGGCTCCGGTGCCGCCCTCGCGACGATCACGCTCTGTGCCACGATTCCCTCGGTCGCCATGATGCTGGTGGGCGGGGCGGTCGTTGATCGGTTCTCCCGCCGTCTCATGACGATCTGGTCCGATCTGATTCGCGGGGCCATACTGCTTGGGGCAGCCGGGTTGCAGGTGACCGGTATACTCCAGGTCTGGCACCTGTACGTTGTGGCGGCGATCTTCGGCTTTGTCAGCGCCTTTGCCCGCCCGGCCTTCCGGGCACTCCTCCAATCCCTTGTGCAGGCCGACGATCTGGTCGCTGCCAACGGGCTGATGTCGGCGGGCTCAACTGCGGCCGGGGTGGCCGGTCCGGCGCTCGGTGGCCTGATCATGGCGCTGGGCGGTGCCAGTCTGGCCTTCGCTCTTGACGGTATCTCCTTCCTCGTGGCGGCGTTCGCCCTTCTCTCCGCCCATCCGATTGAGCCGCCCCGGGTCACGACGGCAGGCCCCATTCGGCTGAAGTGCCTCTTGACCGACATGCGGGAGGCAGTCCGATTGCTGGCGGGGCAGCCGTTTCTCCTCGGTACCATTGGAGCCATGTCCCTCATTATCGTCACTGGACAGGGACCGATCGTCCTCCTCCGGGCTTGGGTGGCCGAGCAGACCGGGGGTGGGGTGCAGGCGCTCTCCCTCTCCTATAGCTTCTTCGCAGCCGGCATGTTCCTGACCGTCACCCTCCTGACCGGGCTCAAGGTCAGGCGTCACCGGGAGCTGCTGATCTATCTCGGTATGGCGGTTGCGGGGCTGGGGGAGGTGGGGTTCGCCCATGTCGCGGCGCCCTGGCAGATGTGGCTGCTCGATTTTGGCCTTGGTATCTCGGTCATGGTCCACGGGGTGGTCTGGCCCGCCTTGCTTCAGGAGCGGATTCCCGCTGAAGCGATGGGGCGGGTAGCGGCGATCGACCAGTTCGGTATGTCGATCCTCTACCCGGCTGGAGTGGCGCTGATCGGTGTGCTTTCGGTCGCCCCCGGGCCAGGCTGGACGCTCGCCCTTGGAGGGTGGCTCACGTTCGCCGTGGCGGTAGCCGGGGGGCTCTTCCTGGTCCCCGTAAACCGGCCCCAGCCTGCTCGGTCTTAGTCTGTCATTACGGGACTGGTCGACAACTATACCGACTGACTGTGAACGAGATGGCGCAATAGAAGCAGCGGGTTTCGCGACGTTACCGTCGCCCTAAACGGAGTGCCGGATAGCGAACGCTCAGTAGTTGAAAGGCGAGGCCGCTCACGATTGTGATGGCCTCGCCTATTCTGTCTGCTTGCCGGCTGCGACAACGTCGGCATAGAGGTTGAGCGCCTGTTCACCCTTTGGGGTGACCCGATAGACGCCCTTCTCCACACGCTCGAACCAGCCGTATACATCGCGCTGAAGGGCCGTAGTCGCCTTGGGCACACCCGTCTCGGTGCGGATCGCCTTGGTTGTGCTTGGCCCCTTCTCTTGCAGGTAGGCCGCGATGCGTAGAGCCTCTTCCCGGTAGGCGGTTACAACCGGTCGCCGGGTTACACCGCCCGTGTTGTGATCCCCGGAGCGTCTCTGGAACTCCTTGAGGAGACGTCCTCGCATTTTGGGCTGCTTCCGGGGTTTGTAGCTCTCTGGGTCGCAGATGATCTCCACGGTCGGTTTCTGGCCCGTGAAGTGGACAAATATGAGACCGAGCCCCAGCCGGCGGCACAGGGACCGAATCTCACTCCACCTGGGGCCGTTGCGGGTCCGGCGGGGGGCCTCCACCGCCAGGTAGACCACCTCGGTCACGCTCTGGCGTTGAATCCCCTGCAGGAGGAGGGCCAGGTTGAAGGCGACCTTCAACTCTACCACGACAACCTCCTCATCGCGCACTCCGACCAGGTCGCACCCGTTGACCTCCCCCCGGACGGTATAGCCCTGATCTTGCAGGAACTCTTTGATCGGAGCGTAGAGATCGCTCTCCTTGCGCACAGCCACCAGCCGATCACCTCTCGCCTGAACTCTTCCGTTCGAGGTCCCTTACATCCTGCCATTCCCGGAAGAAAGGGCACCCCTCGCGGGGTGCCCCTGGTTTGTGGTTACTTCCTGCGATTGGATTTGGACTCTCCCTTGGACTTCTCCTTGGCTTCGTCCTTGCGTTCCTTCGCCTCTTCCTTGTGCTGCTTGGCCTCTTCCTTGCGCTCCTCAGCGGCAGCCTTCTTCTCGTCCGAGACGGACTGGCCGTAGTTCTTGTACTCGCCCGAGTAAGCCTTCGCCTCTACAGTCCCGTCTTCGTTGACCTCGAGCTGGAGGTTGTAACCGGCGGTAATCTGGCTGAACTCCTCGGCGGTGAGACCCAGTTCCTCAGCGGTGAAGGTGATCTCCTGACCACCGATCATGACCGTCACGGCGCCGGCCTCTCCCTCAGTGCCCTCCATCACGGCGACCACGGAGCCCTTGAACGCAGTGCCCTTCGTCTCGCCTTCCTCGGATTCGGCCACCTCAATGCTCTCGATTGCTGCACCGGTGCCCTTGATCTCTACGAAGCTGCCGACCTCAATCGCCTGCTCCTCATCTACCAGATCAGCCGTGTAGGGGAAGGTGACTTCCGTGCCGCCGATCATCATCGTAATGGAACCGGGGTTCTCACCCTCGGGCAGCACGACCGCCGTGACAACACCCTCCAGCTTAGCCGCTTGGTCGGTGCCCTCCACAGGGGCTTCCGGTTCGGTCCCATCCACCGGCTCAGTACCGGGGTCAGTGGTGCCAGGGTCGGTGGTACCGGGGTCAGTGGTGCCGGGGTCGGTGGTACCGGGGTCGGTGGTGCCGGGGTCAGTGGTGCCGGGGTCGGTGGTGCCGGGGTCAGTGGTGCCGGGGTCGGTGACCACAGGGTCGGTCGTTGGCTCTGTGGTGTCCGCCAGTGCAGTACCGGAAACCATGGCCAGAATCATCAGGGACGCCAGTGAGACTCGCAGGAACCGCATGACCATCACTCCTTGTGCGTGGTTGCAGCTCCCCGACGTATGGGACAGGTACCAGAGCACCTGCCCTGCCTGACGGCAACCCGGCTGCCCTTCTTCGAGGGCCCGTGGCTTTGCGTCCCCACCTTACGATGGGTTTGCCTTTATCGTCGGGACTTGCAATCAGATTATACGACAAGACTCAGCCGCAATGAGAGGGTCCCAGGCCAAAATGGGACAATGGTCCCCCCAGTGGAGCGAGAGATCCGTGCCCTCAGCTCGAACCCCTGGCCGAACTCGGGCCGGCCGGCTCGCCGTTCTTCCCGTGTACGGGGGGCAAGGGACCCACGGCAGCATACCATAATCTTGAGCGTCCGAGAGGCGACCAAGGAGGTGCTCCCTTGTTCTTCGGTGGCTTCCCGATCCCCGGCCTGACCTGCCCGGCACCGATCATCCCGGCCGTAACGCCCTCGCCGTGTGCAGGCGCTATTCCGCTTCCGTCACCCGGGGCGTATCCTGCCGGACTGCCGGCTCCTGTTACCTATCCGTGGACGGTGCCGGTCGGCGTACCGCTGCCAGTGCCGACCGCTCCGACCGTGGGGCCTGGGGTCTTCCCCTTCGCAGTGCCTGGTGCTGGAGTCCCATTCGGTGTACCCGTTGCGCCCGCGGGCTTCCCCTTCCCGATTCCGTTTGCCCCCGGGGTGCCGACGGTTGGTGGGATTCCGTTCTGTTAGTTGCTCCGCAACAGGGGGCAAGGCCCGTCTTGTAGGCCTTGCCCCTTCGTGCGTCCCGGAAGCAGAAAGGACTCATATCTGCCCGAGGCGTTGGAGTAGGCGGTACAAGACCATTGCGGCTTCTGCACGGGTAGCGTGCGCCGTGGGGGCGTACTCCTGGGCGGATCGACCAGTAAGAAGCCTCAGGCGGACCGCCGCAGCCACCTGGCCCCTCGCCCAAGCGCCGATCTGCTCACGGTCCGTGTAGGCCGACAGGGTCGCCACCGCTTCCCCATCAAGGGCCGTGACCAGTTCGCCCTTGAGGCCCATCGCCCGAATAGTCATGACGGCCATCTCCTGGCGGGTGATCAGGTCGGTGGGCCGGAAGAGTTGGTTCTCTCCCGTGATCAGCCCAGCCGTGGCAGCCTGTTCAACAGCGCTGTAGAACCAGTCGCTCGGCTTGACATCGCCGAAGGTGGGACTGGCAGGGCTTGCAGCGGGAAGTTCGAGCGCCCGAGCCAGTAAGGCGGCGAACTCGGCACGGGTGATCTGTCCCCCTGGTGCAAAGCTCTCCTCCGTCACGCCCTTCACAATGTCACGGGCGGCAAGCGCCTGAATCACATCGTGTGCCCAGTGGCTGGCGGGTACGTCGCGAAATTCACGGCTGTAGGCGAAAACGGTGAACTCACTGAAGTGGTCCAGTTCCACCTCCAGCACATGGTTCACCCGATCAACCCTGCCACCGATACGATCCCACTCTCCTGTATCCGGGTTGTACCAATAGACCGCGACGCTGTCAGGATCCCACTCCGGATCGAAGGGCACGGTGAGCGTCCAGGTTCCGGTTAACTGGGCAATGGAGGTCGGGTTGCCCGACTCATCCATCGATGTGACGGCGACTTGAACGACCGGGCCGGCACTGTGCAGGCCCTTAGCCGGCGGCGGCGCCAGCTCGGGGAGTTCGTCGGCCACCTGACTGGGTGCCAGCACGGAGACCTCCACGGTGAGCGTCCCGTCTCCGGCTGCCCGCTTCAGCGTCTGGGCGCCTATCTGCAGGTTGATGCCGCCAGCCAGAATGGAAAGGCCGTTCCCATTCTCGGCCATCGCCTCCAGCAGATCGGGTGGGACGAGCACGGTGCCCTGGCTCTCCTTCAGGCCCAGAGCAATGACCTCGCCAGGTGCGGTCTGCTCGACCTGCTCCGGTGTGACAGGAGTGGTGCCTGGCGGTAAGGGAGGAGGCGGGGGATCGACCACGGGCGGTGGATCGACTACTGGCGGCTCCGGTGCCGGCGCCGGGTCCACTACTGGCGGAGGAGGCGGATCGACCACGGGCGGAGGAGGCGGAGGAGGCGGAGGAGGCGGAGGAGGAGGCGATGCCCTGCTGATCGTGACAGTGTACGTGGTGCTCTGATCCGGTGCGAGGCTGGCGACGACCGTCACCGTGTTGGAGCCGTAGGCCAGGTTGACCGTCTGACTTGTACTCGGGGTCCCGTTAATGGCGACCGCAACCCAATGACTGCCGGGTGTCGCCGTGACGTCAACCGATGAGACGCCCGAACTGACGCTCACGCTGTAGGCCGTGACCGCAGGATCAAAGGTCAGGCTGCCCGCGGAGAGGGAGAGGCCGGACAGCACGGCCACGGGCTCTGGCTCGACCGTCAGGGTCTCTGTCAACTCCCGGCCTGCGGCATCGGTGGCGATGACACTGAGGACCGAGCCCCCGGGCTGGGCGGCGATCACAACGGCAAAGCTACCGTCCGTATCGGCAGTGACAGAGCCCAGTGTGGTTGCGCCGGAGATCACAGTCACGGTGGCCCCGGGCTTGGTCAGGCCGGTCACTTCGGTCATGGCGGCGTGAATCGGGTCAAGGAAAAGGGTCAGCGCCTCGGTATCGATGGCGAAGGTCAGTGTGGTCGAATCGCTCTCGTTTCCGGCCAGGTCCGTGGCGCTCAGGTTGAGCGTGTGATCCCCCTGTGCCAGATCTGCCAGCGCAAATGCCGCTGCCCCATCGCCTGCGGCTCGCAGAGAGCCGACCGGCTCCCCATCGATCTGAATGGAAACGAGGGCGAAGGGCTCTGCGGTCAACGCCAGGCTGAGGCTGGGATCGGGCCACACGTCACCATCGGACAGATTTGTGGCCAGTGGGGCGGCCGGCGGTGTCGAATCGGCGACCAGGTCGAGGGCGGCCTGCGGGAGGGCGTAGGCATCGATCCACGCTCCGCCATGGAAGTAGGTAACCGCGCTGGTGGGAGCACCAGGCAGGGTGATCACCCCGGTCTGGGCCGCGTGGCCGGCGGCGTACAAGGCCACCTCGTACTCCCCCGTGGTCGTTGCGGGGAGCAGCACAGCGTACCGTCCGGCACCGGCGGCGAAGCCGATGGACTCCAGTGTACCGGCGATCGCATCCCCATCGGCCGTATTGAACAGGGTGAGGCTCAGCTCGGCAGGGCTGAGGAGGCTGCTGTCGTAGGTAGCATCGCCATAGAGGAGGATGAACTCCAAGGAAGCGGATGCTTCCTGCCAGATCGCCATGGTGGTCATGCCCTCGGCTACGACCAGCAGGTTCTCCCCGCTGTTCCGAACCATGATCAGGCCGGCGGCTTCATTCGATGCAGCGGCGAAGCCGAAGCTACCGGTAAAGATGCCGGTATCGGGGCCGCTCTCCTCTGCCACGATGGCGATTCCGAAGGGGTCCGAATCGGAGGCAACCAGGACAGAGGCCTGCTGAACCGTGCCGGGGTCGGTGTTGAGCGGAGGGTACTCCAGCACAAACCTCGCCTTGCGCTGCACAAAGCTCGGGTCGCTGTCCCACGAGACATCCTGCGCACCGATTCCGGTGTAGCTGTCCGCATCCAGTGAAAGGTTGTAGCCGATCGGGAGGACACCCGTATCCAGGATGATGGGGTCCGTGGTGGTAGCGACGGCGAACCCGTAGAGGCCCGGCGTAGCGGGATTGGTTACCCCCGCGGCGGCGTCGACGATGACCAGGACCTCGGTATTCGGCTCAATGTTCATGGGCACCGGGATCTCCAGGTCCCCACCATTCGGAGCGAGACTCTCGCCGGCGGGTCCCACCGCTGTCCCATTGACGGTGATCAGGTGGGCGGGAATGGAGGCCGGGAGGGCTACATCGGGCGGAAAGTGGAGCAGAATGGTGTCCGTGCTCTCCGGGCTGTGGATAAGTCGCCCCCACGGACCGGTGGTGAAGTCGAAGTGGTAGCTGGCCGGCTCGCTGACCCCGATGGGCGAAACCGTGACGGATGCATCGGTCACGTGGGTCATGAGGGCGCCAGCCAGGCTGACAAGCTTTCCGGTGCTGGTCGTGCCGCTCAGGGAGGGGAGATCCTTGCCGGTCGCAATGACCAGGTCGATCGCCTCGACCGGCGTCAGGTTCTTCTGGCTAAGGGCGCCGGCCAGGACACCGGTCACGTGTGGCGTGGCCATAGATGTCCCGCTCAGGTAGTCATAGCTGAGCTGCGGACCCAGGTCGCCGGTGTAGGCCAGGACCTCGTAGGCACTGGCCACCGACGCTACCACCACCTCGCTCCACGGACTCGTGCCGAAGGTGAGATCGTCAATGGCGTAGGTGCCGGCCTCAAAGCTGGTCCCCGGCAGCCCAGCCAGGCTGCTGTACGAGCCGGTCTCCCCTACTACGGTGATCCCGAGCATGTTGGTGACAAATGGGCTCGCATCGATCCGGTAGAGTGCATCTTCGCCGGCCAGGATCAGCTTACCGCCCCCGTTCAGAAAGTCGGTCAGGGTGGTCTGATCGGCGGCGGTGAGGGTGGTGATGGTACCGGACTCGTTGCCCCAGGCGTTCCCCGTGAACCAGACCACCAGGTCATGGCTCTGGAGCGTGGCCAGGTCCGGCCCGTCGGCATCTTGGGCGACGGCGGTTGCCGTCACCCCGTTGAACCCGGCAGCGCCCAGGGCGTCGGCGTACAGTGCGGTGAGATCCGGGCTGAACTCGGCGTCGTTCACCAGGAGGATGCTGATCGGATCACCGGCGAGATAACCGAAGCCGTAGAGGGCATCTTCCATGAGCAGGCCACGGTCGGCAGGTGCCACTTGGTATAGGTCAAACCCGAGGTAGAGGGATTGGTACCCACCGGGGTCGTTGAAGACCGCAGCGGGATAGTCGGCCCGCGGCGACGCCGTCGGCAGCGTGCTCACAATGTAAGAGCCAGGTGCCCCTACGTCCACGCTGGTGGCGCCGTAGTTGGAGAAACTGCTGAGATCTCCTTCGTGATCGATCGAGGCCACGCTGATGATATTCGGCAGGTCCCAGGCCGCGGGGTACATGGGCGTCGTGTCCGTATCCAGGGCGTCGTTGCCGGCTGCGGCGGCCATGAGCATGCCCGTGTCACGGATCGCCTCATAGAGGAGGAGATCCTCGCCATATCCACCGAGGCTGGCGTTCACCAGGGAGGCACCGTTAGCGGCCGCATAGTGGATCGCTTCGATCATGGAGGCGGTGCTGCCCCCATTGGGGCCGAGGACCTTGAGGACCATAATCTCGGCGTTGGGGACCACACCTACTACACCCTCGCCGTTCTCGGCGGCGGCAATGGTCCCGGCCACGTGTGTTCCGTGCATATCCTCGATGGGGCTGACGTAAACGGTTGCGGTATCGTCGTAGAAGTTCCAGCCGTGGATATCATCGATGTAGCCATTGCCGTCATCATCCAGTCCGTTGCCGGCAATCTCCCCCGGATTGGTCCAGATCTTCCCGGCCAGGTCAGTGTGGTCGATATCCACTCCGGTATCCATGACGGCGACGAGAATCTTCGGCAGGCCCTCCACAAGGGGCCAGCCCTCCGGTCCATCGATATCCACGTCCGGGATTCCCGGATTGCCGAGGATCGACTGACCCGTGTTCTCCAGCCCCCACTGGAACGGCCAGTAGAAATCGGTGATCGCCTGAGCCCGGTAGATGTAGTTGGGCTGGACCCACTCGACCTGGCCGCTGGCCTGCAGGGCTGCGATCGCTTCGGTGACCGAGCGGCCGCGCCCGATCTGGACCAGTTCCGTCCGGCCATCGGCCAGCACTCGCTTGGTCTCAAGATTCTGGGCAGCCCGGAGCCCCGCCGCCTGGGCGGGCTGGGTGAACCGGACCAGGAGTTCTCCCTCCACATGACTCCCGCGGGTCCGGTTCTGTGCCACTCGGACCGGCATGCGACTTCGGGCTTCCCCCCCGCCAGGTACCGCCGCAGCCCGAGCGGAGCCGAAAGCGGGTACGGTTGAAGTCAAGAATATGGCCGCCACGAAGGCGACCAGGATACGCCAACCAAGTCGCAACATGGATCATGCCCCCTCCCAATGGTTCTCACCATGGGACTTATACAGAGGCATCCTTATCTCCTTCAAATAGAATGAACCTTCTGACTACGAAACGTTTGGTACCCGGCTTTGTCGACAGGGCGAAAAGTAGAACAGGCGAACCCCCGACAACGGAGGTTCGCCTGCTTCTGTGTGGAGCTTAGTTCTCGGTGGCCAGGCGCCGCAGCACGGTCTGCAGCACACCGCCATTCTTGTAGTACTCGATCTCGACAGCCGTGTCGAGGCGGGAGGTGACCTGGAAGCGGACCTCCGAGCCATCTGCCTTCCTGGCGATGACGGTGAACTCCTGCCGCGGGGTCAACTCGCCGGCGACACCCTCGATCGTGTAGCTCTCGGTGCCATCCAGCCCGAGCGACTTGGCGCTCTGGCCATCCTTGAAGATGGTCGGGAGGACGCCCATGCCGATCAGGTTGGAGCGGTGGATGCGCTCGTAGGATTCAGCGATGACCGCCTTCACGCCCTGGAGCATGACGCCCTTGGCCGCCCAGTCACGGGAGGAGCCCATGCCGTAGTCCTTGCCGGCCAGGACGATCAGCGGGGTGCCGTCCTCCTGATACTTCATGGCGGCGTCGTAGATCGACAGGATCTCGCCGGTGGGCAGGTACTTGGTGTAGCCGCCCTCCTTGCCATCGGCCAGGGCGTTCTTGAGGCGGATGTTGGCGAAGGTGCCCCGCATCATCACCTCGTGGTTGCCGCGCCGGGAGCCGTAGGAGTTGAAGTCGACGGGGTCAACGCCATGCTCCATGAGGTACCGGGCCGCCGGGCTGTCCTTGGCGATGTTGCCGGCCGGGGAGATATGGTCGGTGGTGATCGAGTCAGCCACCAGGGCGAGTGCCTTGGCGCCCTTGATATCGCCCACCGGGGCCGCGGTGAGGCCCATGCCCACGAAGTAGGGCGGCTGCTGGATATAGGTGGAGTCGGCATCCCACTCGAAGAGGCTGCCGGTCGGGGCGTTCAGCGCCTGCCAGTTCTCGTCGCCGGCAAAGACGCCGGCGTACTGGGCGGTGAACATCTCCGGCTTGACCGCCTTGCCGAGCGCCTCGCGGATCTCGTCGTTGGTCGGCCAGATATCCCGCAGGTAGACCGGGTTACCGTTCTTATCGGTGCCGATCGGGTCATTCTTCAGGTCGATATCCACGGTGCCGGCCAGCGAGTAGGCGACGACCAGCATGGGGGAGGCCAGGTAGTTGGCCTTGACCAGCGGGTTGACGCGACCCTCGAAGTTCCGGTTGCCGGAGATGACCGCCGAGACGACCAGGTCGTTGTCGACGATATCCTTAGCCACCTCTTCCGGCAGGTTGCCGGAGTTGCCAATGCAGGTGGTGCAGCCGTAGCCGACCACGTGGAAGCCGATCTTCTCCAGGTCGCCCATGACGCCGCCGGCGTTCAGGTAGTCGGTGACGACGCGGGAGCCGGGAGCCAGGGAGGTCTTGACCCAGGGCTTCCGCTCCAGGCCCAGCGCCACCGCCTTCTTGGCCACCAGGCCGGCACCCATCATGACGGCGGGGTTGGAGGTGTTGGTGCAGGAGGTGATCGCCGCGATGGTGACCGAGGCATGCTGTGCGCCGGTCTTGGTCGCCACGGCCACGCCGCCGCCCTTGGCCACATCTGGCCAGTTCTTGTGGAACGAGGGCTTCACCTCGTGCAGCAACACCCGGTCCTGGGGCCGCTTCGGGCCGGCCAGGGAGGGCTCCACGCTGGAGAGGTCCAGCTCGAGCGCATCGGTGAACTCGGGGTCCGGTGTGGCGTCGGTCCGGAAGATCCCCTGCTCCACGCAGTAGCGCTTCACCATTTCGACATGCGCCTCGTCGCGGCCGGTCTGGCGCAGGTAGTCGAGGGTGATCTCATCGACCGGGAAGAAGCCCATGGTGGCGCCGTACTCCGGAGCCATGTTGGCGATCGTCGCCCGGTCGGCCAGGCTCAGGTTGGAAAGGCCCGGGCCGTAGAACTCGACGAACTTCTCCACGACGCCCTTCTTGCGGAGCATCTGGGTGACGGTCAGGACCAGGTCGGTTGCCGTGGCGCCCTCCGGCAGCTTGCCGGTCAGCTTGAAGCCGATCACCTCGGGGACGAGCATATAGGAGGGCTGGCCCAGCATGGCCGCCTCGGCCTCAATGCCGCCAACGCCCCAGCCCAGGACGCCGAGACCATTGATCATGGTGGTGTGGGAGTCGGTGCCCACGACCGTGTCGGGCAGGGCGACCTGCTCGCCGTCGATCTCACGAATGGCGACGCAGGGGGAGAGGTACTCCAGATTGACCTGGTGGACGATGCCCATGCCGGGAGGCACGGCCCGGAAGTTCTCGAATGCCTTCTGCGCCCACTTGAGGAAGACATAGCGCTCCTTATTCCGCTGGAACTCCAGGTCTACATTAAACTTATAAGCCCACTCGGCGCCGAAGGCATCCACCTGGACCGAGTGGTCGATCACGAGGTCAACGGGGACAAGCGGGTTGATCTTCTGCGGCTCGCCGCCAAGCTTGACCATGGCGTCTCGCATGGCGGCCAGATCGGCCACGACAGGCACGCCGGTGAAATCCTGGAGCACAACGCGGGAGGGGATGAAGGGGATCTCCTTGGTGGGGAGCTTGCCAGGGTTCCAGCCGGAGAGCGTCTGGATATCCTCCTCGGTCACGAGGAAGCCGTCCAGGTTGCGGAGCATGTTCTCCAGGAGGATACGGATCGAGAAGGGAAGCTTGTCGAGCTTGACGAGCCCTGCCTTCTCAAGCGCAGCCAGCCGGTAGATCACCGCGGTACCCGTGCCGGTGTCAAACGTAGACTTAGCCAGGTACGTATCCTTGCGCGAAGCCATCTGACCATCCCTCTCAAAACCGTACTTCATGATGGATATTCGGGACGATGGACAAAGCCCGAAGCACCACCGACGGTCCCATTGTAGACGAATTGATCTCATTCGTAAATCGCATGATGCTATGCCGATGGCGTATAGGGCTATAAATCAGGAATGGGTCTTATGCCTTCTGGTATGGGTCTGAAGGTAGAGCGCAAAGGGGCTGAATCGGTGTACAATACGGGTATGGAAGCGCTGCTGAGCCGTGCGTCCCGGCGGATGGACGCGATGTTCCGCACTGGATACCCGCATGCGATCAACCTGTTTGCTGCGCTCATGATGGCCTTTCTGCCCGCTCTCTCGATCCTGTCGGGGGAGGCGGCGCCGGGCAGGCCGCTCTGGGCTTCGGGGCTGGCGGTAGGCCTGAGTCTGGCCTATCTGCTGGCCTGGTCGCGCGTCCGGCCTAATGATCCGCGCTGGGCCCGCGGCATCTATCACGAACTCTACCTGCTGGGGCAGACCGCCATTATCGTGGCCGTTTACGCGCTGGATGGCGGCCTGACCCGCTTCCTCTTTGTCGTCGTGGCCGTCCAGGCGGTCTACCTGATCCCCGTCCGCCGGTGGGCGCCCTTCGTGGGTACCCTGGCTGTCCTCTGGCTCATGCTCTACCTGGCAATCACGCCGCCGAACCAGTCCGGTGCCTCCATGGTCGCAATCATTGGCATGTACCTGCTCTACCTGATCTTCGCGGCCCTCGTCACCTTCACCACGCTCCAGCAGGAGCGGCAGAGCCGGCTGGCCCAGAAGTTGCTGGATGGCGTGGATCGGCGTTACCAGGCCCTGAAGGCCTACGACCTGACCGTGGAGCAGCGGACGGAGAGCGAGGAGCGAGAGCGACTGGCCCGGACGATCCACGCCACCCTGGTCAACCTGCTGGCAGGCCTCGGGGAGCGGTTGATCGCACTGAGCGAGGGCATGGCCCCGCTGACCCGGGCATCGGCCCGGGAGGTCCGGCTTTTGGCCAAGTCGATCCTGGGCGAGGTGCGGGAGGCGGTTCGCACCCTGCGACCCGGCGAGGATGGACTCGATCTGGAAGGTGATGAGCCCGGCCAGTTCGAGGCTCCCCCGGAGCCGGAGTTCGCTCTGAAGGTGACCGATCCGATCAATGTCTATCACATATGGAATCTGGGTGTCATTATTATCACGGCTGGCATTATGATCGCCGCCAAGCTGATCGGCCAGCGGGAGCAGTGGCTTCCGGTGCTGCTGCTGGTGCTTTCGCTCCTGGCGGCATACGGCGCCAGTGCGCTGGTCCGAGCGGCCTACACGGTGCGGGCCTTCTTTGTGGTGGTCCAGGCCGGCGTGATCTTCACCCTGGTCTGGCTGACCGGGGAGCCGCTCATGAACCATCTCTTCCTGGTGATCTCCGCCCAGATGGTCTTCCTGGTGCCGGTCAGCACTCGGGGTGCCGCAGCGGCGGTCGCCTTCCCGACCATCCTGACGGGGGCGGCCCTCTGGCTCCCCGATGGCGGCCTGGTCAGCCACGCCTTCCCGATCTCACTGACCGCAGCCTTCGGCGTGACCTACTTCTTCGCGGCGGTCATGGCCTATATGACCCGCCGGCAGCTGGAGGCGCGCAAGCAGGCGCTGCTCTATGCCAAGCAGTTGAACGAGGTGAACAAGCTGCTGGAGGCCCGGCTGATGGAGGCTCGGGCTGTGGCCATCGCTCGGGAGAGGGTCCGTATGGCCCGGGAGATCCATGACGGGCTGGGGCATCACTTGACGACCGTGATCGTGGAGTTGCAGTACGCCGAAGCCCTGGCCGACGAGGATCGGGCGGCGGCGGTCAGCCATATTCACAGCGCCCTGGAGATCACAGCGGCGGCCATGAAGGCCGGCCAGGAGATGGTCCAGACCCTGGAGCGGTTCGACCGGCCCCTGCCGGCGGCTCTGCACGAACTGGTCACCGGGTGGATGAAGGCAACCGGCACGCCGGTCTTCCTCCGGATCGATGGCGACTGCGCTGTCCTCTCGACCGCCGCACGGATCACCCTCTTCCGGGCGGTCCAGGAGAGCCTGACCAACATACAGAAGCACGCCCGGGCAACCCGGGTGGAGATCCACTTGAACCAGATGGTCGACCGGGTCAGCCTGAAGGTAACCAACGATGATTTGGGCGGGGGCGGACGGGTCGAGGCGGTCCGCTCCGGCTTCGGCCTGGTTGGTCTGCGGGAGCGGGCCGAGGCCCTCATGGGCGAGTTTGAGGTAGGGCCTCGCACCGAGGGCGGTTTTCAGGTATCATTAATCCTGCCGATTGGAGCCTGACAGGGGGTGGAGTCTTGGCAGAGAAGATCCGCATTCTCATGGTCGATGACCAGTCCCTGCTTCGGCGTGGCCTGGCCGGCCTGCTGAACCGCAACCCCGACATGGAGGTCGTGGGCGAGGCGGAGAATGGGGAGCAGGCGCTCCGTATGGTGGCCGACCTTGACCCCGACGTGATCCTCATGGACGTGCGCATGCCGGTCATGGACGGCGTCACGGCCACCCGGGAACTGGTCCGCCGGGGGGTCCGGGGCGGGATCATTGTCCTGACCACGTTCGATGATGACGAGTACATTTTCGAAGGGCTGGCCGCCGGGGCGAGGGGCTACCTGCTGAAAGATGCCGAGTATGAGGAACTCTCCCAGGCAATCCGCACGGTGGCGAAGGGGGAGGCGCTCCTGCAGCCCCAGATCACCACACGGCTCCTCAAGGAGTTCAGCCGGCTGTCGGGCCTGGCGGGGAACCGGCCCAAGGTCCAGCCGCTGGCGGAACCGCTGACGGAGCGGGAGTTGGAGGTCTTGCGGCTCATGGCCTCGGGAGCGACCAACCAGGATATCGCCGAGAAGCTCTACATTGGCCTGGGCACGGTGAAGCACCATGTGCGGGCCGTGTTTGGTAAGCTGAACGCCAGGGACCGGGTGCAGGCGGTGCTTATCGCTCAGGAACTAAACCTCGTGTAGCCACTGGCTGCACGAGGTTTTCTGCTACTCGGCCTTGGGCGTTCCGAGACCGAGAGTTCGCTCAAAAATTGTGTAGAGCCATAAGCGGTTCTTCTTCGATCTGGAAACGAACGGTGAAGAGCTGCCGGAGAGCGTATGCCTGGTTTCGGA
>JAWLHU010000023.1:0-71542 GCA_041690255.1 Symbiobacteriaceae bacterium
GACGGTCTCCAGTTCCTGTTGGAACCCTAGCTTGCTTCGAAGCATGACCTATCCCACCTATGTACATCCTTGTACGATCAGTTTAACAAAAAACAGAGCGGATCGCGAGTGCGATCTGCTCATTTGTCAACAACCTGAGCGCCTCACAACAGTGAGGCGCTCAGAGGATGCTCAGAGACGGGTCGATTATCACCGCTCGCTGTTCGTCTCACTGCCCGCGAGCAGCGCCTGCGAAAGACCAAAGCCAACGAGAAGGGCACCGAAGTACTGCCCTCCCCCGTTGAGGAGACTGCTGAGGGCAATATTGCCCAGAGGTGCGAGGCCGACCATCCACAGGGGTAGGGCAAGGGTAAGGAAGAGGCCCGGCAGGGCGTGGACAGCGAACGTGGGCCAGTGTAGCCGGAGGCGGCTCCCCGAGGAGCGGAGGCGCAGTAGGGCGGGCAGACCAAGCAACAGGCCGGCCAGAATCCACAGGGCCAGGGAGCCCAGGTGGTGGCCTCAGGCAATCGAATAGAGGCGGGTGACGAGTTGTACGATTTTGAATGGACTTGGTGCGCCCCTCAACTGCCCGCTCTGGGAGCAAGGATCATGCCATTGACGAAGGCGGACGCCCGACCGCCCTCCCTTTGGGACCCTGTCACCACGCCCGCATAGTCACAACGGCCGACACCACGGTCACCCCAAGGAGTCGCCCTCTGCCCGGGCTCTACGGAAGGAGGACCCCCACCGTGCCACGGTGAGGGTCCTCCTGTGGTCTCTCCAGATGGAACGGCCCTCCAGGCATCCTCCCTCTGCGAGACACTGGGCTCGTGCTGAGGGACACCGCACCTGACTTTATCTGGAGCGCACCTGGCTTTATCTGGAGCGCACCTGACTTCATCTGGAGCGCACCTGACTTCATCTGGGGCGCACCTGGCTTTATCTGGGGCGCACCTGGCTTTATCCGGTGCCCATCGCCCTCAGGCCATGGCCTCTCGCAGATGCCGAGCCGCAGCAGTCAGGGCCGCCGCCCGATCCTGCTCAATGAACCCGGACACCTCCAGGGAGATCCACCCCGTGTAGTCGGTCTCGCGCAACACCTGCAGCCCGCTTCGGAAGTCCATATGCCCCTGGCCTGGTTCCCTGCGGTTGGAGTCGGCAACGTGGATGTGGGCGATCAGGTGGCGGTGCTTGCGCAGAGCGGCGGCGATATCGGCCTCTTCGATCTGCATGTGCCAGAAATCGGCCATGAGGGTAGTGCCCGGGGTATTCACCCGTTCAAGGAAGGCGGCCCCCTGCTCCAGCCGGTTGAAGAGGTGCGTCTCGAACCGATGCAGAGGCTCAAGCAAGAGCAGCGTGCCAAGGCGGTTCGCATACTCCGCCAGAGGCGCCCACAGTGTGGCCAGCAGTTCCAGTTCCAACTCAACAGCCGTCTTCCAGGGGCTCAGGTCGTTCAACTTGGGCGGGCCGAAGACCGGCACCACGATCAGTCCGGCCGCTCCCAGCCTCGCTGCCGCTTCCAGCAGGAGCCGGATATCGGCCACCGCCTGGTCGCGCTCGGCTCGGTCGGCGCTGAGCAGGCTGCCACGAAAGCCGGCACAGACGGCGGCGGGCTTAACGGAATGGCCGCGCAGGACGGCCAGCGGCTCATCCACACCTTGCTCCAGCAGCCCCTTCCCCCAGAACTCAATTCCCTCGTACCCATACCGCGCCAGGTTCTCCAACTTCTCATGCAACGACTCCCCCGGAACCAGGTTCTCCTGACAAGCCAGTTTCACCTCGGGTCACCTTCCCGTGCATGGTATTGTCAAGCATCACCGCCAACCCTGAGCGGCGGAGCGCCAGCGAAGAAGTGGATCCGGCCCAGCGCCTCGGAGCCGATCAGGAGCACGGCACCGACGATGAGAAGCGCCGTTGTGAACCCGCCCAGGCCCGGGCACCCAGCCAGCATCAAGCCCCCGATTCCGGTCACGGTCAGCAACAAGCGGGCGCCAGCCTGCGCCCCGACCTGTGCCCCACCACCGGCCAGGGCAACGGCCCAGAGTGTGGGGAGTACGCCTGGATCCGCCTCGAATGCGCCCACCGCCAGCAGAAGAGCCGCCAGGGCGGGGCCGAGCGTAGCGCAGGCCGAGAAGAAGAGGGCCGGTGTCCGGGGGCCATTCCAGGCCGGGCGAATGGTAGACTGGTAGGTCCGGACCATACAGACGACCGCAGCCAGACCGAGAAAAACCGCGATCCAGAGTCCGGCCGGGTAGATCGGCAATCCCGGGGGCACGCCGGCCAGGAGAAGGGTGGCACCGGCGAACGCTCCGGTGCCGAGCACCTCCCGGGAGAGCCAGGAGGTCCGGAGCCGGCGCAGGGCGCCCAGTGCCCGCCGGGGCGTGCCCAGATGCCATAGGGATGCCACCAGTCCCACTGAGAGCAAGAGCGCTGACGCCCGGACCAGCCCCTGCCCCGGGCCTGCTCCCGGTTGGTCGCGCAGGGTCAGGATCAGCGCCAGTCCCGTAGCCCCCAGTGCCGCCTGCACCAGCAGAGTGAAGAGGACCAGGGACCCCTCGCCGTGCGCTGGGCGCACCGCCTCCGGAACGGGCGGCTTCACCACCCGCACTCCGTCCTGCCTCAGGGCATCCGGATGCAGGGTGTAGCGAATGTTGGGGTTGGTTATGGACGGATCGGGGAGGACCGGGGCCGCTGCCGTTCCCCCATAGCGCTCCCTGAGTTCCTCTATGGGTCCCACATGGATCAGCCTGAGCGGACAGGCCGCGACGCAGGCGGGCTCCATCCCCTCCATTAGCCTGTCCACGCAGAGGTCACACTTCAGGGTCGTACCGGTCAGCGGGTTGAACTGGGGCGCCTCGTAAGGGCACGACCAGGTGCAGTAGCGGCAGCCGACGCAGAGACTGCTGTCAGCGATCACCACACCATCTTCCTGTCGCTTGAAAAGGGCACCGGTAGGGCAGTTCTTGACGCAGAGTGGCTCCGTGCAGTGATTACACGACATGGAGATATAGTAGGCGAAGACGCCGGCCGCGGAAGCCCGCGTGGTCGTGTCGTAGGCTCCGCCCTCGATCTCAAAGACATGGCGGAGGTTCAGGCCGACCGGCAGATCGTGCAACTCCTTACAGGCGACCACACAGGCATGGCAACCCGTGCAGAAGCGCATGTCCACATGAAACCCGTACTGAGTAGCCACCCGTAGACCTCCCTCCTCACACCCGCATCTTCTGCACCTGGACCCGCGTGGTGTTCTGGGGGTTGGAGTGGCTCATGGGACTGGGCTCGTGGGTGGTCAGGATGTTGATCGCCCCGCCGAGGTCCTCGCCGCCCGCGCTCGGCCTCCACCAGCCCCCCTCCGGTAACGCCACCACGCCGGGGAGAACACGGGGAGTGACCCTGGCGATCACCTGGATCGATCCTCGTTGGTTCCAAACCCTGACGTTTGCACCGTCAGTCACACCGCGACGCGCAGCGTCCGCGGGGTTGATCCAGAGTTGGCGCGGCTGGACCTCGTTCATCCACGGGTTGTTCTCATGGGTCGAATGGGTTCGATTGCGGGAATGCCAACCGATCAACTGCAGCGGGAATCGTTCCTCCGCCGTGGGGGCGGGGCCCTCATCACATGCTACATACTGGGGTACGGCTGGCACCCGAGCCGGCTCTCCCCGGTCAAAGAGCTTCCGCGAGAAGATCTCGATCTTGCCAGATGGGGTGGCGAATGGGCAGCGCTCCGGATCGGAAATCTGGCGCTCAAATGCAACGCCTGGGCCGTTGATCTCCGTCCGGAAGATCCCCTGCTCACGGAAGCGGTCAAAGCCGGGAAAATCAGTGTGCCTCCGGGCCGTGATCGCACAACAGGCGCGCAGCCAGTCGGTGATATCCCGGCCAAGGGTGAAGTCCGCTCCGCAGCCGAGCCGGTCTGCCAGTTCACTCATCCAGTCGTACTCATTTCGGCAGCCGGCCAGGGGCTCCAGCACCTGGTTCATGTAGATGATATAGTCGCCCTGGTTCCACGGCTGTACGATATCTGGCCGCTCGAAGTAGCTCGTTGCAGGCAATACGATATCGGAGAACCTGGCGCTCGGCGTCAGGAACAGGTCTGACGTGAGAATGAACTCCACCAGGCTCTCATCGGCCAGCAACGCTGCGGTCCGGTTGATGTTCGCATGCTGGTTGATCAGCACATTGCCTGCCAGGTTCCACAGGCACTTGATATTGCCGGGCAGCCGGTCTGCTCCCCGGATCAGGTCGACCTCGGCAGTCATCTCTGCGCCCCGGAAGATGGCATCGGTCCAGAGGAAGAACGGGATCTGAATCGCTCCGCCCTGCGAGGGGATCCGGTCCAGCACGACGGTCTCCGGCCATCCGGCGGCGCCCGATGCCCAGCCCCCGTGAACGCCGACGTTGCCTGTCATCGCCGCCAGGGCTATACCCATTCGGGCGGTCTGTTCGCCGTTGGTATGGCGCTGAAGGCCCTGACCCTGGATCAGCGCTGCGGGTTGGGCGAGGGCGTACTCTCTTGCCAGCCGGACAATCCGCTCCGCTGGCACCCCGGTCATGCTCTCGGCCCACGCCGGGGTTTTGGCTGGCTCTCCGGCGCCACCTAGCAGGTAGCTGCGGAACGAAAGCCCCCCGGGAATCCCTGGTGGCATATGCGCTTCGTCGAAGCCCATGCAGTAGCGGTCGAGGAATGGCTGGTTCTGCAACCCCTCGGTCAGGATCACATAGGCCATGGCCGCAAATAGTGCGGCGTCGCTGCTCGGCAGAATCGGGATCCACTCATCTGCCAGGGTGGCCGCCGTGTCGGTGTACCGGGGGTCGATTACCACGAGTCGGGCCCCAGCCTCCTTGGCGCTGCGATAGTGCATCATGCCGTTCGTGCCGAAGATCGTCTCAGCCGGGTTGTGGCCGGCGAGAATGATCAGCCGGGAGTTCACCAGGTCGCTCACATGGTTCGCTGAGTAGACGGTCCCGTAGGTCAACTCGGTGGCGTAGGCCGTCTGCCCCCATGAGTAGGAGCCATACTTCCCGAGGTAGTCCCCGCAGTAGAGCCCCAACAGCCGTCGCGCCCAGTCAGCCCCCTTGTTCACACCCATCATGCCCGAGGCGGGCATGACGAAGTGGGACAAGGCGCCATAGCGCTCGGTGATGCGGCGTGTCTGCTCAGCGATCAGAGACAGGGCCTCGTCCCACGCGATCGGCGCAAACTTGCCCTCACCCCTGCGCCCCACTCGCTTGAGCGGCTGCCGCAAGCGGTCCGGGTGGTAGACGATCTGCCGGTAGGATCTCCCCCGCAGACAGGCCCGCAGTTGGAGCCGGTTCGGATGATCGGGGGCCGGATCTGAGTCGATGTGGACCAACTTCCCGTCTCGTACGGTTGCCAGCAATACACACCGGCCTCCGCAGTCATTGCTGCAGCCCGTTCGTATCACGCGGGTCTCACTGGACAATTGGCTCAGCTCCTCCGTATGGGAGCGGTGGTCAGAACAGTCACATTGAACTATAGCTTCTGTTTGTCAGTTTGTTATTCTAAAGACAGGAATAATCGGACCAAATTGGAGGAATGCGCAGATGATCCCTAGTCTCACGCACATTGGCATCGGACACCCTGGTACACTGGAGAACCTTGTCACCCTGGCCGCTCGGAATGGCTTTCCCGCAGTAGACACGAACGCCGACATGCTGAATCGGTGCGTGGTGACGCTGGGTGTGGAGGGAGCCCGCGGTCATCTCCGGGAGGAGGGCGTGCAACTTGGCGCCCTTTGGCTCCCGGTGGACTGGCGGCAGGACGGGGACACCTTCCAACGGGGGCTGATCAGGCTGGCCGAGGCGGCCAGACAGGCTGCCGACCTGGGCTGCCGCCGCAGCAGCACCTGGATGATGCCCTCTGTGGCGGAGCCCCCTCACCATGTGGCGCTCACCCTGGTGCGTCGGGTGCGGACGATCGCGTCCATTCTCAACTGCTTCGGAATCTCCCTGGCGATCGAGTACGTGGCTCCTTTCCATTTGCGAAACCTGCACCCGCATCCCTTCATTTATAATCTGGCCGGCATGCTCGAGTTTGTGGATGCCGTGGACAGACCGGGCGTGGGTGTGCTCCTGGACCCGATCCACTGGCACTGCGCCGGCGAGACCCTGGCCGATCTGGCAGCCCTGGACCTGAGCCGGATCGTTCATGTGCACTTGGACGACGTACCGGCAGGACCGGTGGAAATGGTCCGCGACAACGGCCGTGTCCTTCCCGGGGAAGGGGTACTTGATCTAAAGGGGTTCCTGGGTCTGTTGCGGGCAAAGGGATACAGTGGCTTCGTCGCCACAGAGATCCTGACCGCGGAGCCACCGAAGGTCTCTCCGGAGGAGATGGCCGCAAGGGTGGCTGCGGCCACACTCCCATTCTTCCGCTAGACCCTTCTACAGGGAGCCGCGCAGGCGCGGATCGAGAACATCGCGCAGGGCGTCTCCCACCAGGTTAAAGGCCATGACGATCAGGAAGATCGCCAGGCTCGGAAAGAGGCTCAGGTAGACGGACTGACGCAGGAAGTAACGCCCCTGATTCACCATGGCGCCCCACTCGGCAGCGGGTGGCTGAACGCCCAGGCCCAGGAAGCTTAGGGTCGAGGCCGACAGAATGGCACCGGCCAGGTACTGGCTGCCATACACGATGATCGTGGGGAAGACGTTGCGCATGATATGGGTGAACAGGATCCGCAGGTCGCTGGCACCCATGGACTCCGCTGCCTGCACGAAATCCTGTTCGCGGATTCCAAGCGTGACGCTTCGAGTCAGGCGCGCAAATTCGGGGATCGCCCCGACACCCACGCCGATCATGACGTTGTACATGCCGGGGCCGAGTACCGCGACGACCGCAACGGCCAGCAGGATGCCCGGAATCGCCAGCATGATGTCCATAACCCGCATGATCAGGTTGTCGAGTCCACGGTAATACCCTGCGATCATGCCGATTACCATCCCGCCGGTCAGCCCGATGGCGGTTGAGACCAGGCCGACCGTCAGGGAGATGCGGGCGCCGTATATCACGCGGCTGAGGATATCACGCCCGACCTCATCTGTGCCGAGCCAGTGCCCCGGACCTGGCGGAAGCAGGGTCTTCGCCACGAGTTCAGTCGGGTCGTAGGGCGCCACCCAGGGGGCAAAAAGAGCCGCCCCTACGAAGAGCATGATCACGATCAACCCCCCGACCGCCACTCGATCGCGGAGGAGAAGCCGCAGTTGATCCTTCCATTGGCCTGTCATTGCATCTCCCCCTCCCCTAGGTGTACTTCACGCGGGGATCGAGCGCTGCGTACAGCAGGTCAACGCCCAGGTTGATCAGGACAAAGAGCATCGCCATGACCAGGATGATCCCCTGAGCCATGGGGTAGTCTTTTGCCAGAATCGCCTTGATCACGTGCCGGCCCATACCGGGCCAGCTAAAGACGGTCTCGGTTACCACGGCGCCACCGAGGAGCCACCCAAACTGGAGACCAATCAAGGTGACGATCGGGAGGGCGGCGTTGCGCAGGGCGTGACGGTAGAGAACCACACGTTCAGCCACTCCCTTGGCCCTGGCGGTGCGAATGTAGTCCTGGCGCAGCACTTCCAGGACCGTCGCGCGCGTAACCCTGGAGAAGCGCCCGACGAGATTGGCGCCCAGGGTCAAAGCCGGCAATGTGAGGTGGCGCAAGCCATCTAGTGTCCACGTGGCACCCCGCCCCGAGATCGGCAGCCAGTTGAGCTGGAACCCGAGGAGCCAGATCAGCATAAGCCCAACCCAGAAGAGGGGCAACGAGACTCCCATGAGAGCAAGCGCCATCATGCCCTTGTCAATCAGGCTTCCTCGTGTCACTGCTGAGACGATCCCAGCCAGGACCGCAAGCGGCACGCTCCAGGCCATGGAGGCAATCGTCAACTCCATGGTGGCGCCGAACACTCGGTGGATCTCCGACGACACCGAGAGCCGGCTCAGAATCGAGACGCCCAGGTCGCCGCGCACAACGCGTAAGAGATAGAGGCCAAACTGAACCGGGAGCGACTTGTCCAGACCCATCTGGACCCGTAGCTCCTCCACGACCTCCGGTGGAGCATTAGGGCCGGAGAGTGCCACCGCCGGATCGCCCGGGATGAGCTGGAGCAGGAAGAATGTCAGCACCAGCACTCCCAGGCAAACCGGCAGCAGCATGATCAACCGGCGGGCGGCGTAGCCCAGCATGACTAGCCCCCTTCCTATGGCCTAGTTGGTTGTGTCAAGCCATACGTCCGTTAGCTTGAACCAGTGCATGTTGTAGAAGTTGTGGGGTGTGAAGTCCTTCATTGCCGTGGAGGCGGCAATGTACTGCTCCCTATGCCACATGGGCACCCAGACAAAGTTCTTGGCGACGATCTGCTGGATCTCATCCAGGGCCGCCTGCTTCGCCGCTGCGGTCGTCGCCACCCGGGCTGCGTTGATCAGTTCATCGGTCCTGGAGTCGTTCCAGCCCATCCGGTTCGGCGCCGGCCGCTGAGTGGACGGGAAGTAGAGCCCGATCAGATCCAGGGCGGTCGGGTAGGAGTAGTCAATGATGTAGAGATCGTAGTTTTCCTCTCGGGTGCGGGGCCAGAAGGCTGTGGCATCCATCTGCTCGACTTTCACGTCAATGCCTACCGCCTTCAACTGGGCCTGGAGGAGGGTTGCAAGGTCCTCACGCCCGGAGTAGGCGATATAGACCAGTTCCATGCGCTGGCCATCCTTCACGCGGATGCCGTCAGAGCCCACCTTCCACCCAGCCTCATCCAGCAGCGACTTGGCCTTCGCAGCGTCATACTTGGGCCAAGCGCCTTCGGAACCCTGCCAGTAGCCGGAGGCAGCGGGGTTCACAATGGAGTACGCCGGCTTGCCCAATCCCTTCAGATGGACATCGATCATCTCATCCTTGTTGATGGCATAGTTGATTGCCTCGCGCACCTTTACATCCTGCAAGATGGGCCGCGTGACCTTCATACCCATGTACTCCATGTGAAGGTACGGTTCGCTCGGGATCAACTGAACCTTGTCGTTCTGCTTGAGTTGCTCGACATAGGCCGGATAGAGACCGTGCAGGGAGTGGATCTCCCCCGATTCCAACTCCATCATCAGCGTCTGCCGCTCCGGCACGACGCGGTAGATGATCTCATCCACATAGGCCGGACCCTTGTTCTTCAGGAATTCGGGGCCCCAGGTATAGCTGTCGAAGCGCTTGAACTTCATGTGGGAGTTGGGCACCCACTCCACGAACATGAAGGGACCGGTCCCTGCCAGGTACTGGCTGCCGTATTTGTCGCCATACTTCTCCACCGCTTCGCGGTCCAGGATCACCATGAAGGGGTTAGCCAGCTGGACTAGCAGTTCGGAGGATGGGACCTGTAGCTTCAGGACGAATGTGGTTTCGTCCGGGGCCTCCATCTTGTCGACCTTGCCCAGGCGACCGGCATGGGTGCTGGCGGTCTTGGGGTCAAGCAACCGATTGAAGGTGTAGAGCACATCCGCCGAAGTGAACTTCCGTCCCGAGTGGAAGAGGACGTCCTCACGGAGCTTGAAGGTATAGGTCAGGCCATCCGGGGTGACGGTCCACTCCTTCGCCAGAGCGGGAACGATCGTCTTCAGGTCGTACTCCAGCGCCACCAGGCCGTCGCCAATCAACTGCGCGACCGATGCCACTGGAATACTGCCGGTCTTCTGCGGGTCGTAGGTGTCGATCTCTGTGTCCTTCGCGAGGACCAGGGTTCCGCCCTTCTGGGGCCCCGTCGCTGCTGGCGGCGGCGTGCTGCCCTCCGGCTCAGTCGGTTCGGGAGTCTTCGTGCCGCAGGCAGAGAGGAGCAGAGCCAGGGTCAAGGTGACGACCAGGAACAGGACCGGTCTTGGGGTTCTCTTCCAAGCACCGTACATCGAGATCCCTCCTCGTGCAATTGCGGGCTGACATGAGGGTTGATGTTCTGCGGGACCTGTGTCTAGCCGGGGTTGGGCTAGCCTAGTTTGACCGGCTCTCCGGATGCGGCCGAGAGGTTCGCAGCGTGGAGGAGGCGCTGCGTCTTCAGGGCGTCAGCGTAGGGTGACAGAATCCCAGAAGGATCGCCGGTGCGAACCGCTTGAATGAATACCTCCATTTCCCGAGCGTGACCGTTGGTGACATACCTGTACTCTGTCGTCTTGTCCCGGCCGTGAACACGCAGGGTCCCGTTGCCGAGTGCGGTGGCCGTCTCGCCGATCTCAATCACCTGGCCCCGCACGTAGATGTGAAGGCCCATATCCGCGGGAGAGAAGACGCAGGAGTTGCTAATGTTGCCGATGGCGCCGGAAGCGAACTTCAGCGTAACGGTCCCGACGTCGGGGACATCAATGCCTTCCACATCGGTCATGATCCGTAGGGCAGACTGGGCGTAGACCTCGGTCACCTCACCGACCAGGTGCCGGGCAAGATCAAAGAAGTGAATGGTCTGCTCTACCAGTTGGCCCCCGGAAAGCTCCCGCTTGCGGAACCAGGGGACCGGGGGGAAGCCCACCATGTACCTGCCCAGCACCATCCCGATCGTCCGATCACCGATGATCTCGCGCGCCTGCTTGACCGCATCGCTCTGCCGCAGATGGAAGCCTACCGCTGTGATCACCGGCTTGCGCTCCAGGGCCGCGGCCACCCGCTCGGCCTTCTCAATGCCCACGTCAAGCGGTTTCTCCACAAAGAAGGGAAGCCCCATTTCGATGGCCTTAAGCTCCATCTCACCGCGCACAAATGGCGGCACGCAGATCAGGATGGCATCTAGCTTCTCGCCCTCCAGCATTCGCACGTAGTCGGTGTAGACCGCGGCGCCGACACTGGCGCCCACACGCTCGGCCTGCTGGGCATTCACATCGCACACCGCTGCGATCTGAACCCCATCAACCTTGCGGGCGTTGGCCATATGGCGCTGACCAAAGTTGCCAGCTCCGATCAACCCGAGCCGTGTCATCGTGAATCATCACCTCTCCTGATCGCCACTGCCTAGGTGAGCTGCATCAGCCGGATCATCTCCTGCATGAGTTCCAGATCCTGCCGGAAGTCGGAGGGGCTGGTCTTTGGCATGCGGTGTTCCGTCACATTGGTGTGGAAGGCCGCCCATTCGGCGAGGAATGAGTCGCCCCAGTCGGGCTGAACGGTCCGCTCGGACCAACCGGTATCGCCTTCTGCCTCCAGGAGGGTCACCCAGTTCGGCGCATGGCGAACGAACGGTGTGTCATGCCGTAACCGAACCACCCTATCGAGCCCGAAGGCCTCGATGAACTGGTCGAAGCGGGGGATCTGGTCCACCCCCGTCTCGAACTGGCAGACATAGGAGCCATAGTCGAAGGCAGCCGTCATGTAAATGAAACGTCCGATCTGGCGCCGGGAAGCGTACAGCACCTTCCGGGGCATGCCGAACAGTTCTCTCATGGCGGAGAGGTCGTGTGAGTTCAGGCTGAGCAGCAGGCTGTATGCCGCCTTGACCTCGTCGGGAACGTTGCCCAGGGCTTCGACAGTCAGCCGATCCTGAATCTGGCCCGGCTCGGCCAGCAGATCCTCGGGCAGGTCATCGCCGCGAATGACCGATCCAACCTGTCCGGCGATGTACATGTTCCGCCCGATCACGTCGTGGACCCGGGCGGTTCGGATCTCGCCCATCTCGCTCAGGAGGGCCTTGACCATGTTGAAGGCCGCTCCGTAGCGGCGATTGTAGCCCACCTGGACTGTCAACCCGGTCCTGGCCTGCGCCGCCGCCACTGCGTCTGCCTCACGCAGGGTGAAGCACATGGGCTTCTCCACGAAGACATGCTTCCCGGCCGCCAGAGCCTCCAGCGTCACCTCGGCATGGTAGGCGTGGGGCAGGGCGATCACAACGGCGTCAATCTCTGGTTGTGCCAGCAGGTCGTGGTAGTCGACAAACCGCGCTGCAACATTGAACCGGTCTCCGACGCCGTTGACGACCTTTGCGCTGACGTCACACAGGGCCGCCACGGTGAACCGATCGGTGAGTCGAAGAAGCGAGGGCAAGTGCATAAGTTGGGTCACTTCACCGCACCCGATGAAGCCGAGGCGGATACGAGACATGGAGCTTACCTCCTTCAGTGGCTCCGCAGCTAGAAGTTGGGGACCTTCACCCAGGAGCCTGTGGCATCGGACTGCTCCACAGCCTCCAGCACCAGCTGATTGCGATGCCCATCCTCGAAGTTCGGTGTCGGTGCCCGCCCCTCATGGATCCCCTTGAGCATCTCGACGACAACGTGCACGAAGGTGTGTTCGTAGCCGATGATATGGCCGGTGGGCCACCAGTTTCCGGCATACGGGTGTACGGGTTCCGTCACCTGTATGGCCCGCCACCCCTGAAGCCCAACGGGATCGTCCTGGAAGAACACGTGGAGGTAGTTCATGTTCTCCATATCCCAACGTACAGAGCCGTTGCTGCCGTTGATCTCAAACCGATTGCCGTTCCGATTACCTGCGGCAAGACGGGTCGCCTCGAAGGTGCCGAGTGCACCGTTTTCGAAACGGGCCAGGAAGATCGCCTGGTCATCGACCGTGACCGTGTCGCGCTGATCGGGTGAAGCAGCCCCTGCTACCGGTCTCTCCTTGATGTAGGTCTTCAGCGTGCCGATCACTTCGGTGATTTCGCCGACCAGGAACCGGGCCAGATCCACGCTGTGAGCGGCAAGGTCGCCCAGCGCTCCCGAGCCGGCCAGCTCCTTCTTGAACCGCCAGACCATGGGGTGGTTCGGATCGACGATCCAGTCCTGAAGGTAGGTGGCCCGAATGTGGCGAATCTCGCCCAATCGGCCACTGGCAATCAACTGCCGGGCCAGTTGAACAGCCGGCGCAAAGCGATAGTTGTGACTGATCATGTGAGAGATGCCCGCACGCTGTGCGGCGGTCAGCATCTCCCGGCTCAGGGCCGCTGAGGTGGCCAGAGGCTTCTCGCACAGTACGTGTTTACCATGTGCGATCGCCTCCTTTGCGATTTCCGCATGGGTGAAGTTCGGCGTGCAGATATCGATCAGGTCAATGTCGGGCCGCTCAACCAGTCGTCGCCAGTCGGGCTCAACCTCTGCCCATCCATACTGAGCGCCGGCCTTCCGCAACTCCTCGTCGCCAAGTCCGCACAACACCTGCATGACGGGCGTTACCGGCAGGTCGAAGAACATGGAGGCGTCCCGGTAGGCATGGCTGTGTGCCTTCCCCATGAACTGGTATCCCACAAGGCCGACTCTGATCTGCTTGGACACTGATCTCGCCTCCCACGACTGAACGACTGGTTAAGCCAGACCCATCTTCTTCAGGTTGGTGATACTCGTCCTCGCACTCTCGAAGGAATCGCCCTTACAGAAATCCTGCTCCACAATGAACCAGCGCGCATGCTCAGCAACAGATGCAATCGCCGGGAAGTCGATTACGCCCGTGCCGACTTCGGCGAAGTACCGGGTCTCATCGGCGGTCATGTCCTTGAAGTGGAGGAGCTGGCACCGGTCGCCAAGCCGCTGTATGAGATCGGTCGGCACTTGCTTCCCCTTGGCGGCCCAGTACACATCGATCTGCATAAGCATCTGATCGGGGCTGAGTCCATGCAGCAGCCTGTCAAAGACAGTGGTGCCCGAAAAGACGTCGAACTCAAAGTCATGATGGTGGTAGTGCAGGGTGAGTCCATTTGCCTTGACACGGGGGGCAATGTGCTGCAGGGACTCGACCACACGCTCCCAGTCGGCCTGGTTGGTCCTGTCCTCAGGCTTCACCCAGGCCATGACCAGGTCTTTCGTCCCCAGTTCATGGGTAAACTCCATCACAGCGTCCAGATCCGTCTCCATCTGGGCCAGCCAGACATGGTTTGATGTGCTCTGGAGGCCCAGCGCATCCATGGTCGCCTTGACCTCTTTCGCCGACAGGCCACCGTATCCCAGGGAATGGACCTGCTCGACACCTTCGTAGCCCAAGGCAGCCACCCGTTTGAGCGTCTCGACGTAGTTGGCCTTTGCCTGTTCCCGAACGGTCCACATCTGGAGTCCAACTGGTACCTTCCTCACGGAACGCATCTCCTTTCCAGAGCCCGGTGGGTTGATATCGATTACATGGCAGGCACACGCGCCCGAATGCTGCAGACCAGGCTAGCACTTGGCACCGCAGGACTGCCGGACCATGAGCCTGTGCGGCAGGACAACCTTTCGTATGGAGATAGGCTCTTTGCGAATCAGTGCGAGCAGGAGGTGCATCGTGGTCTCGCCGATTTCGTACATCGGCTGGGCAATCGTCGTCAGGGCTGGGTTGTACATGGAGGCGAAGGGAATGTTGTCAAACCCTACCACTGCCAGGTCTTCCGGGACCCTCAGACCAAGGGCACGTGCCCCGTTAATTGCACCGATAGCCATTTCATCATTCGCACAGAAGACAGCAGTTGGTCGGGGACTCAAGGCGAGCAACTCCTGGATAAGCCGAAAGCCACTTTCGTAGTAGAAGGTTCCATCTCGAATCATACGACATTCCAGGCCAGACGTCGTCTGCTGCATGGCTTGTGAATACCCCTGCAGGCGGTCCTGGCTCAGGATCACGCCCTTCGGCCCGTTGATCAGGGCGATACGACGATGGCCTAGCTGGATCAGGTGCCGCGTGGCCGTGAAGGCCGCGTGGACGTTGTCGATAGAGACCGACGGGGTGGAGAGACCCTCTGCGTACTCACAGCCCAGGACTACTGGCACATGTTGGCTCAACTGCTCTATGTATGCACTGTCAACTCGAGCTGTCAGGAAGGCCATTCCGTCAGCGGCCCGGCCTTGAAGCACCTTGATATAGCTCAGCTCGCGCTCCGGGTCGTTGTCGGTGTTGCATAGGAGGACTTGGTAATCCTGAGCGTGTGCGACGTCCTCCATACCGCGAATGATCTGCGCAAAGAACGAATTATTGATGTCTGGCATCACCACGATCACGAAGTGCGACTCATTTCGCCGCAGGCTCCGGGCGATGTGATTGGGCCTATACTGAAGGCGCTCCACCGCTTCCATGACCCGTATACGGGTCTCGGGAGAGACCAAATGCGGATAGCGGAGGGCACGAGAGACCGTTGCCGTCGAAACCTCTGAGAGGGCAGCCACTTCCTTCATCGTTGGCACAGCGTCACCCCATGATATCGAATACATCGGCCACTTTCTTGGGGGAGGGTGCGACTCCTACCTCTCGGTCCTGGAGTACGAGCTAACGGGGCGCGCTCACCCTGGAAAGCTGAGCGCTCGACCTCCTATGGGGTTGCAGCGCCCGAGACGCTGGACAACGCCTGATCCAGTACGGCCAATCCCTCATCCAACTGGCTCCGTTCGATCGTGAGCGGCGCGAGGAACCGGATCACATGGTTGTGTTGACCGGCCTTCATAAGGATCAGCCCGTGTTCCAGACAGTATCTGAAGACGGCGATCGCCTCCGGAATGGCCGGCTGGCGCGACTTCCGATCCGACACCAGCTCCATTGCCGCCATCGCTCCGAGACCACGCACATCGCCAACCAGGGCGTACTTACGTGCAAACTCCCGGAATGCCGCCATCACGCGCTCACCCACCGCTCGGGCCTTCTCGTCAAAGCGATCCCGACGCATGACCTTAATCGTTTGCAGAGCCGCAGCGCAGGCCACGGGGTTACCGCCGTATGTCCCGCCGAGTCCACCGACCTGGGCGGAGTCCATGATCTCCGCACGCCCGACCACGGCCGCAATCGGCAAGCCCCCGCCCATAGATTTGGCGGTAAGAATCATGTCGGGCTCGACGTCGTACTGCTCTACGGCAAACCATGTACCCGTGCGGCAGAATCCGCTCTGGATCTCATCGGCAATGAAGATGATCCCATGCTGACGGCAGTACTCCGCCAGCTTGCGCATATAAGTGGTAGGCGTGACCAGGAACCCGCCCTCGCCCTGCACCGGCTCCAGGATCACTGCGGCCACCTTGTCAGGGCTCAACTCATTCTCCACCAGGCGACGTAGGGCGGCGAGGGCGTACTCTACGGTCTCCTCTGGGGTGGCGAATGGGGAGTGATACAACTCCGGGAAGGGTGCCCGGTAGATCTCAGGGGCGAACGGGCCAAAGCCGTACTTGTAGGTACTGGCCTTGGCGGTCAGGCTCATGCTCAGAAGTGTGCGCCCGTGGAAGGCGTTCTCGAATGTGATCACAGCCGGCCTGCCAGAATACCGGCGCGCCAGTTTGATGGCGTTTTCCACGGCCTCGGCACCCGAGTTCAGGAGCACAGCCTTCTTTGGAAAGCTGCCTGGCATGAGTGTGATCAGCTCTTCGGCCAGTTGGACGTACGGCTCATACATCGCCACGTGGAAACAGGTGTGGAGGAATCGGTCCACCTGTGCGTGAATAGCCGCGTTCACTTCGGGATGGCCGTACCCGATGTTCATGACGCCAATTCCGCCGGCAAAATCGATAAAGGTATTGCCGTCTACATCGATGAGGGTAGCGCCACGGCCATGTTCCGCAAAGATCGGTGTCACGTTGGCCACACCCTTGGGTACGGCGGCGCTGCGTCGGCCCTTCAGTGCCACGGAGCGTGGGCCCGGAACTTGGGTTACGAGGTTAATCGTCTTTGACATGATCTGGCCCTCCATTTCCCCGCCGTGGACGGTGGCTGAATCGGTGGAACGCCCAGTCCCTGTCCGCGCCGCAAGATCTGCCTGTGAGCACAAAGCCCCCGTGTCCTGCCACTAGTTACGATTTTCCACCTTGAGCTGGCCGCTGGCTATATGCCCACCGCCCAGTCTACTACCGTTCAGATAGTGCATCCTGCCCTATGTCCGCCTGGCTCAAGCCTCCGGTGCCCCAGCTCGGGATCTGCTCTGACAATGAACTGCCCCAGCCGCCATGAATAGTCATGGCGACTGGGGCAGAGAAGCAACGACCACCTTGGAGGACCCCGCCTCTAGAGAGACTGGCGCGATTGGCTCTGCAACACCCTGAACTCTACGTACTCAGGCATGTCCGGAACTTGGGAGAGGTCGTTCTCCAGCAGCGTGAGGCCGTCCTCTTCCCCGATCTCGGTGAACCCCGCGAACTTGTATGTCACGTACATGAGCCGGTTCCGATCGGTCGGCACGAACTCCGCCTGGAGCCGGGCGCCGGTCTCCTTCGCCATGCGCATGATATGGTTCAGCATCAGGGTGCCGACGCCGCGGGACATGACCCGGCAGGACATGAGGAGGAGCTTCAGCCGCCAGACCGTCTCACCGCGCTCCACGAGGGCCAGGCCGATCTTGCCGTAGGACCCATACTTGTCCTCCAGACCGGCGATCAGCAGAAGGTGATCCGCCGATTGCCGGAATCGATCCAGCTCTTCGTAGGAGTAGGTGTAGCCCGTCGCGTTCAACTGGTTGGTCCGAACCGTCAGCTCCTCTGCCCGCTGCAGGTCCAGTGCCCCCACCGGGGCGATGGTGAAGATCATGCCCAACGAGGAGAGGAACTCCTCTGAAGTCCCCTCAAACTGCTGCTCGGCCTCGTTGCGCACCATGTCGTTCAGGTACATCTGCCGCCGGAGGCGGGAGTCTTCCGTGACAAAGCGCGGGGTCATCTGGGGCATGGCGAGCAAGCCGCTGAGATCTGCGGCGTCCAGGCAGAGCACCGCCGGATGGAAGTGCGAGACCTCCTCCCGCTCGAACGGCTGGTCGTCAATGAAGGCAAGGGTATCAATGCCGATGTTGATCGACTCTGCTATGCGCCGGATCGAGCCGGACTTGGGGTTCCAGTTGATCTGGGGGTAGAGAAAGTACTCGTCCAGGCCGAACTCCCGCAACTTCGCCATAGCCAGGGCGTGGTCGTTCTTGCTGGCGACCGACTGGAGAATCCCCCGGCGGTCCAATTCACGGATGATCTCGACCACGCCCGGGCGCAGCCGGACGCTGCTCTCCTCTAACAGGACACCCTCCCAGAGGGTGTTGTCCAGGTCCCAGACGACGCACTTCACCTTCTTGCTACCGGACTCCTTCACGATGCTCCCCCCTCCCGACGAGCCTCACCCAGACCTCCCATGCTCTGGAGGGCGTGATTGGCGATCAGTACCTCGTGCATCTGGGTGGTGCCCTCAATGATCTCGCTGATCTTTGCATCGCGGAAGTACCGCTCAATCGGGTACTCGCTGCTGCATCCGTTAGCCCCGTGGATCTGCACAGCGTCGCTGGCCACCTTCTGTAGCATGGTGGAGGCGAAGTACTTGGCCATCCAGGTCTTCACAATCGAATCGGGGTCCAACGCATCCTTCTGGTAGGCTGCCTCCATGCAGAGCAGGCGGGCTGCCTGCACGCCCACCACCATCTCCGCGATCATCTTCTTGACCAACTGCCAGTTGCCGAGCGGCTCCCCGAACTGCCTGCGACTCCGCCCATAGGCGACGCTCGCTTCCAGACAGGCCTGAGCCAGACCGACACAGCCGCAGGCGATCGTGAAGCGGCCGTAGTCCAGGCAAGAGAGGGCCACGTGGGAGAGACCGGCACCCACAGCGCCCACCAGGTTTTCCGCGGGGACGTGGCACTCCTCCAGCGTCAGCGTCGCCAGCATGGAGGCCCGCATGCCCAGCATGCCGGTGACCGGCTGGATGGTGAGGCCAGGGGCGTTTCGCTCCACCAGAAAGGCGGTGGGCTTCTCCTCCACGCGAGCGATGAGGAGGATCAGATCGGCGATCTGCCCCATGGTGATCCACTGTTTCTGGCCGCTGATCACATAGTGGTCACCACGCAGCGTCGCCCTCGTCTGGACCGATTTGGCGTCGCTGCCCACATCCGGCTCGGAGAGGGCAAAGGCGCCAATGGCCTGCCCGGAGGCGAGCGCCGGCAGCCAGCGGGACCGCTGCTCCGCGGTGCCCCATCGCTCGATGGCCAGGGCCGCCATGCCGTGCACCGTCAGGAGGGTCTGGGCGGCGGTCCAGCCCCGTCCCAACTCCTCCAGCATGATCCCCAGGCGAACGTGGTCAAGGCCCATCCCCCCGAATTCCCGGGGGAGCATGGCACCCAGGTAGCCCTGCTCAGCCAGCCGGCTGATCACCGCTTGGGGAAGCTTTCCATCCCGCTCGCCGGCGGGCGCCTCGGGTATGATCTGGCTGTCCACGAAGGAGCGGAACGCCTCCCTGAACGCCTGCTGCTCCTCGGTCAGCTCCATGCGCACGGCGCTCACCTCCCCTGGGATCCGTGCTCTGCACCGACATCCACCTTGCTCCGCACAAGCTCCGCGATGGCGGAGACCGTGCGGAAGTTGTTCAGGTCGAGATCCTTGTTCGCGATGCGAACCTGGAACTCTCGCTCCACGAACATCACGAGCTGCATGGCGAAGAGGGAGCTGACGAACCCCTGTGCGAAGATGTCATCATCATCGCCCAGCTCCTGATTGCGGAAGAACTTTGCCAGGAAACCCCGAACCTTGCTCTTGATCTCATCCATCGTGCTCTGGACCTCCTCGCTGTCAGCCTTGCATCTCGGGGTAGGTGTAGAACCCCTGCCCTGTCTTTCGTCCCAGCAGCCCGGCATCCACCATCTTCTGAAGCAGGGGGCAGCAGCGAAACTTGGGATCCTGGTAGCTCTCGTAGAGCACCTTCAGCGAATCGGCCACCGTATCCAGGCCGATCAGGTCTGCCGTCTCCAGGGGGCCCATTTTGTGGCCGAAGCATTTCTTGAAGATCTCATCCACCGATTCCGGGGAGGCCACCTGGTCCTGGACCACATAGGCCGCCTCATTCATGAAGAGGTGGGAGATACGGTTGGAGACAAAGCCGGGAAGGTCGTTGACCACGATGCAGTCCTTGCCCAACCGGCGCAGGAATCCTTGCGTCTCCTCCACGGTCTCGTTCGATGTGTGATAGCCCCGGATCACCTCGACCACAGGCTTCAGAGGTACCGGGTTCATGAAGTGGATGCCGATCACGCGGTCCTGCCGCCTGGTGACCCCGGCGATCTTGGTAATGGAGATGCACGATGTGTTTGAGGCCAGGATCGTATCAGCCGGGCAGACCTGATCCAGTTGGCGGAAGACCTCCCGCTTGGTCGCCCAGTCCTCCCGCACATTCTCCACCACGTAGTCCACGTCCGCCAGAGCACCGTAGTCCGTGGTACAGACGATGCGGCCCAGCGAGACCTCCGGCTCTTCCAGATCCTTGCGGAAGAAGCCCTCCATACGCATGTTCCGGTAGATCTCCTCGCGGGCCCGCTCCAGGGTCTCTGCGCTGAGATCCACCAGCACCACCCGAAGCCCTGCACGGGCCACGTTGTGGGCCACCCCTATTCCCATGACGCCCGCCCCAATAACGCCAACGGTCTTCATATACGTCCCCCCTCTTGGGTGAATGCGGAGCCGGGCGGCGGCCCAGTCATCTGCCGGGCCGCCACCCCGGGGGACTCAGTCGGTCATGGCGTGGCGCTCGGTCCGGTAGCCGATCATGCGGTTGGCTGAATCTACATGCACCACGCGGGGCCGGTAGTCAGCGATCTCCTCCTCGGTCATCTGTGCAAAGGTCATGATGATCACCAGGTCGCCGGGCTGTACCAGCCGGGCAGCGGCTCCGTTCAGGCAGATCACACCAGAGCCGGCAGGCCCCGTGATCGTGTAGGTCTCGAACCGGGCACCGTTGTTGATGTTGACGATCTCGACCTTCTCGCCGTCGAGGATGTCAGCCGCCTTGAGCAGATCGCTGTCAATGGTGACGGAGCCCACGTAGTTCAGATTCGCCTCGGTCACTGTCGCCCTGTGAATCTTTGATCGAAACATCGTGCGTAACATGGCAGCCTCCTGTAAGCAATCCGTTTGGTAGCGAACCAGTCTTTACCCGGAGAAGAGTTCATCCAACTCGTCTGTGGATGAGTTCCCCAGGTGCTCCTTGAGCAGGGTCTGCAAACGCCGATCCGGATCCTGTGTCACAACCTCCACCAGTCCCTTGAACTGATCGAGCAGGTCGGTGATCGTCCGGGGTTCATAGAGGTCGACGTTGTAGACCAGATCGATCGCAACGCCGTTCGGCGACTCGTTGAAGTAGAAGACCAGATCGAAGTGGGAGAGCCCCTTGAAGAACGAGACGGTCTCCACCTTGAGGCCCTCCATCCCCAACTGCCCCTCCTGGACTACCTGAGAGACCATCACCTGGAAGAGGGGGGTGCGGCTGGGGTCCCGACGGACCTGGAGCGCATCTACCAGCATGTCAAAGGGGAGGTCCTGATGGGTGTAGGCCTCCAGGGCGCCTACCCGCGCCCTTCTGAGCACTTCCCGGAAGCTGGGGTTCCCGGACAGATCGGTCCGCAGGACCAGATTGTTCACGAAGAAGCCGATCAGCCCTTCCACTTCGGGCAGGCCTCGGTTGGCCACCGTGGTGCCGACACTCACATCGGACTGGCCGGTCTGCAGGTAGAGGAGAGCGTCTAAGGTGGCCATCAGTGCCATGAACAGGGTGGCCCCCTCCTCACGGCCAAGTGCCCTCAGGGATTCTGTGAGTTCCCGGGAGAGGACGAGGTTGCACTCGTCCCCGCGGTGGGTCTGGACGGGGGGCCGGGGGCGGTCCGGGGGCAACTCCAGGGCCTGGAGGCCCTGCAATCTCTTCCGCCAGTATCCGAGCCGGAGTTCCAGCACCTCACCCTGCATCCGCTCCCGCTCCCATTTCGCATAGTCGGCATATTGGACCGGCAGTTCGGGGAGGGCCGGCAACCGGCCGTCGGCGATGAGCCCGCGGTAGATGGCACTGAGTTCGCTCGCCATGATCCCGATCGAGACCCCGTCAGAGATGATGTGGTGCATGATGATCAGCAGGAAGTGCTCCTCCGGCCCGGACCGCAGCAACGAGATACGCAGAAGGGGTCCCTGCGCCAGGTCGAAGGGGCGGATCGCCTCTTCGGTAGCCAGCCGGAACGCCTCCGCCTCCCGGTCAGCCGCGGGGACCTGCCGCAGGTCGGTCAGATTCAGGTGGATGGGGCTCGGCGGCAGGATCACCTGATGGGGTTCCTGACCGTGCGTCCGGAAGACGGTCCGGAGCGATTCGTGCCGCCGGATGATCTCGCTGAACGCCTCCTCCAGTGCCGCCACGTTCAGGCGCCCGGCCAGGCGGTAGAGCACGGGAATGTTGTAGACGGAGTTGCCCGGTTCGTACTGATCCGTGAACCAGAGTCGCTGCTGGGCAAAGGAGAGCGGAAGCTCCCCGACCCGTTCCGCCTGCGGCACGGGGGAGAGCGGTACCCCTTCCCCAACCGGCATGGCGGCACCGATCTTCCGGCTGACGCCGGCTACCGTCGGCTCCTCAAAGAAGGCTCGCAGGGGGATCTCCGCCTGGAAGGTCTCCCGCACCCGAGCGATCGCCTGCGTGACCAGCAGAGAGTGGCCGCCGAGTTCGAAGAAGTGGTCGTTCAGCCCCACGTGGTCCAGACCCAGCACCTCCGCGAAAATGGCGGCGACCAACTCTTCGGTGGGCGTGAGCGGAACCTGTTGGGCGAAGGCGGCTTCTGCCATGGGGTCTGTTGAAGCGGGCTCGTTTGGCGCAGGAAGCGCCTTCCTGTCCACCTTTCCGTTGGACGTGAGCGGCAGGGCGTCCATGTGGACATACTTGGCCGGGACCATGTAGTCCGGCAGTCTTCCCTTCAGGAAGCTCCGCAGCTCCGCCATCTCAAGGGGCCCCGTCCCGGTCGGGACCACGTAGGCCACCAGTTCGGTCCCGATGCTCGGGGACTCATGAGTCACCACCACCGCTTCACGCACGGACGGGTGCTCGGCCAGCACCGACTCGATCTCGCCCAACTCCACCCGGAAGCCGCGGATCTTCACCTGATGATCGATCCGCCCCAGGTACTCCAGGTCACCGTCGGGCAGGCGGCGGGCCAGGTCACCCGACCGATACAGCCTCCCTCCGGGGTTGAACGGGTCGGGTATGAACCGCGCTTCCGTCAACTCCGGCCGGTTCAGGTATCCCCGCGCCACGCCGGCGCCCCCTACATACAGCTCACCTCTCACGCCGACCGGTACCGGCTGCATCTGCTGATCCAGCACGTAAAGCTGAAGGTCGGGGATCGGGGCGCCGATCATGCTGCCGGGGGCCTCCTCCACGTCCTTCAACCGGATGGGCCGGTAAGTGACGTGGACGGTCGTCTCCGTAATTCCGTACATATTAACTAGCTGGGGCATGCTCTCCCCGTGCCGGTCGAACCAGGGTTTGAGGCTCCGAAGCTCCAGGGCCTCTCCGCCGAAGATCACCAACCGGAGCGCCAGGGGCAGACCCGAAGCGGCCTCCTCCTCCGCCCGGATTAACTGGCGGAAGGCAGAGGGGGTCTGGTTCAGCACCGTGACCCGCTCGCGGCTGATCAGGTTATAGAACTCGCCTGGTGAGCGGCTCGTCCAGAAGGGAACGACCACCAACCGGCCACCGTAGAGGAGCGCTCCCCAGATCTCCCAGACCGAGAAGTCGAAGGCGTAGGAGTGGAAGAGCGTCCAGACGTCCGCCCGGTCGAACCGGAACCATGCTTCCGTTGAGCGGAAGAGCCGCACCACGTTTCGGTGGGTCACCATGGTCCCCTTGGGCCGGCCGGTGGAGCCCGAGGTGTAGATCACATAGGCCAGGTTCTCTGCGGTCACCCCGCTGACCGGGTTCTGGGTGCTCTCCTGGGCCAGCGCCCCGGCGTCCGAGTCGAGGCAGATGACCTGCACCTCCCGATCTGCCCCTGCCAGGGACTCCGAGAGCATGGGCTGCTGGGTGACCAGCACCGGCACCCGGGAATCCTCGAGCATGAAGCGCATCCGATCCGGGGGGAGGGACGGATCCAATGGGACGTAGGCACCGCCCGCTTTCAAGATGCCAACCAGCCCTACCATGAGCTCCAGAGACCGCTCGAGGCAGAGCCCCACCAGCACCTCGGGGCCGACACCCAACCTCCGGAGCCTGTGCGCCACCTGGTTCGCCCGCCGGTTCAACTCGTCGTAGGTCAGGCTCTGGCCCTCGTAGGTCGCGGCCACGGCCTCCGGCGTGCGTGCCACCTGCTGCTCGAAGAGCTCCACCAGGGTGCTGTCCGCAGCGGCCGGTTTGACCATCACCTGCCGCTCCTCCTCGGCCATAAGCGGCAGGGAGTAGATCGGCAGGTCCGGCCCGGCGACCGCACCCTCCAGCAACTGGCGATAGTGCCCCAGCATCCGGTCGATCGTCTCGGGATAGAACAGGTCGCTGTTGTAGGCCATGGAGAGGCGCAGCTCGTCGCCCTCCTCGGTGGCGCCCAGGGAGAGATCGAACTTGGCCGTGCCGGTCTCCAGATCCAGCTCGGTAACCTCCAGCCCGGTCAGCCTGGTGCTCTCCATCTGGCTGCTGTGGTAGGTGAACGACACCTGGAAGAGCGGGGAGTGGGTGAGCGACCGATCCGGTTGCAGGACCTCCACCAGCTTCTCAAAGGGGAGATCCTGGTGTGCGTGGGCTTCCAGGACAACCCTTCGAACCTGCTCCAGTACGGTGCGGAAGGGGTTCTCAGGGGAGAGCCGGCTCCGCAGGACCAGGGTGTTGGTGAGGAACCCGATCAACCCTTCTGTATCCAGCCGGTTCCGGTTCGCCACGGGCGTCCCGATCAGGATGTCCTCCTGGCTGGTATAGCGGAAGAGCAGTACGCTGAAGCCCGCCAGGAGCGTCTGGAAGAGCGACGACCCCTCCGCCTGGCCGAGGGCCCTCAGCCGTTCCACCAGTTCCCGCGGCAGCCGGACAGAGCGGCTGTCCCCGCGGAAGGTCTGGACGGGCGGTCGCGGCCGATCGGTAGGCAGATCCAGCAGCGGGAGCCTCCCCCCAAGCTGCTGCTTCCAGTAGCCAAGCTGCTGGTCGAGTACCCCCTTCTGCAGCCACTGCTCCTGCCACGCCGCATAGTCTGCGAACTGGACCTCCGGCTCGGGAAGGGGTGAGGCTTCGCCTTTCACCCGTGCGTCATACAGCGCAGAGAGTTCTCGGGAGAGCAGGCCGACCGACCAGCCGTCGAAGGCGATGTGGTGGACGTTGATGATTAGAAGATGCTCCTGCGCATCCATGCGGATCAGCATGGCTCTCAGGAGCGGCCCCTGTTCGAGGGAGAAGGGCCGGGTGGCCTCCTCCTGGGCCAGCCGCACCCCCTCCGCCTCCCGCTTCGACACGGGCAGGCGGGTGATATCAGCCAGCGGCAGCGGGAAGGGCTTTGGCTCGGTGATCACCTGGACCGGGCGCCCCTGGATCGCGGGGAAGACGGTGCGCAGCACCTCATGTCGTCGCACGATCTCGGTGAAGGCCCACTCCAGGGCTGCGGTGTCGAGCGGGCCCAGCAGGTGCAGCAGGAAGGGGATATTGTAGGTTGCCGTCCCTGGCGTCATCTGGTCGAGGAACCAGAGCCGCCGCTGGGATGAGGAGAGTGGCAGCTCACCCTTGCGGTCAACCCGCACGATGGGTTCCTCACCCGACAGCCCTCCCTTACGACCGGCATCCACGGTCTCGGCCATCTCCTCGATGGTTGGTGCAGCGAACAACTGCTGCAGGGAGACCTCCACCTGGTAGCGCCGGCGCACCCGGGCGATCACACGGGTGGCGAGGAGCGAATGACCGCCCAGGGCGAAGAAGTTGTCGCGGATCCCAACCCGGCTGAGCCCCAGGACCTCCTGCCAGATCTCCACCAGCTCCCGCTGGGTCGGGGTGACCGCTGGGAGGTAAGCTTCGGCGATGTCAGGCTGATCGAAATCCGGCGCGGGTAGTCCCTTCCGGTCCACCTTCCCGTTGCTGGTCCTCGGCAGCTCCGTCAGCACCATGAAAGCAGCTGGGATCATGTACTCGGGAAGCTCTTGCTTCAGGAAATCCTGCAGTTCCGCACCGGTGAGGACTTGGTCAGATTCGCAGATGATGTACGCCACCAGCCGCTGGTCACCCCACCGGTCCTTGTGCGCCGTCACCACCGCCTCCCGCACCTGTGGGTGGCCGCTGAGGGCATGCTCGATCTCGCCCGGCTCAATGCGGTAGCCGCGCACCTTCACCTGATGGTCGGCCCGGCCCAGGTACTCGATCGTGCCATCCGGCAGGTAGCGGGCAAGGTCGCCGGTCCGGTACAGCTTCGCCCCCGGCTTCTTGCTGAACGGATCCCGCACGAACCGCTCGGCGGTAAGCTCCGGGCGGTTCAGGTAGCCGGCGCCCACCTGTGCACCGCCGACATAAAGCTCGCCCGGAACGCCCACCGGCACCGGGTTCATAGACCCGTCAAGCAGGTAGATCTGTGTGTTTGCGACCGGTCGCCCAATGGGCACCGTCCGGCGCTGGTCGTCGTGCCGGCACGTCCAATAGGTCGCCTGAACGGCTGTCTCGGTGGGCCCGTACAGGTTGTGCAGCTCTGCCTTCATGCGCTCGAGGAACCGCTCCTGGAGTTCGTACGGAAGCGCCTCGCCACCGCAGAAAACATGCCGCAGGGAGCGGCACTCCGCCAGATCGGTCTCGCTCAGGAAGACCTGGAGCAGCGCCGGCACAAACTGGATCGTAGTGATCCCCTCCCGGCGGATCAGATCCACCAGGTACGCGAGATCCTTGTGCCCCTCCGGCTTGGCTACCACCAGCCGGGCGCCGGTCGTCAGGGGCAGGAAGAGCTCCCAGACCGAAGCGTCGGAGCTGATCGGGGTCTTCTGCAGCACGCGGTCGGTACCATTGAGCCGGAACGCAGACTGCATCCACAGGATCTGATTGCAGATCCCGCTGTGCCGATTCATGGCCCCCTTGGGCTTGCCCGTCGACCCCGAGGTGTAAATGGTATAGGCAAGGTTGTCCGCGGTGACGCCACTCTCGGGGTTGGTGTCGCTCTCGGCGGCGATCCGCCCCCAGTCGCTGTCCAGGCAGATCACCGATGCGCCGTGTTCCGCCAGGCGGTCCAGGTCGTGTTGCTGGGTGAGCAGCAAGGGTACGGCGGCGTCGGCCAGCATGTAAGCCAGCCGCTCCCGCGGCAGGTTGGAGTCCATGGGGACGTAGGCGCCACCGGCCTTGAGGATCCCCAGAACCCCGACGACCATCTCCAGGGAGCGCTCCATGGCAATGCCCACCAGCACATCGGGCCCGACGCCCTGCTTCCGCAGGTAATGGGCCAGTTGATTGGCTCGTTGATTCAACTCCCTGTAGGTGAGCTGCGCCCCCTCGAAGACCACGGCGACCGCATCAGGGGTGCGCTCCACCTGCGCTTCCACCAACTGGTGGAGGCAGACCTGCTCGGGGAATGGCTGCTCGGTCCGGTTCCACTCGACGAGGATCTGCTGCCGCTCCGCCTCCGTCAGCATGGGCAGTTCAGCAATGGGCGCCCGCGGGTTCTGCACGATCCCCTCGAGCAGGGTGCAGTAGTGGGCGTACAGCCGCTCAATGCTGGTCGCATCGAACAGATCGGCGTTGTACTCCCAGTTCATGAGGACCCCCTCGGACTCCGGGTCAGAGCCCGTGCCAACCCGCTGCTCAACGCGTGGGATGGCGATCACGTTCAGATCGAACTTGGCCGTCCCGTTGCTTACCCCCTCGTGGAGCCTGCCCTTCAGATCCGGGGTGAAGGTAAGGGCGGGCATGGCTGAGTCATGGAAGTTGAAGCTGATCTGCACAATGGGGTTCTGGCTCAAGTCTCGGTGGGCGCCTACCGCCTGGACCACCTCGCTGAACGGCAGGTCCTGGTGAGAGTGCGCCTCGATCAGCGCCTGCTGGACCCGGCGTTGCAGTTCGGTGAACAGGGGCATGTCTGACAGGTCGGTGCGGAGGGCGACGGTGTTGACAATCATGCCAATGACCGACTCGGACTCGCGCAGCCGCCGGTTCGCCATGGAGGAGCCGAGCACGATATCGGTATGCCCGGTGTACCGGTGGAGCAGGAGCTTGAAGGCAGCGGACAGGGTGGCAAACAGGGTGACACCGGCCTCCCGGCTGACCTTGCGCAGGGCGCGGGCCAGGTGACCCGGCAACTCCAGGCTCAGGGTGTTGCCGCGGAAGCTCATGACCGATGGGCGTGGGCGGTCGGTGGGCAGGGTGATAACCGGTGGGTCGCCCGAGAGCTTCTGCCTCCAGAACGCCCGCTGCCGGTCCATGATCTCGGTCTTCATGAGCGCCTGCTGCCAGACGGCGAAGTCGGCGAACTGGATCGTCGGCTCCGGGAGCGGGGACTCCTTCCCCTCCAGGAACGTGCGGTAGAGGGTCTTCAGCTCCGACAGGAAGATGTTGAACGACCAGCCGTCATGCAGGAAGTGATGCTCTGAGTGAATGAGGATATGCTCCTCCTCCCCCATTCTGAGCAGCTTCCACCGGATCAGCGGGAGCTTGCTCAAGTCAAAGGGCGCCCGCACGGCCTCCTTGATCAGGCGTTGCGCCTCCTCCTCCCGCTCCTGCGGGGGGAGTGATGACAGGTCGATCAGCGGCAGCTCGACGGTCATGGAGGGGTGGATCACCTGCACCGGATGGTCATCCACCTCCGGGAAGGTGGTGCGCATGATCTCATGCCGGTTGACGATCTCCTGCAACGTCTGCCGCAAGACCTCGGGCGACAGGGGACCCGTAAAGGTCATCGTGTCCTGGAAGGCGTAGGCGGCGTTCTCGGGGTAGAGCTTCTGGAGGAACCAGATCCGCTCCTGAGTCGGTGACAGCGGCAGGTAGCCGCTCCGGTCCACCCGCTCGATAGGGGGGAATGGCATCTCTTCCTCTGTGCCCTCCGCCTCCTCCATGAAGGCGGCCAGCTCCGCGATCGTCGGCCGCTCATAGACGGCCCTGACCGGCACCTGGACATCCAACCGCTCCCGGATCCGACCGACCATCTGCATCACCTTGAGCGAGTGGCCGCCAATCCGGAAGAAGTTGGCGTGAATGCCGATCCGCTTCATGCCCAGCACGTCCGACCAGATGGCCGCCAGCGCCTCCTCGGTAGCTGTCCGGGGTGGGGTGTGGTCCATGTCATCCTCTGTCTCGCCCGGGTCATAGGCCGCCAGCGCCCGGCGGTCCACCTTGCCGGATGGCGTCAGCGGAAGCTGCTCCAGCGGCACAAAGGCGGACGGAACCATGTACTCCGCCAGGATGCCCATGAGGAAGGCGCCCAGTTCTGCGCTGGATGGGTTCTGTCCGGCCAAGGGCACGTAGAAGGCGACCAGTTGCCTGTCGCCGCCGTGGTCCTCGCGAGCCACGACCGCCGTCTCCCGAACGGAAGGATGCTGACCAAGAGCCGTCTCAATCTCGCCCAACTCAATGCGGAACCCGCGCACCTTCACCTGATGGTCCACCCGGCCGATGAACTCCACGTTGCCGTCGGGCAGCCAGCGGGCCAGATCACCCGTCCGATAGAGCCGGGCGCCCGGCAGGTCACTGAAGGGATGCGCAATGAAGCGTTCGGCGGTCAGCTCGGGCCGGTTGAGGTAGCCGGGTCCGACACCGGCCCCGCCCACGTAAAGCTCTCCCGGGATCCCCGGGGGCACCGGCTCCAGGTTCCGGTCGAGAATGTAGAGCTCCCCGTTGGCGATCGGGCGGCCAATGGGCACGGAGCGCTGCGGCTGACCGGGCACGCACCTGTAGGAGGCAGCATCAATGGTGGTCTCTGTGGGCCCATAGGTGTTGAAGAGCTGAGCCCCCATTCGTGCGAAGAACCGCTCCTGGAGAGCCGGGGGCAGGACCTCGCCGCCCGCCAGCACCCGGCGCAGAGAGCTGCAGGCTTCCAGCCCGGGCTGCTCCAGGAAGATCTGCAGGAGCGAGGGGACGAAGAGGGCGGTGGTCACCCCTTCGGTCACGATCAGGTCGCGGAGGTAGGCGGGATCACGGTGCCCGCCCGGGGCGGCCAGCACAATCCCTGCACCACAGAGGAGCGGCGTGAAGAGCTCGCAGACCGAGGCGTCAAAGCTGAAGGTGGTGTGCTGCAGGAAACGATCCGCTTCGGTAATGCCGAAGTGATGGCGCATCCACTGCGCATGGTTCCAGAGGGAACCATGGGTGATCAGCGCCCCCTTGGGCTTGCCGGTGGATCCCGAGGTGTAGATCACATAGGCGGTGCTCTCCGTCGTCACAGCCGCCTCCGGGTTCACATCCCACTCCGGGCCGGCCGGGGGCTCCGGATCATCGACAGAGATGACGGTCTCCACCTGCTCCGGCAGCAGATTCACCAGGGCGCGCTGGGTCAGCACATGGGTCAGACCGGCATCGGTGACCATGTAGGCCAACCGCTCCCGCGGGTACTCCGGGTCCAGTGGCACGTAGGCGCCTCCGGCCTTCAGCACGGCCAGCAGGGCAGCCACCATCTCTATGGATCGGTCTGTGTAGATGCCGACCAGCCTCCCCGGGCCGACACCCGCCTGCATGAGGCGGCTGGCCAGCCGGTTGGCCAGCCGGTTGAGCTGCCGGTAGGTGAGGCTCTGCCCTTCGAGGCGCACGGCCACATGCTCCGGCGTCTCGGTCACCTGGCGCTCAAACCGGTGGTGAACGGTCTCTGCCGGTCCAAAGTCGACCCGCTCCTGGCTCCACTCCGTCAGAATCCGCCGCCGCTCTGTCGGGGTCAGCAGCGAGATCTCGTGGATCGGGCGGTCCATGGCGGCGGCCAGTTGCCTGATCAGCAGCGGCAACCGGTCCAGCATCTGCCCGGCCCGGGCGCCGTCCAGCAGATCGCTTCGGTAGAGGGCCGTCAGGCGGATCTCATCCTGCCCCGAAACGACCAGGGTGAGCGCCGCAGGCGCCCCGGTCGGATGCAGGGTTGAACCCTCGCCGGCCAGCCTGCCGGAGAGGTGCCGGAGCAGGTCGCGGAAGCTCATCTCCGCTGCTGCCGACTGATCGTCCAGCTCAACCCCTTCGGCCATCACCCCATGCCTGAGGAGGAGCGCGACCAGGGCCGTCTGAACAATGGCAGGCGGGGAGGCGCCCTCCTCCCGGCCCGCCTGGAACAGGCGATCCGCCACCTCCGCGGGAACCACCGTATCTTGCCGCCCGGTGGGTCCTGCCCCGAGGTGCAGGGAGGCGATCTGCTGCAGGCTTCCCGCGAAGCGGTCGGTATCAAGCTTTTCGTCCAGCCACACAACCAGGGTGCGGCCAAGGCTTCCTGAGGATGGCGTGCTCATGCTTGCCCGGTTGCCCCCTTTCCGTTTCGTTGCTGCGCCCCCACCGCCGCCTGCTCGGCGCCTGCCCGGCCGAGCCGCGCATAGGACCAGGAAGTCACCGGCGTTCCGTACGGAACCTCTTGCGGACTCTCTGGCAGGTGCAGGTTCCGGACTCCCTTTTCCTCCCTGTAGCTCGGGTTGTAGATCGTCTCGGCGTAGCGGTCGCCGCGGTCCGGCAGGATCGCCACAATGCGGGTCCCGGCTGGCGTCTGCCGCGAGAGCCACCCGGCTACGGCGTAGACCGAGCCGGAGCTGTTCCCGGCGAAGATCTGCTCGCTGGCAGCCAACCGGAGCGTCGCGGCGAAGGCCTCTTCATCATTCAGCCAATGCACTTCATCAATCTGGCTGTGGTCGACATTCTTGGGGACGAGACTGTTGCCGAGCCCACCCTGAAGCCTTCCCGGGCGGTCGGGCTGGCCGAAGATGACACTGCCCACCGAATCGACACCCACCACCCGCAGGTGTGGCATCGCCTCGCGCAGGACTCGGGCCGTGCCGCAGAGAGAGCCGCCGCTGCCCACGGAGCCGATGAGAATGTCCACCGTCCCCAGGTCATCGAGCAGTTCGCTCGCCAGGTCGGCATAGGCGGCCGGGTTGGCAGGGTTGTCGTACTGGCGGGGCCAGAAGGCGTCCGGGTATTGGACCATCAGTTGATCCAACCGCTCCAGACGCGCCCCTTGCCAGCCACGCTCGTTCATGCGCTCCACGACATGGACCTGCGCTCCGAGGGACCTCAGCTTGGCCAGGGTAATGGGATCAATCCGCGGGTCGGTCACAATGTGAACCGCATGCCCCAGGTAGGTCCCCACCAGGGCGACCCCGAGGGCCATGGTTCCCGAAGAGGTCTCCACAATGGGCGCCCCTTCCCGGAGGATCCCGGACCGCTTTGCCTCCCAAATCGCTTGGCGGGCAACCCTGTCCTTCATTCCAAAGGGGTTAAGCAACTCCAGCTTGCCGTAGACGCTCCCGCCGGAGGAACCATCCATGCGGAGGTGAACCAGGGGCGTATTACCGATACAGTCGATGATATCCCGCCGAAGCATCTCTCACCGCCCCCTCCCATGTGGAGTGCGTCTCAAAGACCGCCACGTTTCCGTTCAGCCGGAACAGTTCCTGCTGCGTCCTCTTTAGCTGTGATTTATAGCGAGGGGATGATGGCGAGAGCAGGATGCCCACATAGGTGCCGCTGTGAGCGACCACCACGCCCAGCCCCCCGAGCTGCGTACAGATCTCAAGCATATGCTCCAGATGTCTCTTGGGCTGTAACCGCTGATTGAGGACAGCGCTCCTGGTGGCAACCTTGCCGATCCCCATCAGGTCCTGAAGGCGGACCGCCCTGGTGATCTCCTGGAGGAGCGCTCCATACTCCGCTTTCTCTGCCCCGCTGTAAGGTTTGGGTAACCGGTTGAAAGCGATGGTATCCACCTCTCCCCCTTCATCTGTGCCCACGATGGTCATGGGTGGGAGAGGACCGAGGTTACCCCCGTGCTGCACCTTTCTGTGGTAGAAGCAGGTAGCACCGTCGTACATTACCCCGTCGGATGGCTCGATCCGGGCCATGAACTGCTGGAGCAGTTCGAGCGGCACAGCGATCCGGAAGCAGTCTTCGATCGCGCGGGCTGTGGCCACGAGGTCGGCCGAGGAGCTGGCCAACCCCTTGCCCTCCGGGAGTTCACTATCGATGGTGAGCACGCCCCCGGTCGGCAGTTGGAGGTGGTCCAGGATCATCTGGGCCAGGTGCCGGGACTTGAGCTTATGGCCGGGGAAGACCTCCAGGTCGCTCCGCTCCGGTTCGGAGATAAGCCGGGCCCGGGTGAACTTCTGAATCGGGAGGGTCACCAGGAAGTCCGTGTCGCCTTCCGGGAGAACCCCCTGGAGCAGCTCCCCGAAGGTGCCGAACGAGATTCCACTACCCGAGCGCTTGTTCACGCCGACTCCGGGATCCTGTGGCAAGAGAGTCATCCTTCCTCCTCCTTGTCAAGAGCGCTCGAATCCACGTGGGCATAGCGGTCGATGAGATGCTGCCGCCGCCCGCCCCAGGCCTCCTGCAACTCCTGCAGTTCACCGGCCTGTACCGCCAGCAGCTCCCGAACCCGGTCCGGGTGGACAGAGCCCGCCGATCCCTTGACCCGCAGGCTTGCAATCGCATCAAACGCACGCCGGACGACCTGGTCGCTGACTGCGACCGGGTACCCGTACTCCTGGCAGAGTTCCTCGAGCAGGGGGCTCGGCGCACGATCGGGCGGAATCCCCTCCTCTACCAGGCGGGCGATAAACCGGCCCGCGATCACCTGCGCTTTGCGGTAGGGAATGGCGTACGCGAGCGTAAGCTGGTTGGCCAGGGTAAAGCCGCCGAAGAACTCCCTTTCGCAGGCCTCCCTCATCCGCGCTTCGTGGAACTGTACCGAGCCGGCGACCGCCGTGAAGAGCCGCAGGCTGGACCGGGCCGCTCCCAGAAGGGGCATCAGGTTGGCGCCCGCCTCCTTGGAGACCTCCACCAGATTGCTGTAGGGGGTGTTCCGCTGCCCTAGCAGGAAGTCCGTCGCGTACCCGGAGAGGTGAGCCGTCTTCCCCCGGATCCGCTCCAGGATGGGGTAGTTCTTCTTCTGGGGCATGGCCGAGGAGATCCCCGACAGCTCGTCCGGCAGGGAGATGAACCGGCAATCACTACCCCCCCAGTGAATGAAGTCCGTGGCAAACCGGCTGAGGGCTGCGCCCAGGAGCGAGAGCTCCCCACCGATCAGCAGGACCCATTCCCGGGAGGCCACAGCGGTCAAGGCGTGGGGCTGGGGAGCGGCAAAGCCGAGCAGATCGGCCATCCGCTCCCGATCCCAGGGCAGTTCTTGCCCGGCCATCGCCCCGGCTCCCAGCGGGCACAGGTTGATCTCGTCAAAGACCCGGAGCAGCCGGCGCAACGACCGGAGCAGGTGGCCGAGGAACGCAGCGAGGTAGAACCCGGGGCTGATCACCTGTGCCGACTGGAAGTGGGTGTACCCTGGCATGGGCGAATCGGTATACCCTGCGGCCTTGTCGTGGAGGGTGCGGCTCAGTTCGGCCATCTCCGCTGCGATCTCCAGCAGCGAGTCCCGGCCCAGCAGCAACTGGGCACAGGCCTGCAGGTCGTTCCGGCTGCGGTCGACGTGCCAGGCGGGCGCCGGCACGGTCAGCCGTTCCTCCACGTAGCGCTCAATGGCAAAGGCGATATCGGAGAAGTTGGCCGAAGGATCTGCGGTCAGGCTCTCCGGGGTGATCTCCCGGAGCCTGGTTCGAATCTGGGCGGCGGCCTCGTCGGACAGCAGCCCCATGCGTTGGTACTCCGGGATCAGGACCTGCTCGATCCTGATGTAGTGGGGCAGCAGGTACCGGACCTCGTAAGCGAACTGCGGTCCGAGGACCTCCTCGTGAAGGAGGTCGGCGGGGCCCGAGCGCACGCGCCCGCTCAGGCCCGTTCCGGAGCGGTTGGCCTCACCCAATGAGAACCCCCCTCGCCGCGGCCTCTATGGCCCTCTGCATTGCTTCGGCCAACCCCTGGACATGGGGCGGATTGACCATCGTGTGGTGGTCACCCGGCACATCGAAGACGTGGATGGCGCCAGTGGTCCAATCCCGCCAGCGTTCAGGGTCGACCAACGCCTCACCGCGAGGGCTCGGCGCGGTGGTACGGAAGAGGCAGAGGTCGCTCCGGATCGGTCCACTGTACCTGAACCGATGTGCCGCCAGCCGGCAGGTATCCGAGAGGCGGATCAGCCTGGCTCCCGCCTCCACGGTGGCCTGCTCAGGCCAGAGACCCACCTTCTGGGAGTGGCGGACCAGCAGTTCGATCACCTGCTCGTCGCTGAGCCCCTCGAAGGCGGAAAGGGGCAGTCCGAGCTCCCAGTTGAAGTGGCGGATCATGAAGGCCCGGCTCCCCTCTGCCGGCTCGGCCGGCTCCCCATCATTGCCGTATGGAGAGGTGTCGAGGATCCCCAGGAACTCGATCGCCTGCCCCGCCGCCTCCAGCCGCCGGGCTACCTCAACGGCGAGCACACCGCCAAAGGACCAGCCCGCCAGCCGGTAGGGCCCCTGTGGAGAAACCTCTCGCACCAGCCCGACATAGTGATCCGCCATCGCCTCAATGGATTCCAGCGGGGGCTCATCCGAGTCAAAGCCCACGGGCTGAATGCCATAGATTGGCCCTCCCGACTCCAGGAGGCTGACGAGGGCCGAGTAGCTCATGACGGAGCCGCCCCCGGGGTGGAGCAGGAAGAGCGGGCTCCCCTCCCCAGGGCGCAGCGGCACGAGGCAGCCCCCACCAGGGCTTTCCGCCTCCTGAAGCCGCTCGCTGATCTTGGCCACGGTGGGCGCCCGGAAGAGTTCCACCAGCGGAAGGCGAACCCCGAACTGGTTCTGAATCGCACCGACGAGGGCAACCGCCTTCAGCGAATGGCCACCCAGGGCGAAGAAGTCGTCGTGAACACCGACCGGCTTGACGCCCAGCACCTGCTCCCAGAGGCTGACCATCGCCATCTCGGTCCGGTTGCGTGGGGCCACGTACCGCTGCCCATCTGCCTCGCTCCAGTCCGGCTCGGGCAGGCGGGCCCTGTCCACTTTGCCGTTGCTGTTGACCGGGAAGGAGCGAAGCAGCACCAGGTGCTCGGGGATCATGTAGTCCGGCAACTGGCCGGCCAGGTACTCCTTCAGCTCGGCCGGTGTCAGCGGGCCACCGGGCACAGCGTAGCCAACCAGGCATGGGACACCGCTCGCATCTGACCGGACCACGGCCACGCTCTGGGCGACAACGGGATGGCGGAGCATGGCCGCCTCGATCTCACCGAGCTCGATACGGTAGCCCCGCACCTTCACCTGGTGGTCGACCCGGCCCACGAAGAGGATCCGTCCATCCGGCAGGTAACGCCCCAGATCGCCCGTCCGGTACATGCGATCGCCCCTGCCGTCCGGGAACGGGTTGGGCAGGAAGGTCTTCTCGGTCTGGGCGGGATCGCCCAGGTAGCCGCGCCCGACCCCGATGCCGGTGAAGTAGATCTCACCGTTACAGCCCACGGGCACAGGCCGGCGCCAGCGATCCAGGATGTAGATGTTGAAACCGGGGATCGGGCGCCCGACCGACATGTAGGTCTGTTCGGCCGGCGGCTCCTCTGCGATCACTTCGTGGGTGGTGTCGTCAGAGCACTCGGTTGCGCCATACCCGTTGACGACCGGTACCTGCGGGTAGAGTTGCAGCCACCGGCGGCAAAGGGCGACCGGCAGCGCCTCCCCGGTCGAAAAGAGGTAGCGAAGCTGTGGCAGCCCGCTCTCTTCGGGGGGCAGAGCCGTCGCGACCTGGAGCAGCATCTCCAGCATGGTCGGAACCACCTCGAGGATGGTCGCCCCATCCCGTCGCACCGCCGCCAGGAGGGCCTGAGGGTCGAGGGCCAGCTCGTTGGGGTAGATCAGCACCCGCCCGCCTACCATGAGGGGGGCCAGGAACTGCCAGACGGAGATATCAAAGCAGTGGGAGGCGTTCTGGACGACGGCGCTCTTCTCGTCCATCTGGAGCAGGTTGATCTTGGTCCAGAGGTGATTCAGCATGCCGATCTGCTCGATCATCGCCCCCTTGGGAACCCCCGTGGAGCCCGAGGTGAAGAAGACGTTGGCCAGGTCGCCGGGCTCGTTGATGAACGGGGGATTCTGGGCGGGAAGGCTGGCCAGCACGGTCGGGTCCGGCACGCCGGGAGCGCTGATCGCCTGATCCAGGCAGAAGACCACTGCGGGCGGGTTGGCTGCGTTCGCCAGCTGGAGGCTGCGCTGGAGGTGCCGGTCCTGGGTCACGAGCACCTTGATCCGGCTCCGGTCCAGGATGGCTCCGAGCCGCCCGTCCGGGTGCTCCGGGTCCAGCGGGAGGTAGGCGCCCCCCGCCTTGGCCACCGCCAAAATGGCGACCAGCATGGCGATCGAGCGGTCGGCGAAAAGGCCGGCGAGGTCGTCCCTGCCAAAGCCCTGCGCCCGGAGCCAGTGCGCCATCTGGTTGGCGCGGGCGTTCAGCTCCCCGTAGGTGATCTGCTCCTCCCCGCAGACGGCTGCGACCGCCTCTGGCTGCTCTGCGACCCTCGCTTCGATCACCTGGTGGGCCAGCAGGTCCAGGGGGCCGGGTGGCTCGGTCCGGTTGAACTCGACCGTCATGTGCCGGCGCTCCTCGTCGGAGAGGAGTTCCAGTTCACAGACCCGGGCCTCCGGCCGCCCGGCCATGTTGGAGAGGAGCGTCTCGTAGCAGGAGAGCACCCGGTCGATGCTGGCCGCATCGAAGAGGGCGGAGGCATAGTCGCAGGTGACCCGCCACACGTCCCCGGTCTGAATGCGGAGCACCAGGGGCTGGGCCTCTGACCTCACGGTCGCGACCTGGCGCACGGAGAGCGCAGGGTGAGCCCCAAGACCGGCAGGCCCCGGGCTCACGGCCAGCACCGACTCGAAGAGATCGCTTCGCTCCGGCAGCCCGGCGTGGCGGCGGAGCGCTGCAGGCGAAACGGAGCCGTGCTCTGCCAGTTGGCGCCCCAGCCCCTCCAGCCGCCGGAGCAGGTCGGGGAGCGGCTCGTCGCCGTCAATGGCCACCCGGACGGGCAGCCGGTTCTGGAAGGGGCCGATCAGCTCGGCAGCGCCCGCCAGGCTCTGCGGCCGGATCGAACTCTCCCAGCCGAAGAGCACCTCGCTCTCGTTGCTGAAGACGGCGAGCAGAATCGCCCAGGCTGCGCTGGCGACGGTGGCCGGCGAGACGCCCTCCCCGCCGAGCACGGCCCCCAGACTCCGGGACAGCTCAACAGGCAGGGTGATCTCCCGAGTGGCTCGTTCCAGCACCAACTCCTCGGGGGCCGCGCGATCGGCTGGCAATGTGGTCGGACCGGAGATCCCTTTCAATTGGCCTTCCCAGAAGGACTGAATGGGCGTCCAGTCCTGAGCGGCGAACCAGGAGAGGTACTCTTTGCAGGCGCCGCGGCGGGTGAGCTGGAGCGCCTCGCCCCGCATTCGTGCGCCGTAGGCGGCCTGCAGATCGGAGAGGATCAGATCACGGCTCGTGCTGTCCAGCAGAATCGGGTGGTAGCTCCAAAGCAGGTCCGCCAAACCCTCCCCCCGCCAGAGCAGGGCGAGCCGGAACAGGGGGCCTTCGGCCAGGGCGAAGGGAGCCGCGTGAGCCTCTGCAACGGCTCGTATCGCCTCCTCCTGCGCCGTCTCGGGCTGGTCCCGTAGGTCGTGGACCTCCATGGCCACCGGCCGTTCTTTCAGGACCACCTGAACCGTCCGGCTCTTCGCCTGCCGGAAGATGACGCGCAGCGCGTCGTTCGCATGGATCACATCGTCCCAGGCCTGCTGCAGGCGCTCGGGGTCGATCTTCCCCTCCAGCTGGAACCGCCACTGGACGTAGTGCTCGGGCTGCGCAACCGCATGCTCCTGTAACAAGGTCAATCCCAGGATCTCCTGGACGTTCTCCTTCGTCAGGTAGTTCATTGGCTCTGGTGCACCTCCCATACCGTCATGACCCAAGGGGCCCTTCCCTCATGGTCCGGGACACGATCTCCAGGGCCGACTGGATCTCCCGTGCGGTGATGCCGGAGTGGGTCACGGCACGGATCCGTCCGTGGCCCAACTCCGCCACGGAAAGTCCCTTCCGCCGCACCGATTCGACGAAGCTCTGCCAGGTGAACCGGGGATCGGTCACCCGGAAGAAGAGAATGTTGGTCTGAACGGCCGCGGGATCGACCGCGATCCCCGGAATCTCCGCCAGCCCCTCAGCCAGCAGTCGGGCATTCGCATGGTCCTCGGCCAGCCGGTCCACCATCTGCTCCAGCGCTACAATACCGGCCGCAGCGATGATCCCGGCCTGGCGCATCCCGCCCCCCAGCATCTTCCGGTACCGGCGGACCTTCTCTATGAAGGAGCGGGAACCGGCCACCACGGAACCGACCGGAGCGGAGAGCCCCTTGGAGAGGCAGAACTGGACAGAATCGGCCTCCCGGCAGATCTCCGCCGGGCTCACCCCCTGAGCGACGGCGGCGTTAAAGAGCCGGGCGCCGTCCAGGTGGAGCGCCACCCCCCAGGTGCGGGCCAGCATTCCCACCTCCCTCAGGTAGCCGTGGGGAAGTGGCAGACCGCCGCACCGGTTGTGGGTGTTCTCCAGGCAGATCACGGCGGGGAGGGCGAACTGCGGGTCTTCGGGGTCATCGGGAAAGGCTCTCTCCAGGTCCTCGATCAAGAGCCGCCCGTCCGGTTGGGTTGCGATCGGCTCGTAGACAAGGCCGCCGCAGACCGAGGCGCCCCCCGCCTCATAGATGTAAATGTCACTCTCATTGCCAACCAGGATCTTTGAGCCCCGAGGACAGTGGGCCAGCATGGCGGCGAGATTGGCCATGGTTCCGCTCGGCATGAGACAGGCCGCCTCCTTGCCGACCTTCTCGGCCGCCATCTCCTCCAGCCGCCTGACGGTCGGGTCCTCCCCGTAGACGTCATCCCCCAGGGGTGCGACGGCGATCGCATCCATCATGGCCCGGGTGGGCAGGGTAAAGGTGTCGCTCCGCAGTTCGATCATGCTGTCTCCTCCTGTTCCGGTGGCAGGATGACGACCTCCAACCGGCTCACCGCCACCTGAAGGCGCTGAACCGTCTCCTCGTAGGTCTCGCCCGCTGCGATCACGTAGCCGAGGCGGTCGTAGGCGCTCTCGGGTGGCTTCACCGCCGTCCCCGGCCGCGCCGTTACGGTCACCTGCTGAACGCCTGGCATGGCGGCGGCGCTCTCCACCCCCCGGACCTCCTGGAGCCTCCCGTACCCACTGGCGGTCAGGAACTGGATGCCCGCCGTTGCTCTGTGCGACGGGGTCAGCTCCGGCTCCTGGTCGAGGGCGGCCTTCAGGTGCTGCTGCAGGGGGTCGATCCCCGTGGCCAGCCGGATCAGTTCGGGGATCATGCCGCCCGCCAGGCGGCCGTTGATCTCCACCACCTTGCAGCCCGCCGGGGTGAGCTTCACCTCGGTGTGGGTAGCCCCGCACCCGACCCCAACCACCTGGAGCGCCCGGCGGACCGTCTCCTCAATCTGCGCGGCCTGATCCGCCGGCAGGGGGGCTGGGAAGAAGTGCTTCTGCTCGACGAAGGACTGGCTGCCCGTCAGGTGTTTCTCGGTGATGCCGATACAGGTGGTCCGGCCCTGCCAGGTGAACATCTCCACGCTGAACTCCGGCGCCTGCAGGTACTCCTCCACCAGGACCAGGCCGGCGGTAGGCTGGCCCCGTACATTGACAGCCGTCTCCAGAATCCCTCTGGCATGCTCCATTGCCTCCCTGGCGCTGCGGCAGAGCCGGACGCCAAAGGAGCCCGTATCATCCACCGGTTTGACCACGCAGGGCACCCCGACGACCTCCAGCGCCAGCGGGATCTCATCTGCGTTGCCGAGAATGGCGAAGCGCGGCTGTCCCACCCGGGCCTCGTCCAGCCGGAGCCGGGTCAGGGCCTTGTTCCGGCAGGTCTCCATCGCCTTTATGGGGTTGCCGGGCCGTCCGTAGTGGACAGCCAATGCCGCTGCCGTCGGAATGTAGAACTCGCTGGTGGTGGTGATCCCGCCAATCTGGTCTGCGGGGAAAGCTGCGTCGATCTCAGGGATCAGCCGGTCGATTCGATTGGTGTCGCAGACCAGCACCTTGCAGGGGTGTTCCTCCAGCCCCTTGTACCGTTTCGGGTCGTGGGTGAGCAGGACCGGCAGAACCCCCAGTTTAGCTGCCTGATCAAAGGCGAGCATGCCGGTGCCCGTGGTGTTTGATTCAACGAACAGGAGCGCTTTCTTCATCGGCTTACCCCTCCGGGCTGGTGCCCAACTCAATTTGCAACAGGGCCTCCACCTCTTCGTCCGACAGCTCGTCCAGCCTGGCCAGAAGCGCCGCCGCCGCCTCACTCCCGGAGGGGCGGATCGCGTCATCGCCCTCCTGTGGATCCTGCTCCTGCAGCTGCACGATCTGCGCTGCGATCGCCCGGACGGTGGGTCCTTCAAACAGGCTGTGGATGGGAAGCTCAACCTGGTAGCGCTGACGGAGCCGGGTGATCAACTGGGTCCCCAGCAGCGAATGGCCGCCCAGTTCGAAGAAACTGTCGTGAGCGCCGACGGGCGTCACGCCCAGCAGCTCCTGAAAGAGCTCGGCCACCGCCTCCTCCAGGCTGTTCCCCGGCGCTTCGTAGGGCGTGGGCAGGGCCGGCCTGCTGTACCCGTTGCCCGGGGCCTTGGCGGGGCGGGGGACGCTGGGCTCGGTGTTCCGGCGGACCCACCGATCCAGCCTCATGGCCAGGTCGCCTCCCGAAACGACGACCTGGGTGGGAGCCGGAAATGCCATGAGCCGCCGGAAGAGCTCAATTCCCTCCTCCGGGGAGAGGGCAAGCGGGTCAATGCTGCTCTGGACTGCGCCCTCGGCCAGCCGCCAGCCCTCCCAGTTGATGGTGATCCACGGGAACTGCCCGGCCCGGTTCTGTAGATGGGCGAACCCGTCCAGGCCCAGGTTGGCAGCGGCGTAGGGCGCCATGCCGATGCCGCCCAGCACCGAGGAGAGCGAGGACATGAGCAGCACGAAGTCGGGTTGGTGTTCCGCCACCAGCCTGGCGAGGAGCATGCCCACACGGACCTTGGCAGCGAAGTGAACCTGCCAGTCGGCGGGATCGGATGCCTGAATGGTCGCGATTGGACCTGCCATGGCCGAATGGATCACGCCATGGATCGTGCCGAACCGCTCCACAGCCGTCTGCAGGGCCGCGCGCAGCGCCGCCTCGTCGGTCGCGTCGGCCCGGAGGACCAGCACCTCGGCCCCGTGCGCCTCCATCTGCCGGATCTGGGTGATCGCCCGACTGATCCGATCGGTCGCCCGGGTCGCCTGGTGAGAGGCCTGCCACCTTTCCCAGTCCTGCCGCTCCGGGAAGGCTGACCGTGTGATCAGCACGAGCTTTCCCTTTACGGTGCGGGCCAGGTGGTCGGCCAGGAGCATACCAAGGCGGCCCAGGCCCCCGATGATCAGGTAGACTCCCCCATGTCGCAGCATGGTCGAATCGTCAGCGGGCGCTTCGGCCCGGACCGGCTCGTAGGTCTGAACCCACCGGTCAGCCCCGCGGTAAGCCACGCACATGTCGGGGTCCTCGGTGAACAGTTCCTCCACCAGCCGTTCGGCCAGCGCCTGCTCCTGAGGAGTGCCCCCCTCGGGGAGCAGCAGATCCACCGTCGAGCAGGTAATCACTGGATACTCCTGGGGGATGACCAGGGAGGCGCCCAGGAGCGTGGCCTGCTCCGGGTGCAACCGCTCCTCCAGAGCGACCGCCTGTGCAGAGTGGGTGACCGCCGTCAGGCGGACCGGGTGCTCAGCCGCCTGCCGGGACAGCGCCCGGGCCAGGAAAAGGAGGCTGTTGAACCCGACCGTCTGCCCGCGGAGGAACCGGGCCCACTCGCCACCCTCCGGGGAGACGGGCGGCAGGCTCCAGCCGTGGATGATCCGGTCAGGCAGCTCTCCCTGGTCGTGCAGGGTCTGGAGCAGCCGGTCGTACTCCTCCTCCCTGGATGGGTCAAGGCTATACGTGTCCCCGCCCAGGTCTGCAAAGCGATCGCCCATCCGGACGATGGTCACCTGGTTCTCCATCCGCTGCAGCCGCTCGGCCAACCGCGCCTCCAGGGAGGTTCCGCCCGAGAAGAGGAGCAGCCGCTCCCCCTGGCCCGACGTGCTCACCCTGCGGCGAAGGGTTCGCTTCCACGATGGCAGATAGAGCGAGTCGGATATGGGCTGTTTCTGTGCGGGCCCATCACTCCGGGCCGCCAGCGCCCGGGCGCCTCGCCCCGGAGTGAGAGCATACCGCTGCCGCTCGAACGGGTAGGTGGGCAGGGGGATCCGCCGGCGGGACTGGCCGGCGTAGAACCCCTGCCAGTCGACCCGCGCCCCGGCCAGCCACAGCCGGCCAAGGGTGGTCAGGAGGGCCTCCAGGTCCCCCTTCTGGCTCTTCGGCCGGGGCAGGCTGGAGAGCACAACGCTCTCCGCAGGCAGCCCCTGTCGGGCCAGGGTGCTAAGCACCTGTCCCGGCCCGACCTCCAAGAAGACCGCCGGGAGGTCAGTCCGCAACTGTTCCAGGCCCGCCGCGAAGCGGACCGGTTGCCGCAGATGCTGCCCCCAGTACTGGGGATCGAGCGCCTCCTCCGGGCGGATCCACCGACCGGTCACGTTCGAGATGAACGGGATGGTCGGGGGGTGTAGCCTGCCCTGGCGCACCAGATCCACGAAGGGCTCCACAGCCGGCTCCACCATCCACGAGTGGAAGGCATGAGAGGTGTGGAGGCGGCTGCAGGAGACCCCCCTTGTCTTGAGGAGAGCTTCGAGGGCTTTAACCGCCGGCTCCGGTCCCGCAACGGCGCAGAGCGCCGGGCCGTTGACTGCTGCCAGCGCCAGTTCCGGCCCCAGCAGCGGAAGCAGGTCGGCCTCTGGCAGGGAGACCGAGAGCATCGCTCCGCCGGGAAGCTGCTGGATCAACTTGCCGCGGGCCGCTACCAGCGCCAGGGCGTCCTCCAGTCCGATGGTGCCGGCCAGGCAGGCGGCCACATACTCACCGACGCTGTGGCCGATCATGGCTGCCGGTACCACGCCCCACGAGAGCCAAAGCTGGGCCAGGGCGTACTCGATCACGAAGAGGGCCGGCTGGGCATACTCCGTCCGGCGGAGCAGCCCCGCCGCCGCATCTTTCTGGTCGGGGTCGGGGAAGAGAAGCCGGCGCAGGTCGGTGCCCAGGTGCGGCATGAGCAACGAGGCCATCTGATCCACCTGTGCACGGAAGAGCGGCTCCTGCTCGTACAGATCGCGGGCCATATTGACGTGTTGGGCGCCCTGCCCGGTGAACATGAAGACGACCGGTCGCTCACCATCCTCATGGATGCCGGTGGGGAGGCGGTCCGGGTAGGTCAGGGCCTCCGCCGCCTCCCGGGTGTCCCCGCAGACGAGCACACGGCGGTGGTGGAAGGCACGGCGCCCCATATGCAGGGTGTAGGCCACGTCGGCCAGGGGAATATCCGGATGCTCCCGCAGATGCTGCGCCAGGTTTGCGGTCGCCGCCTCAAGAGCCGGCTCGGTCCTGGCGGAGAGCGCCAGCAGATGCACCGGGCGAGAGGGGCCTCCAGCCGCGGCCGGCGGCACCTCTTCCAGGATCAGATGGGCGTTGGTCCCGCCCATGCCGAAGGAACTGACGGCGGCCCTGCGTGGATTTGGCCCCTCCTCCCACGATGTAAGCCGCTCGCTCACGTAGAACGGGCTGTCGTGGAAGGGAATGCGCGGGTTGGGCGTGGTGAAGTGAATGCTGGGCGGGATCTGCCGGTTCTTCAGGGCGAGGACCGCCTTGATCAGCCCGGCCACGCCCGCCGCGCTATCCAAATGACCGATGTTGCTCTTCAGGGAGCCGATGGCGCAGAAGCGCTGATCGGCCGTGGACTGGCGGAACGCCTGCGTCAGCGCGGCTACCTCGATCGGGTCGCCCAGGGCGGTACCTGTCCCGTGGGCCTCCACGTAGCCGATCGTCCTCGGGGAGACCCCGGCTGCCGCCAGCGCCTCGGCGATCACCGCGGCCTGTCCATCCACGCTGGGAGCGGTGTAGCCCACCTTGTCGGAGCCGTCGTTGTTGATGGCGGTGCCGAGGATCAGGGCATGGACCGTGTCGCCGTCGCGGAGGGCATCCTCGTAGCGCTTCAGTGCCACGATCCCCAGGCCGCTGCCGCTCACCGTTCCGGCGGCAGCGGCATCAAAGGCCCGGCAATGGCCGTCCGGCGACAGGATTCCGCCCTCCTGGTGGAGGTACCCGGTCCCCTGCGGCCAGAGGATGGAGACCCCCCCGGCCAGCGCCATGTCACAGTCGTGGTTGAGCAGGCTCTGGCAAGCGATGTGGACGGCGACCAGCGACGTGGAGCAGGCGGTCTGCACGGTGACACACGGGCCGGTCAGGTTCAGCTTGTAGGCGGCCCGGGTGGTCAGGTGATCCTTGTCGTTCGCCAGGATCATTTGGTAAAGCCCGACCGACCGGACCAGGTCAGGGTCCTCCAGCAGTCTGAACAGGTAGGTGCTGGGGCCAGCCCCGGCGTAGAGGCCGATCCGCCCCTCCCAGCCGTCGGGGTTGTACCCGGCCTGCTCCAGGAGCTCCCAGGCAGCCTCCAGGAAGAGCCGCTGCTGCGGATCCGTGATCTCCGCTTCTCGCGGGTTATAGCCGAAGAACTGAGCATCGAACAGGTCGGCATCTGCCAGAGCGCCGCCGGCCGGGACGTAGTTCGGGCTCTCCAGCAGGGCGGGGTCCACGCCCGCCGCCAGGACCTCCTGCTCGGCGAAGTGCCGGATCGACTCCGTCCCGTCCTTCAGGTTCTGCCAGAACTCCTCCAGGGTCCGGGCGCCCGGGAAGCGGCCGTTCATGCCGACAATCGCGATCGCTGTTGCGTAGCGTGCATCTTGCATGGCCATTGGCGCTCAGACTCCCTCCCTCTCAACCCTGTCTGCCGCTTGCCGCCGGAGTAGCATCGCCTCCCGCCGGGCTGCCCCGCGACCCTTGCCCGCCTCTGAGCCGGAGGAGTCGGGCTCCCCCTGCCCCAGATGGACGGCCAGCGCACTCACCGTGGGGAACCGGAAGAGGTCGGTGATCGGGACCGCCCGCCCCAGCATCTCCTCGAGCCTGGCCTGCAGGTTGACGAGCAAGAGCGAGTTGCCACCCAGGTCGAAGAAGTTGTCATTCACCCCGACCCGGGCAACCCCGAGCACCTCCTGGAAGAGCCGTGCAACCTCCTGCTCCAGCCGCCCGCTGGGTGCGACGTAGGCCTCGCTTGGCGCTGCCTCCCCCGGGGCGGGGAGAGCCCGGCGGTCTACCTTGCCGTGAGCGGTGAGCGGGATCTGGTTCAGCCAGAGAAAAGCGGCGGGCATCATATACTCCGGGAGGAAGCGGCCCAGGAACGTCCGGATCTCGGCGGTCGCAGGGCGTGCGGCCTCCTCCTGGCCCGGCTCTGCCGGCACCAGATAGGCCACCAGTCGGAGGTCGCCGGGCCTGTCCTCCCGGGCGATCACGACGGCATCGCCAACCGTGGGGTGCTCCCGCAGGGCGGCCTCGATCTCGCCGGGCTCGATCCGGTTCCCTCGCACCTTGACCTGGTTGTCGGCGCGGCCCAGGTACTCCAGGTTGCCGTCGGGCAGCCACCGGGCCAGGTCGCCGGATCGGTAGAGCCTGGCACCGGGCTCCGGGCTGAACGGGTTCGTGACGAAGCGCTCGGCCGTCAACTCCGGCCGGTTCAGGTACCCCTTCGCCAATCCAATGCCCCCGATATACATCTCCCCCGGCAGTCCGACCGGCACCGGCTCCCTTTGTGCATCCAGCAGGTAGATCTGGCAGTTGTCGATCGGCCGGCCGATGGGCGTCGGGCCTGCGGCGTCACGAAACTCATAGAGCGTCGAGCAGACCGTCACTTCCGTCGGCCCATACGCGTTGAACATGCGGCGGCCGCGCCGCCAGCGGGAGACCAGTTCCGGCGAGCATGCCTCACCGGCGCTGACCACGACGCGCAGGTCCGGCAGCCCTTCATCCGGCATGACTCGCAGGGCAGAGGGCGGGAAGATCGCGACCGTGACCGCCTGCCGCCGCAGGAGGTCCAGCAGTCCCGAACCGGGCAGCAGTTCCTCCCGCGGGGCCAGAACCAGGGCCGCCCCACTGGTCAGGGTCATCATGGTCTCCCAGAACGACGCATCAAAGGTGATGGGGGAGAACTGCAAGACCCGGTCTGTTCCGGTCAGGCCGAAGGTCCGGCGGGTCGCCTCCGCCAAGTTGCCCAGGCCACGCTGCGTGGTCAGCACCCCCTTGGGCCTGCCCGTGGAGCCGGAGGTGAAGATCACGTAGGCGAGATCATCCGGACCGACCATCACCTCAGGCGGCTCCACTGGCAGGCTTTGGACCTGATCCCATACGTGATCCAGGCAGACCGTCCTTCCGCCGTGGTCGGGCAGCGACTCCAGCCAGTGGCTCTGCGTCAGGAGCAGAGGGGCCCTGGTCTCCGCCAGCATGAAGGCGAGCCGCTCCCTGGGCTGGGTTGGATCGAGCGGCAGGTATCCGCCCCCGGCCTTCCAGATCGCCAGCATACCGAGGATCAGGTCGAGGGAGCGCTCCAGGCAGAGTCCGACCAGGTGGCCTGGACCGATCCCCATGGATCGAAGCAGGTGGGCCAGTTGGTTGGCTCGCTGATCCATCTGCCGGTAGGTGAGCCGCTGCTCGCCGAAGATCAGGGCGGTGGCGTCGGGGGTCTGGGCGGCCCGGGCCTCGATCAGATGGTGGAGGCAGGCCCATGGCGTCTCCCTGGCCGTCTCGTTGAAGGTGACGACCACCTGGCGCCGCTCGGACTCGGTGAGGAGCGGCAGGCTGGCCACCGAAAGGTCCGGATCGGCCACAGCGCCATTGAGCAGCACCCGGTAGTGGTCAGCCATTCGGCGAATGGTCTCGGCATCGAAGAGGTCGCTGTTGTAGCAGAACACCCCGTACAGTTGGCCTCCCACCTCCTCCATGAGCAGGGAGATATCGAACGGTGCGAGGCGCTGGGGCAGTTCGTACGGCTCCAGGAGCATCCCGCCGATCTCCATACGCGCCCGGGGATGGGCGTACATGAAGAGGGAGCCGCCCTGAAACTCGGGCCGGTGGGAGCGGTCCAGCGTAAACTCCACCTGGAAGCCGGGGGAGCGGCTGGCGTCGCGCGGGTACCGGAGCCCCTCGATCAGGCGGGAGAAGGGGTAGTCCTGGTGCTCCAGGGCCTCCAGCACCGTCTGCCCCACCTGGTTCAGCAGGGTCCGGAAGGTCGGGTTCCCTTCGAAGTCTGCCGGCATGATCACCTGGTTGGCAAAGTAGCCGAGGGTGTTGGCGAACTGGGAACGGGTGCGGCCCGCCACGGATGAGCCCACCAGGACCGTCTGCTGGGAGGTGTAGCGGTGGAAGAGCGTCTGCAGGGCGGCCAGCAGGACGGCGTAGAGGGTGACGCCCTCCTCCCTGGCCAGGGTCTGAAGCTTCCCCGTCAATGCCGCGTCCAGTTCAAAGCTGAGTGCATCCCCTGCGTAGGTCTGGACCGGTGGCCGCGGGCGGTCGGTGGGCAGGGCGAGGACGGGCGGGATCCCCGCCAGCTTCTCCTGCCAGTAGCGCCACAACCGCTCCCCTTCGGACCCGGCCAGCAGATCCTGCTGCCAATGAACGAAGTCCGTATAGGGCGGGGGCGCGGGCCTCGGTTCCGGTTGGGCACCGTGCCTCTCCGCCGTGTAGCGCTCAGAGATCTCCTCCAGCAGCAGCACCAGCGTCCAGTAGTCGGAGATGATGTGATGGATCGTGATCTGGAGGATCTGCTCCGCCTCGGACCGGGTGAACAGGGTCGCCCGGAAGAGCGGCCCCGTCTCCAGGTCGATCGGGCGGTAAGCCTCCTCGCTTACCCGCTCCCGCAGAACCTCCTCACTCCACTCGGTGGCGTCTTGGACCACGAAGTGGACCTTCCCCTGAGGATGCACCTGCTGGTAGGGCTCTCCTTTGATGCTCACGAAGGTGGTGCGGAAGGTCGGGTGATTGTCGACCAACCCCTGAAAGGCCCGTTGGAGGGCCGGGATATCCACCCGGGTGCGAATGCGGGCCGCAAAGGTCACGTAATAGGCCACGCTGTCCGGCGCCAGCCGGTAGAGAAACCAGAGTGCCTTCTGACCCTCGGAGAGGGGGTGGAGTTCCGGCGTCCCCTTCCGCTGCAGCAGCTTTGCCAGCAGGGCACGGCGCTGGTCCGGGGAGAGCGATGCAATGTCCGCGGGCGTCCCGTTCATACCGAATCTCCCCCCTCCTGGTTGATCAGCTTCTGCAGGAGTGCATTCACCTCGGTATCAGAAAACTGGTCCAGCTTCTCGAGCAGGGCGGCGCCCGGCTGGTTGGCGGCGGCTACCGCCCGGGGCGCGATCGGTTCGGCCTGCTCGGCGCCCTGCTCCAGCTCCCGGAGGATCTCCTCGGCGAGCATGACCAGGGTGGTGTGTCGGAGCAGGTTGACCAGGGAGAGGCTCACACCGAACTCCCGCTCGACCCGGCTCCTGAACTCCAGAGCGATCAGCGAATCCAACCCCTGCCGGTTGAGGGGCTCGGTTGAACTCACCCGGGCGGCAGGGTACCCCAGGATCTGTGCGAACTGGTTGCGGAGGTGCGACTGGAGCATCTCCTGGCGCGAGCCCGGCTCGGCTGCGATGAGCTGCCGGCGGAACGTCCCGAATCCTTGCAGGGCGCTCTCCGCCTGCCGGGCAAGCTCCCGGCTCAGATGACGGAAAAGCGGTGTCCGGGAGCCCTCCGGATAGACCTGCATTAACCGTTCCCACTCCACCTGGGCAACCATCAACTGCTCGCGGGTGCAGGACAGGAGCCGTTCCAGTACCGCAAAGCCCTGATCGGGGGTGAACGGCACCATGCCGAAGAGGCTGCGCCCCTTTCCCCAACCGATCTCCGACCACAGGCCCGAACCCAGGGAGAAGGCCGGCAAGCCCAGAGCCCGGCGGTAGACAGCCAGACCATCCAGGAAGGCGTTAGCGGCCGCGTAGTCACTGTGGCTCCTGAGCCCGAGAACCGATGCGGCAGAGGACAGCATGACGAAGAAGTCCAACCGCTCCTCCCGCGAGAGCAGGTGGAGGTTCCACGCTCCGCCCACCTTGGGGCGCAGCCCGGAAGCGAAGCGCTCCCAGCCGATATCCAGGATCTGATGGGTCTCAAAGATGCCGGCGGCGTGGATGATCCCGCGCAGCGGGGGCATGCCCTGAGAGGCCGTGCGCATGGCTGAGGCCAGTTGATCCCACTCGGCCACATCGGCGTTGGCAACCGCCACCCGGACCCCTCGGGCCCGCAGTTCGTCCAGCACGGCGCGAGTCTCTGCAGAGGGCGTCCGCCGGGCCAGGAGGATCAGATGCCGGGCGCCCCGCTCTACGAACTGCTGGGCCACGAAGAGCCCGATCCCCGAGAGCCCTCCCGTGATCAGGTAGGTCCCGTCCGGCCGGATCGCCACCGGTTCAGCGGTTGGCTCCACGGCTGCCCGCTCCAACCGGGCGACATGACGGATACCGCTCCGGAAAGCAATTTGATCTTCCGGGCTGTCTGCCCATAGCTCCTGGTAGAGCGCACCGGTCGCATGGTTGGCGGGATCCAGGTCCACCCGAACCGGGCGGTACTTCGGGAGTTCCAGGGCGACCGAGCCTCCCAGGCCCCAGAGCGGCGTGGCCGCCACAGCCAGGTCTGCGTGGGCTGCCCCCACCGCCTGGGTCCCTCGGGTGACCAGGAAGAGGCGTGGGCTCTCCACCCCGCCGGCCCCTTCCAGCGCCTGCAGCAGGTGGATCAGGGCGCCGCATCCGGCCAGTTGATCAGACTCCCAGTTGGTGTTGGGCGCCTCTCCGGGGGTGGTGGCCTCCAGATTCCAGAGGTGGATGATCCCCCTGCAGGGCGGTCGCTCCGGCCCGAACGCATCGGCCAGAAGCTGTGCGAACATCTCCGGGCGCCCGGGGTGGATCTGGAATCCGGCCATATCAGCCCGGTACTCCGCCCCGGGCCGGACCAGGACAGCCCGCTCCCCGTCCCGCTCCAGGCGACCGGCCATCTCGTGCCCGAGGCCCTCCCCATCGGCCAGGATCAGCCAGCTTCCCCGCGTGGCAGGGCGCACTGGTTGGCGCTGCTCCAGTGGCTGGGGGTGCCAAACGACTCCATAGAACCAGCGGCTCATCTCGTCGGTGGGGGATACCCTGCCTGAGGCGTGAAGGCTCCAGGCCGCCGCCTCTGCCGTGGGCCCGGCTTGGCGACTGAAGACCCGGAAGGTGAGGTCCGGTGAAAGCAACAACTGCACCACCAGGTGCCCCTTCTCCGGCATGACCAACGGCAAAGGCATGGCCAGTTCCACCGCTGCATGGGGAGTGCCGGACCCCTGTTCGGCGGCGGCCTCCGCCATCGCCCGGAAGAAGGTTTCGGGGACAGGCTGCCCCGGCGGTATGGGCTCAGCCAGCCCCGGGACGCGCCCGGGCCCCAGCTCGATCTCCCAGACCTGGTCCACCATGCCGGCAGCCAGCAGGAGACGCCGCCCGGGAAGGGCGTGTTCCGTTCTATCGCTTCTATATATATACGCCTCACGAAGGAGTTCCAGATCGTACCGCTGACGCTGCCAGGGGTACGGCGGCAAGGCCTGATAGCGCCCCTTCGGGTAGATGGCCTCCCAGTTGAGGGGATACCCATGGGTATAGAGGGTTCCCACCGCGGAGAGGAGGGTTCTGCGCTCGTCCCGCTCCTTCCAGAGCGAAGGGACCAGGATCCCCTCCTCGCTGCGCTGGACCAGGACCCGCTGGATCAGCTCCAACAGGATCGGGTGGGGGCTGACCTCCACGAAGGTACGGCAACCCTCTTGGGCCAGGTGGGCGATGACCGTGCCAAACCGGACCGTCTCCCGCAGGTTGCGCCCCCAGTAGGTGGCATCCATGGCCTCCCCGGCCACAAGCTCACCCGTGACGGTGGAGTAGACGGGCAGCCTGGCCGGACGGGGCTTGAGGTCAGCGAGGGCCTCCTCCAGCTCCGGCCGCAGAGACTCCATCTGAGGGCTGTGGGAGGCCAGGTTGATCGGCAGCGGTGCGGAGAAGATCCCTTGCGCCAGCAGCTCATCCATCAACTCGGAAAGCGCCTCCGGATCCCCGGACAGGACGGTGAAATCGGGGCTGTTTTCCGCAGCGACGGAGATCCGGCCCTCACGCCCCTGCAGGAGACGCCGGGCCTCCTCCAGGGAGAGCTCGACCACCGCCATGCGCCCCCGGCCCTCCACCCGCTGCATGAGCCGGCTGCGGTGTGCGATCACCTTGACGCCCTCCTCCAGGGTGAGAGCGCCCGCCACACAGGCAGCAGCCACCTCGCCGAAGCTGTGGCCGACCACCCGGTCCGGCGTGATGCCACGGGTCCGCCACCACTCCGTCAGGGCGATCTGCATGGCAAAGAGCACGGGCTGGTTCACGGCGGTCTGGTCCAGCCGGGAGGCCCCCTCCTCAGCCATCAACTCATCCACCAGCGACCAGTCCACGTACCGCCGGAACAGCGCATCACACCGCTCCATCACCGCCCGGAAGAGGGGCTCCTCCCGCATGAGCTGGCGCCCCATGCCCCACCACTGGGAGCCCTGCCCGGAGAAGACGAAGCAGATAGGACCGGGAGCGGCGGGCTCCGGAGCCATGCCGTCCTCCCGCGCAATCGCATCATCCAGGAGTGCCAGAAGTTCCTCCTGGTCCTGGAAGGCGAAGGCCGCCCGATAGGGGTGGTGGCTCCGCCGACGGGCTGCACTGTAGCAGAGGTCGTGCAGGTTCCCGCTCGGTTCCGCCGCGAGGCGCTCCCGAACTTGCGACACCTGTTCCCGCAGGGCCCCGGGCGCCCGGGCCGACAGCACCAGCAGTTCCGAGGGTTCGACTACCTCCTCGCCGGGCTTCGCCGGCGGAGGCGCTTCGACCACCACATGGCAGTTGGTGCCGCCGAAGCCGAAGGAGCTGACACCGGCAGCGGCCCGCTCCCCCGGCGCCACGGGCCAGGGCATGAGACTGATTGGGACCCGAAGGGGCATTGTGGCCCAGGGAATGTGCGGATTCGGCTCCCGGAGGTGTAGGCTGGGCGGCAGATGGCCATGCTTCAGGGCGAGGACCGCCTTCATGAAGCCGGCAATCCCCGCGGCGGCCTCCAAGTGCCCAAGATTGGTCTTGGCAGACCCGATATAGAGGGGAGCGTCAGACGGGCGACCCGCCGCCATAACGGCCCCCAGGGCCTGCGCCTCGATCAAGTCGCCCAGGGCGGTTCCCGTCCCGTGCGCCTCCACGTACTGGACCTGCTCGGGAGAGATGCCGCTCCGGCGGTATGCCTCCCGCAGGACCGCCTCCTGGGAGGGGCCGTTCGGGCTCATCAGCCCGTTGCTGCGGCCGTCCTGGTTGACTGCGCTGCCGCGAATGACCGCGTAGACAGGATCGCCGTCGGCCAGGGCCTGGGAGAGCGGCTTGAGCACAGCGACTCCAGCCCCCTCGGACCGAACGTAGCCGTCGGCACCGGAATCGAAGGTCTTGCACCGCCCATCGGTGGCCAGGGCCCCAACCTTGGAGAAGTTGATCGCGAGATCCGGCTTCAGGATCAGATTCACCCCGCCGACCAGGGCGAGACTGCACTCCCCGCTGCGCAAGCTCTGGCAGGCGAGATGGATCGCCACCAGCGAAGAGGAGCAGGCGGTATCGATCGCCATGCTCGGCCCCCGCAGATCGAGGAGGTAGGAGATGCGATTGGCCGCGATGCTGTGCGCCACGCCGCTGCCGGTGTAGGCGTCAATCCGCTCCGGGTCGCCCTGGGTCCGGCCGGCGTAGTCCCAGGAGCTGATCCCAACGAAGACCCCCGTCCGGCTGCCGGCGAGGCTTTCCTGGGGGATCCCGGCATCCTCCAGCGCCTCCCAGGCCACCTCCAGCAGGAGCCGCTGCTGCGGATCCATGCCGGTCGCCTCGCGCGGGGTGATGCCAAAGAAGTCCGGATCAAACTCGTCCACCTTCTCCAGGAAGCCCCCCCACCGGGTCACCATCTTCCCCGGGGCGCCGGGATCGGCATCATAGAACGCTTCCACATCCCACCGGTCCGGCGGGACCTCGGTGATCGCATCTACCCCATTGCAGAGCATCTCCCAGTACCGGGCGGGATCGGGGGCACCGGGGAAACGGCAACCCAGCCCCACCACCGCGATCGGCTCATTGCCTCCGGGGGCGGGAAGCTCCTTATGCGCCTTTTGCTCCTTTTGCTCCTTCGAAGCGCTTGACTCTCCCGCAAGGTGCGCGGCCAGTGCGGCTGGGGTTGGGTAGTCCCAGACCAGGGAGGGCGAGACCGGACGGCCCAGCCAGCCCTCCAACTCCACCAGCATCTCGACCGACTGCACCGAGTCCAGTCCGTACGAGGCGAACGGCTCCTGCGCCTGGATCTTCGCCTCGGCAACGCCCGACCGCCGGGAGATCGCCGCGATCAGCCAGGCCCGGATCTCTTCCGCCGAGCGGTCATCCTGGGCAGGTCCCGCCTGGCGGTCCTGCGCTGTGAGCGGCCTCACCCACTCCGCCACCACCGTCAGCCGCCGCTCCAGGAACTGCGCGCGGCAGGTCCGGCGCTGGATCTTTCCGCTCGATGTCTTGGGCAGGGACCCGTGCTGAATCAGGCTGATCGCGTAGACCTGGAGGTCGTACTCCTGCGCCACGGCCCGGCGGATCGCCTCAAAGATCTCCTCCGGCGTTCCACTCGGCCGCCGGTTGACCTCGTATACGATCACCAGTTGCTCCTCGCCATTCGCCTCCACCGAGAAGGCGGCCCCGCACCCGGGCCGAAGGTCGGAATGAGCGGCTTCCGCGATGCGCTCAAAATCCTGGGGGTAGTAGTTGCGGCCGCGGATGATCACCAATTCCTTCATCCGCCCGGTAATGTAGAGTTCTCCGTTGCGGATGAACCCCAGGTCGCCGGTGCGCAGGAAGGGGCCTTCACCGGTGTCAGCGATACGGGCCCGGAAGGTCTGCTCCGTCTCCTCGGTGCGCTGCCAGTAGCCCTGTCCCACCGAGGGACCCGAGACCCAGACCTCACCGACCTGATCGGGTGGGCACTCCAGACAGGTCTCGGGGTGGACGATCCGGAGGCTGTGATTCAGATGGGTCCGGCCGCAACCGACCAACCCCACGCTCCCCTCCGCCCCGGGGGCCATCTCCACCAGTTCATGTCGCTCCAGGGCATCCCGCTGGAGATCGATCACCTGGTAGAGCGGGGTGATACTGCGGTCAATGCCGCTGACGAAGACCGTGCTTTCGGCGAGGCCGTAAGCCGGGATATGTGCCTCGCGCCGGAAGCCACAGGCGCCAAAGACTTCCACAAACCGCTCCAGCGTCTCCCGCCGAATCGGCTCCGCCCCGTTCAGCGCACAGGTCCAGCTGCTCAGATCCAGCGTCTGCATCTCCTCGGGGGTCACCTTGCGCATGCAGAGTTCATAGGCGAAGTTAGGGGCGCAGCTATAGGTGCCCCGGTAGTGGGAGATCGCCTCCAGCCAGCGGAGGGGGCGCTGCACGAAGGAGGCTGGGGCCATGAGAACCGTGGGGAAGCCCACGTAGATCGACTGGAGAATCCCCATGATCAGGCCCATGTCGTGGTAGGGCGGAACCCAGCTCACCCCCACGCTCTCGGGCGTGTTCCCCAGCCTCCGCCGGATCGCCTCCAGGTTCTCCAGCAGGTTCCGATGGGTCAGCATGACCCCCTTGGGGTTGCCCGTGGAGCCGGAGGTGTACTGCAAGAAGGCAAGGGAATCGGCGGTCAGGAACCGCTCGCGCCAGGCGTCCCCTTCGCCGGTGTCGTGATTGATGGCGATCCACTGCAGGGCTTCCAGGGCCGGCCAGTCCGCCATGAACTGGCTGGTCCTGGCCAGGATCTCTTCGGTGGTCAGGGCAATGCGGGCGGTGGCGTCGTTTACCACGGCCTGGAGCCGGTCCAGATTCCGGTTCATGCGGGGCGGGTAGGCCGGAACGGCAATCGCCCCGGCATAGAGGCAGCCGAAGAAGGCTGCGATATAGGCAAACCCGGGCGGGTAGAGCAGCAGCACCCGCTCCCCCTCCGCCCCCGCCGCAATGAGTCGGGCAGCGATGGAACGGGCCCACCTGTCCAACTCTGCGTATGAGATCTGCTGTTCGGCAGCGTTGTCGTACTCCAGGAACCGAAATGCGCACTGGTCGCCCTGGTCACGGGCTCGCTCACGCAACAAGTCCACGAGTGTCTGACCGGCGTACATCATCGGGTAGCCCCCCTGTCCTACTCAGTCGTTTTCAAAGAGATCCGCGAGGTCCTCAACGGCATCCAGTTGGTCGAGCAGGAACTCGGTCAGACGCCGCTCCGGCCCCGTGACCAGCCTGTCCAGGATGAGCAGGTACTGGTCCATGAATCGGTCGATGGACTCCCGCCGGAACCGCCGGCCGTGGTAGATGTTGTGGATGGTCAGGCGGTCCTGCTCCTCGAAGACCTCGATGTGCATGTCGAAGTCCATGGTCGGATCGGCGTCGTAATCGACGACCCGCCGGTCTCGTAAGAGCTCATGCTCGGGGAACTTCCGGAAGCTCAGTTCGTTCCGCAGCGGCACCTCGTGTTGGGCATTCTGCACCACGAAGACCACCGTGTAGAGAGGGGTCTCCAGGGGCAGCCATTGCCTCGCCTCCGCCAGGACCATGTCAAAGGGGTAGTCCTGGTGGGCCTGCGCCCCCAGCGCCGTCGCCGTCACCCGCCGCAGGACCTCAAGGCCCGTGGGGTTGCGGGAGAGATCGGTGCGGAGCACCACCGGGTTGGCCAGAAGGCCAAAAACCTCCTCCAGGTCCGGGTGAGTCCGCCCGGAGAAAGGCGTACCAACAGTGACATCCATCTGGTTGGAGACCAGGCTCATCCAGATCTTCAGGCCGGCCAGCATGGTGGTGAACAGGGTGACGCCCTGCTCCTGGGCGAACTGCCGCAGCCTGGCCGTCCGTTCCGGATCGATCTCCAGTTGAACCACCCCTGCCGGTTGAGCGTCCTGCGCCGAAACCCGGTCCACCGGCAGCCGGGGTGGCTCCGAGAAGCCCCGCAGGTTCTGCTGCCAGTACTGCCGCTGGCCCTCCATCTCCCCCCGCCGCAGGCGCTCATTCTGCCAGACCGCCGCATCCACGTACTGGAGCGGTTCGGGCAAGGGCTGGATCTCCCGTTGCTCCCGATGAGCCTGGTAGAACTCGGTCAGATCCCGAACCATCACGTTGGTCGTCCAGCCGTCGAAGATGATGTGGTGGAAGGAGTGGAAGAGAAGGTGCCGGTTCTCATCCAGCCTGTAGAGCGTCAGCCGGTAGAGCGGTCCCCGCACCAGATCCATGACCTCCTCCCGCTCTCGCACCGCCTCGGCCCGAAGGACGCGATCCTGTTCGGGGGCGGAGAGGGTGGAGAGGTCGCGGAAGCCACAGGGAACCTCCATCTCGTCGTGAACGATCTGCACCGGGACGCCGTTTCGCTCCTCAAAGGTGGTCCGAATCGCTCCGTGCCGCCGGACGATCTGCTGCCATGCCCACTGAAACGCGGCCACGTCCAGCGGACCGAGAACCTCGTGGACGGTGAAGTGACCGACTCCGTTTTCCGGGGCGAACCGGTACTGGAACCAGTGGCGAAGCTGCGCGTGAGACTGCTCATAGGCCTCCTGCTTGGGCAAGCGGGGGATGGGGCTCACCGCGTTGCGGTCACCGCCGTCCCTCTCCCGCTCGATGCAGGTGGAGAGCCCGGCAACCGTCGGCCATTCGAAGAGCGCCTGAAGGGGCAGCTTCACGCCCAGCCTGCGGTGGATATGGGCAATCACGCGGGTGGCGTGGAGGGAGTGCCCGCCCAGTTCGAAAAAGCCGTCGTGAATGGAGAGATCAGGCCGCTTCAGGATCTCCTGCCAGATCTCGGCCACCGCCTGTTCCACGGGGGTGCGGGGGGCGACTCGCTCGGGCTCCGAATCAGGCCTGCCCAGACCAGGCTCGGGTAGTGCCAGCCGGTCCACCTTGCCGTTGGGCGTCAGCGGAAGCGCCTCCAGCATGATCATGTTGGCCGGAACCATGCTCTCCGGCAGCCGGCTCCGCAGGAAGGCCCTCCAGTCTCGGGCCAGGGTTTCTCCATCCCCGGCCGGGACGACATAGGCCACCAGCACGGGCCCATCCTCCCGCTGGACGGCGGTGACCACCGCCTCGCGGACCGCACTCTGCTCCGCCAGCACCGCCTCGATCTCGCCCAGTTCCACCCGGACGCCGCGGATCTTGACCTGGTGATCCCGGCGGCCCAGGTACTCGATCGTGCCGTCGGGCCGGTACCGAGCGAGGTCGCCGGTGCGGAAGAGACGGGCTTCCGGCTGGTCTGAGAACGGATCGGTCACCCATCGCTCCGCTGTCAAGTCCGGGCGCCGGTGATAGCCACGGGCAAGGCCGAGCCCGCCCACGTAGAGCTCCCCCGGAACCCCGACAGGCACCGGGCGCCGCTCGGGATCCAGGATATAGATACGGGCGTTGGCAATGGGCCGGCCAATGGGCACCATCGCCAGATCGGTCGGGGTCTGGGCGGCGTCAAACCAGGTCACATCCGCTGCGACCTCCGAGGAGCCGTACAGGTTGAGGAGTCGGGCGTGGGGCATCCGGTCCCGGAACCGGCGGGCCAGCTCGGCCGAGAGCGCCTCGCCGCTGCTCACCCAGAGCGTCAGGTCGGGCAGGGTCCACCCCGCCTCCTCGCAGCCGTCCAACATGGCCTGCAGCAGCGAGGGGACAAGCACAAGGCGGCTGACCCGGTGACGCTGCAGGGCATCGATCAGGCTCTGCGGGTCCCGGGCCTCGGCATCGGGCACCAGGACCAGCGGAACCCCCCGGAGCAGCGGCCCCCAGATCTCCCAGACCGCATCCACAAAGCTGATGGAGGTCTTCTGGCAACAGACCTCCCCCTCCCGGAATGGGAAGGCGTTCCACATCCAGGCGAAGCGGTTGATGGCAGCCTGCTGGGTGGCCAGAACCCCCTTCGGCCTCCCGGTGGAGCCAGAGGTGTAGACCACGTAAAACAGGCTCTCCGGGGTAGCGCCACTCTCCACGTGGTCCGCATTCCCCTCCTGCCCCTCTGCCGCCTCGGGTTCATCCAGGTCGACCACGGTCACCCCACCGGTCTCAAGCCCGGCCCGCAGCGACCGCCGAGTGATCAGGACCGGAGCCTCCGAGTCCTGGAGCATGAAGGCGAGCCGCTCCCTCGGGTAGGCCGGATCCAGCGGCAGGTAGGCACCGCCGGCTTTGACCACACCCAGGAGGGCCACCACCAGGTCAGGGGACCGGTCCAGGCAGACCCCCACCACCACCTCCGGCCCGACCCCGAGCCGCCGCAGGTGGTAGGCCAGCCGGTCGGCCCGCCGGTTCAGCTCCCGATAGGTGAGCGACAGCCCCCCATAGAGCAGCGCAGGGGCGTCCGGCGTCCGGGTCACCTGCGCTGCGAACAGCTCCGCAACCGTGCCTTCGGCCGGGTACGGCGAATCGGTGGCATTCCATTCCACCAGCACCCGCTGCCGTTCGGCCTCCGTCAGGAGCGGCAGGTCCGCCACCGGCCGGTCCGGGTCCGCCACGGCCGCCTCCAGCAGGGAGCGGTAGTGGAGTAGCATCCGGTCCACCCGATCGGGGTCAAACAGATCGGTGTTGTACTCCATGGTGACGGCCAACTCGTCCCTGTCCTCCATGGCCCCCAGCGTCAAGTCGAACTTGGCGGCGCTGTTGTCCAGCTCCACCGATGTGACCTCCAGGCCCGGGAGCACCGGCATCTCCATGCGGGCGTTCTGCAGGATGAACATCACCTGGAAGAGCGGCGAACGGTCGAGTGATCGCGCTGGGTGCAGGGCCTCCACGAGCTGCTCAAAGGGCACATCCTGGTGCGCATAGGCCTCCAGGGCGACCCTCCGCACCTGCATGAGCAGATCTCGGAAGCTGGTCTCGCCGGCGACCCGGCTGCGCAGGACCAGGGTGTTGACGAAGAAGCCGATCAGCCCCTCCGTCTCGACTCGGGTCCGGTTGGCTACCGGCGTGCCGACCAGGATATCCCCCTGGTTGGTGTAGCGGTAGAGCAACACCTTGAATAGCGCCAGCAGCACCATGAAGAGGGAAGCCCCTTCCCGGTGGCCCAGGGCCTTCAGCCCATCCGCCAGTTCCTTGGGCAGACGGATGGTGCGGGTCGCGCCCGCGTAGGTCTGAACGGGCGGCCTTGGCCGGTCGGTGGGCAGGTCCAGGACGGGCAGAGGTCCACCGCCAAGCTGCTCCGTCCAGTAGGAGAGCTGCGCCTCCAGCCCCCCTCCCCCCAGCCTCCTCTGCTGCCAATCAGCAAAGTCTGCGTACTGGAAGGCCGGGGGTGGCAGCGGCGACTCCCTCCGGGAGAGAAATCCCGCGTAGAGTGCCGACAGATCACTGGTCAGAACTCCTACAGACCAACCGTCAAACACGATGTGGTGCACGTTGATGAACAGGAGATGGCCTGTCTCGTCCGTCCGCATGAGACGGGCACGGAACAGAGGGCCGGACTCCAGATCGAAGGGGCGGCGAGCCTCTTCGCGGGCCATGCGCAGGGCCTCCGCCTCCCGCTCCTCCTCCGGGAGATGGGTGAGATCCGTGACCGGCAGGACGAACGGATACGGCTCGGTGATCACCTGGACCGGTCGCCCGTCGACGGCCCGGAAGATGGTGCGCAGGGAGTCATGCCGCGCCAGGATCTCGGTGATCGCCTGGTTCAGCGCGGCGGTCTCCAGGTGACCCCGCAGGCGCAGAAGGATCGGGACGTTGTAGGTGCCGCTGGCGGGCAGCATCTGGTCCAGGAACCAGAGGCGCTGCTGTGCGAAGGAGAGCGGGTGTTCCGCCCCCACCGGTGCCGTCAGGAATGGCTCCTCACTGGCCTGGGCCCCCTCCCGGCCCCGGTCGACCAGGTGAGCAAGAGCCTCAATGGTGGGCGCCGCAAAGAACTGGATCAGGGAGACCTCGGCCTGCAAGTGCTTCCGCACCCGGGTGATCACCTGGGTGGCCAACAGCGAATGCCCTCCCAGGGCGAAGAAGTCGTCGCGAATGCCGACCCGACTGAGGCGCAGCACCTCCTGCCAGATCTCGACCAGCCGCAGTTGGGTCAACGTGGTCGGGGGAGCGTAGCTCTCCTCCAGGTCGGGCCGCTCATCGCCCGGGTCGGGCAGAAGCTTCCGGTCAACCTTGCCGCTGACCGTGGTCGGCAGGCTCTCCATGGTCACAAAGCGGGAGGGCACCATGTACTGGGGAAGCAAGTCCCCCAGGAAATCCCGCAGCCGTTCCGCAGAGCCCAGTGACGGATCGTCGGCCTGCGCCGGGCGGAGCACACAGTAGGCGACCAGGTAGTACCCGTCCGGGCGCTTGTGCGCCACCACGGCACACTGCCGGACAGCCGGATGTGTCGCCAGGACCGACTCGATCTCGCCAAGCTCCACCCGCTGGCCGCGGATCTTGATCTGGTCATCCTTGCGGCCCAGGAACAGAATGTTCCCATCTGCCCGGTACAGCCCCCGGTCTCCCGTCCGGTACATCCGCTCACCAGGGCGATGCGGGTTGGGGACGAAGGCCTCTTCCGTGCGGACCGGGTCGTTCAGGTAGCCCCGGGCCAGGCCGATGCCGGCCAGGTAGAGATCCCCGGCGACCCCGACGGGCACCGGCTCGAGATGGGCATCCAGCACGTAGATCTCGTTGTTCTCCAGCGGGCGCCCCACCGGCACGATTCCATTCTCCGACCCGTCCTCGGGCAGGCAGGTGTAGAACGAGGAGTCAATCGAGACCTCGGTCGCGCCCCACTGGTTGTGCAGAGAGCAGCCCACCCGCTCCGTGAACCGCCGGACCAGCTCGGGCAGCAGCGCTTCCCCGCTGGAGATCACATGGCGCAGGCAGCCTAGCCGGGCTCGGTCCGCGGGGGTGATCGTATCGACCACCAGCGAGAGCATGCTCGGGACGAAGTGGATCACCGCCACCTGGTGCCGGATCGCCGCATCCAGAATCGCCCGCGGATCCTTGTGCAGCCCGGGCTCCATGAGGGCGATGTGCGCGCCGACCATCAGCGGCCAGAAGAACTCGACCGCCGAGTCATCAAAGGTCAGTGTGGTCTTCTGCAGCACAGCTTCATGGGGCAGAAGCTGGTACCGGCGCTGCATCCAGTTCATGCGGTTGACCCAGCCACGGTGGATGTTAGCCACACCCTTTGGCTTCCCGGTGGAGCCAGAGGTGTAGTAGATCGACACCAGGTGATCAGGGGTCAGCCCCTCCACCTGCGGCGCATGGGTGGGATACGCCGCGAAGGGTTCGCCGGTCCCGTCCACAGCCACCAGGGAAGCCACGTCCCCAGGCAGCCGCGGCAGCAGGTGCTCCTGCGTCAGGCAGACCGGCGCCTGTGCATCCTCCAGCATCTGGCGCAGCCGTGGGGCCGGCGCGTCGGTCTCGAGGGGCAGAAAGGCCCCTCCGGCCTTCAGCACCGCCAGCAGGGCCACTACCAGATCGATGGAGCGATCCACGCAGACACCGACCACCACATCCGGCCCTACTCCCAATGCCCGCAGATGATGGGCCAGCCGGTTCGCAGCCTGGTCCAGCTCCACGTAGCTGATCTGCTGGTCCCCGAAGACCGCTGCCACGTTGCCGGGGCTCCGGCGTACCTGCTCCTCGAAAAGGTGGTGCAGACAGACCTGGTCGGGGTACTCCGCTTCGGTGCGGTTCCACTCCACCAGGATCTCCTCTCGCTCCGCCGGCATTAGCATGGGAATCCGGGAGATGGGCAGATCGGGGTCAGCAACAGCGCCCTCAAGCAGGCGCTGGTAATGGCCCCACATGCGATCAATGGTCTTCGCCTCGAACAGGTCGGTGCTGTACTCAAGCGTCCCGTGAATCCCGTCGGGCCCCTCCTCCAGCGAGAGGGTCAGATCAAGCTTGGCGGTGCCGGGATCGAAGTGGATGCGCTCCACCGTGAGACCCGGCAACTGCAGGTGAGGCGCCAGAGCATTCTGCAGGGTGAACTCGACCTGATAGATCGGCGCATAGCTGGTGTCCCGCTGCGGCCGCAGGTGCTCCACCAGCTTTTCGAACGGCATGTCCTGATGCGCATACGCCCCGAGGGCCACCTCGCGCACCCGGGTCAGGAGTTCCCGAAAGGTGGGGTCGCCAGACAGATCCGTACGGAGGACCAGGTTGTTCACGAAGAAGCCGACGATCCCTTCCACTTCTGCCCTGTTCCGGTTCGCGATGGAAGAGCCGACCACGATATCGTGCTGGCCCGAGTAGCGGGACAGCAAGACCTGAAAGGCCGCGAGCGCTGTCATGAAGAGGGTTACCCCTTCACGCCGGCACAGGTCGTGGAGCGACTGACGGAGCTCCTGCGGCAGCGCGACCTGCCGGATTGCGCCCCGGAAGGATTGCACGGACGGGCGGGTCCGGTCAGCGGGGAGCTCCAACAGTGGTGCACTGCCAGCCAGCCGCTCCTTCCAGTAGGCCAGTTGCGCCTCGAACACGCTCCCCTTCAGCCACTGCCGCTGCCAGGTAGCGAAGTCCCCGTACTGAAGTGTCGGCCACGGCAGTGGCGATGACTTGCCCTCGGCGAAGGCCGCGTACAGTGCCGAAAGCTCCTGCGCAAAGATGGCCAGCGACCAGGCGTCGGTCACGCTGTGATGCTTTGCAATCACCAGAATGTGTTCGTCGTCCGCCAACCTGAGCAGGGTGAATCGGTACAGCGGGCCGGTACCCAGGTCAAAGGGCCTCTGTGCCTCCTGCCATAAGATCTCTCGCACCCGCGACTCGCGTTGCTCCGGATCATCTCCCGGGACAGCCAGTAAGGTCAGCCGGGCCTCTCCCTCGGGCGACACAACCTGCACCGGCTGGTCATCTACCTGCGCAAAGTGCGTCCGAAAGGCGGCATGCCGCTTCACCAGTTCGTTAAGGCTCCGTTCCAGAGCAAGGCGATTCAGTGACCCCTTCAATCGCAACGGTATCGTCAGGTTGTAGGCAACGGTGCCGGTGTGCAGTTGCTCCAGGAGCCACAGTCGCTCCTGCGCAAAGGAGAGCGGAAAGGTGTTTCGGGAACCAGCCTTGCTCCGGAGCCGCTGCTCCAGCAAGCGGCGCCGCTCTTCCGGTGAAAGTTGGGTGAAGCTACCGCCGTGTGATCCCATGTTGAGATGCCTCCCACCCGATTGGTTGCAGTCGCACTACAGACTTTATAATATTATCTGTGTCAATGCACTTGTCAAGTTTTTCTGAGTTCGTAATTCGATTATTGACAGCTGTCTATTTGAACAATAAGATATGGACTATACACAATTGCGTAGGAATCGTACCGGTTACGAATTATTCGTGTCAAGGAACTATCTGCCCCCGAACGAAGAGGGCGACTACCCGGGTAACACACAAAAAAGGCGCCGGCGGTGATCTCCGCAGACGCCTGGCGCAACAACACCCCCAGTAGGAGGGATCAGTTCCAGTGAAGCCATCGTCGTTCTCTTGCACGAAGAGGAGGCAGCAGCCGTCCGTTCGCCTTTTCTGCTTCCCCCACGCCGGCGGATCCGAACACCTCTTCCGCACGTGGCCCGAGCAGTTGCCCCAGACCGTTGAGGTCTGTGCCGCGAGACTGCCCGGGCATGGGGCACGCATCCTGGAACCCGCACTCACACAGATCGATGGGCTGATCGACGTTCTCATGGAGGAGTTGCCGTCGTATCTGGACCAGCCCTACGCCCTCTTCGGGCACAGCATGGGCGCCCTGCTCAGTTTTGAACTGGCGCGGGCGGTCCGCCGCAAAGGGCTTCCGCTGCCGGTCGCCCTCTTCGTGTCGGGTCACAGGGCACCCCAGTTGCCTCCCGTCCGGGGGCCGATCTACCACCTGCCGGATGATCAGTTCACCGATACGCTCCGCAGGTATAATGGCACCCCGCCGGCAGCACTGGAGAACGAGGAACTCATGGCGCTGATGATCCCCATCCTGCGGGCCGACTTTCAGCTTTGCGATACCTACCAGTACCGGCCAGAGCCTCCGCTCAACTGCCATGTCATGGCCTTTGGCGGGCTCGACGACGCCGATGTGAGCCGGGCCGCGCTTCAGGCGTGGGAGGAGCAGTCCACCCACCCCTCTCCTGTTCACCTCTTTCCGGGGGACCACTTCTACCTCCGGGATGCGGAAGCGCTCGTCCTGCAGCACATTGCTCAGAGCTTGACCGGTCAGCGGGGGGTGGACCAAGCATGCAACGGATGAACGGAGCGCTCACCGGCGAGATGGACCACCTGATTTCGGTCGGCGATGGCAGTTGGGGGCTTTGGCGGTGGTTCTGCCTGCGCAGTGCGGGATTTCCTGCCCATACAATCCAGGGGCTTGCCGATGCTGCCCTGACCTCCCAGGCTGACGGCGTCCTGCTGGCCGAGCGGGACCTGGAGCAGGGGCGATCGAGGGCGAAACAGGCCGTGAATCGGGCGCTGGACGCATTGCGGGCGGCAGGGGCCTGGGAGGACAAGCCGCGCCGGAATCCGCTGCTGAACGCGCTGCGCTCCATCGACCGAAATGAGCCCCCGCGCACGGTGGAGGATGAGGAAGTGTCCCAGGCATTAGGGGGGTTCCGCGCAGCCCTCAGCTCTCTGGCAGAGGCCCGCTCCACCTACCAGCAGGAATATGTGGAGGCCACCTCGCGCATCTCGAGCTTCCTGGGCGGGTTTGCCAGCACCGCTCCGTTCCGGGAGGCGCTGGTCTGGCAAAACCGGCATGCCCTCCACGGCAGTATGGCGACGGCGGCCGGTGGGGGCAACGCAGGGCGGAAAAGCCGCCGGAAGGATCTCTCCATAGCCAGGTACGTGCAGCGATACTGCACAAAGAATGACACGATCGGCTTCTTCGGACCGGTGGGATGGGCGCGCTTCACCACCGAGGGCGAAGCGATGGACCTATCCCACGGCCCCTCTCTGCTGGCGAACCGAGAGGTCTTCTTCGAGGGATGGGCCATTGAGACGATCGCCGATCAACTCTCACAAGACCCGGACCTCCGGCCCTGGATGACCCCGCGAATGGCGCCATTCCTCCATCTGGAAGGGGGGCTCCTGCGCATCCCCATGTCGGGGCCGGTTCGAGTGCCCGCTCAGCATGCTGACATTCTGCGGCTGTGCGACGGGAAACGGACCGCCGTCGAGGTGGCCCGGACCGTGGTGGCCGACCCGCTCAGTTCCGTGACAGATGAGGCGGAGGTCTACCAGATCCTGCACCTGCTCGCCCGGCAGAGGCGCATCACCTGGGATTTCGAAATGCCGATCGCCCTCCGCCCGGAGGTCTACCTGAAGAGGCAGCTCGAAGCGATCGAGGAGCCGGCGTTGCGCCGCCGGTCGATGGCGCCCCTGGAAGAGCTGATCGCAGCCCGCGAGGCAGTCGTGCAGGCCATGGGGGATCCTGACCGGCTGGACCAGGCGATGGAAGGGCTTGAGCAGACCTTCACCAAGGTGACCGGTCAGGCCCCCACAAGGAAGCACGGCGAGATCTATGCGGCCCGCACCCTGGTCTACCTGGAGTCACTGCGAGACGTGCAGGTAGCGATCGGACCGGACGCCATTCAGGCCCTGAGTGAACCGCTCGCCCTCCTGCTGCAGAGCGTCCGCTGGTTTCATGCGGAGGCTGCGAAGATCTACCGCTCCATCTTCCAGGAGATCTATGGGGAACTGTCCAGCCGCTCCGGCTCGCCTACGGTCACCCTGGCTGACCTCTGGCTGTGGGCCGGTGACCTCCTGTTCAAAGAGGACTTGAGCCAGCTGGAGCCGCTTTCCGCAGAGTTTCAGCGCCGTTGGGGAGAGATTCTCGCCCTCACCGGGGAAGAGCGGGCGGTCACCTATACGGCGGAACAGATCCGGCCGAAGGTCATGCAGGCCTTCGCCGCCCCCGGCCCGGGGTGGGATCACTGCCGCCACCACAGCCCGGACATCATGATCGCAGCCGAGAGCGTCGAAGCGATTCGAGCAGGTGACTACCAGTTCGTCCTGGGCGAGCTCCACATGGCCATGAACACCCTGGGCATCACCGCGCTGCTCTCTCAGCACCCTGCTCCGGAGGAGCTGGCCCGGGCGGTGAAGGCCGACATCCCTGACCCAAGGATCCTTATGGCGTCTGGCCGGAGCTGGAATCTGAACGCCCGTACGTCGGTCTCGCTGGCGTCGCCGGAGGACCTGTGGCTGATCGGCGTCCCCGATGCCCGTCCCGTCCCTGAATGGCGCACGCTCACCGTGGGCGATCTGGTGGTCGAGCAGGTCGGAGACGACCTCATTGCGCGGACCCACGACCGCACGCTCTCCATGGACCTCCTTGACCTGCTGAGCTACGCGCTGACGCCCCCCCTCACCGATCGGTTTCAGCTCCGCCCGCCGGGGACTCACTCCCCGCGAGTGACCATCGACCGGCTGGTCGTGCTGCGTGAGTCCTGGCGCTTTGAGCCGGGGGCACTGGCCTTCTTCCGGGAGGAGCAGGGGGCCAACCGGTTCCTGGCGATCCGGCGCTGGGCACAGGAGCACGGCATCCCCCGCTATGCCTTCGTCCGCACGCCGCTGGAAAGCAAGCCGTTCTTGGTGGACTATGAGAGCCCTGTGCTGGTGGAGATCTTCGCAACGGCGGTCTGTGCGGCTCTGGAGAGCGACGAGAGTGGGCGCCCGACCGTGATCACGGAGATGCTGCCCTCGCTGGATCACCTCTGGCTGTCCGATGCGCAGGGGAACCGGTACACCAGCGAACTGCGCGTGACCGCCGTCGATCGGGCCGATGGGTTCTCTTTCGATGACCTTTGAGGGGGCACGTACGAAGCGAAAAGACCACCGCGCTGATGCGGTGGTCCTCTTCTCTCACGTCGGCCTCAGGAGCGCCACTCATCCATAAAGAGCGCGCCATCTGCCCCCTCGCAGACGAGGGCGGCCTCGTAACCGGTAATGAGCGGTGGCAGCGGACGGAAGCACCATCGGGCTGTGGCATCAGGATCCTGGTCGTAGCGGAGGAGCCTGGGGGGTTCGGCTGCCCCCAGCGTGACGGTGAAGCTGTCCAGGGGGATGGCCAGCCCCCCGCCTACCGCCTTGATCACCGCCTCCTTGCGGGTCCAGCAGCGATAGAAGCCCCCCAGCCGCTCCTCCGGGGGCAGGTTGCGCAGGGCCTGCCGCTCCTCGGGACTGAAGAAGCGCTCAGCGATTGCCTCGGCATCGTCCAGTGGGCGCATCCGCTCCAGATCGACCCCGATCTCGCGGTCGTAGGCGAAGGCGAGGAGGGCGTGATCGTCGGAGTGTGACACGTTAAAGCAGAGCCGCCTCCCGCCCGTCGGCAAGGCCAACGCAGGCTTGCCGTTCTCCCCATAAGCGAAGCGGAGTGCTGCCGGGGCCACGCCCGTGTACCGGGACAGGATGGCCCTGAGGGTGCCCCGCCCAACGACGAAGCGGCCCCGGTGGAGGTCGTGGCGAAAGGATGCGGCACGCTCCTGTTCATCGGGCGAAAGGGTATGGAGGAGCTGCTGAACTACCCGGGCCGGCTGTGCCAGGCTAGTCCACCAGAGATGGATCCCCCCCGGGGCGAGGCCGGCTTCTGGAACAAGCGGGTCGGTCATGGTGAACTCTCCCTCCGTACGAGGCGGATGGGCAAAGGCCCTGTCGTATCATTCTCGCACGGGTCGGCCGCTCCCTGTGCGCGGCCGCAGGTCGTCTCACCTACCTGACACGCTTCATCCGGTCGAACGTATACTTCAGGACCCGTAGGGCAGGGCATGCCCAGGGGTTTCCCATGGCTTTCCATAGCTTCGGGACCCGTAGGGCAGGAGATGCCCAGGGGTTTCCCATGGTTTTCCATAGCTTCGGGACCCGTAGGGCAGGGCATGCCCAGGGGTTTCCCATGGCTTTCCATAGCTTCGGGACCCGTAAGGCAGGAGATGCCCAGGGGTTCCCCATGGCTTTCCATAGCTTCGGGACCCGTAGGGCAGGACAGGCCCAGGGGTTTCCCATGGCTTTCCATAGCTTCGGGACCCGTAAGGCAGGACAGGCCCAGGGGTTTCCCATGGCTTCTCATAACCGCAGCATGCGGCCATTACGAAGGCCCTCACCGGGTTTGGCCGGTGAGGGCGTTTGCTCTACACCTCGATCTTCTGCACCCCATCCTCCTTGCAGGTAAGGATCACCCGCGTCTCGCCCTGCCGGCTCTCCAGGTGGACCGGCCGGCCCCAGATCTGGTAGACGTACTGCAGGGTCCGCTCGGCGTAGGAGAGGTCCAGGTCCCGGCCATCGTGGTGGTGGTTCAGGTAGAGCTCACGGCGCCCGCCGTAGTCCCCATCCTCCACGACGATATAGGGCTGGCCGAAGTTGGTCATGGAGACTGGGGCAGAATCGGGCCCTTCCTCCGGTGCACGGAGAATATGTCAGGTATCGACATAGGTACACAAGCCTGTTTAGCTGCCCCCTCTCGTCGTGTTTTGTTGAGCCCTATGGAGGCATCGGACGTTCCCGGGCAGTGAACAGCCCGGGCTGACGGCGCTGGTAACCCCGAGCGACAAGGGAAAGGGCAAGGAGGGTTATCCTTGCTCGGGTGAGTGTATCGTTGACGTATGATCTGTGAATCTAGTCGTGCAACGCAGATAGTGTTTTCAGAGAGAAAGGTTCTCAGATATACTCCGGGTTCAGGTACAAGGAATCAACAAATGCCTCAAAGGACTTCGCTCCTCCCCAAACACTACCAGTCTCATGATCCCACGTAAGGACCCGTCCGTGCTGTTCAGAGCTTAGGTCCAGGAGAATCTGATTTCCTCCACCGTCATACGCTATGGGAAGCAGCCAAGGAGGTAGGACCTTCTGGTACATTGTGTAGTTCCACAGCAAGTCTTCACTATCTTCAGTGAAAGTCAGCTGGTAAAATGCTGACGCCGTTCGAATGTCTCCGCTCTCCGTCTGGAACGTGTCCAGTTTCGGATACCCGCCGTTAACCTCCTTTAAGAAGGCTCGGTACGACATAGGCAGTTGAAACCCTATTGTCCGCTCGAACCGCTGGAGATCATCCTCTGTCACGGCAGGAGCAGAGTCGGCAAAACTGAGCTCGCTAAGATTGCGCATAACCATACAACTCCCGTCTCAATTTTTCTCCTAGAGGCACCAGCAGTGGCCTGATCCCTCCTGCATCTAGCATGCGTGAGCCCAGGTGGGGGGCCTTGACTGGCCCCGCTCGTCCATCGGTAGGCAAGGAGGAACACCGATGGGGGCGGCGCCGGGGGGAAGGGGAGGCATGCACCGCTCCCTTCGGCGGTTGGAGTTTACCGCCATCTGCCACCCGTCAAGCCGGCCCCACCGGGGGTACGCCTCCGGGCCTCACCAGGAGGCAATAGGGAAGGGCAGGGAAGTCACTCCTTGCCCGGGTCTGCGGCCTGTTTGGGCCGCTGTGGTATGCGGGATGGTTTAGAGGGTGGCGCTTTGTGAAGCGCTCATTGTCTTAGACGAGTTTTGTCAACTGGCGGGTGAGCCGCTCTCCCACCAGCGACCACAGCTCGTTCAGGTATGGGCGCTTTGGGAATGGCCACAAAGAGAAGAAGACGAGGTATAGGTGGGCGGCGGATATGTTGTCCCCCTGTCTTTGGTAAGGCCTCTCTCGCTCATTGTGGGCATTGTGGGGCCGTTGGCCTCATACTTGAGCACCAGCCCCCGCCCCCCGGCCCGCCCGAGCCTCAGAGAGGCTTTCAGGCGGGATTTCGGAGGGCGGGGGCTGCCATTATCTCCAACTGGCAAAAGGAAGGGGCTAGGAAATGACTCCTTGCTGGGAATTATGAGTGATCGCTGCCCCGCTGACCTTCGACCATTTTACGGAAGCTCGGCACTCCAGCCTGGAGATAAGGGCTGTGAATTCTGAGTGTCCCATGAGGTGTCTTACTGTACTGCTCCCACATAGATAGGAACTCCTCAGGCTGAACATGGTCGCTTGGCTGGAATCCCATTTCCTCCAGCGACGCCTCACAAACCTCTCCACCCTGTAGCAAGAGAACCGTATCTGGATGAACGTCGATTTGGCGTTTGACACGACTACCCTCGAATTCATAGTAACTCGTCCACCTGAATTCCCCATGGTTTGGCAGCCAGTGAACATGCTGCTCACGGTAGTACTGCATCGTTACTCACTCCTCTAGTGTCTCCCTCATCAACTCACGCTGTGTCTTTAGACCGGTCGCACCGCCTCCTATAATCCGGCCAGTTAGGTTCAGAGGCACTGTCCCATTGCCGTAAATCCAGATGAAGTTTGTCGGACTTGGCACAGCGGGACGTAAGGTGAACGGGGTTGTGATAGGCAACTCGAGAATGCCGGTAACGTCAATGGCGATATAATGTGTGGTCTTTGCCATGTACTCCGGCCTGTTAGAACTCCACAGAGACAATGCCAGGACGTCTCGGGTTGCGAATTGATGCGGGGCGTGATCAGTCATATAGACTCCAGGGCCATAGTAGGCGTCCGTTAGGCTGTTCGCCGGCCAGAGTTGCTGGGAACCCAAAATCTTATGATAGTTCTCCTCGGACGTGTAGTGGTAAAGAATCCTCCTCTCCTCGTCATCATCGTCCTCCTCGACTGGGTAATTGGGTACGATTGGAACGGGCTTTTGCTCTTCCTTCTGGCGCTGTGCATCCTTAACCTCTTGGCTTATCTTCTCGGCGGCAAGCGCCGTAGCTCCTATGGCTATCAGTGCTGCGATAGCTTTGGCTAACACATCAGCGCCGCCGATAAGCAAGGGAATGGCAACAGGGATGTGACCAGTCGGGTCGACATAGTTGACCGGATTGTTCCCCACGTAGGTATACAGGTTCTGCGTCCACGGCTGCCACGCAGAGCCCTTATACGTATCCTGACCAATGGATCAGCCTGCCAGGTGCCACGCGCAAGAGGCGAGTCCCATGCCCTGGGATTCGCCTCCTTCACG
>JAWLHU010000024.1:0-59519 GCA_041690255.1 Symbiobacteriaceae bacterium
ATCCCCTTTTTTGTCGAACCCAGCCCGAATATTCTGGACGGAGCCCGCGTTGGCCGAAAAACCGAGCTATCTGCCCAAAATCGGCGGGAGCAGGACACTAAGATGAATAAACGGGGGAAGCGTTGGTACTCCTCCCCCTTACAGGTTAAGGGAAAGGAGCTTTAGCAGGAGCGCCAGAAGCAGGATCCAAAAGATCCTTCTATCCAGCTCGCTCATGCGGACACCCCCTTTCCGTTCAACAAGGAGGCCGCCACCAAGAAATACGAGGGCATCTGCGATTGGCTCGCGGATCCCCTCGTATTACTTCGCGCCCGCTTTCCCCCACAAAGTGCTACCGCTTCACCTCGGACCAGACATGCTTGAACTTGCCACTCTGCGGATGCGGCTGCGGCGCCTCTGCCGCACGCTCAATCGAAACGCCCTGCAGCCCCTGGGCCAAGAGGTAGGCGCTGAGCCGCCGCTGCGCTTCAGCGAAGACCGCTGGCTCCTGCCCGGCCTCCTTCGCCTCCAGCCGCATCACCAACCGGTCAGGAGCGGTCTGGATCACCTGGAACCTGCCCATGCCGGGGGTCTCCTTCCCTACGGCGAAGAGGCCCAGCGGGAGAATCCGCCGCGTGGCGCCATCGGCGCCGGTCAGGGTGAGGGTCTCGTCGGTACGCCCCTCGATCTTGACCGCCATCATCGGGCTGCCGCAGGCGCAGGGGGACCCCTTGACGAGGATCCGATCGCCCAGTTCATAGCGGATGATCGGCTGAACCTTATTCGTCAGGTTGGTGACCAGGCAGGAGTAGGAGAGCTTGCCCGCCGGGGTCGGGCTGCCGTCAGCCTCGATCGGCTCGAGGATCACATAGTCCTCGTTGATATGCATCCAGCCGTGCTCGCATTCGAAGCCCATGTTGCCCACCTCGGAGCAGCCGTAGGTGGATGTGATTCGCGCCTCGGGCCAGGCCGCATGGAGCTCGGCCCGCATCTCGGGGGAGGTCCATTCCCCGCCACAAGTGATGATCGCCGGGTCGATACGGAGGCGTCCGGCCCGCTGCTCATCGGCCAGGAGCACCAGGGCGGTCGGGTAGCCGCCGAGCATGGCGGGCTTGAACCGGTTCAGATTCTCGACGAGCTGCGGCACCGGGTCAAGAATGGAGAAGATCCGGCTGGAGCGGGCCTGCAGGGGGTTGCTCTTCCGGAGGCGCTCGGTCAGGGAATATCCCAGGTAGTGGCCGCCGGTGGCGTAGACGCCGGCCATGCGCTTGCCGTTCTTCATGATCTTCCAGAGGTCTCCGCCGCCGTACGGGCCGCGGGCCAGGCTGGTGCCGGCCAGCACATCCTCCAGGCTGGCATCGTGGACCAGGATCGCCGGCGCACCCGAGGAGCCGGAGGTCGTGAAGAGCAGGTACTTCTCCAGGAAGGTCCGGCCGATCTGGGCGAGGTCGTGGGCGAATGCCTCGGCCTTCTCGCGGGTGATCGCTGGATCGGTCACCCACTCGTCGAAGTGGGCCATCATCTCGGGTTTTGTGACAGGGGGCAACTGTGCGAGATCGACGGGGCCATCGGGCAGATGTAGGTACTTGCGGGCGTAGTAGCGGGAGTGACTCCGGGCGTAGGCGACCAGTTCGGCGAGCCGCTCCTGCTGGCGGGCCACGATCGCCTCCCGACCTCCCCGGTCAAGGCGGCGGCATTCCCAGGCGACGGCGAGGGTAGAGAGCTTGGACATTATGCGGAACCTCCCTTCGTGCTTACGGTTTCATCATATCGCCTGGCCACTGGGGCGTCGCCTATCGATCGATAGGGTGCGCGGTAGGTTCCTCCAGCGAACGGAGAGGAGGTTCCCCTATCTCCATCCAACTCTATCGATGTACCGTGATCCTTCGTCCGGAGGTGGATCTGGCTTGACTACGCCGCTTGTGCGCACCAAATGGATGACGCCGCTGCCCTCCCACGCACTCATTGAACGTCCTCGCCTGCTGGGGCGCCTGAACGAGAGCCAGAGCCACCGGCTGACGCTGCTCACCGCCCCGGTGGGCTCGGGCAAGACCGCCCTGCTGAGCCAGTGGTGCGCCGGCCGGAGCGACGTGGCCTGGCTCTCCCTGGACGAGTCCGATGCGGAACCCGGGCGCTTCGCCGCCTACCTGGCGCAGGCGCTGGGTATGGAGGGCGAGGTGGAGGTGGAAGCGCTGCCCGCCCAGTTGATCAACCGGCTGGCCGGGCTGGAGCAGGAGTTCACCCTCGTGTTGGATGATTACCACCTGGCCGATCACCCGTGGATTCGCCGCTTGATGGTCACGCTCCTGGACCGGCTGCCACCTCGCTTTCACCTGGTGATCGCCGTACAGGGGGAGCCGGCCCTGCCGCTGGCCCGGCTGCGGGCGCAGCGGGCGCTCTGCGAGATCACCGCCCGGGAGCTGGCGCTGACGCGGCCGGAGATCGCCCAACTCCTCCAGGGGCTCGATCTGCACCTGCCCGAGCAGGCCCTGGCCATCCTCCAGGAGCGGACCGAAGGCTGGGCGGCGGGGGTTCAACTGGCGGCCCTCTCGCTGCAGGCGGAGCCGGATTTGGTGGCGGCGGTGGACTCGATACGAGGAGATCAGCGCTTTATCTTCGACTATCTGGCCGAGGAGGTCTTTGCGCGCGTCCCTGACCCGGTCCAGTACTTCCTCCTGCAGACGGCCCATCTGGCCCGGGTCTCCGGCCCGCTGGCCGATGCGGTCACGCTGATGGACGGCTCCCAGCAGATGCTGGAGGAGTTGGAGCGGCTCGGGCTATTCGTCTCCCCGCTGGATCAGGGGCGGCGCTGGTGGCGATACCATCCGCTCTTCGCCCAGTTCCTGCGGCAGCAGTGGGGCCGTGAGCATGGAGGCGACCTGGCCGAGCTTCACCGGCGGGCGGCTGCCTGGTTCGCGGCAGATGGCGACCTGCAGGCGGCCGTGGACCACTGGCTGGCAGCAGGGGAGCACGAGGAGGCGGCGGAGGTGCTGCTCCACTGGGCGCCCTCGCTCCTTAGCCGGGGCGAGGTGACCACCCTTCTGCGCCTCTCCGCCCGGCTCCGGCCGGAGGCGGTGGGGGTACGGCCCCGGCTGGCGCTGCAGATCGCCTGGGCACATCTCATGGCGAACCAGGCCGACGGGGCGGCCCGCTGGCTGGCGGGGGCGGGGCTGGACGACGAGTTGGCAGGGCTGGGCGGTGGCGCACCGAACGGTATCCCTCCGGGGGAGGTGGCCGCTGCTCGGGCGATGCTGGCCCTCCTGCGCGGTAATCTGCCCGGGGCCGTTGCTCACGGGCGCCGGGCCCTGCTGGATCTGCCCGCCGAGAGCCACGGGCTGCGGGCATCCACCGCCCAGATGCTGGGCCGGGTCGCCTGGATCCAGGGAGACCTTGGGGCTGCCGCACAGGCCTACGAGCAGGCGGTCACCTGCGGCGGGCAGAGCGGGCGAACGCTCCCCACGCTCTCCGCCCGCTTCAACCTGTGCCATGCCCGGGCGATGCAGGGAGAGCTGCGGCAGGCCGTCGCCGGGTACGAGCAGGCGCTGGCGGAGGCAGCTTCGGCCGGGCTGACCGAGCAGCCGGTCGTCGCACTGGGCGAACTCTGGCTGGCGGAAGCGCTGCTGGAGCAGGGCGAGACGGCCCGGGCTCAGACCCACGCCGAGCATGGACTGGCGCTGGTCAGGCCCATTGGAAACCCCGAGGCGCTGGCCCACGGGCTGCTTACGCTCGCCCGGGTCTATCTCGCCCTGGGCGAGCCCGTTGCCGCCCGCCCGCTGGTGGCGGAGGCCCTGGGGCTGGGGCGAATTCGCTCCTACGTCGAGGCGGTGGAGGCCAGCCTGCTCCAAGCCGAGGGGGATCTCGCCGGCCTGGGCCGCTGGGTCGATGCCTTTGACCGGCAGGCCCCTCCCCGCCTCCAGACCGAGCTGGAGCAGATCACCCTTGGCCGGGCGCTCCTCGCCCTGGGCCGGGCAGATGAGGCGCGTGAGCATCTGCTCCGCCTGGCCCAGAGCGCCGAGCGGCAGGGCTGGGGCGCCGTCGCAGCCAGGGCCCGGGCGCTGCTGGCCGAGGCACAGCCCGCCACGGGCCCCCTCAGCCAGCGGGAGATGGACGTCCTCCGCCTCCTGGCCGAGGGGGCTGCCAACCAGGAGATCGCCCGCCGGCTCTTCCTGACCGAGGGGACTGCGAAGTGGCATATCCACAACATCCTGGCCAAACTGGAGGCCCGGACCCGGACCGAGGCGGTGGCCAGGGCCCGGAGCTTGCGGATTCTTCCCTGACTTCCGGCAGACGAAGCACCAATCTGTTTGCTCCGAATTCGATCCTGCGGTAAACTGAGAGGTGGACTTTTGGGGTGGCAGAGGCCAAAGGAGGATCCCCGTGCAGGAACAGACCGGCTACGTGCCGATGAAGATCGCCGATCCCAGCCTGCTCTTCGAGGCGGCCGGGAAGCGCCCCCTGGTGGGCATGACCATGGCGGAGATGACCAGCTTCGTGCAGGAGCTGGGCGAGCCCAAGTTCCGGGCGAAGCAGCTATTCCAGTGGGTCTATCAGAAGGGCGTCAAGTCCTTCGATCTCATGACGAATCTCTCCGCCGCCTTCCGGCAGAAGCTGGCGGAGCAGTCCGTCCTCCAGCTCATGGAGCGGGAGGTGGAGCAGCATGCCGAACCGACGGACACGACCAAGTACCTCTTCCGGCTCTTTGACGGCCAGAAGGTGGAGTCGGTCCTCATGCGCCACAGCTACGGCAACTCGGTCTGCATTACCACCCAGGTTGGCTGCCGCATGGGCTGCACCTTCTGCGCCTCCACCTTTGGCGGCCTGGTCCGGAACTTAACGGCGGGGGAAATCGTCGATCAGATAGTCATGATGCAGCAGGATCTCCCCGAGGGGGAGCGGATTGGCCACGTGGTCCTCATGGGCTCCGGCGAGCCACTGGAGAACTACGACCACGTCCTCAGGGCGGTCCGGCTCATGCATGACCCCGATGGATTGAACATCGGCTACCGGCATATTACTCTCTCGACCTCTGGAATCGTACCGGCCATGCGCCAGCTTGCCGATGAGGGGCTTCCCATGACCCTGGCCCTCTCGCTGCACGCACCGAACAACGACCTGCGCCAGCAACTCATGCCGGTCGCCCGGATCTGGCCGATCGAAGAGGTGCTGGATGCGGCCCGGGCCTATGGCGAGCAGACCGGCCGGCGGGTGACCTACGAGTACATTCTGATCGATGAGGTCAACGACAAGCCGGAGCATGCCGGCGAGCTGGCGGCACTCCTGAAGGGCTCCCTGGCTCATGTGAACCTGATCCCCATGAACCCGGTGGCCGAGCGGCCCCAGTACCAGCGGCCGGGCATCGACCGGGTCAACCGTTTCAAGGAGATGCTCGAAGAGAAGGGCATAGCCACGACGGTGCGGCGTGAGATGGGTGGAGATATTGACGCCGCCTGCGGCCAGCTCCGGAACCGGGTCCAGCGAGAGCGAGGCGCCTCTAGGAGTACTTTGAGGAGTTGAACCCACGTGAGGCTGATCCATGGTGAGCGGACCGACCCCGGCCTCGTCAGACCGAGCAACCAGGATGCCTATGCCGTCGAACCGCTCGACCTTCCGGGCGGCGGGGCGCTGCTGATCGTGGCGGACGGAATGGGCGGGTATGACGGGGGTGAGGTCGCCTCCCGGCTGGCAGTCGATACGGTCAAGACGAGCGTCCTGACCGGACTCCCTTCCTGGCTGGCGAACGGTGGCCTGGCCAGTGGCCTGCACGAGGCCGTCTGTGCAGCGAACCGAGTAATCCTGCAGGCCCAGGTGGACCGGCCCGACATCTCCTCCATGGGGACGACGGTGACCGCCGTGCTGGTACACGGGGAGCGCCTCCTGGTCTGCCATGTGGGCGACTCGAAGGCCTTTCTGATCGGCTCCGGCGAGGGCCGGCAGATCACATCGGACCACAATGTGCCCGGCGAGTTGCTCCTGAGTGGGCATTTGACCGCCGAGCAGGCTGCCGTTCACCCGCAGCGGCACGTGCTGACACGGGCGCTCGGGGTGGAGGATTCGCTGCCGGTCGAGCAACTGGAGTTGCAGTGGCGGGCGGGTGACCTGCTCCTTCTCTGTACCGACGGGCTCTCCAACCTGGTCAGCCTCCCCGAGATCCAGTCCCTGGCATCCACCTGCGAACCGGCCATCCTCGTAGACAGGCTGGTGGATTTGGCCAACAACCGGGGCGGACATGACAACATTACGGTTCTGGCCGCCCGGTGGGAGGGGTAAAGAAAGATGATTGGTACGATACTTGGCAATCGCTATCGCATAGAAGAGCGGATTGGCGGCGGCGGCATGGCCCTGGTCTACCGGGCCTTCGACCTCCAACTCTCCCGCGACGTGGCCGTCAAGGTCCTGCGGGGCCAGTTCGGCAACGACGAGGAGTTCGTTCGCCGCTTCCGGCGGGAGGCCCAGAACGCTGCCAGCCTCTCCAATCCCAACGTTGTACAGATCTACGACGTCGGTGAGGAGAACGACACCTACTACATCGTTATGGAGCTGATCCAGGGCAAGACCCTGAAGGCGATGATCCAGGAGCAGGGGCCGCTGCCCGTCAATCAGGCCTCCCGCATCGCCATGGAGATCCTCGGGGCCATGGCCCATGCGCACTCGGCGCGGATCATCCACCGGGACATCAAGCCGCACAACATCCTGATCTCGAAGGATGGCCGCGTGAAGGTGACCGACTTTGGCATCGCCCGGGCCACCACCACCGACACGGTGACCCACACGGGCTCGATCATGGGCTCGGCGCACTACTTCAGCCCGGAGCAGGCCAACGGCCAGCCCACCGGCGAGAAGTCCGATATCTACTCCCTGGGTGTCGTGCTCTATGAAATGGTGACCGGCAAGGTCCCCTTTCAGGGGGAGAGCCCCATTACCGTCGCCCTGAAGCACCTGCGGGACCGGGTTGTGCCCCCCTCGGAGCTGAACGCAGAGGTGCCCGTGGAGCTGGATGAGATCATCCTCCAGGCCATGGAGAAGGAGCCCGAGGATCGCTACGCCTCCGCCAACCAGATGCGCCAGGCGCTGGAACGGTTCCTGGACCTGCACGCTGCCGGCAAGACCCATATCAACTCGGGTGATTTCCCGACCATGGATATGCGGGCCGTGAAGAAGTCGCGCAAAGCCCGCACCAAGGCGGAGAGGGAGGCCGAAATGGAGGAGAAGCGGGAGCGTCGCTCCACCTGGATCTGGGTCCTGGCGGTGGCCCTGGTGGTCTTCGGCGGCATTGGCGCCGCCGCCTGGGGCGTCATGCGCTTTCTGGATGTCCCCGAGGTGGACGTGCCTGAGATCGAGAATCTCTACATTACGCAGGCTCAGGACGAACTGACCGCGGCCAAGCTCCAGTGGAAGGTGCAGGCCGAGCAGTACAGTGATCTGCCCCAGCTCTACATCATCTCCGCCGACCCGGAGCCCAAGACGAAGGTAAAGCAGGGGGCGACGATCTACCTGATCGTCTCCAAGGGGCCGGAGGAGTTCGAGGTCCCCGACGTGAAGGGACAGTCGCTGGATGAGGCCCGCGTCACACTGGAGAACGCCCGGTTCACCGTTGCCCCGGACGTGAAGTACGTCCGCTCGAATGAGCCGGAGGGCGAAGTGATTGGCATGGCACCGCCCGCCAAGGCCAAGCTGAAGAAGGGCGGCGAGGTGGAACTGACCGTCTCCAGCGGTCCGTTGCGGGTGCCCGACGTGGTCAGCAAGAGCCTCGAGGATGCGACCCGGCTGCTGACCGCCCAGGGCCTGAAGGTCGGTAACGTCGAAAACCGGCCCGACAACCGCACCCAGAAGGGGACGGTCCTCGGCAGCAACCCGGTCAAGGGCACGCCCGCCACCCCCGGCCAGAGTGTGGACCTGGTGGTCTCCCTGGGCGGTGACCTGGGCCCCGGCACCGCCTTTACCAAGGAGCTGACCGTGCCCGGCGAGACGGGCAAGACCTCCAAGTTCCAGGTATTCCTGATCGATGTGATCAGTGGCGTGCAGAATGAGCGTCCCCTGACCGATGAGACCCTGCCGGCTGGCCAGAAGGTGACGATCACCGGCACATTCTACGGCCAGACCGCCTATCTGTTGATCAAGGTAGACAACGTGGAGCGGCTGCGGATTCCGCTGAAGTAAGCGAGAAAGGAGCTGTTCTGTGCCGATAGGACAGGTTGTTCGATCCCACAGCAATATCTATTACGTCCTGGTCGATGGCCAGGAGATCGAGTGCCGGCCCCGGGGGAAGTTCCGCCTGGACAAGCTCCAGGTCCGGACCGGCGACCAGGTGGAGATCCAGATTGAAAGCGACGGCGAGGGCAGGATCGAGTCGGTCCTGCCCCGCAAGAATGTCCTGGAGCGGCCGCCCGTGGCCAATGTGGACCAGGCGGTCATCGTCTTCACCCTGCAGGAGCCGGTTGCCGACTACCCCTTCCTGGACCGGGTGCTGATCCACGTCGAGCAGGCGGGGGTCACCCCCCTGATCCTCCTGAACAAGGTGGATCTGCTCGAACCGGAGATGGTGGAGGGGTTCCTGCGCAGCTACGGGGAGCAGGTGGGCTACACGGTCCTGAGCCTGTCGGCCAAGGCGGGAAAGGGACTGGATGCGCTCCGCCCTCACTTGACCGGCAAGGTATCCGTGCTGGCCGGCCACTCAGGGGTTGGTAAGTCCCGGCTGATCCGGGCACTGGAGCCCGACCGCGACGACGTGAAGGTGGGTGCCCTCTCCGCAAAGATGGGGCGCGGCAAGCATACCACCCGGCATGTCGAACTGATCCCGCTCTCCAGCGGTGGGTTGATCGCCGATGCCCCGGGCTTTACCTATCTGGAGTTTCAGAATATCGACAAGTGGAGCCTCCGGGATCACTTCCCCGAGTTCCAGGCGCGGCTTGGGCAGTGCCGCTTTGACGACTGCCTGCACCGCAAGGAGCCAGACTGCGCCGTGCGGGCGGCGGTGGAGGCGGGGGAGATCCCGCAGAGCCGCCACGAGAATTACCTGCTGTTCCTGGCCGAAGTCGAAGCGATGAAAAGGTGGTAGCCACACGTGATTGAGCCGAGCCGTATCAAGATTGCCCCCTCGATCCTTGCCTCCGACTTCGCCAACCTGGCGACCGAACTGGCTGCCATTGAGGCTGCTGGTGCCGACTGGGCCCATCTGGATGTCATGGACGGCCTCTTCGTGCCGAATATCACTTTCGGTGCCCCGGTGATCGCCAAGATGCGCTCCCGCTCCAAGCTCCCCTTCGACGCCCATCTGATGATCAAACAGCCCGAGAAGTATATTGCCGATTTCGCCAAGGCGGGTGCGGATCTGATCACGGTCCATGCCGAGGCCTGCGATCATCTGCACCGGGTGCTGGGGCAGATCCGTGAGGCCGGCGTGAAGGCCGGTGTGGCGCTCAATCCGCACACCCCGGTCTCCGTGATCCAGCACGTGCTGGACTTGGTCGATCTGGTCCTGATCATGACCGTCAACCCCGGGTTCGGCGGGCAGAAGTTCATCCATGCCGGCCTGCCGAAGATGCGGCAGGTGAAGGCGATGCTGACGGAGGCCGGCCTGGCCGACAAAGTGGAGATCCAGGTGGACGGCGGCGTCGATCCGAAGACAGCCCCGCTCTGCGTGGAGGCCGGAGCCACCTGCCTGGTCGCCGGTACCGCTGTCTTCGGGCAGCCGGACTACGCTGCAGCCATCGCGGCGATCCGCGGGTAGGCGAATCTTCCCACTTTCTGCACGTCCCTGGCAGGAGATCGAGGGCGGTACGGCTAACACTTGAAGTATATCCCAGAAAGCGGGGGTGTCCGATTTGGGCGCCGAGAAGCAGTACGTGGTATTCCGCCTGGAAGGGCAACTTTATGGTGCCGAGATCACCGTGGTGCGCGAGGTCAGCTACCTCAGTCCGATCACCCGCCTCCCGAACACGCCGGCCTACGTGGAGGGCGTGATCGATCTGCGGGGCGAGGTGATGCCCGTGATCGATATTCGGAAGCGGCTCAACCTCCCCACCAGGCAAGCCGACCAGGAGACCCGGGTGATGATCCTGAGCGCGGGCGATATGACCTCGGCGCTGGTGGTAGACGGTGTCGATCAGGTCCTGACCCTGAACGACGATCAGATCGTGCCCCCCGACGGGCGGATGACGATCGCCGGTCAGGACTATGTGCGGGGTGTCGCCCGCTCCGGCGAGAAGCTGGTCATTGTCATGGATCTGGAGCGGCTGATTCGGACGGCTGCCTAAGGAATTGAAGTGGAAGGGCGCCGGTGAGTTCTCTCGCCGGCGCCCTTTGTTTGGGATGTGCGTCCGCTTCATCCGCGGCATGTGCCTATCGCCCATCGACTTCCCGCAGAAGCTTCTTGAACAGGGCGAAGCCGAGCTTTCGGGCCGCGATCAGGAAGACCGTCAGTACGAAGGCGGCACGCCAAATCCCTTGCAACGGTGTGGGTAGCAGGAACTGCACCAGCCAGAGAAGAGCGGCCGCTACCAGTATGCCGGTTCCGAAGGTGACAATGACGCCCTCGAAGACCTGCCCCCCTGTCCCGAGACGGCTCATTCCTCTCACCTCTGCGCGAATGAGTCTGAGTAGAATGATTCGCTGCACGCCGAGGCACTCTCTCCGACCAGGGGACGACGGCGGGACAGGACGATGTGTATGAATCTTTGGATGCAGTTGCAGGAAACTTAATCTGCGTGTAAAACACTAGGTTATACGAGGAAACGCTTGCACTGATATGAAACCATCGGCGCGGGGAGGGAGATGCATGCGCGTTCTGCGCGGGCCCAGAGCCGGACTTGCGGTATTCTTTATGGTGCTGGTGGCGGGTTGCAGCAGCCTGTCCCGGGAAGAGCCCTCCGGCGGCGTCAGCACCGTTCGGGTGGCGTCTACCGATCGGCGGAGCGGGAATCTCTCCTCGGCGGCCACACCCGGCATCCCGCTGGGAGGGCAGGCAGCGGAGACCGAGAGAATCCTCGACGAAGCAACAAAGGCCATTGCAGCTATGCCGTTGCCCGAGTCAGAGTCGGGGTACCAGGAGTTCAGAATCGAAGCCCCGAGCCTTGTCTTCACCTGCCAGTACAGCCCGGGCGGTGCCGGCGACGAGGTGCCCCTGCTCGCATGCAAGTTCGGGGAGTATGTCAATACCATGACGGGCCACGCACTCTTCTGGTACGACGGCGAGAACTGGCGGGCTCAGTTATACCCGCAAGCAGAGGAGGCCCTCGCTCAGAAGCGGCATCAGTTCTTTAGCACCCTGGGCGCGAACTGCCCGGTCGGATGCGGAAGTGTCTTCCAGGCTCTCCGCCAATCAGGGACCGAACTCCTGGCCGTGGTAGACCTGTCGGGCGTCGCGGCTCGTCGCAATCAGGAGGTGCACCTGCTGAAGCGGGATGGTCAGCGGTGGCGTCTCCTTTGGGCTCCCGTGCCAGATGCCCTCAGGTTCCACCCGACCCCTCCCGTCTCTCTACACCCTGTGGTGGCCCTGAGCGAGCAAGGGATCGATCAGTTTACGGTCACCTACCATGACGGCTCAGCCGAGACCTGGGTGCGAACGGGAGAAACGTACGCGCCTTGATGAGAAAAGCAATGAGTGAGGCTCCGGAAGCGAGATGGCTTCCGGAGCCTCATCCATCTGTGCGGCAGGTTACTCATCAAAGGGCTGCTGTTGCTCCTTCTTGGCCATCATCCGCTTGAAGACGTACATCTTGATCGGGACGATGATCAGGATCGCGAGGCCAATCAACACCCAGTACAGCGGTTTCATACGAGCACGCTCCTTTCTATTCCCGGGCGAAGTCGAGGCGCCCCTTCAGGAAGGGGTAGCTGACACCGAGCCAGACGAGGCTGGTCAGCAGGTTCCAGAGCAGCATGGGCGCCAGGGCAGACCAGGTGAGGCCGGTGGTCAGGACGTCCCGCAAGGAGACGAAGGACCAGAACGTGGGCACCCACCACATGGCGAAGTGGTACTTGGCCGGGGCCAGCAGGGCGAAGAAGGCAGGCGCCATCATCAGCAGGACGCCGAACTTCACGTTTGCGACGCCGGCGATCTGGTTGGCGCTCAGGGCGCCGATCAGGAAGCCCAGCACCACCGCAATCAGCGAGGAGACCAGGGCGATCGCCAGGACCTGGAGGTAGTCGAACGCCGTCAGTCCCAGGGTCCAGAGCGAGCCGAAGACCAGGATCACGGAGACGGTCACGACCGTGATCGCCCGGGTGCCGATGTACTCCCGGCGGTTCAGCGGACTGACGCCGAGGGCGGACATCATGGCGCTCTCCTTGTCCTCGATGATATGGAAGCCCATCACCATGGCGGCGATAAACCCGACAGCCAAGGTCATGAAGGCACCGACCACCGCCCGGAACGGGAACCGGTCGCCGCCGACGATCTCCTCGGAGTAAGTGAGGGCGGGCCCGCCGGCGAGTTGGGTGAGGATCATCTGGGGGAGTACGAGCGAGTCGTGGGTCTCGTTCCCCTCGGTCACCAGGGTGTAAGAGCCAGGCGATTCGACCAGGATCCCGACGGTGTCGTCAAAGGCGACCACCCTGCGCTCCATGGCCGCCCGGTTGGCGACCAGATCGACGTTCATATACCCCTCCAGCTTCGTCACCAGGGCAGGGTCCGTCGATTCAAGGACGACGGCGTTGATCGAGATCTGGCCGACCGACGGCAGGAAGAGCCGGAAGCCGAGCGCCATGAGAATCGGCGCGACCAGGGCGTAGATCAGGATGTAATCCTTCGTGGTGGAGATCATGTCTCGTTTGAGCAGGGCAATCATGCGGCGCATTGGCGCTCACCTCCTAGCGGTGGATCAGGCGGCGGCGGAAGGCCAGGCTGGCCAGGGCCAGCAGCAGCACATCTACCACGAGCAGAGAAAGCATGGCGCTGGAGACGATCTCGGGGTTGCCCGAGGGGAAGGCGGCCTCCCGCAGCCCGAAGATCATGGGATAGGTCGGGAGCCACCGGACCCAGACGGGCGAGAAGCTGGGGAAGAAGAAGGAGAACTGGGGCAGCGAGAAGACGACCAGCAGCCCGATGGCGGGGAAGAGGAACTGGGTCAGGTTTTCAAACCAGACGGCGATCAACGCGCCCAGCAGGGTGGTGAGAGCCGCCCCCAGGGCCATGACCCCGATCAGGTGGAGGTAGTTGGGCCCGAGCCCCAGGGTGGGGGGGACCAGCACCACCAGGAAGGAAAGGGCGACCAGGGTCAGGGTGAGGGTCTTGGAGAGCAGGTACTCCCAGATCCGGCCCGGGGTGACCAGGTAGGCGTTCAGCGTACCCTCTTCCTTCTCGAAGAAGATCAGGGCGGCGATCAGCAGCAGGCCGATCATGCCGGCATCGGTGAAGAGGAAGAGCGGGACCAGGGACTTGTTGAGCGGGATCTTCTCAGGGGCGGCCTGTGGCCGCAGCGCAACGGTGCTGATCTGCACCTGCGCAGGCTGGCCGGGCAGCTCGAGCCCCTCCAGCCAGGACTCGGTCGAGACGGCCAGCAGCGCCCGCTGCCGCTCGCTCTCGTGCCCCTGGAAGAAGAGGGTGGTCTGCGGCAGGGGGTCCCCCTCGGCCACAGCGATACCCACCGAGTTCTGGTTCTGCTTCATAGCGGCTCGCAGCTCATCTGCTGAGCTTACGACGTGGAGCCGACCCTCCTGATCCTGCTGGACGGCGGCAGCAGCGATCCGGCCGTCGCTGGTCTGATCCAGCAGGTAGGTGGCATGCTTCACGGTCGCTTCGCTCGGGATCACCCAGAGGACGAGGACCAGGTAAATCAGGGCAAATGCGATGGTGACGGTGTAGTAGTGGTTCCTGAAATTGATCCGGTTATCGCGCCCCATGGAACTCCAAATGCGGCGGAGCATCTTAGTTCAGCCCCCTACCGGTAACAGTAATGAAGACGGTCTCAAGCGTCGCCTCCTGGGAGTGGATCGTCTCCACCCGACCGGACTCGGTCAGTGCGAAGAGGCGGCGGCGCCCCGCATCGGTCGTGAGGCTCAGGGTCTCGGTCTCCACCTGATCGCCCTCGTTCCGGTACTCGACCCGCACCAGCCGCTCGCCATACTGGAGCTTCAGGTTGCGGGGGGTGTCCAGTGCAGCCACCCGTCCGGCGTTTAGGAAGGCGACCCGGTCGCAGAGTTCATCAGCCGTGTGCATGTTGTGGGTGGTCAGGAAGATCGTCGTCCCCTCGGCCTTCTTCCGCTTGATCAGCTCCTTGATCGAGGCGGCGGTGACCGGGTCCAGGCCCGAGGTGGGCTCATCGAGGAACCAGATCTTGGGCCGGTTGACCAGCGACCGGGCGAGCACCAGGCGCATCTGCATGCCCTTGGAGTAGTCGCTGGCCCGCTTGTTGGCCGCATCTTCGAGGCCCATCAATCGGAGAAGGGTCCGGGGATCCTCGGTGGGGACTTCGTATAGGCCGCGGTAGAACGCGAGGTTCTCCAGGCCCGTCAGCTTCTTGTAGAGGTTCGGCTGCTCGAAGGAGACGCCGATCTGGTTGAAGAGCTCCCGGGTGGAGCGGGTGATATCGACTCCGTTGATCGAAGCATTGCCCTTCTGAAGGGGGAGGAGGCCGGTCAGGATCTTCTGGGTGGTGGACTTGCCGGCGCCGCTGGGCCCGAGGAACCCAAAGACCTCACCCTCGGCCACGTCGAAGCTGACGTCGTCGACCTGGTACTCGTTGTTGCGGGCGTAGGAGTGGAACAAGTGCTCGACGTGAATCATGACGAGAACCTCCTTTTGGTTGCTCATGAAATGACGGGTTGGTCATATGACTGAGTGGTCACATGCAGGGCCGAATAGGGGCGGCGTCTCCGCCGCCAGGGATCACTTGGGGCCCATCCCCTTTTCGAGGATGTAGAAAAGCTGGTCAAAGGCCGGCTGGATCTCCTCCAGGTTCCACTTGAACCGCTTCTCCGGCAGCTCCAGCGGGTTGATACCGAGCCGCCGGAAGAGGTGATTGCCCATCTCCGTGGAGATGACGGTGAAGACGAAAGCGGCCATGTCGGGATCGATCTTCGGGTCGAGGTCGCCGCGCTCTATGGCCTGGCGAATGGTGGCCTGCATGTACTCGTGGGCCTGCTGCTTCATACGGGCGTAGGTCTCATCGCGGTGGGGAAGGTCGCCGTAGAGGGCCCGGTAGGCCATCCGGCTCAACTCGGGGTGTGCAGCCTCGAACTGGATGCCGGCGGACATCATCCACCGGTAGGTGTCGAAGAAGGAGCCCTGGCCGGGCGGCCGCTGCAGCGTTGAGATCAGCTCCAGCTTCTTCTCGCCCGCCACCTGGAGCAGGTAGAGGTGCAGGTCCTTCTTGTCCTGGAAGTACTGGTAGAAGGAGCCCTTGGCGATCCCGGCCCGCTCCACGATCCGGGAGATGGAGACGCCCTTGTAATCGTGCTCGGCAAACTCCTCAATCGCGATGTCAACGATCGCCTGCCGCTTGTGCTCCGGCAGATTGAAAAAGGTCTGGGTCGGCATGGACGACCTCCTTTAACGGGTTCCGGTGATGTGACCGACCAGTCACGTGACTACCTGGTCATATTAATAGCACGCCGCTCGATCCCTGTCAACAAGATTTCGCCGAAAGATGAGGGCGAAACCCGTCAAGTTTTGTCGGTCATTCCCGTATGCTACATGGAGGGAGGGGCCTGCCAGGCTGTTCTTCCGGAGATAGCACCTTTGCGATGGCGCTGTCATAGGGTAGGAACGTCTCATACAGGCCCGCAGGCAGGGGGGATTTGCCGTTGCGGATGGGGTTGCGTGGTCGGCGAACGCCGCCGCATCGGGCTACCGGGTTCGTCCTGATCGTCATAGGCGGGCTGATCCTGCTCATGTCGATGCCCCTCTTTGTCTATGCGGCGATCATTGGGGGCCTGATCGCATACGTTGGCTACACGCTAATCGGCCGGTGAAGCACCGGCAGGAAGGGGGGCACCTGTGTGCGCATCACCGTCATTAAACTGCCAAAGCCTCTGGGGCGCATGGTCATGGCGTTTCTGGCCATCTTTTCCGGCAAGAAGGGGGAGGGCAGGGACGCAGCATAGGGTGCAGCCGGGCGCCTCGGTCGATGGCGAAGTTTTTGCTACATGATGCAGTCGGGCCCCGGCGGTGGAATTGCCGCCGGGGCCAAGCTTTGGCTATAATAGAGAGTACTTGACTTGTCGCTGGAGGAATCACACATGGCAGACTATCTCGTGCGGGCGATCGCAGCGGGCGGAAACGTCCGAGCCTTCGTTGCCGTTACCACCGATCTGGTCGATGAAGCCCGCCGCCGCCACGATACGTGGCCAACCGCTACCGCTGCCCTGGGCCGGACCCTGACCGGCGCCGCCCTCATGGGCGCAACCTTGAAGGACAGAGATGAGTCCCTCACCCTCCGGCTGGCCGGTGACGGCCCCCTTGGCGGGGTGATCTGCGACTCCGATGAGCAGGGGCAGGTGCGGGGCTACGTGAACAACCCGCACGTCGACCTCGATCTGAACGCCGTGGGCAAGCTGGACGTCGCAGGCGCAGTAGGCGCCGGCCTCTTGTACGTCACCCGTCAACTAGCCCTTCAGGGGGTCTATACAGGCACGTCCGAGATCATCTCCGGCGAGATTGCCGAGGACCTCGCCTACTATCTGACACAATCCGAGCAGACGCCATCTGCCGTCTCTTTGGGCGTGCGGGTCGGCCCTGACGGAGCGGTGGTGGCCGCGGGTGGATACCTGGTGCAGCTCATGCCGGCTACCAGTGCGTCGGATGTGGAACAGTTGGAGATCAATATCGGCGCCCTGGGCTGCGTCAGCCAGGCGGTGGAGCAGGGACTGGAGCCGGAGCAGATCCTGGGCTCGATCCTGGCGGGGATCGACTATCAGATCCTGGAGAGGCGTGACCTGCACTTTGCCTGCCGCTGCAGCCGGGAGCGGGCCCTGGGGGCGCTGGCTCTGCTGGATATGGACGAGCTGGAGGTCATGATCAAGGAGGATCAGGGGGCGGAGCTGCACTGCCACTTCTGCGGCGAGCGGTACCGCTTCACCGAGGAGGAGATCCGCTCTGTGCGGACCGAACCAGGGGAGCACTAGGCAGCCGGGGGAGAGCCAAAAACCCGGTCGCCCTCAGGCGACCGGGTTTGTCAGCGAGATCGTGTTCTCAAGACTGCCAGGTTCGGCGGGTTTAGACGGCCCGCTGGACCTTCCCGCTGCGCAGGCAACGGGTGCAGACGGTCAGGCGAACGACGCGGCCGTTCACCATCGCCCGGACAGTCTGGACGTTCGGAGACCAGGACCGCTTGGTCTTGTTCTCCGCATGGGAGACGTTATTGCCACGGACGACGCCCTTGGAGCACACTTCGCACAGTCTAGCCAAGGTCTGACACCTCCTATCGGACCGGAGTACCCGGTGCACGCTTCCTCTAAGCACAATCCACATCATAGCATACCCGTAGGATCGTGGCAAGCCGTTGATCTATTGGTTCGGTGGCAGGAATTCGCGGCCCTTAGGAAGAACTTAACGCCGCTGGAAGGGGGACAACTCTGTGGGAAAAGAGGTTGTCACCGATCTCGGGCGAATTCATGTGTCAGAAGACGTGATCGCCACCATGGCGGGGATCGCCACGACCGAATGCTACGGGATCGTGGGCATGTCCGGATCCCGCCTGCAAGATGGAATCTCCGAGCTGCTGGGGCGCGAAAACCTGGCCAGGGGGGTCATCGTCCAGGTGGAGGGCGACTGGGTGGAGATCGATCTCTACATTGTCGTCGGCTACGGGACTCGGATTTCCGAGATTGGGCGAAACGTGACGGACAAGGTTCGCTATGTGGTTGAGAGCTATACCGGGTTGAAGGTGCGGGGCGTGCACATCCACGTGCAGGGGGTCAAAGTAGGACACGCCTGAGACCGGCCCAGACTAATCGAGCACCCCGTGGCAGGTCTCGTGGCCATGCGGGATGAGGAGGCACCCTTCGTTGAGCATCCAGTCCATCGACGGCAAGACCCTGAAGCAGATGATCCTTCACGCAGCCTCCAAACTGGAGGCCGATAAGGATACAGTCAACGCCCTGAACGTCTTTCCCGTGCCCGATGGTGACACGGGTACCAACATGTCCATGACGCTCACCTCAGCCACCCGCGAGGTGGAGCGTGCCGGTGATCGCACGGTGGGTGAGGTGGCGGCGGCGGTGGCCCAGGGATCGCTGATGGGTGCCCGCGGCAACTCCGGTGTGATCCTCTCTCAGCTCTACCGCGGCTTCGCCAAATACCTGGACGGCAAGATGACGATCGACGGGCGCGACCTGGCCCGTGCCTTCCAGGAGGGGGTTGACACCGCGTACAAGGCGGTCATGAAGCCGGTGGAGGGCACGATTCTGACCGTTGCCCGGGAATCCGCGGCCGCGGCTGTACTGGCCTCCCGCCGGGAGCATGACCCGTTCAAGATCATGAAGATCACGGTCGATGCCGCTGAGGCCTCGCTGGCCCGCACACCGGAGTTGCTGCCGGTGCTGAAGAAGGCCGGCGTTGTCGACTCGGGCGGCAAGGGCCTGACGGTGATCCTGCACGGCTACTACGAGGCGCTGACCGGCGAGGTGGCGGTGGTGGAGAGCCCCGTGGTCGCCGAGACGGGTGCCCCTGCAGTGAAGCATGATACATCGCCCGCCGCCAAGATCGATTTCGTGGTGGATGAGGAGATCTCCAATATCCAGTTCCCCTACGACTGCGAGTTCTTCATTCGCCGCTACAAGGACGGCCAGCCGATCCCCATGGAGCAGGTCGCCCGGGAGTTGGAGAACTGGGGTGATTCGGTCTACGTTGTGGGCAGCGAGGACTTCTCCAAGGTCCATGTCCACGCTTCGAACCCGGGGCCCGTCCTCTCGCTCTGCATTCAGTACGGTGATCTGGTCGACATTGTGATCCACAACATGCGGGAGCAGCACGAGGACCTCCTGCAGCACGCCCAGCGGGCGACCGGACCGGACTCGGCAGAGCCGGCCGACCATGCGGCGGCGGCCATGCCGCAGCCGGAGCCCGATCAGCCGACCGCTGTCGTGGCCGTGGCCGTGGGTGAGGGCATGGAGGCGATCTTCCGCTCCCTGGGCGTCTCGGAGGTGATCCAGGGCGGCCAGACCATGAACCCATCCACCCAGGACCTGCTCGATGCGATCGAGAACTGCCCCGCACAGCAGGTCTTTGTCCTGCCGAACAACAAGAACATCATCCTGGCGGCGGAGCAGGCCGCAGCTCTGACCGAGAAGCGGGTCTACGTGATCCCCAGCCGCTCGGTCCCGCAGGGAATCGCCGCCATGGTCTCCTGGATGCCCGACGAGGAGGATGGCGAGAAGCTGCACCGTGGCATGACCCGTGCCATCGACGCCGTCCACACCGGCGAGATCACCTTCTCGGTGCGCGATACGGTCTTTGGGGATCTGGAGATCAAGGAAGGCGATATTCTCGGTCTCTGGAACGGCAAGATCCAGATGACCGGCGAGTCGCCCGACGTTGTGCTCGGTGACCTCTTGGCCGCCATGGTGGCGGAGCAGGGCGGCGAGGTGATCTCGATCTATTATGGCGAGGGGATCGATGAGGCGAAGGCCGAGCAGGTGGCCGGCCAGCTTCGGGAGCGGTTCCCCGAGCACGAAATCGAGGTCCAGTATGGCGGTCAGCCGCTCTACTTCTACGTCTTCAGCCTGGAATAAGCCTCTTATACACAGACAACCCCCGGCAGAGTGCTGCTGGGGGTTCTTCTCTATCGGCTGGCGTAAGAGCCCTTTAGCCGGCTGATCTGGCCCTGGTGGAAGGCGGAGTGATAGGCCATGTGCCAGAGGACGTAGCGGACCGTGGCGGGCTGGGGCCACCACGGGATCTGTACCTCACGGGTCGCCTCGGCATCATCCTTGCCGCGAAGGTACTCGTGTACCATCTCGATCACTTGCTCGTACTCGGCCAGGAGTTCTGTTGCCGGCCGGCCGGAGATCACCGGGATCTGACCGTTTTCGTCCTCACCGGGGCCGTATCGCTCTGTGAGCTCCTGTGGCTGTGGCCTACCCATGATCTGGTGCAGGTACTCGAGGTCCACCACCGCCAGGTGCCGGATCAGCATGGCTGTCGAGTTCGCGGTGACTTCGGGTCCCCGGTAGTCGAGGGCTGGCTGGTCCATCTCCTTGACCAGTCTTGTGAGCCGGTTGAACGCGTTCTGGATCTGACCCATCGCGACAGCCAGAGCGGGAGTCAGATCGACGGTTGTCATGTCAAACATATCGCACACCTCCGGAGAGATGAGTTCAGCAAATAGGGGAGCGAGTCCTTCATTTCTGTCACCAAATTATGCCCGGCCCCGTCAGAAGAATACGCCTGCCGATCGGGGTGGCAGCAGGTGGAGAGGGGCGTGATAAAGGAGGCTGACCCGATGAACTGGGTAAAGACCGGAATGGCTTCGTTGGTGGGACATCAAACCTGCCCCGATGTCCAGCGGTGAGAGTAGCGTTACCACAGTTCGAGTCCTTACCATGGGCGGCGGCTTCTCGGATGGCCTGGTTTCTGCCTACCACAAGAAGTATCCGAATGATCGGGTGGAGATTCTCTCTCCAGTGGACCTAGCCGAGGCCGTCAGCATCACCGCAGTTGTCCGAGAGCAGATGGAGTCAGGCGAGGTGGATCTGGTTCCCTATTTTGCATCCCTCGTGCGGGAGGATCGATTCCTTCCCTTGGGTGCGCTGATCCAGCAGGCCGCCTTCGACCTGACTCCGTTTGGACCCGGGATTGAGATGCTGCGACACGAGGGGAAGCTCTACCGATTGCCCTCTGTCGTGCGGCGGGGGTCACTCCTCCGGCAGCGAGCTGGACCTGGGACGACCTTCGGGTAGCTGCTCAGAAACTGACCCGGACAGAGGACACCTGCTGCAAGGACGGGAAGAATCTTCGGTCGATGTCGTACCGCTTCCGGTGCGACCAGGTGCAAAACCGTACACGGAGGTCCACTCAGTCACTTTGGCCATCGCCGCGAACTCGCCATATCCAGAGGCTGCGTGGCGTTTCCTCAGCTTCCTAACAGGGCCGGAGGGGGCTGAGATCACAGCACGAGCAGGCTCATTGCCGGCCTATAGAACGCCAGCGGTCAAGGAGGCCTGGTTCGACCGACAGCCGGCCCCACCGCCAGGGACCGCCTTCTTGTTTGAATCCGCCTGGGATTACGGCATAAGGCCCTGGAACGACCTGGACGCCGAAGCGGAGCGAGAGCGAGTCTGGCCGCTCACCCGCGCAGTCCACGATAACTCCAGTGCCATCATGGCCGGCAAGACGACCTGGGAGGATGCTTTCGCCGATTACCAACGCAGGCTGAAGGAGTGGCAGGCAGCGTACGGCAAGAGGTAGGGATGGAGGGCCTCCTTGCGCTCAAGCGGGTTGGCGGGCTATTGGAGCGCCGCTGCCTGCTCCATCATCTCCAGCATCTCCTGCCGCTTGTCGGCCGCGCCCAGCGAGTCGGCCGCTCTCTCGGCATTCCGGATGATCCGGTTCAGGCTGCTCTCCCTGGCCCAGGGGCTCTGGGAGAGGTAGCCGGCAAACTCGGCCACCGATGCCGACCAGAGCAGATGGGCGGAGGGCTCCGAGAAGATCACCGACCGGCTCATGTCGAACGCCTTCTCAGTCACCTCGCCGCTCTCCGGGTCCTTGTACCGGAGCGAGACGCTCCCCAGCACCCGGCCCGAGCCCTTGAGCTGGACCTCGTAGAGGGCGGTCACCGTGTGGCCGGAGCCCATGTCGCCGGCGTCGGCCCGGTCGTTCCGGAACTCCTGGTTCGCCATGACCCGGTTCTCGTAGCCGACCAGGCGATAGGCGGCGACCTCCTCCGGATCGAAGTAGACCTGAACCTTGGTGTCCTTCGCGACCATCTGCAATGTCCCGGTCAACTGCTCCCGGAAGACCCGCTTGGCCTCATCATACGCGTCCACGTAGGCGTACTGCCCATCGCCCTTGTCGGCCAGCCTCTCCATGAGCAGATCGTTATAGTTGCCCATGCCGAAGCCGATCGTGGTCAGGCTGATCCCCTGGTCCCGGTAGTCCTCGATCTGACGCAGGATCTCGTCGGGGCCGGTCCGGCCTACGTTGGCCACGCCGTCGGAGCAGAGGATCACCCGGTTGATGGCGCCCTCCTGGAAGTTCCGGCTGGCCAGTTGGTAGCCCAGCCGGATCCCCTCCTCGGCGTAGGTAGAGCCGCCCGGCTCCAACCTGTCGATCGCCCGCCGGATCTTCTCCTTGTCGGCGGTGTGCTCCAGGACCACCTCGCCCTTGGTCGAGTAGACCACCAGGGCCACACGGTCATCGGCCTGAAGCTCATCCAGCAGCATGGAGAGGGAGCGCTTCACGAGGCCGAGCCGGTTCTCCATGTCCATGGAGCCGGAGACATCGACCACGAAGGTGAGGATCGCCGGCTTCCGCTGGCTCTCGCTGACCGTCCTGGCCTGCAGGCCGATCTGGATCAGGTAGTTCTCCGGCCGATAGGGACTGGGAGAGCCCTCCAGGTAGACCGTGACGGGCTCCTTGGACCGGGGGTAGTCCTGCGGGAAGTAGTTGATGAACTCCTCGACCCGGATCGATTCGGGCGGCGGGAGCATCCGCCGGTTCAGGTAGTTGCGGGCCAGGGTGAAGGAGGCGGTGTCCACATCGACCGAGAAGGTGGAGGTGGGCCTTTTTGATGTATTGACGAGCGGATTCTCACCCACATCCTGGTAGTACATGTCGGCAGGGGGCAGCGCAAGTTCTTCGTTCCAGGCCGGCGGCGTGGTGGTGGCGGGGGCGCTCATGGTCGTTGACCTGCCTGCACTCGTCTCTGTGGCCACCGTGGCGGTGTCGGGCACGGCGGACCCCGAGGGCGCCTTCGCCTCAGGCGTTGAAACGGCGGGGGACTGTGCAGGTTCGGCCACCTTCCTTCCAGATCCGGCACAACCGCTGAGCGAAACTGCTGCCAGCAGGAGCAGGGCGATCGTCCGCTTGGTCATCATCGGTTCTCCCTCCTTCACAATCTTGCCAGATAGACGGAGGGAGGATCGAAGAAGGTTTCAGTTTTTTTACGGTTCGATTACGAACATTCCGGGACGGTGCAGCCCGAAGGCTTAATGAAGGCGGGCGGATGGAAGGTATCTGCCCGCCGTTGCGGGAAGACTTACCATGGTAGGGCCGTAAGCTATGCAAGGAGGCCGATCATGGAGACCACCGCATCGGGGCTGAGGTATGAGGAGATCGAGGTCGGCACGGGTGCCCAGCCGGAGAGAGGCCAGTTTGTCCAGGTCCACTATACCGGCTGGTTGACCGACGGGACCAAGTTTGACAGTTCGGTCGACCGGGGTGAGCCGTTCGAGTTCAAGCTGGGCGCCGGACAGGTGATCAAGGGATGGGATGAGGGGCTCTCCACCATGAAGGTGGGGGGCAGGAGGAAGCTCTACCTGGCGCCAGACCTGGCCTACGGCTCCCGGGGGGCCGGCGGGGTGATCCCGCCCAACGCCGAGCTGATCTTCGAGGTCCAGTTGCTCGGGATCCGGAGCAGCGAGATGCAGATCGAGGAGATCGAGGAGGGGACCGGTGCGCAGCCCGTGGAGGGGCAGATCGTCCAGGTCCACTACACGGGCCGCCTGGCCGACGGGACCGTCTTCGACAGCTCGGTGGAGCGGGGCGAGCCGATCGAGTTCGTCTTCGGTGTCGGCCAGGTGATCCCGGGCTGGGATATGGGGCTGGCCACCATGAAGGTGGGCGGCAAGCGGAAGCTGGTCATCCCGCCGGAGCTGGCCTACGGCAAGCGAGGCTACCCGGGCGTGATCCCGCCCAACGCCGTTCTCACGTTCGATGTCCACCTGGTTGGCGTGAAGTAAGGGGCAAGGCGAGTCGCAGGGCTGCGGCTCGCTTTTGTCATTGCTTTGCGCATTGAAGGAGAAGTGAACCGTGACGGCACAATTGCCAGTCTAATCGGCAAGGGGCTCGGCATCCGAGACCAGCTATACAGAGAGCCTGGGGGGTTCCACATGACACTACGGTATGCAGTACGGCGGATGGCAGGTCGCCTCGGACTCTTCTTCCTCGCGGGCGTCGTGATCGTACTCCTGTTGCACCTGCCTGCGGGGATCATCGCCGCGCAGAAGGGAACCGAGACCGCTCGTTTCGACACGGCCCGGTGGGTAGAGGCGACCCAGACCTATCTCTCCAACGCGTTGCACGGTGACCTCGGCACCCTCCAGGCGCTCCGTGTCGCCGGCTATACCAAGGATCAGCCGGTCAGCCAGGTGCTCTCCACCTTCGGTCCCAATACAGCGATCCTGCTCCTGCTCTCTCTGTTGCTCAGCCTGACGCTGGGAACGCTGGCGGGAGTGGCCACCAGCCGCTTCGGCCTCCGCTGGCTGCGAGCCCCCTCGCTGGCCGGGACCCTGCTCTTGCTATCCACACCCGATGTGCTGGTGGTCGTCCTGATCCGCGGATTGCTCCTCTGGATCTTCACCACCTTCGGGGTCCAGCTCTTCGCCGGTGTCTCGGCAGGCAATCTCACAGCGGCGAAGCTGGTCGCCCCGGTCCTCGTCCTCTCCGCACTGCCGCTGGCGCTGGTCGCCCGGGTCGCAGCCGTCGCCTTCGATGAGGTCCACGGCGAACTCTACATCCGGACCGCCGTCTCCAAGGGGCTTCACCCTGTGCGGGTCCTCTGGGGCCACGCCCTGAAGAACGCCTGGATCCGGGTGGCAGAGGCGGGACCGATGATCATGACCAGTCTGGTTACGGGGTTGGTCGTCGCAGAGTATGTGCTCTACTTCCCCGGTGTCGGCCGGACCCTCGGGCTCCTGCTGGAGCGGATGGGGACATCCATGGCGGCGGGCCGGCTCTTCTGGAGTCCCGGCAGCGCAGCCGCGATCTCCGGCATCGCCCTGATGCTGCTGCTGGGCGCCGCCCTGATCGACCTGATCATGAACCTCGTCCGCATGGCGCTGGATCCCCGTCTGGAGCGCTCCAGGGCGAGCCGGGAGTCCGCCGGGCGGCTCCACCTGGCTGACCTCGGGCATAGCGTACGGGCGATCCTTGGCTGGCCCCGGCAGCTCTGGCTGGGGCTGCTCGACCTGCCCGAGCGGGCGGGCCGTTGGGTCTGGGCCTGGCGCCCGGCTCACCTGCTGAAACTGGTCCTCCGCAATCCGCCGCTGCTGATCGGCCTGGCGGGCGTCCTGGCCTTTGGCTTCATTGCCCTCTTCGGCGACCAGATCATCGACCTGGCCGATGCCCACCGCGGCCCGAAGTATATTGTGGTGGATGATGAGGTCTTCTTCCCGCCCTTCAAGCCCGGCCTGGACGGCTACCCGTTGGGCTCGGACATGGCCGGACGCTCCCTGCTGGCCCGGCTATTGTTGGGCGCCCGCTACACCCTGCTCTTCACCCTGGCGGTCACCCCGCTCCGCTTCCTGATCGCACTGCCGTGGGGGCTGGTGGCTGGGCTACGCCGGGGCGGAGCCGCCGCCCTGGGACGGGGGCTGGGACTGATCTTCTCTGCCCTGCCGGTGATCCTGATCCCGGCCACGCTGCTGCCCCTACAGCGGGTGGTGACGGCCGACACCCGCCCCGAGGCGGGCTTCTGGCTGATCGCTGTGATCCTGGCGATCGTCGGCGTGCCCCGGCTGGTCGAGTCGATCCGGCTCCACGTGGAGCAGATCGCCGTGCAGCCCTATGTCGAGGGGGCCCGGGCCGTCGGGGCCGGCAGTGGTCGGATGCTGTCGAAGCATATCTTCCCGCACCTGACGCCGCACCTCTGGGTGGCCGCCGCATCGGACATGGCCTGGACGCTCCTGCTCCTGGCCCAGTTCGGCGTCTTCTCGATCTTCCTGGGCGGGTCGGTCTATGCCCAGGTGGGAGAGTGGAGTAACGAGGCGATCATCATGCCCCGGATCCCCGACTGGTCCGCCATGCTGGCCAAGCCGTACGAGGCGGTCTACCGGGCGCCCTGGTCGCTCTGGATCCCCGCCGCCGCCTTCACCCTGGCGATCATCGCCTTCAACCTGGTGGCTGAGGGGCTCCGCCGCCAGGCCCAGGCGCTCTCCGCCCAGGGAGGGCCGCCCGAACCCGAACTCGGACCCGACGGCGTGGAGCGAGTCCCGGCAAGGGCCAGGCGCCGGCTGAGGCTGGAGTGGGCCACCGCCCTGCTGCTGCTCATCGCCCTGACCGGTACGATCGCCCGCTTCGCTGGAGCGGCCGCCGAGCAGAAGGTCCAGGCTCTTGCGGCCCAGACCCCCTTTGAGCGAGCCCGCCTGGAGATGCAGCAGGCGATCGAGACCGCCAGCGGCTCGGGTGATTCCCTGACCAAGTCGAAGGCCGCTGCGGAGCTGGCGCCGAAGGTTGCGACCTACCTCTCCGAAGCCAGTCAGGCGGGCCGGACCACGGCTGAGGTCCAGCAAGATACCCTGGGGCGCGGCACCCTCTTCCCCCTGGTACACCCGGATTGGGAGGCGGTGCATATCTACATCCCCGAGGTGCAGCAGGCCTCCTTCGCTGTGGTGGTGCAGAAGTCCACGGGGAAGGCGTCCCACTTCTACACCCCGTTCCGTCCCGCCGCAGCTGCCATGCTGGAGACGGAAGATGGCCCGGCCCTCGTCCTCTCCGGCACGGTGCCCGGTCCCGATAATTTCATGCTCGGCGCCTGGAGCCCTTCCCGCTACGGGGCATGGCAGGTCAATCCCGCTCTCATGAAGAGCCTGAAGAGCAAGATCCCGTCGGAGTATGGTGCGGCGCGTGCCGGCGGCTTCAACACTGCCCTGATCTCCATGACAATGGGGCCGCTGAACACCATTACCGTGCAGAACAATGGCGATGTCCGCGTCTGCATCAGCACCGATGGGCCCTGCACCATGATTCCCTGGACCGGCCCCGGCTGGTAGGGGTGTCGGGAGAGGAATTGTTCGCCCTTACGGCGAACAGAACGGGTTGAGGTGAGGCTTGTGACGGGTTCCAGATCGACCCGTGCCCCATATACCGGCGATCCGCTTCACCAGCCCGTCCAGTACCTGCGGGGCATCGGCCCCGAAAAGGCGAAGGACCTGGCCAAGCAGGGGATCACCACCGTGCGCGACCTGATTGAGCGCGTTCCCCGGGCCTACCGGGATTACTCTCAGTTCAAGGCGATCATCTCGGCGCAGAACGGCCAGATCGAGGCGCTTCAGGGGACGGTCATCGCCGCCCAGGAGCAGAAGCTGCGCGGCCGGCTCTCGCTCACGAAGGTGATCATCTCCGATGGTTCCGGCACCGCTGCCGGCGTCTGGTTCAACCAGCCCTGGCAGGCGAAGCGCTTCCCGGTTGGCACGAAGGTCCTCTTCGCCGGGACGGTCGAGCGGCGGGGCGCTCAGATCCAGATCACCAACCCGGAGTGGGAGATCATTGATGATGACGGCGCCAATGACCCCATCCACGCCGGTCGGATTGTCCCGGTCTATCCGCTGACCGGGGCGCTCAACCCGCGCGATGTCCGCCGGGCGGTGAAGCAGGCGGTCGATGCCGCGGCGCATCTCATGCCGAGCACCCTGCCCGAGTCGGTGCGGGTAAGGCAAGGGCTGATGCCCATGCCCGAGGCCTGGGCGGCGATCCACTTCCCCGACTCGGAGGGGCAGAAGCAGCGGGCCCGGACCACGCTGGCCTTCGAGGAGCTGCTGGTCCTGCAGGTCGGCCTCGCCCTGATCCGGCAGCAGACGGTGGAGGAGCAGGTCGGCATCGCCCATGGCCCCGATGGCGACGTCACCCGCCAGTTCTACGCCAACCTGCCCTTCCGGCTCACGCAGGCGCAGGAGAAGGTGATCGCCCAGGTCAAGCGGGACATGGAGCAGCCCAAGCCCATGAACCGGCTCGTCCAGGGCGATGTCGGCTCCGGCAAGACCATGGTGGCGGCGGCGGCCCTCGCGAAGGTGGTCGACTCGGGCCACCAGGGGGTGCTCATGGCCCCGACCGAGATCCTGGCCGAGCAGCACTACCTGAACCTGCGCCGGATCTTTGAGCCGCTGGGGGTTGCGGTGGTCCTGGTCACCGGCTCGCTGACGAAGAAGGAGCGGGAGGCGAACCTGGGGCTGCTGCAACTGGGTGCCGCTCAGATCGCCGTGGGCACGCACGCCCTTATCGAAGAGCGGGTCAACTTCAAGGACCTCAGTCTGGTCATTACCGATGAGCAGCATCGCTTCGGTGTCCGGCAGCGGGCCCGCCTCCAGTCCAAGGGGGAGATCATGCCCGACGTGCTGGTCATGACGGCGACGCCGATCCCCCGCACCCTGGCGCTGACGCTGTACGGCGACCTGGATGTCTCGATCATCGACCAGCTTCCGCCGGGGCGCAAGCCGGTCGGGACATACTGGCGCCCCGAGGCGGCCCGCAAGCAGGTCTATGACCACCTGGTCAGGACGGAGGTGGCGGGTGGCCGGCAGGCCTATGTGATCTGCCCGCTGGTCGAGGAGTCGGATAAGCTGCAGGCCCAGGCGGCGACGGAGTGGCGGGACCGGCTGGCGGAGCAGTACCCGGATGTCCGCTTCGGCCTTCTGCATGGCCGGCTGAAGCCCGCCGAGAAGGAGGAGGTCATGGAGCAGTTCCGGCGGGGCGAGATCCAGGTCCTCGTGGCGACGACCGTCGTCGAGGTCGGCGTGGATGTGCCCAACGCCTCCATGATCGTGATCGAGGGGGCCGACCGGTTCGGATTGAGCCAGTTGCATCAGTTGAGGGGACGGGTGGGGCGCGGTGCTCATCAGTCGTACTGTGTGCTGGTCTCCGATGCGAAGAACGAGGAGGCCCGGGAGCGCATGCAGGTGATGCAGAAGTTCTCGGACGGCTTCTCCCTCTCTGAGAAGGACCTGGAGCTGCGGGGGCCGGGTGAGTTCTTCGGGACCAGGCAGCATGGCATGCCGGACCTGAAGGTGGCCAATCCCATTGCGGACCTGCCCATCCTCGAGAAGGCCCGGGCCGAGGCGAGCGAGATTGTGAAGGCAGACCCGCAGTTGCGGGCGCCGGAGCTACAGCCGCTGCGCCAGGCGATCAAGGGACGGCTGGGCGAGGAGTTCGGGTTTATCCTTGTAAGTTAGGGGTGAGAAGGCCCCCACATCTGGAAGCGGAGACGCCGGAGTCCACGGGAGTGAATCCCGTGGACTCCTTTTGCGCGGATCCCTCGGTGCCAACATAGGTGAGACACCATGGTGTCTTGAATGGCCTGTAGAAAGAGGCAGAGAAAGGGAGTTCATCATGCAGGATGGTGGCCGGTTGGCAATGGACGGATTCCGCCACTTTTTCCCAGGGCGAGCGTAGGTCAAGTGGGAATTCGTAGCGGAACGACGCATTTGTAGGGCCTGTTCACCCCGTACGTCGCTCTTGTGGGGCCTCAGAGGGCGCATATTGGCCCGGGTCAGGCCGAAAAAGGGCGGTTCCCTCACCTCCAGGCCCCTTTTTTTGCGGATTCCGCTACATTTTCCCACATGGACGAGAGGCTCACCGGGAATTTCTGGTGGAACCGGCCGGCAGAGCTGCCCGGGCCACCAGCCATGCAAGAATCCGGTCTTGACGGAGTTCAGGCATCAATCCGCCTGTGCCGATGCGCCCCCCAACTGGTGCATGGATCAACCGACCGTCGACATCAACCGCCAGTCCCGATTCTCCTCCGAATTCCCGGCTCGAACTGTCTCAAAATCGTTGACACGTTCCGGCTCGGTAAGTCCTAGCGAGGATTGGCGAAACTCTGGTGAGGATCGGCGAAACTCCCGCAGGGCTTCGCTACTCCCCGGTCTCACGGCTGGACCAGCTGAATCAGGTTCCCGCAGGTGTCCTCGAAGAGCACGGCGGTGATCGGTCCCATGCTTTTCGGCTCCCCCCGGAAGCGGACGCCCAACTCCTTCAGGCGCTGGTACTCCGCCTGAATGTCCGTCGAGATGAAGGCAGTGGCGGGGATTCCGGCATCGAACAGGGCCTTCTGGTACGCCCGGGCCGGCTCGAAGCCCATCGGTTCAAGCACCAGTTCCACACCGGCGACCCCATCGGGGGAGGTGACCGTGAGCCACCGGTACTCGCCCATGGGGATATCCGCCATCTTCTCAAAGCCCAGTACCTTCGTGTAGAACTCCAGGGCACGCTCCTGGTCATCCACCAGGATACTCGTCAGTTTGATCTGCATGGCAACCTCCTGATGAAGCGGAATCAATCAAGCAGGGGCCGGTTCAGCTCCGTGCGCCAGGTGGCCGGATCGGGGTTTGACTCCGGGCCCAGCACATAGCATTCCCAGAGATCGGTCGCAGGCTGTAGCCCCTGGGCAGCGATCCAGGCATCGAGCTCGCTCCAGGCCTGGAAAAGCCCCTCATAGGGCCCGCGGTGGATCGTCCGGACCACCCGCCTGGTTGGCATCTCCCCGGGCTGAACACGGCCCACAGGGGTAACCGGCACGGCGACGGGCACGCAGATCGCAAAGTCCCACCCCTCCGGGCTCATGCGCAGGTGGTGCGTGAACCAGGGGCCGGCGGGGGCGATGCCCTGTGCTGTGATCGTATCGAGCACCTCATGGAGACCCGGGGCCATGAAACGCTGGATCTCATCCCGCTTGATGACCAGGTGGATCCTGGCGATGCGTTGGGCATCGCTCTGTGTGATCCGCGGGGCCTCGGTCATCGGAACCATCCTCCCTATCACTCGGCCGAGTGCGAGAAAAATTTCGACTTGCGAGACGCGCGCTCCTCCTGCTTGGCTGTCTCAGGTTGGAACCCTCGCGTGCCCTCGTTCGTCCAACCTCCCGTGCAAAGGAGTCGTTGGCCTACGTTGGTCGGTCAGCGGCGCATCGCTGATCGGGAGTTGACGTTGCCCCACCAGCCGAAAAGAAATGAAGCGACCGGGAGGAATAAGTGTAATATTTGAAGAATACATACTTCCCGCACGAAGGGGGCGGATGCTCCAAGCTCATGAGTGGGGTGCGACCTGCTGATACAAGGGAGGGGGATCTGGCATGACCCGTATCAACACCGTGACCGGTCCCATTGCGGCGGCAGAGCTTGGCAGAACCCTGGTCCACGAGCACTTCGCCTTCGGTTATCCGGGCTTTGTGGGCGATCTGACCCTGGGCGCCCCTGATCGCACCGAGGCGGTGCGGGTGGGCGTCGCTGCGGCCGGCCGGGTGCAGGCCCATGGGGTGCAGACCGTGGTCGATGTGACCCCGAACGAGTGCGGTCGGAACCCGGAACTCCTCAATGAGATCAGCGGGCGGACCGGCCTGCAGATCATCTGCGCCACTGGTTTCTACTACGAGGGGGAGGGCGCTCCTGCCTATTTCAAGTTCCGGAGCGCTTTTGTGGATGCGGTTGAAGAGATCTATGAGATGTTCATGAAGGAGTTGACGGTCGGGATCGGGAATACGGGTATCAGAGCCGGTGTCATTAAACTTGCCAGCAGCAAGGGGCAGATCACCGACTACGAGCGAATGTTCTTCAGGGCCGCGGCTCGGGCGCAGAAGGAGACCGGTGTGCCGATTATCACCCACACCCAGGAGGGGAGCATGGGACCCGAGCAGGCTGATCTGCTGATCAGCGACGGGGTGGATCCCGCCCGGATCCTGATCGGTCATATGGATGGCAACACCGACGTCAACTATCACCTGGCCACGCTCTCCCGGGGCGTCTCGATCGGCTTTGACCGCTATGGCCTGCAGGGGCTGGCCGGTATGCCCATGGATTCGGCCCGCAACGCCCTGGTGATCGGCCTCGCCAGTCTCGGCTACACGACGCAGATCATGCTGAGCCACGACACGGTCAACCTGTGGCTCGGCCGGCCGCTGGTCTTCCCCGAACCGGTGATGCAACTGGTCCGGAACTGGCACGTGGGCCATATCTTCGAGAACGTGATCCCCGCCCTGCGAGAGGGCGGGATCTCGGAGCAGCAGGTCTCGCAGATCCTTGAGCGGAACCCGGCCCGGCTCTTCGGCGGCGAGTGATCGATCGCCAATGAGGTGCGGGGCTGTGAACGCTCATCTGCGCCGCAGCCCCGTCATCTCGATCCTGATCTTACTATAGCATAAATTGGATAGAATTTCAAGTCTGTACGGTTGCCCCTGATCGCGGTAGACTGAACTGCACCGAATTGACCAAGGCGGGTGAGGTGATCGCTATGCAGCCGTCCGATTACGACATGGGGCAGGGCCCCGGTGCAAACAGCGACGAACGGGAGACGGATCTCTCCTTCGCTGAGGGCGCCGGTACTGATGATGCCGTCCGTCTCTACCTGAAGGAGATCGGCCGTGTCCCCCTGCTCTCTGCTGAGGCGGAGGTGGCCCTGGCGGAGCGCATTGAGCAGGGCGACGAGATCGCCAAACGGAGCCTTATGGAGGCGAACCTCCGCCTGGTTGTCTCCATTGCCCGCCGGTATGTGGGCCGGGGCATGGCTCTGCTGGATCTGATCCAGGAGGGGAACGTTGGCCTTATGAAGGCGGTGGAGAAGTTTGACCACCGGCTGGGGTTCAAGTTCTCCACCTACGCAACCTGGTGGATCCGGCAGGCGATTACCCGCGCCATCGCAGACCAGGCCCGGACGATACGGATTCCCGTCCATATGGTGGAGACGATCAACCGCCTGAACCGGATCACCCGCCAGTTGACCGGTGAGTTGGGGCGGGACCCCTTCCCCGAAGAGGTGGCCAAGCTCATGGAACTCTCCCCGGAGCAGGTCCGGGAGATCCAGAAGGTGGCCCGGGAGCCCGTCTCGCTGGAGACCCCGATCGGCGATGAGCAGGACTCGCACCTGGTCGACTTCATTGAAGACCATGAGGCCACCGCACCGGTGGAGGCAGCCGCCTTCCAGATGCTGACCGCCCAGCTTCACGAGGTCATGGAGTCCCTCTCGCCCAGGGAGGCGATGGTCCTCCGGCTCCGCTTCGGCCTGGAGGATGGCCGGACCCGGACACTGGAAGAGGTGGGCGCCGCCTTCGGCGTCACCCGTGAGCGGATCCGGCAGATCGAGGCGAAGGCGCTGCGGAAGCTGCGGCATCCCAGCCGGAGCCGGAAGCTGAAGGAGTTCCTGGAGGAGGATTAGACGACAAGAGGACGGCTATGGCGCAACGCCACAGCCGTCCTTTCGCGCATCTACACCTCTCGGGCCGAGAGCCCGGCCTGCAGTGACCGCCAGTAGCCCTTGCAGGCGAGGGCGAACCCGATGACGTAGAGCACCAGGTAGCCCGCCGCCACGGCCCAGCCGTAGAGCAATACATTCCGGGACGCCAGGGTCCCCAGGGCCTGCATGGCAAAGGTGGAGTGGAGGAGGCCGGCCAGGAAGGGGACCACGAAGATCACGCCAGCCTGGCGCAGGGCCAGCCCCTTCAGCTCCGGGGTGCTCACCCCGACCTGCTGAAGTCGCCTGAAGTACTTGCGGTCCTCATCGATCTCGGTGAAGAGCCGGAAGTAGAGCAGGCTGAAGGTGGAGGCGAAGAAGACCAGGGAGATAAAGAGCCCGATAAAGAGGAGCATGCCCATGGAACTCATGGCGCTGTGGAAGGCCTCGACCGCCGTGGTCAGGGTGGTCATATCCTCGCCGTAGTTTCCACGCAGTTCATCTGCCGCCGCCTGCATGGCCCGGCTCCGCCAGGTGGGACCGCTCCAGACGAGGTAGTGGAGCCTGCTCTCTGCCGGGGTCCGGGCCATGATCGCCGCGAAGCGCTCATCGCTTACGACCACGGTCCTGGCTCCCTGCCCCGCGTTGTTGGTGATCCGGCCGGAGTAGTCCGTCCGGACCTGCAGGGGGATCACCTCGTCATCCACCGTCAGTTGCCCGGCGGTGATCGCGTCGGACGTGTTTGGGTCTCCCTCAAAGAAGACCTGCACGACCAGGATCGCCTCCACCGGCCCTTCCAGGGGCAACGCCTGGCCGGCAGCGCGGTTCACGCCGGCGTAGAAGGAATAGGGCAGCAGGACCGCCGGTTGCTCCCAGTACTGGACCATTCGCGCCTCCTGCTCGCTCACGGTCAGGCCGGTCACCTCATGCTTCTGCAGCACCGCCTCGACCTGAGCCCGATCCGCCTCCGGGCTGACGCCGGTCCGGATGATCTGAATGGCGTGCGGATGGGAGCGGATCACATCGCTCGTGGTGAGGACGTAGAGGGTCATGGCTGTGCCCACGGCGCTGAGGATCACGGCGACCAGGACGGCTACCGCGGAGAGGACCCGGTAGTTGTCCTGCATCTTGTAGACGAGCTGGCTGACGTTCAGGAAGGGGGCCGGCCGGTAGAAGAACCGCTCCCGCTTGTGCAGCCAGGAGAGGAAGGCGATCGAGCCCTCCTTCATGAGCAGGAAGGTCCCCACCGAGACCATGGTCGTGACCGGCATGACGCCGAGGATGATCACAACCGGCTGGGGGATCGAGGCCCAGGCGTACCCGACGAGGACCAGGGTCAGGCCCAGCAGCGCCAGGGGGCGGGAGAATTTCGGTGCGCTCTTCGGCTGCCGCCCGGCCCGGACCAGGTCGATGATGTTCTGCTTCAGCACCGAGCGGAGCGAAGCGAGGGAGACCAGGACAAAGAACGTACCGAAGAGGCCGATCGTCTCCAGCCAGACCGGGGGCCCGGCATAGAAAGGGATCTGCTCCGGCAGCCGCAGCAGAGCCGAGATGGCCATGAAGAAGAGCTTCTCAAAGAGGAGCCCCAGCCCGAGGCCGGCAGTCATGGCGACGGCGCCGATCATCAGGCTCTCCACGAGGATCAGACCGACGAGCTGCCCCCGGGAGAGGCCCATGAGGCTGAGCAGGCCGAACTCCTTCATGCGGGAGCGGACGAAGGCTGAGTTGGAGTAGAGGAGGAAGAGGAAGGTGAAGATGGCGATTACCACCGTCGTCCCCTTCATGCCCTCCGCCACGTAGGCGGCCCCCCTGAAGCCACCCTGCAGGCCAGGATGCAGCTTCAGAGCGGTGTAGAGGAAGTAGATCATCACCGAGAAGGCGGCGGAGCCGATGTAGGCCAGGTAGCGGCTGCGGCTCTGCCAGATGTTCCTAGCGGCGATCTGCCAGAGATTCATCCGGCCCACCTCCGATCAGGGAGAGGACATCCAAGATCTGCTGGAAGAAGGCCTGCCGGCTCTCGCCCCTGTGGATCTCGTTGTAGAGCTGTCCATCCCGAATGAAGAGGATCCGCTGGCAGTAGGAGGCGGCGAACGGATCATGGGTGACCATGGTGATGGTGACACCCGCCATCCGGTTGATCAGCGTCAGCGTCTCCATGAGGTCCTTCGCCGACTTGGAGTCCAGGTTGCCGGTCGGCTCGTCCGCCAGGACGATCGCCGGTTCGTGTATGATCGCCCGGGCCGCCGCCGCCCGCTGCTGCTGACCGCCGGAGACCTCGTAGGGGTACTTCTGGAGAATATCCTCGATCCCCAGCCGCCTGGCGATGGTAGAGAGCCGGTCCTTGATCGTCGGCAGGGCCATGCGGTCCAGCACCAGGGGCAGGGCGATATTCTCCCCGACCGTCAGGCTGTCCAGCAGGTTGAAGTCCTGGAAGACGAAGCCGAGCTTCCGCCTCCGGAAGAGGGCCATCTCCTGGCCCCTCAGCCGGCCCGTGTCCATGCCTTCCACGGCGATCGAGCCGGAGGTGGGCTGGTCGATCGTCGCCAGCAGGTTGAGAAGGGTCGTCTTGCCGCTGCCCGACGGGCCCATGATCCCCACGAACTCGCCCTTGGCTACATCGATTGAAAAATTGTCCAGCGCCCGGGTCGCAACCTTGCCCCGGCTGCCGTAGACCTTGGTCAGGCTCTTTGCTTGCAGTACCAGCATCTGCTCTCTGCCTCCCTGTGGGTTCGTGACGAGAGTAAGTCTAAGGCAGGGAGGGGATCGCTGCCATCGATCAAGCTTGCAGGGATCGCCCGCAGCCTTACACCGCTGTCACCTTGCCGCAAGTCTCAGGGCGTCAAAGATCGACTGGCTCTCCGGGAAGCGGATGATCACCGTCGTCCCCTTCCCGCGCTGTGATTCGATCGCGATCTGATGGCCCAGCCGCCGGCAGGTCTCCCGTGCGATGTAGAGCCCCATGCCGGTCGACTGCGGGTAGGCCCGCCCGTTCGCACCTGTGAAGAAGGGCATGAAGACGCGCCCCAGGTCCTCGGGGGCAATGCCAATGCCATCATCGACGATGGTGAGGACCGTTTCACCGGCGGCTCGGTCACAGCGGAAGAGGACCTGGCCGTCACTATCGGGCCGGGTGGTGTACTTGATGGCGTTGCTGACCACCTGCTCGAGGACGAAGGAGAGCCACTTCGCGTCGGTCTGGACGATGCAGGCCCGGGCCGGCTCCTCGATCTTCGGATAGACCCGATGGGTGATGAAGGCCCGCTTCTGGTCGTTGACCAGGCCGCGGACCAGTTGGATCAGATCGACGGACTCGATCTTGAAGTCGGCGGCGAAGTCCTCCAGCCGGACGATGTTGAGCAGCATCTTGAGCGAGTACTGGAGCCGCCCGTTCTCCTCGGCCACGCTGGCGATCAGGTCAGGGTCGGCCTCCCGCTTGCGGGCCTTCTGCAGCTCCAGGTCGATCACGGCGACCGGGGTCTTCATGTGATGCGCCCACTGGCTGACGAGCTGGATATTCTCCCGGCCCCGCCGCTGCTCTTCGGTCAGCTCGGCCCGCAGGCGGGAGTAGAGCCGCTGCCAGGCATCGGCGTAGAGTCGCTGTTCCAGCGACCGGGGCTCGGGGAAGAGTCCGAGCTGGTCGATCGGTTCGGTCGGGCTGATCTCCCCCAGGCGGCGGAAGAAGGCGGCCTGGCGCTGGTAGTCGAGGAAGAGGTGGAGCAGGAGGCCGACCATCCCCAGGAGCCAGAGGTAGAGCAGGTTGACGACCTGGAGGCTGGCCCCGGAGATCCGGAGATCCAGTTGGACGATGGCGACGGTCAACAGGCCGAAGACGGCATAGGTGATGAGATAGGGCAGACGGTCGCTGATGAAGGTCCGGGGGTTCATAGCGGGTTCACTCCTCTGTTGGCGTGGCTCTACCCCTCGCTGAGGTGGAGCCGGTAGCCCTGGCCCCGCTTGGTCTCGATCGCATCGGGCAGGCCGAGCTCTTCCATCCGGCGGCGGACCCGGGCGACGTTGACCGTGAGCGTGTTGTCATCGACGAACTCCTGGTCGTCCCAGAGGGCTTCCAGCAGCTCTTCCCGGGCGACGATCTGGTCCCGATGCTCCGCCAGGATCCAGAGGAGCCGGAACTCCTTCGGGGTCAGCTCGATCTCGCTCTCGCCACGGACCACCAGGTTGCGGCTCCTGTTCAGCAGCAGGTCACCGGCCCGGAGCAGCTCGGGGTCACGGGCGAGGGCATACTCGCCGTAGGCGCGCCGGAGCGTGGACCGCACCTTGGCCAGGACGAGGTCCAGATTGAACGGCTTGGTTATGTAGTCATCGCCCCCGTTCTCCAGGGCGCGGACCTGGTCGTAATCGCCGTCGCGGGCGGAGAGGAAGATGATCGGGACCTTGGAGATCGTCCGGATCTGCCGGCACCAGTAGTAGCCGTCGTAGCGGGGCAGGTTGATATCCAGCAGGACGAGGTCGGGCTTGCAGGCCAGGAACTCATCTTTGAGCCGGCTGAAGTCCCGGGCAATGGTGATGGCGTAGTCATACCGCTCCAGGTCTTCGGCCAGAATCTGAGCGATCTTGGGGTCGTCTTCGATCAGCATGATCCGGTAGGCGGGTTCGCGGTCCACGGTCCGGACCCCCTTGCGAGTTTCGCTTGGCGTAGAGTTCCACGGCTGTGAGCCCTCCTCCTGCGGGCGGGGAAGGGTGGTTCTGCGGTGGACGCTCCCACCAGATTCTGTTGTTGACAATAGCACGAAATGGGTGCATTATCGTTCCAGTAGGAACGTTCCTATTGGAACGATCGAAGGGAGGAAAGAGAATGTGACAGACGAGAAGCAAAGGTCTCTCCAGGAGTTTCAGACGGAGTGGATGCTTCTGCTGGGCGATGTTGGACGCCTATTTCGGCAGCGAATGACCGCAGCCCTGCGGGAAGCAGACCTATCGATCGAGGAAGCGATTCTCGTCAAGCGCCTGGCGGTGGAACCAGGGCTTACGGTCTCGGAGTTGAGTCGTCGACTCCGGATGGCGAAGAGCCAGGTCTCGAGGTTCTGCACACGGCTCGGGGAGAGGGGGTTGATACGAAGGGAGCCGGACCCCAATGACCAACGTCTCTGGAGGTTCTACGTGACAGAGAGGGCCAACGCAGATGATGATCCTTCCGATGTCGATAAGCTCCTCGGTCATGCGCTTTCCCAACTGAGTCAATCTGATCTTACTACAGCGGTCTCTGCCCTACGTACGGTTCGGTCGATTCTCTCCAAGGTCGGCATCGAGAATGGCCCCACGGATAGTCCTACTGGCAGGACTGGACCGTTCCTGTCCCGGTAACGCTTCATAACCACGTGAGGAGGATGAGCATCTGAGGAGAGTTGGCGGAATCGGAGACCTCCTCCGGGAACCCCCGGGGGTGCTCCGAAATATGATCGGCCTTTGGACAGGGCAGGTAGTCTCTAGCATTGGCGATCATTTCAGCCTCTTTGCGAGCAGCCTGTTAGTCTACAACTTGACGGGCTCAGCCCTTGCTGTGGGCGGTATCGCTATGGTGGCATCCGCTGCCAGGGTAGCAGCAGGTCTGGTTGCCGGTCTTGCGGCGGATCGAATGGATCGAAAACGGCTGATGGTCGGAGCCCATATCGCTAACGCTGTACTCGCCACCTCGCTCATCTTCGTTCGGGACGCGTCACAACTCTGGTATCTGTACATAGTCTCCTCTGCACAAGCGACCGTGTCGAGCTTCTTCTTTCCGGCGTTTATGGCCCTGATGCCATCTCTGGTGAATGATCGTCAGCAGTTGCTGCGACTGAATGGTCTTATGCAAACGGTTCGGTCGCTGGCCCTCCTGGTCGGTCCCAGTCTGGCGGGTGTGGTGGTGAGCCTGTGGGGTATCCACATGGCGTTCCTCATTGACGGGGCCTCGTTCGTCGTAGGGGCGGTATTCACTTTGCTCCTGGTGCCGCAGACCCGACCGGCGCCCTCCAAACGCCAACCGCAATCCCTGTGGGGCGACGTTGTGGAAGCTGGAGCGTTCATTCGGTCAAGTCAGGTGGTTCAGGCGTATGTGGTGTTCATCATACTTACATCCGTCGGATTTGTGACCCGGTCAGCACTGGCGATCCCTTTCATGCAGGGGACTCTTGGCCTGAAGCCAGAGTCCATGGGACTCGCCCTCTCGGTCACCGCAGGTGCCGCGATAGCCGCTGGGGTGGTGTCGGCATTGCTCAGCAAGCGGGTCACAGCACTCCGCCTGCTGGGACTGGGTGCTGCGTTTAGCGGCCTGGCCATGGTGGGGTTAGGGCTCTCGACCGGGCTTCCTGGTATGCTCCTGGGATACGCAGTCAATGGGTTTTCTGCGACCGTAGGGAGTACTGCCATGAATGCACTTTTCCAGACCGGCGTCCCAGACAACCTCAGAGGTCGCATCATCAGTGCAACGGGAGCTATCTTCGCCTTCTCTGATCTGCTACTGAGGACCGTGGCCTCTGGAAGTGCCGACCTGTTTGGCGTGAGGCCCGTCTACCTGGTGGCAGGCGGCGTTTCAGTTGTGGCGGCGATCCTGGTGCCTCGGCTCCTCATTCGAACGCGAGCTTAACTTAGCACTCAGGTGTAGCAGGTCTGGACTGGGTGGAGCGCTTGTTCCTCGTGGACACGCCCCGGACTGGTGCTCGAAGAAGGGGCCCTCCCGTATGCCCTTTCGCGGCAGGAGAATGGGCACATTTTCTTGTATGAATATAGAATTCTACAGCCAGTTGAGCCAGGTCCCCCAGGGAGGAGCCGTTGTGAACAGAGCCAGACCAGCCGCACTCTTTCCCATCGCGCAGACCAAGCTCCATCCGCCGCTGCCGCGGATCGATGGCACCGCCCGCTCGCGAATCATGGGGCTGCTCCAGAACCTCTTCCGCACCTACCCGGTGATCCTGATCTCAGCGCCGGCCGGATCGGGCAAAACCACAGCGGGTGCGGCCTTCGCCGCTCACAGCCGGGAGATGCCGCTGGCCTGGCTCTCCCTGGACGAGCAGGAGAATGGACTGGAGCGGCTGATCGCCGCCGTGATCATGGCCCTCCGGCAGATCAGTCCCCACCTGGGGGAGCAGTTGCTGCCCTACCTGGGCGAGAGGGGCTACCCCGGCGAGCAGGCCGAGGCGGTCGTCAGCGCCCTGATCAACGAGATCCTGGCCCATATTGCCACGCCGTTCCTCCTGGTGCTGGATGACCTGCACCGCCTGGCGGATCGGGAGGCCATGGCCGCCCTGAGCTACCTCCTGGAGCGAATGCCGCCGCATATGCACGTCGTTCTGATCTCCCGGAACGACCCACCGCTGCCCCTCGCGCGGCTCCGGGTCCGCCGCCGGCTGGCCGAGGTGCGGCTGAGCGACCTGCGTTTCACCCCGGCGGAGATGAGCGAGTTCTTCCAGCAGACCCTCGGATTGAGCCTGACCGCCGAGCAGACCCTGGCGGTGCAGGAGCGCACGGAGGGCTGGGCGGCCGGGCTGGCCCTGCTCGCCAACACCCTGGCCCAGACGGAGACCGCCCGGTACGATGACCTGGCATCGGTGCTGGCCAGGGCCGACCAGGAGGTGTACAGCTACCTGGCCGAGGAGGTCTGGGCCTGCCAGGGCGAGGAGACCGCCCGCTTCCTGGTCCAGACCGCCATCCTCCCCGAGTTGACCCCGGCCCTCTGCGCAGCGGTCACCGGCGACCCGGAGGCCCACGCCCTCCTGGAGCGGATCTACCGCGAGAACCTGTTCATGGCGGGGCTTGGCGGGCGGGAGCCCTCCTACCGGTACCACGATCTCTTCCGGGCGTTCCTCCTCCGGAAGCTGGAGCAGGAGGGCGCCGAGCGGGTCCGGGAGTTACACGGGCGCGCTGCTGCGGCAGAAGCACGCCCGCACAGGCGCATCCACCACCTGCTGGCGGCGGAGCGCTGGGACGAGGCGGCCCGGGCCCTGGTCCATATGGCGAGGGGCCCTGGGCGCATCGCATCGCTGGAGGCGATCTGCCGGTGGGCGGAGCAGCTCCCGGAGGAGACGGCCGCCCGGTACCCCTATCTCCAGCTTGTGAAGGGGCTGCATCTGCATCAGCGCTGGGAGTATACCCGAGCGATCCCTTTGCTGGAGGCGGCGGCGCAGCGGCTGGCTGCGGCGGATGATGCCGAAGCGGCCGGCCAGGCCCTGGTGAATATCGCCCACGGCTGCGCCTTTCTCAACGACTACCAGCGGGCAGGTGCGGCCGCCAGGGAGGCCCTGAACTGTCCCCTCTCTCGGGGTGAGCGGGCCCGGCTGCTCTGGCTGTTGGAGAGCCTGCCCGCCCGGGTGGAAGCCGGTCCCGTGACCCATTCCCGGATCGATGAGGCCCTGCACCTGGCGGAGGGGGTTACCGACCCCGATGAGATGGCGCAACTGATCAACCAGTTTCAACTCCACCCGCCCTTCACGCTCTCCCCGGGGATGCTTGGCCACCTGGAGCGGTACCGGCAGGTGGCCCGGCGGATCCTGCCCGAGGGCCCGACTCCCCTGGCGGCGACGATCGATGCGGTGACCGCCCTCCTGCAGATGTGGCGGGGGGAGTGGGGCGCGGCCATCGAGGCCGGTGAGCGGGCGCTGGCGAACAGCAGCCGCTTCGGCCACCTGCGCTGGATCGACATCGGGATCGGGGTGATGATCGCCCTCCTGCGGGCCTACCAGGGCGGCGGTGCATCGGCGGCGGAGGAGCTGGCCGGACGGATCGCCTGGCTGGAGCGCGACTCGGGGAGCGAGGCGATGCTCCCCCATCGCATGACCGGTCTGCTCTACCTGCAGGGCAAGCTTTCGTTGCAGACCGGCCGGGTCGACGAGGCCCGGGCCATTCTGCAACGGCTTCGTGCCATGGAGAGCCGCCTCGGGCCCACCGCCCGCTACGCCGCCGTTCCGGCCCTCGAGGTCCTGCTCAACGCCCTCGATGGCAGCCCCGGAGACCCCGCTGCGGCCCTGCGCTTTGTCGTGGAGGGACAGGAGCGGCGCGCCTGGCTGATCGAGTTCAGCAGCGCCCGGGTGATCGTCGCCTTTGCCCTGCTCCGCCGGGGTCGGACCGATGAGGCCATGGCCCACCTGAAGGTGGCCCTCGGTCAGTACGAGCGGGAGGGGGCGCCCGGGGCAATCCTCTGGGAGGGGCCGGAAGTAGCCGTTCCCCTGCTCAAGGAGGCGGTCCGGCGGTCGGTCTGCCGGGAGTTTGCCGCACAGTGCCTCGCCCTGCTGGGAGTCCGGCCCGCGGAGGAGGCGGTCGTGGTCCCCGAGACCGGCGGGAGCCTGACGCAGCGGGAGGTGGAGGTGTTACGCCTGATCGCCCGGGGCCGGAGCAACCAGGAGATCGGCGCGGAGCTCTACCTGAGCCTACACACGGTGAAGCGGCATGTCGCCAACCTGCTGGGCAAGCTGGGAGCGGCCTCCCGCACCGAGGCCGTCGCCCGGGGGCGGGACCTGGGGATCCTCTGATTCGCCTATCCGCCGGAAAATGGCTCTGCCTGGTGAGACGGCATGGCTCTTCGGAGCCATGCCGTTTCTCTGCGCGCCACCTAGACTTGTTGATTGATTGGAGCAATTCACAGGCTGAGGAGGTAGGTACCATGCAGAGATTCCGAAGGGGCTCCGGGACCAGGCGGCGCCCGAATCTGTTGGTCTGGCTGCTGTCGCTGCTCCTGGTGATCCAGGGATTGGCACCGACGGCCCTGGCCAAGGGGGCCGGCGACGCTCCGGCACCGGTTCCCGCCAGGGCGGAGCTGACCGGGCCTGTGCGCGCACTGCGCGTTGACCCGGCCCAACTGCTCCTGCAGGCCGGACAGACCAGGCAACTGGTCGTGGCCGGCGAACTGCGCAACGGCAAGGAGAAGGACTATACCCAAAAGGTCACGTACACCTCGTCGGACGAGAGCGTGGCCACGGTAAGGAAGGATGGGCTCGTCACCGGCGTGGCCGATGGCGTCGCGACCATTACCGCGAACGAGCACGGGGTGACGGCGACGGTGGAAGTGACTGTCGTCAGCCTGATCGGGCCGCCCACCGAGAGTACGGGTATGCCCGGCCTGGCGGATTCGGTCCGCTTCCTCTACGAGGGCGAGAACCCGGTCCAGACCGGGGTTGATCCGGAGACGATCGAGGCGGCGCGGGTCGCCGTGCTGCGCGGCCGGGTGATCACCCGGGACGGCCAGCCGCTGCCGGGTGTGACGATCTCCGTGCTCGACCATCCGGAGTTCGGCCAGACCCTCTCCCGGGCTGACGGCCTCTTTGACCTGGCCGTCAACGGCGGGGGGCCGCTTACCGTCGTCTACGCGAAGGAGGGGCATCTCCCCGCCCAGCGGCACGTCCAGGCGCCCTGGCAGGACTACGCCTGGCTGCCCGACGTCGCCGTGGTCCCGCTGGACAGCCGGGTGACGAGCATTGATCTGGCAGGGGGGCAGGAGATCCAGGTGGCCAGGGGCAATCCCGTGGTCGACGAGAACGGCCGGCGGCAGGCGACCCTGCTCTTCAAGCCGGGGACCACCGCCGAGATGCTCCTGCCAGGCGGCGAGAGCCTGCCCCTGACCAGCATGGACGTCCGGGCAACCGAGTTCACGGTGGGGCCCGGCGGACCGGCGGCCATGCCCGGTGAACTGCCCCCATCCACCGGGTATACCTATGCCGTGGAGCTGAGCGTGGACGAGGCCCTGGCGGCCGGTGCCACCGAGGTCCGCTTCGGTCAGCCCGTCCCCTTCTACGTGGAGAACTTCCGCGAGTTCCCCGTGGGCGAGGTCGTCCCCGTCGGGTACTACGACCGGCTGGTGGGCGAGTGGGTGCCGACGGAGAACGGCCGCGTCGTGGCGATCGTCGGGGAGGCCGCCGGCCTGGCCCAGGTGGACACGGACGGCGACGGCCAGGCGGACAGCGCCTCGGAACTGCAGGCCCTCGGGATCGATGCGGCAGAACTGGCCCAGCTCGCACTCCTCTACGAGCCCGGGACGAGCCTCTGGCGCGTCGCCCTGACCCACTTCACCCCGTTTGACTGCAACTGGCCGTACGGACCGCCATCCGACGCCGAGAGCGCCAGGAAAAGGCCGCGGTCTGGCCGCCCGGGGGATGGCCGGTGCGACGAGACAGGCTCGATCATCGAGTGCCAGAACCAACTGCTCGGCGAGGTGGTGCCGGTCACCGGTACGCCCTTCGCCCTCGCCTACCAGAGCGACCGGGTGCCCGGCGGCTCCACGGAGGCCTACACCATACAAATCCCTCTGACCGGATCCAGCGTGCCGGAGAGCCTCAGCTCGGTCGAGCTGCGGGTCAGCGTTGCCGGGCAGCGCTTCCAGGCGAGCTTCGGCGCCGCCCCGGACCAGAGCTACACCTATGTCTGGAACGGTCTGGACGGGTACGGCCGGGAGATCCAGGGGGAGGTGCCGGCCCGGGTCGAGATCGGGTACAGCTACGAGGCCCAGTACTATCCCTCCCGCTCCGATTACGAGGCGAGCTTCGGCGGTGGGCCGGGCTGGCTGATGAACATGGGGCGGGCGAACCAGGACATTATCCTCTGGACCGAGTGGACGGTCATGGTCGGCGCCTGGGACTCCCGGGCTGCCGGACTTGGCGGCTGGACCCTGAGCCCGCACCATATCTACGATGCCAGGGGGCAGGTGGTCTATCAGGGCGATGGGAGCCGCCGGCACCTGGGCTCGCTGAACAGCATCAGCACGGTGGCCGGCAATGGCCTGGTGGGCGCCGACATCGATGGGGACGGCTACCCTGCCCCACGGGCCTGGGTGGATGAGCCGGGCGATGTGGCGGTCGCCCCCGATGGCAGCCTGTACATCACCGAGCCCACCCGGTCGGTGGTCCGCCGGGTGGGGCCGGACGGGCTGATCTCTACCGTTGCCGGGATCCGCAACCGGCAGGGGAACGCGGGCGACGGCGGCCCCGCCGTCGATGCGCAACTGAATGGCCCGTTCGGCCTGGCCATCGGCGCGGACGGCAGCCTCTACATTGCCGAGCGCAACGCCCACAAGGTCCGGCGGGTCTCGCCCGACGGCGTGATCAGCACGGTGGCCGGCACCGGCACCAACGGGTTCAGCGGTGACGGCGGCCCGGCCACGGAGGCCCAGTTGTACCACCCGACGGACTTGGCCGTTGGGCCGGACGGCAGCATCTACATTGTTGACTCCTCAAACCAGCGGATCCGGCGGATCGCACCGGATGGTATGATCACCACCTTTGCCGGGTCCGGGCTCTACGGCCAGGGTGGCGACGGCGAGCTCGCCACGGCGGCGGAACTGGGCTCGATCAGTGGCGTGGCCGTCGGGCCGGACGGCACCGTCTACCTGGCCGATCAGACCTTCCAGAAGGTCCGTCGGGTCACCCCCGACGGGATCATCAGCACCGTGGCCGGTAGTGGCACGGGCGGGTTCAGCGGTGACGGCGGCCCGGCTGCTCAGGCCCAGCTGAAGTTCCCCTCCGGCCTCGCTGTGGGCGCTGACAGCACGCTTTATATCAGCGACCGGCTCAACAACCGGATCCGGGCTGTCGGCCCCGATGGCGTGATCCGGACCGTGGCCGGTACCGGCGTCCAGGGGTACGGTGGGGATCGCGGCCCCGCCGGACAGGCGCACCTCTACCTGCCCGAGGGGATTGCGACAGCGCCCGACGGCAGCCTCTACATCGCCGACAGGTATAACCATCGGGTCCGCCGGGTCTCCGACCTGGTGACCGGCGCCAGCCTGATCCCGTCCACCGACGGTGGCGAGGTCTATCTCTTCGATGCCGGCGGACGGCATCTGCAGACCCTGGATGGGCTGAGCGGCTCCCTCCGCTACCGGTTCCACTACACGGATGACGGCCGCCTCGCAGCGGTCGAGGACAGCTTCGGCAACATGACCCGGATCCTGCGCGGCCCGGACAACTCGATCACCATCGTCGCACCGGGCGGACAGACCACCAGGCTGACCCTTGACCAGGAGGGCTACCTGAGCAGCATTGCTAACCCGGCCGGCGAGACGACCCGCCTGACCTACCATCCCGGTGGTCTGCTCGGCACCTTCCAGAAGCCCGGCGGGGCGACTTCCACCTTCGCCTACGACAACCGGGGCCGGCTGACCCGGGACACCAACGCCGAGGGCGGCTACAAGGAACTGAGCCGCAGTGCGACGGCGAATGGTCATACCGTCACCCTGACCACCGCCGAGGGGGCAGTGATGGTCTACACCACCGAGTACCTGGATGGCGAGGTGGTCCGCCGGACCAAGACCGAGCCCGGCGGCGCGACCACCGTGGCGGAGGTCTACCCCGACGGCAGCACCCTCATCACCGATGCCAGGAATGTCAAGGTGAAGGTGATCCAGGGGGCGGATCCCCGCTGGGGCATGCTGGTGCCGGTCCTGACCAGCATTGAGGTCACCTCGCCCGGGGGGCTGAAGGCACTGACGACCCGGGAGCGCACGGTCACCCTGGTCGACCCCGAGAGCAACTTCAGTCCCGAGACCGTCACCGAGCGGATGACGATCAACGGCAACACCTACACGGTCACCTACCAGGGCACAGACCGGAGCGTGACCACCGTCACCCCCGAAGGGCGCACCTCCCGTGTCATGCTCAATACCTGGGGACGGGTGGTTGAGCGGCAGTACGATCTGGGCAGCGGCACCGCCCCGATCCTCTACCAGTACGATGCCATGGGGCGGCTGAGCCGGCTGGAGCAGGGCGACCTCTTCTGGGAGTTCGGGTACGACGAGCGGAATCGGATTATCTCCCGCACCGATGCCGCCGGGCGGCAGACCAGGTACAGCTACGACGAGGCCGACCGGCTGATCCTGACCGAGTCGCCGGAGAAGCAGCGTTACCAGTTGGTCTATGACCTGGACGGCAACCCGATCCGGGTGATCCTCCCCAGCGGTGCGACCCATCGGATTGACTACATGCCCACGGGCCAGACAGCGAGCTACACGCCGCCGGAGAGCGGGGGCTTCACCACCGCCTACGATCTGGATGGCGTGCGGATCGCCTACAACCTGCCCGACGGGCGGATCCAGCGCTTCACTCGGGATGAGGGCGGGCGTGCCGCCTCCCTGACCTACGACGAGGCGATCACCGAGTTTGACTACGCCGACCAGACCGACCGGGCCTCCGCCATTCGGTGGACCCCGACCGGCAGCGAGGCGGCGCAGACGATCAACCTCACCTACGACGCCGACCTGACCACCAGCATGAGCTGGACCGGCGTGGCGCAGGGGGAGTACGCCTACCGGTACAACGATGACTTCCTCCTGGAGTCGATCACCTTCGACAGCGGCCCCGAGACGCTCCTGACTTACGACGCCGACGGCAAGCTGACCGGCTACGGCCCATTCCGTATCCGCCGGGAGGGTCCGGATGGGGCGCCCAGCCAGGTGACCGACGAGAACCTGCGGATCGACTACCGCTACTACACCGGTGGCGATGACTTCGGCGCACCCGTCTGGCCGGAGGGCAGCCAGTTGACCACCAGCCATCTGGGGATCCTGGACCTGACCCTCACCTGGACCCCGGCCGAGGATGACGTGGCGGTCAGCGGCTACCGCATCTACCACGATGGTCTGATCCTGGCGGTCGTGGCGGGTGACATGTCCAGCTACGCTCTCACCGGCCTGGAGGCCGACACGGAGTACAGCTTCAAGATCGAGGCCGGCGACGCCGCCGGCAACTGGACGACGACCGGACCGACCCTCCGGGTCCGCACCGAGCCCGACCGGCCGCCCACCTGGCCGGCGGGGAGCAGCCTGACCGCGACCGATACCACCCCGGTCAGCCTCACCCTCTCCTGGCCCCCCGCGGTGGATGATCTGGCCCTGACCGGCTACCGGGTCTACCAGGACGGCTTCCTGGTCGCCACCCTCCCGGCGGATATCACCAGCTTTGGCGTGACCGACCTTGCGGCTGCGACGAGCTACACCTTCCGGGTGGAGGCGGGCGATGCCACGGGGCAGTGGTCGGAGCAGGGGCCCGCCCTGACCCTGACCACCCCGCCCGACCTGCCGCCCACCTGGCCGGCTGGGGCGAGCCTGGCGGTCAGCAGTCTCTCATCCACCAGCGTCTCCCTCTCCTGGCCGGCTGCATCGGATGATGTGGCGGTGGACCGGTATCGGTTGATCGTCAACGGAGCGGTCCGGGCGGTGGTCGCCGGGAGCGTGACGACCGTCGAACTGCTCGGCCTGACCCCCGGCAGCGACTACCTGATCGCGGTGGAGGCCTGCGACGGGGCGGACCAGTGCACGGCGGGCGGCCCCACCACAGCGGTGACCACCCCCGGCGGCGGTGGCCTGAACGGCGAGCTGACCACCCTGCGGGCCAGCCTCTCCGCCGACGGCCTCCCAGCGGACGGCCAGAGCGCACATCCCGCGGTCAGCGGGGACGGCTCTGCGATCGCCTTCGTCTCCTGGGCCACCAACCTGGTCCCCGACGACACCAACAACTACTGCAGTTACACCGGGACCGCGAGCTGTGCCGACGTCTTCGTCCTGGACCGGACCCTGGGCCAAGTGGAGCGGGTCAGCCTCTACGCTGACGGCTCCGAGCGGGCCAGGCAGAGCGGTGTCAGCGGGATCGCGATCAGCGGCGACGGTCGCCACGTGATCTACACCGTCGCCCCGGCCACCTATGGCAGCGGCGTCTACCACAGTGAGAGCCTCTGGTCCTACGACCGGGAGACCGGCCGGGTCTCCGAGATCTATCTGGGTGATGCCCGCACACCGTCGGTCAGCGAGGATGGCCGCTACGTCCTCTTCACCGCCCCGACCATGTACAACTGGCTCACCAAGGTGATCGACCGGGACACCGACGAAGACGGGATCTTCGATGAGCCCGAAGCGATGACCGAGCGCACCCTGCCGGCCGAGATCGGCGCTCCTCGCCTCAGCGCCGGGGGAGAGTGGGTGGTCTATACCCAGACCGCCGCCAGCGGGATCCGGCAGGTCTATGCACAGAGTCTGCAGACCGACGCCATTGTCGCAGTCAGCGTGGCGGAGGACCTGACCGAAGCCACCGGCTACAACTACGACCCCGAAATCAGCGCCGATGGCCGCTTCGTCCTCTTCCAGAGCTATGCCCCAAACCTGACCGGCGCCGGCTCGAACCCGGCCCTGGTCCTGCACGACCGGGACGCCGATGCGGACGGGATCTTCGACGAGGCCGGCGCGGTCAGCAACCAGCGGGTCGACGTGGCATCTGACGGCATCCCGGCCAACGACACGGCGGAGGCCTGGCGGATCAGCGAGAATGGTCGCTATGCGCTCTTCACCTCGCCGGCGGCCAACCTGGTGGAGGGGGACAGCAACTACAACACCGACCTCTTCCGCCACGACCGGACCACCGGCGAGACGCTCCGCCTCAGCCTTTCGGCCACAGGCGAGGAGGCCGACGCCGATATCCGGACCGAGATCGATCTGAATGATGATGGCCTCACCGCCGTCTACACCTCGCTCGCCTCGAACCTCGTCGCCGCTGATGAGAACAACCTCATCGACATCTTCTTCACCGCCTGGCTGCCATCAGAGCCTCCGACCTGGCCCGCCGGCAGCAGCCTCACCACCTCCGCGGTGACCCATGAGGGGCTGACCCTGAACTGGAGCCCGGCGGCGGATAACCAGGCGGTGGGCCGCTACGCCATCTACCAGGATCATCTGCTGCTCACCACCCTCCCGGGCGATGCGCAGAGCCATCAGGTGACCGGCCTCCTGCCGGATACCAGCTACAGCTTCCGGGTAGAGGCGGGGGATCTGAGCGGCAACTGGTCCGCTACCGGTCCCTCGGTGACGGTCACCACCCTGGCCGACACCGTGCCGCCTCAGGTGAGCACGGCGGAGGTGGAGGGGGATCAGCTCCTCCTGCGCTTCAGCGAGCGGCTCGATCCGGCCTCGGTGCCGGCGACCAGCGACTTCGTGGTCCGCGTGAACGGGGCGGCCCAGGCTGCGCCGCTGGCAGTGGCCCTGCTGGATGAGAGCCTGAGCCTCACCCTTGCCACCGCCGTCGCCAAGGGGGATCTGGTCACTCTCTCATACACCCCGGGCGAGGTGCCGCTCCAGGACCTGTATGGCAACCAGGTGCCCCCGCTGACGGACCTGGCGGTGACCAACCTGGCAGATCAGGACCGCATGCCGCCTCAGCTCCAGTCGGGCAACCGGTTCGGCACCATGGTCTTCCTGAACTACAGCGAGCCCCTTGATCCCACCTCGATCCCGTCGCCGGAGGACTTTGAACTGGTGGCGGACACGCCTGACGGGTTCCAGGAGATCCCGATCGCATTCGTCTCAATCAGCGACTCCCGGGTGATGATCAGCCTCTATGATGCCGTTCCCGACTACATTTCGTGCTACCTGACCTACATGCCCGGGGCGAGCCCCATCCGGGATCTGACGATGAACGAGGCCTCCTTCTTCGCCATGGAGCCGCTCACCTACGGCTTCCCGGGCCTTGCTGCCACCCCGACCACGAGCCTGGCGGCCCCGCCCGTGGGCGCCGATTCCGGCCTGCTGGCGACCCGGACCCACACCGTTGCGGATCGGGAGATCTACCGGATGGCCCTCGGCTACGACGCCATGGGGCGGATCATCAGCCGGGTGGAGTCGGTGGCGGGCACAGCCCACACCTATGGCTACATCTACGATGATGACGGTCAACTCCTCGAAGTGACCCGCGACGGGATTCTCGTGGAGCGCTACCGGTACGATGCCAACGGCAACCGGGTCAGCAGCCAGGTGGAGGGAGGAACTGAGCGGACGGCGACCTACGACGCACAGGATCGCCTGACCAGCCTGGACGGCACCGGCTACAGCTTCAGCGCCGCCGGCTACCTGACGGGGCGCGGGGCCGACAGCTTCCGCTACAGCGCCCGCGGTGAGCTGCTGGCAGCCACCCTGGCCGGCGGACAGACGATCACCTACACGTACGATGGTCTGGGCCGCCAGGTGAGCCGCACCGATGCCGATGGCACCTACCAGTACCTCTACGGCAACCCGCTCAACCCGTTCCAGGTCTCGGAGATCCGCCACCCCGACGGGGCGGTCAGCACCCTCTTCTACGACGACGCGGGGATCATTTATGCCCTGCGCCGGAACGGGAGCCTCTTCTACGTGGCCGCCGATCAGGTCGGGACCCCCAAGGTGGTGGCTGACGCCGCCGGCTCGGTGGTCAAGGTGTTGTCCTATGACAGCTTCGGCAATCTGATCAGCGACAGCAACCCGTCCTTTGACCTGCCCATCGGGTTTGCCGGCGGGCTGCGCGATGCCTCCACCGGACTGCTCCGGTTCGGCTTCCGAGACTACGACCCGGCGGCAGGGCGCTGGACGGCCCGTGACCCGATCCTCTTCCAGGGCAAGCAGGCCAACCTCTATGTCTACGTGGCCAACAACCCGATCAGCCTGCAGGACCCGACAGGCCTCTTCTGCGTCGGTGGCTCTGTCTACGTGAAGGTGGGCGGCGGTGCGAAGGTCTGCATTGACGATGACTGGGATGTCTCGGTCTGCGGTGAGATCGGCTTCGGCATTGGGATGGGCTACGAGGTCGATCCCTTCGGCGGGACCGATGATACCGGGACGAAGATCAAGGCCGAGGCCAAGTGCCAGGCCGGCCCCATGGCCGGCGGCGGCGGTATCAGCTTCTCCGAATGCGGCTTCGCCGGCGAGGCGAAGGAGTGCGCGGGCCCCCTCTGCCTGAAGGCCAACAACAAGGGCGAGCTTGGCGCCCAGGTGGAAAACTTCGAATGGGGCTTCGGCTGCGAGGCGAAGCTGGCCGGTGAGGCCTGCAAGAAGTTTTAGGTAAGTCGCAGAGCCACCCTCCCGTTATGGCGGGGGTGGCTCTGCGTTTTGCCGAGCACGAGCCTCAGCCGATGCTGTAGAGTTTCAGCTTCGCATAGAGCCCCGCCCGGGAGATGCCCAGGAGCCTTGCCGCTTCCGCCTTCTTGCCCTGGGCGGCCTCCAGGGCGCGCAGAATCGTCTCCTTCTCGGCCTCGGCCAGGTCCAGAGGGCCGCCGGCCTCCGACGATGCCAGCCGCGGGGTGCAGCGGCGAAACTCGGGCCCCAGGTGGAGGGGAAGGATCGTCGGTCCCTGAGCCGAAACGAGTGCTCGCTCGAGGACATTGCGGAGCTCCCGCACGTTTCCCGGCCAGCCGTAAGCGGCCAGCCGGGCGAGCGCCTCGCTGCTCAGCTGCACCTCCGGGCGACCGTTGCGCCTGCCTAGCGCCTCCAGGATCTCCCGGGCCAGGTCGGGTATGTCCTCTGCGCGCTCCCGCAGGGGGGGAAGCCGCAGCACGATCACGTGGAGACGGTAGAAGAGATCGGCCCGAAACTGGCCCCGTCGGACCATGGCATCGAGATCCCGGTGGGTAGCGGCCACGACCCGCACATCCACCCGGTGCGTCGCTCCTCCCACCACAGCGACCTCGCCCTCCTCCAGGACTCGGAGCAGCTTGGCCTGGAGGGTGAGCGGCAGGTCGCCGACCTCATCCAGGAAGAGGGTGCCGCCATCCGCCTGGATGAACTTGCCCGAGTGTCCGTCCCGGCGGGCCCCGGTAAAGGCGCCGCCCGCATAGCCGAACAGTTCGGACTCCAGCAGCGGCTCCGGAATCGCTGCCGCGTTGACGGCGACAAAGGGGGCCGCAGCCCGACGGCTGAGGTTGTGCAGGGTGCGGGCGAACCGCTCCTTCCCCGTGCCCGTCTCTCCGAGCAGGAGGACGTTGGAGTCGGTGGCGGCGGCCCGCTGAAGTTCCTGGCGGGCCTGCCGGATCGCGCGGCTCCTCCCGCTGATCTCCTCGCTATGGGCCGGGCAGGCCCCACGGCGGTCAGTCAGGTCGTCACTCGGGTGATCACTTGAGTCGCTGGGGAGACCCACGGGTCGCTTCAGGCACTTCTCCAGGGCCGTCGGCAGGGCCTTGGGTGGGAATGGCTTGATCAGCACATCGGCGGCGGTCGCTTCCCGTGCGATCCGGGCAAGGCTGGGGGCGCCGTGCCCGGTCATCAGGAGCACCGGGAGCTCGGGCAGCCTCGCCCTGATCTCCTTCAGGAGGGCCAGCCCATTCACCTCGGGCATGATCCAGTCGACGACCACCGCATCGTACCTGCCCAGGGAGAGCGCGTCCAGTGCCCCGCCGGCAGTCTGCTCCGCATCGGCCTCGTACCCCCTGCCGCGCAGGTAGGCCACCAGGTTCCTGAGGAACTGCGGGTTGTCATCTACCAGGAGGACCCGGGCCTTGCCCGCAGCCAGAGCAGGCTCGGGCCAGGGGTCCGCCCCTTCGCTTCGGAGCAGGAGGGCCAGCATCTCGTCCGGTGCGAACGGCTTGGCGACCACCGCTCGGATCAGCGTCTGGTACGGCTCGAGATCCAGCTCGGGGGCGAGAGCCGACATGATCACGACCGGAGGCACCATCCCCGTCTGGCCCTTGAGGAAATCCAGCACGGCGAACCCGGTCGATTCCGCCAGGATGATATCCAGGAGCAGAACGGAGACCTGCTCGGTCTTCAGGAGATCGATAGCGTCCGGCGCTTCGCCCGCCTCCAGAACCCGGTACTGGCCTGAAAGTGCCTGTTCAAGCCCCCTGCGGAGGGAGGTATCGTCATCCACCACCAGTGCTACCGGCCGCTGGTCTGTCCACGGGCGCAAGCGCAAAGTAACCACCTCGGAGTGTGAATCTTGCAGAATGGCAGTAGTCTACACCTATTATAGAGGGAACGCGAATGGTCGCCAGTGACGTTTCATCCATACGACGGACATCTCCCAGGAGGGATCGCATTGCTCGAACCGTTCCGCCGGGCCTCCTGTCTCACTCGCCTCCTCCTGGTGACCGCCCTCATCGGCGGGGTGACCGCCGGATTCCACTGGGCCCCACAGTGGGGCCACCTCTGGCAGCCTCTCACCTTTCTGGTCCTGCTGGTGATAAACCTGCTCTTCTCGCTCACCGGTGCCGTTCCCCTGGGCTTCCTCGCCTACTTTTCTGCCCACATGAGCCGGCTGGCAGTCCCCATGGACTGGGAACACCACCTGTTTGACGTCGCAAGGGAGGGGGGCGTCGCCGTCATGGGTGCGCTTGCGATCCAGCGCGTGCTCTCGCTCTACTCCCTCCTGAAGGTGATCATCCACGACCGCCGGTCGAACGGCTTCATCCTGGACAGGCGCGGCCGGCTGGTCAGCGGCGCCAGGGCCTTGGAGCTCGCATTCGGCGTCCGGCCGAACGGCCTGGTGCCGATTCTGGAGTTCATTCCCTCGCCCCATCGGGAGCGGGCTGCCAGGGCCCTGGAGAGCCTCTGGGCTTCACCCTGTCCTCGCGAGGTCTCCTGGTTGATCGGCACCGGCGCAGTCCCCGTGATCATGACGGTACGCCGCACCCGCGGCCTGATCGACGAGTACGTGATCGGAAGGATCCTGCCGCTGGTGCACGGGCTCCAGGGGCATCTCTTCCAGGCAGCGCTCGACGCGATCCCCCTTGGGGTCGCCCTGCACTCCATGTCGGGCGACATGGTCTGGCAAAATGCCGCTCATGCGCAGCTGATGGCCAGCCAGGCGGGAGGCCAGTTGGAGCAGGCAGCCGGCAAGGTTCCGGCGGGGGAGGTTCAGGAGATGGAGCTGCAGCTGGCCAACGGGCAGACCTTCCGTCGGGACATCTACCCCGTCACCGACCCGGATGAGGGGCGGCCCGTAGCGATCCTCTGCCTGACGCGGGATCTGACCCAGCAGCGGGAGAGCCAGATCCGCCTGGAGGTGGCCGGTCGTGAGGCGGCTGCGGGCCAACTGGCATCCGGGGTCGCCCACAACATCAGCACCCTGTTGGGGATCATCTCGCTGAGTGCGGAGCTGATCCGAAGCGCCCCTGCCGAGGAGATCCCAGACCGGGTGGATGAGATCCAGAGCGCCGTCCAGGTGGCGGGCGACGCCCTCCGGGGCCTCTACCGGGGGCCGGGCCGGCCGAAGGACCCCGAGCGAGTCGTCCTGCTGGTGCGGGACCTCTGCAGTCGGGTGGTGGGGATGATCAGTTCCCAGGCGGCCCTGCAGGGGGTGGAGGTCAGGGTGATCGTGCCCCGGCAGGTGACTGTACTGGCGGACCCGACCCTCCTGCAGCAGGTGCTGATTAACCTGGCCGTCAACAGCCTGCAGGCCATGCCGGAGGGCGGGGTGCTCTCGTTCGCCGTCCAGTTGCCGGAGCCCGGCCGGATCGCGATTCTGATCAGCGACACAGGCCCCGGCATCCCGCCTGAGACCCTTGACCGGCTCTTTGTCCCTTATTTCACCACCAGGGCGGAGGGTACCGGCCTGGGGCTGGCGACCAGCCTGAAGATGATGGAGGCCATGGGCGGGGCGATCATCGTGGAGAGCGCCCCGGGGGACGGTACCGTCCTCCGGTTGGAGTTGCCCGCCCCGTCCGGGCCAAGGTGAAGTGTCCAGAATCTGGACAGATCTCACCCAGCCCTTCTGGGTGGCGGGCTTGCGGAGTCGGCGTCCAGGAAATGGACAGACTTCAGGGGCTGGCAGGAATCCGGTAAACCGCAGTACACCTGGATGGTCAGATCTGGCACACCTCTTGCATCGCTCTATTCATGGATACATGAACAATAATCCACGAGAGAAGGGCATAATCCATGAAATGGACGTTAGGTGTGAAGCTGTACACAGGTTTCCTGGGGCTGGTTCTCCTGCTATGCGTGGTCACCGCAGTGAATTTCCGAGGGATGTCCACCGTATCGACCACCTATGCCGATATCACCGGACGGCTCGACCGGATCGTCGCGGAGGCGATTCAGCTCCAGAGCCAGTTGGAGACCCAGGGGCGGACGGTCCTGGGGTACCTGGCGACTGCTGACCCAGCATACAGCGCCGAATTTGCGAAGGCTCACGACGCCGCAGAGGCCACCCTCGACAGCCTGAAGGAGAGGGTCGAGACCCCAGACGGCCAGGCCCTGCTTGAGCGCATTGCGCAGGGGAGCGAGCGGTATAGTACGGGGGCTCTGGCGCTCTTCGCCCGCTCCACCTTCTCGCAGGAGGAGCGTAATGCGGCGATTGCCAAGCTCCAGGCGGACCGCTCGGAGGCAGCTACCGCAGCTGCAGAACTGGTCGCCCTGGCCAGCGAGATCGCTGCCGATGGGGCAGAGCGAGCCCGCGACGCTGCTCAGCGTTCACGGCAGACGGCCCTGATCACCGCCATTGCCGCGGTGCTGATCGCCATGGGGACCGCCTTCGGCCTGACCCGGGGGATCACCAGGCCTGTCCTCCACCTGAAGCAGCAGCTTGCGGCCCTGGCGGCGGGCGGGGGCGACCTGACCATACGCCTGGCGGTGACCTCCGGTGATGAGGTGGGCGATCTGGTCCGGATCTTCAACCAGTTCCTGGAGAGCATGCGCACCCTGCTGCTGGAGGTGAGGGAGTCCAGCTCCCAGGTGGGCGCCTCCGCCCATGAACTGAGCGGATCCACGAGCCAGGTTGCCCAGGCGTCGCAGTCGGTTGCCGTGGCGATCACCCAGGTGGCGGAGGGCTCCACGGAGCAGGGGCAGCTGGTGGCCGACACCAGCGCGGTCGTCACCCAGTTGCGGAGCGCCATCGCCCAGATCGCCGCCGGTGCCACCGACCAGGCGAGCAGCGTTCAGCAGACCGCCGACCGCGTCACGAGCATGGTGATCGCAATGGAGGACGTCTCCCAGAAGGCGGAGGAGGTCGCTGCCTCCTCCCACACCGCTTCGGCGCAGGCCCGGGAGGGACAGCAGGTCGTGCAGGCGACGGTGGTGGGCATGGAGCGGATTCGCCAGGCGGTGCAGCAGGCCGCCGAGCAGATGGAGCACCTCCATGACCTCTCGGAGCGGATCGGGAGCATTACCGAGACGATCACTGAGATCGCGGATCAGACCAACCTGCTGGCCCTGAACGCAGCGATTGAGGCGGCCCGCGCCGGTGAGCATGGCCGGGGCTTCGCCGTCGTGGCCGACGAGGTGCGCAAGTTGGCCGAGCGAGCCGGCCACTCCGCCATGGAGATCACCGGCCTGATCAAAGACGTCCAGCAGACGGCCGGCCAGGCGGTGCGGGCGACCGAGGAGGGCCGCCTCCAGGCGGTGGAGGGCTCAGGCCTGGCCACAAGGGCCGGGAAGGCGCTGGAGGAGATCCTGGGGCGGGTCGAGCAGACCAACGGCGATGCAGAGGCGATCCGCCAGGCGGCCGCGGCGATCACCGACTCCAGCCGTCGTGTCCGCGAGATGGTCGAGAGCGTGGCCGCCGTGACCGAGGAGAACACAGCGGCCACCGAGCAGATGGCCGCCGGGTCGGATCAGGTGACGGGGGCCATTGGCCAGATCCAGCACGTCACCAGTCGGGACGCCGCCCTGGCCGAGGAGGTGGCCTCCTCGGTGGAGGAGATGAGCGCATCGGCAGAGGAGATGGCCGCTTCGGCCCAGTCGCTGGCGACGATCGCCAACCAGCTCCAGGCGAGGGTGCACGGCTTCAAACTCTAGGGGCTGCCGTCTGGTGGGAGGGAAGGCGCGAATGGGGGCCGCCCGCAGTGGGGCAGGCCCCCATCCTTTGTACGTTCGGCTCTGCCACTCGCCTAGTTCCCCCAGACGACGCTCCCCGTCGACAGGGAGACCCAGCCGGTCTCGCCCTGCTCGGTGCGGGCCCAGAGCCAGAACTGATCATCGTCGTAGTAGAAGGCCTCGTTCAGCTTGACCGGCGCCTGGAAGAGATCGGCCACGGCCAGGCGGGTGCCGGTGGGCAGGCAGCGGATCACCCGGCTGCTGCGGGAGTAGGATTCCCGCAGGTTGAGGCACTCGCCCTGCGGGTCCTGGACGAGGAGCAGATAGGGGTCCGGGAAGGGCGGCTTCTGCACCGCGGGGTGCAGGGGCGCCTCAAAGCCGAGCAGCCCCTTGCCGCTCGGCGGGGTGATACGGATGACCACCTCCCGGCCGTCGGCGCCCCAGTCCGGGTCTCGGATCAGCCAGCCGTCGCCATCCGGCAGGTCAACGCGCTGCAGTACCTGGCCGCTCTCGTTCATTACGGCGAGTCCGTAAAGAAACTGGCCGGGCTCGTCGGGAGAGGGCCGGAGGCGGTCAAGGAAGATGAAGTGGGTGCTCCGTGGAGGCGTTGGCCCATCCCGCAGGTCCCCGTCGAGGGAGACCAGGTAGGGAGTGAGCAGCCGGCTCTCCAGCACCAGGCCGCGGCTGTCAGCCATCCAGGCGGCGGGAGCGGTGCCGGTCACCCGGAATAGCGGTTGACCGGTAGACAGATCGGTTACAACAGCGGCCTCATCCAGGTGGTATAGATTCTGGGCGGAAGCGAGCAGCCGCCGGTCGGGGGAGATGTGCGCCGCCCGTCCGGCAGCGGTGAACTCGCCCAGCACCTCCCCATTCCATGAGTACCGCCGGATGATGCTCGACTCACGGGTCAGGCCGGACGGCTCCACCACCCCGATCACATAGCTGACCATCAGTTCATCGGTGATGGGGCCCAGCAGTTCAACGCCTGCCAACTGGCCGTTCGCCGCCGTGGGCGGAGGGCCCAGATCACGACTGGCACCGGTCTCGGTGTCGACCAGGTAGAGCTTCCCGTCCGTTGGCCAGGCGCCACTCGTGAGCGCGATACTCCCACCGCCGGGGGCGAATTGGGCCTTGCCGACCGGCATGTCCAATGTGAAGCGCTGCACCACCTGGAACGATTCATCGGTCACGTAGAATCTGCCTGTCCGGACCTCGGTGAAGAGGAACCGGTTGGCGTCGGAAGCCAACAGGCGCAGTTCCTGGGGATTCCAGGTGTAGGTCTTGCCGGTCTCCCGATTGGCCCAGTAGACCTGGCTCTCACCCTGGGTCACCACCCAGCGACGGTCATCAGAGAGGTCCACGTAGGTCTGTTTTTCGCTCTGCCAGGCTTCCACTTCGCCCGTCGTCAGGTCCACGAGGTAGAGGCCGGGGCCGGGGATCTCGCGGGTCGAGTGGTAGATCTGCCGCTGCAGGACGTCTGGGGCAGGGCTGACCGGGAACTCGCGAGGCTCGGGGGGGGCATCGGAGGTGACACCGCCGTTCGGGCCGCTGCCAGCTGGGTCACCGCTCAGGGGGTCGCCCCGCGCCGGATCGGGGTCCTGCCCTACCAGGCCCTCGGCCGTGCGGGCGGGACCGGTCGTTGTCGGTGCCGATGAGGAGGGGCTGGGCGGCGTGCCCGCATCGGGAGCGCATCCGGCCAGAAGCGCTGCGATCACGAGTGCGGTCAGGAGTTGGCGAGCCTGCACGAGCGATCCCTCCGTGTCGAAGTATTCGTTTAGTAGACGCCGACCGTGCGTCACTAGTTGCGCGACCAGACCTGCCCCTTCCCTGCCCAAGGCCTGCCCCTTCCCTGCCTAAGACCTGCCCCTTCCCTGCCCAAGACCTGCCCCTTCCCCGCCTAAGACCTGCCCCTTCCCTGCCCAAGACCTGCCCCTTCCCTGCCCAAGACCTGCCCCTTCCCTGCCCAAGACCTGCCCCTTCCCTGCCCAAGACCTGCCCCTTCCCCGCCTAAGACCTGCCCCTTCCCTGCCCAAGACCTGCCCCTTCCCTGCCTAAGAC
>JAWLHU010000025.1:0-54589 GCA_041690255.1 Symbiobacteriaceae bacterium
ATGAATGAGAGGAAAAGGCGTGAAGGAGGCGAATCCCAGGGCATGGGACTCGCCTCTTGCGCGTGGCACCTGGCAGGCTGATCCATTGGTCAGGATACGACAGAACCTCTCGACGTTTGTCGAGAGGTTCTTCTGGCGGTCCCACACACACGTTTGGTATAATCTGGTTGGTGGCCGCCTCCACAGAGGGAGGTGGTAACACTCATGAAGTTCTCCGCTGAATTCACTCTCGAAGAGCTTCTGGCTGCTCTGCTGATACTGGCATCAGCCGTTCGGTTCTTCTCCAACTAGTCTCCGTTCCAGACTACTCCGCCTGACGTAGCAATCCAAAGTGGGGGCGGTCGCCATTACGACTAGCATGTCCAGGAGGCATGCTTCCTAACGGCCGGACATGACAAACCCCCCCGACTTTTGTCGAGAGGTTCTGGTGGCGCACCCACACACTTGCTTGGGAGAATCTGGTTGGTGGCCGCCTCCGTGGAGGGAGGTGGCAAACGACGTGAAAGTCTCTGATGAGTTCGCACTCGAAGAGCTTCTGGCTGTTGTGCTGACCATAGCCGCTGCCATTCGTCTCTTCTCAAACGAGACACCGATCCAAAGCCGAGCCAGGAACATACCCAACAAAGCGGGGCGGTCGCCACCATTTCAAGAGTATGTCCAGGAACCAGGCTTCTTAACGGCAGGATACGTATAAGGGGTCTGCGTGGGAGCCTTGGTCTCAGAATCTGTATGTCTACGTGGGAAATAACCCGGTCAATTACGTGGACCCGACTGGCCACAACAGAGCAATCGCTGCAGATCCTGGTGGCTGGGACGTGGTTGGCGGCGCTGTTGGTTGGGGGCTTGGGGAGGCACTGCTGGAGTTCGGGTGGGCGGTCATCACTGGGATACTCTCCTTCGGCTCATCTGAGCACCTGAACCGTGGTTGCCAAGCTCTTGATCCTATGGTGCCGATGACGGTCTGCAGTAGTTCGGGGGATGGTGGCGGCGGAAGCGGTGATGATGGCGGCGGTAGCAGTCCGAAGAAGCAGGATCATACCAAATGGAACCAGGGTAGCTTTGAGTCTGCGGAGGATTCCGCCCAATATCACTTCCAGAAACACGGTAAAGAGGTTGGGGCGAGTTCCGTTGAGCAGTATCTTCGGAAGGCGGAAGAGTTCTCGAAAAGCCTGAAAGGAGCAACGAAGTTCAGAGTTGACGGAGCAGTTGAAGGGGTAACTCGCTACGTCAAGAATGGCAAATACATCGACATTGCTCCTGATGGTACTATCATCTCGTTCGGAGCCCGGTAGCGGAGGAGGGAGTCAACATGACTTTGGAGCGTGCCATCCATGAAATAGTCGAATTTTGGAGGGCCGCACCTGCTAGACCGTTTCCGTATGAGGAGATTAGGCAATTGGAGACTGACGCAGAGCAAGAGTTCTTGCGGAACGCACCGAATAGCATCCTGACTGCCGACCTAAACGAGTACTTTTCCACTATCTCTGGCTTGGCGTCAGGTGGCATTCGCACACTAGTCGAAGACCCTCAGCGGAACCGCAGAATGACACGCTACCTGAGTCAGTCGTTCTTCGAACGACACTCCCAGTATGCTTTCCTTGAGGATTGGGATCTGTCCAGGTACCCAACTTTGATGGCCGAGTTGGCCTTTGCGGACACGCTACGACTGAGGCTTCTGGAGTTGTTACAGAGACTGGCCTGAGTGCTCCTCGTCTTCTTCTACCACACGATTCCCGAAGCGGTAACATCTAAAGAGAATGGGCGTGTGCCTGAGCGGTTGCACGCCCTCCTTCTGTTCCTGGGTGAGTCCCCCGAGGTGGTTTTGAGTACCGTTGGGGTCTTGACGGGTGACAGGCCGGCGGTATACTGGCATGCCGAAGGGAGCGGGGCCTGCCTCCTTCTGTTCCCCGGCGCCGCCCCCTTCGGTGTTTCTCCTTGCCTACCGCTGGACTGGCGGGGCCAGTCAAGGCCTCAACGGCCGTTTTTTGGCCATGCTAGGGGGAGGAGGGATCACCCATGGCCTGCCAGTCGCCGCGGCTCTTTCGCCACCGCCGGACCCTGCAGTACTGGATTGCCAACTGCCAGCAATGGGCCTGCCGCCACTGTATCCACCAGGTCGCCCGCCGCTGGCAGGCGGTGGCCGCGATCCGGGCGATCCTGTGGCCGCCGATGGAGCCCGGCATGTGGGAGTACATCGGCCTGCTGCCGTGGCACGAACAGTTGACCTGGACCTGGCCGGATGGGGCCGGAAAAGCCGTACCGGATGTGGCTCCAACTGGGTAGCGGCCCAGCAACCTCCGCGAGGAGCGCGTAGCCGTCGCCGCGAATCAAGGGGGTAGAGACAGACCGGACCGCAGGCTGGCGCAAGAGCCGATGTGTTTCGCCGCGCCCGGAAAGCCCTGGCACCCAACGAGCGCCGGTCCAGGTGGCCGGCGAGCTTCGCACGCAGTCTTCCATGGCGCCGGCGCCGCCACCGCGAACGAAAATGGCCTAGTCCTTGGTACACTGGATGTGACGGCCACGTGCGACAAGTCGACCGTAAACTGGTGCCTCAAGCTCGTCACGCAGTCTGACAAGGCGCTCGTCGGCGGCGCCGCTTGTGGCCTCCTACTAGTACAACCTGGTAGGAGCGCACGTGAAGGAGGTTCGTTATGGACGTGCACAAAGATACCATCGTAGCGTGCCTAATGTGGTCAGGCCTTAGCCGATTGCTCCGAAAGGAGACCCGAACGTTCGGAACGACATCGGGTGACCTCATGGTCTTGCGGGATTGGCTAGCGAAGTCAGGGTGTACGATCGTGGCCATGGAGAGTACGGGAGTCTATTGGAAACCGGTGTACAACATCCTCGAAGGGGTTCTGGAGATCCTCGTTGTCAACGCTCAGCACATGAAAGCGATTCCTGGCCGGAAGACAGATGTTGCAGATGCAGAGTGGATTAGGGTCGGTCCTAACCGATCTGCTCGGCGTCTCGGGCCGCTCCATGCTGTCAGCGATGCTGGAAGGAACGAAGAGACCCGAAGAGATGGCCGATATGGCCAAGGGACGCATGCGCCAGAAGCTACCCGAGTTGCGTTGTTTCGCTTCTCCAGCCCCTTTTCACGCTTTCTTCGACGATAAAGGGCTGTTTCTCGTGTCCGATACCGAGCACGTGCTCCGTGTAAGGCGGAGCTTTTCACCAGACTTCTAGTGCAGCCCCAACAGGCCCATGGCGCCGACCATATAGAGTGACGCATACTTGAACAGCCTGTGGTTTCCCTGAACGGAGGGCCTGACCATGGCGTTCGCCGCCAACCCCACCAGCACCGCCCCGAGGCCGCCCGCTACGCCCAGGACTCCCCAGGGCAGGGCCAGCAGCCAGGTCACCAGGACCATGACCGACGCTGCGGCCACGGTGGATCCCCCGATCAGCTGCTGTGTGACCGCCATGCCGTAAACGTTGGGGAAGACAGGCACCCCCGCCCGGGAGTAGTCGGCCGCGTTCTTGATGCTGAAGGTCATGATATGGGTGGGAATCCAGAGCAGGACGGCCAGGGCCAGCAACAGGCCGACCAGGTCAATCCCCCCCACTGCCAGCACCCGGCCCGCCAGGACGGGCATGGAGCCCGAGAGGCCGCCCCACACCACCGACCACGGGGTCCGTCGCTTCAGCCAGACGGTGTAGACGAGGAGGTCCAGCCCCCAGCCGGCCAGGACGATCAGGCCGAAGAGGGTGTCAAGCGCCAGAGCCCAGAGAATACCGGCTGCACTGAGGCTGGCCCCGATGGCCAGGCCGGTGCGCGGGGAGAGCCTTCCGGCTGCCAGTGGCCGGTTGCGGGTTCGCTCCATCTGTGCATCGATGTCGCGATCGTAGAGCATGTTCAGTACAGTCGAGCCGCAGATGGCCAGCAGCAGTCCGCCGGTCAGCCCCCACCACTCTCCGGCAGGAACCCCTGGCGCCCATCCACTGGCGTAGCCGGCCAGACCCGTGAAGAGGAGGAGGCCGGTCTGCTTTCTCTTGATCAGGGACCAGAGATCCCGCAGCCCTTGATCATGCAGCCATCGCACGGGCGATCACCTACTTTCCGGGCGATCGGACGCAGCGCAGGCCCACGCTGGGGCTCGCGTGTTCGGGCTCCGCACTGTTGCGGCTCCAGGTTCGCATATCGATGCCGTAACTGGCCTTGCTGCCGCCCCGCAGGTAGCGGTAGTGCATGTTGGGGTAGACGTTGCTGGTCCACTCTGCCACGTTGCCGGCCATGTCATACAGACCGTAGGGGCTGGAACCGTCCATCGTCTGGAAGTCACCCTGCTTTGACCCGTTGAAGAAGCCGACCGGTGTGGTATCGCTGTACCCCTCTGCGGTCTCAAAGGGGTCCTCGCTGTGGTAGTAGTTGGCGTGGGCGGTACTCAGTTCATGGCCCCAGGGGTAGGGCTGGGGTTCGGTCCCCTTGGCCGCCTTCTCCCACTCCGCTTCGGTGGGCAGGCGCCCGCCGCTGAACTCACAGTAGCCCTTGGCGCCGAACCAGGTCACCATGGTGGCCGGATGGTTCTCATAGCCGGGCAGAACCGTGAATCCATCCCCATCGGGCAGGATCCGGTTGGCCGGGTTGCCCAACGTGAAGTGGGGGTAGTCGCCGGCGGGATACTCCTTCTCATGCTTGTATGCACGGAAGGTGTCCCCCGGGTAGTGGCCGACAATGGTGTCGCCCTCCCGCCGGATCGTCCCCGCCTTAAGGGCAGCGTCGAGGTAGACAGCGAACTGGGCGTTGGTCACCTCGGTGGCCATGATCTCGAAGGCATCGACCATGGTCTCCGCCTCGTCGCGCCCCATGGGGAAGGGGCCGGCCGGGATGAGGATCCACGACTCCGGATCTGCCTGGGCCTGGGTGACCAGGGCGAGCCCAGGAGGGGCGGAGGGGGCGACCTCGCAGGCCGTGAGGAGAGTCGCTGCAAGCAGCCAGGTCACCAGTCGGAACGATGGCTTCACTGCGACACCTCCTTCTCCGCCTCCTGTGCCCACCGGCCGCCGCGTGTGAAGAGGTCGGCCAGCCGCCACAGGAGGAAGAGGGCCAGGGCGACGAGGACCGCGGCCAGCCCGAAGTCGATGGCCAGCATGGTCCGGTTTACCAGAATCTGCTGCCCGTACTCGCTGATAAACAGGCGCTTGAGGCTGAAGATGGTCGCACTGGCAAATGCGATGTCCGAGCCGATGATCAGCACCCAGCCAAACCACTGGCGGGCCTTGGACCTGAGCCCCATCATGTCGGCAAAGTAACAGAGGATGATGGTTGCCGTCAGGGCGGAAAGGACGTGCCAGTGGCCGGTCAGCGTGATGCGCTCCTCCCGGTGGGGCATAACCCGTATGAGATCATCCAGCTTGACCGCCATGAAGATGCCCACAAAGCTGACGTTGAAGTTCATGAAGACCATCTGCCAGAGGGAGCCGAAGCGCAGCGGGTCGTGCAGCAACGCCTTCAGCCTCTGGCCAAAGCTGGCGCGGACAACCCCCTGCTCGGCCAGCCGGTCGCGGACCAGCTTGCTCCAGCCGAATATGACCAGCAGCAGTCCCGCCAGCAGGACGAAGGTCGAACCCACATAGATGATGGTGTGGGCGGAGGGGGTGACGGTCACTGACCAGGCCCCGAGGCTGGTGACGATGGTCCCGAAGATCATAGTCGGCATGGCCAGCTTGTGCAGAATGCCCTTGAAGTCGAACCAGCGCCCGATCATCAGGGCGGTGGCGATGCCGATCAGGGTGAGCATGATGTGCAGGTGGCCGATGACCGCCTTCTGCTGAATCGTCTTGACGGGGTCACGCACCGTATCCTCCGCCAGGAAGGAGACAAAGCCGTTGCCAAAGTAGGCACCAGCCATCGCTCCCAGGGCGGCAGAGCCCAACGTGCAGACCGCCATGGTGAAGAAGGCGGCTCGCTCCAGGTCCACCCCGCCCCGTGTGCGAGAGTAGCTGGGATCGGTCTGGCGGTACTCCCTGCCGAAGGGCCACAAGGCGATGGTCAGCAGCAGACCGGCGTAGAAGATGAGCCCCTCACCGAATAGGAAGAGTCCGTGAAAGACCCAACTGTGGCCGAAATAGCCGAAGATCAGGCCGGAGAACATGGCCAGCAGGTAGCCCACGGTGACGGCGGCGTTGATGCTGACCTGCTGCTGCCTGCGCATGGGAACGCTGGCGGTGATCAGGTAGACCAGCACGGCCCCCACCGGGAAGGCGATGGAGTGGTACAGGCTGACCAGGCGGCCCTCTCGCTCCGCTTCCACCAGTTTCATGCCGAGGAGGTTTACTGTAACATCCTTGACTCCCCATTCAACCATGGGCCCGGAGAGGGTAGCCCAGATGGCCGTAACCAGCGAGACGAGGCCGATGGCCAGCAGTATCAGGCCGCGAGTCGAGGTGAACAAGTACAGAAGCCGAGCTTTCATGTTACCTCCCTCCCGGTGCTAACCCCCGGAGTGGTGGGGGCAGCGCCTCCGAGATGATGCCTCACCATCACCATAACAGCCCGGTAATGACAGAACATTGACCTGGGTCAAACAAAGCGTCGTGAACCAACTTTCTTCGGCGGATGAGATCCAGCAGCTATGCGGAGCCGGTACTCCCCTGGGCATCTGAGTCCAGCGCCAGGGAGACCCGGTGCAGGCCACACGGATCAAGCAACTCGATGCTGGCGTAGCCGCCATCCTGAATCAGTTCTTGCGAACGGAACTCACCGAGAACCCGCACCACTGTCTCCACGGCCAGCCCTGCCATCGAGGCAATCTCACCGCGCGTCAAAGTGACCTGCGACTGGCCATCGCCTGAGCATTCGGTAGTCGCGAGCAGAATGCTGGCTACGGTGGCCCGAGCGGGCAGGGTCGAGATCTTCTGAAGCTTGTTCTGGGCGAAGCAGATCTCCTCGACCATGCCCACAAGCAAGGCACAGGCGAGGTCGGGATTCTCCCTGATCAACCGCCAGCTCTCGCCCACGCCAATTGCGTACACCTCTGCCCCCTGGCGGCCCGCCCGTGCACTGCCGGAATAGCCGGGTGCCAGACGAAAGCCGCAGAGGCCGGTCGGGCTTCCAGCGGGTGCCATTCGGGTGATCTGCTCGCGGCCGGCGTCATCGACCACGTATTCGAGGATCTGACCGCGGTGTACCAGCCACCAGCCGGTGATCGGGTCACCCTGACGGAAGAGTATCTCCCCCTTGCGCAGCTGGTGAAAGGTGCCATGGACCCGCACAAGGTTGAGTTGGGAGCGCATCTGTCGCCAGCAGAACGGCGCCCCCCTCTGACGCACCGGGCAGTCGGCGCAGCGCTCGGGGAGTGTGTCGATCGAAGTCATAGGGCGTCACTCCTTGCAGCGGGCCAAAGCCCGCCCGTCTGCCCCCACCATGCACGACTTCGACCCATTCGGCTATCCGCCAAAGGGACTGTTCCTGAATTGATCAGCCGATTTTGAGACTTAGGACTACCCTCCGATCTACCGGAGGAGACCACGTCTCATAGATATTTATGTGACTAGATGGCAAAATCTCAACTGCAGAATGATCATGTATACCGAAAACATGATCCAGGTCAATGTTCTGGTCGGTTCCCTCTGTTATGTCTGAGGTAACCCTGGGCTGCCAGGTGCACTCAGACGGCGCAACAAGGAGGACTGACCATGACGAAAGACCCAACCCCTCTGATACGCGGTCTAGCTGTAATCTTGATGTCCCTCGTTACCGTCTTCCACATCATCGGCGGCATCGGTTCCATCTGTGTCTCTTTTGGCGGGCCCGATTATCCACCCGCCAAGGCATTTCTCCCCTATCAGCACATCTACCAGCCCATCACGATCCTGGTTCTCATCCTCGGTTTTGTCTTTGTACTCGTGACCTATGCCATGTTCCGCGGTGAGCGCTGGGCCCACTGGACCTCCATCGCCCTGATCATCGTCAGCGCGGTGCCCACCTTCTACCGGATGCAGGTGGCCATTAGCTTCCGCGGCTCGGCAGCCCCGACCAGCGTTCGGTTCTACTTCATGATGATCGCCCTTGCCTATCTGCTGCTCATCCTGATTCCCCCCATTCGGAAGCGGGTTGACTGGACGAAGCCCCTGGGGAATGTGGGCTCTTACGGTGGTACCGGCGGCGTGGCCATGATGGTCGCTGGCCTTGCCACAGCTGCCTCCCCCTGGGGGGTGGGTTCCAGCCATGTGATCGATGGTGTCAACTACGCCATGCTGATGGAGTGGCAGTATCTGTCCATCGGCGGCGGGCTGATTCTGATCGGCGCAGCGCTGCTGCTGGCGGTGCGCCTTGGCGTGCCGGTCGATGAGTGGGTGGCCGCCCGGGTGCGCCGGCTCCTCGGGATCCGCAAGCTCGACGCGGCTGCGACTGCGGGAGGAGGCGTCAATCATGGGTAGTGGCGGCGGTGGCTTCCTGCAGTATATGGACAGCCTTGCCATGACCTTCGGGATTGTCCTGTTCATGTACACTCTGCACCATGCCTGTGGGCGCTACATCAAGCTTCACCATGCGGCGTTCCTCGGTGGCTCGATGATCACGCTCCTGCTGGTCTTCCTGGTGGGTCGGGTGGCAGCGCTTGCCATCAACCCGTACGTGAGTGCCATCGCCCTCATGGGGGTGGCTCTGTTCGCCACGGGCTTCCTGTCCCTGGTGGATGAACGGCGGAGGATTACCCCCTACTTTGTGGCCTACAGCATGGTCGGCATCATTGGCTACGCCCTGGCCGCACACTACGGGAAGGTGCCAGCCCAGATCGCCCTGATGCCCCTGCTCTATGCCACCTTAATCCCCAGCGTGGCGCTCCTGCTGGGGGTGCCGGTGGTGCTGATGACACGGCAGGGGGCGGGGGTCCATGCCCTTTGGGTGCCGCTGGGCACCATCTTGCTGGGCGTGGCGGCCTACTACATGGTGGGCACCACGAACCAGACGATCGCCATTCCAGAGGAGAGCGCCAGCCCCCTGATCAACACGCTGCTGGCCAGCGGGTATTTCTGCCTGATGATGGCCTTCTTCTTCGTGCGGGGCTGGCTGGCCGCCGACAAGGCGGATGCGTAGGATTAGCGCTACTCCACCACGGTGATCCTGCCCACCATGCCCGCTGTGTAGTGTCCCAGCTGGCTGCAGAGGATCGGATAGGTGCCCGGCTCCTCCAGGGTGACAGACCAGGCCTCGCCTGGCTTGATCACCCCGGAGCTGAAGCCGGGCTCTTCCTTGCCCAGCCCCCGGACAGTGCTCTGCACCACATCATGGACCATCGCATCCTGATTGGTAAAGGTGATGCGCGCCCCCTTCTTCACAGTCAGCTCGACCGGCGAGAACTTGAGCCCCTTCATTGCCACAGCCGGAGAGCGCTACGCTCAAGGCCAGCAGCCCGGCGGCACACCACTTGTGGTTCATGGTTCTGTCACTCCCGTCATCATAGCGTTGGCTTCGCTCTCCACTCTACCTTGCCGTCTCCGCCGGTGGGTGTGCTCAAGATCACTTCATGGCACAGGGAGCCCGAGCATACACAAGGGGGTTACCCCGTGATCTATCTGGATAACGCAGCCACGAGCCACCCCAAGCCTGAGCAGGTCTTCCAGGCGGCGCGGGAGGCTGCCGCCGCCCTCTTTGGCCTGGCCGATTCGGCCCGGGCCATCTTCACCGCCAGCGCCACGGATTCCCTCAACCTTGGACTAAAGGGGCTCCTGCGCCCCGGTGACCATGTGATCACCACCACGGCCGAGCATAACGCACTGCGGCGGCCCCTGGCAGCCCTGGAGCAACTGGGCGTCGCTGTCACCTGGCTGCCGGTCAGCCCGAGCGGGCTCCTTGACCCGGACCAGGTGCGGGCGGCGTTGCGCCTCACCACACGGTTGATCGCCACCCATCACGGTTCCAATGTGACCGGGGCGCTGCAGCCGGTTGAGGCCCTGGGTGAGATCGCCCGGAGGCCGGGAGTCCTCCTGCTGGTGGACGCCGCCCAGACGGCCGGCATCCACCCCATCCACATGGGGCAGCAGGCATCGCCTTCATTTCGGCGACCGGTCCGGACCGGCCCGAGGTGCGCACGGGCGTGGTCAGCTTCAACCTGGAGCGGCTCGAGCCGGGGGAGGCGGAGGAGCTGCTAGATGAAGAGTTCGCCATCATCGGCCGGTCGGGCCTGCACTGCAGCCCTGCCCGGGCTGCTGTTGGCCGACCTGCTGCTGGCCATCTACGGCCAGAGCCATCCGGCAGTCATCCCCTGGGCCATTCTGGGCGGCGCCGCCCTTCTGATGGCTGCCCTCGGCATGGCCCGGGGCTGGCGGCAGCCCGCGGGCCAGATCGACGCAGACCGGGTGAAGTGCCGGCTCGTCCGGCGGTTGGAAACACTGGGCTACGCTGTGTCACTAACCCCAACTCCGACGGCTGGCTAGAGGCTGCCCCCTGGAAACTGTGAGGTGGTCTCGACGGACCGCCTGTTTGCCGCGCCCAAGAGAGGGTCACCCGGCTCGGGATTTTCGAAGGAGTGTACGGTCGTTTGACTGACGGAACGGGGTGGGTAGATAAAGAAAGAGGAGGACTGCGCCCATGGGTTTTCGTCGCGAGAACTACCTGTATGTCGGCGTGGATCTCCACAAGCGCTTCGAGAACCACCTGGACGCCTACCCGACCTGGTTGGCGAAAGTGAGGCGGCAGGCCGGCGGCCTGGGCCTGATCTTCGGGCTGGAAGATGTGCACGGCCTGGGCCGCCATCTGGCCGAGTACCTGCAGCGCAGCGGCTGCACGGTCAAGTTTGCGAACGCGTACCTGACCAAGTCCGAACGGGATGAGGTGCACAAGACCGACCGCCAGGATGCCCTGGCGATTGCGCGGGTCACGGCCAAGCACGTCCTGCATCTGCCAGACGCCTACCTGGACCCGCTGCAGTAGGCGCTGCTCTCGCTGGTGCAGTGCCGCCGGGGGCTTGTGTCGGAGCAGACGCGGGTGAAGAACCGGCTGCACTACCTGCTCCTGCAGGCATGGCCTGGGTGGGAGGGGGGAGGGAACTGTACCCGTTAGCGGGCTGCACCCAAGGCGTGACGGTAGATGCGCTGACGGAGTTTCTGCGGGAGCAGAGCCATTACGCCCTGGGCCGGTCAAGAGCGGAACGGGTCCTAGCCGGCGACCCGGCAGCCAGGCCCGAGGAGCCCTACCAGCAGGAGCGGGATGCCGTGGTGCGACAGTCGATCCGCCAGTTGCGCACGCTGCAGGGCCAGTTGGATGAGGTGCGGGAGCATCGTGCTGGCGGCCGAACTGATCGCCCTGGTCGGCGATGTGACCCGTTTTCCGACCGTGGACAAGTTTCTGGCCTACCCGGGCATCGCACCGGTGACGTTGGGCAGTGGCGGGCATGAGAGCCGGTTCAAGTCCCAGTTCGGACGGCGGGAGCTGTCGGCGCTCTTTCACCGGATTGCGAGCACACAGCTGGTGGTGCACAGGCAGACGGGGGTGCCGCGCAACCCGGCAGCGAAGGCCTATTACGAGAAGCACCTGGGTGACCAGGCCGGCCTGCCGCCTGGGAAGCGGGATCGCAAGCGGCAGAAGCTGACGGCGGAGGAGCGCCGGGCGCAGGAAGCGGCGCAGTTGGGGTAGAACGTGAAGGCGGTGAACCTTTTGACGATGGCTACCGCCGAGCAATTTGGGTAAGGTTCTTTACAGGCAGGATTGTAGACAATCCCGAGTCATATTGGGGATTTGGCTGCGACTTGGTCATGACCGGTGACCCGGGAAATGGACCCCTGGACTATGTGGAGTCTGGCGTCGTGGTTACCCAGGTGATTGGCGGGATGGGCAGCATATCTTCTTCCTCCGGAAAGCTGGATGACGTAAGCAACGTAGTCAAGAACTGTACCCTTACACCTGACACGTATGACAACCACATCGTCCTTCGGCATGGTCCCAACCAGTTGCTCCAAACAAGAGCAAGTTCGACGCTGGGGTCGATATTCGAGATGCTATCCACACAACTCTTACTAGCCCCGATTCGCTCATTCTACCCAACACTTACGGAAGGCCAGGTTGCATTTTCGAATATGACTTTAAAATGCCGATCGGTATTGATCAGTATGGTGCGCCAGTCAACCGATTGAAAGTGGTCATCAGCGAAAGAGGAGTAGTGGTTACAGCTTATCCCATTTGGTAGGTAGGAAGGAGACCGTACCGTGGCACTAGACTTTTATGTGGCAGAAAGCCTTGAGGACGTGATAATGCGGCAACCACCAGGTCTACCGTACCCTGAGGATGTGGCGCACCGACTACACTCTGTGGCCTTGTCAGCTGGGATCGACGATACCCTCTTATGGGGGGGGATTGATCCGTACGGCGATACGATTTTTGCTGGTGGGAAGCTTCTGGAGCTAAGTCGGTTTTGTGATAGCATTGTCCAATATCTAGCTGGCAATCAGCAGGAGGTTATCAGGTTCCTGACATCACTGCGGATGATGGTGGATCAGGCCGTCGCTGAACAAAGGGCGCTTATCGCTATCGGGGACTAACGTCTGAGGACCCCAAGAACATCCTGCATCCCACCCCGGCCCAGAAATGGTCGCAAGGCAATGATAAGGGTGACTTGCCTGCCCCTTTCTCTCGTCTTCTTCTTCCCCACGATTCCCGAAGCGGTAACATTTAAAGGGAATGGGCGTGCGCCAGAGTTGGCTGCACGCCCTCCTTCTTTTCCTGGTCTAAACCATCGCACAGATCACAGCGATCCCGAACAGGCCCCAAACCTGGGCGAACCAGCTCACTCCTGAAGCGTCTCTTTGCCCTCTTCATCGATGCTGTAGGTGTGCTCCCGGGAAGCCTCCATGATCGCAGTGAAGGCCCAGTGGCTGACCGGCAAGTCGGTCCAGGGCGATTCGGCCGTTCCGTGAAGCGGTCCCCGGCCCAGCACCCGGTTGAGGACTGCGACAGCCTCGGCCCGTGTCAGGGCCTGGTCAGGCTGGAAGCTACCGTCGGGATAGCCGTTCATGTAGCCTTCCTGGCTCACCAGGGCGATCGCCTGCTCGGCCCAGTGGCCGCTGACATCGGTGAAGCTGTGGGACGCCATGCTGGTGAGCCCCAGCCATCTGGCTACGATCGTGGCCATCTCGCCGCGGGTGATCGCCCGGGATGGCTGGAAGGTCCCATCGGGATAGCCGCTCATGAGCGCCGCCTCCTGCACCAGCGCAATGGCACTGGCTGCCCAGTGATCCGCCGGCAGATCGGCGTAGGCGCTCACGGTCTCCGCCGCCGCCCGATCCAGCACGCGGGAGAGGATCAAGGCCATCTCGGCTCGGGTCAGGGGCTTCTCCGGGCGGAAGGTCCCGTCCGGGTAACCCTCCACATAAGGCTCGTGCAGGATTGCGACCGGCGGGTCTACCGGGTCCGCAGGCTTGGTCACCCGGAGGATGCTGAAGGTGCTGAACCGTTCGATTGTGAAGCGCAAGCCCACCCTCCCGTCATCCAGCGCTACGACCTCCGGTTGAACCAACTCCCGCTCACCGTCGTCATGCTCGACAAAGATCACGAGGCTTGCCAGGAAGGCTTCCCGCTCGGCTGCATCCGCCGGCAGAACTCCCGGATTCAGCGGCAGTGTGACCTGCATCTGGCCGCCGCTCTGGTCGGAGGTGATCGTCAGGGGGCTCCCCACCAGCTCAACGGTGCCACCGGACGAAGCCTGACGGACGGCCTCATCGTTGGCAGCCGTATCGGCAATCTGCTTACGGGCCGCCTCCTCCGTGACCGGGGCAATCTGGAGGGCGAGGGCTGAACCGAGCGAGGCCAGGGTACTGTTCGGGATGGTGACTGTGCCTTCATCTGTCTGGATCTCCAGATCGAGATTCTGCTGGGCCAGCGCCTGCAACGTCCCGAGGGGAAGATCCAGTTGCCGCTCGCTCACCTCAGCCTCGTCGGTCGGGACCACGATCCGGACGGCAGGCTCTCCCGCTTCCAGCGCCAGGGCTGCCGCCTCGGCGGCCTGCTCCTCGCTGAAGGTGATCTGATCGCGGGTCGTACCATCGGTGTCGGTTGTCCGCACGATCTCGAGCTGGGCGACGGGGCCCTGGTCGCCCGCTTCCACGTTCACCGTGATCGGTTCGGGGGCCGGTGCGGGCTCCTCGACCGGCTCCGGTGCCGGCTCCGGCTCCGGCTCCGGCTCCGGCTCCGGCTCCGGTGCCGGCTCCGGTGCGGGCGGCGGGGGGATGTACGCACTCGTGGCGAAGGTCCGCTCCTCACCGTAGCCAGTACCTTCGGCGTTGGTGGCAAAGGCCCGCACATAGTACGTCGTGCGCGGCGAGAGCCCGGTGATCCTGGCGGTATAGGGGCCGGTGGTGCCATCTGCCGTAACCTTGCCATCTGCCAGTGTAGGGGCCGGGCTGGTGCTGTAGACCAGGCCGCGCTCGGTCACCAGCTCGCCGCCATCGGCGGTCACATCGCCGCTGACGGTGGCCCTCCGGGTGGAGACCCCGGTGACGGCGCCGGTGGCCACCGTGGGTACGGTTTCGATCACGGTGGTGATCGTCAGTTGGTTGCTGGTGGGTCCGATCGGGCTGGTGCCCTGTGCGGCGCCGGATACGGTGACAGTGATGTCGGTGATGTCCGCATCGAAGTCGGCCCCGTCATGGGCAAGGATGAGGGTGGCCTCACGATCGCCGGTGCGGGTCACTCCCGCCACCGTCAGGCCGGCCGGGGCGTTGTTCAGGGTGAACCAGCCCGGTTCGAGCGGATCGACAAACAGGTCGCCATCCAGTGTCAGGGTGATCGTCCCGCCGTCCAGGTTTGCTTCAGTCAGCGCCGGGTCGGAGACGGCAGAGACCGTTGGGTCGGGGGTGGTGAAGGTCACCGCGTCACCATAACCGGTCCCCTCGCTGTTGGTGGCGTAGGCCCAGAGGTAGTAGGTGGTGCTGGCGGTCAGCCCGGTCAGACCCACCGTGTAGGCGTCGGTCGCCTCGGCCGATGCCGCCTGCTGCCCGAGGTCCCGGTCGGTGGTCTCCCCGTAGATCACGCCCCGCTCGGTCACAGCCTCGCCGCCATCTGCCGTGACATTGCCGCCGGCGGCAGCGGTGGAGGGCGATGTGGCCGTCGCCGTGCCGGTGCCCACCGTGGGCGCCGTCTCGGTCACAGCGGTGATCGACAGCGGACTGGTGGTCAGCGGGACCAGACCGCCGTGGATCTGTTCCTTTGCCATGGTGATCGTGAAATCGGCAATATCGGTGTCGAAGTCGGTGCCATCGTAGTCCAGGTTCACGTACATCTCCGTATCGGAGCGTTCGTTTCGATCTACGCTCGCCACCGTGAGGCCTGGCGGGGCGTTGTTCAGGGTGAGTCCACTGGCGTCACTAGTGCGTGGCAAGGTGGCGCCGCTCAGGGTTATCGTGATCCGCTGGCCATCCAGGTTCGACTCCGTGAGCGGCTGGGCCGGAGTGGCAGTCGCGGAGGATGTCGACAGCTTGAAGAGCAGGTTCTCGCCATAGCTCACGCCAGCGCTGTTGATGGCGTATGCCCGCACGTTGTAGCTCACATCGGGGGTAAGGCTATCGAACTGGGCTGTGTATTCCCCAGTGGTGCCGCTCACGGCGACCTTCGTGCCGATCTCAATCGAGGGGACCGGATGGTAGTCATCGTAGACGAAGCCACGCTCGGTGATCGGATCGCCACCATCGCTGATGACGTTGCCGGTCACCTGTACGGAGGAGAGGCTGAGTTGCGTTACCAGGCTGGTGCTCACAGTGGGTAACTCCGCAGCCAAAACGGGTTGAGGCGCTGTTCCAAAGATGATCGTCGCGAGAAGCAAGAACGTGGTCATCATGGTGGCGATTCTCTTTCTCCAGGCACGTAACGTGGTGCTACCGGTTCTCACTGCCACACCCCTCAACGTTTTTTCGCTCCCTGTTGCTCCAAACCCCCACATGTTCAACCAGGGAGTTATAATAATCTTACAGGTCTAGAACTCCAGAATTACTCCACTGAGGTGATGGGTAAGCGGAGCCGATGCTTTTCTTAGGGGGAGCCCACATTGCCAAACCAGATGAACCGCCCTCCGGAAGCTCCCGAGTCGGGTCTGATGATCAGGCTGCTGGGGCCCTTTGAGATCTGGCGAGCCGGGATCCCGATCCCGCCGGCTGCTTGGGGGCGGCGCAAGACCCAGGCGCTGCTCAAGCTGTTGCTGACGCAGCGGGGCCGTGCCTTTCACCAGGAGGAATTGATCGAGGCGCTCTACCCGCACGCCGACCCGGAGTCGATGCAACGGAATCTGCTGGGGCGGATCAGTGAGCTGCGGCGTGCCCTGGAGCCGGACCTATCGCGTGGGGATCAGTCTGCCTTCATCCACCTGGTGGGCAAGGGTAGTTACAGGTTCCACGCCCAGGCTCCCTGCTGGACGGATGTGGAGGCGTTCCAGGAGCGGGTAGATGCCGGTCGGGCCTATGAGGAACAGGGACGGTGGGTCGAGGCGGGCCTTGAGTACGAGCAGGCGGTCAGTCTGTACCGCGGCGACTACCTGGCAGATGAGCCCTACGCCAGTTGGGTTCTTTCATCGCGCGAGCAATGGCGGGACCGTTACCTGGACACGCTGGAGGCCCTGAGCCGCTGTGAGGAGAAGCTCGGGCGGTACCGGGAGGCTGCGGCATACGCTGTCACAGCGATCCAGACCGACCCTTACCGCGAGGAGGCCTACCGACAGCAGATGCGCTCTCAGTACCTGGACGGTCGGGAGTTGCAGGCGTCGCAGACCTATGAGGCCTGCCGGCAGGCGTTGGCTGATCTGGGGGTCGCGCCGGCGCAGGAGACGCAGGCGCTCTATGCCGAGATCCGTGAGCGACGGCTCCGGCCCGCCGAGCGCGCCGTGCCCCATAACGTGCCCCAGCGGCTGACCCCGTGCATCGGCCGGGAGGAGGAGGAGCGGGAGGTGACCCGGCTCCTGGCGGGACCAGACTGCCGGCTGGTGACCCTGGTGGGGCCCGGCGGGATCGGCAAGAGCAGACTGGCTACGCAGGTCGCTGCCGCGCTCCTCTCGCACTTCCCGGACGGGGTCTGGTTTGTCGATCTGACCGCAGTGGACTCGCCTGACCGGCTGGTCGGCACCATCCTCCAGACCCTGCCCCTCTCGCCTTCCGACCGGCGGGATCCGAAGGGGCAGCTTGTCGATTTCCTACGGGAGAAAGCGATGCTGCTGGTATTGGACAACTTCGAGCAAATTCTGCCCGCCGTGGACCTGGTCAGCGAACTGCTGGTGGCGACGCCGAGGGTGCGGTTGCTGGTCACATCGCGCGAGCGGCTCCGGGTGGATGGCGAGTGGACCGTGGCTCTGGATGGGCTACAGCTTCCGGAGGGGCCAATCCCGGGGCACTCCAGCGCGGTGGATCTCTTCCTCTATACGGCGCGGCGGCGAAACAGCCGCTTTGCGCTCGGGGCGAACGACCTGGCGCACGTGGTTCGCATCTGCCGGCTGGTGGACGGGTTTCCGCTGGGCATTGAACTGGCGGCGTCCTGGGTGGGGATTCTGACCTGCGCCGAGATCGCTGCCGAGATCGGGCGAACGTATGATGCACAGGCGGCGCCGGAGTGGGAGGTGCCGGACCGGCACGGGGCGCTGCGCGCCACCGTGGAGCGGTCGTACCACTGGCTCTCCGACGACGAGCGTGCGGCATGGGTACGCCTCTCGGTCTTTCGGGGCGGCTTCGGGCGAGAGGTGGCCCGGCAGGTCGTTGGGGCCTCCCCGTCCGTGCTGGCCCACCTGGTGGATACCTCCATGCTGCGCAATCACACGCCTGGCCGGTTCGACCTGCACGAGGTGCTGAGGCAGTTCGCCCTCGAGATCCGGCTGACAGATCCGAGCGCCGATGAGGAGCTGCAGCGGCAGCACTGCCGGTACTTTGCGGAGCGGTCCTCCGCCCTGGCGGATGCGCTGGTGCAGGGGGACTCACCGGCCCTGCTCTCCGAGTTGAGCGACGACCTGGAGAATCTGCGTGCCGCGTGGCGCTGGGCGGTCGCCACGGCGCAGGTCGATGAGCTGGACCGTACCCTGGACGGCCTGTCGGAGCTGTTGGTCCAGAGCAACCGGAATGAGATGGGTATGCAGTTGATCGGCATGGCACTGGAGAGGGTGCAGGCGCTCCTGAAGGAACCGGCTCGGGATGAGGCGGGGCTGACCGCACTCCTGGGTCGGCTCGCCGCCCGGTATGGTCACTTCTGCGAGAAGATGGGCGATCTGCCGCGCGCTCGGGAGTGGCTGCAGGAGGGTCTGCGCCTTGGCGGCCTCCTGATGATGAAGCAGCTGGTCGCTCTCAGCCAGCGTGGCCTGGCCCAGGTGGCCTGGCGGATGGGCGAGTACCAGGAGGCGACCACCTACGCGGTGTCTGCCCAGGCCCTGAGCCGGGAGCTGTCTGACCGCCGGGGTGCGGTCCACGGGCTGCGGCTACTGGGCAATATTCAGCGGGATCTGGGCGAGTTGAGCGAGTCCCGGCGGCTCCATGCCGAGTCGCTGGCGATCAGCCGGAGCGCCGGATTCGGGGATGAGACGGCCCGCGCCCTGGCGAATCTCGCCGTTCTGGCAGGCGTCGAGGCCGACAACGCAAGGGCGATCGATCTCTTCCAGCAAGCCCTTGAGCTGTTCCAGCAGATCGGGAACCAGCGCGGGGCTGTCCAGGTGCTCGAGAACCTCGGGACCATTGCCTACAACGAGGGGCGGCTGGAGGAGGCTCACCGGCATTACAGCGAGCAGTTGGTCTACGCACGGCGAGGCGGGGACCCGTCTGCGGTCGCCAACGCCCAGATTCAGATGGGAGGCGTGCTCAGCGTGCTCGGTGAGACGGAGCAGGCCCTGGCCCACCTGACAGGAGCCCTCTCTACATGCCTGGCGCTCGAAGCGATTCCCCTCGCCGTGGAGGCGGTCTTCGGGTTGGCTCTGTTCAGCCGGGAGACGGGGGCACTCGACCGGGCTGTCCAACTGCTGGCGCTGATTCTGCATCATCCGGGAAGCTCCCACCACACCAGCCAGCGGGCGGAGCAGATGCTCGCAGAGCTGGCAGAGGAGCTGCCAGCGGAGGCGCTGGCCGTAGCGGAGGCGAGCGGTGCTGGTCTGGACCTGGGCCAGGTGGCAGCCGAGCTCCTCTCATGAATGAGAGAAAGACGTGCAGGAGGCGAGCATGGGACTACTGGAGTACGGCAGGATGCAGAGAAACCCGTCGAATGTAGTCGACGGGTTCGGTCTATACGGGCGTGCAGGTGTTTGGTAACATTTAGGTGAGTGAGGGGAGACTCGGCCTCCCAAAAGAGGTGAGTCCCCGTGCTGCCTGACTGGATCATCAAAGTCATTCTACAGACGATCCTCTCGGAGTTGATCCGGTTCCTGCTCTCGCTTCTAACCGCTAGAACCGATCATGGTCTCCCGATTTCCTTCGGGTGCACAGCAGCTCCCCTCGCTCCCCTCATTAGGGTATCCAGCGAGGCAGCTTCAAATGAGGGCCCGGCGAGATCTTCGCCTTCGTGGGCAGCCACGGGGCGGGCAGGCTGATCCGCAGGATACAGAGAAACCCGTCGAATGTAGTCGACGGGTTCAGGCTAGGCGGGCGTACATCTGTTTGGTAACATATGGGTGAGCGAGGGGAGACTCCACCGAAGGGATGTGAGTCCCCATGCTGCCCAAGTGGGTCGTCCGAGTGATCGTGACCACCATCGTAGCAGAGACCATCCGGCTCGTTTTCAACGCCCTCTTCTTCTAAAGAGCCCCCCATGCGCACCAGTCCCTAACCCTGGTACGCAGCAACTCCCCTCGCTCCCCTCATTAGGGTATCCAGCGAGGCAAAGCGTGATATACCCGAGCGGAATGGTTGAAATAGTGAGTTTTAATTTGCGGCATCGTGCAATCGCCCCTGATAATTGAAAGGAGGGGGGCGATATGCATGCAGGAGTTTTCCTTTCATCGGAAGGCAGACCGGCTCAGGTCCGAGGTGCGCCTCTGGCAGATCGCTGTCAGTGCGGAGGCCGCTGTCATGGTAGCCATGGGGATTGCCATGCTTCCCGTGCCCGGGATCCAGCTTCTCCTGATCACCCCAGTCTACTTTGTCTTTGTCTGGTGGTTCTACTCCCGACCGCTGCGGCGCCGGCACAGGCTGACCGAGACGACCCTGACGCTCGTGGAGAAGTCGGGCAAGCGCTTCCCCATTCCCCGGGAGCAGATCCGTTCCGTCCAGCGATTCAACCAGCCGCTGCCCCGGGGCGTCAAGCCGGTCACCTACAAGTACCTGCCCGATGATGACACGCTCTACATTCTCCCGGACAAGCAGAACCTTGTCGCAATCGATCTGCACAGCCCGGTCAGCGCCAAGCTGACCCCGCGGGTGATCGTCGAGTTCACCCGGGTCGTCTGTATGGTAGATGAGCCCGACGCCTTCATGGCCGCCATCTCGCCGGAGGCTGGCATCGCCCAGGTGGATGATGACCGGCCTGCCGTGACCCCACCGGCGGTCAGTGCCCCGGCACTGGCGACGGGCCCGGCGACGATCCAGTTGATGGACCTGACCAAGCGCTTCGGTGACGATGTTGCCGTGGACCGGCTCACCTTGCGGGTGGCGCCCGGTGAGATCTTCGCCTTCCTGGGCAGCAACGGCGCGGGCAAGTCGACGACGATCAAGATGCTGGTTGGGCTGCTACGCCCTTCGAGCGGACAGGTCCTGCTCGGCGGGCAGGACCCTTGGCAGGACCTGAGGGTCAGGCGGCTGGTCGGCTACGTTCCCGACACGCCCATGCTCTACGAGAACCTGACCGCCCGGGAGCACCTCTGGCTGATCGGTGGCCTCTATGACCTGCCAGAGCCGGATGCCCGGCTCCGTGCCGATGAACTGCTCCGGCAGGTGGGGCTGGAGCCGCACGGCGACCAGCCGGTCCGGACCTTCTCGCTGGGCATGAAGCGGAAGCTCTCGATCGCATCGGCGCTCATGCACCGGCCATCGATCCTCCTGCTCGATGAGGTGACCAACGGGCTGGATCCGCGGGCTGCCCGCGAGGTGAAGGAGTTCATCCGTAAGGCTGCGGCATCCGGCACGACGATCTTCCTCACTACCCACCTGCTCGACCTGGTCCGTGAGCTGGCCGACCGGGTCGCGATCATCGATCAGGGGGTATTGACGGCCTGCGGCACGCTGGCTGAGTTGCAGAAGGCCTACGGGCTGGAACAGGGCTCGCTGGAGGATCTCTTCCTGCTGGCCACCGAGCGGAAGGGGGTCCCGGCATGATCAGCACACCGACACGGGCCATTGCCATGGGCGCCTGGCGGGAGCAGCGGAACCACAGGGGCGGGCTCTGGCTCATCGCCTCCCAGCTCGGGGTCGCCGCCCTGCTCCTCTGGCGGCTGCGCCCCGCTCCCGCACCGCTGCCGGTCGCCCTGCCGGTCGTCACCGCCCCGCTGCTGGGACTCCTGGTCGCCTTTACGGTCGGGCTGCTGCGGGGGCGGGAGGAACTCTACGGCAAGTCGGTCATCCGCACGGTCCACCTCTCCCCGGCGCCGGGGGGGAGCTTCCTCCTGGGACTGATCCTGGCCAGGCTGCCGGGGCAGTTCATCAGCAGCCTGCTCATGGCCGGGGTGACCGGCTGGCTCCTGCCGGCGGGCAGCCTCTGGTGGCGCGTCCCGCTGCTCTGGGTGCTCACCCTGCTGAGCAGCCTGGCGGGACATGCTGCGGCGCTGCTCGCCCTGGTCGGCTGGGTCCGCGTCCATTCTCGGAGCCTGGCGATCCTTTGGGGGCTGGCGGTGACCGTTGGCCTGACCCTGGCTATCCTCCTGATCGGCCTGCTGGCCACGGGGGCGCCGGTCGCCGCGATCGCTGCCTACCTCCGGGCTCAGGTGCTCTGGCTGACCGGCGCTGTGGCCGGCCTAGTCGGGCTGCCCGGCCTGGTCATGGCCGTCCGGATCGCCTTGCGCGCGGGCCGGGCGGGTGAGTGGTACCGGGAGGCCTACCTGAACATGCAGGAGCAGGGCGATGCCCGCCCCCGGAGCCGCGCCTCCCGCTGGCCGAGGCTCCTGCCCGGACCCGCCGGGGCGCTCCAGGCCCGCCTATGGCGGGAGCTCTGGCTCAATTGGTTCACCTGGGTCCGGCTGGCTCTCATGCTGCTCACGCTGGGCTTCTTCATCCTGGGCCGGGAAGACATCATCCGGTTCGTCGACCGTGCCCCCGTGCTCTGGATCATGGGCATCGGGCTGATGGCTGCGGTAGGCGCCTTCGGAGAGTTGCCGGCGGTGATCGGCAGCAGCGATGGCCCGAACATCGGCCTGAGCATGGTGGCGGGTCTACGGGCCGGTCAGGTGGTGACCGCGAAATGGGTGGCCCCCCTGCCGCTCGTCCTGCTTTCGGCCGCCGGCACCTGGGTGCTCGGCGCCTTGCTGGACCGACCCTCGCTCGTGCCCGGCCTGGCGGCTGGCTGCATTGGGCTTGGGTTTGGCGTGATCGCCATGACCGGGAGCCTCTTCGACCTGGACCCGCACGCCGAGGTGACCGAGCGGGAGGTGCCAGCGATCCTCCGGGCGGTGCTGGAGCAGATCCCCCGCAAGCCGGCCAGTTGGATCGGCTACTGGGGCGGGCTCGCCTTCGTGGGGGCGGTAGCCTGGCTCTGCGTACGACTGCCTGAGGCGATACTCCCCGTTGCGGCTGGGGCTGCTGCGCTGGCGCACCTGGCCCTGGTCGCCGGCCATCTCCGCCTGAGGCGTATGGGCATGGGCGGCTAGGGCATGGGTTCTTCTACTCCCCCGCCAGCCGCTCCGCCTCCAGGACCAGGAAGCTGGGCAGCAACAGAGCGATTCCCCGGAAGAAGTCGGACTCTGCCGCGTTCAGCATCTGCGTACAGTACTGCGGCACCCAGGCGAGCAGGTGCTCTTTGAGGAACCGGTACTCCCGTTGCCAGATCGCCGGCCGCTCGCCCTCGGGCGCTGCCGTCTCCCTGGCGCAGAGCTCGGCCATGAACTGCAACTCCACCCCGAGGTAGTCGGCCCGTTCGCCCTCGGGGAGGCTCAGGTCGTCCAGGGCCTCACGGTAGGCGGCCACCACATCCACCAACCGCCCGTTAGTCTCTGCGGTGGGCCGGTAGACCGACTCATAGGGCGGGGCAGGCCCCCGCTCGCGATCCACCCCGCGGAAGAGCCTGGTGCGCTCAACGGCCAGGCGCAACTGCAGCCGCCCGAGGTCGTTCACGTCGGCGCTGGCGGCGAATCCCCGCAGCAGATCGGTTCCCTCCCCCAGCGGATCGGATCGCTCCGGTTCGGGCAACTGTTGCAGGCGATCCACCAGCTGCCGCACGAACTCCTGGCCGTCCGGCGGGATCGGGGTGAGGAAGAGGCCGGCCAGAAAGGCGTACAGACCGGTGCGGAGAGCGCTGTCGGTTGGTTCCGGTGTCAGGAGATGGGTAGGAGGCATCTGCGTTCCCTCCCGATGAATGACGATTAGATGAGGAGGCGGGGGGCCACGCGGCCCCCCATCTACCTAGAAGCCCAGCGGATACCCGGTACCCACGTTGTACATGATCACCCGTCCGACCACCCCGCCAACGACGGCGAGGACCAGTCCTGCGGCCGCGACGCCCATAGGTGCCCGGGCTGCCAGGGAGGGCGAGAGGGCCAGCAGGAAGGGCAGGAGGGTGCCCACGCCCAGGACGACCGCCCAGAAGAGCAGCAACATCGCACTGGAGAGGACCGGTGCCACGGCCGGATCGGTGGTGGTGGCCACGTCGATGGCGTAGAGGAGGAGGACCGCCGCCTGCGCCACGAGCGCCACCAGAGCGAGCCGGTTGACGCCCTTCAGCTCGGCGGCGTCACCGCGGCTCCGTGCCAGCAGGGCGTAGCCGGTGAAGATCCCCAGCACCCCCGCAGAGATCAGGAAGGAGAGCGGCAGGAACCAGGTGTTCCAGGCCGGGCGGGCCGGCAGCACATAGGTGGCACCCACGGCCAGGACCAGCAGGGTGCCAAGGATCAGGCCGGTGGTCGCAATCGCCTTGCGCACCGCTGCAGAGCCGGTCTTCTCGACCGCCAGGTAGGCCGCCACGGCGATCAGGGTGAGAGCCAGGAAGCTGAGCTCAAGGCCCATCGGAGTGCCGAGGTGGCCCAGCACGGCGAAGGCCCGCAACGGGTGTGCCAGGTGGAACACGCTGGCAATGCCGCCCAGGATCAGGGCTGCCAGGGCGACCAGTGCCCCCGGACGGCGCACGGACTGCGCCCAGCCCAGCCACTCGCCCACCGCGACGAAGGCGAAGGCGCCGGCACCCAGGCCGGTCAACATGGTAAACAGAACCAGCGTCCATTGTACTTCCATGAATCGCCCCTCCTTACCGGTGGATGTAGTAGACCTGTGGTTTCAGACCCAGTTCCGGATGCATCGGGACACCGTTCTCCTCGGCAATCAGCCGGGAGACCTCGCTGGTCGGATCGTCCAGGTCGCCGAAGATCCTGGCGCCGGCACCGCAGGTGACCACGCAGACCGGCAGTTCGCCACGCGCTACCCGGTCGGCGCAGAAGTCGCACTTGTCGACGACGCCCTCGGGGTGCTCGGCGTAGCGGGCCTGCTCATACGTGCTGAGGCCGTGTTCGCCGAAGTAGCCGGTCGTCTTCTTGATCAGGGTGCGGGCGCCGTATGGGCAGGCCATTTCGCAGTAGCCGCAGCCCAGGCACTTGTCGGGATCGATGGTCACAATGCCGTTCTCCTGCTTGGCCGAGGCACCGACGGGGCAGAGGCGGACGCATTCCGGCTCCTCGCAGTGGTTGCAGAGCACCGGTATGAACTCCAGCTTCGTATGGGGATACCGGCCGACCTCCATGGTCAGGACCTTAGTGCGAAGGTCGCCGGGGGGCGTGCCGTTGGCCTGCTTGCAGGCGACGGTACAGCTGTTGCAGCCGATGCACCGCTTCAGATCGATCACCATTCCATACCGCATACCTCAGCCCTCCCTACGCCTTGTAGACCTTGACCATGTGGGTGCCGCCAAAGCCGCCGCCCAGCGGGTCGATGTTGTCCACCCCGAGCGGCATGACGACATTGAAGTGCAGGCCTCCCAGAGCGATCGGGTTCATCTGCTTGGAGTAGTGACCGAAGAGGCCGGCGACGCCCACCGTGCCGGGGTGAACCGTCTCGGTCAGCTTGACCGGGCCCTTGATCTTGCCGCCGCTGTCAAAGGCCTCGATCCAGACCTCATCACCCTCGGCGATGCCGCGGGCGGCGGCGGTCTCCGGGTGGAGACAGACCTTGTGCAGGAACGGGTCGAACTGGGCCGCTTCTCTCAGCCAGGGGTTCTCCACCGAGCCGCCCTGGCCGAAGGAGTACTGCGCCGTCTTCCAGTTGAAGGCGTACAGGTCGTACTCCGCCGGCACCTGCTTGGGCTGATCGATCCAGTGGGGAACCGGCTGGTAGTAGATCAGCATGCTCTCGATGGTGAAGCCCGGGATCTTGGCGTTCACCCGCTTCAGGTTGGCGGTCAGCGCCTCGCCCTTGCGCATCAGGGGCTCGACGTAGAGGGCGTACCGGGCTTGCGGGAAGTGGGCGTACGGGTAGCCGGACCAGGCAGGGTTCACCTTCATGATTGGCTTCGGGTTGTTGCGGGTCGCGTCCAGGTCGCCCTTCTCGCCGACGCCGGACCTGTAGACCAGTTCCGCCAGCTCCTTGACGGTATAGCGCTTGTTCACATCCAGCAGGAAGGGCTTGACGAACCGGACCGGTGCGTACTTGTTGCTGTTCAGCTTGGCATTGACACCATCCGGCCCCAGCAGGATGCCGATCCGGTCGGCCAGGTCGAAGAAGACCTCATCGGCCGAGCGGGAGTCGTAGACCGGGTTGATCACCGGATGCGCCACCGCGGTCATGCCCGTGATCCGGCCGCCGGATGACCAGCGCTCCAGCCCGCCGATCGCCTCGGGCAGGACGATGTCGGCAAGCAGTGCCGGCTCATCGATCGAGTAGGAGAGGGTGAAGACGAAGGGAACCTTCAGGAAGGCCTCGACCACCTTGTCAGGGCGGTGCATGCGGACCACGGGGTTGCCCGCCCAGACCATCATCGCATCGGGGGTGTAGTCGACCGAGTACTTCTCCGGGTCGAGGATCGCCTCGAAGGCCAGGTGCGGGTTGTCGTGGGAGAAGGGGAAGAAGCTCTTGCCATCCAGCCGGTTGGGTGGCCACTCGAACTCCCGGTCCACCGCCTCTGACTTCGGTTCGACGATACCGTCCTTGTCCGGGCGCAGGGACTGAGTGGGCGATGAGCCCTTGTGCTGCGGGCCCGACCGGGCAGAGGCCCCGCCGGGGACGTCCAGGGAGCCGACCAGCATGTTGCACATGATCGAGGCGATATGGTAGTTGCCGCCGTAGTGCTGGGTGATCGCCCCGCGCCCCGATTCGACACAGGCGGGGCGGAAGGGGAGGACCTTGCCATCGATCGTGATTGTGCTGCCAATCCGGGCAGCATCCACAAACTCCTTGGCGATCCGACGGATCGTCGCGGCTGGGATGGTGGTCTTCTCCTCAGCCCACTCGGCGGTGTACTCCTTAATACCCCGCTTGTAGATCTGGAAGCCGGGTTCACAGGCGACACCATCGACCGTGAAGTTGCCTTCGAGGGCGAAGTCCTGGATCGACGGGTCATCGAAGGTCTTGGCGGCGTTATCCTTCGGATCCCAGATGACCGGCTTGCCTGTCGCCTTGTCGCGCACGTAGTGGCGGTCCGGCCCGATCAGGTACGGACCATTGGTCCGGTGCTTGATGGAGTCCACATCGAACCGGTTCATCTCGTGGACGATGATCTGCTGCAGGGCCAGGACGAAGGCCAGGTCGGTGCCCGGGCGAATCGGGAGCCACTCGCCCTTGCTGGACTCGACGCCCGATCTCGGGTTGACCGAGATCAGCCGCATGCCCCGGGCGATCGACTCGGCGAAGCTCTTGGCGTTGTTGGCATACCCGTTGGAGGCAGTGCTGCCCTGCCCGATCATGATCAGGTAGTTAGTGAGGCCGGGGTCATGGCTGGGGCCGCCGAAGTTGCCCATCAGCAGGGCAGCGCCGAAGTGCACCGAGCAGGTCGGCCCATCTACCTCAATGTAATTGGGCGAGCCGAAGGCTTCGCAGAACTCCAGCCCCTCCTGAATGCTGCCGGAGCGGGAGAAGCCGTTGACCAGCATGAACCGCCGCGGGTCCTTCGCCCGAACCGCCTTCAGCTTGTCGGCGATCGTGGTCATGGCCTCTTCCCAGGAGATCTCCACCCACCCGGGGTCCTCATCCAACCCCTTCTTGGGATTGGTCCGCTTCAGCGGGGTCTTTACCCGGTAGGGGTTGTAGAAGGTGGCCAGGGTGGAGATACCGCGGGCACAGAGCGCCCCCTTGTTCGGCCAATCCGGGTTTCCTTGCACCCGGACGGCCACGCCATTCTTCACGTCCACTTGGATTCCGCAGCGGGGCGAAGCACAGTGCCGGCACCAACTGTAGACCGTCTCATCCGGCAGGTTGGTGGCCTCGGCCGCGGCGTGGGCCCGCTTCGGGCTTGAGTCGCTGTAGACTGCTTTTCCTAGAGCGGCCAGGGCGACAACACCGGCCGATGCCTTCAGTGCTGTACGCCTGGAGATGGGAGTCGAGAGAATCCCAGACATGGTTGACCTCCTTCGCAGGCAGTGCTTGTGTACGGGTGGTAGGTGCTGCATCCATGAGCGCTTCCTGGTGCATCGGAGACACCCCGCCTTCTGGGTTGGTGGGAACCGGGACATGGGGCAATGAGAATGCGCCCCCAAGCGTGCAGTAGGCTGCACGCCTGAAGGCGCAGTGTGCGCGTCTGATACATACACCCTGATACGTCACTTTCCGAGGCTGTCACGGCGACACCCCACTTGCACAGGCGCATGGCCGACAAGTACCGGAGAGGGCGTCAAGCGCTCTGGGTGGGGGAGTGGCAAGTATGGTAGTGGTTGGATGGGTGTCATCAGGTTGTTTTTATGGATGGAAGCCGCGTTTAGTATAAGGGTTATCCGAATCGATGGTCAAGTCCCTGCGCGAAGTTTGGCGCAATCACCGGCTCCGCGGTATCGACGGCGTTCGGGCAGGTGGATGCAACCTCTTGACAAAGTATATCACAAAAGATTATACAATATTAGAGTAGTCACTTATCAGAGCCCGAACGACCGCCTGTGGAGCGTCGGGCCGGGCCGGGGGAGGGATTCAGATGCTGAGCCGCATGGCCGATTGGATTCTGGGGCATCCTGAGGAGGTCGCCCTTCTGGGCGGGTTCCTGCTAACGGCCGCCGCCCTGATCTACAGGCAGGGATGGGCCGGTGTTCGCCTGGCGCTCCGGGAGTTGATGCACGCCGCGGAGCGGGCCCGCCGGAAGGGGCTCCTGCCGCTCGACGGCCCCGCCGTCATGGACTGGGTGGTCCGGCGGGCACTGACCGACCTGGTGCCCCGTGCCCCGCTCTGGCTCCGCCCCGTGCTGACCGAGGCCCGGCTGCGCAGCCTGGCCCAGACCCTCTTCGATCACATGAGTGCCCTGGCCGGCGACTGGCTGAATGATGGCAAGCTGGATGGCTCGGTGGGGGCGCCGGCGGCTGAGGTGGCGGCCGGGTCCAACCCGTCAGCCGGCGACAGTTCGCCCGAAGGGTCTCGCTCCACGCACAACTGATCTAGGGTGGTCAGACTAGGCCGGATTTGATCCTTTTGATGCGACCACACCGCCCAGGACTTGACGCCCCCTCCTCGAAACTCTCCGGGGAGGGGGTGTCACTGTTGCGAAGCGCTCCAGTCTGGGTGGTTATCCTGCTGACTCTGCTCACCGCCTGCGCGGGGCCACCTGCTGCCGAAATCCGGTTTGACCAGGTCGAGGAGCACCCCGCTCTCCGGCGTTCGGGCGACACGCTGCGCATGGGTGTCGTGACCCTGCTCTCCCCCCGGGAGAGCTTCACGGCCTACCGCGATCTGGCTGACTACCTCGGGGAGGAGCTGGGCGTCCCCGTGGATCTCGTCCTGCGCAAGTCCTACTCGGAGCTGAACGACCTTGTCCGAACGGCGGCCGTGGACATGGCCCTGGTCGGCCACGGCGGATACCTGAATGGCCGGCAGCAGTTCGACATGCAGGCGCTGGCCATGGCCCAGATCGACGGCTCGACGGAGGGCGACGCCTTGCTGCTGGTGCGCACCGACAGCGGGGCGTCGCAGTTTCGTGACCTGGAGGGGTCGGCCGTCGCCTTCACGGATCCGCTCTCCCTCTCCGGTCACCTGGCGCTCCGCCACTGGATGGCCGGCGAGGAGCTGCTGCCTGAGACCTATTTCGGCAAGGTGCTCTTCACCTACAGCCAGGACGGTGCCGTGGAGGCGGTGATCGGAAGGGTGGTGGATGCGGCCCTGGTCGATGCCTACCAGTACCGGACCTACCTGGGGCATCACAGCGAGTTGGACGGCAAACTCCGGGTGCTCATGCGCCTGCGCACCCCGGGCTCCATGCTCCTGGTCACCCGACCGGATCTGCCGCCGGCGGAGGCCGCCCGGTACCGCACGGCCCTGCTCGCCATGTCCGACTCGCAGGCCGGCCGCAGGGTGCTGGCCAAGCTGCTCGTGGAGCGGTTTGTCCCACCGCCGGTCGGGGGTGGTGAATCGTGATCGACCGGATCAAGCAGGCCTTCTTTCGCCTTGCAGACGCCACGACGATCACCGGAAAGGTAATGGGGTTGATCCTTGGCCTCGCGATCTTCCTGGGCCTTGGCTTCACCACCTACCTGCGGGTGGGGACACGGCTGCTGCTCGTCGACCAGCTCCAGTCCCGGGGCCTGACGATCGCTGAGGGGGTGGCGACCAGGGCGATCGAGCCGGTGCTCATGGGCAACGAGTTCGCCCTGCACGGGCTCCTGGAGGAGACCGTCGGGGTGAACAAGGACGTCCGCTATGTGCTGGTGGTCTCGGCCCGCGGGGAGGTGCTGGGCGACACCTTCCGCCGCCAGATTCCGGTGGGGCTCGTGGGCGCCAACTCGGTCGGGGCGGGGGGCGAGCCCAGCGTCGTCCCCATCCGGACCGATGAGGGCATGGTCCGGGATATCGCCTTTCCGCTCTTTGGCGGGCGGGGCGGCTCGGTGCGAGTCGGCATGTCGGAGCGCTCGTTGGAAGTGGCCCTGAACAAGCAGACCCTCCAACTGCTCCTGGCAACGCTGCTCACGCTGCTCCTGGGCATCTGGGCCACCTACCGGCTGAGCCATATGCTGGCCCGGCCCATTCGGGTGCTGGTCGAGGGGACCCGGCAGGTGGCGGGTGGTGACCTGACCGTCCATGTCCCCGTATTCGCCGGTGACGACCTGGGGCACCTGGCCGGCGCCTTCAACACCATGACCGCCCGGCTGGCCAATCAATACGAGGAGATCCGCCGGTTCAGTGACCAGGTCCTCCGCGATAACCACGAGCTGGTGGCCCTGCACCGGATGACCAGCGGCCTCAACCGGCTGAAACATATCGCAACCGTGCCGCGGGTGGCGGCTCGCCTGATCGAGCACGAGCTGGGCGTACCCGAGGCGGCGGTCCTGCTCTGGAACCAGGACGAGGAGAGATGGGAGCCGGCGCTGGCCGAGGAGTTGGCGGCGACGGCGCAGGCCAGTCTGGAGGGGCGCAGGGTGGTGGTGACAGCGGACCGGGCTGTCGTTCCCCTCCAGGTCGGCAGCAGGCGGATCGGCCTCCTGCTGGTCCGCGACGATCCCGACCGGCTGGCTACAGAGCGCTGCCGGAGCTTCCTCGGCTCGGTCGGTAACCACCTGACGGTCGCCCTGGACAACGCCCGCCTGCTCTCGGAACTGACCGATCAGCAGCAGGTGCTGACCCATCTTTTCGACCGGGCCGTCTCGGCGCAGGAGGAGGAGCGCCGACGGATCTCGCGGGAACTGCACGACGAGACCAGTCAGTCGCTCACCTCCCTGATGCTCGGGCTCCGATCGGTGGAGACGGCATCGACCCCGGCGGAGCTCCAACAGCGGAGCGCCCTCCTGCGCGAGCGGCTGGTGGCGGCGCTGGACTCCGTCCACCAGATGGCCCGCCGCCTGCGCCCCCTGGCGCTGGACGACCTGGGGCTGCCCGCGGCCCTGACGCGCTTCGTCCAGGAGACCTCGGCCCAGACCGGCCAGGATATCGACCTGGACGTGGACGGGTTGGGCAGCGCCCGGCTGCCATCTGACGTGGAGACGGCGGTCTACCGCATTCTCCAGGAGGCGGTTGCCAATGCGATTCGCCATGGCCGCCCCAGCCAGGTAAGCGTCGTCGTGGAGAAGCAGGACGGGTGGGTGATCGCCATGGTGGAAGATGATGGCGCCGGATTCGATCCCCAGTCCATCACCCGGACCACCCGCCTGGGAATCTATGGCATGCGTGAGCGGGCCCACCTGGTCGGCGGAAGCCTGACCCTGGAATCAGCCCCTGGCAGGGGCACCACCATATACCTGCGGATCCCCTGCGGGGTGCGCAAAAGGACGGATGCAGATGGTCACCCGAATCCTCCTGGCCGATGATCACGCCCTGTTCCGCTCAGGGCTGGCCGCCCTGCTCTCGGGGCATGCGGAGTTCGATGTGGTCGGCGAGGCGGCAGACGGTTTTGAGGTACTGCGCAAGGCCCTGGCCCTCCAGCCCGACCTGGTGCTCATGGATATCGGCATGCCCGGACTGGGCGGGGTGGAGGCGACCCGGGAGCTGCGCCGGCAGAACCCCGGCGTCCGGATCCTGGCCCTGACCCAGCACGACGATGAGGGCTACCTCCGGCAGATGCTGAAGGCCGGGGCGAGCGGCTACCTGGTAAAGCGGGCGGCCGACACGGAGCTCTTCGGTGCGATCAGGACCGTGGCCCGCGGGGAACTCTACCTGCACCCGAGCATGGCCCGCATCCTCGTGGAAGATGTGGTCACCCGGCCCTCGCCGTCCACGGCGGAGGCGCGGGGGGAGCAACTCTCCGAGCGGGAGCGGGAGACGCTGCAACTGCTGGCACTTGGCTTCACCAACCGCGAGGTGGCCGGGCGACTGGGTGTCAGTGTCAAGACCGCCGAGACCTACAAGGCGCGAATCAGCGAGAAGACCGGGCTGCGGCGCCGCTCCGACCTGGTCCGCTACGCACGCTCCCTGGGGCTGGTCGGGCCCGAGCAGGGGTAGGCCGGTACGAAGGGATCGCGCCATAATCCGAAGACCCCTCGCCTTTTGGTGGGGGGTCGCTCGCGTGTCAGGGAAACCCCGACAAAATGAGGGGCGATTCCCCGATGGGGCACGCCGTCCCTTTCTGGGAGAATCAGAGCGAGGACATATGGAGGTGAACCCCATGGTCGAACTTCCGAAAGACGATCTCATCTTCCGGATGCACCGCGAGCTGGCCGTGGCCATGCAGAAGCCGGTGGAGCAGAGGCGCTGGGTCATGGTTATCGACCTGACCAAGTGCACGGGCTGCACAGCCTGCACCGTTTCCTGCAAGGCCGAGAACAAGCTCCCGCCGGGCGTTGTCTACCGCCCGGTCATGGAGCAGGAGTCTGGGACGTTCCCGAATGTATCCCGTTTCTTCCTGCCCCGGCCCTGCATGCAGTGTGAGCAGCCGCCCTGTGTGAAGGTCTGCCCGGTCGGCGCTTCGTACAAGCGGGCAGATGGCATCGTCTCGATCGATTACGACACCTGCATCGGCTGCCGGTACTGCATTGCTGCCTGTCCCTATGGCGCCCGCACCTTTGACTGGGGCGAGAACTACACGGACGACACACCGGCCTTCCAGCCCTACGAGGAGCTGGCCTCCTTCGAGTACGGGGTGGCCCGGTCCCGCAAAGATGACGGCTCGCCGGTCGGCAACGCCCGCAAGTGCCACTTCTGCCTCCATCGCCTGAACGAGGGGATGCTCCCGGCCTGTGTCACTACCTGCATTGGACGTGCCACCTACTTCGGTGACGCCAACGACCCGGGCAGCCTGGTCAGCGAGCTGATCAGGAGCCCGCGGGTGATGCGGCTGAAGGAAGAGATCGGGACCCATCCGAGCGTCTACTACTTGACCTAGCAAGGGGTGATTCGCATGAAGCGGCTTTACTATCTGGCGCTGCTCCTGCTCTCGGGGCTTGGCCTCTGGGGGATCGTGCTGCGCCTCACCGAAGGGCTGAAGGTGACCGCCCTCACCAGCTATGTCAGCTGGGGTCTCTGGGTCGCCTTCTACATCTTCTTCATCGGCCTCTCTGCCGGCTCGTTCCTGCTCTCGACCCTGGTCTACGTCTTCGGCATGGAGCGGCTGGAGCGGGTGGGCAAGCTGGCGCTCCTTTCCGCTCTCTGCTCGCTGGGGGCCGGCATGGCCTTCATTCTGATCGACCTCGGACAGCCCACCCGGTTCTGGCACACCCTGGTCTATCGGAACTTCAACTCCGTCCTGGAGTGGGAGATCTTCTTCTACGTGATCTATGCGTCCATCATCCTGGCTGAACTCTGGCTGCTCACCCGCTCGCAGAGCCCGAAGGCGAAGGCCTGGGTGAAACTGCTCGGCATGGTCGGCATCCCTGTGGCGATCGGCGTGCACGGTGGGACCGGTTCGATCTTCGCCCTGGCCGTGGGCCGCCCCTACTGGAACTCGGGTCTGCTGCCGATCATCTTCATCGTCTCGGCACTTGCCTCCGGTGCTGCCCTGATCACCTTCCTCTGGGCGGTGCTCGGCCCGAAGGATGGCGAGAAGCCGGCCATGGTCCGGACCCTGGCCCAGTTAATGGCGCTCTTCCTCGCGATCGATGGCCTGCTCGTCGCCTCGGAGTTCCTGGTGGGCCTGTACAGCGGCATTCCGGATGAGGCCGGCGCCCTGGTCGCCCTGACCGAGCGCTTCTGGTTCGTCTTCTGGGTGGGGCAACTGGGCTTTGGCCTGCTGATCCCGCTGCTGCTGGTGGCCTTCCCGGCGACCCGCCGCTCCACAGCCTGGATGGGCGTGGCTGGACTCTCGGCGGTGATTGGCATCCTGGCGGTGCGCATGAACCTGGTGATTCCGGCCTACGTGGTGCCCCAGTTCGAGGGGCTGCGCCGGGCCTACGTGGACCCCCGGCTCCAGTACAGCTACACCCCCAACGGAATCGAGTGGCTGGTAAGTCTCGGGGTGGTTGCCTTTACCATTCTGGTCTTCAGCCTGATCTATGAGCGGCTGATCGCCGGAAAGCAGCAGGAGGTGGCAGGCCAATGAGTGAACCGACCGGAGAGGTGCGCCTCAGCAGGCGCGATCTGATCAAGACCTCGGCCTTCCTGGGCGGGGCCGCCCTGGTGGCCGGTGGCGCCGACGTGGCGTTCAACGCCCTGCGGACCAGTGCCCAGCCCGGGGGCGAGGGGCGGACGTATGACCTGGCTCATCCCGAGAATGTGCTCTATACCGCCTGTTTGAACTGTACCGTCGCCTGTTCGATCAAGACCAAGATCCAAGATGGCGTCATTGCGAAGATCGACGGCAACCCGTACAGCGCCATGACGATGCTCCCCAACCTGCCCATGGAGGTCTCCCCGGAGGAGGCCGCCCCCTTCGATGGCAAGCTCTGCCCCAAGGGACAGGCGGGCATTCAGACCGTCTACGATCCCTACCGCCTCCGCAAGGTGCTGAAGCGGGCCGGCCCCCGGGGCTCGGGCAAATGGGAGACGATCCCCTTTGCGAAGGCGGTTGATGAGATCGTGGCGGGTGGCAAGCTCTTCGCCCACCTGGGCGAGGACCGGCATGTGGAGGGTCTGCGGGAGATCGCAGCCCTGAAGGATGCCGCGGTCGCCAGCGCCATGGCCGCCGATGTGGCCAGGATCCGGAAGAAGCAGATGACGGTGGCGGAGTTCAAGGCGAAGCATGCCGCCCACCTGGATACGCTGATCGACCCTGACCACCCGGACCTCGGGCCGAAGAACAACCAGTTCCTCTTCCAGGTGGGCCGGATTCATAACGGCCGGATCGAGTTCAGCAAGCGTTTCGTGCAGAACGCCCTGGGCTCGATCAACTGGATCGAGAAGACGACCCTCTGCGGCCAGACGAGCAACAAGGCCTGGGTCAAGGCGACATCGGCCTACTCGGGCGGCTCCTGGACCGGCGGCACGAAGAGCCCCCGGCCTGACCACAAGAACACCGAGTTCCTGCTCGTCTTCGGCACGATCATCTTCGAGGCCAACTACGGGCCGGTGCAGGAGTCGGAGCCGATCACCGAAGGGCTGCGCAGCGGGCGGCTGAAGGTGGCCGTGGTCGACCCCCGCCTGACCAAGATCGCCTCGAAGGCCTGGAAGTGGCTTCCGGCCAAGGTCGGCACCGACGCCGCCCTCGCCCTCGCCATGATCCGCTGGATCCTGGAGAACGAGCGCTACGACTCCCGCTACCTGGGCAACGCCAACCTGGGGGCCGCCAAGGCCGACGGCGAGATCGCCTTCTCGAACGCCACCTGGCTGGTCAAGATCGAGAACGGCCGCCCGGCGATGCACCTGCGGGGCGACGAGGCGGGGATCGGCACCAAGACCGAGATGGTCGCCTTCCAGAACGGCAAGCCGGTCGCCTTCGACCCGAATGACGCCACCCGGGAGATCGAGGCCGACCTCTTCGTGGATGCCGAAGTGAATGGGATCCGGGTGAAGAGCCCCCTGCAGATCCTGCTGGAGGAGGCGCAGGCCCACACCCTGGCCGAGTACGCCGAGATCACGGGCATCGCACAGGAGGATATCGTCGCAGTCGCACGCGAGTTCACATCTCACGGGAAAAGGGCAGCGGTCGAGTTCTACCGTGGGGCGATCAAGCACACCAACGGTTGGTACAACGCCCTCTCGCTGATCGCCCTGAACATGCTCGTCGGCAACTTCGACGCCGCCGGCGGGATCAGCAAGCCGGGCGGGCAGCACGGCTGGAAGGGCGACAAGAGCGGACAGCCCTTCCATATCGCCAAGCTGCACCCGGGCAAGCTCGCCGCCTTCGGGGTACCGCTCAGCCGTGAGGGCTGGCAGTACGAGGAGTCGACCCTCTTCGAGGGCTACCCGGCCAAGCGGCCCTGGTATCCCTTCAGCGGCAACGTCTCCCAGGAGGTCTTCCCCTCCATGGCCGACGGCTACCCCTACCCCATGAAGGCGACTCTCCTGGCGATCCACTCCCCGATCTACTCGATCCCCAACGGCTTCGCTCAGCTCCGCACCCTGCTGGACCCGGGCAAGGTCCCGCTCTACATTGCCTGCGATATCATCATCGGTGACAGCAGCATGTACGCGGACTACATCTTCCCTGACCTGACCTACCTGGAGCGGTTCGGGATCACCCAGGGGTCGCATCACACCCGGGTGAAGTCCAGCGCGATCCGGCATCCGGTGATCACCCCGCTCACGGAGACGGTGACGGTCTTCGGTGAAGAGCAGCACATGAGCCTCGAGACGCTCATGCTGGCCATTGCCGAGCGGATGTCCCTGCCTGGCTTCGGGCCAGACGGTCTGGGCGCCGGCATGGACCTGACCCGCCCGGAGGACTGGTACCTGAAGCTGCACGCCAACCTCGCCTGGGACGGCAAAGCGACGCCGGATGCATCGGCCGAGGAGATAGAGCTCTTCCGGCAGTCCCACCGGCACCTGCAGCCCACGGTCTACAGCGAGGAGCGCTGGCGCAAGGCGGTCCGGCCGGAGGACTGGGCCAAGTTGGTCTACCTGCTGAACCGGGGCGGCCGCTTTGACTCATCGGAAACCGCGTATGATGGTGCGTTTATCAAGGCGAAGCTGGGTGGCGTCAACCGCTTCTATGTGGAGGAGGTCGCCGCATCACGCCACGCCATGACCGGCCAGTACTTCCACGGGGGTCCAGTCTTCGCCCCAATCACCGACAGCATGGGCAAGGAGATCCCGTCCGACGAGGGTGAGTTCCAGTTGATCACCTACAAGGAGGTCTTCGGCACCCAGTCCCGCACGATCTCCAACTACTGGTCGCAGCTGGCGGTGGCGCCGGAGAACTATGTGGTCATGAACGCCGCTGACGTGGCCCGACTCGGGCTGCGGGACGGGGAGGAGGTCAAGGTCACCTCCCGCTCCAACCCTGCCGGGGTGATGGACCTGGGGAACGGCCGGGTGAAGCCGGTCGTCGGGAAGCTGCGGGCGATCGAGGGTGTCCGTCCGGGCGTGGTGGCGATCTCGACCCACTTCGGCCACTGGGCATACGGCGCATCGGCTATGGAGGTCGATGGGATCGTGGTCCCGGGCGATCAGCGCCGGGCCGGCGGGATTCACCCGCAGCCGCTCTTCCGGTTGGATGACAACCTGCGGGGCACACCCCTGAGTGAGCCGATCGGCGGCAGCGTCTCCTTCTACGACACCCGCGTTGACATTGCCAAGGCCTGATGAGAGAGGGACCGGCCCGGTCAAGTGTGACCGGGCCGGTCTGGCGTTCAGGGGGCCCGGGTGACCGGAGCGCTCGCGCGTCCTGATCCGGACGAATATATGTCATGGAGTAGACCGGCATGTTATCTCTGCGGATGGGGGAGCATACAAGTCGCCCAGGGAGATGGCAGGGTTTTTCAACGGACACACTGAATTAGTTTTATGTCCGCTAATTCTGGACACGAGGAGTGTAGGCATATGGCCGTGCGCATGAATCCGTACCTTATCCTGAACGGGAATGGCCGCGAGGCGATTGCGTTTTACGAGAAGGCGCTGGGGGCTCAGGTGCTGGGGGTCATGACCTTTGGCGAGATGCCGCCGAACCCGGATCATCCGACGCCGGATGAGGTGAAGGACCGGATCATGCACGCCCACCTGAAGGTGGGGGAGAGCGATCTCATGCTCTCGGACACCATGCCGGGTATGGAGCATCAGGCCGGCAACCACCTGAACATCAGCGTGGTGACCGATGATGCCGACCAGTCGAGGCGGATCTTCGATGCGCTCGCCGAGGGCGGGCAGGTGACCATGCCGATGCAGCAGACCTTCTGGAGCCCGGCCTACGGCCAGGTGACCGACCGGTTCGGCGTGCCCTGGCAGGTGATGACGCAGGCGAAGTCGTAGGGAGAATAGATGGAGGCCTGGGCGGTGTGTGCCGTCCGGGCCTCTGCGCGTGGCGGATCGCAGGCAGGAGCGTCTCTCTGGCTGCAGCGCTCCTGTGATCGCAGCCTCCCAGCAGGTAGTCTGCTCGTAGCCAGGTTCCGCTGGTCTGTCGTGGGGAACGCCCGCGACCCGACCCCCAAGGCTGCCTCGATCAGACGTGGGTCGCCTTAGCGGTCGCCACGGGCCGGCTCGGACCTGTTGCTATCAGGGCCTCCCGGTCCACATGGTGACAAGGCCCCTGGTGAGCTCCTTGCTCGACCACACATGGCGGGGTCCCCGCTGGGTTGTGGCGCCGAAAGGGTAAATGGTCAACGAATTCGGACCAACCTGCAGGATTTCAGCAACCGATACTAGAACCCCGTGCTTGGGGTAAGGGCACTGTCGTGGTGCGGGTTTCGTTAGTATCGTCCCCACGCACGTGGGGGTGGACCTGGTGGCAGACGGTGGCCCTATCGGTCCTATACATCGCCCCCCGAGGAGGGGAGCGATGACCTCGTTGGCCGGCCGTTGTAGCGAGTGGTACTGCCACGCCTCGGTAAGGTCCGACATCCCACTTCAATTGCCAGACGACCCCTACGGCACGGGTCTTTCGCCAACCTGTCACGTTTTGCACGTCCTCCGGGCTAGCAGGGGCTGTGGCCCGTGCAAAAGGTGACACTTCATACCCGAAGGACCCGGCCTCAGGCCCGAATCGGGCCTGCACATAGCCCCGGAAGGGGGTCCGAGCGGTGTTTGACCCCAATCGGGGCAGAATTCCCGGACTCCGCGGGGTTGAACTATCAGATTTTGCATGGCGAGTTCTCGGGCATGGCGGACAAATCGTGCAAAAGGTGACAAGCTCCTGGTCGGGGTCGGCCGGCGCCGGTGCTCAGGCTCCGACCGGCTGGGGCCGGGCCCGGCCCCAGCATCATCGGCTTGGGGGCTTCCCCGATGCACTCCCCGTGACCACGATCGGCGGCTGCCCTGGTCTCAGTGCGCGAAAGACCCCAGTCCAGGCCGTGTGGCCCAGGCTGGGGTCCTTTGATTCTGAGCAGAATGCTGGTCATGAGAGGGAAGACGAAGGTGAACTGGCCCCGCTGAGTCACAATGTCGCCGGGTAGTCGGCCCAGGCCGGGCAGGTAGCGCTCGACCGGCCAGAGCACGCCGCCAGCACGAGCAGGGCGCCGATGATCATGAGTGTACGTCCCATTTGGCTCAATCCTCCCACACCTGCATGCTGCCACGGCGGGAGGCTCGCTCACATGCCCAGTGGGAACGACTTGCGCCAGCCCCGGCTGATCACGTGGAAGCCCCGGAGGGGTACCTCACTCTCACACCGATCAATGAAGGGCAATCTCTTGTCTTGCGTCCATTTTTTCCGAACTCCTGGCCCCTGGTGGCGGCAACAATGGACGGAAGGGGCGTAGCTCCTGACCCCAAGCCCGTGCAGGGCAGGTGAAGGGCGCCGGCAGCATCCTGGACTACCCCCTGGGGGTAAGTATCAAACGCGTTCCGTCCATTTTTGCGCACATTGCGAGGGAGAGGGGTAGGCAAGTGTGGACGGAAGATCGGAAGCGAGGGCTACCGGCAAAGTGGATGTCCCGGCCTCCCCTCGGTCATCTCCGTTGACGGGCGGGATAGGCCCTACGGTCCCCGCTGCATCGCCTCTGGTGCGAGTTCCAGGCTCCTCGCATCGCGGAGTGCCCCTCTTCGCGGGCCCGGCCCGCTCTCGAACGACCGGCTGAGCCAGCATGAAATCACCGCTTCTCCATTCGATGCTGGTAGCGATATACCGCACCAGCAAAGAGCAGAAGGGTGAACCCCGGGAAGAGAAGCAGATCGAAGCCTGTGGCTTGCCGGAGACGGCCAGCCGCCGCAGCCAGCCGGGGAGGTTGTCGTTCGACCAGAAGGCGGAGGATGGCGTAAGCAGCGGCGTCATGACCACGTTCATGGCACTACGGGGCGGTGGCCGTTGCCACCTCCTGAACCACCTCGGCGTTCAGGCCACTCACGTGAACCATGACGCCATCTTGCAGCCAGGAGATAACCGTCGTGGTTCCGATCGATGTAGCTTGATTGTACGCAACCGCTTCGGTACTGCCCAGTGTCAACTTCCGAATCTCCGTCATCGGCTCGGTCTGGCCGTCGCCGGTCCTGAGTTCGTGGTAAGGGAGAACCTGCCAGTTGCCGTCCGACCCGGTCAGGTTCGCCTCGGTGACCACGCTGACAGAGTCCGTCCCAACCAGGTAGGTGGCAGAGGCATACACAAATCGCGAGGCTGCGGAATCGTGGATCTGAACGCCAACCCCGATCAGCCGTGCATCGGCGTGGCGGGTTGCCACGGGCTGGAACCCTGCCGCTGCGGCGGCCTCATCCATGCTCCCGTACTCGGTGCCGGCTTCCATGGGCCGGCTCTGACCTGTGGCTCTCAGCGCCTCCAGGTCGGCGGGGTTGGTCCAGACTACGCTGGCCTTGGTTTTGCCCAGCGTGTCGGTCCACATGGTGACAAAGCCTTTGGCGAGTTCCTTGCCCAGCGCCTGTGCTCCTGGCATGACCATGACAATGACAAGGCAGGCCATCAGCGCTGCTGCTGCAGAGAGAAGGGGCTTCCGCCACCTGGGCCTGGGTTTTCCGTATCTCACCAACTGGCTGGGGTGCAGGAACCGATCCGGCATGGAAGCGGCCGCTGCAGCGCTGTGGAGGATATCTCGAATCGTATGACCCTGCATGTCACAGTCCTCCTTGCATGAACCGGCTGAGGCGTCCGAGGAATGCGCCGGGGCTATCTCCCTTGCGAAGGTGCTTCCCGAGCGCATTCTTCGCGTAGTGAAGGCGGGATTTGACTGTGCCCGGGCTTATCCCCAGAACCTGGGCAATCTCCGACTCCGACATGTCATCGTAGTAGCGCAGCACGATCACGGTCCGGTGTGCCGGGGAGAGCGACTGGATCAACCGCCAGAGATGCTCTCGCTCCTCGTGATCCAGGACGGTCCGCTCCGGCGAGTCTGCTGAAGGTGTCCACTCCGGCAAAGGGAGAGAAGGGGCGGGCCGTTTTGCCTGCTTGATCGCCTCGTTGGTCACAATGCGGGCAAACCAGGGGTAGAAGGGGTGACCGTCTCGCAGATTTCGGAGCGAGCGGTGGGCCCGTATGAGCGCCTCTTGCAGGGCGTCTGCGGCGCTGTCAGGATCGTGGGTGATCAGATACGCAACCCGATAGGCACGCTGCGTATAGGGCTCCAGCAACAGATCGAACGACAACGGATCACCGTTGCGGGCGTTTGTGATCAGCGAGACTTCGTCTTGCATGGACACCTCCGTGGGGGTCGTCTGCGATCGATCGCACCTCTTATATCCGGCGAAAGACCAAAAGGTTCAAAGAATCTTCGTGTTGTAATGAAAGACCCCAGTCAGGCATTCTGGCCCTGCTGGGGAAATCAGGGATCAGCCGCCCGGACCTCATGAACTACGGCTGAAGCGCTCTGTCCGTTCTCAGGGTGCATCCAGGCAAAAACCGCTTCCCGGAGAGGGGCCTAATCCCGAGTCTGCGCTGGTTCCGCCCGCTGTCATAGAGGACGTAGCCCCACGGGTTGGCACTAGCCGCCGAACTTGCGGAGCAGCCAGAGGAGGAGCGTCAGCCCGAGGCTGAGCAGAATGCTGGTCATGAGAGGGAAGAAGAAGGTGAAGTTGCCCCGCTGAATCACGATGTCTCCTGGGAGACGGCCCAGACCGGGCAGGTAGCGCTCGACCAGCCAGAGCACGCCTCCTGCCAGCAGGAGCAGGGCGCCGATGATCATGAGTGTACGTCCCATTTGGCTCAACCCTCCTACATCTGCATTCTACCACGGCGGGAGGCTCGCAGAGGTGCCCGGGGGGAACCATTTGCGCGAGCGCCGGCTGAAAGCGGGGAAGCCCCGGAGGGGTACCTCACTCTCACATCCACCGCTGGAGGTGATCCTCTGGTGTTGCGTCCATCTTTTCTCGGACTCCTGGACCCTGGTGACGGCAAAAATGGACGGAAAGGGCGTAGCACCTGCCGGAAGCCCTGCCCCAAACCCTCTGCAGGGCAGGTGAAGAGCGCCGGCGGCATCATCGACTACCCCCTGGGGGTAAGTGCCAAACACGTTCCGTCCATTTTTGCGCACATGGCAAAGGAGAGGGGTAGCCAGATTTGGACGGAACACTGGAAGCCAGGGCCACCCCAGGGGATAGGGCGTCACGGCCCGCTTCTCGAACGATCGGCTCAGTCAGCATGAGACGGTAAGTGATGTGGCCGCCCCCTTGCGGGAGCGGCCAACGTTATCGCTACTTCTTCGACTCCTCCTTTGTCAGGGGCCGGGTGTCGTGCATGGTCAGGAAGAGCCCAACCGCCAGGCCGTAATCATCCTCGACGAGCTTCACCGGCACCTCCATGCACATACCGGGCTCGACGTTGTACCCCTCCTCGCGCATCAGCTCGAGGGCGGCGACCCGGGCCTGTGCGCCATTGATCGACAACGGCTGCTTCATGGGATGATGCGGACCCACCCCACGGGCGAGCAGGACCGCCTCACCGGGGACCCGGGTGATATAGACGTAGGATGGCATGGGGGGCACGCCGACCGCCTTCAGCACAGCCTGGGCATCGAACTTGGTCCAGGGCTTGTCCACCGGCGTCGTGATCTTCTCGATCGCCTGCTTGATCGCCGCAACCGCACCGGGGGTCTTCAGCATCGTCAGTGCCAGGAAATGGGCGGCGTAGAGCTGAAAAGCGATCTGGGCGGGGCTGTAGATATTCACCTTGGGATCGGACAGATTCCGGCGATGATCCCGATCCTGGGCACTCTCCTGCGGAACACCGGTAAACTTGATCAGACCCATGTTCGCATCCTCCCTTTCATTCGCACCCCAAAGCCGCCTTGTTCATGGTCGCATTACCATTATTCTACATGATTTACACCGACTCCTCCCAACTGTATACAAAAAATCACAAAAAAGAGAGAGGGATGGAGCGTCCACTCCATCCCTCTTCAGAATCGGGGCCTCCCGAGCCGGTCAGTCTTCCTGATCCGGAGCGGCCACTTGCCAGGTCCGGCGGTCGTTCTGCTCCTCCTTGGCCCGCAGCGCCATCGCCAGGTCGATTCCCGTCGCATTCGCCAGGGCGATCAGGTAGAGCAGCACGTCGGACATCTCCCCGCCCAGGGAGCCGTAGGAGTCGGCCTTGGTGGGATCGATCTTCAGCCCCTCGGTCTTGCGCAGCGCCTTGGCCAGTTCGCCGACCTCTTCGAGCATCAGCAGCATGACGTCGCGCGGCCGCTCGCCCGAGAAGCCCCGGGCCTCGACCATATCGGCCACGTAACGCTGGAGCGCCGGCAGGGACTCCCGACTAGTCAGCCGCTCCGGCAGCCGGAGCCGCCTGACCTCATCTACCGCGGCTTCGGGGGTGGCGACTCGTCCGGTCGCATAGGCCCGGTGACCGGCGTCGGCCGGTTCGGCGTGCAGGTAGAACCGCTTGCCCGCTGCCAGGCAGTAGCCCAGCTCCACCGCGGCCGATGGGCCCAGGTAGCCGTCGGAGTTGTAGAAGTAGACCAGATCGGCCTGGTCGATGGCCCGCAGCACCATGAAGACGGTCTCCTCCTCGGTGGCGTCCCCATCGGTATCGAGCCGAATGAAGTCAGCGCCGGGGTTGACCGGCTCGCCGGTGGGGAAAAGGAGCTCGCAGTCGAGCCGGCGGAAGGTCGTGACAGTCTGTGCGATCCCATCCCAGTGCTTGCGGAAGGAGCCGAGGACCACGACGGAGAGGGTGTTCATAGGTGCACCTCCAAGTTTCGATCCTGAAGGTTCGCCGGTAATCGCCGGTTTCCCTGTGGGTGTTGCATGATAGATGATGTCTGGCAGTTATACGGATTCGTCGAATGGTGTCGAACGATTGGGAGTCGACTGATTTGGTTATATACCCTTATGATTTTCTTGAGATGTCCACACCGAAAGGGGAACCACCGTGCAACGTCGCCGTCTAAGCCTTGTACTGATCCTGCTTCTGCTCATGAACCTGTGGCCGGCTCAACCGCAGGCCCTGGCCTATGCAGCGCCTCCTGACCCGCCGGCATCTGTTGAGACCGTCGCCGAACCGGTAGCGGAGCCGAGCGGGCGTGTTGAGTTGCTGGACCGGAGGACCTCGAGCATGAAGGTGTTCGAGACGCCGGACGGGCTACAGTACCAGTTGTTCGCCGGCCCCGTCCATTACCAGGGGGCCAACGGAAAGTGGGTTGAATACAAGCCGGACTTGACGGAACGGACTGTGGGAGGCACCCGTTCTTTTCACGCCTCTGGCGTTCCCTTTACTACCGGCTTTACCCCGCAGGGGGATAAGCACGAGGTGACCTTCCAGCATAAGGGGACAGGCATCCGCTTTCAGGTGGAGGCGGAGAGCAATCCCGGTGCTGGAGCACCCGTCCGAAGCGGACGATCCCTCCGGTTTGAGAAGGCAGCGGGGCAAGTGGCCTATGAGTATGAACTGAAGAAGAACGGGTTAAAGGAGACCATTCTGCTCCTTCAGCCCCCGACCACGAACACGTTCCGGTTCCCGATCGCCTTTGAGGGGGTAACCCCTCAGTTGCAGGAGGACGGGTCGATTGCCGCGGTGGACGAAGCCGGGGCCATTCGCTGGCGCATTGCCGCGCCCTTCGCCGTGGACGACGCCGGATCACGCGCTCCCTCTGTTACGCAACAGGTGGCGGATGGGGATGAGAGCCAGACTCTGGTGATCACGGTGGATGAGGAGTGGTTGCGGGACCCGGCACGGCAGTGGCCGGTCCAGGTGGACCCCACCATTGTCATTGAGCCGGACCCGGCAGATGGGATGGATGTAGGGGTTCAGGAAAACATTTGCAGCTATGAAAGATATAAGACAAATGGACTCCCGACGGATGAACTCATTACACTAAGCCATCATTATGACCTGGATACGTGCTCAACGAAACCGTCCATTTACAACTGGGGGCTTCTGAAGTTCAGCTTGAGCGCTCTGCCCAAGGGAGCGGCCGTGAAGAAAGCCTACTTGAACTTTGTGACGACCAATGTGAAGAACAGCCCGGTTGGAACCCTGGCAGCCGTCACGACGCCCTGGGAAGAATCGACTGTCTGGTCTCTCAAGCAGCTAGATGCGCAGGTCCTGTACAGCCATATCCCCGTTCCATTGCACGGCTGGACCCAACTGGATATTACCACCCTGACAAATCGGTGGATTAGTGGTGATCAACCCAATTACGGGGTGCGGATCGGGGCCTATTGGGATGGGTTCTCCGGGAGGTCCTATTCCTTTGTCACCAGCGATTCCGCTGATCCTACCAGGGTTCCCCATATGATCGTCGAGTTGCTGGAGGATCGGGTGCCGCCTACGGTCACACTCGACACCACAGCCCTGACTGCTGCGGTCCGGGATACCGCCCCCGGCGAGGTCCGGCGGGTGGAAGTATGGGTCGACCAGGTTCTTAAGGGGACCTGGGAGGGCTCGTCCAGTGAGCGAACGATCACTTTCAGCACACTGGAAGGAATCGATTCGGGGACCCACACGGTCAAGGTGGTGGCTGAGGACAGCGCGGGCCTTCGTAGTGAATCCGAGATCACGACGGCCAGCCTCCCCATGCGACCGGGACCGATCATGGGTCGCGGCATGGCCGGCTACCGAACCCAACTCGTTTGGTCTCCGCTGCCGACGTCCGGCTACCGCTACAATCTTTACCGCGGACCGTCGCCGAGTGCCGTGGTCGACCCCGCCCTGCGCATTCAGACCTCAATGGAGTCTGCAGAGTTCCGGGACGGTCCGCTTCCAGCAGGTCTCTACTACTACTGGGTGACTGCTGTGACCGCTGATGGGACAGAGAGTGCGCCGAGCGCAGCCATCCCGGTAGTCGCAGGGGCAGAGGCCACCGTAACCCTGGGGTTTCATCCGACCGAGGTCCAGCCTGATTGGCCGTATGCCTCCATGCGGACCGGCGGGCTGGCTGACGTGAACCCGAATCTTCCCGACTGGAAGAAACAGACGGATGCTGCGGCTCAGTTGGGCGGCGCAGATGGAGTGACCTATGAGCACTCCCCGCTCTACCCAACCGTGGGACGGGCTGTCCTATCCTTCCCTGTGCTGGATGTCATGAACAAGATACTGACGGCTACGGGACAAGGGGGACTGACCGTAACCGATCTGAGGGCCCTGGTGACTGGCTCTACGCTGCGATGGGTGGGCTATGGCCAGGCGGGTTCAGCTTACGGAGCGAATCTCCTGGCATGGAATGAGACGGCACAGAAATATGACAGCACCACGACGGTAACCGCCTCGACCCCTATGCCGGTAGAGATTCTTCTGGACGCGACCCAGACCAACGGGCACCTCGACCTGAACGGGCAGTATCATGCCCAGGGTCAGACATCAGCAGCCGTCACGGATCCGTCTGCCATTCGTCTGCATCATGACCATGCGCTGCTGACTGTTACACTGAGGGAAGAGGTACCGGCTTATGTGGACGCTGCGTTTATCGGAAATGGTCAGGTGCTTCTCGCATGGGATCCATCCTCCCCAGTGGTTAATCTGTATCGCAGCGAGAGCGCCAGCTTTGACCCGAATGCCGCCACGCTGGTTGCGGAGGAGGTTATCGGGTCAAGCTTTGTCGACTCCCCCGGAATGGGGGAAGGGGTTGCTTCCACACAGTATTACCACGTTCAGCCTGTGGGGAGTACTGATACGAAGGCTTCACAGGGGGTAGTTGTGACAACTGACCTGGGGCGCTGGTTGGTCATTCCAAACGATGTTTCGGGAAGCAGCTACTGTTCGACGCGCTCGACCCCTCTCAAGAGCCTGACGGGACACAGCCTCTCCCTCCTTGGCGGGCGCGATGGTCTGCTTTTCTCGGCGGGCTGCTCCGATTCATACGGCGAGGTCCGTCTTTACCTAGATGTGCTGGGGTTCGCTCGACGGGAACTAAACCGACCGACGCTGACAGAGAGCGAGCTCCGGTCCCTGGTGAGGGGGCTTGTTGTTGACGCAACGGTAATGGGTGCCAATGGTTCGGCCACCCTGGCTGGCGTAGGAGTAAGCACCCCCTCCATGAGACGATTGTTAGTGGCGAACTCAAACGCCACCATCCAAGGCAAAATGACGATCACCGCCCGTGCTAGGGATTGGATCAAGTTTGATCATATTGCCATTGGGTTCCTATTTGCCCCCCCACTCTCGCCCATGTTAACTGCGAATGTGGCCATGAACGGTGTCAATCTGTCCTGGTCTGACTCCGGACTCTATCACGTGTACCGGTCAACGGAGCCGGACAAAGGGTTCGTTCAGATCACCAAGACTCCGGTTGCCTCAGCGTACTATGACTCCGCTGTGGTCGGCGGTAGGACATACTACTATCGAGTACAGGAGGCTGACTCCCCCGGACTCACCCCGTTCTCTGCGACGGCCTCCGCTACATTCGGTACGAGGCGGGAGCAAGACCTCGCCACGTATTCTGATGGTTGGACCACAGCGACCACGAGCACGGCTAGTGGCGGGACTTATACCCAGACTACCTCCGGCTCGGCTACCGCAACCTTTGTGGGTTCCGGAATTGATTACATCGCGCCAACGGGTTGCTTCGGCATGGTGCACGTTTCGCTCGACGGTGGAACCGCGACGACCATCTCACTGTACTCCAGCAGCAGTTCCACCCCTCAGACCAAAGCGTTTGTGGCCAGTGGTCTTCCATATGGGTTGCACACCCTGAATGTCAAGTGGGGGGGCTATAACAACTCGTCCTGCGTGCAACTGCCCGTGGACGCCTTTGACATCTACGACCAGTTGGACGCGCCCTCCGTTTCCGCCCAGGTCCAAGATGGCGCCGTGCAACTCGCCTGGGCACCGGTGACGCATGCCCAGCGCTACCAGGTCTTCCGCTCGTACGATGGGGGCTTCTCCTACCAGCCTATCACCAGCCCGATCACGAGCACGACCTTCTCTGACACCCCGGTGATTCCTGTCAAGTACATGGTCATGGCCATCGCACCGGAAGGGAAGTCCATCACCTCCAGCGCTGTGGAGCTTGCGGCTGGTGCCGGTAGGTATGATGACGTTGCCCCGGGATACCGGTATGACGGAAGCTGGCAGACGGTTGACAGCCCAGAAAGCTACGCCCTCAGCCTTCATGTCACGGACGATCCGGGCGCTGGCACAGCCCTCCACGTAGGCGGAAGCGAGGTCCGCTTCGTGGGCGCCAAAGGGCCTGAGTACGGCATCGCCGAAATCATGGTGGATGGAGCGGTTGTCGGAACGGCCGACCTCTACTCCCCGACACCCCTGCACCAGCAGGAACTCTACCGGCTCCAGAACCTGACTGGCACCCCAACGGTAGCGCTCCGTCACAGCGGGACCAAGAACGCGGTGGCCACCGGCACGGCCATTAACCTCGACCTGATCGAGGTCCTGGACGGGTCGCAGCCCCAGTCCCTGACCGCCATCGCCTATCAGAACCGCGTGGAACTGCGTTGGACCGGCGTGGCCAACGCCGTCGGGTACCACATCTACCGGTCCACCCAGTCCGGTGGTTCCGCCACCCGCCTCACCACCACACCGGTGTCGGAGACCATGTACACGGATACATCGGTCACAGCCGGCACCACCTACTACTACACAGTCCGCGCCATCGACGCCCTTGGGGTGGAGAGCGCCCCATCGAACGAAGCCATGGTGGTTGCCGGCGGGCGGCAGATCGGTTTGGACGGTCGCTGGCCCTACGTGACCATGCCTTGGGGGATCAGCGCCGGCTATCTCCACCTGGAGAGCGGCAACATGGTCATTCCCTTCACGGATGGTGTGCTGCCGGTCAACACCATGGCCATGGTGGTCCGGCGAACGTATAACAGCAACGACCCCGACCAGCACGGCCTTGGCACGGGCTGGCGGCTCAACATGCAGCAGGAGATCGCCGACCTGGGCGATCTGGCAGTCTGGACAGATGGCGATGGCAGCCAGACCATCTTCGCCCGCCAGGCGGATGGCACGTATGAAGGGGAGCCGCAGGTATTCGACCGCCTGGAGCGGCTGGTGAATGGCTGGCGTGTGACACGACGGGATGGGACAACCCTTCACTTTGATGAGCAGGGCCTGTTGACCGCTCTCTTTGACCGGAACGGCAACGGCGTGGTTTACACCCTGGATGGGTCGCTGCCGGTGAGCATGGCACCTTACTGGGATAACCCGCAGACCCCTGCAGTCGATCCTGTCCTGATCGATCCGGAACTGATCGTGAGCTTTACCTACACCAGCGGCCTGCTTCGCAGCGTCAGCCTCCCCTCGCACGATGGTGTCACCCGTTCTTACGAGTACGCCTACGATGCGACCGGCCATCTGGTCTCTGTGACCGATCCCACCGGGGCTGCCCACGCTTACAGCTACGACGACTCCGGGCGCATGTGGCAGGTCACCGATCCGGAGGGTCGGACCGCCGGGCTCGAGTATAAGGTAGGACGGGTCTCTGCCTATGTGGACGGGCTTGGCAACCGGACCACGGTTCTCTACTTGAGCGGGCAGACCGCGCTGACGGACCCGCTGGGCAGCCAGACCGTCTTCAGCGTGAATGGTCAGGGGCGCCTGGAGCAGGTCCGGGACGGACTGGGCAGTACTACCGCCCTCCAGTATGACACCGGCGGCAACCTGGTCCTAATTCGCGATGCCCTGGGGCGCGAGACCCGGGCGGGGAGCTATGACGCCTGGGGGAATCCCGGGACTGTTACGGACGCACTAGGTGCGCAGACGACCCTGCGCTATGACCCCATCTTCCATCAGGTTACGGAAAGCACGGATACGCTGGGCCGTAAAGATCGGATCACCTATGACAGCCGCGGGAACCCCCTGCAGGTGGAGACCGGTATCCCGCCGCTCGGTGCACCGGCTGACCAGCACAGTGTGATCACCCGCTACACCTATGACCAGTATGGTCGGCGAGCAAGGGTCACCGATCCGCGAGGCGACGCCACCGGAACGGGCTTCACCACCATCTACACCTATGACTCGCGCGGCTGGCTCCAGAGGGTGACCGATCCCCTGGGTGCCGAAACCGGCATGGAGTACGATGCGGTGGGCAACCTAATCCGGGTGACCGATTCGCTGGGGCGGGTCACCCAGTATACCTATGATGCAGTCGGGCGCAAAGCCGGAACGGTGCTCCCGGACGGGGCCACCATGACCATCCAGTATGATCGTTCCGGCTACCCGGTCCGGGCTCGAGATCCAGTGGCTGCGGAGACCACTTACGCCTACGACCTGGCCGGGCGGCTGAAGCGGGAGACCAACGCCCTCGGCATCTCCCGATCCTATGAGTACGATGCCGCCGGCAACCTGATCGCTACAACGGACGGGCGCGGAAACCGCTGGGTGCGGACCTATGATGCCCTGGGTCGTATGGTCGCCGAGACCAACCCGGAAGGGGAGACCATGCGCTTCGCCTATGACCTGGCCGGCAACCAGGTGCGGGTCACCCTGCCCGGTGGTCGCGAGATTCATCAGACCTACGATGCCCTGAACCGGCCAATCGCTCGTACCACCGCTGTGGCCTCCACCGAGCTGGTCTATGATGCCGTCGGCAACCTGATTCGGTCCACCGATGAGAACGGGCACCATACGTTGTACGAGTACGACAATCTGAACCGGCTCTTCCGGGTGTACGATGCGCTCAACGTGGACACCGACACCCTTGGCCCGAAGGCGGGGGCGGTCTTCACGCAGTACGGCTACGACGACGCCGGCAACCGTGTGGTGGTCCGGAACGCCCTCGGCAACGAAACCCACTACCAGTACGATGCCCTCAGCCGCTTGGTTACGGAGACCGATCCGTTGGGCGGACTGAAGCAGTACTATTACGATGCAGTCGGGCAGATGGTCCAGCTGATCAACGAGAACGGCGCCATCTACACTTACACCTATGATCTCCGGGGCAACCTGACCGAGCAGATGGCGGAGTCCCAGTGCGCCCGGATCCTGTACGAATATGACCTGGCCGGGCGGAAAGTGGCCGTCCATGGGCCGGAGGGGTCCACGGGGTACCGGTATGATCCCCTCGGACGGCTGGTGGAGCACGTGGATCCCTACGGCAACGTCACCCAGTACGGGTATGATGAGAACGGAAACCGGAGCCGCCTCTCGCTGCGGGAGGAGAGTTGGGCGTATGAGTATGACCGGGCGAACCGCTTGGTGCGCATCCTGGCGCCTGGTAACAGTGTGTACTCCTACAGCTACAATGTAGATGGTCAGCCCGTACAGATCGCACTGGGCGTGACTTCCACCGGCGGGCAAGTGGCCTCCAACGTATACGACCCAGTCTCCGGCCGCCTGGTCAAGCAGACCGGTCAAATGCTTGGCGGCATCGAGTACAGCTATGATGCCAAGGGGAACGTCACCCAGTACAATGTAGGGTACACGTCATCGCGGACCGTCAGGGTGACCTATCAGTATGACGCCCTGGACCGGCTGGTGCAGAGCGTCACCGTGGACGATACCTACTCGTCCAGTGATCCTACTACTACCGTGACCTATGAGTATGATGCGGTAGGAAATCGGGTCGAGAGCATCAGTACGCCACGGAACATCACCGGTGCACGTCAGGTCACCACGACCTACGAGTATGATGCAGCCAATCGGATCCTCTCGACTACCGCACAAGAAGCAGGCTACGCATCTCCGATCGAAACTGCGCGGTACGTCTACGATGCGGCCGGTCGACTGCTGTTGGTCAACGGCTCTAACATCCTGGGGATTGAGAACTCTCGGTATGAGTACGACGCCTTTGACCGACTCATCAAAGTCGTGACAGGGACGAACATCAGCACCTTCGGATATGACGGGGATGGGCGGCGCCTCTTCCGCAAGAACCTGGATCGGAATAACCTGGCTGCGGCGGATACGGTATACTATCAGTACGCTGGCACCCAGGTGGTGGCTGAGCGCGATGGTACGGGGCAGGCGAAGGCGTTCGTCACTCGCGGGGCCGGCGATCGCCTGCTCGGATTGCACGTGGGTGGGGAGAGCTACATCTACACTACGGACCGCCTGGGCAGCGTCCTCCAGCTTAGCGGAAAAGGGACCAACACCTATCGCTATGACGACTTCGGCAATCCGGTCGAGATCACCGGAACGCTGGAGAATGACTGGCAGTTTACGGGAACGAACCGCGACTCGCTGTCGGGGCTATATCACCTCGGGGCTCGGTACTACCATCCGGCGGACGGGCGCTTCTTGACGCAGGATACGTATAAGGGGTCGGCGTGGGACCCGTCTTCGCAGAACCTGTATACCTACGTGAGCAATAACCCTGTCAACTTTGTTGACCCGACCGGTCATGCCAAGGAGGACCGGGAGGAAGGCGCTATGGCGTCTGGCTCAGCTGTAGCTGAGTCCAAACGTTATGGAGATATCATCTGGGCTAAGCTCGAAGATGGGAATATCGTCGTACTCTACAGTCCCGTCGAGAAGACGGTTGACAAGATCCACATTAACCCCGATGGAACGTACACCCTCCAGTACACCGATGGGTCCTTTGATTACGTGAAGGACTGGGAGAAGGCCCCGGGGAAGGTGACGACTCACTCAGCCTGTGTTATTGCCTCGGGCGCAACGTCAGTGTGTGTAAGCTCGGCATTTACTGATTCAGACGGTACTGTGGCCCCTGCCATAGGTTTGTCCTGGGGCGTTGAACCGGTCTCCTACGGTGTGACCTTTGCTGAGTATGATGGAGATCCTCGGAGTTTGCAGCACATTCAGATGGGTTATTCGGCTTCTGGCATAGCTGCTTTGGTCCAGGGCGGATTCGACCTCAACACGGGCCATCCTTACGGTAACTTTGGCTTGGGATCCCCACAGTTCTCAGGTGGTGTCATGTTGCCGCTTCCGTTGGTGGATGGCCCGCCTGTCCCCCAGGCGGTTAACCCCAACTATGCTCAACTCGTTCAATAGGGTGGGAAGGACACATGGCAAAGAGAGAGTTGATCTTTGTTGGAATCGCGGTAACTGTCATAGCTGTGTACTTGCGGCTCCGACCGGTAGACGCTATTCGAGGAGGACTATGGGCGATGCTGGCAGGCCCCATGGATGAGGGCGAAAGATCCTTCGTGCGTTTCCTAACACGAACGCTGTTTCCGCTGTGGCTCCTTTTCGGTTGTGGCCTCCTTGCGTACGCGTTGCTGAGCCGCTAGTCTTCTTCTTCTCTTCTCTTCTTCTCTTCTCTATGTAGCCATTCCCGAAGCGCCCATGCCTGAACGACCTGTGGTCGCTGGCGGGGGTATCCGGAGTAACAGCATGTAACCGTTACAGTAACGCCCTGACCTTCATGGTCGGGGCGTTACTGCATATAGAGCACGAACGCGGGTCGGTCCTGGGAGAAGCAGTCGTGTACCCGCGGAGGGATTCCAACGGCTTTCGCCCCATTTCCAACGATTTCGGAGGGAACCAACGTGCGCCAACTCTTGATTGTCACTGTCGGCGGTGTTGTCGTCATTCTGCTAGGTCAAGTTCGTGTCGAACGACTCAAGCTGGCAGGCCACATCCAGCCCAACGCCAAAGGACTGGAGATCCTCTGGTCAGCGTTCCTGCTACCTTTGCTCAGAATCCTCTGGGCGGGCCTTTTCGAGATGATCCGTACCCTGGCTAGGGGTACCCGGCAAAAGCCGCCCCTGGGGCCGTTTCTGCTCGCCCGGGTGACAGGTCAGGTCCAAACTGTAACCCGGAGAATCACCGTCACCACCGCACAGGGGATCAAGCGGCAGATCCAGGTGAGCGAACACGTCAAGCCACCGCGCCCACCCGGACGGCCACCCAAGTACCCGGAGGGCTGGCGCAGGGCACGTCTCACAGGCAGGCCGCGTGGTCGACCAAGGAAGGCCCACCCTGAAGCAGAGGGGGCCGTTCACGGTGATAGCTGAACCCCGAATGCTGCTGCTTGTGACCGGCGCTGGGATTGTGGCCGCAGAAGTCCTCTGTTGCCTGAGGCAGGTCATACTACGGCTCCTATTTGGGCAGGCAGCCCACCTGGTCATCCCCCTGGCGATTCGGCTGAGCATCTTCGCTGTGCTTGGCGTGCGGCTGACCGCTGGGCTGGAGCAACTTCAAACCGCAATCGAACTGCTGAAGTCCATTTTGCAGTGAGCAGGGCAGGTCACCTAAAGAGGCGACCTGCCCTGCTGCTGTAAGCGTGGGCGGTATTTGCTTACGGAGTGCTCCGCAGACCCTGGTACCGCCCAAAGAAAAAAGTTTACGAAACCGAGAACAGAATTCGTCCGGATTGCGCTTTATACCATTGCCTCCGCGTGGGGTGAACGCGATAGCACAAGGGAGCGGCGACCAATGAATGAACATGCGTCCCTGCATTTTGGCGCAGGGGCCAAAGGTTTCGTGGCGGTGCTGAACCGCAAACAGGGCAACCCCTACTACTGCTGGGTGGAGGAGTTACCTCAGCTCCTGGCCGCCCGGCCCAAAACCGATTTGTATTTCACTATGAACACCTTTGCCCAGCGGAACACAGCCGCCGACAACGTCTGGCAGTTTACCGCAGCCTACGTGGGGCTTGTCTTCTTCTTCCCCACGATTCCCGAAGTGGTAACACCTAAAGGAAATGGGCGTGCGCCAGAGTGGTTGCACGCCCTCCTTTTGTTCCTTGGTGAGTCC
>JAWLHU010000026.1:0-45605 GCA_041690255.1 Symbiobacteriaceae bacterium
GGAAGACTACCAGGTAGATAGGCTGGGAGTGGAAGTGCGGTAATGCATGGAGCGGACCAGTACTAATCGGCCGAGGGCTTGATTTCCACACGAGACACGGAGAGACACCGCTTCACACACCACTGTACAGTTTTGAGGGTTCCAACCTCATGCTTTTGAGCGGCTATGCCGAAGGGGATCACCCGTTCCCATTCCGAACACGGACGTTAAGCCCTTCAGGGCCGATGGTACTCCGCAAGGGGGAGAGTAGGTCGCCGCTCAGATTATTTCCTGCGCTGATTGACGTCAGCGCTATCCCGGGCGGTTAGCTCAGCGGGAGAGCACTTGCTTCACACGCAAGGGGTCACTGGTTCGATCCCAGTACCGCCCACCAATAGCGGAGGCGTGGTGTAGAGGCCTAACATGCGGCCCTGTCACGGCCGAGACCGCGGGTTCGAATCCCGTCGCCTCCGCCAATTTTCCCTTTGACGGCCCCATCGTCTAGAGGCCTAGGACACCGCCCTTTCAAGGCGGTAACACGGGTTCGAATCCCGTTGGGGTCACCATCCCTGTGCCTATAGCTCAGTGGATAGAGCGCTTGCCTCCGGAGCAAGAGGCCCCAGGTTCGAATCCTGGTAGGCACGCCACAGCGACCCGGTGATCAACGTGATCACCGGGTTTTGTCATGCCGCAAGCCATTCCATCATAGTCCTGTAGCGGACGCATCTGCCAATTTTGTAAAGCAGGCTTTCATCCTCCGATGGTCGAATACCGGAGGAGAGACCGCTCGGTTGAGCGGAGCTCTGGTTAGGAGGAAGACTATGCGTAAGCTACACGGTCTTGCCCGGAGCGGTAGGATCGCTGGCATTACAGCGTTGGCGCTTCTGCTGGGTGTCACGATCACGTTCCTATTGCCAGAACGACATACGATTACCGTGAACGGTCTTGGTCAACCGATTACATTCGCGACCACCAAACCAGAACTTGGTGCCGCTCTCGTTGATTACGGTCTCTCGATCGGTACTCACGATTCTGTTGAGCCACCGGTCTCTACACGGCTAGCGGGTCAACGGGATTGGCAGGTATCGATTCGCCCCGCTATTCCTGTTCACCTCACCGTTGCCGGAGAGGAGCGGACAGTCGAGACATCTGCCCTGACCGTTCAGGATATGCTGACCGAGTTGCAGATCGAGCTTGGCGACAAGGATTTGCTTTCGGTTCCGCTCGATTCCGTCGTATCTGCAGGAATGAGGGTACTGCTGACCCGCCGGTCCGAACAGACGATCACCTCTCGGGAGGAGGTACCCTACCAGACACTGAAACGTGAGGACGCCACTCTGCGAATCGGCGAAACCAGCGTGGTGCAGGAGGGTGCGCCCGGTGTTCTCGAGGTCATCCGCAAGGTCTACCTGGAGAACGGAGAAGAAGTGAAGAGTGAGCTACTAGAGGAGAAGATTATCACCCCACCCATCGACCAGGTGGTCGCATACGGTACGCTAGGGGTAGTCTCACGTGGTGGTGAGGAGTACCGGTACACAGCCGAACTGGAACTGACCGCTACCGGCTACACGGCCGGCAAGGAGAGTAACCCGGACGGAAATGGGTATACCTATACAGGAATGAAAGCGGTGCGGGGCGTGGTTGCGGTGGACCCACGCGTGATTCCTCTGTATACCCGCCTCTACATCGAAGGCTATGGTCCGGCGATCGCGGCCGACATTGGCGGGGCCATACAGGGAAACAGGATCGATCTCTGTTTTGACTCTGTTTCTGAGGCCTTGGAGTGGGGGATTCGCCCTGTCAAGGTCTATGTATTGAGCGACTAAGCCAGGGCCAGAGGCTGGCAGATGCCGGCCTCTGGCCCCATGTATTGGTCCGCCAACCCAGTGAAGGAGCGATTGACGTGGATCTATCGAACCCGAGTACGCTAAAACAGATTATGGCGGCGCATGGGATCCGTCCTCAACACCGTCTCGGTCAGAACTTCCTGACTGACTCCCGGGTCCTTGATGCCATTGTGAAGGGGGCTGAGATTGGGCCCGACGACGTGGTACTTGAGATTGGGCCTGGCCTCGGGACCCTGACCCAGCGCTTGGCACAGGCCTCAGCGCTTGTGGTCTGCATAGAACTGGACCGCAATCTGGTTGAGATCCTAAAGGAGACGGTTCAAGCTCAACATCGCAACGTAGAGGTGGTTCATGGGGACGCGGCACACGTCGATTTACATAAACTGTTGGCAGAGCGGCTGCCCATGGGACGTCGGGCTAAGGTGGCAGCCAATCTGCCGTACTACGTCACCACCCCGTTGGTCATGCGCCTTCTTGAGGAAGACCTGCCGCTGGACCAGATTGTTGTCATGGTCCAGAAGGAGGTTGCGGACCGCATGATTTCCCCCCCGGGCTCTAAGGAGTACGGGGCGCTGAGCGTCGCGGTCCAATATCACACAGAGCCGCGCATTGTCACTCGGGTAAGCCGCGGAGCCTTTTTGCCCCCCCCAGACGTCGAATCCGCGGTTGTCGGAATGCGTGTCCGAACCATACCCCCTGTACAGGCTCCCCAGGAGGGTTTCTTTCGAGTCGTGAAGGCCGCCTTTGGGCAGAGGCGGAAGACGCTCAACAATGCACTCACCGGCGGTTTAGGGGTAGAGAAACAGGTGATTCAAGATGCTTTGACTCGAGCGGGAATTGAGCCATCACGGCGCGGGGAGACTCTATCTTTGGAGGAGTTTGCCTCTTTGGCGCGAATATTGTTTCCAGAAGAGTTATAATCCGCAGATTGGTGATAAGCAACAAGGTTTTACAGTGGTATACTTGTCACTAGGCATGCAAAGTCTGTGAGGAGGGATCAACCTTGCAGGATGGAGTGTTTCACAGCCCCACCAAAGGGCCGCTGAGCTACGACCGATTGGTGACGGACCTGTTGGACTATATCGGTGAGGAACCGCATGCCTCTTACAAGTTGATCGTTGGCACGGACTCCCATACCAGGACGGACCTCTGCTTTGTCACAGCGATCATCGTCCATCGTTTGGGCAAGGGAGCTCGATACTACTACCGGCGAAAGCACCAGCCCAAGATGCGCAGTCTCCGACAGAAGATCTTTTATGAGGCTGCCGTCTCATTGGGCATGGCTGAGCGTCTGGCCAGTAGTCTCGCCGCGTGTGGTGCCGGCGGGTTCAACGTGGAGATTCATCTGGACATTGGGGAGCATGGAGAGACTCGGGACCTGATTCGTGATGTTGTGGGCATGGTCGTCGGTAGCGGGTTTCATGCGGAGATCAAGCCCAATTCCTATGGAGCATCCAAGGTCGCTGACAGGTATACCAAGTGATTTACAACAAGGGCCAACTTGTCTTCATCAGAAGTACTTGACAAGATTCGGGTCTCCCCGTTAAAATATTGGTTTCCTTGACTCTGCACCCGCCCCCTGGTATAATAGCTTTGTGAAGCTTTTCGCCAGCGGCGAAAGCTTCACCATGGGTTCCAGCGGGGAAGGGTGTGGTGATCCTTTGGCATCCAAGAGCGTTCTTGTGGATATTAAGCGGGACCTCGAGGCGTATGTGGGGGAGAAGATCCGCCTCAAGGCTAACAAGGGCCGCAAGAAGGTTGTGGAGCGGGAAGGCGTCCTGGAGGGGACGTACCCCAACATCTTCATTGTGCGGCTGGAGGAGGCCGACAGCGAGCGCCGGGTCAGTTACAGCTACGCCGACCTGTTGACCGAAGCGGTAGAGTTGGTCATCTGCTCGTCCGGCGGGTTGGAGACGAAGATTGAGGCTCACTCTCGCTAACATAAAAGCATGATGGAGCCAGGGACAAGCCCTGGCTCTTTCAAATGTATACATATCACACTTGCCTAGGAGCGATCATCTTGGAGAGTCTCGAGCTGCGGAGCTACGCCAAGGTTAACCTCACCCTTGATGTTCTCGAAAAACGACCATCTGACGGCTATCATTACATCCGTTCGATCATGGTACCGATTAGCCTGGCGGATACGGTAACATTGGAGTTGGCCGATCAGATCTCCCTGGAATCTGATGTCGAGATTCCCGGGGCGCCTGAGGCCAACCTAGCCTGGCGAGCGGCCGATCTGCTGCGTCGTGTGACGGGCTATAGCAGTGGAGTGCGTATTTCGTTGAACAAGACGATCCCGATTGCCGGTGGCTTGGCAGGGGGCTCCACGAATGGCGCGGCCGTACTCGTTGGATTGAACCGGCTCTGGGGCCTTGGGCTCTCACCAGAACGACTCGTGGACATGGCCATCCGACTGGGGTCAGATGTACCGTTTTTCGTCCCCGGTAAACCAGCACGAGTCGAGGGGATTGGGGAGGTCCTGACGCCCATCCAGATGCATCAGCCGATCACACTCGTGGTCGCTACCCCGGCGGTGGCGAAGTCAACGGGCAACGTCTACAAGCAGTTTGACGAGCTGACGGCGGTTCAGCGGCCCGATTCTTCGGCCATGGAGGCTGCTCTGGCCTCTGGCAACCTGCAGGCCGTCTCAGAGGCTCTGGGTAACGTTTTTGAGCAAGTTATGCTCCCCCGGCACCCGGAGATTGGTCGCCTGAAGGCGGCTATGGTCGAGGCGGGCGCCATGGGGGCCCTCATGTCTGGCGCAGGGCCGACGGTCTTTGGCATTGCACCGGATCACGAGACCGGTCGCCACGTGCTACAGCGCGTCCGTTCCATTGCCCAGTCGGCATTCCTGGCCCAGACGATCATGTAGTGGAGGTGAGCGGGGCGTGGATCTGAACGAGGTGATGCTGCGGCTAGCACCCAGGGTTACAGCGCCTGATTCGCTCACGACGGGTGTCCGTCAGCTCCTTGTAGATGGGCTTACGAACGGACGGCTACCGGTCGGGCTGGAGGATCCGGACCTGCTGCACTGGTTTCAGGAGCACCGGGCACGGGCCGATATTCTCTACCAGGAGATGCTCAAGCGGGAGGTGGTTCTGGGCCCGTCTGGCCCCACGATTCGGCAACACCGCGCGAACCACCGCCAGTCGGGGGCGTACTACACGGCGGATTTGGTGACCAGGTACATGGCACGCCGGGCAGGTGAGTTCTTGCCGGAGGCCCGCTCCGTGATCGATCCGGCATGCGGCGCGGGGGCGTTCCTGTGCGCGGCGAAGCGGTACTTCGGTGACCGACTCGAGGCACTGACCGGATGGGACCTGGACCCGCTCGCTCTTACACTTTGCCGAGCCGAGCTACCGGGGATCACTCTCACGGAAAAGGACGCCCTCCTCAGTACCGATGCTGACACCTACGATCTCTGTCTTGGGAACCCACCCTATATCAGCTCTGGCTTGCGCGGGGCGGCTCCACACCGGCCAGAGCGTCTTGGCGCCCTGCGGGACCGCTATCCCCAAGTCGCCGAGTACAAGCTGAACACCTATCCCCTATTCGTAGAGCGGGGATTGGAACTGATTCGAACCGGGGGCGTGCTGGGGTACATTCTGCCCGATTCCTTCTTGACGGGCCGATACTTTGCTCATCTGCGACGCCTCCTCCTCAGCCATACTCTGCTCGAACTGACGCTCATCCAGCAGGATTTCTGGGAGCATGGTCGGGTAGGGCAGAGTGTGATTCTCTTCGTGAGAAAGGGTCCGCCTTCGCTCGCCCATCGGGTCCGGGTCCGCGTCTGTCCTGATCCAACTGGACTCGACACCACCAGCGGCGCAGATCTTCCCGTCACCGATGTGATCTGGGGTCCTCTCCAGCGGTTTCGGCTGGTCCTCGATCGGGAGACCCAGCAATTCCTACAGCAGATGGCGACTGGCAGCACCCTCGGCGACTGGTTGGTCACCTATAGCGGACTGATCGCTCGGCAGGGGCAGGCATCAATCGTTCTCCCGCCAGATGGCCCCTCCTGCACGGGACCGGTAGGTCGACTGCTTCGCTCGGGGCGAGAGGTCGACCGCTATCGGGTTGAGTGGGCTGGCGCTCGGGTCTGCCTCGATCCGGCACTAATCAAGAGTGGTGGGAACCGTAGGTTTTATGAACAGCCGAAGCTGCTGCTTCGGCAGACAGCGGACTCCCTCCGAGCAGCTTACGATGACTCTGGGCTATACTGCCTCAACAACATTCACTTGCTGACGCCGGCTCTCCCCGATACGAACATCCGTGCCCTGCTGGGGCTGATCAACTCAGGTCCCCTAGCCCGGTACTACCAGGCGCTCACCATGGAGACCGGGCGCCTTTACGCCCAGGTTGACCTGGACCTGCTGGAAAGTCTCCCCATTCCGCCTCTTGCCGCCGAGACGTCTGCCGTCCTGGAGGAGTTGGTTCGCACACGCGAAAGCGCCGCCCCTGAGGAGACGGCGCAGTTGGAGGGGCGGATTGACTCCCTCGTGGAAAGGCTCTATGGTCTCTAGCGCGGCATGCGGGTCCGGTAGCTGGAAATAATACTGCGCGTACCGGAAGCTCGTTGTGAATGGCCGCCCGACATACGTCTGCGTCGTAGAGTCCGCCGTACGGTCCTGACTACGGTGCGGAAGATCCAAAGACCAACCAGGAGGGAAAGAAGCCACTTCAGACCGGTAAGCACCCAGCTTCCTAGATCTCGGCCCCACTGAGGCCTGGCCTCTACAGCTTGGCTCGCCAAGGCAGGGACGGTCCCCAACAGCCGGTCACCATCGCGAATCTCCAAGACGCCGAGGTTCTGCCCCTGAGTGACCGGGGCTTTCACTTGGTCCTGCAACTTGGGGATGACTGTGACACTTTGGGGGCCATCCTTCGGTCGAGAGACCGCAAACCCTGTGCCGGCCATTACCGGGACCTTTGGCTGCTTGCCCTCCTCCACCTGGATCTCGCCCAGCGGACTGCCCGCCCCAACGGCTTCGGCCTTCACGAAGTTGGCGAAGCCGTAGTCGAGGAGTCCCTCCATGGCCGTGTACAGTTGGACCTTGTCCTCAAAGCCCAGCGTTACCCCGATCAGGTAGAGCCCATCTCGTTCTGCTGCGGTGACCAGGGTGTACCGGGCCTCTTCGGTGAAACCGTTCTTACCACCTACGACACCGTCGTAGTAGTGAATCATGTTGTTTGTATGGTAGTACGTACCGTTATTCTTACCTGGCCAGACCCACTCCTTGGTCCCCGAGATCTCGCGAATGACCGGGTTGGCCAGGGCAGCTCGGGCGATGAGCGCCATGTCCAGTGCCGAGATGTAGTGGTCGTTCTCATGAAGACCGTGAGGGTTCACAAAATGGCTGTTCGTACTCCCGAGTCGCTGGGCAGTCTCGTTCATCCAGGTGATGAACTGATCGCGATTGCCACCAGCCAAGCCCTCGGCAATTGCGTCGGCGCAGTCGTTGCCGGACCTGAGAAGCATCCCGTAGAGTAGGTACTCCAGCGGCTGTTCTTCCCCTTCGTTTACATAACAGGACGCGGAATCCGGTCCTTTTGCCACGGCTTCTTTGCTTATCCGGATCTTTTGATCTAGCTTTCCGTGCTCGACTGCGACAAGCGCCGTCAGGAGTTTTGTCGTAGAGGCCGGGAAGTTCCTGTTGCTTCCGTTTTGCTGGTATAATACTTGACCAGTGACTCCGTCCATGAGCAGCACTGCCCTGCCGTTTCCCTCGGGAGGGCTGGTCGCAGAGGCGGGCAGCGCAGCGATCAAGATCAGTACGCAGGACATGGCGGAAATGGCCAGTCTCCTTGCCAACCGTTAGATCCCCCCATCGTATACAGGAATTGCTTGCATTACGATTCGCCGCCGATCGAGAAGTCCCTTCTGATCGGTTGGATTTGGCAGGAGTTCGGAGCCCGCGCCGAGAAGCACTTTGCTTGTTTCTTTTCGGGAATCAGGACCGATGACGGTTCGAAGGGGAGAGTACAGGCATGGCCGTGAACGCGATTCTTCTGGCGGGTGCTCCGAATACCGGTCCGCTGCGAGAGGTTAGCTCCGCGACCAACGAGGCGCTCGTCGAGATCAACGGCAAGCCCATGGTACAGTATGTCATTGACGCCCTGGAGCAGGCCAAAGAGGTTTCCCGCATCGTTGTGGTTGCGCCACCCGGTGAAGTGGAGCCCCACGTGACGGGCAGGAACTTGGAGTTTGTGCCCAGTGGCAACTCTATTGTGGAAAACGTTCTGGAGGCGCTCCGGGTCCTCCCGCGTGATGAGGAGTTTATGACCGTCAGTTGTGACGTCCCTCTGATCACAGGCCAGATCGTTGATGAACTGGTTACCCTTTGCCACCAGAAACCGGCCGAGCTGTACTACCCGATTGTGGAGCGCAGCGTGGCCGAGGCGGCCTTCCCGCACGTGAAGCGGACCTATGTCACCCTCCGAGAGGGCGTCTATACCGGGGGCAACATCTTTATCGGGCACCCCTCGATCGCAGAGCGGTCCGCCGCCAAGGTACACCAGTTCCTTACGTACCGGAAGAGCCCCCTGAAGATGCTCGGCGTGATCGGTTGGTGGTTTGCGTTTCGATATATGGTCCTCAAGAACCTGAATCTTCAGGAGCTGGAGGCTAAGGTCTCAGAGCTTCTTCACTTGAAGGGTGCCGTTGTGGTCTGCCCCTGGCCTGAAGTAGGCGTAGATGTCGACAAGCCCAGTGACCTGGAGCTCATGCGGTCCGTACTCAAGTGAGACACGCCAGCCCTGGCCTGCGGGCCGGGGCTTTTCTCGGGGGGCGAATGTCATGGAGAAAATGAACCGGAGCCAACGGCTGATCGCGATCATGAAACTCCTGTCGGAGCACCCCGGTGAACTGCTTCCGCTCAGCCTCTTCACCGAGCGCTTTGGCGCGGCCAAGTCGACGATATCGGAAGACCTGGCCCTGGTGAAGGAGGCTCTGGAGAACGACGGATCGGGCCGGCTGCGGACGGTGCCGGGAGCATCAGGTGGGGTACACTATTGGCCGATTCCCTCCCGAGAGGAGGAGCAGGAGACCCTGCTCGAACTCTGTCGCCTGTTGCGCGATCCGGCCCGCATTCTGCCCGGCGGGTTTGTCTACATGACCGACCTGCTGACACACCCAAGTTGGATTGCCCGACTGGGGTCGATCATGGCGGCGCGGTTCCTGGAGAAGCAGCCCGATGTCGTCCTGACGGTCGAGACGAAAGGTATTCCCTTCGCACTCATGGTGGCCCGTGCTCTGGGCATTCCCATGGTCATGGCCCGACGTGAGGGCCGCGTGACCGAAGGACCATCGTTTACCATTCACTATATCTCGGCATCTTCTCGTCGCATTAGTACAATGACAGTAGGGCTACGGGCACTGAAGCGGGATGCTCGGGTTCTGATTGTCGATGATTTCATGAAGGCTGGCGCAACGGCCCGTGGCATGGTGGACCTCGTCAGCGAGTTGGGGGCAACGGTGGCGGGGGTGGGGGTTTTCGTCTCCACCAGTGAGCCGGAGAAGAAGCGCGTGGACGATTTCGTTTCGCTGCTAACCCTGGAGCAGGTAGATGAAGAGGAGCGGGCGGTTCAGGTTATTCCCGCACAGGACCGTCGGTAAAAAGGAGTGACCCCCGGTTGACGGTGACGTTGGCAGATGTCCAGAGAGCGCGCCAGGTCCTTGAGGGCCAGGTGAAGGCGACCCCCCTTATTCACATTCCCAGCATTAGTGCCCAGCTTGGGTTCCCGGTTCACTTCAAGGCGGAGAACCTGCAGCGTGCTGGCTCGTTTAAGATTCGCGGCGCGATTGTGAAGATGAACGCGCTGACCGATGAAGAGAAGAGCCGCGGTGTCATTGCTGCGTCGGCGGGTAACCACGCCCAGGGTGTGGCACTGGCGGCGCAGAGCCTGGGTATTCCGGCGACGATCTGCATGCCGGAAGGTGCGCCCATTTCCAAAGTAGATGCGACAGAGAGTTACGGCGCCCAGGTTGTCCTTCACGGACTGACCTACGATGACGCCTACCAGAAGGCCTGCGAACTCCAGGCGGAGCACGGCTACACGTTTATTCACGGGTTTGATGACCCGTACACGATCGCGGGTCAGGGTACCATTGGCCTGGAGATTCTCGAGGAGCTCCCCGATGTCGAAACGGTGCTGATCCCGATCGGCGGCGGTGGCCTGATCTCGGGCGTCGCCCTGGCGCTCAAGGCACTGAAGCCGTCCATTCGAATTGTGGGCATTCAGGCGGCCGGCGCACCTGCGATCTACCTGAGCCAGCAGAAGGGCGAGCTGGTCTATACGGACTCGGTCCGGACGATTGCCGATGGCATTGCAATTAAGCGGCCGGGTAGGTTGAACTGGGAGATGATCAGTCACTACGTCGATGATGTCGTACTGGTGGATGAAGAAGAGATCGCGCAATCTATCCTCTATTTGCTCGAACGTGGTAAACTGATGATTGAGGGCGCTGGGGCGGTCGGAATGGCCGCTATTCTTGGTAATCGGGTGCCCAACCTGAAGGGCCCGGTATGTGTGGTCCTTTCGGGCGGCAATATCGATGTGAACATTCTCTCGCGCATCATTGAGCGCGGCCTGGTAAAGGCGGGCCGCTATGTCCGGCTCTCGACCTTCGTCCCCGACCGTCCGGGCGGACTACAGCAGTTGCTGGCGACGGTGGCGCACGCGGGGGCAAATGTGATCCATGTCCACCACGAGCGCTGGCTGAACAAGGTGACCATTGGCGAGGTGGAGATCAACCTGGCCCTGGAGACCCGAAACGCTCACCATGTCGATCAGATTCTCGCCCTGCTCAAGCACGAGGGGTATCATGTCTCGGTAATTCCGCCGTTCCGCCCGAACGACTGGTAACGACTGCACTGGGAGGCGTTTGGCATGGTTCATCGTCCGGCTGAATGGTTTCGGATTATGGCTGTTTTGAGTGGGGTCGTCGGTGTAGCCATGGTCTTTGTCCTCAACGCTCTGATTCACGGCAGCCTGCCGCTCTGGGCCCATATTCCGCTTACCATTCTGACACTGACCATTGTTGGTGGCAGTGCCGTTCTTACCGGCGTGGCCTTTGTCGAGTTTCATGCCCGGTCCTCAAAGGAGTCGGAACAGCAGATCCACTAGGTTAGGTGTCGAGACGCCGGAGCGGACTGCTTCGGCGTTTTCCTTTCTGTACTGCATCCATCCGAACAATCCCCCATCTGGTACAGAAATTGTTCGTTGCGTGAGCGGCCAGAACGCGATAACATGTGCTGTTGGGAAGCCTCCTCGCGTGATTTCCGTAGCGAGGCAGGCGGGAAGGGGGAGTGCAAAGTGCGCTACGATGTAATTATTGTCGGTGCCGGTCCGGCCGGCATCTTTGCTGCCTATGAGTTGACGCAGTTGAACCCGAACGCTCGGGTCCTCCTGGTAGACAAGGGTCATGACATCGAGCACAGACGCTGCCCGATTCTGGAGGGCAAGATCGACAAGTGCCCGCCACCGGGGCGGATCAAGGACTTTGCCGGCTGCATGCCCGCTTGCTCCATTACAGCGGGGTGGGGTGGCGCAGGCGCTTACAGTGACGGTAAGTTCAACCTCACCACCGAGTTTGGCGGCTGGATGCAGGATTACCTTGCACCATCGAAGGTGCTTGACCTTATCGAGTATGTGGATCGGATCAATCTCGAGCACGGTGCGACTACTACCATCACAGATCCGACTACCCGGGCGGTGGCGAGCATTGAGCGGCGAGCGATTGCGGCGGGTCTGAAGCTCTTGAAGGCTCGGGTTCGGCACCTGGGCACCGAAGAGAACCTGAAGATTCTCGGGAATATCTACCAGACGATTAAGCCCCGCATTGACATTCGCTTCAAGACCATGGTGGATGAGATTCTGGTGGAGAAGAAGTGCATCAGGGGCGTCCGCTTGGCTAGTGGCGAGGAGTTGCTGGCGGACCAGGTGGTGATTGCGCCTGGTCGCGACGGCTCGGAATGGCTGGGCAAGTTGCTGAAGAAAGAGCGGCTGACGCTCCTGAACAACCAGGTGGATATCGGTGTGCGCGTAGAGACGACCAATGTGGTCATGCAGGAACTTAACGAGCACCTCTATGAGGCCAAGTTCATCTTCAACTCGTCGGTTGGTACCCGGGTGCGCACTTTCTGCGCCAATCCGAGCGGTCATGTGGTGGTGGAGAACCATTCCGGCGTAATGACCGCCAATGGTCACTCTTACAAGGATCCGGCCCTCGGCAGCCAAAACACGAATTTCGCACTGCTTGTCTCCCATCAGTTCACCGACCCCTTCGATAAGCCGATTGAATATGCGAAGGAAATCAGCCGGCGTGCGAATGATCTCTCCAACGGCTCGGTCATTGTGCAGAAGTACGGGGACATTCTCAAAGGGCGCCGGTCTACCGAGAAACGGATCCGGGAGAGCTTCATTGAGCCTACGCTGAAGGAGGCCGTACCGGGTGACCTCGGGCTGGTCCTGCCCTATAATACCATGAAGTCGCTGATCGAGATGATGGAAGCCCTGGACAGGGTGACTCCGGGTCTTTCTTCGGAGCACACGCTCTTCTACGGCGTGGAAGCGAAGTTCTATAGTGCCCGCCCTCGTCTGACTGATCAGTTTGAGACCGAGATTCAGGGGCTCTTCACGATCGGAGATGGCGCCGGAATTACCCGCGGCCTTGCTCAGGCCTCCGCAGCCGGAGTTCACGTGGCTCGGTACATTACCCAAATCCGCAGGTAGCGACGAAAAGTGGAGGCAGCCCAAGGGCCACCTCCACTTTTTTCGACGCGTTTCGCTGGCGGCAAAGAAATCTTGTTCGCCCGGCAGGAAGAAACTGGGATCAGAGAGAAGTAATTCCATAGAATCCCAGTAAGGAGGTATCCGCGTGCAGATCACAGATGTTCGTGTGCGAAAGGCTTCGAGTTCTGAGGGCAAGGTGAAGGCTTACTGTTCGGTCGTTCTCGACGAGATGTTCGTCATCCATGAGATCCGGGTTGTCGAAGGGGCACGTGGCGTCTTCGTTTCTATGCCCCGGCGGAAGACGGGTGAGAGCGAGTTCCGCGACTTGGCGCATCCGATTACGGCTGAGGCCAGGACCATGCTCCAATCGGCGGTCATGCAGGCCTACCTGAAGCTTGAGCCCCAGCAAGTCGACCAGCCTCAGGAGCCCCAGGAGGGCGGGGAGGTCGAGGAGCAACAGGAGAGCCTTACCGCCTAAGGGGAGGTTAAGAAGGTTGCGAAAGACCCAGTGGCAGCGTCGCCCTGGGTCTTTTCCCTTTGTCGACAGATTTGACTGTGGTATAATGTCTCCGGACTATCGCAGGGGAGGGTTCCCATGTCGGACGTCACCGCTGTCCTCCTGGCCGCAGGCCATGGCACGCGCATGAAGTCGGATCTGATCAAGGTGATGCATCCGATCGCCGGGAAGCCCATGGTGGGCCACGCCGTCGATAACCTCCGGAAGGCCGGACTGGACGATATAGTGGTCGTGGTAGGCTATCAGCAGGAGCGGATCCGCGCTTTCCTGGGCGATCGGGTCAGCTTTGCTGTCCAGACCGAGCAGTTGGGTACCGGACATGCTGTCGCACAGGCTTCTGAGCATATTGACTCCCGCCAGGGCGGCCATGTACTGATTCTCTATGGCGATAACCCGTTTATCGGGCCGACGGTCATTGAGCGGTTAATCAAGCGGCACGTGGAGTCGAACGCATCGGCTACGCTCCTGACCGCGGAAGTTACGAATCCAGGGGGACTGGGGCGAGTCATTCGCGACCCCGCCACGGGACGCTTCCTCCGCAGTGTGGAGTTCAAAGACGCCACCCCGGAGCAGAGGCAGATCAAGGAGATCTGGCCAGGCGTGGTGATCTTCAAGCGTGAGGGCTTCACCAACCTCCTGAAGCGCCTGGACCGGAACAACAAGCAGAATGAGTATTACCTGCCGCAGGCATGGGAGATTCTCGTCAACGACGGGCAGCCGGTAGAGGTAGCCTTGGAGGCCCGGGAAGAGGACGCGATTGCCCCGAACGATCGGGTTGAACTGGCTCGAGCTGAGGCTCGCTTCCGCCGGGAGATCAACGAGCGGCATATGCTCAACGGCGTCACGATCATCGATCCGAACACGACCTATATCGATGAAGACGTCGAAATCGGCCGTGATACAGTGATTTGGCCGTTTACGTTCATCCATGGGAAGTCCGTTATTGGGTCCCACTGCAAGATCGGCCCGATGTCGACCCTTCAGGGCGTCAGGATTGCCGACCACGTGAAGGTGGAGCAATCGGTGGTCGAGGAGTCTGACGTGGGACCAGGCTGCAAGATCGGCCCCATGGCGCACCTCCGTCCTGGCTGCGAGCTCGAGGCCGATGTCGAAGTCGGCAATTACGCCGAAATGAAGAAGGCCAGGGTAGGCCGGGGGGTCAAGAGCCACCACCACTCCTACCTGGGCGATGTGACGATCGGGGAGAAGACGAACATCGGCGCCGGTGTCATTACGGCGAACTATAACGGGATTGAGAAGTTCAAGACGGAGATCGGGCGAGAGGCGTTCATTGGTACGAACGTCAATCTGATCGCACCGATCAAGGTCGGCGATGGCGCCCTGGTAGCGGCGGGTTCCACTATGGGACCCGATAAGGAGATCCCTGCTGACGCGCTGGCTGTAGAGCGCGCTGCTCAGGTGATCAAGGAAGGGTATGCCGCCAAGCTGAAGGCTCGGTGGCGGGCCCGTAAAATGAACAGGGAGGGCGTCTAGAAGTGGTACCCTATCCGGATCGGAAGCTGAAGATCTTCTCGGGCAACGCAAACCTCCCTCTGGCAAAGGCCATCGTGGAGCACATGGGGATCAGCCTCGGTGACATGAATGTGAGCCGGTTCTCCAACGGGGAGATCCGGGTCGACATTAACGAGTCTGTCCGCGGCGCCGACTGCTTCGTGTTGCAGTCGGGGGTCCACCCGATCAACGAGAACCTGATGGAGCTTCTGATTATCGGGGACGCCCTGCGGCGCGCCAGCGCCCGCAGGATCACGGCGGTGGTGCCTCACTTCCCCTACGCCCGCCAGGACCGCAAGGCTCGTGGCCGTGAGCCGATCACGGCCAAGTTGGTGGCGAATCTGATCACCCAGGCCGGGTTCCGCCGGCTACTGACGATTGATCTGCACGCTGCCCAGATTCAGGGTTTCTTTGACGCCCCGGTCGATCATCTTCAGGCGGGGCCGCTGTTGGCGGAGTACTTTAAGAAGAAGAACCTTGCGAACGCTGTCGTTGTCTCTCCGGACACCGGCGGGGTACCCCGTGCCCGTGACCTGGCCGAGCGGTTGGGCGTGGGCCTGGCGATTATTGACAAGCGGCGTCCGGAGCCGAACGTGGCCGAGATCATGAACATCATCGGCAACGTGGAGGGCAAGGAGGCGATCATGATCGACGACCTGATCGACACCGGCGGGACGATCGTCCATGGTGCCGAGGCACTACTCGCCCGTGGCGCGACCGAGGTCTATGCGGCCTGCACGCACGCCGTCTTCAGCGGCCCGGCAGTCGAACGGCTCGCCAAGAGCCCCTTCAAGGAGGTCGTGGTGACTGACACGATCCCTGTACCCAGCAAGGAACAGCTTGGGGATAAGTTAAAGGTAGTCTCGGTGGCCGGCCTGTTGGCCAAAGCGATGATCCGTATTCACGAGGACCTTTCGGTCTCGAAAATCTTTGAGGAAGAGTCCCGTTTCTAAGCGATAAGAAGAAATCGAAGACGGCGCTCCCACTTACTTGGGGGCGCCGCCTCGTCGTCTTGGGTTGTTCTGCTGGGTCATGGGCCTAGACCGCCAGTCCGATCTCGGCAATCCCATAGGCCTGTTGTTTGCGGGACTGGTCGTAGGGGTTGGCATCGAACAGGGCCTCGTAAACCATTAGTGCCGCAGCCTTCAGTACCATCGTCATGTTTGGTTCCTCCCTTTCGCCAGCTTCTGATCTAATCATACCGGTCGGATGGGATGACGAAATCGGACCGTGGGGAGAACCTGGCCAGGACGGTGGGTCGACGGCTTCATCGTACGCAGGTACGATGGGTGACCGTTTACGAGGACGATGCACTTTGATAAAGTAGGGCGTGTTGAACCATGAACAAGGAGACTGCGTTATGCCAAAGTTGATCGTCGGCCTCGGCAATCCCGGGGCCAAGTACGCCAATACCCGCCACAACGTGGGCTGGATGGCCCTGGACGCCTTTGCGAAGAAGCACGGTGTCACAGTGGAGAAGGCGGGCTTTCAGGGCGTGTACGGGGAGATGCGGTGGGGGCCGCTGTCGGAGAAAGTGATCCTGTTGAAGCCTATGACCTTTATGAACCTGAGCGGGCGGTCACTGGCCCCGGCGTCTCGCTTTTACAAGATTGACCCCGCCGATGTACTGGTGATCTACGACGATATGGATCTGGATGTCGGCCGGCTTCGCCTGCGCGAGAAGGGGAGCGCCGGCGGCCACAACGGCATGAAGTCCGTGATCCAGGAGTTGGGGTCGCAGGAGTTCCCGCGCCTTCGCATTGGCGTTGGCCGGCCCGCTCCGGGCTGGCAGGTGGTAGACTGGGTCCTGACCCCCTTTGGCACGGACGACGCCGCTACCATAGCGGGTACCCTGGATCGAGCGGCCGCCGCAATCGAATCCTTCCTGACCGATGGCATTCTCAAGGCGATGAATCTCTATAATGCATAACGACCGGGAGGCGACGGCGTGGACCTGGCAGCAACGACGAAGCGCGGCGTAGTCTCCGGCGTCAAGGTCCTTTGGGAACTAGCGAAGGTGATCGTGCCGGCCATGGTGGTAATCAACGTGTTGGACAAGACTGGGGTCCTGCATTACTTGACCGAGTGGCTGGGCCCGGTCATGGGCGTGTTCGGGCTGCCGGGAGAGTCGGCCCTGGTCCTGGTCACGGCCAACTTTGTCTCCTTCTACGGTGGCCTGGCCACGATTGTGGCCCTCGCCCTGCCCTTCAAGCAGACGACCATTCTAGCGGCCATGATGATGATCAACCACGCCGCTATCTCGGAGACAGCCCTAGTAGCTAAGGCCGGCGCCCGGGGCTCTTGGGTGCTGGCGATCCGAACTGTCGCCATGGTTCTGGTCGGTCTCATTCTAAACTGGGTCATGCCCTAGGAGGGTCTGCCGCATGTTGCTTCAGTGGGCCTGGGAAGGTTTTCTCTCTGGCTTCATGAAGGTTCTGGCCCTCTGGTGGCTGGTACCGCTCTTCATAGCGATTCAGTTCCTAAAGGATTCAGGCTGGTTGGGCCAACTCTCCAAGTGGATGCGTCCACTCCTCCGTCCGCTCCGTCTGCCCGACGAGGCCGGACTGCCCATGGTCGCGGGCTTGGCGGTTGGCCTGACCTACGGGGCCGGGGTGCTGATCCAGACCGCTGAAGAGGGCAAGCTGTCGAAAGATCAGTTGACGGTCATGTGCGTCTTCCTGGGCATTTGCCATGCGGTGGTTGAAGAGACGATTCTCTTCACGGCGGTCGGGTCAAATGGGGTTCTGCTGATCGCTATTCGCTTTGTCACCGCCGCGATCTTCGGTTTTGGTGTCAGCCGGTTTACTCTAGGAGCTGCCATGGCCCGAACCGAGAAGGCCGGGGCGTAGCCGCCAGCGGGGAAACGGGCCTGGCTTCGGAAAGAATTAGCTAGGTCGGGCACGGGCAGACTCTCCCACATGATACGGACAGTCATGGTAACCGTTCTTGTCGCGATCCTCGCCGGGGCAGGAAACCTGGTCCTCTATCGGTGGAAGCGGAACAAGGCCGTGGTGACCCTGGTGCCCTGGTGGGAGGAGTTCTGTAAGCTCCTTGCCGTCCTATCCCTCTCCGGGCAGCCAATCCTGCCGGTCCACATCGTCTTTGGCAGCCTGGAACTGGGCCATGCCGCCTGGCAGGGTCAGCGATTTCTTGGGTTGATCAGCTTCTGTATACACGGGTTGACTGGCGGGGTGGCTGCCTACCTTGCCGGGGCAGCCGGGAATGTCCGCGGCGGTCTGCTCTTCGCCGTGCTGGGGGCCGCAACTCTGCACGTCCTGCTAAACGGGGCAGTGGTCGGGCTGGTCTTTCCGACGCTGGGGATATCGGGAGACCCGGTTGACCCCAGCCTTGGGGGTCGGTATAATTGGCGCGAGTGACTCTTTTCCAGTCTCATCCAAACAACACGCAGACTGGGCTGTAGCCCCCCACCTTTGGGGCTAGAGCCCTTCGAGGCGTTTAGACTCGGTCCCAGGCTCGGCCGATTGCCGGGCGGAATCCACCCGGGAGGGCTGCCCTCATGTCCAAGGAGAGCTTGATCGAACTGCTTCAGACCTCGCCGGAGGTCACCTCCCTGCTCGATGGCCTGAAGCGAGGCTATCCCGAGCAGATGGTCTACGGCGCACCCGGGTCGCTGAAAAGCGCCCTGGTAGCCGCGCTCCGCGATAGGACCGGGCGCCCAACCCTGGTAATCACCCCGACTCTCCAGCAAGCTGAGCGGGTCCGGGAGGACCTCTCCACGCTCATGCCCCAGCAGGACGTGGTCATCTTCCCGCCCATGGAGTACTTCCCGTTTGAGGTAGTCGCTCACTCCCCAGAGGTGGTGGGACAGCGGCTCTTCGTCATGGAGCGGCTGACGCGCGGGGAGGACCCAATCGTGGTCGCTCCTGCCAACGCCCTCTACCGGTCGCTTACCCCTCACTCGATCTTCCGGGAGGCAATGCTTGAGCTGAAACCGGGCCTCGCAATCGAGCGGGACGACCTGGTCCGACGGCTGATCCGCCAGGGCTATGAACGGGTCGATATGGTCGAGTCCAAAGGCCACATTGCCGTGCGCGGGGAGATCGTGGACCTCTTCCCCCTGGCCAGCGACTACCCGCTTCGTGTCGCCTTCTGGGGCGATGAGATTGACGAGATCCGCCGCTTCGACCCCGCAACCCAGCGGACGCTGGAGAAGGTGGCCACGGTCTCGGTTGGCCCAGCCCGGGAGTTCATTCTACCCAAGGGCGACCTGACCTGGGCGGCGGAGAAGATCCGCAAGGATCTGGATGCGACGGTCGTCCGCTTGCGGAAGATCCAGGCCAAGGAACGGGAGGCACGGCAACCCGAGCCTGAGCCGCCGCCAGTGGCGACCGGCAGGGGGCGGAAGAAGAAATCCGACGTCCCCAGGGTACTCTTCGACACGGTGGACGCCGCCCAGAAGCTCCAGGACCGGGTGGAGGGCCACCTGGCGAAGCTGGAGGAATCGATCTACTTCGAGGGCCTCGAGCAGTACGCTAACTTTTTCTACGACTTCCTGGAGACGCTATTGGACTACTTCCCCGAGAAGCCTCTTGTCTTTGTGGATGAGCCTGCCCGCATTCGCGAATCCGGCGCGGAGCTAGAGACCCGTGACGCCGACCGGCAGACCACGATGATGGAGAAGGGCGGTCTCCTGCCGGGGCAGCTTGGTCTCTACCTGAATTACAACGAACTGTTCAACCGCTGCCGCCAGCAGACAGCGGTCTACTTCAGCGCCCTCGGCCGCGGGGTGCCAGGTGTCCGCCCCCTGAACGAGGTGGGCGTCTCTGCCACCTCCATGCAAGAGTTCCACGGTCAGTGGCCCCTGGTCCTGGAGGAACTGCGCCGCTGGAAGAAGCAGCACTACCGGGTCGTGATCCTGACCGCGACCGCCGACCGGCAACAACGGATCCGCGAACTCATGCGCGACGCCGACCTGGAGAGCGGGGCGGGCAAGGCGGGGGATCCGGTGGTGATCCCCATGCCGGGAACGGCCTGGGTCGGTGTGGGGACGCTTGAAGGCGGGTTCCAGTGGCCCGGTCAGCGTACTGTCATTGTGACCGATGGCGAGATCTACGGTCGGCCGAAGAAGCGGCGACGCCCACCCGGGCCCGGCCCCCGGGGTGAGACCGGCGCAGGCGGCCCGTCGGGCCGTGAGGCAGCCAGGATTGTCAGCTACCAGGACCTGAAGGTTGGCGACTATGTCGTTCACGCCAACCATGGCATTGGCAAATACCTTGGGGTACGCTCTGAGACGATCCTCGGTGTGACCCGCGACTACTTGGTAATCCAGTACGAGGGGACCGATCGGCTGAAAATCCCGACCGAGCAGGTCGACCAGATCCAGAAGTACGTCGGTGCCGAAGGGCACGAGCCCCGAGTGAACAGACTCGGCGGTAATGAATGGGCGCGGGTGAAGAGCCGGATCAAGGAGTCGATCCGGGAGATGGCGGCCGAGCTTCTCCGCCTGGCTGCCTTCCGGGAGGCGCTGCCCGGGACCGCCTTCCCGCCTGACTCGGTCTGGCAGAAGGACTTCGAGGACGCCTTCCCCTACGAGGAGACCCCGGACCAGCTTACCGCGGTCCACGAGATCAAGCAGGCCATGGAGAAGGCCCAACCCATGGACCGTCTGCTCCTGGGCGATGTGGGCTACGGCAAGACCGAGGTCGCCCTGCGTGCCGCCTTCAAGGCGGCCTCCAGCGGCAAACAGGTCGCCTTCCTCGTCCCGACCACGATCCTGGCCCAGCAGCACTTCGCCACCTGCAAGAGCCGCATGGAGGGCTTCCCGATCAACGTGGCGGTGCTCAACCGCTTCAAGAGCCAGAAGGAGCAGACCGAGATCCTCAAGGGGCTGGCCGAAGGGCGCATCGATCTGGTTGTGGGCACCCACCGGCTCCTCTCCGACGACGTGAAGTTCAAGGATCTGGGCCTGCTCATCATCGATGAAGAGCAGCGCTTCGGTGTGGGTCATAAGGAGAAGATCAAGCAGCTACGCACCAATGTTGATGTGCTGACGCTCTCGGCGACCCCCATCCCGCGGACGCTTCATATGGCGATGGTCGGCATGCGCGACATGTCGGTGATCACCACGCCGCCGGAGGATCGCTACCCGGTTGAGACCTTTGTGGCCGAGTACGACGAGGAGTTGATCCGGGACGCAGTGGGCCGTGAGCTCTCCCGAGGCGGCCAGGTCTTCTTCGTCCACAACCGGATCCAGTCGCTCGACAAGGTGGTCTCTCGGATTCAGCAACTGGTGCCTGAGGCCCGGATTGTCGCCGCTCACGGTCAAATGCCCGAGGACCGGCTGGAGCAGATCCTGCTGGACTTCATGGAAGGCGAGTACGATGTGCTCGTCGCGACGACCATCATCGAAAACGGGATCGACATTCCGCAGGTGAACACGATCATTGTGGATGATGCCGACCACATGGGACTGAGCCAGCTTTATCAGTTGCGCGGACGGGTCGGCCGGTCGAACCGCCTGGCCTACGCCTACTTCCTCTACAAGCGGGACAAGGTGCTGACCGAGGTCTCGGAGAAGCGGCTGCGGGCGATCAAGGACTTCACGGAACTGGGCTCGGGCTTCAAGATCGCCATGCGGGACCTGGAGATCCGGGGCGCCGGCAACATTCTCGGGCCGGAGCAACACGGGTTCATTATCAGTGTCGGCTTTGACCTGTACACGCAGCTCCTGGAGGAGGCCGTGCAGGAGCTGAAGGGCGAGCAGCCGGCGCCCAAGGAGGTCCAGGCGAACATCGAGCTGCAGGTTGATGCCTTTATCTCCGACCAGTATGTGTCCGATGCCCGCCAGAAGATTGATGCGTACAAGCGGATCATCGCCATTCGCTCGCTCCCCGACTCGGAGGATGTGGCCGACGAGCTGGTCGACCGGTTTGGCTCGATGCCCGATCCGGTCAAGAACCTGCTGGATATTGCCCGGCTGAAGGTACAGTGCTCTCGGTTGGGCATCACGTCGATCAGCCAGATGCGGGACCGAGTCACGGTCAAGTTCATTCCCTCGGCGGTGGGCCGGGTTCCTTACGACCGGCTCTCCTTGTTGAACCGGAAGGCGGAGTTCAAGGGGCGGATCGAGATTCCCCGCGGCCTGAAGGTGGCCAGCTTCGTGGTGAAGTTGCATGACCTGAACCCCCGCTCGCTCCTCAGGCTGCTGCTCACGCTCCTGGAGCAGTTGCAGGAGATGGCGGCTGTGGGGGCACACTAGACGCAAAGGCGCCCGGCCTGGACGAACTCGCCAGGTCGGGCTTTTCGATGGGCAACGGAGGTCTCATTGCCACATCCTGCATAGACTGTCACCGAAACACCCCAACAGGGCGGGCTGGCAAGAAGTGAATAGCCGCTGCCAGCCCTGCCGTATACTATCAACAACCGAGCCGAAGTCGCTGCCTACAGAGGAGGGTTGTACTTGAAGGCCACAGGCATAGTCAGGCGTATTGACGACCTGGGCCGGGTTGTCATCCCTAAGGAGATCCGCAGAACCTTACGGATTCGGGAAGGCGACCCTCTGGAGATCTTTGTCGATCGGGATGGCGAAGTGATTCTCAAGAAGTACTCACCCATTGGTGAGCTTGGGGAGTTCGCCAAGGAGTACGCCGACTCTCTCTACGAGGCGATCGGGCATACTGCGCTGATTGCCGATCGCGACACGGTCATCGCTGTTGCCGGTGCCCCCAAGAAGGAGTTCCTCAACAAGGCCATCGGATCGCTGGTGGAGCGGGCCATGGAAGACCGCCGCTCGATCGTGGTGACCAAGGCTGGCGAGAACAAGAACCGGGGATCGATCATTGGTGACGAGGAGGATGAGAACCGGTTTGCGGTTTACGTCATCGCCCCCATTGTGGCGGGCGGTGATCCGATCGGAGCGGTGATCATCTGCTCGCGGGAGGCCGACGTGACCATGTCCGATACGGAGGTCAAGTTGGCAGAGACCGCGGCGGGGTTCCTGGCGAAGCAGATGGAGCAGTAGCCCCGACGATCTGTTTCCTTGATTGACAGTAGCGGACGTTAGTGCCCGCTACTTTTTTTGCCCCTACGGGCTGAGCAGGAACCTTGGGGATGAAGCGGGCGTCCAAACCCTGAAACGAGAGCAAGCAACGGAGGCGTAGGTGGAGCACATGCCGTCTCGGAAACCGGAGTCATTCGTGCGCGGGGCGATGATCCTCTCCCTCGCAGCCCTGATCTCACGCCTTCTGGGTGCTCTCTACAAGCCCATCATCGCCCGCATTTTCGCCCCCTTCGACGGACACCTGGGCGCTGTGGGTATCGGTCTGACCCAGGTCCCGCTGACCGCCTATCAGGTGGTTCTTGCCTTCACCTCGGTTGGACTGAACGTGGGGATCTCCAAGCTCATGTCGGAACGGCTTGCTCTGGGCGACGTGACTGGGGCCCGGCGGGTCTTTCGCGCCTCACTCACTCTCATGGCCTTGCTCGGTCTCCTGGCCTCCCTGGGGCTCTGGTTCGGGGCGCCCTGGATCGCTCAGGTGATCTCGCCGGATCTGGCGGGTACGGTCCCGGGCTTTCGGGCCATGGCCCCGGCCGTCCTGATCACCTCGCTCCTGGCGGCCTATCGGGGCCTCTTCCAGGGGTTCCAGCAGATGTCCCCCTACGCCTACTCGCAGATCATTGAGCAGGTGATCCGGGTCGGGAGCGGCATGGTGCTTACCTGGTTCCTGGTGCGGATCTCGGTTCCCCTCGGCGCCGCCGGCTTCAATTTTGGCGACGTGCTGGGCGCCCTGGCCGGCCTGGTCTACATGCTGATCCTGGTGCGCCGGAGCGAGCGGGACCTCTGGAACGCCCCCCTGCTCGAGGAAGCGGCCACCCATGAGAGTGGCTCTATTCGGCGGCGTGTGAAACCGCTGCCGAACGGCTGGGGGCTGCTTCGTCGTATCTTCATGGTAGCTGGACCGATCACGATCATCGGGGCGGTTGTGCCGCTCATGATGGCCGCTGACACCCTCTTTGTCTTCGATGCCCTGGAGAAGGTCGGGATCCGGGGGGCAGAGGCCCAGGCCCAGTACGGACTTCTCACGAACGTCTTCATGATCGTCTACCTGCCATCGATCTTCACCACAGCGCTCTACACCTCGATCCTACCGGCGGTCTCGGCGGCGGTGGCGGTCGGACAGCGGGATCAGGCCCGGCGTAAAGCGGTGCAGGCCTATCGCCTTACCTTCCTACTGGCGCTGCCGGCGCAGGCGGGGCTCTACGCCGTGGCGACCGGCATCTACGCCCTGCTGTACGGCGACACGGCTGGCGGAGCGGTCATGGCGGCGATCTCCTGGGCGGCGGTGCCGATCATGCTCCAGCAGATCACCAGCGGCATTCTGCAGGGGATTGGCAAGGTGGGCCTGCCGGTCCGGAACTTCGTGCTGGGCGCGCTTCTGAAGATTGGGCTGACCGCCTACCTGACGGTCCGCGCCGGCATTCATGGTGCAGCCTGGGCGACCGCCGCCGGGTTCGGTCTCGCCGCCCTTCTCAACCTGATCGATGTAGAGCGCCACCTGGGGCGCACCTTCATGACCCGCTCGATGCTCTTCAAGCCGGTGGCAGCCGCACTGGCGATGGTCGGGGGGATTCGGCTGGCGGAGCGGTATCTACCAGCCGGCATCTGGTCAACCCTACTGCTAATCGGCGGTGGCGCCGGGATCTACGGCCTGGCGATCCTCCTGGTCGGCGGAGTCACCCGGCGCGACGTGGAGATGGTACCGCGACTTGGCCGACCCCTGGCCGCAATCCTCGGCCGAGCCCGCCTTCTGCGCTAGACGGGGCGGGCTCGATCCCGTATCATGGGGGAGCAAGGGGGCTGTTTCCGTGCAGCAGGTCAAGACTGAAAGCTTCATGCGGGGCGCTCTCCTCATCACCGTGGGCTCCCTGATCTCACGCCTTCTCGGTGTCTTTTACCGGCCCCTGGCCCAGGGACCGCTGACCGATGATGGGCTGGCGCTGGTCTCTCCGCCCAACGCCGCCTACATGATCATCCTGGCCATTTCGTCAATGGGTCTGAACGTCGCCATCTCTCGGCTCGTCTCGCAGAGACTGGCCGTTGGCGACCAACGGGGCGCCCGCCGGGTCATGCAGGTGTCCGCGCGGGTCCTGGCGATCAGTGGCGTGCTCTTCAGCCTCCTTTTCGCCGTAAGTTCGCAGTGGCTGGCGACGGTGCAGGGCTTCCCGGAGGCAATGCCCGGCTTCCTCGTCCTCGCCCCCGCCATTCTGCTGGTGACCGTTGAAGTGGCTTTCCGCGGGCTCTACCAGGGCATGCAACAAATGCGCCCCGCCGCCATGTCCATGGTGGTGGAGCAGGCAGGTCGGGTCTTTATTGGCCTGACCGGCGTTTACGCGCTCTCCCCCATTGCCCTGAACTTTGGCGCAGCGGCATATAACGGCGGCAACACCGTCGGCATTCTGCTCGGTGCCCTGTACGGGGTATGGGTCTACCTGCGGGAGCGGCCCATGAAGGAGTGGAACGACGTCGCCCCGGGGGTCGAGAGCTGGGAGAATGAGTCGTTCACCCGCCTGGCGGGCAAAATCCTCTCGATCGCCCTACCCCTCTCATTTCTGGGTGCTGTTGTGCCGCTCATGCTCCAGGTCGACACGGCGCTGATCACCAACCGCCTCACCGGTATTGGGGTAGACGCCGATGTAGCTAAGCGTGCCCTCGGCTATATTGGTAACGCCCAGCAACTGCGGGACCTCCCGCTGATCCTGGCGCAGGCGCTCTACGTCTCCCTGGTCCCCGCTGTCTCCGAGTCGATTGCCCAGGGCCGGCTAGATCAGGCCCGCTACCGGGCCGGGGCGGCGCTGCGGCTCACCTGGCTGATCGGCCTGCCGGCCACGGTCGGTCTGGCAATCGCTTCGCGTGAGATCTACGGCGTGCTCTATGCCGGATCGGGCTGGTACGTCCTCGCTCCGCTCGGTTGGTCGACCCTCTTCCTTATGCTCCAGCAGACATCCAGCGGGATTCTGCAGGGTATGGGGTTGATCTGGCTTTCGGTCATCAACCAGTTAATCGGGGTCGCCGTCAAGGTGGTGCTCACCTACTGGTGGGTCGGAGTTCCATGGCTAAAGGAAAACGGCGCCGCCTGGGCGACGACCATGGGGATCCTGATCGCCTGTGCTCTCAACCTGTGGTCCCTGCGCCGCCACTTCGCCCTGCGGATCGACTTCAAGGGGAACGTCTACCGGCCGTTGCTTGCATCCACGCTCATGGGGTTGGTCCTCTACGTACTCGGTCCGATCCTGGGGGGCCTGGTGCCATGGGTGAGGATCGGGGGTCTTGTCCTGATCGGGGTCGGTGCCCTGGTCTACGGAGTCACGATCCTGGCGCTTGGTGGGGTGAGGGAGAGCGATATCCAGGTCCTGCCCGGTTCGGGTGGCCTGATCAGGCTGCTAAAGCGGCTCCGGCTGCTCCGGGACTAGAAGGAGGCCTTTCGCATGGAAGCGTTGCTGCATGACCTGAAGCTGGACCTGTCGCAAGGCTTGGAGGTGCTGGATGCCGCCCACCTGGGTGCCCGTCCGCCATCCCGCGATCTACCGCTGATCGTACGCCGAACCTCCTCGGATCTGGTAGATGTGGTCGCACAGGTCCTCATCGCCCGTTATCCGGCGGAGCATCCGGTGACACTCTGGCGAGATGGCGACATGCAAACCGTTCTGCTGCATGAGTTGGAGAAGCAAGACTGGGCAGACTACGAGACAAGCCTCTACCTCCCGCCGCTCAAGGCATCGGAGGCGGGTGAGACCCGCTGGCCGGCTGACCCGCTGGTGCAGGTTATGGCCAGGCTTCGGGCGCCGGATGGCTGCCCGTGGGATCGGGAGCAGACCCATGAAAGCCTCCGCAAGTACATGCTGGAGGAGGCGTACGAGGCGGTCGAGGCGATCGACACGGGAGATCCTCGTCTGATCTGCGAGGAACTGGGCGACGTCCTCCTCCAGATCGTCTTCCATGCCCAGGTAGCCAGCGAGGCCGGGCAGTTTGACTTCCACGACGTGGTGGAGGGGATCACGGCCAAGATGGTGCGGCGGCACCCGCACGTCTTTGGCGATGCGGTCGCGGAGACCCCTGAGGCGGTTACCCGAACCTGGGAGGCGATCAAGCGGGCGGAAAAGGGAGGCAAGGCCACTGAGTCTGTCCTGGGCAAGGTTTCATCTGCCCTGCCGGCACTGACCAAGGCCTACGAGGTGCAGAAGCGGGCTTCCAAGGTTGGGTTTGACTGGAAGGAGATCGACGGCCCGGTGGCGAAAGTCCGGGAAGAGCTGGATGAGGTTCTCTCAGCCAGTGCCGATGAGCAGGAAGGGGAGTTGGGTGACCTGCTCTTTGCGGTGGTCAACCTGGCCCGCATGCTCAAGATTGACCCGGAAGTAGCCCTGGCGGGCACGGTGAGCAAGTTCAGCCGCCGCTTCAGGCACATTGAGCGCCGAACGGCCGAAATGGGCTTGAAAATGGAAGAGATGGCACTTGCTGAGCTGGACAAGTTGTGGGATGAGGCCAAGACCGCTGAATTTCGGCAAAAATCGGGGTAAAAATATCCAAACCCGTAATTCGTGCAGAAGGAATTCACGAAAGCCCCGTTGAATACGGCTCAGCGGGATCAGAACCCAAATTAAACCTCGAAAGGGGAGACCGATTCTTGAACAAGCAGGAACTGGTCGCTAGCGTCGCTGAGAAGGCGGGCCTGACGAAGAAGGATGCTGAGAAGGCTCTGAACGCTGTTGTCGACTCCATTAAGGACGCGCTGAACAAGGGTGACAAGGTCTCGCTCGTCGGCTTCGGCACGTTCGAAGTCCGCGATCGGGCTGCTCGCTCGGGCCGCAACCCGCAGACCGGCGCTCCCATCAAGATCCCCGCCGGCAAGGTTCCCGCCTTCCGTCCTGGCAAGGAACTGAAGGAGAGCGTGTAGCCACTGCACGTAGACCGAGTCTCGCCCTGAGGCGGGGCTCGGTTTCTTCTTTGGTTGGGTGTATTCGGGTTCTTGAGAGGAGCGATCGTTCATGCGGATTGATAAGTATCTCAAGGTCTCCCGCATCATCAAGCGGCGGACGCTGGCCAAGGAGGTCTGCGACGGCGACCGGGTACAGATCAACGGCAAGAAGGCGAAAGCGGGGACGGAGGTCAAGCCGGGCGACGTGGTCGCGATTGACTTCGGCCGGCGGCAGTTGCGCGTTCGGATTGTCGAGGTCCGGGAGAATGTCCGGGCCGCTGAGGCGAAGGAGCTTTACGAAGTAATTTCCGAAAGCTTCAAGCAGGAGAGCCTGCTGCCTCACCTGGAGGATGACCCCGAGTAAGGGGGGAGCGTTGTGCACCGCACCGACCGGCTCCTTGGCATTCTGCTCTACCTGCAGTCCCGCCACCAGGCGACGGGAGCGGAACTGGCCGAGCGCTTTGAGGTCTCTCGCCGGACAATCCTGCGCGACGTGGAGGCGCTGTCGGCCATGGGCGTGCCGGTGGAGGCGGAGAGCGGTCCGGGGGGCGGGTTCCGGCTGATGCAGGGTTACTTCCTGCCGCCTTTGGTCTTCCGCACCGAGGAGGCCTGGGCATTGTTGACCAGTATGCAGGCACTGCTGGCCCACGGGGGTGTGCCGTACCGGGAGGCGCTGACCCAGGCCGCTGACAAGGTTGCCGCCGTGCTGGACGCCCGTACCCAAGTGATCGCCGAGCGCATGGCCCGCCGGGTGGGGGTCCATGTCTGGGCGATCGACCCCGGTCCCTGGCTCGATGCGCTCTCCCATGCGGTCCTCCACAGCGAGTCGCTGCGGATCACCTACGATGGTCCCGACGGACCGATGGAGCGGGAGATTGACCCCTACCTGCTTTACAGCCAGTCAGGCTTCTGGTTTGTGCAGGCGCACTGCCACCTACGGGCCGGAATCCGTATCTTCCGCACCGATCGGATTCGCTCGCTCCAACCGGCTGGCCGGCGGTTTACCCCTCCGGACAACGTGGACGTCGCCCAGCCCTATGCCTACCGGCGCAGCGGTGAAGCACCGACCCTGGTGATCCGCTGCACACCGGAAGCGGCTCGGCGTGTGGCTGACCACCCCGAGTGGGCCGCCCTCCTGCGGCCCGATGGCGTGATCCGGACCTGGGTCCCACCTGGCCAGTTTGCCTACATTGCCCGCGTGCTCCTTGGCTTTGGACCTGGCCTGGTGGTCGAGGAGCCCACCGAACTGCGGGAACTCCTGATTGAACAGGCCAGCGCCGTTGCGGCGGCGCAGCAGAATCGGTGACACAACGCTGTCACTCAGCCCCCTGTAGACTGGTGCCATACCAGTTCAAGCAGGAGGGCTTTTTCATGTCCAAGGCACTGTTTCAGCGGCTCTGGGAAGAGGAGTATGAGTTGACCCAGCAGGCGATCGCAGCGGTCCCAGCGGAGCATATGGACCACGTCCCGTACGCCGGCTCCATGTCCCTGCGCCGCCTTGCCATCCACGTGGTGACGCTGGAGGAGCAGTTCCTGCGCGGCGTGGCGGCGGGGCAGATCGTCGCCGGCGGCAGCCAGCGAGACCTGCCGGAGGTAGTCACCCCCGCTGACCTCGCCCGCCATTACGAGGCGCAGCACGCCGCTCTGCGCACGATTCTCGAACCCATGACGGACGAGTCCCTGGCACGTCCCGTCTCCTTCGCTCTGCCTAACGGTCACCTCTTGTTCGCAGCGCCGGGACTCAGCTTTCTCTTCTCCAAGCTACTCCACCACATGATCCACCACCGCGGGCAGTTGCTGGCACACCTCCGGGTGCTCGGCTGCCGAATTCCCGGGCTTTACGGTCCCGTGCGTGAGGAAATGCCTCCCATGCCCTAGACGACGCGGAGACCTACCCGTGGTGCGGTTAGCCGGCCGGTTCACGCCGGGCTTCGTGGCGTCAGGGGCTTGAGCCCCCGGCGAAATAGGCAGCCCTGTTGTATGGAGAATAGCAGTCCCCTGATACGCTCGATGCAACCGAGCGATCAGGAGGATGTCCTATGAGAAGGCTCCTTGAGGTTCTGGCCCTGTTTCTGGCACTCCGTGGTCCGCGCATTCCCTGACACAGGAGAGATGTCCCCATATCCCAAGCGCCATCCGGCTACACAGACAGAAAGATGGAGCCGGGTGCTAAGCCAGCACCCGGCGTTCCGTATCCTGACCTGTGAAGGTGTAGAGGACCCGCTGGCCATCTTCCATGGTCTCCATGTGGACAGGCCTGCCCCAGATATGGTGGACGTGCGGGAGCGTCTTCTTCAGGTAGTTGGTGTCCAGTTCGACCCCTTCGAAGGCATGGCGGAGGTAGAGTTCGCCCCGCCTCTGGTAGTCGTACTCCTCGGGGTAGATATACGGGAATCCGCAGTTGGAGATCTGCGCCACAATCCCGTCTCGCACCTTCTCCCAGCCTTTGGCGGTGATCTTCCACTCGTCACCCTGCTTGGCGAAGAGGTAGAGATCCAACTGGTCGCAGAGTTCCTTGGTCAGGTAGTTGCGGATGAACGAGACATCGGTCTCGATCTCGCGCACCTCAAAGATCTTCTCCCGGCCATACCGCTTCTCGATATCTTCGAAGATGTGATAGCCGAGGTGGTAGGGATTGAGCTGAAAGCGGCTCGGGGCCAGCACCCCCGCATGCATGCGGGCAAACTCCAGCGATTCGTCGGGGGTGAGGTCCAGGTCTCGCATGATCCGGGCATGCCAGATCGAGGCCCAGCCTTCGTTCATGATCTTGGTCTCCATCTGCGGCCGGAAGTAGAGCATCTCCTGCCGCAGACTGGAGAGGATATCCCGCTGCCAGGGCTCCAGGTCCGGTGCCTTCTCCATGAGGAAGAGCAGCAGATCGTGGGTCCCGGCGCCCTTTCGAACGGCCTCGGCTTGAGGCGGCTGCTCTGTTGCCTTGCCCACGTTGTCAAGGGCCCAGAGATCATCGAACTCGCCCGGACCTTGCGGCTTCGATCCGTCGGATGGGGTGGATGACGGACGGGGTGGATGAGGGTCCACGTGTTCATGGATCGCCAGGACCGCATCTAGGAAGCGTTCGACTCTCTCCCGCCCCAGGTCGTGTTCATACTGAGCCGCCCGGTTTGCGAACGCAGCCATGGAGTGGATCATCTGCCGGTTGGTGTCCCGGAAGCGCCAGTTGTTCTTGAAGAAGTCCGAGTGGGCCAGCACATGGGCAGCGATGAGCTTGTTCTGCAGGAGGGTGTTGTTCTCCAGCAGGAAGGCATAACAGGGGTCGGAGTTGATCACAAGCTCGTAGATCTTGGCCATACCGTAGTCGTACTGGGTCTTCATTTGGTGGAACGCCTTGCCGAAGGACCAGTGCGAGAACCGGTTTGGCATGGCATAGGCGCCGAAGGTGTAGACAATTTCGGGCGGGCAGATCTCGTAGCGCATCTCGAAGAAGTCCAGGCCGAAGGCGTGGGCCTTCTCGACAATCTCGTCGATTGCCTGGCCTAGCTGGGTGATCTCAGATTCGCTCATGCTGGGACCGCTGGGTGGGGCTACCTTGAGCGGAGACATGCTAGCTCACCCCCCGTTGGTCGGGCATCTCCGGGCCGAAGAAGGTCCGGAGTGCCTGGTGGACCTCTGATTTGTCCCGGATCATGCTGCTCATGAAGCGGGGATGGTTGATCTCTCGCTTGAAGAGTGTCATGAGAGTGGATGTCCGGTAGTACGCGACTCCGCCGGCTGTTGAGTCAATCTCGCCGTAGCCGAACAGGTTGCAGATGTCCAGGAGCTTCATGACCAGTTCCACTGCCCGCGGATTATCCGAGCTAAGGTTGTCCCCATCGGAAAAGTGGAAGGGATAAATGTTATAGAGATCTGGTGGATACTTCTCCCCGATCAGCTTGAGCGCCAACTCGTAGACCGATGAGCAACGGGTGCCGCCACTCTCACCCTTGGTGAAGAACTCCTCCTCGGTCACCTCTTTCGCCTCGGTTGAGTGGGCGAGGAAGTGGATCATCACGTTGTCGTACTTCGTCCGGAGGAAGCGGACCATCCAAAAGAAGAAGGCCCGGGCGATGTACTTCTCAAACTCGCCCATGGAGCCGGAGGTATCCATCATGGCGATCACGACCGCACTGGTCTGGGGCTGGTAGCGGACCTCCCAGGTCTTGTAGCGCAGGTCGTCGGGCTTGATTCCGGCCATTGGCGGGCGCCCGGCCAGTAGGTTTCGCTTCATGGCCTCCATGATCGTACGCTTCTTGTCAATGTTGGCCTGAAGCCCCTGCTTGCGGACATCATCCCACTGATACTTTTTCGTGGTCAGGTCGGGCTGCTTCTTCGGGTCGAGGTGGGGGAGGCCAAGGTCTTCGAAGAGCAGCTCGCCCAGTTCATCGACCGAGAGCATGGCTTCGTACCAGTCGTCGCCGCCATCCTCCCCGGCGCCCTTGCCCTTTCCTCTGCCCTTCTGCTGGGCGGACCCGTCGCGGGCAATCACCTGGCCCTCCTGGCTGTCGCCCTGGCCCTGGCCGGCCCGCTGCTGCTTCTCCCAGTTGAAGCGGAACCGGTATTCGTTCATCGACCGAATGGGCACCTTGACCATGCGCTTACCATCGCTGGTAACGATCGATTCATCGCTTATGATATCCGGCAGGTTTTTCTTGATGGCCTCACGGACCTTTTCCAGGTGGCGCTCCTGATCCATCTGACCCTGCCGGTGGAGCGACCAGTCCTCCCGAGAGATGACATAACGTGACTCTGACACAGAACCCCTCCTTTTCCCAGGGACAGAGCCCATCCGGCGACAGGTGCGCCGGATGGGCGGTCGGGACATGCTTGGGGCGGGGGAGAGGTGAGAGGGGGGGTGCGCTCTACCCCCCTCTCACCTATTGAGCAGGGATCCGACATAGCGGAGGAGGTCGTTGGCGCAGGAGACGCAGTAGCCATGCTCGCTCATCAGCCTGGCGACGACGTCGTTGATCTTCTTCAGTTGCTCGCCATCGGGCGTCCTGGAAGAGGTCGTGATCTTGACCACATCCTTCAAGTCTGCGAAGAGCTTCTTCTCAATCGCTTCCTTGAGCCGTTCGTGGGAGGTGTAGTCAAAGCTGACCCCTCGGCGGGCATAGGTGGAGAGGCGGATCATGATCTCCTCGCGGAAGGCCTTCTTGGCGTTATCGGAGACACCGATCTGCTCTTCGATGGAGCGCATCAGCTTCTCGTCGGGCTCATGCAACTCGTCGGTGATCGGGTCCTTCATCTTGGTGTTGTTGCAGAAGGCCTCGACATTGTCCAGGTAGTTGCTGAGCAGATTCTTGGCAGACTCTTCGTACGAGTAGACGAACGCCTTCTGGACCTCCTTCTTGGCAATCTCGTCGTATTCCTGACGAGCGATCGCCACGAAGGTCATGAGCCGTTCCTTCTCCTGCGGAGTGATCGATGGATGCTGGTCCAGGCCATCCTTCAGGGAGCGGAGGACATCCAGCGCCGTGATGCACGCCTTCTGTTGCACTTCGCCCTTTTGGATGATGGTGGATGAGATCCGGTTGATCACGTAGCGGGGGTCGACGCCGCTCATGCCCTCGACGCCCTCATACTCCCGCTGCAGCTCGGTCACGTCGGAGAGCTTGAACCCCTCGACCTCGACGCCGTCATACAGCCGCATCTTCTTGACCAGGTCCATGCCAGCCTTCTTGGACTCCTTCAGCCGGCTAAGGACCGAGAAGACCGAAGCGGCATAGAAGGAGTGGGGGGCGACGTGAACATGACCGGTGTCGGCCTGCTTAACCAACTTCTCATAGATCTGGACCTCATCGGAGACACGTAGATTGTAGGGCATCGGCATAACGATGATCCGGCTTTGGAGCGCCTCGTTCTTCTTGTTGGCAATGAACGCTCGGTACTCTGTCTCGTTGGTGTGAGCGACGATCAGCTCATCGGCGGAAATGAGGGCGAAGCGTCCGGCCTTGAAGTTCCCTTCCTGGCTGAGGCTGAGGAGGTTCCAAAGGAACTTCTCATCCAGCTTCAGCATCTCCTGAAACTCCATCATGCCGCGGTTTGCCTTGTTCAGTTCGCCGTCGAAACGGTAGGCCCGGGGGTCCGATTCGGAGCCGAACTCCGCGATCGTTGAGAAGTCGATCGAACCGGTCAGGTCAGCGATATCCTGCGACTTGGGATCTGATGGGCTGAAGGTACCTATGCCGACACGCTCGGACTCGGTCAGTAAGACTCGCTCGACCGGAACCCGGTCGACCCGTCCGTCATACTTCTCTCGGAGCATGAGCCGGCAGTGCGGGCAGAGCTCACCCTCGATCGCGACGCCAAGATCCTTCTCGACTTCGGCTCGCAGCTCTTTCGGAATCAGGTGGAGCGGCTCCTCGTGCATGGGGCATCCCTTAATGCCGTAGAGAGCACCCTCCGGGGTCCGACTGTAGGCCTCCAGTCCCCGCTTGAGCATGGTGACCAGGGTTGACTTGCCGCCGCTCACCGGTCCCATGAGCAGCAAGATACGCTTCCGGACATCCAGCCGGCGAGCAGCCGGGTGAAGGTATTCCTCCACCAGCCGGCTGAGCGGCCTGTCCAGCCCATAGAGCTCGCTGGCAAAGAAGTTGTACCGCCGTACTCCGTTGATCTCTTCGACTCCACTCGAAACGATCATGTTGTAAATCCGGGCGTGAGCAAACTGCGTAATGGCGGGGTTCTTCGCCACTAGCTCCAGGTAGTTGGCGAAGGTCCCCTCCCAGTGGAGCGTGCTCTCAGACTGACGGAACTCCTCGAGCCGCTTCAGCACACGATCCATACGACCTACCTCCTCCTGGTATGATACGGTTCACGAACGTTTTTCTTTAAACTCCAATATCCAACAGCTATTCCTTTTGAATATGTTTTCTGCACGTTGAGATAGATTCCTGCTACAAGTTGAACATCATTTTTGGAAAAGTTAGGGCGGTCTCTCAAAGGCAGGTGGGAGCAGGCATACAGGGCGGCCGCAGTTCATAGAGATAGGACAGGTCCCCGGCCTACCGGGGGGAGACGTTATGAGGAGGTCGCACCACCATGGAGGAGAAGGGGAACCGCTCGGAGGTCCACAGCCCGGGTGTGACACAGTCACATGTTACTGGGGCAGGGCACAGTCTGCAGATCGCGAACCGTGAGAGCGCCGTGATCACAGGTGTACTCGCGGTAGAAAGCTTCGACGACGAGGAGATCGTGCTCGAGACGGACATGGGAGGGCTGACGATACGAGGCGAGGAGCTTCATATCAAGCAACTTGACCTGGAACGGGGGCGGTTTGCTGTCGAGGGGTTAATCAACGCGTTGCAGTATTCGCAGGCCCGGCAGCGGGCAGGTAGGCCGAACAGGAGCCGGGGCTTTCTCGAGCGTCTGCTGAAATAAGGATGGGGGAGGCGCTGCTGCCTCCCCCTTGGCGTAAGGAGAACGCCTACACTTGGCGCGCAAATCTCGGCCAAAGAAGAAGGATACTGCGGTCTCACCGCGAAGAAAGTAGAGGCTCGGGTCTGTCCCCTTCTCTCTCCGCATAGCCTTGCGTGGGGGGGCAGGCCAGTGCAGCGGTTGGAACTTCAGTTTTACGCCTTCTTCATGGTCGTCCTGAGCGGGGTTGCCCTGGGGCTGCTGTTTGATCTGCTCCGGGCGATGCGTGGCTACTACCGGCCCAATCGGTGGGTTGCGGCCATCGGTGACCTCCTCTTCTGGGGAGCCGCTGTGGTGGTCTTTGCCTCGGGGCTCTTTCTCGGCAACTGGGGCGATTTTCGGTTCTATGTACTTGTAGCACTGTGTGCCGGTCTGGGCCTCTACTACTGGTTGGCCAGTCCTGTGCTCCTTGCCCTTATGCATATGATCCTCCGCCTGGTGACCTGGCTCCTCGACTTTGTCTGGCTGCTGGTGCTGAAGTTGGTCTGGGTTCCGGTACTTGCATTCATCAGCTTGTTGTGGCGGATCGCCCTGACTCTCTGGGACTGGACATACAGGCTGCTCAATCTGGTCTGGAACCTGCTCGACCTGGTCGGGCACTGGCTTTCCCGCCCGCTGATCAAGCCTCTTCGCTGTGTGAAACTCCGCTACTTACTGCTGAAGCGGAAGGTGAGGCGGAAGCTCCGTCGGTTATTCATGGGTCCAGGACCAGGACGCAAGTAACGAAATAAGGACTTCGATCCTTCCAGCGCGCATGAGACAAGAATTTTCTCTGCGCGCCAGAAGGATTTTCCGCGTTCCCCGAGAAATGTAGTGAAACTGTAGTTGTCATGTAGTCGATTTGTAGTGATCTTGTACACAGGCTATCCACAGCCTGTGCACAATGGGCAGGGGCGACGGCACGGTGAACATCGAAATCCGCGGCGCCGAACGGCTGAGCTTCCGAGAGCGGCAAGTGGTCGTTCTCAAGGAGATGGGCTGGAGCAATGAGCAGGTCGGCAAGCGGCTCTCGCTTGCGGTTCCTACTGTCGCGACCCTGTACACCCGAGCTAAAGCAAAAGGCTATCAGGTGGTCATTGTGCTGCCCGGCGATTCCCTAGGACTCTTTGATAGCGCCGATAGGGAGGAAGAAGAATGAACGCGCCACACTGGCGAGCCGAGGCGATGAACGCGCCCGCTCCAGTGCGACGGACGAGGGGTAATCCTCTTCGCCGGCACTGGCTAACGGGCGCGTTTGTTGTTGGGCTCGTGGGTGCGATCTCCTTCACCGGCATGCAAGTCTACCGGGCGGATCAGCGCCTGTCGGAGGTGCGTCTGAATCGCGCCCAGGTCGAAGCCGAGCTGAAGGAGGTTCGGTTGAAACAGACCCGATTGCAGGAGACGCTGCAGAAGGTGACCGGCGACGAGTACATGGAACTAAAAGCAAAAGAGATGGGCTACACGAAACCAAACGAGAAGGTCTACCAGACGGGGTCACCCAACGGCAACTAACTTTGGCAATTTTCTCTTGACCAAGAGCCCGCCCCCTAGTACAATACGCGTGCAATCATCTATAAAGGGGCGGCAGGACTGCGTGAGCGCGGTACCCGAACTGGAAATTGGCAGCGTGGTCGAAGGGACCGTTTCGGGCATTACTGCTTTTGGGGCGTTTATTGCCCTCCCGAACGGCAAGACGGGCCTGGTCCATATCTCTGAGGTGGCCGATGAGTTCGTGCGCGACGTGCGTGACTTTCTGAAGGAGCAGGATCCAGTTCGAGTCAAAGTCCTCTCGCTCGACGAGCGGGGCCGCATTGCGCTGTCGATCAAGCAGGCCGACCCAAGTTACCAGCGTAGCGCAGCCAGGCAGCCGGGCCGGCGTGGCGGTGCCCAGTCCTTCGAGGACAAACTGTCGAAGTTCCTCAAGGACAGCGAGGATCGCATGACCGACCTGCGGCGCATTGAGGGCAAGCGGGGCGGTCGCGGCGGTCGTAGTCTCTAGGGCGAAGAGAAGCGGATGCCACCAGCCTGGCATCCGTTTTTTGTATTCGGTTTCGCTTTGTTGAAAGAAGCTGTGGCACGTGCTAAGATGGTTTAGCAGTATGCCCGAGTGGCGGAATGGCAGACGCACGGGACTTAAAATCCTGCGGGGGGAAACCCTCGTGCCGGTTCGAGTCCGGCCTCGGGCACCAAGAATAGCAAGGGTTTTGCGGGTTTCGAAAGGATGGCCCAGCCAGTCGTTTTGACTGGCTGGGCCATCTTTTTGGCCATCTAGTGGTCGGATCCGCAAATCCGACTAAGGATTCGTTTGTGTGACAAGTGAGAGGAAGCAAGACACACTACATGCCGACGTTCACTGAAGAGGAACTGGCTGAGGCCAAGCGGGTCGCACAGGCACACCATGCCCCTCATGCAAAGGTCATCCGAGCCAAGTTGGCCCTTCTGCTAGCCGCCAGCCCCTCGCTTCATCACACCGAGGTAGCCAAAGAGTTGGGCATTCATGAGCAGACAGTGTTGAAGTGGCGACGGCGCTGGTGCAAGCACGGCTTCTCCCTGAACGATAACCCGCGACTGGGCCGGCCATCGTCCTTTTCCCCCTGTTGAGCGTGCGCAGGTGATTGCCGTTGCCTGCGAACGTCCAGCAGAGAGTGAGGTACCCCTGGGACGTTTCTCAATCGCGGACATCACGCGGATCGTCCTGGAGCGGACGGTTGTACCCTCGATCAGCGCAGCAACTGTCGGAAGGTGGCTGCACGAACTGGCCATCAAACCTTGGTAGGTTCGGTCGTGGGTCTTCCCGCGTGACCCTGAGTTTGAAGTGAAGGCAGCCCGGGTTCTGGACCTGTATCAGGGGATTTGGCAAGGAGCACCGCTCGGACCGCGAGATGTCGTGATCAGCATCGACGAGAAGACCTGTATCCAGGCACTGCGCAGGAGCCGAGTGGTTGGACCTACCAAGAATCACGGCAACCTGGTTGACCCGGAGTACATCCGAATGGGAACCGTTGCGTACTTTGCCGCTCTGAATGTTTTCACCGGTCGAGTGAACGGCAAGGTGGTCCCGAAAACGGGGATTGGCCCATGTGACTCGTTGATCGATGAACTGATGGCCCAGGAGCCCTGTCGTTCGGCTGAACGTGTCTTCTTCATCGTCGATAACGGGGCGTCACACCAGCCCAAGACCTTCCAAAGCCGCTTGAGTTCTCGCTACCCGAACGCCACTGCTGTGCACTTGCCCATCCATGCGAACTGGCTCAACCAGGTAGAAGCCTACTTCTCCATTCTCCAGCGCAAGGCTTTGACCCCAAACGACTTGGAGAACACAGACGCTCCAACTCGACGCATACTGGACTTTCAAACCCGGCACAACCAAACGGCTCGGCCGTTCAAATGCCGTTTCACGAAAGCCAGCTTGGCACAGTGCCCCAAACGGGTTTCCTAATCGCCATGGGGATTTCCGATCCTGACCACTAGTGCCTTCTTAACCGGCCACGGACAGGCATGGATGAACTGAAGGATGTCGAGTTTGTCATCAGGCGGAACCTTGGTGTAGTCTCCTTGGGGTGCAATATCCAGCGATCAGTCGCTTTTTTTAGCAGGTGGTTCTCGATGGACAGATCAGCCACCAATTCCTTGAGCCGCTTGACCTCGGTCTCCAGCTCCTTGGCTCGATTGTCAACGGGCTCCGCATCTTCGCCACTCAACCCCTGCCTACCGCCCTCCAGGAAGGCATGCTTCCACTTGTAATAGGTCTTCGTTTCAATGCCATGCTGCCGACAGATCTCCCGAATGCTGTCCTCGGACCGGAGACCAGCCAGCACCACCTCAAGACGCTTCTCCAACGGATACTTTCTCGCGATAGCGGTGGGAGCCCGCAAACTCAGTTGTTGTCATAAAAACCGCTTGTACCTGTCTATCAGACAGTGGAGCGGAACACTAACCAGTTAGGGCAAGGTCAGATTCGTGCCCGGACAGGGGCGCATGAGCCAAGATGGACACCTGAGAAGGGGTCCCATGAGAGGGTTCGCCTCATGGGTGGTCTCCCGCATCTCCCCCGTACCGGCAGCGGAATGGGTATTCTTACCGATGCCGGCTACCGGCACATCGATTAGGATGAAGGCCAAGGGACGGATGGGCCGAGTGCGTACCCTGCTGAGCGGGCGCCGGCGGCGGTACGAACAACGTAAAGGGAGAGATGAAGATGATGAGTCGCAGGTGGTGGCTGGCGCTTGTTCTGATGCTGGCGGTGGCCCTGACCGGGGCACAGGCCTACGGTTCCGAGAATCCGGTGAACGATCCCCTGGACTGCACCAAATCGTATAACCAGACGAGGTGTGAGGCTCATCGGGCCGGACCTGACCGGCAAGTCGTCGCTGACTGGCTGGCGAACAAGCAGATTCAGGGGTTGGATCCGGCACACTGGGCGGCCTGGCCCATCTTCAGACTGGCCGAAACCGGGGTGTTGCAGGTCAACGCCGGTGACAAGATTGATCCGGACGCTCCTGCCACACTCTTTCAGGCCGCCCGGATCGTGCTGGACTCGACCGGCCAGGGGACAGCGCAGATGGCGCCCCGGGAGATCGCCCTGCGGGCAGCGGAGCTCGGGTTGATTCCCGGCCCGGTGCCTGAGGCAGATCGGCCGCTCAGCCGGTTGGACGCCGCTCATATTGCCGCCTGGCTGACCGACTTCCCGGGGAAGGTGGAGCATAGGACCGAAATGGCCGGTGTCTTCACCGACTGGGCCGGCGTACCAGAGGCCAGCCGTGATCGGGTCTACTGGGTCAGCATCCACAACCGGCTGTTTGTGGGCTACCCGGACCGGAGCTTCCGACCGCAGGAGAGCCTGACCCTGGGTCAGTTTGCGACTGTGATCGTGCGTCTGTGGGCGATCCAAAGCACAGGACCGGCCCCGACCCTGCAGGGTGCGTAATAGCCGGCAATAGCCCCTCGCCGTCCTTCCGCAGGGGGGCCGCCCCCAACGTCATCGTAGATGACCAAGGGACGGCCCCTTCTCTCCTTACCCCACCTCTTCTTCTTCCGGCTGGGACGTCAGGAACTCCGCGACGGGGTTGAGGAGCAGTTCCAGCACCGCCCAACGGCATGCATCGGGATCGGAGACCCTGTACGATCCATCCTCCGCAGGGCCCGAGACCCGGTGCTGAAACTTGAACCGGCCCAGGGAGGCCTTCATCTGCTCTGCGGCCCCGGGAGGCAAGTCCGGGCTCTGCAGCTCTGGCCGTAGCCGCCAGGTACCATCGCGCTCCTGGGTGATCCTGAGGAGATGGTAGCCGGCCATTGCCTTCGCCTGCAGGTCCTCCGGGAGCGAGACTCGCCCGGCGGGGAGTTCCAACTGCTCCTTGGCGACCGGGGGAATCCCCGGTGCGAAGTAGTACCACTCGCTTTTGTCCCTGTGGACGATCAACTGGGCGAGCCCCATCTTCACCAGCGAGCGGACCAACTTCCGCAGATACTGCCGCAGGGTGGGATCCTTGAACAGAATCCGCAGCGGTGCCTCACGCTGCAAGATCCAGGCGCGGCCGACCTGGGTGACCCTGCCCTTCACCCAGACTGCCGGCATCGGCACGGCCAGCTCATCGATCAGCGCATGCATCGTCTCGGTCCGGCAGTCAGAAACCCAGCGGAGCCGCCGGCGGACAGCCGTGTCACGGTAGGCAACGGCCAACTCCTGGCCGCGGGCCGGCAGCGTGACCTCCTTCGCCGCGCCATCATACACGAGATGGCCGGTCGCGAGCGCCATGTGGAAGGCCATGCCGCAGTCGTTTACCATGTTCGTCCAGGTGAGGGCATTCCCTTGTTCCAGCGTCCATGCCACCGCTGCGGCCCGGGGCACCTCAACGACCCAGTACAGGGTGGGGAAGAAGCACGGATTCGCCCGCCCATTCCATACCAGCAGGCCGGCACGCTTGAGGGCCCAGTAGAGTCGGTCGCCCATCTTTCGGCGTGCCCGGTTTACCGCAGTAGCACTCTGGAGGCGACAGAGGTCGCGCAAGACATCGTAAGGGATCTCGCGGAGCACGTGGGCGAACCTGGTGTGGGCCCGCCTGAAGAGCCGACTCGCACACCGGGAGGAGATGAGACCCCTGTTCCAGCGCATGATGTCGCTGTTCAGTGTAATTGTGTAGTAACTGCGGTGCTGTACAACGATTCCACGGGTAATCAGCCCCCGCAGGGCTCGGTCAAACCCATCGCCGGCAAGCTCGGCATACTCACGGAACGGGTGCTGCCAGCCTGTCCTGAGCATCTCGACCTTCCCCCGGCAGGCCAGCAGGGCCGCCAGGAGGCAGATCTCTTCGGTGGTCCCGTCGTCGGCCAAGCGATCGATGGCGGTAAGCAGCCGTTCCTCTGGTTCCATCAACCACACCTCCACATAGTCTACCTATGTGGATATGCGAGTGAACACCTAGGAATGTGGTTCATTGAGGCCGTTTGAAAGGTCCGCGAGGTCCCCTAAAGGGGGATTTTGGATGAAGTTGGTAGCGTCAGAGAGCAACATGCCTCGCAGACCCCCTCGCTACAACGCTTTCCGGGCTGTTATCCGGTACAAGCGGCGGAAAGGCGCGCGCCAAGCTCGGGCTCCTTTTGGAGCCGCTTAAAGAGGCGCTTCAGGTTCAACGACAGTGCTGTTCACAAGCCCTGTAGATCCAGTTTCTCCAGACCCACGTAGCGGGCTTGGCGTAACCCGTGGCGCTTTAACTCGGCGTTTGCCCGTTCGGCCAGTGGCCGGGTGCTACGATTCCTTGCCTGGAACTCAGGCGTGTTCTGGTCGATCCGTGCCTGACGCAAGGTGGCTTCGTGCCGGTGCAAGCTCACCCGCCGACCCTTGTCTCGCTTGCCAAGGCACTGCTCCCGAAGGGGGCACGCCTGGCAGACATCGGGCGCAAAGCGAAACTCCTTGATGTGCCCATCCTTACGGTCTGTCCGGTAGTCATGGGTGACGTGACCAGCAGGGCACCGGCATTCCTTCCGCTCCAGATCGACTGTGAAGGCAGACTTGGGAGTCCGGCCCTGGTTCGGCTCTGGTGGGGTCGGCGCCACCATCGTGACCCCGTCTTCGACCATCTCGTGTCGAAAGTCCGCCCCACCATAGGCGGTATCCCCCATCAGTTCCTCGGGTTCGAGCCCAGTACCCGTGTATTGCTTCGTCTCTCCGCGTCTTCTGGCCGGAGAGATCGATGTCTACCACGATTCGACCTTGCCCGTCCGGGCCAGCCAGCGCTTCGACCTCTTGGCGCAGCGGGGCGCCTGAACTTCATCCAGAGCCTTCGACAGTTCCGTGATATTCGCGGATGTTAGCTTGGCGAAGGTGGCACAGACCGTGGAAAAGTGGGCGAATCGCTTCTGGCCCCCGGCTTTGGCTACGGCATGGTCGGTGGCGATGGGTTCGGCTTCGCAGTTCAAATCCTTCATGTAGGAGCAGTCCCCGAGAATCCCGACCAACGCCTCGATGATCTTGTCAACCGGCGTGAAGTTAATTGTTTTTTGCTTGACCTGCACGTGCCGTTCCAACGCCTCACGCAGCCCCAGCTTCTGAGCAACCCAGCCCAAAGCCACAAGAAACCCATGTTTGGTGGTGGACTTCGTGTCTTGCATTTGCGTGTCCGGCGTCGTACCTCGATAATGCATCAGTTGAACCTCCAGATGGTGAGATGAATGCCGCCAAGCAATTCTCACGATCTATCATTGGTCAACTGATGCTTTTTTCAATGGGTTATCACTGCACGAAGTGCAGGTAGTTCACGCAAAACTTGAGCTCGCTCACCGTGTTCCTCCGTACCTACTACTTTGGGGTTAACCTTCCACTTCGAATTGTCCATCCTCTTACACAAGACAACTAGGATCGAGTGATCAGAATTTTATCGTCTACTCTGCATTGTATCTTAAGTTTACACAGTCAAACAAGCGGGTGATTGTGGTGGCCCTTTTTTCGGTGATCACGATGGGCAAGATTGGCCCGGATTTACGGCTCTTCGCCGGGTTTCGTGCAAGAGTGGACTATCCATTGAAGACAATGGAAGGCATTGATATGATCAGGGTAGCATGGCAATGGAAAAGGATGCATACCCATGTTACCAATGGAAGTGCCGGGATGCCGTGTCCTTGCGGTCCAACCGGTTGGGGATCACTTGCTGGTCACCGTTGAAGGAGAACTGCAGCAGCAGGCGTGTCCAAATTGCGGTCATGTAAGCGATGACGTGCATAGCCGGTACGTTCGTAAACCACGGGATCTTCCTGTGCAGTGCCGGTGTCTGCGGTTACGGATAGTGGCCCGTCGTTGGCGATGTTTGAACCGGGCGTGCCCACGGAAGGCTTTCGTCGAGTCGTTTGCCGGCCTCGTAGATCGCCATGCACAGCGAACCAGGCGCATGACCGAAATCATGCGGCACCTGATTGTATCCGTCAGCAGTACGGTCGGAGCTCTACTGGGCCGGGTCATGGGGCTGGAGGTCAGTGGACGGACGCTTCTCCGTGTTGTGGACCACGGGGAACGAGAGGTTCCAACTCCGCGTATCATCGGCCTGGACGACTTCGCACTGAGGAAGGGACGCACCTACGGTACGATTATCTGCGACCTGGAACGAGGAAAAGCGGTTGACATCTTGACCGGGCGATCAAAGCAGGACGTGCTCGAGTGGTTGAAGAACCGCTCGGGCATTGTCATTGCCGCCCGAGACCGGGCGGCCTCCTATGCCGATGCGCTTAGCACAGGGGCCCCAGGAGCCATTCAGGCAGCCGGCCGCTTTCACCTTGTCAAGAATGTCGGCGATGCCCTAAAGGAAGTTGTGGACCGGCAGTCGTGGGCTCTTCCTGAGCCTGCGCCACTACCGGATTCTGCTTGTGAGGCGGAGTCGGCTCACGAACCTGACCCTACGCTGGCTAAACGGGTGACTCGCGTTCAACAAAAGCGCGCCGCCGCTGCGGAACGGCTTGAACGTAGACATGCAGTGGTTTGGCGGCTTCATGCCAGTGGGATGGCACAGCGGGAGATTCAAAGGGTGACAGGACTCGCTCGCGGTACCATCCGCAAGCATTTGGGGGCTGCGGATGCTCCAAAGCGTGCAGAGCGCCGCCGCGTTCCCTCCATCGTGGACCCCTTTGCGAACTATCTCAACGAACGTTGGCAATCGGGCTGTCACAACGTGCAGGGCTTACTCGCTGAGATTGTGAAACAGGGTTACACAGGGTCTGGCAGTAACCTTCGATCCTACCTCGCTCCATGGTGAAGGGCGCTGCCGAAAGCCAAGAAGAGGCAGAAGAGCGCCCGGAGAAAGACAGAGAGCTCCGCTGCCAAGGTGACCTGGAAAGAGATGCGGTGGGCAGTGCTGTGCCCCCCTGAGCGGTTGAACAGCAAGCAGCGCCAATTGCTGCAGGAGTTCCGTCCTCTACATCCCCCGTTGCGCCTTGCCCGTGACCTTGTGGACCGCTTTCGCACCATACTGAAAGAGAAGGCCTCTGGTGCCTTTGACGACTGGCTCGCGGATGCGGTCGGAAGTGGGCTTGCTCCATTTGAGCGGTTAGCTCGGACCCTTACTGCCGATCGTTCTGCAGTTCTCGCCGGTATCCAGTTGAAGTGGAGCACAGGCCCAGTGGAAGGACAAAGTACGCGGCCAAAGCTCCTCAAACGCATTGGATACGGGCGGGCGAGTCTCCCGCTTCTCCGTGCGAGGCTACTCGGCTGTACCTAACAGCCTCTGTCTTCTGACAAGTGTGGGAGGTTGCCACGATGCCACTACCCGAAGACGTTCGGTCCCAAACCCAACTCCTTCTCTTTGCGTTTTGCCAGATGCGGGTTCCTGAAAGTATTCAAGATGAATATCGATTGGCGTTTCGCATTCGGGAGACCGCTGTGACGCTATATGAGTGCACTGGGCCTTGGAACCCCAAGTTCCCGAAGTCCAGCCGCAGACCAACTGCCCAGTTTCGCTACGACCCGGTAGAGCGAATGTGGTCAGTCTACTGGGCCGACAGTCACGAGCGCTGGCATCCCTACACCGATGCGGCCAACCACCAACTTAGCTGAACTGATTGCAGAGGTTCACATGGACCCCAAAGGGCTTTTCTTCCCCCCATGAGTCAGCGCACCGTATGGTGCGCTCCATACTAGCACGAAACCTGGCGAAGAGCCACTTTTAGGTTAGCATTCACAGTTGCGCCATTTTATGATGGAACGCTTCTTTGAAGTGATCGAGGACCTTGTACGGAAGCCCGGTCCGTGGTGGGTGACATTTCCCGCCATGTTAGGGAAGCTTGGCACAGGGAAGGACCTCGCCCGACTTGTCGAGTGAATGTTACGAGAGGATATTCCTCATGCATTTAAGGGTCCGCTGGGCAACTCGGCGGAGTTGATGGCTGTTCCTGGCCAGAGGGAAGCGAATGCTCTGTTGTTGGAGGCTGCAAGGAAGGGCATTATCCCCAAGGCGATGGTCGTGGCACTAGGTAAGACACTGGACGAATCGATATTGCCCTTCCTCGTTGGATGTCTTGAACCGGAACTTCCGATTCGCATACAGCCTCTTCCTAAGTTCTCGTTGGAGGAGCAGAGTGGACGAGATCGTATGGCCGCAGCAGCGGCTATCTCTAGGCCTGGATTCCGCACATGCGGATAGCGAATCCCCGAGCACGGGGCTTCGCTAAAGAATCCGTTCGATCTTCAACAGTTCAAGGAGCCGACGC
>JAWLHU010000027.1:0-41417 GCA_041690255.1 Symbiobacteriaceae bacterium
CCCGACCGGCCTCCCTAGCGGTGGCTCCAGTCGGGCCGGCCAAGCAGCCGTAAGCTCCGGCGCTAATGGCCCTCAGAGGTATCCCCGACCGGCCTCCCTGGCGGTGGCTCAGGTCGGGCGGGGGCCATAGGGAGAGCTCGTCGGCGTTACCCCGGAGCCACATCGGGGCGAAGCCTTACGGGCGCTTGGCCTTAGCCCCACTTAGCCCGATTTCGACGGTGCGTAGCCCAAGAACTCGACCATACAACGGTTCCGAAATCGGGCTCCCTTACGAAGGCCTAGCGCCCGTTGGACGAGCCCCGCAGGGGTGAGGGGTAACGCCGAACGAGCCGACCGTTCAAAAGGCCTAGCGCCCGTTGGGACGAGCCGACCGTTCGAAGGCCTAGCGCCCGTTGGACGAGCCCCGCAGGGGTGAGGGGTAACGCCGAACGAGCCGACCGAAACGACCGAAACGACCGAAACGACCGAAACGACCGAACGCCGAACGAGGCGACCTACCCCACCACGACCCGGCGGCCCTCGATCCTCAACCGCCCGGCGGCGAAAAGCTGAATCGCCTCCGGGTAGATCCGATGCTCCTGCACCAGGATCTTATGCCGGAGCGACTCGACGCTCTCATCCTCCGCCACCGGCACGGCGGCCTGGAGGACGATTGGCCCCTCGTCCATCCCGGCGCTCACGAAGTGGACCGTGCAGCCCGCCACCTTGACACCATATTCCAGCGCCTGCCGTTGTGCCTCCAGTCCCGGAAAAGCCGGCAGCAGCGATGGATGGATGTTCAGGATCCGGTTCGGGAAGGCCTCCAGCATCGGCTTGCGCAGGATCCGCATATACCCCGCCAGGCAGACCAGATCCACCTGGCGACGGGTCAACTCCTCGGCCAGCGCCACATGATACGCCGTCTTCGTCTCATAACCGGCGGGGTCGAGGAAGATCGCCTCCACCCCCGCCTTGCGGGCCCGCTCCAGGCCGTAGGCGTCGGCCTTGTCCGAGAGGACCACCGCCACCTGCCCGTCGATCCGCCCATCGGCGCAGGCCTCCATGATCGCCTGCAGATTCGAGCCCGAGCCCGAGATCAGCACGCCAATGCGGATCATCGCCGCACCTCCACGCCCATCTCCCCGGCCACCAGCTCACCGATCACCCAGGCCTGCTCGCCCAGGTCCCGGGCCGCCGCGACGACCGCATCCGCCTCGGAAGCGGGGACCGCCAGCACCATCCCGATGCCCATGTTGAAGGTCGCATCCATCTCCTCCGGCGCCACAGGCCCGAGGCGAGTGATCAGCTCGAAGAGGGCCGGCACCGGCCAGGTCCCGGACTGCACCACCGCCCGGACACCCTCGGGGAGCATCCGCGGGATGTTCTCATAGAAGCCGCCCCCGGTAATATTGGCGGCGCCGTGGATGTCGAACCGCTCATAGAGCGCCAGGAACGACTTCGGATAGAGACGGGTCGGGGTGAGCATCGCGTCGATTACCGTCGATCCACCCAACTCGACAGGCTTCTCGTCCATGTCGAACGCCCCGCCATCGACCTTGAGCAGCACCCGGCGGGCCAGTGAGTACCCGTTGGAATGGAGGCCGCTGGAACCGAGGCCGATCAGCTTGTCGCCCGCCGCCACCTTCTCCCCGGTCAGGATCCGATCCCGGTTCACGATGCCGACCGCAAACCCGGCGAGGTCGTACTCACCCGGGGCGTACATGCCCGGCAGTTCGGCGGTCTCGCCACCGATCAGGGCGCAGCCGGCCTCCAGGCAGCCGTCGGCGATCCCCTTCACCACCTGCTCCAGGACGACCAGGTCCTTCTGGGCGGTGCCGATGTAGTCCAGGAAGAAGAGCGGCTCGGCGCCCTGGCAGAGGATGTCGTTGACGCTCATGGCCACCAGGTCAATGCCCACCGTGTCGTGCTTCCCGCTCAGGAAGGCGAGGCGCAGCTTGGTGCCTACGCCATCGGTCCCGCTGACCAGGACCGGATCAGGATACTTCGACAGATCCGGCTTAAAGAAGCCACCGAAAGCACCAATATTCGACAGTACGCCGGGGCGGTGCATGGTCCGCCCGGTGTGCTCCCCGATTCGCTTTACCAACTCATAGTGTCGGTCCCGATTCACGCCGGTATCCGCATAGGTCAGGGGCTTCTTAGTCATCGCCGTTACCGCCTTCCAGCGAGAACTTGTCCACATCTTCCAGGATCGGCACCGGGTAGTCCGCCGTGAAGCAGGCCAGGCAGAAGCCGCGGCCACCATCGGTCGGAATGCCGGTCGCCTTCACCATCCCCGGGATCGAGAGGTAGGCCAGCGAGTCGGCACCAATGAGGTCGCGGATCGCATCTACCTCGCGGCCGCGGGCGATCAGGGCGCTGGACTGCGATGTGTCAATGCCGTAGTGGCAGGCGTTCCGGTAGGGGGGCGATGAGATCCGCATGTGGACCTCCCGGGCGCCGGCCTCCCGGAGCAGGTTGACGAGGTGCTTCGATGTGGTCCCGCGGACGATGGAGTCATCCACCAGGATCACCCGCTTCCCCTCGATCACCTTGCGCAGGGGGTTCAGCTTCAGCCTCAGCGCCGCCTCCCGGCGGGTCTGGCTGGGCAGAATGAAGGTCCGGGCGATGTAGCGGTTTTTGATCAGACCGACCTCGTAGGGGATCCCCGACTCCTCGGCGTAGCCGGTGGCGGCGGAGATCGAGCTGTCCGGCACACCGATCACGATGTCGGCATCGACCGGGGCCTCCTGGGCCAGGGTCCGCCCCATTTCCTTGCGGACGGCGTGCATGTTGGCGCCCTCCAGTTGGGAGTCGGGCCGTGCGAAGTAGATGAACTCGAACATGCAGGGCCGGGCCTCATCCGCCGCCCTGGTCGCCGTCTGCGAGCGGAGCTTGCCGTCGCCCGAGATGGTGATCATCTCGCCGGGGCCCACCTCCCGCACGTACTCGGCGCCAATCGTGTCGAATGCGCACGATTCGGAGGCGAGGCACCAGTGGCCGTTCAGCCGGCCCAACTGCAGCGGGCGGATGCCGTGCGGGTCCCTTATGCCGATCAGCTTGTCGTACGACATGATCAGGAGGGCGTAGCCACCGTGGACCTGATTGATCGCGCTGATCACCGACTCCTCCAGCGTCTCCTTCCTGGCCCGGACGATCAGGTGCGCCAGGACCTCGGTGTCGACGGTGGTGGAGAAGATCGCCCCCTCGTCCTCCAACTGCTCCCGGATCGGCGTGGCGTCGACCAGGTTGCCGTTATGGGCCAGGGCCAGGCCGCCCTTGCGGGAGTTGACGACGATCGGCTGGGCGTTCCCCAGCTTCGAGGAGCCGGTGGTGGAGTAGCGGACGTGGCCCATGGCCATGGCACCCTTCAGCTTCTCCACCGTCTCGGGATGATCGAAGACGTCGTTGACCAGGCCCATGCCCTTGTGGATGGTCAGGTTGTGGCCGTCGGAGGCGACGATGCCGGCCGACTCCTGCCCCCGGTGCTGGAGGGCGATCAGGGCGTGGTGGGTGACCTTCGCCGCCTCCGGGTGACCGAAGATGCCGAAGACGCCGCATTCATCGACCGGACCCTTGGCCGGGTTGGTGGCGAAACCGTTCCGGTAGGGGTACAGGGCGAGATCGAGACTCATGCGCTCATCCACTGCGGGATTGCCTCCTTATGAGCCTTCTCCAACTCGTCAACGGGGAGATCGATCAGATCCTGGCGCCGGAAGATAAACTCCGACTCGACGCCCGGCTGGAGGGCAGCCAACTGGAACCGGTCGGTGTCGTTCACATCGCCGACAAGCCGGTGCGGGATCCCGTGCGAGATCAGCAGGGAGCGGAGCCGCATCATGTTGTCGCGCTCGGCGGTCAGGATGATCCGGGACTGCGACTCGCCGAAGAGGTTCCCATCGATCCGACCGGCGTTGACGAAGATGCTCGCCTGGCAGCCGCGGGCGCCGGGCTTGGCGGCGACCGCCATCTCGGCGAGGGCCACGGCGATACCACCCTCGGCCACGTCGTGGGCCGCTGTGACGATCCCTTCATGGATGGCAGCAAGCACCGCCTTCTGGAGCCGGGCCTCGAATTCGAGGTTCAGCTCGGGCGCATCGCCGGCGAGGACGCCGTGGATCACCTTGGCGTACTCGGAGCCGCCGATCTCGTCCTTGGTCTCGCCGAGGAGGACGATCACATCGCCCGGGTTCTTGAAGCCCGGGGTCATCAGGTGCTTCAGGTTCTCATGTACGGCCACCATGCCGATCGTCGGGGTGGGATGGATCGGCTGGCCGCTGGTCTCGTTATAGAAGGAGACGTTGCCACCGGTGACCGGGGTGCCCAGGGCGTTGCAGGCTTCGGCCATGCCGTCGATCGCCTCGGCGAAGGTCCAGAAGACCTCGGGCTTCTCCGGGTTGCCGAAGTTGCAGTTGTTGGTGATGGCGACCGGCGTGGCGCCGGTGACGACGCAGTTACGGGCCGCCTCGGCCACGGCGATCGCCGTGCCGCGCTTCGGGTTGAGGTAGACATAGCGGGCGTTGCAGTCGATCTTGGCGGAGATCCCCTTCGGGGCGTGGATCGGGCAGGGGCGGGCCGGCAGGGTGTCGCCCTCCGCCAGGCCGGCCTGGCGGGTGACGCCGTGCATCTCCGGCTCGGCGGCGGAGCGGAGGCGGATTACGCTGGCGTCGCCGCCGGGGGCCACGACGGTGCCCAGCAGGACCATGTGGTCATACTGCCGGTAGATCCACTCCCGGGACCCGATGTTCGGCGAGTTGAGCAGCTTGAGCAGGGTGGCGTTCCAGTCGTCGGGCTCGGGGAGGGCGGTGAAGTCGAAGGTGCGCATCTGGGCGATGTAGGCGGGCTCCTGCTTCTCGGGGTAGTAGACCGGGGCTTCATCCGCCAGGGCGTGGGCCGGCACGTTGGCGACCACCTCGCCGTTGTCGAGGACGCGGACCATGCCATCATCCGTCACAGTGCCGATGACCGCGGAGAGCAGGCCCCACTTCTGGAAGATCGCCTCAACCTCGGACTCCTTGCCCTTCTCGACGCAGACGAGCATCCGCTCCTGCGACTCGGAGAGGAGGAACTCCCAGGCCTTCATGCCCTCCTCGCGGGCGGGGACCTTGCGGACATCGATCTCAATGCCCACATCGCCGCGGGCGGCCATCTCGCAGGAGGAAGAGATCAGGCCGGCAGCGCCCATGTCCTGAATGCCGACGACCGCATCCGTCTCGAATAGCTCCAGGCAGGCTTCGAGCAACAGCTTCTCCATGAAGGGGTCGCCCACCTGGACGCTGGGGCGCTTGTCCTCGGCCCCCTCGCTGAACTCGGCGGAGGCGAGGAGCGAAGCGCCGTGAATGCCGTCACGCCCCGTGCGGGCGCCGACGACCATGATCAGGTTGCCCGCACCCTTGGCAATGCCCTTGCGGATCTTGTCGGGGTGGAGAATGCCAATGCACATGGCGTTGACCAGGCAGTTGCCCTTGTAGCTGTCGTCGAAGTAGACCTCGCCGCCGATGGTCGGGATCCCCATGCAGTTGCCGTAGTGGCCGATGCCCTCCACGGCGCCGGCGAAGAGGTGGCGCTGCTTGGGATCGCTCAGCTCGCCGAAGCGGAGGGAGTCGAGCAGGGCGACGGGCCGGGCGCCCATGGTGAAGACGTCCCGCAGGATGCCGCCCACGCCGGTGGCGGCGCCCTGGAAGGGCTCCACGAACGACGGATGGTTGTGCGACTCGATCTTGAAGGCGACGGCCAGGTCATCCAGGACCTTGATCACGCCGGCGTTCTCGCCGGGGCCCTGTAGAACCCGGTCGGATTTTGTCGGGAGCTTCTTGAGCGTAGAGCGGGAGTGCTTGTATGAGCAGTGCTCGGACCACATGACACCGAACATCTGCAGTTCGACATCGTTCGGCTCGCGGCCAAGGATCTCGATCACCTTGTGGTACTCGGCTTCCTTCAGGCCTACCAGGACCCAGGGCTTGTCGAACTTAGACACGGCTGGCCCTCCCAGTCAAGTACTCGACCATTGAGACGAAGAGGTAGCGGCCATCTTCCGAGCCCAGGATCGACTCGACGGCCCGCTCGGGGTGGGGCATCATGCCCGCCACATTCCCCGCCTTGTTTATAATACCGGCGATATTCTCCACGGAGCCGTTGGGCGAGGCCTCAGGGGTGGCGTCGCCGGATGGCGTCGTATAGCGGAAGAGCACCTGGTTGTTGGCGTTCAGCTCGGCCAGGGTCTCGGGATCGACAAAGTAGTTGCCCTCGCCGTGGTTGACGGGGATCTTCAGCACCTGGCCCTTGCGGGCGGCGCTGGTGAAGGGCGTGTCGGCGTTCTCGACCCGCAGATGGGTCCAGCCGCACCGGAACTGGAGGTGGGCGTTGCGCTGGAGCGCTCCGGGCAGGAGCCCGGCCTCGGTCAGGATCTGGAACCCGTTGCAGATGCCGAGGACGAGGCCGCCCTTGTCGGCGAACTCGGCGATCGACTCCATGACCGGCGAGTACCGGGCAATGGCGCCAGTCCGCAGGTAGTCGCCATAGGAGAAGCCACCGGCAATGACGATGGCGTCGAAGCCGGAGAGGTCACGGTCCTGGTGCCAGACATAGTCGGCCTGCTCCCCGATCACTTCACGGATGGCGTGGTAGGTATCCATTTCGCAGTTGGTGCCGGGGAAGACGGTGACGCCGAACCGCACGTTACTGCACCCCCGTCTTGCTTGCCTGCTCGGTCGCCCCGGTAGACTGGACCAGCTTGTCGGTCGATGGGGCGACGGTGAAGGTAAAGGTCTCCATGATCGGGTTGGTCAGGATCTTCTTGCCCAGCTCCTTGACCTCGGCCTCGGCGCCCTCCTGGGAGTCGGCCTCGACCCAGACCTCGATGAACTTGCCGATCCGAACCTGGGGGATGTTGGTGTAGCCGAGGGACTTGACAGCACCTTCGACAGCGGAGCCCTGGGGATCGAGCACACCCTTCTTCAAGCTCACCTTAACCTCAGCTTTGAACAACATCGCGCTAGCCTCTCCCTTTATCGTCGCCGGGTTGCGGATACCCCGCTCACCCTGGCGGGTGTTGCCTAACGGGCACTAAGCCCCAGATTCTGCGCCGTCATCGGAACCGCGGTTTGGGTCATAAGTCGGGCGACGCACCCCCGATGACGGCTTAAGGGGTCGGGTAACGGGCTAAGTGCCCGTACGTCTAACACCCGATGGGTTCGGAGGTATCCGCACCCGGCTCCTTCCTCAAAACGAGCACGGCCAAGGGGGACTCTCACTCCCGTGTAACCGGGTCTGGAGTTCGAGCAGGGCAAAAACTCTGCGGCCCGGTATGCTGGGAGCCGGTCGGGTACCTCCGGAGCGACCATCGCCGGGAAGCCTTACGGGCACTTGGCCCCTGCGTGGCTCTTGCGGCCGTCATCGGGGGTGCGCAGCGTGGGACCGCGACACACGACGGTTTCCGATGACGGCTCCTAACGAGGGCCTAGTGCCCGTTAGGCGACCGGCGTAGGGAGTGAGGAAGGTACCCGAGCCGGTGACCGTACCCGAACCGGCGACCGTTATAGTACAGCCTTCAACCGGCGAAGCACATCCTCATACCGTGCCGCTGTCTCCAAGATCAATTCATCCGACAACACCGGTGCCGGAGGCTGCTTGTTCCAGCCGATCCGCTCCACATAGTCCCGCACCGGCTGCTTGTCCAGACTGTCCACCGCGACACCCACCTGGTAGCGATCCCTTGGCCAGTACCGGCTCGAGTCCGGGGTGAAGATCTCATCGATCAGAATAATCTCGTCGCCCACCTGGCCGAACTCGAACTTCGTATCCGCCAGGATGATCCCGGCATCCGCCGCCTTGCAGGCCGCATAGGTGTACAGCTCCAGCGACCGCTCCTTCACATACTGGGTCAGCTCATCACCAAACTCCGCCCGCACCCGGGCCTCGCTCACGTTCTCGTCGTGACCCACATCGTTCTTGAGCGCCGGTGTGAAGATCGGCTCCGGCAGTTGGCTGGAGAGCTGCAGCCCATCGGGCAGCGAGATCCCGCAGACCGTGCGGTCCCGCTGGTACTCCTTCCAGCCCGAGCCGGCCAGGTAGCCCCGGACTACGCACTCCACATCGACCCGCTTCGTCCGCCGCACCACCATGGAGCGACCGGTCAGGAGCGGCACCGCCTCGGCCGGCAGACCCAAGTCCGACAGATCGGTGGTGACAAGGTGATTCGGAACAATCCGCTGGGTCGCATGGAACCAGAGGATCGACATCTGGGTCAGAACCTGCCCCTTGCCGGGGATCCCCTGTGGGAAGACAACATCGAACGCAGAGAGCCGGTCGGTGGCGACCATCAACAGCCGGTCGTCCGGCAGCTCAAAGACCTCCCGCACCTTTCCCTTGTGAAGCCGGCGCAAGCCGATGTCCGGGACCTCCAGCAGGACGCTCATGATAGGACTACCCTCCCAGCAGATTCGCCAACCGCACCATATCGGTCGTCCCCAGGTCGCAGTTCCGGGGATTGACCACCTGGGCCAGACAGGCGCCGTCGCCCGTGATCCCAAACCGCATGACCAACCGGAGATGATCCACCCCATGCAGCGTGAGATGCGCCCGGAGCGAACGCGCAGCGTGTATAACCAGATCTTCCATCATCTCGACCCGCTTGGCCGAGACCCCGTCGACTGCGAGGAGTTGATCCCGGCCAAGCGCTTCGCCGGTGCTCCCCCGGAAGAGCAGACTGGTCTGCCCCGGAGCCGATTCGGCAACCAGCTCGAGCGGGAGCGGCTCCACCCGCCGGATCAAGAACGAACCGTCCTCCAGCCGCTCCAGAAAGCTGGAGTTCAGCGCATGCCGACGCAGGAGCATCTGCACCGCATAGGCCACCTCGCCGACCGAGGCATCATCGAACTCCAGAATCAGCTTGTCTGCCAGGTCGGTCGCCCAGATAGCGATCCCCTCGCCCGACCAGAGCTGCTCCCCCTTTTGAACAGGAGCCTCCACGAAACCAATCCTCCTACAGCTTCACCTGCGTCATGATCAGGTAGGCGACGCCGACACCGACCAGCGCCCCGATCGTGGCCACCAGGTGGCGGTTCGTCCCCTTTGGCGCCAGATAGACGGGAAGTACCGTCACAACCAGGCCTACCAGGGCTCCCACAATGATGCTCAGTCCGCTCACTCCTCAATCAACCCCAACCGCTTTAGAATGGTGTCTACGTGCTTCAGATGATGCTTTACGTCGAACGCTGCGTCCAGTTCGCCAGGTGTCAGGAGCGACTGGATTGTCGAATCCTGTTCCAGCAGCTTCCGCAGATGCGTCCCCTCGGCCCAGGCCTGCATGGCCTTCTCCTGGACGATGGCGTAGGCCTGCTCCCGGGTCAGACCCTTCTCGACGAGCGCCAGGAGGATGCTTCCCGATGAGGTCAGGCCGAACGACATCTCCATGGATCGCTTCATGTTTTCCGGGTAGACGTGCATGTTTTCGACGACCCAGGTCATCTTGGCGATCAGGTAATCCGCCAGGATTGTCGAATCGGGCAGGATCACCCGCTCGATTGAAGAGTGGGAGATATCCCGCTCATGCCAGAGCGGCACGTTCTCGAGGGCGGCCATGGCGTTGGAGCGGAGCAGGCGGGAGAGGCCCGAGATTTGCTCCAGCGTCACCGGATTCCGCTTGTGCGGCATGGCCGATGATCCCTTCTGGCCCTTGGAGAACGGCTCCTCCACCTCTCGGGTCTCGGTCTTCTGGAGCAGCCGCAGTTCAATGGCCAGGCTGTCCAGGGTGGAGCCGAGGATCGCCAGGGTGGTCATAAGGTGGGCGTGCCGGTCCCGCTGCAGCACCTGGGTCGAGATCTCCGCGACGCCAAGCCCCATCTTGTCGCAGACATACCTTTCGACGAACGGATCGATGTTGCCGTAATTGCCCACCGCACCCGAGAGCTTGCCCACGGCGATCGACAGCCGGGCCTGCTCCAGGCGGACGGCGTCCCGCTTGAGCTGGGCGTAGAAGAGGGCCAGCTTCAACCCGAAGGATGTCGGCTCGGCGTGAACGCCGTGAGTCCGGCCCATGGCCGGCTGGTCCTTCAGCTCTACGACCCGCTTGCCCAGGGCAGTGATCAGGCCGTCCAGCCCCTTCTGAATCTCCTGGACCGCCTCGTTCAGAACCGCCGAGAGGGCGGTGTCGACCACATCGGTCGAGGTGAGCCCGTAGTGAATGTAGCGGGCGGACGGGTGCTGAATCCGCTCGGCGCAGGCGGTGGTAAAGGCGATTACATCGTGGCGGGTCGTCCGCTCGATCTCCTCCGCCCGCTCGACGAAGGCCGCATCCACCGTGAAGATGCGGGCCTTCAGCTCGGCCACCTCATCCTTCGGAATAGCCCCAAGCTCTGCCCAGGCCTCGCAAGCCAGGATCTCCACCTCGAGCCACTTCTGGAACCGGTTCTCGGGGGCCCAGAGCCGGGCCATGTTGGGTCGGGTGTACCGATCGATCACGTCAAATCGTCCTCACTTTGCTATTATCACTGTCTCAATCTGCTTAATCTTCCCGCCACACGGACGCTTTCCTTCTACGCTAGCATGCCCGTAAGGAAACCGTAGGGAATGAAACGGGGCCCGGGGTCTACCCGAGCCCCGCTGTGCTTACATCCGGGCGGAGGGCCCTATTAGTGGGAGATGAAGTAGTAGACGAAGAACGCCGAGAGGACGTACATCATCCAGTGGATATCCTTCACCCGACCGGCGGCCAGGTTGACCACCACGTAGGAGACGAAGCCCAGGGCCAGGCCGGTGGCAATCGAGAAGGTAAGCGGCATCATGATCACGGTGACAACGACCGGGAAGGCGACCACGAAGTCGTGCAGGTCGACGCTCAGCAGAGAGGAGGCCATGAGCACGCCGACGATGATCAGGGCCGGGGCGGTCGCTTGGCCGGGGACCATAAGGGCGATCGGGGAGAAGAAGGCGGCGAGCAGGAAGAGGATCGCCACGGTAACAGCGGTCAGGCCGGTCCGGCCACCCGCCTCAACACCGGCGGCAGATTCAACATAGGTGGTGGTGTTCGAGGTACCGAGGAGAGCGCCGACGATCGTACCGATCGAGTCAGCGAAAAGCGCCCGCTTGTCGCCTTTCATCTCGCCCTTCTCGTCCAGCAGGCCCGCCTTGCCGGCCATGCCCATGAAGGTGCCAAGGGTATCGAACATGTCGGAGAAGAAGAGGGAGAAGATCGCCGGGATCATGCTGACCTTCAGAGCGCCGACGAAGTCGAGCTGGAGCAGGGTCGGGGCGATCGAGGGCGGAGTCGACACGATCGCCTCCGGGAGCTTGGTCACGCCCATTGGAATGCCCAGCAGGGTGGTGAGAGCGATGCCGATCAGAATGGCGCCGGGGATTCTACGGGCCATGAGAACAGCGGTGATGATCAGGCCGATAATGGCGAGGAGCACCGGGGCGGCGGTTACATCGCCCAGGCCGACAAAGGTGGCGGGGTTGGAGACCACAATGCCGGCATTCTTAAAGCCGATGAACATAATGAAGAGGCCAATACCGGCGCCAACACCATGCCGCAAATGGGCGGGGATCGCCTTGATCATGACGGTTCGCAGACCGGTGAGCGTCACGACCAACATGATCACGCCAGAGATTGCGACGGCCGCCAGTGCGGTCTGCCAGGGCAGCTTCATGCCGAGCAGCATCGTGAAGGAGAACAAGGCGTTCAGACCCATACCGGGGGCGAGAGCGAACGGCCAGTTCGCGTAGAGGCCCATGACCAGCGTGGAGATGGCGGCGGCGAGAATGGTTGCCATGAAGACGGCGCCCCAGTCGGGAATGGAGATGCCTGCTTTCGCCTCGTCGGGCAGATCCGCCAGCGTCAGGGTGATCGGATTGACAACGATGATGTAGGCCATGGTCACGAAGGTAGTCAGGCCGGCAATCAGCTCAGTCCGAACATTCGTCCCGTGCTCTGTCAACTTGAAGTACCGATCCAAGAACCCCTGCTGCGCCATGCTGTCCTGCTTAGCAGCCACTGCGTGAGCCTCCCTGTTCTAAGAAATGAGTGCATCTCTGGGAGCATTGCCGAAGACAATCAAAAACATTTGCCTCCGACCAGAAAAACAGACCGGGCGGGTAGACCTCACTCCCTTTGTGGAGTGAAACCTACCCGCCCGGGTTTTTCGCCCATCGGTGTAGCCGAGTCCATGACTCAGCCTGTGCCGCTCGGTCACGGTCCGACGCCCCTGGGAAGGCGCCGCGGAACCCTAGGCACACTTTCCTCCGCAGCCCGCCGGGCGGGCCGCTTACAGTTCCCAATGTAAGCTTATCGACCCTCCCTGTCAACGGAGAATCCGAACTTTTTTTGGCCCACTGCCAAAATCGTTCGGTGGTCAGCTCAATTGACGATGCGCTGTCGCTGATCATTCCCCGTATAGACGGACAGAGTCCCGGCTTGCAGCGTGTAGAACCGACGCGAGATCGGGTAGCGATGCGTGTTGTTCTCCTCCCGGGTTCGCTCCACCATCTCCTCCACAAACGCCGGATCGGCGTCCCCGAACATGACCATATAGTCACGGTGCGGCACCGCAATGACCGGATTCCCCTCCACCAGCGCGGCCGCCTCGAAAAGAGAACGGGTCAGGAGGATCCGGCTGGCATCGTAGCCATCGAAGGACTCCCAGACCAGGGTCAGCCGCGGCCCACGGCCTATTCGGAGGAGCGGGGGCGCCTCCCTGCTCAGTTGTTGCAGATTCCGCACCGCCAGGGCGAGCAGGTCGGTCTCAAGCACCTGCCACTTCAGCATCTGCTTCCGGTGGATGTAAGCGTATCGCTTTGGCGAATCGATCACGAAAGCGATCGCCAGATCGCCGACGTAGCGAACCGCAGCAAGCTCGTGCCCGTCTCTCCGGCTCTCTTCGATCAGGTTGAGCGGAACCATTTGCGGCAAGATCCGCTCACGGGACTCTAGCAGGCTTGGCGTCTGGCGTCTGTCAGCATAGGCCTGACGTAGCAGCCCCTGGATCAGCGCCTCCCGCCGCTCGGGCGCCAGGCTGTACCGCCGGTAACTGGCGGCGAGAGAAAGCACCTTGCGACGGGTGCCGTCCCAGACCATGAGGAATGACTGGCCCAGGATCTGAACCTGAGCATCAGGCCGCTCCTGCAGAAGCCGGTTCAGCACCTCGCGACTGAACTCCGTCGGGGTCAACACTTCCATTGCCATCCTTCTTTGCACCCTCCGTTGCGGGCAGCAGGCCCGTACCGTTTAGGCTTCTACCATGTAATACGTATTTCAGCGCACATTGTTCGATATTGACGGGAAAAACTTTGCAAACGGTCGGAGAAAGGGACCAACGCGAAGAGCCGAGAGGACCACAGGCCCCCTCGGTTCACCTTATGTGCGATCCTATCCTACGTAGCTGAGGAAGATCTCCTCCAGGCTCTGGTCGTAGACCTGAACCGCCTTGACCCCGCCCACCTGGAGGAGCGAGGCCCGAAGCTCATCTGCCCGGCCCGATGCGGTCACGAGCCAGCCGATCTGCTCCTTCACCGCCCGGCGGACGCCCGGCACCGCCAACAGGTCGGCCTCGGTTGGGTCCCCGGCAATCCGGATTCGCTTCTCGGTCACCTTCAGGTCATCGATCGCACCGGTCAGGGTGAGCTTCCCCTCCACCAGGATCGTCACCCGGTCCGCCAGCCGCTCGATCTGATGCAGGTCGTGGCTGGAGAGCAGAACCGTGCGCCCCGCCTCGACACTGTCGGCCAGCAGCAACTGCAGGTACTGGTGCCGGTGCAGCGGATCGAGCCCAAGGGTTGGCTCGTCGAGGATCAACAACTCGGGGTTGCCGCCCATAACCAACGTCAGCGCCAGTTGCGCCCTGGTTCCGGTAGACATCTGCCGGACCCGCAGGTCGCGGGGGATCGAGAAGAGGTCCAGGTAGCGCCGGACGGTCTGCCCATCCCATCGGGGGTGGAGACCACGGGCCAGGTCCAGCAACTCCCCAGCGGTCATGCGTTCGTACAGGGCCGGCTGCTGGGCAACGTACCCAATCCGCTCCTTCAGCGACCGAGGCGGATAGTTTGGCCCGAGCGGGTAGCCCAGGACCGAGCCCGTCCCCTCATCGAGATGCATCAGCCCCATCAGGCTGCGGATCAGGGTCGTCTTGCCCGCTCCGTTGGGTCCCAGCACGGCAAAGATCGATCCGGCTGGCACGGCCAGATCTACCTGGCGCAGCGCCTCGCGTTGACCGTACCGCTTGGTGACACCCTGCAGGGAGATCGCCAGATCACTCACCGGAGCGCCTCCTCTCCGCCTCGTCGATTCGCTCTGCCAGCAGCCGGAGCGCCGATTTCCGGTCAATCCGCAGCCGGTACGCCTCGGCGACCAGCCGGTCCACGCCCTCGGTGAACTGCCGGATCGCCTCGGCCTCATCCAGCCCGTGGTCCCGGTCTGCCACGTAACTGCCCCGCCCCCGGGGCGTGACAACGACACCATCCCGCTCCAGCTCTTGATAGGCTTTGGCGATCGTGTTTGGATTGACCGCCAGCTCCACGGCCATCTCGCGCACCGAGGGCAGCCTGTCGCCTGCCCTGAGTACGCCAGAGGCCACCGCCTGCCGGACCTGATCCACGATCTGCCGGTAGATGGGCGTCCCGCTAGATGGGTCAATATGCAGCCACATGCGACGCCCTCCCTCCCCTGCTCATGTTACACGGCAATCTGCTTGCGCTGGAAGAGGTAGAGTGAGAGCCACAGCGAGACCAGCGACATTACGGCCAGGTAGATAAGGGCGCCTGTGGGCGCCGCACCGCTGATCGCCTCAGCCGGCTGGAACTGGGCGAAGGGCAGGGCCTTGCGCACCGTCTCCGCCGCCCCGGTCTGCCCCTCCAGGCCGATCTGGGCGAAGTAGAGGGCGAAGCCTGCACCCAGCGTGATCCCCACGGCCCTGCCATAGTCGTCGACGAAGAGGGAGATCAGGAGGAACAGGGTCCCCAGGGCCAGCAGGAGGAGCCAGAGGTTCAACTCAGCCAGCAGGTAGGGACCGAAAGCGATCGTCTCCCCGTTTGCGGCTACCCCTGCAACCACGCCGAGCAGGTGAACCAGCAGCATAACCCCCAGGGAGAGCGCCATACCGCCCCAGCGCGAGAGGAGCACCTGGCTGCGGGAGGTTGGGAGCGAGAGCAGGAACTCCATGGTCCGCCGATCCATCTCCCGTGAGATGATGGACGCCGCAAAAAGACCGGTGTAGATCAGGAACGGGATCAGTATCCACTGGCCAAAAGCGTAGGTGGAGACCCAGCCATTCAGGGTGATCAGGGAGGTCCCGCTGCCGATCAGGGCCTGCATGGCTGGCGGCAGGGTTTCGAGCATCTTCAGCACCTCGCCCATGGCGCCGGAGTTCATGAGCGACTTCCAGAGGGTGATGCTGTAGAAGGTAATGGCACCCAGCGAAAGGCTCCAGATCAGAAGCGAGACTCCCTCGGCTCGCGCCTGTTGTCTCAACAGAGTCATTGTGTTCACCTCCTGTGGGCTAGGCCGAAATCTGTTTCCGGTTAAAGACCGGAACGCTGGCGCCGATCGTGAGGAGTGCGACACCGATCATGAGCAGCGTGTCACTCCAGGGCAGTGCGCCCTCCAGAATGATCGGCACGGGGTCGGCATAGCTGAACGGGCTGAGGATCCTGCCGATCCGGTCCACGCCGGCTGCCTTCAGCATCAGGTCCAGGAAGTAGAGGGCAGAGAGCAGGCCGATGAAGATCTTGATCGCCAGGCTGTAGTCGTCAATCCAGAGGGAGACCAGCAGGGTGATCCCGCCGATCATAACCGCAAGAAGCCACTGGGCGAGGAAGATCAGCCAGTAGGCCGGCAGCGGTTCGAGTCCCTGCCGGTTCATGCTGGCAATGAACGCCCCCCAGAGGATCCCACCCAGGATCCCGGTGTTCATGACCATGACAGCCGTCCGGGTGAGGAGGACCTGGCTGCGGCTGACCGGGAGCGAGAGCAGGAAATCAATCGTCCGGCGGTCAACCTCCCGGGTGACGACCGAGAGTGCAAGGACGATCCCGTAGAGGACCAGGATCAGGGCCATGGAGACGGCCGCCTTGCCCGAGACGAACAGATCGAGCGTCGAGAGCCCCTCCTGGTAGCCCATCATGCGTTGCAGTTCAGGCGGAAGCTTCTCGAACATGGCCCCGCCTTCCGCACCGGCAGCGGCCGCAGAACCTGCGAGACCCAGGACCAGAAGGAGCCCCGCTCCCGTCCAGATCAGCAGGCCCATGAACTGAGCCCGCATCTGCTGCCAGAAGAGCGTCATTTTCCGCCACCTGCCCCTTCGTAAAACTGCCGGAAGACCTCCTCCAGTGGCGGGTCGGTCACGGTCAGATCGACCAGGGCCCCCTTGCTCAGCTCCGCCACCAGGGTATCCAGGCTTCCGTTCATGGTGAAGCGGGCCCTGCGCCCCTCCACCTGCCAGTCAGTCACACCGGCGACCATCCTCAGATTGGGCACCTCGCCGGCAAACTCGGTCTGCACGTACTTGACCCGCTGCTTCTTCAGATTAGCCACCGTGTCAAAGGCAACAATCCGCCCGTCCTTGATTACGCCCACCTGATCACAGACCGCCTCCACCTCGGACATGATGTGCGAGGACATGAAGACCGTCTTGCCACGCTGCCGCTCCTGTCGGATCAGGTCCAGGAAGGTCTCCTGCACCAGAGGGTCCAAACCGGAGGTCGGCTCATCGAGGATGATCAGGTCCGGGTCGTGGGCCAGCGCAGCGATGATCGCCACCTTCTGCTTGTTGCCCCGGGAGAGCGACTTCACCCGTCGCGTCAGATCGATCTCCAGCCGGTCAGCCAGCGTCTGCATGCGAATCCGGTCCTTCACACCTCGCATACGCAAGGCGAACTCCAGATTGTCGCGCCCGGAGAGGAACTCATAGAGCGCCGGGTCCGAGGGCAGATAGCCCACCCTACGCCGGACCTCCCGGCTCCGCGTCACGGCGTCAAGCCCCAGGACAGAAGCCTGCCCGGCCTGCGGCTTCAGAAAGCCGAGCACCGTGCGGATCAATGTGGTCTTGCCCGCCCCGTTTGGCCCAAGGAAGCCGAAGACTGAGCCCTGGGGCACGGCCAGGTCAATATTGTTCACGCCCCGCCCATTCTTGTAGAGCCGGGTCAGGCCTTGAATCTGAATCGCCTGCATGACGGGTCACCTCCGGGAGTCTCTGTCTGCGTGTTGTGGTGTACTATAACTGTAATACACCGGGGACAGGGACCGTGTCAAGGTATTAGCGCGAGAAAAGCCCTCCCGCCGAACCGATTCGTAGCGGGAGGGTTGATCGATGCTTTTATGCTCCGAGGACGAGGCTGGCCTGGATCCGGGCGATCAGGCCGGGCACCTCGTGCCAGCCCGCCACCTTATGGATCCCGGCGGGCAGCTCTGCGTCGGCATGGTGACCGTCCGAGTCCATCAGCATCACCGGCATAGCTTGGGCTATGTGCATCACATGGGCGAGGTCGTCCTCGATTGCGAGATTCAGCCCCAGCGATTGGGCCACGGCGAGTTTATCATCGCAGTTGAACTGGATGGCGTCATAGGGGACAGCATAACGGGCCAGCCACTCCTGTGTTACGGTCTCCGCCGACCCGCGGCGGGCTGTGACCACAGCGATATGGGCACCTCCGGCCTTCAGTTCCGCCAGCGTCTCCAGCGCTCCCGGCAGCGGGATCGCACGGCCATAGATCTCCGGCTCATTCGCCTGCCAGGCTGCCCAGAACTGCTCTTTCGTGATTCCCCGTTCTTCAAGAATCCCCGAGGAGAGCCACCCCGGCGTGTTCGCGTCCGGTAGCGGCAGGTCGAAGATCCGGCTGATCACCTCCCGCCCGGCGTTGCGGAGGGTAGTGCCGTCCAGGTCCAACAGTAGTCTGATCGATGCGAAGGCGCCCTTCACGCGCGAACCCCCTTCTCCGATATCGTGAGGTAGTTCGCTGCTGGTCGCCATCTCCCTGCCGCCGGGCGGTGTGGTCGACGCCAGGCGTACCGGCTTACTGCCCCAGCACTTCGCGGCTGATGGCTGTGAAGAGGCTGACCGCCCCCGACCGGAGCCCCGCCCGACGGCGGAGCAGCGTCACATGGCGCCCGGCGTCCGGCCAGTCGGGCAACCGGGTCATCGTCAGCCGGGCCGCCGCCACATCTTCCCGCACGGCCGAGAGCGGGAGCAACGCCAGACCGAGCCCCAGGCCGGCCATCGTCTTGATCGCTTCGATCGAGTCGAACTCCATGGCCACGTGCGGCCTGGCGCCATGGCTCTCCAGCACCTGATCCACGTATTGCCGCAGGCCCGAGCCGTGCCGAAAGGCGATCAGCGCCATCCCGCCCATCTCGCCAATGCGCCTCGGCAGCACGCTCCCGGGCGCCCCGACCACCACCAGCGGGTCGAGGAAGAGCGGGACCATCTGCACCTCCGGATGCGGCTCCGGCGATGTGACCAGGGCCACATCCACCTCGAAGGCCAGCAGCCGGGCCAGCGACTCCCGGCTGTCGCCCGTCACCAACTCCAGCCGGACGTCGGGCACCCGCTGCCGGAAGGCCTGGATCACGGGGGGCAAGGTGAAGAGCGTCAAGGTCAGGCCGGCGCCGACGATCAACCGCCCCGACCACGGGTCCCGCCACGACTCTGCCGCCCGGTGACAGCCCGCCTCTACAGCCAGCGCCCGCCGGGCCAGCCGGTAGACCTGGCGCCCCACAGGGGTCAGTTCCACGCCCCGAGTTGAGCGGACCAGAAGCTGCACGCCCAACTCCGCCTCCATGGCCCGAATCTGCTTGGAGACGGCAGGCTGGGAGAGGTGCAGGTGCTCGGCGGCCAGGTTGAGCGAGCCGGCTCTGACCACGGCGCAGAAGGTCTCGACGTATTGGAGCATCCGGCTACACCTGTGCCTTTCGCCAGGCCCGCAAGACCTGGCAATCTCTCGGGCATGACCGCATCTGCCTGTGGAAGCATAGCGGTCCCTCCCGGTTAAAACCTCTGGTTATTACCATGACATCCTTCGCTATTACCCAGTTATACCCCTGCTGTGATTGACTAAAGACGAGGAGGCGATCTTTCCATGGCAGTCACCGCAGTGATCGGTGCCCAGTGGGGCGATGAGGGTAAGGGCAAGATGGTCGATGTGTTCGCAGAGCAGGCCGACCTGGTCATCCGCTACCAGGGAGGCGCAAACGCCGGCCACACGATCGTAAACCCGCTCGGCACCTTCAAGCTCCGGCTCATCCCCAGTGGCATTTGCTACTCTGGCGTCACCAACCTGATCGGTCCGGGCGTCGCCTTTGACCCCGAGACCTTCCTGACCGAAATCGCTGCCCTGGAGCAGCGGGAGATCTCAACCGCCCTGCTCTTTGTCGATGAGCGAGCCACCCTGGTCATGCCCTGGCACCGGCTGCTCGACCGGCTGGAGGAAGAGGCCCGCGGCGATGCGAAGATCGGCACGACCCTGAAGGGAATCGGCCCCACCTTTGCCGACAAGGCCGCCCGCCGGGCGCTCAAGGTGGGCGACCTGCTCGACAAGGAGTGGCTGGGGAACCGGGTAGAGTGGGCCCTGGCCGCCATTAACCCGATTCTGACCAAGCGCTTCGGCATTCCCGCCATGAGCGCTGCCACCGTGACCGAGGAGTACTGGGCCTACGGCCAGGCGCTGCAGGAGCGGATCATCGACTCGCTCCCGCTCGTCCGGCGCTTCCTGGCAGAGGGGCAGATCCTGGTGGAGGGACAGTTGGGCATCCTACGTGACCCCGACTGGGGGACCTATCCGTACGTGACCTCATCCTCCCCCCTGGCCGGGGCGGCGGCGGTGGGCGCCGGCATTCCGCCGTGGGCCATCCGCCGAGTGGTCGGTGTCGCCAAGGCCTACACGACCAGCGTGGGAGAGGGGCCCTTCCCGGTCGAAGTCGGTGAGGATGCGATCGGCGAGTACCTGCGGGAGAAGGGTGGCGAGTTCGGCGTGGTGACCGGACGCCCCCGCCGCTGCGGCTGGTTCGATGGTGTTGCCACCCGCTACGCCGCCCAAGTCTCCGGCATGACCGAGATCGCCCTGACCAAGCTCGATGTACTGGATGGCCTCCCCGAGGTGAAGATCTGCACCGGCTACCTGATCGATGGTGCCGTTGTCGATACCGTCCCGCCTCTCCGGCTCATGGCGATGGCCACCCCGGTCTTCGAGACCCTGCCCGGCTGGTCGGAGCCGACCGCCGGCGCCCGGTCCGAGGCCGAACTGCCCGAGAACGCCCGTCGGTACATCCGCCGGATTGAGGAGATTGTGGGCGTCCCGGTGCGCCTGGTCTCGGTCGGACCGGAGCGGAATGAGACGATCAGCCTCGGTGAGGCCGCAAACCCATAAAACGATGACCCCCCGCGGTGTGAGCGGGGGGTCTCATCATTTACACCTGAAGTTGTCTGGCGACCGATTTGTCGGTCCGGACCCGCCAGATCTTCGAGTCGAGGTAGTAGTGCTGCATCGCCCAGCCGAGCAGCAGGCCGCCGAAGAGCTGCTGGCCCAGGTTCAGCTTGGTCGGGTCGGCCAGCCCCGCCATCATGCCCACCCCCAGGAAGATCGACTGGTCCAGGTTCATGCCCACCGAGGTCTTCAGCCAGTCAATCCAGGGGCCCCGGTAGAGGGCGAACGTGAAGAGGAGACCCATCCCAAAGTAGATCCAGAACCGGCTGAAGATCGCCGCCGCCGTGCCGTATCGCGAGCGGGCCCCCGGTGCCTGGTACTTGTTCTGTCCGTACATCCAGACGATCCGATGGTACTGAATGTTGTGCCCCACCGTGACGATCGGCACCAGCAGAGCCGCAAGGTACGGATGGTTCAGCGCCACCAGGTGCAGCGGAATCAGGGTCGATAAGAAGAGCAACTTGGGCCCATTCAGCTTGACGCCCGTACGCCAGAGGCTCACCTGATACCCCACGTAGAAGAGGAGCGATGCCGCAAAGATCCCCCATGCGAAGCCGTGCAGGACCTTCGCCACACTCACTCCGCCCAGCACCAAGCCAGAGATGCCCAGGGCCGGCATGCCGGGGGTCTGATCGAAGAAAGGCGCTGTCAGGAGCATCAGGAGCGGCGTATAGAAGGCCAGATTGAAGAACCAGGTGTCGATCTGGTAGCCCTGCGCCCCCATATCACCATTCTTCCGCCTGTAAAGAATCAGGAAGCCCCAGTGCTGCCGGATCACGTGGTAGTATGCCCAGAAACGGAAGAAGACCGTGAAGAGCAGGGCACCGAGACCGAACACGAAGGGCGAAAGGGTGACCCCCATAGGCGCCAGAACCGCCCCCACCAGGTAGGGCAGCAGAATACAGGCAGGTGCCACCAGGAACCAGACCAGGGAGAAGAGCATCTCCCTTCGGCGAACCTTCCACTCGTCGGGGTCGAAGAAGGTGCGCGCCAGGGTGGACCAGAGGTGAGGTGCATCCAGCAAGAAGGCCCAGGAGCCGTTAACGAGCAGTTGCAGCGTCAGCGGGATGTGGATCCCGCCCAGTCTGATCACGCCGAAGGAGTCTGTCAGCGGGTTCTCCAACACTGCGACCGCCAGGAGGATGATTCCCACGTACAGCCAGCCCACCAGGGCCGAGCCGATATACCAGATCAGGTCGCTACGCGTATCTATGATCCACTGGAAAGAGAAGACTGACTGTCGCGTCCGCTCCACTGCATGAACGGCCATGGGTCTCGGTCCCCTTTCGTCAGGCTGTCTTGGTTTTACTTCGTGCCGGGGCGTCACTCTCCGTGACCACCCCCCGGTACAGGAACATGAGTGCAACCGTCTGGACCAGGTGGTAGACCCCGTTCTGGTCAAACGTCCAGACCAGCGTGAAGGAGGCCTTGGCAGCCTGAAGTACCGCCGCCAGGATCGAGAGGACCATCCCCAGGGCCATGAGACCCGCGGCCGGCTCCTTCCGCCCCAGCCAGCGGTATGTCTCCAGGCTAAGGGTCGCGACAAGAGCAACACCAGAGTAGAGAATGAAGACCAGGAAGGAACCACCGGCCAGGATTGCTCCATAGTACGCCACGAATGCCAGGAGGAACAGCATGCGCCACCACCCCGCCGTTGTCCGGCCGGCGAGGCTCTCCACCACCGATGTCAGCATGGCCAGGACCGCCACCCCGACCACAAACCGGGAGATGTAGTAGAGGAGCGGGGCCGCCGGTGTCTCGAACCCGAGGGTCACAAAGCCCAGAACCGCTCCCAAACCCAACATAGCAAAGCCCAGACTCCACCACCCAGCCCGTCGGGATCCGATGGTACGGTAGCGCCGGAATGCCGCCCATCCCATGCCCAGGCCAGTAAGACCCAAGAGCAGGTCGGTGAGCGCAGCGGCCGGCTGCAGGAGGGCCAAAGTGACTCAACCTCCTTCATTTTAAAATGAACATTCTTATTCTCAAATTGGTGTTAATAATCCTCCTTGTCCCCCAAAAGGAAAACCCGGCCTGATATCGGCCGGGTTCCAGTACAGTACGGGGCCGAGGTGGTCCCCCGGCCCACCGGGTCGTTTACTGAACGCAGTAGGACTTGACCCCGTGGCGAATCTTGTGCCAGCCCTTGCGGTGGTCCTTCTCCCTGTCGTGATCCTTGTCACGATCCATCTTGCGGTCGTGGTCGTGGTCCTTGTCGTGATCCATCTTCCAATCGTGGTCGTGGTCCTTGTCGTGATCCATCTTCCGACCGTGGTCGTGGTCCTTGTCGTGATCCATCTTCCAATCGCGGTCGTGGTCCTTGTCGTGATCCTTGTCGAACGTCCGATCATCGTCCTTCTTACGACGGTGATCCCGGTCCTTGTCGAACTTGCCATCCCGACCAGCAAACCAGCCATGGTCAAAACCCACTTGGTACCCGTGGGCAAATCCCATCTGGAAGGCCATCTTGCGTTCGAAGAGATCCTTGGTCAGGAAGACGTGGGGCTTATCAGACACCGGCTGCGATTGAAAGATGACCCCACTCTTCGACGGGCAGTGCATCTTGACCCCTCCGTAACAGGTTGATCGGAACCGGCCCGCGGACCGGTCCGTCTCTAGCGTATGCCTGACCTATGTCGAAGTTGACATAATAGCAACTGGACGCACAACGAAGCCGCCGCACCCGAAGGTACGGCGGCCCAACTCATGCCTCTACTCCCACTCAATCGTCCCCGGGGGCTTTGAGGTCATGTCGTAGACCACCCGGTTGACGTGGCGCACCTCATTAATGATCCGGTTCGTAATCCGCTCCAGCACCTCCCACGGGAAGCGGAAGAAGTCGGCGGTCATGCCGTCTTCTGAGGTCACCGCCCGCAGGATGACCGGGTAGTTGTAAGTCCGCTCATCGCCCATGACACCCACGCTGCGGATGTTTGGCAGGGCAGCGAAGGCCTGCCAGATCTGGTCGTAAAGGCCAGCCTTACGGATCTCCTCCAGGTAAATTGCGTCAGCGTCCCGCAGGATGTCCAACTTCTCCCGGGTGATCTCGCCCAGCACCCGGATCGCCAAGCCCGGCCCGGGGAACGGATGCCGGCCAACGATCTCCTCCGGCACACCCAGGGCCCGACCCACAGCCCGGACCTCATCTTTGAAGAGTTCCCGGAAGGGCTCGATGAGTTGGAACTCCATGTCCTCCGGCAGCCCACCCACGTTGTGGTGCGACTTGATCACCGCCGCGGTGGACGTGCCGGACTCGATCACGTCGGGGTAGAGCGTCCCCTGGACCAGGTAATCGATCTTGCCGAGTTTGCGGGCTTCATCTTGGAAGAGGTAGATGAACTCGTTGCCGATGATCTTCCGCTTCTGCTCCGGATCGGTCACCCCAGCCAGCTTGCCGAGGAAGCGCTCCGAGGCATCTACATGGACCAGGTTAATGTGGAACTTATCGCGGAAGGTCCGGACCACCTGTTCCGCCTCGCCCTTACGCATCAGGCCGTGGTCGACGAACATGCACGTCAATTGGTCACCGATCGCCTTGTGGACAAGAACGGCCGCCACCGAGGAGTCGACGCCACCCGAGAGGGCGCAGAGGACCTTACCCTCGCCCACCTGCTGGCGGATCAGCGCCACCTGGTCCTCAATGAAGGACTCGGTAGTCCAGTCACCGGCGCACCCGACGATATCGAAAAGGAAGTTGTGGAGCATCTCCTTGCCGTGATGGCTGTGGACCACCTCAGGATGGAACTGGACGCCGTACATCTTCTTCTCATCGTTACCGATCATAGCCGTTGGTGTATTCTCCGTCGCCCCGAGGATCCGGAAGCCGGGCGGGCAGGTGAGGACCGAGTCAAAATGGCTCATCCAGACCTGGGTCTCCGCCTCCACGCCCTTGAAGATCGGGTGATTGCTCTCCCGGAGATGGAGCATCGCCTTGCCGTACTCACCCTTGTCGGGCCGCCGGACATCGCCGCCGAGTTGGAGCGACATGAGTTGCATGCCATAGCAGATCCCGAAGACCGGAATCTCTAACTCATAGATTCCGGGATCAATCCGGGGCGCGCCGTCACCATAGACCGAGGCCGGACCCCCGGAGAAGATGATCCCCTTGACGCCTTCGTCAGCAAAACGCTGGGCCGGCGTGTTCCAGGGCCAGATTTCGCAGTAGACATTCTGCTCACGGACACGGCGGGCAATCAACTGCCCGTACTGGGCGCCAAAGTCCACAACCACGATCAAATCGCTACGACGAGTCATGACTCCTCCTGTATGCAGGTGGCGGCCTCACCGAACCGCTTCCACCCGAGTAGATCCCCGAATTATGTCAAAAGACGGGAGATACTCCCGCCCCTTGTGAGCTACTTACCGCCGTATACCTCTGGCTTCAGGACACAGATGTCCCGCAGATTCCGATACTTCTCCCCGAAATCCAGGCCGTTGCCAACCACGAAGAAGTCGGGCACCTCGAAACCCCGGTAGTCGACAGAAGCGTCCACCTTGCGCCGTGAGGGTTTGTCCAGGAGCGAGGCGACCTTGAGGGAAGCCGGGCCACGCTGCGAGAGGTACTCCTTCAGGAACTTGATCGTCAGGCCGGTGTCTACAATGTCCTCCACAATGAGGACGTGCCGCCCCTCAAGCGTGTAGTCCAGATCGAGCAGAACGCGATGAACGCCGGTGGACTTGGTCGACGCACCATACGAGGAGATGCGCATGAAGTCCAACTCCGCCGGAATGGTAATGGCACGGAAGAGGTCCGAGGTGAAGAGCGCCGCGCCCTTCAGGATTCCAACCACGACCAGGTCCTTACCGGCGTAGTCTTCGGAAATCTTGGCCCCCAGTTCCCGAATCTTCTCCTGCATTTCCGCTTCCGATACCAGAACCCGTTCTACATCCTGCAGCACCGTACAGACTCCTCTCGGTCAAGAGCGTATTCAACTTGGTATGGAAATCAGTCTACCCATCCTGCCTATCAGCGTCAAGGGATTCCAGGTCAGGTTTCCCTAACCCAAAAGCGTCATGGACTGCGTCTCATTTTATGCTATTCTCACATTAGGGAGGGGTGGAGAATGACTGGTCTCTTTCGCAGCAGGAGCGGGGAGGCGGCCTATATGGAGGCCTATGCAACGACCCTGAAGCTCTGGCCCATGGAGTACGAGGAGCGGGACGTCGAGACCTCGTATGGTCGTGTCCACCTCCTTCTGAGTGGACAGCCTGACGCTCCACCTCTGCTCATGCTTCACGCTACCAACGCCAGCGCAACCATGTGGTTTCCGAACATCCGGGAGCTGGGTCTGCGCTTCCGGTTGATCGCGCCAGACCTGCTGGGCCATGCCGGCAGATCAGTCCCGACCCGGCGAATCGCCAGCCCCGGGGACGCCGCCGCCTGGATCTCTGAGACCATGGACGCAGTAAAGGTGGATCAGGCCCATCTTCTTGGCCTCTCCATGGGGGCCTGGCTCGCCCTCAACCTGGCTGTCCATGCACCCGAGCGGGTAGGTCATATTGCAGCGTGCAGCCCAATCGGGGCCTTCGTCCCGGTCAGTGCAGGCCTTATGCTTCGTATGATGACCATGCTGGCTCTGCCCATTCGGCCCGTCTACGAGTCTTACATACGCTGGGTCTCCGCCCGAGGTTCCACTCTGAACGAGACGTTGGCGGAGCAGTTTGTCCAGGGGATGCAGCACTTCCGCACGAGAAATCCGGCCTTCTTCATGCCGACCCCATTCACCGATGAGCAACTGACCGGACTCCCTCACCCGATCCTGCTGCTACTGGGCGAAGAGGAGGTCATGTTCAACCACCGGCAGGCACTGAAGCGAGCTCAGTCTCTCCTGCAAGATCTGGAGGTCGGCGTGATTCCGGGAGCCGGGCACATGCTGACCCTCGAGCAGCCGGAGTCGGTCAACCGCCGGCTGGTCTCCTTCCTCGACTGGCCAATCCGGACCCCGTCTTGACCGCGAAAGAAGAGGAGCGGCGCCGCTGTATGGTGGTCGCTCCTCACTCGCGTCAGCCAGCTACACCTGAGAGGCCAGATGCCAGAGCGTCTCTGCCAACAAGCGCGCACCCTGGCCAATATCCTCCGGTGTAGTGTACTCTTCCGGGCAGTGACTCAGCCCGTTGCGGCTGCGAAGGAAGATCATGCCGACCGGGCACAACTCCGCGATGTTCGCCCCGTCGTGGACCGCTCCACTGGGCAACTGGAAGGGTTCCAGCCCGAGCGAAAGAGCCGCTTTCTCCATGGTGTCGATGATAGCGGCATCGCAACGGATAGGAGTCGAGGTATGCTGAACCTGCCACTCGCCAACCAGCCCGCGCCGCTCACACGTGCTCAGGAAGAACTGGCGAACCCGCTCAACGCAAGCGTCGCGCCGGTCACCGTCCAGGTCCCGAATGTCGAAGCTGAGTTCGACCGCTGCGGGAATCACGTTAGCTGCGCCAGGGCGTGCCTGCACAAAACCAACAGTAGCCCGGGTGGTGGGGCCTGACTCGCGCGCCGCCCGCTCCACCTCCAGAATCACCTCGGCCGCAGCAGGCATAGGATCCTTCCGCAGCTCCATGGGGCAGGCACCGGCGTGCTCCGCGCGGCCCCGGATGATCCCCTGTGCCTGGCGCATCCCGGCGATTCCGCTCACGATTCCCACCGGCAGCCCCTTCGCCTCCAGGAGGCCCGACTGCTCAATGTGAACCTCCACATAGGCCTTGTAGGCCTCGGGGGCTGCCTGGGCCGCCTTCGCCTGGTCCGGGTCAGCCCCGTACGCCCGGAGCGCCTCGACCAGGCTGATCCCGTTGCGGTCGACCGTCTGCTCGAGCTCGTCGTACGGGAATGTGCCGGCGACGAAGCTGGAACCCATCAGCCCGTGAGGAAAGCGGCTCCCCTCCTCGCCAATGAACGAGACAACCTCAATGGGCAACTCGGGGACCATTCCTTGCTCCCGGAGGGCCTGAACCACCTCCAGGGCAGTCAGAACACCGGCGGGGCCATCGTAATCGCCGCCGTTGGGAACGCTGTCCAAGTGGGACCCTGTGAGGACGGCGGGACCGGGGCGCTTGCCAGGCAGGCGCCCAAAAAGGTTTCCGGCACCGTCTTGCCGAACTTCAAGCCCAGCCTCCCGCATCCACCCGATCACTGCCTCGGTGGCCGACTTCTCCGCGGGCGAAAGGGCGTAGCGAGTAATTCCACCATCTGCGGTTCGGCCGAACTGGCCCAGGTACTGAAGTCGTTGGTTCAATCGATCTGCGTTGACTGTGATCATGATGAAAGAGCACCCCCGCAGGGTGATTCTACCCCACCTGGCGTGATTCCTTGTAGGGCCCCGGGGAAAGGGGCCCCGCCTATGCGGAGCCCGTCTGCACAGCCTTTTCGGGCTGCCAGATGCGGCCGGACTCATACTCCTTCCAGAAGGCCATCAACCCGTCAGCGATCATTTCGGCCATGGCAACCGTCTGATCCAGACCAGCGAACCAAATCATGAACGGGAAATGGGCGGTGCCGCCCATGACATGGATCGAACCCACATGGGGCAGCGTTTTCCCCATGCCGGCACCCGGTTTGAGCGGGCCCCGGTTCACGGTGACACGTCCGGGGCGGCCCACTGCGGCATCCACGGCGATTACGTAGGGGAACTTCTCTCGCTTCATAGCCAACTGCCAGGCCTCGTTCAGCCGCTCCTTGATGTTGGTGGCATGCACCGGCTGATTCAGGTCCCCGACGTACTCTCCGGTGAACCCCTTCCGGTTCAGGAACCAGCCGATAAATGGGCCGAGGGAATCGCCAGTCGAACTGGTCGCCCCGACCATGAAGAAGACCGGCAGGTACTTGTCGGACTTCCCCTCTGCTCGGAACTGCTCAATCAGGGCGGCTGCCAGGACCGATGAGGCCGCCGGGTCCTGATAGTGCACATCGGCCAGGATGGCCGGGGTCAATTCCGGGCTCGTCAGGTCGTGGGACACAAGCACTCCCCCCTGCTCCCTATACTCCGCCTTCTCTCAGCCAAAACTGGTAATAATTACTATATCCTCTCTGGCTCCGCTTGTCAATCATTGGATGGCAGGTGAATGCAATGGAATTACCGTTTCGTCTCTTTCAGCCATTCCTCGGTCCGCGGATCGTGAAGACCGGCCTGGCCGTCTTCCTCTCGCTGGCTGTCTTCCATTGGTTCGGCTCGGATTATGCCGCATTCGCTGCCGTCGCCGCAATCCTGGCGATTCAGCCGACCGTCCACAAGGCCCGGGAGGTCTTCCGCCAGCAACTGCTCGGTAACCTGGTAGCCGGGGCGATCGCCACAGCGCTGGGCCTGCTCTTGCCGGTCAACCCGCTTACCATGGCACTGGGCACCATTCTGGTGCTCGGGCTGTTGATACGCCTCAGGCTGTCGGAGGCCGCGGGCTTGGCCGTCGTGGTGATCCTGTTCATCATGGAGAGGCCGGAGCATGACTTCCTCCTCTACACCATCATCCGCCTGGGCGTAATTGCTTCCGGGATGGCCATCGGCTACCTGGTCAACCGGTTCATTCGCCCGCCGGATGTGACCGGCCGGGTCCGCGATGAGATTCGCGCGGGTGCTGAAGATGTAGGCAGGTTTATCGATCGGCTCACGGCCAGCCTCCCGTCCCCCGAGCACTACCACAAGGAGCAGATCAAGCAGGACGCCATGGCTCTCCAACGGCATCTGGAGACGGCTCGGGCACTCCTGGAGCTCATGCGCAGCGAAGAGGCCGAGGGGCCGCGCTACCTCCTCCTTCGCAAGGCAAACGCCTCCATGTGGGTCTTCTCCGAAGCGATTATGGACATCCACAAGCTCGTGCTGGAGGCGGGGGGACTGGTCCCCGGCCCGGAGCGCGACGCGGTGACCGGCTCCCTGCGGGCGGTGCTGGTCTACATGAAGTCGGTCATGGCCGCCGTGCTCGACGGACAGAAGCTGGAACCCGCCCCTGCAGAGGCATTTGAGAAGGCTATGGACAACCTGCAGGAGCAGGTTGATCGGTTGATCGATCTCCGATCCCGCCGCGCCCTCGGGTTGACGTTACACGGCGTGCTCTCGGAAATCCGCCACATGGGCTGGCGGATGGCATCGCTCAGTCGCCTGGTGTGAATCTTTTCGCTTTCCTGAGGATCCGGGTGACAGGTGCAAACATTACGGATGTAGAACAAAATGACGGGGGGCACGCCCCCCGTCATTTTTTGAAGATGAGGGATCTTGCGTGATCGACTACGTGCTCATGGTGCTGATGGCAATCTTCTGGGCCGGGGCGTTTGTCTCCGGCAAAGTCTCTGTCGCGTCGGTCCCTCCCGAGATTGTGGCCTTTCTCCGGTTCCTCGTAGCTGGCCTCTCGATGGTGGTCATTATGTACGGCGTTCGCAAGCAGAAGGAGCTGGCGCTGACAAAGCGGGATATCCCCCTGGTCCTGGGGCTGGGAGCAAGCGGGATTGCGGGGTACAACCTGCTCTTCTTCTGGGGCTTGCACCTCTCTCCCGCGTCCGATGGCGCCATGATCGTACCAACCCTGAACCCATTACTCACCCTCTTCGTGGCGGCGATCCTGCTGGGCGAGCCGCTGACCGCCCGGAAGCTGACGGGCGCCTCCATCTCCCTTGTCGGGCAGATCCTCATCTTCTGGACATTGGTCCGGGCTGCTGCCCACGATCCCGGGCGCCTTGCGGGGGATCTGTTCTACGTGGGCTCCGCTGTCTGCTGGTCTACCTACACCATACTCGGGCGGATCGCTGCCCGTCGCTTCACACCCATGGCCTCGACTACCATTGCCAGCATGACGGGCATGCTTATGCTTCTTCCCTTCGCTATCTGGCGGCTACCCGGAAGCACAGGTTACAACCTGCCCTTCGCCGGCCACATACTCTACCTGGCCTGGGGCGCCACGGTCGCCGGCTTCTTCCTCTGGAGCCGTGGGCTGCACCGCCTCGGTGCCAGTCGGGCTGCGGTCTTCATCAACCTGGTTCCGGTCTTCTCCGTGGCGTTGGCCGCGCTCTTCCTGGGTGAGCGCCCCACCTGGCTGCAGGTCCTGGGAATGGGCATCGTGCTGGGCGGTGTCTTCCTCGCAGGTACGGCTAAATCAGCGACGCCCGCCACTGCCAAGGTTTAGTACGGCATGCAAAGAGGCAGAGAGCGCTCACAGGCGTTCTCTGCCTCTTCGTCTTAAGCGGCGAGACTCCGAGTTATTGGACGAGCCCCACTCCGGGATAGACTCCATAGGGGATACCAGCCTGGCCGGCCGGGTACTGCTTGGCGAATCCACCACCTGCAGTCGGGGCCCAGGTGGCGCCCTTGCCGTAAGGTCCCTTGCCATAGCCGCCCTTGCCGTAAGGTCCCTTGCCGTACCCGCCCTTGCCGTACCCGCCCTTGCCGAGGCCTGGCTTGCCGTATCCTCCCTTACCGTAGCCTCCCATTCCGGGAACGCCTTTCCCATAGGCACCTTTGCCTTTGCCGTAGCCGCCCATGGCCCATGGGTCAATGCCAGCGCCGTAGGCACCCGTTGCCCAAGGATCCATTCCGGCGCCAAACGGTATCGCACCCGTTGTCGGACGCATAGCCACTTTCATTCACCCCCACTCGCCATGGTATGAAGAGGAGCACAAGAAGGTTCAGGTCGACCGACCGGCCGCTTACTTGGGCCCTCAACCCCCCCGGCGGGGGAGCGGGCGCGGGAACGGGGCCGGTGTCGCCTGTGCACTCCCCGCGAAGGGACGGATCATGCTCCCATTTCGCACAGGGGGCTGAGGAGATGGCCAGGTGGAATAGCCCCGGAAAATGCCGGGCTGCTGTCGGAAGTTCACGTGAGAGATCACCTCGGTGTCAGGTTATGTCGTAACCCAGATCTTGCGCACCGCAGGGTTTCCAGAGGCCTATACCGAAGGTACTAATCCACGAGATGGAGGGATCTCCCAATATGTTGCGCATTGCCGTTGGCTCCACGAATCCGGTCAAAGTCGGGGCAGCCCGGCGGATTCTCCAGCAGCTATACCCTGACTGCGAGGTCACCGGCCTGAATGTCCCGAGCGGGGTTTCCGACCAGCCCATCGGGGAGCGCGAGACGATCGAAGGAGCGACCAACCGAGCCCGGACCGCCCGCGAAGTGGCGAATGCCGACCTTGGCGTCGGTCTGGAAGGTGGCGTCACCTTCGAAGGGGAAGGCTGTTGGATGATCAACTGCTGCGTCATCGTGGGGCGGAACGGGCAGGTTGGCGTTGGGAAGGGGCATTCGTTCCTACTGCCCCCGGCTGCGGCGGACGGGGTGCGAGCCGGCCGGGAGGTCGGACACGTGATCGACGAGATCACGGGCAAGAGCAACACGAAACAGCGGGGAGGGGCCATCGGCTTCCTCACAAATGGCACGGTCCTGCGCGAGGATCTCTTCGCTGCGACCGTCGGAGCCGCCGTGGTCCAATTTCTACATCCGGAGTTGTACACAAAATGAGTGAGATTACCCGCGACTTTACCGTGGCCACGTTCGTCATCCACGAAGGAAAGGTTCTCTTGCTTTGGCATAAGAAGTTGCAGATGTGGTTGCCCCCAGGGGGTCATATCGACCCGAACGAACTGCCTGATGAGGCCGCGGTCCGGGAGGTCAAAGAGGAGGTCGGGCTCGACGTGCAGCTCCTCTCCAAGCCTTCCATGCCACCCATGCCAGGCCCCCTCCAACTCGCCCAGCCCGAGGGTGTCCAGTTGGAGGATATCAGCCCGGGGCATCAGCACATTGACCTGATCTACTTCGCCCATCCCGCTGACCCTACTTCGGTCAAACCAGTTGCCAACCACGAGGTGGAGCGGGTAGGCTGGTATGGGCGGGACGACTTGGACCGCATCCCCCTGACAAAAGAGGTCCGCGCCTGGGTGGAACGGGCGCTTTCCAGGGCATAAAGGAGAGGCTCGATCAGCATGAGCCGACGGATCCACACCTTACTTGCTTTCCTGCTCCTTTTGGTCCTCAGCGGCTGCAGCGGCGAACCGGCAACCCCGGAGGCAGCCGCTGCGTCAGCGCGCGCCTTTCTGTCAGCACGGGCCGCCGGCGATTCCGGAGCCGTTTACGCAGCCCTTGAGGAGCGGGCTCAGAGTGCCATGACTCGCAGCCTCGTAGCCGAGTACATGGACGATGTCACAGCCACCTTCGGTGACATTGGCACCCCGGTCGAGGTCGAACCGAGCCTCGTGCGGATCCCGATTAAAGATCTGATCCTGACCGACGAGGGGCGGTCGATCCGCTGGCCCGAGGTCTGGCTCACCATGGCCTACGAGGGGAAATGGCGGGTCGCCTGGGCGGAGCCACTCTTCCGAGATGCTGCTCAGGCCTATCAGAACGATCTTGTCGTGGAGCAGTTGAGCCTCGCCCGCAAGAGCATATCGATCGACCCGTACCACTACAGAGGTTACCTCGAGCTTCACTTTGCCTACCGGGATCTGAAGCGGTACCGGGAAGCGGAAGTCGCGCTCGCGGACGCCCTGGATCGCGCGACCCCCGCCGAGCTTCCTGTTGTGCACGACACCTTCGCACGCTTCAAGCTGCTGCTGAACCAACCCGCAGACGGGCTGGCCCATGCCCGCCAGGCGCTAAGCCTGGCCGCGACCTTCTCACCGGAGACCTACCCCAGTGAATGGACGGCCGACACGCTGGTGGTCGCAGGACGGGCTGCCCTGGCGTTGAACGATCAGGCGACTGCCGGGGAGTATGCTGCCCAGGCAGCAACCCTCGATCCCGAGAATGCGTCTCTTGCGGTATTCCAGTACCAGATGGCCTCCACCGGCCCCAGCCCGGTCGGGCCCTGATTTCCTGATTGGGGGACTCCCTTTGGCTAAGGGAAAGAAAGACACGGTGCGCCCCAACTACGGACGCCGCCGTCTGTGGGTCTTGCTCTTGCTCCTGCTCCCGTTCCTGGCATGGTACGGCTACTCCTCCGCTACACAAAGCCTGACCGTCCAGCCCGAGGTAGAGGCACCGCGTGTCGTGAAAGAGGAACCTGTCTATGTCTTGATCATGGGCGTCGATGAGCGGCAGCACGACAAGGGTCGATCTGATACCATGATCCTCGTCCGCTTGGGCCGGGACCCGGAGCGAATCGATGCGATCTCCCTGCCGCGAGATACCCGGATCTCCCTGAACGGCAAAAGGGCCAAGCTGAACGCTGCCTACGCGAGCGGTGGGTCGGAGACTTCTACCGAGGTCGTATCGGCACTACTCGGCATACCCCGCCCATACTATGTGAAGATCAACCTGAAGGCGTTCGAAGAGATCATCGATCAGCTTGGCGGTGTCGAAATGGAGATCGACCGGGACTACTACTACGAGGATCCCTATCAGGATCTGGTGATCGATATACGGAAAGGGCCGCAGGTGATGGATGGAGCCACCGCCCTTAAGTTCGTGCGGCTTCGCTACGATGGTGTGACCAACGACGACATTGCCCGGATTCACCGGCAACAGCAGTTCATGCAGGCGGTGCAGGCCGAGTTCCGTGACCCGGCAAGTTGGGCTCGGATTCCTCGCCTGATCACTACCATGCAGAGCCATGTGTCGACCAACCTGCCGGCCGATGATCAGCTTCCGCTGGCCCGGGCCCTCTTCGGCGCCCGATCCACCCTACAGATGCTCACCCTGCCCGGCATGCCCGATGATGCCACCGGCGACTGGCTCCTGGATTCGGCCAAGTGGAGTGAGGTGAAGCAATCGTGGAGCCCAAACTAAAGGCGTGCGGCGTAATTCTCGCAGGTGGTCAGTCCAGCCGGATGGGCACCAACAAGGCCCTGCTCGATTTCGAGGGCGAACCACTGGTCCAGCGCCTCGCCAGCCGCTTCACCCAGTGGTTTGCGCAGACGGTAATCGTGACTAACACCCCCGAGACCTACGCCTTCGCCGGCCTGCCCATGGTGGGGGACAGGGTGCCGGGGCTTGGTCCGCTCGGCGGTCTGGAGGCCGGTCTGAGGGCCAGCCAGTTCGAGCACGCCTTCTTCTGCGCCGTGGACATGCCCTTTGTGAACGAGGGACTGGTCCGATACATGCTCTCGTTGGCGCCAGAACACGACATCGTGGTGCCTTACCTGAGCGGCGAGTATGAGCCCATGCACGCCATCTACGGTCGGGGCTGTCTGCCATCGATCGACCGGTACTTGGAGGCCCGCAGGCTCAAGCTCCTCAACATTTACGACGAGGTCCGCAGGCGGAACCTGACCGAGGAGGAGGTCCGCCGCTTCGGTGACCCGAATCGCCTCTTCTTCAACTGCAACACGCCGGAGGATATCGCCCAGGCTCGCCGCTGGGCAGAGGAGGGCTGACCGCCCTTGCGCAAGACAGACACCCGGGCGCTCTGGATCTCCATGATCACCCTGGCTCTGACCACCGGGGCGTCGATCCTGTTGCCAATCAATTTCCCGCCCCGCGGACTGCCCATCTTCCCACCCCTCTCCATGGCGGTGACCGTCCTGGTGATCACCGTGCTGGTATGGACGACCCAGGCCTGGCGGGTAGCGATCCGTGGCGCCCGCGGCGACATATCCATCTCCATGGCGATCGATGTCGCCACGATGCTCCTCTTCCACCCCTATATCTCCGCCACCGGCTCTGCCCTGGGCACTGCGCTGTACCATTTGGGCAATTACTTGCGTAGCCCGCGCGGGGCAGAGGGGAAGGAGCGCCGGATCAGCCGGGCGCTCGTTCGCGGCGTGATCACCTTTGCGGCGGTGGCGCTGGGCGGCTGGGTCTTCCGGGTTCTGCGGCCCGGCGAGGGCCCTCTTCTCTTCTCCGCCGACTGGTTGGCGCTGGTGATCGGAATCACGGTCCGGTTGGCCATCCGGATTATCTTTTACCCGCTGGGCATGGCGGCCCTCCGCCGCGACCCGGTGGTAGAGCATCTCCGTCAGGAGTGGGAGAAGCTCCCGCTGGTCCCCTTCCTGCTGACCACGACGTTGGGCGGGTCTGCTGCCCTGATCTGGCAGGAGCAGCCGGCGGCGATCATTCTCCTGACCGGCCCCCTGGCAGCCACCTGGGCGGCTACCCGGGAGTTCTCCCGTCTGAACGAACTGCTGGCCACCCTGGAGGAGCGAGTCAGGGACCGGACCGCCCGCCTGGGCGAGACGGTGGAGGCGCTGGAACGCCGGCTCGCCGAGTCCGAAGCACTTCATGCGGTCGACCAGGCCATGGTTCAGGCGATTCACCCCGACCAGGTGCTGACGGTGATTGCCCAGGAGGCCACGCGCGTGACCGGCGGAAGCTCGGCCCTGGTCACCCTTCTCGCCCCCGACCAGCAGCGCCAGTTTGTGCGGGCCGCCAGCGGCGAGAGGATGCAGCAACACGTCGGTATGGAGTTGCCCATTGAGGGCTCCCTGACCGGCCTGGTGATCCAGTCCGGCGAGCCGCACGTCTCCCGAAACCCGGCCGGTGACAAGCGCCTCAGTCAGGAGTTGGTCCAGGCAGGCCAGTGGGAAGATGTGATCGAAGCACCCATTCGTACCAAGGAGAAGGTCCTCGGCGTGCTCGTCGTCGCCAGCCGCGAGCCGTACCGGTTCGACCAGCAGCACATGCGCCTCCTCACCCTCCTCGCCAACCAGGCTGGACGGCTTCTGGAGAACGCTGAACTGCACGCCAAGGCACGGGAGGTCGCAGTGCTGGAGGAGCGAAACCGTCTGGCCCGTGAGTTGCACGATTCGGTCACCCAGGTCCTCTTCGGCCTGACCCTCAACCTGGAGTCGGCTGGCGGCATTCTTGAGAAGAAGCCCCAGAAGGCCGGCGAGCTGATCACCCGCTCGCAGGAGATGGCCAGCGAAGCACTCGCGGAGATGCGCTCTCTGATCTTTGAGCTCCGCCCCGCCGCCCTGCAAGAGAAGGGCCTGGCCATGGCGCTCACCAACCACATTAATCTCTTCCGTCGCCGGCAAAATGTAGATGTGGCGCTCACCCTCGAGGGCGAGGAGCGGCTCTCCGCCGACCTGGAGTTCTGTCTCTACCGCGTGGCGCAGGAAGCGCTGAACAACGTGGCCAAGCATGCGCAGGCCAAGCACGTCACCGTTCGGTTGGATGTCCGTCCTCACGAGGCCATTTTGCAGGTGGCCGACGACGGCGTCGGCCTCCCGCCCGACAGCCGATCCGGCTCTCAGTCCTTTGGTATGCTCGGTATGCGGGAGCGAGTCGCGGAGTTGCATGGCGATTTGGTGGTTGAGTCAGCTCCCGGGCAGGGAACGACAATTCGAGCGCGAATTCCTTTGGGAAACGGAGGTGACGCAGGATGAGTCCCATTCGTGTCCTGATCTGTGACGACCACTTCATGGTCCGGCAAGGGCTCAGCACCTATTTCGATCTGCAAGATGACTTCGATGTCATCGGAGAGGCTTCGAACGGCGTCCAGGCGGTGGAGGCGGCCCGGGCCAAGCGGCCCGACGTGGTGCTGATGGACCTGTTCATGCCCGAGCTGGATGGTCTCAGCGCATTGAAGCAACTAAAGGGGACCGGCATCCGCGTGATCATTCTCACCTCCTTCCTGGATGCCGAGAAGGCGATGGCCTGTATTGAGGAGGGGGCCATGGGCTTCCTGACAAAGGATATCCAGCCAGCCGACCTGGTTGACGCGATCCGGGCGGTCCACCGAGGCGAGCCGCGCCTGCACCCAGAGGTCATGAAGCGGCTGATGACCCGGACCGTTCAGCCACACCAGCCCCATGGCAAAGAGTTGCTGACCCCCAGAGAGCTCGATGTCCTCCGGGCCCTGGCACAGGGATTGACCAATCGCGAGATCGCTGAGAGGTTGATTATTAGCGAAACGACCGTCAAGACACATATCTCATCAATCCTGAGCAAACTGCAGTTGACTGACCGGACCCAAGCGGCCCTCTGGGCGGTGCGGGAGAAGCTACTGGAGTGAGCCTGACGGACATATCCGCCTCCTCCTTTTGGATGAGGCGGATCTCCTCTACATGGAGGAGCCAAAAACCATTCCCCCAGCGGATGTGAATGTGCTCACATTCACGGTATCATGCAGATGTAATCAAGTTTTCCCCTTCCCCCCCATGTGAGGAAGAGAGCACGCTTTGCGGGAAGCGTGCTCTCTTCCTTTTGCAAACAATTTTAACTGACTACTCCGCCTGTTCCCGCTGATTAAATTGGTGATATTAGGCCCTTTGGTGTAACTAGCAGCTCTATCCAACTGATCACATTACCCCAACTCGTCGCAATAATTCCTCATAATGGTGGTACTGACATTTTTATTTTTCCAGATCAAATCTTAGCAGGATGTGAAGTCGCACACGCCGTATCTTTCTCCCTCATACCCAGCCGAGAAATCACAAAAGGGGGACGACAGATGCTTTCGTACCTAGTGAAGCGCCTACTCATTGCGTTGCCGGTCCTCCTGGGGGTCACGGTGATCACCTTTACGATCATCAACTTGGCGCCGGGCGACGTCGTCGACCTACTGGTGGATCCCAACATCTCTGCTACCGACTTGGCTGCTTTGCGCGAGAGCCTGGGCCTGAACGATCCGGTGCCGGTCCAGTACGCCAAATGGTTGGGCCAACTGCTCCAGGGGAACCTCGGCTACTCCTACGTGAACGGACAAGCTGTGGCCGAGCGTATCGGTGACCGCATGGGTGCAACGCTTTCGCTCAGTCTCTTCGCACTCCTGATTGCCTACCTGATTGCGATCCCTGTCGGTGTGATCTCCGCCACGAAGCAGTACTCCCTTATCGACTACATCAGCTCGATTCTGGCTCTGGTCGGTGTCTCCGTTCCGAACTTCTTCCTGGGGATCGGTCTGATCTATGTCTTTGCCCTCAAATTCCAGTGGCTGCCGGTCAGCGGTATGTACACCCTCGGTGGTGACAACAGCCTCTTCGATCTGCTCCGGCACATGATTCTCCCGGCGTTCGTGCTCGGCGCAGGCACTGTCGGCCAGGTGACACGGTACACCCGGTCCGCCATGTTAGAAGTGGTACGGCAGGACTTTATTCGCACCGCCCGAGCCAAGGGTGTCAGCCAGACAGTGGTGATCTACAAACACGCACTGCGGAACGCTCTGATCCCAGTGATCACGCTCTTGGGGCTTCAGATCCCCAACCTGCTGGGCGGGGCGATTATCACCGAACAGATCTTCTCCTGGCCCGGTATGGGCCGGCTCTCGATCGAGGCGATCTCCAGCCGGGACTACCCGGTGCTCATGGGCCTTAACCTCATGGCTGCTGTCCTCGTTGTACTCGGTGGGTTAGTCTCTGACCTCCTCTACTCGCTGACCGACCCCCGCATTCGCTACAGCTAACGAAAAGGAGGTACTCCGATGAGCGCATCCCTCAAGGTTGCCAACCAGCCCGGCACCAAACCGGCAGCGGAGGCCCCCAAGGAGCGGTCCAATCCGGTACTCCGGCGGTTTCTTCGCCACAAGCTGGCCGTGATTGGTCTGATCATCCTTCTGACGCTGATTGTCGTCGCCGTCTTCGCCCCGCAGTTCGCCCCCTACGACCCGAATGCCATCATGGCCACCTATGATGATCATCCCTCCGCTGCCCATCGGCTCGGCCTCGACCAGGTAGGGCGCGATGTCCTCTCCCGGGTGATCCACGCATCCCGCATCTCCCTGTCGGTTGGCGTGGTCGCCGTCTCGATCTACGTGGTGATCGGAACCGTACTGGGTAGCATTGCCGGCTTCTATGGCGGCAAGCTGGATATCGTCCTGACCCGCATTGCCGACATGTTCCTCTCCTTCCCACAGATCATGCTGATCCTCGTGATCGTGTCGATGATCGGGCCATCGATCTGGAATATCATGGTCGTCCTCGGCCTGCTGGGCTGGCCACCCATCTTCCGGATCGTTCGCGGCCAGTTCCTCACCCTCCGGGAGCAGGATTTCGTCCAGGCAGGACGGGCCATGGGCGCCAAGGACTCCCGCCTGATCTTCAGGCACGTCCTCCCCAACTCCCTGGGACCGATCCTCGTCTCCGCCACCTTCGGGACCGCCACTGCGATTCTGACCGAGGCCTCCCTCTCCTTCCTCGGCCTCGGCGTTCAGCCCCCGCAGGCCTCCTGGGGCAACCTCCTGATCGATGCTCAGTCCATCACGGTCATCGAGTCGATGCCCTGGCTCTGGGTGCCGCCGGGAGCGCTGATCTTCCTCTCCGTTCTGGCTATCAACTTCGTCGGGGATGGGCTGCGGGACGCACTCGACCCCCGTCTGAAGCGATAGATAGGCCCCGGGATCCGGACGCAACGCACCAACAGACAGAGAAAAGGGGTAACGCACATGGCACGTACCAAAGCAACCTGGATGGCCCTCCTGCTCGTGCTCTCCCTGGCCCTCACTGCCTGCTCCGGCAGCAAGAGTGCCACGCCAAGCACCCCGGACACCAAGGAGCCCGCCAAGACCGAGACTCCGGCGACCTCTGGCCCCAAGCAGCTCACCATTGGCATCTGGTCCTCCCCCGACTCCTTCAGCTCGATCACCAACAAGACCTCGTACGGCTCCCTGGTCATGAACATCATCTACCCGTCGCTCTATGCCATGAACGACAAGCTCGAGTACGAGCCTCGCCTGGCTGAGAGCTACACCATGAACCCGGAGCAGACGGTCTTTACCTTTAAGCTCCGCGCCAACGCCAAGTGGTCGGACGGCAAGCCGATCACCGCGGAGGATGTGGCCTACACCTACCAGGTGATCGCCCATCCGGACACCCCGACCTCCCGCCGCTCCCTGATCGATACGATCAAGGGCCTCGACGCCGCCGGCGTCTCTGAGACTAAGGACTTCAACGTCTCGGGCATCAAGGTGATCGATCCGCAGACGATCGAGTTCACCACCAAGGCCCCGGTCGATGTGGACGCCTTCATGGAGAAGATCGCGGCCGGTATCTGGATCATGCCGAAGCACGTCGTCGAGCCGGCTGTCCAGGCTGACCTGAAGGGGCTCGACAAGGCTGAGCACGTCATGAAGCCGACCGTCTTCGGTGGCCCCTTCAAGCTGGTCGAGTTCAAGCCCGACTCTCACATTGAGCTGGCTGCGAACCCCGACTACTTCCTGGGCAAGCCCAAGCTGGACAAGCTGTTCTACAAGATCGTGAGCCAGGCCACCGTCGCCGCCGCCATTCAGGCCGGCGAGATCGACCTCGTCTCCGGCAATGGTACTGGCGAGGTGCCGATCACCGACTGGGAGAAGGTTTCCAACCTGCCCGGCTGGCGCCCCGTCACCTATGTCGCTCCCTCCTATCAGTACCTCGACTTCAACACGGCCAAGCCGGAGTTCGCTGACCCGAAGGTGCGTCAGGCCTTCGCCCACGCCATCAACCGTCAGCTGATCGTCGACCGCCTGCTGAAGGGCCAGGGCGAGGTGATCAACACCCCGCTCAACTCCGCCAACAAGTACTTCGTCAAGGAGCTGCAGACCAAGCTCCAGTATGACAAGGACCTGGCCAAGAAGATGCTGACCGAGGCTGGTTGGGACTTCAACAAGGAAGTCACCCTGCTGACCCCGACTGGCAATAAGGCCCGTGAGCAGTCTGCCGACATCATTCAGGCCAATCTCCAGGAGATCGGCGTGAAGGTGAAGATCGAGAAGGTTGACTTCCCGACCCGCCAGTCCCGCTCCAAGGCCGGCGAATTCGAACTCTCGCTGGTCGGCTTCTCGGCTACTTTCGACCCCGACTTCTCGTCCCAGGTTGCCACCGGCTCCGCCTTCAACGACCGGAAGTACTCCAACCCGAAGATGGACGAGCTTCTGGCCCAGGGCAAGCTGATGGTCAAGTTCGATGAGAAGAAGGCGCACTACACCAAGACCCAGGAGTACTTCGTGGAGGAGCTGCCGCTCCTGCCGCTTTACTCGGTCAACGCTCTGACTGTCGTCAACGAGAAGGTCATCGCCGCTCAGCCCGGCCCCAACGGCCTGGTCTGGAACGCCCACCTCTGGGACGTGAAGTAACTATTCCAAGCATGGAGGCCCCTCCCACATTGGGAGGGGCCTCAGGTTGTTGACAAATGAGCAGATCGCACTCGCGATCTGCTCTGTTTTTTGTTAAACTGATCGTACAAGGATGTACATAGGTGGGATAGGTCATGCT
>JAWLHU010000028.1:0-36516 GCA_041690255.1 Symbiobacteriaceae bacterium
TGGCGGACCAGGTTGCCGATCCCTGCAGTGCCTAAAGGTGAGGGGCGATGGCGTCCAAGGCCCTGCCCAGCCGGTCGTCGTTGAGGTGCTCAGGCTTTGTGTTCATGTCAACCGAAAAGTTACCCACCGTGCTCATCGAAATGTTGACCGGCCCGGTTGCTTGTGCTCAGCGCATTGTTGACCACCCCGGTCACCTTTGCCTTGCCGGCTAGCTCTGTTGCCGGCGGAGGCTTTCACGGAAGCGGTACGACTCGCCATTCATCGGCAAGATGTGGGACCTGTGGGTCAAGCGATCCAGGAGCGCAGCGGTGAGTTTCTCGTCCCCAAACACCTCCGTCCAGCGGGCAAACTCCAGGTTCGAGGTTATCAGCAGGCTCCCCCGTTCATAACGCTCGCTGCAGAAGTTGAACAGCAGCTGGCCGCCAGTGGCCGAAAACGGGATGTAGCCAAGCTCGTCCAGTATGACAAGGTCCCAGCGGCGCCACGTGCGCTCCAGGCGGTGCAGACTCCGGTCTTGCTGGGCGGCGATCAGTTCATTCACCAGACTGGCGGCGGTGTAGAACCGCACTCGCTTCCCCGCCCGGCATGCCGCAATGCCCAGCGCAATCGCCAGGTGCGTCTTCCCGGTGCCTGCGTTGCCCACCATCAGGACGTTTTCACGCTGGCCAACCCATTCGCAGTGGGTCAGGGCCAGCACTTTTGCCTTGTTGAGGCTTGGCAGGGCCGTGAAGTCAAAGGCATCTAGCGTCTTGGGGTACGGAAACCGGGCCTGTTGGACCCGTAGTTGCACACCGTTCTGCTCACGCTGCAGGATCTCTTGCTCCAGAAGGGCCGCAAGGAACTCCGTATAGGAGCGGCCTGCCGCTTCAGCCTCCTGGGCTACAGACTTGTACTGCCGGGACACTACGGGCAGCTTCAGGGTCTTGAGATAGGCCGCCAGCCGGACGTCGGCGACTGTGCTTGCAGTCATCCGCCCACCCCCTGCAAGAGCTGGTTAAAGTGCCCCGTACTTGGTGGTGTAACGGGAGCCTCTGGCAGCCGCCGGAGTGTCTCGGTCGAAAGGGGCTGGATGACCCGCCCCGCCTCCTTGAGGTGCTGAGCAAAGCTCTGGATGACGTCACAGCGATAGCTCCCCATCTCCAGGCACTGTCGGAGCGCTTCGTGGACGTATTGCTCAGGGATATGGCGTAGTAGCCGGAGCGTCCGGATGAACTCCTTCTGCGGCTGGCTCGCTGTGTGCTGGAGGGCATCGAGATACTTGAGCCAGATCGGGGGCAAGGCGCTTGGCTTCAAGGCACGGGCGTATGACATCGCACCTGGCTTCCGCTCCAGCAGATCCAGGTAGTGATCAAAGTTCAGACTCTCCTCGTTCCGCCCGTACAGTCTGGGGTGCTCCGCAATCAAGTCACTGTTGTGGTAGAGTTGGATCCGGTTGACATACGCCTTCAGCGTGACCTGCTGGTAGGCATACTGCGCCGGGACGGAGTAGCGGTTCGTCTCGAAGTGAACCAGCGACAGGCTGTTGACGCGTGGGTGGACCACCCGAGCGCAGTCAAAGGGTCGCTCAGGGAGTTTCTGCAGGGCCGGCTGCTCTTGCTCGAAGACGGCGCCAACTGTACTCCCATGCTTCATGGGGTGCTGCTGTTGGCGGTTCCGGAGGCAGGCATTACGCAGGTACTCATTCAACTCGGCCAGGTCTCTGACTTCCGGTAGCGGCACCAGATAGTTTCGGCGGGCATATCCGACCAGGTTCTCAACCGAACCCTTCTCGTTGCCCTTGCCCGGACTGCAGAAGTGGCTGTCAAACAGGTAGTGAGCCCGCAGTGCACTGAAAGCCTCCTGTTCGACCCGGTCACGACCAGCCAGGATCTTACGTACAACCGTCTTCAGGTTGTCATACGAGATCACGGCCGGGACACCGTTCCAGTGTGCAAAGGCAAGTTGGTGTCCTTCGAAGAATGCCTCCTGGCGCTCATGCGGGAAGGCCACCACGAAGAAGTCGCGGCTGGCGGCCAGGCGCATGCAGAAGAGGTGAACCGTGACCTGCTTGCCGGCGATGATCACATCGGCCTGTCCCCAGTCGCAGAAGGCCCGGGTGCCAAGTTCAAACTCCAGCGGGATGTAGACCTCTCGCCGGCTCCCCCGAAGCAGCCGGACGTGACGCCGGATCGTCGACTCCCCGCCCAGAAAGTTATACTCATCGACCAGCCGCAGGTAGATGCGGCGGGCCGTGTGCCGTTGCTTTGGCGGCCTGTGTAGATCCTGCTCCAGCCATTCGGCAATGATCCCCTTGACCGACTCCAGGACAGGGGAGGGGCGCTCTGCCTTCAGGTGATAACGAGGGGGCTGGGCGTCCGCCAGGCACTTACGGACTGTCTGGCGAGCCACCTTCAGTTCCCGAGCCACCTCGCGAATAGACCACCCTTTCACCAGTACCAGCTTTCTGATAAGCTCTTTATCGACCATCCCAAGCACAACCTTTCCTCCCTTACGTGAAGCGTCAGCAACTTCAGCATAAGGGGAAATGTGTTTGGGGTGGTCAACTTTTAGGTTAGCATTCACACTTTGCCCCGAACACCTCCTCCACAGCCCAACGCTTCGCCCACAAGTCGAAGTGATAGAGGGGCTGCGGTGCTGTCAGGCGGTTGGCGACCATGGCGCAGATGATCTCGCCGTGTGTGAGGTGCGCAACCTCTCGAATCGGAACCGCCCGGTCGATGATCCCCTGCACATCCAATTGGCGCAGCACATGCGCCACTATGGGGAGGGATCCCAAATTCTTCACCAGCGTCTTCTGGTAGATCACCTGGCGAATCGGACGTTCACGATTCCGGCCCATTTTGGCAAGCCCCCTGGTCTCAGACCTGATTACCAGGTGGGTTCGCGCATCGACATTGAAACTCCTTCCAACTTGGCGTTAGCCATGTGCAGAAGACGGGTCTAGGAGCCATAGGCCCTGCATCATGTTGGGTATGGTCGACCGGTCCTTGTGGTCGTGCCAATCGTGTCCGTACTATCGTCAATACGATGGGCTCCCCGAGATTTCGTTTCCGGCAGCGGCTCCCATCAGAACCACGAGAATTCCCTGTCTGTCCAACCCATTTCACTGCCATGCGCCTCTTGCGGTTCTGAGAAGAGCGGTCTCTGACCTTCAATGCCCCTGGGCCCGCACCATGCAAAACTCCGCCCCAGTCGGCCATGGAGCATCACTGTTCCCCTTTGGGCCCGCATGTGCCAATCAGTGTCCAGTGAGAAGTGGAAGGCCCGACCAGGGGTAATCTCTATCTAGGACTAACAGGCTTCGAGAAGCTCCCTCTTGAAGTCCAGGAAATCGCCCGGTATATGATAGCCCAAGCGGGACGGTAGGGACCAAGGACACTCCGGGCCATCGTGCGTCTGCCGGAGGGCACAACGAAAACGCCCCCACGAGGGGGGCGTTTTCTCCCGGCTATAAAGCTACGGGTTGACGGTCACCGAGAAGGAGGTCTCGGCAAGATCCTTAACACCATCGTTGTTGGCGTCAATCCAGCCCTCGAAGGTCAGATCGGCGTCAGCAGCGGTCGGAGACACCACGTACACCTTGGTGGTTGTGCGGCTCTTGCTGATGGTGATCAGCTTGGAGCTGGTGTAAGGGATGCCGTTAGCGTCCCGCACCTGCACGGTGGTGTCGGTGGAGGACCAGGTGAACTTCACAGGCAGGGTCACAGACGAGCCAAGCACGTTGTTGAAGAACTCGTCGGTGAGCTGCAGGGTGAGCTCGTTGGTCACAGTCTTGTCGAAGGTGACGAGGTCATCGGCGTCAGCCTCGACCACGATCGCATCAGCCACAGGGCCAGCCTTGACGGCGATGGTGCGGCTGGAGGAGACGTCGGTGGCCAGGTTGGTCAGGCCAACGGTCAGGCTCAGGGCCTCGGCCTTGGTGACGTTGATGGCGCCCGAGTAGTACACGCCGTTGGCGTCGTAGGTCCACTCAACGTCGGTATCAACGTTGTCGAGGATCAGCTTGCTGTTGCTGGCAGTGACCTTGAAGGCATAGTCGGGGTTGGAGATGACATCCTCGACCGCACGGCCGTAGTTGTCCTTGACGGTGACCTTCAGGTAGACCGAGTTGCCAGCGGCAATGCTGGATACGCGGTTACCGGTGGAGTCGCCAGCATCAAGCACGTCGACAGAGATGGTGGACGGGATCAGCGAGACAGTATTGACGGTGGTCTTACCGTAGACGTTGCTGATGGTGGTCGGGCTGATGGTGTCGCCGTAGGTCAGGTCGGTCCCGCCAACCTTCACGTCAGCCGTGGAGATGTAGTCGAGAATGGTGACCTCAACCTTGGCCTGGCCATTGGCATCCGTCTTGGTCTCGTAGGCTTCCTTCGCACCGGCAAGCAGCATGCCATCATACTGGTCGCTGGCAGCGGCGTCCTCGAACGTGACGGTCTGGTCAGCAACCTTCACCACGTTGCCGTGCACGTCGTACAGCTGAGCGGTAAGGGTAGCCTTCCCAGGGCTGCGGAGAATGTTGGTGAGGCTGTTCTCGAAAGCAACGTACTTGGCGTCGCCGGCGGTGTAGGTCACGGCGATGCTGTTGCTGTCGGAGAGGTCCTCGTCGTTGTCGACAACCTTCACAGTGAAGTCATCGGCCAGCTGCGAAGCCACGTAGAAGGTGGCAGTGCCGCCGGACAGGGTGACAGACTGAGCGACGCCGTCGACAGGGGTGCCAGCAGCTTCAGCGAGGCTGAAGAAGAGGAACTGGTCGTCGGCCATGCCGTCGAAGCTAATGCCGATGATGTTATCGGTGGCTACGTCGGTAGCCGAAGTGACAGGGACACCGTAGCGGTCAACAGCGGTCACCGTGAACTCGATCCGCTTGTCGGTGCCGTTGTCAACGGTTTGGCTGGTCTTGTCGCTGGTGAGAACCAGCTTGGAAGCGGCGAGCGGCAGGGCAGCCTTCACAGTAGCGGTGCCGGTCTTCAGGCCGGGGTAGCTGACAGTGAGGGTGGCGGTGCCGGCGTCGCCCATGAACACCGGGTAGATGTTGAATTTGTCGCCGGTAGCCAGGGTCAGGGCCTCAGCCTTGTCGTCGGAGGTGGCCTTCAGGCTGGCAGAGCCAGAGACGGTCACGTCGAACTCCCATGCGCCGTTGAGCATGTCCTCGCCCTTCTGGTCCAGGACAGTAACGGTGACAACCTGCTCAGAGCCGGTGCCGTAGGCGTCGGTCGGCAGGTACTCAGGAGCGTCAACGCTAATCTCGGTCGCAACCTGCGCAACACCGGTGACGGTGGCGGTGCCATAGGCCTCATCGAAGACGCTATCAGCATCATCGCTATCATAAGCAGCGTCGATGATGATGTCCAGGTCAGCCAGGGTGCCGTCGGACTTCAGCTCGAAGGTAGCGACGCCGTCCTCGAGGACAGCGACCTTTGGACTGGTGGTGTCCTTGTCGACCAGGTCGGTGGTCAGCTCGATGAAGCCCTCGGCGTTGCCGACCAGGTTGCCGTTCTCGTCGGCAGCCTTGACCTTCACAGTGACGTAGGTGGCGTTGTTGTCAACGACCTCGGTCGGGGCCTCGACAACCAGCTTAGCGATGTCGCCATAGACACCGATGGTACCCTCAGCGGACTTGCCGTCCTTGCTGGCGGTCACGGTGTACTGGCCAGCCTTCGACGCGATGAACTTGTTGCCCTCAATGAAGGCATCAGCCGAGGTCTCGCTGAAGGTAGCGCCCTCGATGGTGTTGCCATAAGCGTCCTGAGCGGCCAGGGTGACGGCAGCGCCCGGAGCAACAGCAGCGTCGCTGGTGATAACCTTGGCCAGCTCGCCGGCCACGACGGTAACGTTCAGGGCCTTCGGAGCCAAGGAGCCGTAGCTAACGGTGATGGTGCCAGCGCCGGCGGTGGTGCCAGCAACAACCTTACCGGTAGCCTTGTCGACGGAGGCAACGGCGCCGCCAACGGTGATGGTGATGTCGTCAGCGTTGGCCTCAACCTTCTCGCCGTTGGCGTCAACGACAGCGAAGGTCAGGGTAGCCTCGCCGCCAGCGGCGATGGAATCAGCGCTCAGCTCAGCGTTGATCGCAGTGGCAACGCCGACATTCCGGGTAACGGTGAAGGACTCGGTGGTGGTGTTGCCAGCCAGGTCCTTGGCGGAGAAGGTGATCGGGTTGGCGCCGACCTCGAGGGTGACCTCCTGGGTGAAGGAGCCGTCAGCACCGGCGGTGATCTGCTCGGAGCCGTACCACAGGGAGACGGCGCCCTCGACCTTACCGGTGACGGTCAGGGTCGGGTTGGTGGTGTTGAGGTCGGCCGGCTTGTTGACGGTGAGGACAGGGGCCTCGGTGTCAACGTAGGTGGTCATAACGGTCTCGCCAGCGCTCACCTGGTAGGTGGAGAAGATGGCGTAGGCCAGGCCGAAGGCGTTGCCACGGGTGGCAGGAGCGCCAGGATCGGCCAGGTAAGCCTCGGCATCTTCAGCGCTGATGATGCCGGCATCCTTGGCGGCGGCGATGGTGTCCGCAGCCCAGTTGGCGCCGGTGCCCGGAGCCACGCCCAGGAACTTCATGACGAAGGCCAGGGCCTCGATCATGGTGACGTTCTGGTTGGGCTTGAAGGAGCCATCCTCGTAGCCAATGGTGATGCCCTTCTGGGCGGCGATGTTCTTCGCCAGAGCGGCGTAGCCGGAGTACCAGGCGGCGACATCCACGTCGCTGAAGGAGGAAGCGCCAGCCAGGATCTTGGCGGTCTCTTCCTGGCCGAAGGCCCGGACGATGATGGTAACGAGCTCAGCACGGGTCAGGGTGTCACCGAGAGCGGGATCAGAGGTGCCGTCGGCCAGGAGCTTGCCCTGAACAATCTTGTAGGTGCTCAGGACGTCGAAGGCCGTCTGGTTCTGCTCGGCAGGGGCGGCAAACGCAGTGCCGACCAGGCCGAGGATGAGGCTCGACGCCACTACAGCGGACGTCAGCTTCTTCATCAGACCCATTCCTTGGTATCCTCCTTATAGTCAAGTAGGTTCCAACTATCTTCCTCATGAGCGGTGAACACGAGGAAGCTTGTAAACTTATGCGGCTTGATCGCCTGCGTCATAGAGGTTCGGCACTGGGCCCGGAAATCCTGCCCGGCATACTGTTGGTACATAATTGCTAAAGTGAGCCCACAGTATGGAGTGCGTCGCATTCCGCAGACGGGTGAATAGACGTCCGGTCCCCCGCAAATGTTCCCGAGATCGCGCGTTTTTCGCGGCTTTTTCGCGGCTTTTGCTACCCCTGTGATATCGTTCCGGTTCAAGTAGACGCATGAGCCGATCTGTTTGTTCCCGGTCTGCTTGTTGGATTTAACTGGGTCCTCGCATCGCAGGGATTTCCGGGCTTACCCCTCTTTTTCCGAATTCATTGTGGTATGATTAAGTCATCACCCCCGAAAGCTGGGGTAGTCACACGAATCCTATACAACACAGGATGACTGGGAGGGAACGTTGTGCTGCAACGCAGACATGGTTCGTTCATTGCTGGTTTCGTGGCGGCTGCGCTGCTGTTTGGTGGGATCTCTGTCGGAGCAGAGGCTCTCGAGCGCTCCATTCAGGTAAGCTACCACCCCTTGAACTACGTGTTTGATGGACAGACCAAAGCCCCGCCCGCCGATCAGCAGGGGTTTGTCTACGACAATCGGACATTTGTCTCCCTCCGGTTTATGAGCGAGGCACTTAACAAGAAGGTCACTTGGGACGGCGACACCCGGACCATTTATGTGGGTCGCAAACCAAGCCCTCCCCCGCCAATTTGGGAGAAGCCACAGGTTACCGGAGAAGCCTCGTTCAAGTTGGAATACTATCAGGAAGGAGCACTGAATCTCCGCGGTCTGGAGATGCCGAACTCACTGCTGGTCTCTTCCCTCATTGCCCATGAGACTGCTCTGAAGGAACTCTCGTCGGCGGTCGTGGCGAACTGGACCATGCCTGCCGGTGCCAAGACCATTACGGGTACTCTTTTTGTCCCTGATCATTACTTCGGTGTAGCAGACGAGCGCCAGGTTGGGTACCTCCTATTAATTAACGAGAAAAACCAGCCTATATACCGGAGTGAAGTGATTACTAATCTACACGAGCCACTTCCGTTTAAGGCCTCGGTCGATCAGGTAAAGAGTGTGACAGTCCATGTCGTGTTGTTCCATAACCAGGGTGTTCAAAAGGACCCAGAGGTCTACATGACGCAACTGGGAATTTCGGACCTAAAGGTAAACTAGCAATCAGTCTGACCCGCGGCAGACCCCGGCTCTTCCTCCACTGGGAGAACCGGGGTCTCTCATCTTGCTCTTATGCACTAACCGTGGAGCCAGAACTCTGCTTGGGCGGCACCCCTGGACCGAGGACCCGCTTGACCATCTCATGCTCTCGCTGAAGCCGGCAGGCGGTGGTAGGGAAGAGCTCATCCTTCGGGTTGGGCACCTTGTACGTTTCAATGATCCCCTCGGCAATCGCCTGGTTAACCAGCTCATAGGTCTTGCGATCCACAATGTCCGAGCCAGCCAGAACCCGGAGGAAGTACTTGAGGCCGACAAAGGGCTTGCCATACTCGGCGGTGTCGAGGCGGCGGATCATCATCTCCATATCGTACATGGCCGGCGGTAGGATTCCGAGGAGGGCCTCAATGGTCGTGAAGTAGTTGACAAAGGACATGACATCCTTGCTCATGGTCTTCTCAACGGCCACGACATGGACCTGCTTCCCTCTGGCCCGCAGTTTGCGGATCACCTGGATCATATCCCGGTCGCCACAGATCAGAATGAAGACATCAATGTCATTGCGGGTGTACATCATCTCCAGGCAGTCAAGGCTCATTTCAATGTCCGCAGCATTCTTTCGGGTACCGTCTTCGTAGTTCTTCGAGAAGACATGGCGCGGCTCCACACTGCGACGCTGCAGTTCCGACATGAGTCCACGGAACTCCTCGTGATCAAAGTCGGCATAGGCCTGCATGAGGCAGACGGGACCACCGTCGTGCTTCTGCTCTCCCATTTCACGCAGACTGTTGATCAGTTTGTCCAGATCCGGCGTCGTGCCGTACTGTTGCTTCATGCTCCAGTAGATATTCTCGTAATCCATAAAGATAACCGATTTCAACTGGGTCCCTCCTTCACTACGGGTCCTCCCGCTGAAGAGCGTTCGTGTAAGTAGCTTTGGCTGGAGTCGTGCCTTCCATACCTGCTGTCTTCGTCAGCATACGAAAAGGGGGCAGGTCCTGCTACCGGCCTGCCCCCGTTGTTTTGGGTTATGGTTACCGGATGGCCCGGTTGCACCATGGTCCCACAGCAACGAAAAGAGCGCGCGGCAGACCGGACTGAGACGTCCCCATCCACTGCATGATTAAGGCCCTTTCCGCTGGTGCATCTGTATGACATCATCTGAGAGTCTCTATATTCTTTGACAGTATTTATAGAAACTCCTGCCAAACGAGACAAAAAACATGGGCCAACCTTTCTTGGTTGGCCCATGCCCCTACAGGAGGATACGATAGCGCTCCAATCCATCTGCATAGGCGATCACCGCTTCGACTCGCCCCGGATCGGAGAACTTGTCGGGTTTTAAACGGGGAAGGATCTCACTGACGGCTGTATCATCCTTGCCCTGCCCGCGCAGGTACATGGCTGTGGCTACTCCCTCCAGGAAGGTCGCGTCACGGCCGTTCAGGTCTTCAATCAGGGCGGAGAGCCCTGCGGCCTCCTCGCCGGCCACCATGGTGGCCCGGGGACCCGGGGTGTAGACATAGTGGTGGTTGCCGGCGGGGCCAGGAAGGCTCTCCTCCTGCGCAATGCCCCAGTCAACCATCTCCTTCAGTTTGACGGCCAGCACTTCGGAGTAAGGCCCCCAGACGTGCAGATCGAACGGCTCTGGGAAAGCGTGGCCGAGGCTCTGGGCTATGAAGACCATCTTCTGCAGCTTCTTGCGCCCACGCACCTCACCAGCGGTCACCAGGAGCCGTGCCACATCCTGATAGGAGTGAAACATAGACGGTACACCCCCGAAACATATGTTCGTGATACTCTGCGAACGTATATTCGTGAGCAGTGGAATAATCCCTGCTAGGACTCCAACAGTTTTTCGACCGCATCAACCGCTTCACGTGGCACAAAGAGAACGTAGCGAGTGACCCGCTCGGTCGCGATTGACTTCAGCACGTCGGAGACGGCGGTCACCTCTCGCAGTTCGGGCGGCCTTGCCCAGTCCACCAGCACCTGAAGAGGCGGCGAACCACCCTCGGTCGGAGCCACGTAGTACTGGTAGGCAACGTTAGAGGTCCGGTCAATATGGTGGTAGTACTCCGGGTGTGGGAACCCGGCAGCACGGACCGTATCGGCAATGGCGGTGAGCCGCTCAGCCACCTGGTTGATCTGCTCCCGCCCACTGAGGCGGATCCCCGTAAACAGGTGCCGCTCAATGAACCGCCGGCTCAAATCAGCCAGGACGGGATCGGCCGAGCCGGTCCATCGCTTGATCGCATAGAGCACGTCGGTCTCATCCAGTGCAAGGTACTGGGCCAGGGTCATGGACCGCCCTTCCAGAATCGGCTCCAGGGAAGGCGGAATGAAGGCGATGCGATCCCGGGCGCCGGCCCGGACCAGATCTACAGCCCTTTGAAGCATCATCTCAAGCACGACCTCGATCGAACGGGTCGCCTTGTGGAAGTAGACGTTCCAGTACATGAAGTACCGGGCCAGCAGGAACTCCTCCGCGGAGTGGATGCCCTTGTCGGTCAGGGCAAGGTGGTCGTCGAAGACCGTGATTGTCTGAATCAGCCGCTCCAGGTCGAACTGGCCGTAGGTGACACCACACATGCGGCTATCACGCAACAGGTAGTCCATACGGTCGACATCGAGCTGGCTAGAGATCAGCTCCTTGAGGAAGGGTTTGCCTTCCCAGGAGCCGCTTATAAAAGAGGCGATTCGCGAGGGCCAGGACGGATTCCTGCCGACGAGGATCTGGAAAATGCTTGATTCCTCACTGGTAATCACCTGCTGGACCCATCGCTCGTGGTGAACCTTGGTCAGTTTCTCGAACAGATGAGAGAAGGGGCCATGGCCAATGTCGTGCAGAAGAGCCGCACAACAGGTCATGGCATGCTCCTCTTCAGTAATCTCCACACCGTGCTCTCGCAAGTGCTTCAGAACCCGGTTCATAAGGTGATAGACCCCAAGAGAATGGGCAAACCGGGTATGCTCGGCCCCGGGGTACGAGATAAAGGAGGTGCCCAACTGGCGAATGCGCCGGAGCCTCTGGAACTCTGGGCTCTGTATAAGGGCAAATACGGTCGGGTCGGTCACCGAGATATTGCCGTGAATCGGGTCCCGAAACACGTATTCCTTCATGTTCTTCCTCCTCCGTCCACCACGGGGCGCCCCTGCCATTGTAGCAGGTTACGCCCTACTGCTAAAGTGGAGGATTCCGCCTCGATATGACTGGAATCGCAGCCCCAACCATTCCTGTACATTGGGAAGCAGCTTGATCCATAGCGTGTCGCCTATCTGTTCGGAGACAGGGAGCACAAGCGATCGATCGCCCTCCTGCAGGACAACCTGGCCGTTCGCAGCAACCACCCACTCCAGCTTCCGGGACAGCAAGCGGTTCATTGCTGTGACATCTATATATGGATGATTAGGGCTAGTGTAGATATATGTATCGCCGCGTTTCTCGCCATTAAGAAAGAGCATCACGCGCTGTGGGACCATTTGCGCCTCGGCATAGACGGGGTGGACGAGCTCAGGCTTGGGGAAGACGGTAACGGTCGGCACACTGCGGAGCCAAACAGGCAGGTACTGCTCGGGGACCAGGCCCAACTTCACGGCAGTGCCGGCGGCCAGCACAAAGGTGAACAGGCCGACAATCAGGGTGCCCAACCAGCGCTTCCAGGGCCGCCGGACCCGTTGATACTGGAGGGGTAGTGCACCCCGGCTGTAGCCACCGCGCGGTGCCGGCGGTGCAGCCCACGGTCGATCGTCCAGGGGAATATGTGGGGCCCGAACAAACTGGCGTGCGGCCTCGCTTCGGGCTGCTTGAGCCCGGGCCCGGACTCGCTGAATGAGCGCTTGGAACTCGCGGTCCTTCCCGGCCCGGGCCAACTCCGCCCGCAGTTCAGCCAGAGATGGGTACGACCGCCCGAGGCAACGAATGATCAGCAGTTGGAGCCCGGGCGAGGCGAGGCTTTCCAGTTGGGACACCTGGGGGCGGCTCCGCCGGATCGTCTCGCCGGTCACCACCCAGTAGAGCAGGACGCCGAATGGGTAGACACCCAGCGGTTCCGGCGTCTTGGCATGGGCTTCGGGGGCGTGTGCCAGGGCCAGATAGTCAAGCTGCCAGCGGCCGAGCCGGTCCCGCACAATGCAGGCCGGGTCGATGTAAGCCGGCACCATGGGCGGTATCGTGGCGGCAAGGTTGAGCAGGGCATCGACCGTGCTCAGCAGGGCACTAAGCAGGTCTGACTCCGTCAGGCTCCCCTGCAGCCGGAGGTCCTCCAGCTTCTCCCCCTCGGGAATTTGGCCCACCCACCAGCGGGTCGGTGGCTCCACGCCCAACTCTTTGAGCGCGGGCAGGTTCGGGTGGGCGTAGGTACCTCCCACCATGCCAAGCGGCTCACCGACCAGGTAGACGGAATGGTTGGTCCGCCGGTCGCGGGCGGTACAGAAGCGCCGCCCGGCCCATTCCGTCTCCTGCACGATCACATACGATTGCAGGCTGCTCATGTTGAACACCCCCGTCCCAGCCTCTTCACAATGTAATACGCATACCATCTACATTTGTTCGAAGATGGGGGCCGAATAGGCAAAAAAAGTGGGCCTGAGGCTGTACCTCAGACCCACAGATTGGCAGATGTTACTTGGCGAGCCGACGCTCACGGTTCTCCAGGGAGGCACGAATGAAGTCTCGGAACAGGGGCTGCGGCCGGTTGGGGCGGCTCTTGAACTCCGGATGGTACTGGACGCCGATAAACCACGGATGGTTCTCCAGCTCGACCACCTCGACCAGGTTGCCCTCCCGCCAGACACCGACCGGCTTCAGGCCGACGGCCTTCAGGCGGTCAACATAGGCGTTGTTGACCTCCCAGCGGTGCCGATGCCTCTCGTAGACGAGCTCCTCACCGTATGCCGCTGCGGCCTTGGATCCGGGTTCCAGGTGGCAGGGATAGGCGCCGAGCCGCATGGTGCCGCCGAGGTGGGTGACCTCCTTCTGGGCCTCCATGAGATCGATCACCGGTTCCTTGCAGTCGAGCACGAACTCCGTGGAGTTGGCTTTGGGCAGCCCGACCAGGTGGCGGGCGACCTCAATGACTGCTGACTGCATGCCCATGCAGATGCCGAAGAACGGCACCAGGTTCTCACGAGCATAACGAATAGCGTTGATCTTCCCCTCAATGCCCCGGTAGCCAAAGCCGCCGGGCACAAGGATGCCATCCATATTGCCGAGCTGCTCGATGAGGGCTTCATCCACATTCCCGTTCTCCAGCTTCTCGGAATCAATCCAGTGGATGTTCACCCGGGCATCGTTATGGATGCCGGCATGGTTGAGTGATTCGACCACGGAGAGATAGGCGTCTTCCAGGGCGACGTACTTGCCCACCAGGGCGATGTCGACAACCTTCTTCGGATTGATCGCCCGGTCCACCAGGCCGGCCCACTCGGTCAGGTCCGGGCTGCGCTCGGCAAGGCCGAGCCGCTGGCAGGCGATTCGGGCCAGGCCCTCCTCCTCCATTACCAGCGGAACCTTGTAGAGCGAGTCCAGGTCTACGTTCGGAATGACAGCGTTCGACGGTACATCGCAGAAGAGTGCGATCTTCTCCCGCAGGTCCTTCGGGATCTCCTGCTCGGAGCGGCAGACGATCACGTCGGGCTGGATGCCGATCGAGCGAAGCTCCCGTACGGAGTGCTGCGTCGGCTTGGTCTTCATTTCACCCGACGCCGCAATGTACGGCACGAGGGTGACGTGCAGGAAGAGGACATCGTCCTTCCGGGGGACCTCGTTCTTGAACTGGCGGATCGCCTCGAGGAACGGAAGGCTCTCAATATCGCCGACCGTACCGCCGATCTCGACCAGGACAACATCCGCCGAATGGTCTTCCGCCACCCGGTGCATGTTCGCCTTGATCTCGTTGGTGATGTGCGGGATTACCTGCACGGTGCCGCCGAGATAGTCGCCCCGCCGCTCCTTGGCAATGACCGACGAGTAGATCTTGCCGGTCGTGACGTTATTGCCCTTGCCGAGGTTCACGTCAATGAACCGCTCGTAGTGCCCCAGGTCCAGGTCGCACTCCGCGCCGTCCTCGGTGACAAAGACCTCACCATGCTGGATCGGATTCATCGTACCCGGATCCACATTCAAGTAAGGGTCAAATTTAAGGGCGGTGACCCTATAGCCCCGGCTCTTAATGAGCCTGCCGAGGGACGCCGCCGTAATGCCCTTACCGAGCCCCGAAACCACGCCGCCGGTAATGAAAATAAACTTGGCCATCTACGTGCCCTCCCTGGATAGCTAGGCCGCCCCTTCTGGTGCGAGCACACATACCCGACTATTTTAGCCATCCCACTGGAGGAGTGTCAAGCCAACTTTGCCACCAGTGAGTAGATCAGAAACCACGCGAAAAGGAGGGGACAGCAAGTATCCCCTCCACCGGTTAGCCCGGCTTGCGGGGTGCCGGGGTTAGTCCTCGTCTTCGCTATCGTCGTCAGAGTCGAGGTCGGAATCGTCCTCTTCGTCGAAGGTTTCCTCATCAACGAATTCGTCATCGACCTCTTCGAGTTCCTCTTCCTCTTCTTCCCCTTCGTAGCCGAAATCATCCTCTTCGGCGTCGGCCGCCTTCTTCGCCTTGCCCCGCCCGCCGGCAGGTGCAGGGGACTCGGGCCGGATCTTGACGACCTTGGACGACTTGGGCTGCCACTCACGCAGGCCCCACTCACCGTTACCCTGGTGGATGAACCGAGAATCCAGGTTGATCTCCGTGTGCATTTGTGCGATCAGCCGGCCCGGATTCTCCTGGCTGATTGCCTTGACCCGCATGACCTCGCTGATCAACTGCTTAAAGTGCATTGGTTTGCCAAAGTTCTTCAAAATCGTAAAGGCCAAGTCCGTTACCGACATATCCGGCCTCAATTCGCTCGGCACTCCCATTCGATCACGCTCCCTGTTGTCCATCTGCCTCGATGGGCAACCTCAGGTCTAGGGCACCCGACAGCCGCCAAAATCGAGGGGAGAGATTCGACCGAGGTCTCCGTTTTCCTGCCACTACGGCAGGTCATACACGGAAATTTATCCCTATAGACGTGTTCTGCGACAAATCGGTTCGGTCCATTGCAGCAAAATGGGGAAAAAATTTGAATACCTTCGTGGCCCGTAACGCTCCACCCTATGCGGCTCGCCGGACGAGAGTCACGGGCCGCAAAATCTTTACCGCCCATACGTTACAAAAAAAGGGCGCTCTCCGTCAAGAGCGCCCTCGACAATTTCGCCTAAAGTGTAACCCCGTTACGAACCAGCAATTCCTGGAGAATGAATGCCGCCACTTCCGACGGGACTGAGCCCGGCCCGAAGCCGACATCGTAGCCCAGTTCCACAGCTAGCTCATGGGTTATGCGCGGACCGCCGGCGATCAGGATCACCTTGTCACGCATGCCCTCCGCCTCTAGCAGGTCGACCAGTTGCGTCAGGTTGTGCAGGTGAATGTTCTTCTGTGTGACTACCTGGCTGACCAGAATGGCGTCGGCCTTCACTTCCTGCGCCTTGGCAACCAGGACCTCGTTCGGCACCTGACTGCCCAGGTTGTAGACGTGGAATTCACTGTACCGCTCCAGCCCGTAGTCACCGTGGAAGCCCTTCATGTTGAGAATGGCATCCAGGCCCACGGTGTGTGCGTCGGTGCCCGTGCAGGCGCCCACAACCGTAATGCGCCGGCCCAGCTTCTCGCGGGTAAGCTGGTTCACCTGCTCCATGGTCCAGGTCGGCACCTTCGCCTCGGGGACGTGGATGGCACTCACGTCCACCCCCTCGAGCACCTTGGCGTAGACCACGAAGAAGGTGTAGCCGCCCCCCAGGTCCTTCATGTAGACGATCTGCGGGTTATCCAGGTTCATCTTCAGGCAGAGTTGCCGGGCTGCCTCCCGACCCACACCCCCAGCCTTGACCGGCAGCGTGAAGGAGAGCTGAATGGCGCCATCGTTCGTGGTGTCGCCGTACGGCTTGATCATCTCGCTCACCTCCGGGCGCCTCCCTTCAGCGTCAGCTCGAAGAACGGGTTGAAGTAGCCCTCACCCTTGGCAATGACCCCATCCAGCCCCTTGCCACCATCAGGCTTGCGGCGGACCCGGGCGAAGACGCCCTCGCCAATCGCCTCCATGAGCCCGACCCGCTCCATGTGCTCAAGGAGTTCCACGGTGCGGTTCAGAACCTCGGCAGCACGCTGCTCCACCCGCCCCCCAGGCTTCAACTGGAACTCCTCCATGAAGTGCCGAGCGTAGCCGAAGACATACCGGGCATTCTCAATCGCCAGGTAGCGGTCGTGCAGGAAGGGTGTATGAATCGCTTCGGTGAGGACACCGATCAGGTGGATGTGCTGGCCCGTGGCCACGCTGGTCAGGTTGAAGAGGCCGTCCATCATGTGACCCATGAAGATGTTGCCGGTCATGTGGCGGGTGGGCGGCATGTACTTCAGCGGCGCTTTCGGGAAACAGGTACGAGAGAGCAGGGCATCGGCCATCTCATAGAGGAGGCCGTCTTCCTGTACCGGATCCATTTCGAAGGCATGGCCCAGGCCTATCAGCTCATCGGGCATGCCGGCCCGGTGGGCAAACTGCTCGTTCATAAACTGCGACGCCAGGACCGTATGGGCTGCCTCGTAGGCATCGTCCGTGGTCAGGTAGTTGTCCTCACCGGTGTTGATGATGATCCCGGCGTGCGCCTGAATCATGCGGGCAAAGTGCTGATCAACCAGGGTCCGCTTCATGTTGATGTCGCGGAAGAGAATGCCGTACATGGAATCGGAGAGCATCATGTCCAACCGCTCCATGGCGCCCAGAGCGGCAATCTCCGGCATACAGAGGCCGCTGGCGTAGTTGGTCAACCGCACGTAGCGGCCGAGCTCGTTGCTCACCTCATCCAGCGCCTGGCGCATGATGCGGAAGTTCTCCTGCGTGGCGTACGTGCCGGCAAAGCCCTCGGTGGTCGCCCCCTCTGGCACGTAGTCCAGCAGCGACTGGGCCGTGGAGCGGATCACGGCGATCACGTCGGCACCCTGGCGAGCGGCGTTTTGCGCCTGGATCACATCTTCGTAAATGTTTCCGGTCGCCACGATGATATAGAGCCAGGGGGTGGGTCGCTCGCCCCACTGACCGATCATGGCGTTGCGGGTCACCCGGTTGTGATGAATCTTCGCCAGCGTCTCGCGGGCCAGGATCGTCGCCGTCTCATGGATCTCGCCCTCATCGGCCCGGGCTATCTTGGGCAGGTCGAGCTTCCCCTCGCCCACGGCCTCCGCCACTTCCTGGGCCGAGAGTTGGTGCTGAACCATGGCATTGGCCATCCAGAAGGCAGCCCCTCGGTCGAGCCCGCCCCCGTCTTGCAGGTTCTCAATGACCAGGTTGGCCAGCGGGACATCGTCCGGGCCCTTGCCCTCCACGCCAAAAAGGCGCACCACTGCCCGCTCGGTCGATGTCGTCGTATGCTGTTCAATGAACTCCTGGACATCGCCGGTAATGCGGTGGGCCGCCTCACGGGCCCGCGCGACCAGCTTCTCGTCCACCCGCAGCTTGAGCGACATGCTGATACCTCCGCTACTTAGGGTTCGTTCGCAATCAGCCCGGCTTCAAGGTCAAAGACTGGCCGGCCGGCGATCTCCGCGATCGTCTCGAAGAAGGCCTGCGTATCGTAGTCCTGCCCCACCGGGGAGTGGGGATTGGTCGTGACCGCCAACAGCTTGACCGGGTGGCGCACGAAGGCCCGCCCGCCCTGGTTCCGCCAGCGGCGCCAGAGGTTCCGCCCCACCAGCACGTGAGTCGGGTCGTGGAGCACCAGCGAGAGGCCGTAGAGCCGCCGCTTGATCAGCGTCATGAGCAGCCGGTCGCTGAGGGCGCCGTTGATCACAAGGAGCGAGCCCGGTTCCACCGCCTCGGCGGCGTCAGCAATCGGCTCAGGGTCCGCCAGGGCACTGACCGCCGGGACGGCGACCGTGTACCCCTCCGGTGTGACCAGGCTGACCGGGCCGGTCCGGGCCCCTCGGGCTACAGGCATGTCGAACTCGACCGGCAGGATCGGCATGTCGAAGACATCCAACACATGCCGTACCTGGCCTACCGTCTCGCCCATGGCCGAGCTGTAGGCGGCGCCGGCTGCCAGCACCACCTGCCCCGTGACAGCCGGGGCGGCGGCGGCGATTCGGTCAAAGGAACCATCGACCAGGGTGAGGCGGGAGCCGCAGGCCTCCAGGGCGCCCAGCATCTCGCCAATGCGACGGGCGGAGCCCGGGCCGATCAGCAAGACCTCGCCCTCCTCCACGACCCTGCCCAGCACGACCGGACCGAAGGGCGTCACGTGGGGCAACTCCTGGAGCACGTCAATCCGGGCGCTCCCCACGCTCAGCGCCCTGCGGGCGGTGGCGACCCAGGTCCCTGCGGGCGCCCATATGCGCGGTTTCGGCAACTCGGTGACGGCATCCTTCTCCTCGCCGTCGCGACCGGTCGATACCAGGCCCAGAGTGATTGCCTCCACCGCCGCCGCCCGTATGATGTGGTTCAGAGCGACCGTCTTGCCGGCATTCTTCGACAGGCCGATGACGCTGAAGCGGGAGGTAGCCCCCCCGCTTCCCAGCAGATGTGCCAGAAGCCGCGAGGCGGCAGGGCTAGTCATCGCCCGCCTCCTGCTTCAGAGCCTTCTCGATCGCCTCCAGCCGTTCCACCGAGATCACCGGCGGGGCCTGGTGCCCGATCCGGTGGACATTCTCCGGCAGGGCCATCTCGCCGGCTCGCTTCTGGACTGCCCAAAGTTCGGCAGCCGGCCCGATCTTGATGTCAGAGTGGTCGGTGCCGCAGAGCGTGCACTTCTCATCATGAATATGATCGTCCGGCGTTCCTTCGTGGTAGATGGTGATCTTGCCCTCGAAGTTGCGGAGCATGACCCGTCCATCGGACTGGGATATCAGGTACTGTGGCATGACCGGGATCTTGCCACCACCACCAGGCGCGTCAACGACGAAGGTCGGCACAGCATAGCCGGAGGTATGGCCGCGCAGCGCCTCAATGATCGCCAGGCCCTTCGCAACGGTCGTCCGGAAGTGGCTCAGCCCCTCAGAAAGGTCGCAGTTGTAGATATAGTAGGGGCGGCAGCGCACCTTCACCAGCTCGTGGACCAGCTTCTTCATGACGACGGCGCAGTCGTTGATCCCCTTCAGCAGCACCGACTGGTTGCCCGTGGGGATGCCGGCGTTGGCCAGCCGCTCCATGGCCTCCTTGGCCGCCGGAGCCTGCAGCTCGAACGGATGATTGAAGTGCGTGTTGAACCAGATCGGGTGGTACTTCTTCAGCATGTCGACCAGCTCGGGCGTAATCCGCTGCGGCAGCACGACCGGCATGCGGGAGCCGATCCGGATGATCTCGACATGCGGGATCTGCCGCAGGTTGGAGATCACGTACTCCAGCCGCTTGTCGGGCACGGCCAGGGGGTCGCCGCCCGAGATCAGCACGTCACGGATCTCCGGATGGTTCCGGATATACTCAAACGCCGCATCCAGCATCGCCGTGGATGTGGCCTCCTGGTCACCGACTATGCGGCGCCGGGTGCAGTGGCGGCAGTAGAGCGAGCACTCGTGGGTGATCAGGAAGAGCACCCGGTCGGGGTACCGGTGCGTCAGGCCGGGCACGGGGGAGTCGACATCCTCGTGGAGAGGGTCGCCCATTTCATAGTCGGCCCAGGCCAACTCGTCATACTTGGGCACGGCCTGGAGGCGCATGGGGCAGTTGGGATCGTCGGGATCGATCAGGGTGGCATAGTGCGGAGTGATTCCGAGGCGGAAGAGGTGCTCCGAGTCACGGATCGCCCGCTCCTCCTCCTCGGTCAGGTTGACCACCTGCTTGAGTTGCTCCAGGTTGGTGATCCGGTGGCTGACCTGCCACTTCCAGTCGTTCCACTGCTCCTCTGTGGCGTTGGCCCAGAGAGGAATCTCCTTCCAGTTACGCGGTGATTTGAGCATACGCTTTCCCTCCCATGTTGATGGCGGCTCTCTGGAACCGGCCGCCTCTAGGTTTTCGGGACGTACAGCTCCTCGAACAGCGCCCGAAGCTTCGGGCTCTCCCGCAAGAGATCGAGGGTCAGGTCGGCATGGCCCGGATAGTAGCCGTTGCCGACCAGCATGTCGACCGGGCTCCCCACGCCCTCGGCGCCCAACGCCGCTGCGGTGAACGAGGTCGCCATGCTGAAGAAGTAGACCATGCCCGAGGGCTTGGTCGCCAGAATCGCAGCCAGTTCAGCGCCAGGCAGATTGACCAGCGAGAGGGTCAGATCGGCCTTCTCGCCCACCGCCCGCATGACAGCCAGAGCGTCGCGGGCGTCCCCCTGAACATACTCGTCTGCCGCTCCGAGTCGCCGTGCCCGCTCCAGGCTCGCCTCGCTGTAGTCGAAGGCGATCACCCGAGCGGCGCCAGCTCGCTTTGCTACGTAGCTGCAGAGCAGGCCGCTCTTGCCGCCTCCGCCCAGGATCAGCACGGTCGAGCCAGGCTTGGTCAGACGGGCGGTCTGGGCCGGGGCGCCGCAGACGTCCAGCACGGCGAGGGCGAGGGTGTCGGGAATGTCGTCGGGCATTTTGGCGTAGATCCCGGTCTCGAAGAGAATGGCGGTACCGGTAATATCCACCTGGTCCGTTGCGGGACGGACAGCATGGACGGCTGCAATCTTGAGTGGGGTAAGGCTGAGGCTGACCAGGGTGGCAATCCGATCACCGGGCTTCAGGTCGGCGGTGAGTGCTGGCCCGACCTGGCGGACCCGACCGATCAGCATACCGCCCGAGCCGGTCACCGGGTTCTGGAGCTTGCCGCGCTGAGCCACGATCTCCTGGATCGCCTGAGCGATCCGATTCGGATCACCGCCGACAGACTCACTGATCTGGTGGAACGAGGCAGAGTCTACGTTCAGGGTTTCAACATCCACCAGGATCTCGTTGTCATAGGGCTCCGGGTTGTTGTCGATCCGCCACGCGGGTTGCGGCAGAGCACCCACGGGCTCCAGGACGCGATGTGTGCCATAAGGGCAGCCGGTCGCCATGGTGCGATTCCCTCCATTCCTACGCCTTTATGAAGAGAGCAAGAAGTGTGCCAACTGGTTTTCGGGGATTTGCGCTGTCTTCTGCCCAAATCTCGGCACCACCACTGACATACACACAGGATATAGCAGGTGAGTGCCGAAAATTAGGCATCCTCCCTTTGTGTCTCACACAACGAGTTGCGCTTTCGGTACGCTAGAGCATGAAAGGGAGCGCAAGATCCCTTCCTCGCTGCCCTGCAACCATATCAAAAGGGATGAGCTATTCGTGGCACAAATCTATATCATGGCAATCCCTACGGCGTTTGTAGCCGCCGCCCTTTGGGTTGGGCTTGGCGCGGTCTTGGCCGGCCGGCACCGCCGGTGGGTTTGGCTAATCCTTCTCGCCCTGCCACTCAGCCCTCTGATCAACCTGCTCGTAAAGGAGCCAATCATGGCGGCGGTGTGTGATTGCCTGGTGCAATCAGGCCAAATGCCGCCACTCTGCTACTGGATGGTGGCACTACTGGTACCACCGCTTACGGAAGAGTCGATCAAGCTCTCCCCAGCCCTCTTCCCACCGCTTTCGCACTGGGTGAAAGAGAAGGGCGGCGCCGCCCTCTGGATGGGCCTGTTCCTGGGTCTTGGGTTCGGCCTGGGTGAGATCGGCTACTTCGCCTGGTCCATTGCACAGACCGCCCGGTACAGCGACTACCCGTGGTACTGCTTCACCTGCTTTGCCGGTGAGCGGCTTGTGGTCGTTCCGATCCATGGCATCTTGACCGCTGTGGCTGTGCTGGGGATCTCCCGGGGATGGCGGTGCGGCTGGTCCGGCTATCTGACAGCCGTTGGTTTACATGCCCTTGTCAACCTCGGCACCCTCCTGTTGCAGATGAAGCTGGTCTCATCCACCGTGGGTGGCCTGTGGATCGCGCTTCCCTTCATCGGTCTGATTCTGCTCTTTGCCTCCATCTGCCGAAAGAACCGCTCCCCTGATTCCGGGGCGGAGCGGTCCACCTAGCAATAGAAATCCCCCGGTGCTGTCATAAAGCGCCGGGGGTCTGTCTGTGTGTACCTGTCAACGGCGGTCCAACTCCACCTCAAACCGATAGCGATCAGCCCGGAAATGGCAGAGGGCGAACTCCACGGGCTCCCCCTCCTGCGTGAAGGTTGTGCGCTCCAAATGCAGCAGGAGGCTGCCTTCTCGGACCGATAGGGTCCGAGCCAGGCCAGCATCGGCCAGGGCGGGTTCCAGCGCCTGAAGGGCCGTACCGAAGACAACGCTGAACCGTTCCTCCATGGTGGCATAAAGCGAGGCGTTCTCCAGATTCATGGTGACCAGGTTGGCGAAGCGCGGGAAGGGCAGATAGGTCACCTCGTACGCCATAGGCTCGTCGTTCGCCAACCGGAGGCGATCCAGCCGCACCACCTGGGACCCTTCGGCCAGATTGAGCGCCTGGCGCACCTTGTAGGGCGCCTCCACAACGTCCAGGGAGAGCACCTTGCCACCTGGCTTCATGCCCCGGCTGAGCATGTCCTCCGTGAAGTTATTCAGCCCGGTGAGCCGTTGCCGAATTTTGGGGCGGCCTACAAAGGTACCTCTGCCCTGGTGCCTGTAGAGCACTCCCTCGGTCACCAACTGGTTCAGGGCGTGCCGGACGGTCATGCGGCTTATGTAGAAACGCTCGGATAACTCGCGCTCCGAAGGGATCTGCTGCCCGGGCTGGAGCCGGCCGGCATCGATTTCGGCCAGAATGTGGTCCATGACACGCTTGTATAGGTGCAGGGCCGACTGACTCATACGCAACCCCCCGTCTCGTGGCCTACAGAAAGGATATGGCTTGCTTCTCCGACCCGGAGGACAACTCCTCCATACTTGAACCGATCCGGTCGTGCATGGAGTTTCTCTGGGCGGGGAGCCTCAACAAGGAGGGCATCGCCAGGCTCGGAACGAATCCGACGGTGAGGCTCGTTCGCCGGCACCTACACCAAGGGGGATCCACCATGTCTGTTCCACGCTCCACGCAAGCGCTGCTGGCCTTGACTGGCACGGTTCAGCCAGGTGCTGTGCTTGACATTGGCAGCGATTCGGCTGTGATCGCGCAGACCCTGCACTGCGCCTACCTTCACGATCACCTCTCCGCCTGTGAACTGGCACGGGCAAACGACGTCAGCCCTGTCTACCATGCTGACGCTCTCCCCGCGGAACGCTACCGGACCATCTTCTTCGATGCGCGAGCGTATGAACCTGGGTACGCCGTCGAACTGCTCGGCCAGGTCGCCGACCGCCTCCAGCCAGATGGCGTACTGCTGACCACCGCCCGCCGCGCCGATGTAGAAGCCTGGTTTGGTGAGGTGAGCGAGCACGGGGAGGCACTCATCGCCCGAGTACCGCTGTCCCGCCCGGCCCCCGATCCCTGGCCATGCTACACATTTCGGCTGGGCACGGAGACCGTTACCGTACAGACGGCACCCGGGGTCTTTGCCCCCCGCACCCTGGACCCAGGCACCCGTGAGATGCTGGCCCTGATCCGGGCCCAACCCGGCCAGCGCTTTCTCGACCTGGGCTGTGGGGCCGGCGTGGTCAGCCTGGCGGCCGCCCGGCAGTGGGGCTGTCAGGTAACCGCGGTAGATGTGAGCGCCCGGGCGCTCCACCTGACCCGCCTGAATGCCCCGGAGGCCGAGGTCATCCCCAGCGATGGCTTCGCCGCCCTCGCCGGACGACAGTATGACATGATTGCTTCCAATCCCCCCTATCATACGGACTACGCCGTGGCCAAGCGGTTCATTGAGGGAGCTTACGCCCACCTCACACCGGGCGGCTGGCTCTACCTGGTGGTGAAGCGGGCAGACTGGTATGTCCAGAAGGTCCGGTCTGTCTTCGGCGGATGCAGAGTCTATGAGCAGGAGGGCTACGCGATTTTGGCGACGGAGAAGCGGGCCATGGCCCCTCGGGCGCCGAAGGCGCAGGAGGCCCAGCCGACCACGAAGAAGCATGCGAAGCGAATGCAGTCCGCTCAGAAGCGCCGTCCGCACTCATAACGGTAAAGGCCAGCCCCATCGGAGGGCTGGCCGTTTTGCTTTAGTATGCGGGCGGGTCGATCCCCATCAATCGCAGGTAGAGGTAAATCTGCGCCCGATGATGCAGTTCATGGTTGAGGAGGTTCCCCATCAGCCAGTGGAGGGTGACGTCACTCCCCCTATGAGCGCCTCGGAAACCAGGCGGAATCGCTACTCGCTCCTGTAGCCGCTCCGCCGGCCACTCCTGGAGAAGCCCCTCGGTAACGGCCCTGGTCTCCGTCAGGTAGGCCAGGACTTGCTCCAGGTCAAGCAGTTCGCCCTTGCGGCGTGGCACGAAGTCGTGCCGGCCGAACACGCCCGCCTGGATCCACCAATCCTCACTCTGCCCAATGTGCCGCAGCCAGCCCATGATCGAGTGAACGCCGTTAGCCGGCTTCCACTCCAAGTGTTCAGGGGAGAGGTTCCTCACGGCCTGGATCGTGCCGGCCCGAACCTCACGGCGCCAGGGGAAGAAGTCTGCTGCGTTCAACACTCCGCCTCCTCTGCGTCCGGCTTGGTCAACCCCAGGATCTTGATCCGGTACTGCAGGGTCTGGCGAGGCAGGCCCAGTAACCGCGCTGCCTGGCTCAGGTTCCACCGGCAGTCGCGCAAGGTCCGCTCAACCGCCTCCCGCTCCAGGCTGGAGAGGGTCTGCCGGAGTTCGCGCGGGTCCACGGTCAGCGCCTGCGCCGGTGCGACCTCGGGCTCCGCCAACTCCTCGAGACTCCCCGCCGCTCGCTGCAGGTGAACGGGGAGGTCTGCAAGCGTAATCCCATCGCCTGTCGCCATCTGCATGGCGGCTTCAAGCGCATGTTCGAGTTCCCGCACGTTGCCCGGCCAGGCGTAGGCCTGAAAGAAGCGCATGACCAGAGGGTCCAGCCGGCGATCGGCCAGATCCATCCGCTGGCTGTGCTCCGTCAGGAAGTGGTTAATCAGAATTGGTATGTCCGAACGCCGCTCCCGGAGTGGGGGCAGTTCAAGGTACACCACGTTGATTCGGTAGTAGAGGTCCTGGCGCAGCCGGCGCTGTTCCACGGCCACCTGTGGATCCTCGTTGCTGGAAGCGATCACCCGGACATCCACGGAGCGCTCAGCGGTGTCGCCCACCCGGCGAATGCGGCCATCCTGCAAGACCCGCAGGAGCTTCGCCTGGAGTTCCAGGTTCATCGAGTTGACCTCGTCCAGGTAGATCGTGCCACCGTCGGCTAGTTCGAAGAGGCCGGGACGGTCCTCTGCCCCGGTGAACGATCCCTTCACCGTGCCAAAGAGAATCGACTCCAACAGACCTTCCGGCAACGCGGCGCAGTTCTGCGCCACCAGGGGCCGGGAACGCCGCTCACTGGCGTGATGAATGGCGTGAACGAGCAACTCCTTGCCCGTACCCGTCTCACCGTAGACTAGCACAGGGGAGTGACCACGGGCCGCCTTCAGAGCCCGCTCCTTGACCGCCCGCATCCGCGGGTGCTCGCCAACCAGGTCATCGATCGTATAGCGCGCCTCATTAAGCGGCGTGGTCCGCCGGCGCCGCTTGCGGAGCAACTCCGCCTGGAGCCCGGCGACCCGCTCAGAGAGCTCCCTGACCCGGGTGACATCCTTCGAAACCTCAATCGCCCCCACCATCGCCCCATTGTGCAGAATGGGGAATGTGGAATTGACCGTGGTCACCAGGGAACCCTTGTAGTTCGTGAAGGTCTGCTCCTGGTTCTGTATCGGCTGCCTAGTAGCCAGCACTTTCAATAACGTCGATGTCGCCTCGGTCAAGGAGGGGAAGACCTGGAGCAGATGCTTGCCGATAACCTCTTCCGGGGTCAGCCCATCGCTCTGCCCAGCCTGTGCGTTATATAGGACGGTCACCCCATCGCGATCGACGACATGTATCCCCTCGTCAATAACGGCCATGAGGGCTTGCAGCAAAGGCTCCTTCAGAATAACGGCGGCTCCCTCCTCTGTTCCAGCCTCTACAGCGGGTCTTCGGTCTCGTCCATCAGGGTGGCCAGGGCGGTGCGAATTGCCGGGATCATCGCCTCCGTGGACTCTCGACCGGTCCGTACAATCTCCTCGGCCCGTTCCAGTTCCATGACACTGAAATCATTCAGATCTGGCCTGACGATCACATCAGCGTCGTGCAGTGCCCTCTCAATATGAGGACGCTGGACGAGTGCCAGACTGTACAGCATGATATGTAGCAGGTTCTTCGGGGGCCTGGACTGCCGCCGCGGCTGGTTTAACTCCACCCCAATCACCAGGTCCGCACCCATGCGGCGGACAACGGTGGATGGCACCGGATGCGTCAAACCGCCATCAACCAGGGTATGCTGGCCCACCCGGACCGGCAGGAAGATACCCGGAAAGGCACAGCTTGCCCGCACGGCGGTGGAGACCCGCCCCGAGTTCAGCAGGACCTCTTGCCCGGTCAGCAGGTCAGTCGCCACGGCGGTGAACGGAGTCTCCAGGTCTCGAAACTGCAAATCCCCAACTTGCCCCACTATGAAACGTTCGAGTCCCGTAGCATCTAGCAAGCCGTCGCGGCGGAGGCGCAATTTGACTAGCGCCCGCCAGTTCATCTGCTCCACCACACGCTCCATGAGCCAGGGGTCTAGGCCCGCACAGAACATCGCACCTACCAGGCTCCCGGCTGAGGTTCCTGCAACGAGATCGATGGGGATCTGATTGGATAAGAGGGCCTGAAGGACACCGATATGGGCGATCCCCCTGGCGAAGCCGCCTCCTAGTGCGAGGCCAACCTTCACCTTTGGTTTCACGCCTGTCCTCCTCCCATCTGGTACTCACTCTCTTCGACATGGGGGGACCAAAATCCTGGAAATCATGCAAGTGCACCATGACCACGTATCAGCCTATGCAAAAAGCAGGGGTCTTGGCGACCCCTGCCGATCCTTCTCACTGTCAGTTGGTGAACGCAACCTGCCACGGTCCCCTTGTTCCACCGTCCCTCAACTCAAGGCTGGGAACAGTGAGAGTCAGCGATGCCCCCGCAGGTACGGCGTCAAAGTAGGCGACAAACCGAATCTCATCATCTTTCTGGTCGGCGGTGTAGCTTTGAAGCGCCACAGGCCCGTCTGGGCTGGTCAGCCGCGGGATCAGGCTAAGCTCGTCCTTGCCAAGGACCAGGCCCTCTCCAGCAACCGAGTACTGCACCCGCAGCAGTTTCTCATCGGTCGATACCCGCACAACGGTCAGTGTCGCATCTTCCTGGACGGCGGTCACATTCAGGTCGACTGTCCGAGTGGGTTTGAAGAGAGCAGCGGAGACCGGCTTCTGCGGATCGACCTGGAAGTCCAGTTCTGGGGAGGCAAGTTGGGCTGCAATCGCACCCAGCAGGGGGACCGAGGCCACCTTGTGGGCAATGTCAGGATTCGTGGCAACCGCCACAAGAAAGACCGCAGCAACGGTTGCAACAACACCGACCAACGCCGGCCAGCGCTGCCACCACGGACGGCCGCTCGCTTCCCGCAGGTTCAGTTCAATTCGTTCGGCAATGTCCGGCGGGCAGACACCCTGGTCCACCCAGTCCTTCAGCCCTTTGGTGAGTAGTTCGCTCGTTTCTTTCATAAGGGCGGCCTCCTCTGCGCAGGCCTCGCACGTGGAAAGATGAGCTTCTATAGCGGCGCGCTCCTGCGGCGAGAGCGAACCCGCCTGGTATGCGACCAGGTCCCGTTGAATCTGCTCGCACTGCATTACACGGCGCCCCTCCTTTCCGTTCCTCCGGCGTGCAATCGGTTCCGTAGTTGCTTGAGTGCGCTGTGTAGCCGGGATTTCACGGTCCCCAACGGGATGTCCAGGGCAGCGGCGATCTCCTCAAGTTGCATGTCGTTCAGGAAGCGAAGGACCACCACGGCCCGATAGCGCTCATCCAGGCTCCGAACAGCATCCCAGACGTCGCCCTCCATCGGTAGATCGATCTCGGTGGAGCCGTGCTCATGTAGATCCTCCGGCCGTTCGACCGGGATCACTTTCATCCGCTTTCGGAGGATCTGGGTACAGGTGTTTACCAGGATGCGCCGCATCCAGGCGGGGAAGGCTACCTCGCCGCCCTTCAGTTGGTGAAACGCCCGGTAGGCACGAATGGTCGCCTCCTGGAGCGCGTCGCCGGCGTCAGCCTCGTTCCCGAGGATGGCCCAGGCCGTCCGGAATAGCCTGTTCTGCTCGGGTTTGTAAAGGGCGAAGAAGCGTTCCTCTAAGGTCACGATGATTCCCTCCTCAGCGGCGTCGTCGCCCCCTTTGCCGATCGCCTCACCCTAATGAGCGCGCCTGGGCAACATAGAGTTCGCGAGGCCGTGAAAAAAATGATGCCTCTTCTCAACCAATACCCCATAGGGTAAGATAACCATTGAGGTGATGTCCACATGAAGGAAGCACTTGTCTCCTGGACCGGCGGCATGTCTTTCAACGCTCACCTGAACTCCGGTCACAATGTGCTCATGGACGCTCGCGCCGAGGTCGGCGGCGAGGATAAGGGCCCCCGCCCTTCGGAGTTGCTTCTGGCAGCGTTGGGTGGCTGCACAGGCATGGATGTGGTTTCAATCCTACGCAAAATGCGGATGGAGTTCGACAAGCTCGAGGTGGCGATCGAAGCGGATGAGGCGCCGGAACATCCGAAGGCCTTCACCGACTTCCGCATGGTCTACCGGATTGAGGGGGCCGACATTGACCCCGAGAAGGTGAAAAAGGCGGTCCAGCTCTCCGAGGAGAAGTACTGTGTGGTCGCCGGCCTCTTTCGCCATGGCTCGAAGATGGCCTACCGGATCGAGATCAACGGGGAACCGCTGGCGTAAGGTGCATAGAAAAGAGCCTGCTCGCTGGGAGCGGGCTCTTTTGCTATTTTAGCACGCTATCGCTTTGCGAGCCAGTAACCCAGCGCAATGCCCACAATGCCCAGAATGCCGGCTATCGTGGGCGGCGCAGGTACCGGGAGCTTCAACTTGCCAAAGAGGAAGCCCGCCAGGCCTCCTGCCAGCAGGGCAAACACCCACTCCTTGAGGGTCTCTGTCGTCAAAGGTGAATCACATCCGTTCTGGGGCAGAGACCCCCAGCATGGTCAGGGCATTCCGGAGGACGACGCGGGTTGCATCGACCAGCACCAGGCGCGCCTGGGTTAGCGCGGTGTCCTCGGTTACTACTCGGCACTTGGTGTAGAAGGCGTGGAAGAGGGTGGCCAGGTCGTTCAGATAACGGGTCAACCGGTGCGCCTCGCGGGCATCGGCGGCACCGATCAGTTCCTCTGGGAAGTCGGCCAACTTCCTCATGAGATCGGCCTCAACCTCTTCGTTGAGTAGCGAGAGTTGCGCCTGTCCTGCAGGTAAAACCTTGTGCCCCTGCTCCTCTGCCTGCCGCAGGATCGAGCAGATCCGGGCGTGTGCATACTGCACATAGAAGACCGGGTTATCGCTGGACTTCAGGTTGGCCAGGTCCAGATCGAAATCCATGTGAGCATCCAGGCTGCGGGTAAGGAAAAAGAACCGGGCGGCATCTACCGGTACCTGATCGAACAGGTCCTCCATAAGGACGAAGTTGCCCTTCCGCTTGGACATGCGGAACTCCTGGCCGTCCTTAAAGAGCCGGACGATCTGGGTGAAGAGGATCTCCAGGGACTCCTTGGAGTGGCCCAGGCACTCGACCATCGCCTTCATGCGACCCAGATAGCCGTGGTGGTCCTGACCGAGCACGTCGATCAGCACCTCATAACCACGGTCGTACTTGTCCATGTGGTAGCAGGCGTCCGCGGCAAAGTAAGTATACTCCCCGTCAGACTTGACCAGAACCCGGTCCTTGTCATCACCGTACTTAGTAGTCTTCATCCAAATGGCCCCGTCCTGCTCGTAGGCCTCACCAGCGTCGAGCAGGCGCTGCACCAACTCGGCGGGTTTGCCTGCGTCGCGCAGGGAGCGCTCACTGAACCAGCGGTCGAAGACGACGCCGTAGCTGGCGAGGACCTCTTCCTGGCCCTTACGGAAGTACTCGGGACCCCACTTCTCCAGGAAGGCGAGCCGCTGTTCGTCTGGCTTTGTGAGGAAATCCGGGTCCTGCTCCAGCAGCGCTCGGGCGGCATCAATGACGTACTCGCCTGGATAGCCCCCCTCGGGGATCTCAATGGTGGCGCCACGCAACTCCTGGGCGCGCAGATCGATCGTGCGGGCAAGCATGCGGACCTGATTGCCTGCATCGTTCACGTAAAACTCGCTGTTGCACTGGTAACCGGCGGCATTCAGCACCCGGGCGAGGGTGGAGCCGTAGGCACCAGAACGGGCCTGTACCAGGACCATAGGGCCGGTCGGATTGGCTGAGACATACTCCAGCAGGATTCGCTTGCCCTGGCCGTGCTCGCTCTTGCCAAACCTCTCGCCCTCGTCCTGAACCGCGCTCAGAACCTGGTGAATCCAGCCGAATTTCAGCTTCAGGTTAATGAAGCCAGGGCCAGCGATCTCGGTAGATTCGATCCAGGTCCCCTGGGTGTTCAGGTGGCGGAGAATCGTCTCGGCCAGGACCCGGGGCGGCTTCTTCTCCTGGCGGGTCATGATCATGGCCAGGTTTGTGGCAAAGTCGCCATGGGACCTGTCCTTGGGGACTTCGAGGATCACAGCGGGGGCAGGGCCGGTCAGTTCGCCGGCTGCTACCGCCTGATTGACAGCTTGCGTGAACGCCTGGCGGATCTCGCTACGGACCTGTTCAATGACGCGCACAGATTTCCGCCTCCTTGGCTGTTAGCCGAACGCCAGAATGGCCTCCCGAATCAACTTGGCGCCGAGCACGGGGGTCCGGTCGGTGTGGTCCAGACCGGGAGCAACCTCAACCACATCGAATCCGACCACGTTCAGGCCGGCCATGGCGAGGATCGCATCGATCATCTCCTTGCTGGAGATACCGCCAGGCTCTGGAGTGCCGGTACCGGGGGCGAAGGCAGGGTCCATCACATCAATATCGATGGTGATATAGACCGGCCGGTTGCCGAGGGTCGGAATGACCTCCTTGAGCGGCCGGAGCACTTCGTGGGGGAAGAGGTTGCACTGAATGGAGCCGATCTGGTACTCCTCGGCCGTCCCGCTGCGAATGCCGAACTGGTAGAGGTTCTTGGCCGGCATGAAATCCAGGCAGCGTTTCATAACCGCGGCGTGGGAGTACTGGTTGCCCAAATAATCCTCCCGCAGGTCGGCGTGGGCGTCGAACTGGAGCAGAACCAGGTCATTGCCGTACTTCTCGTAGGCCGCCTGGACGCAGGGGAGTGTAACCAGGTGCTCGCCGCCCATCATGATCGACAGCTTACCATCATCATTCAGCTTCTTGGCGACCTGATAGGCCCGATCAAGGGTGGATTTGGCGTCACCAAAAATCACGGCAATGTCGCCCAGGTCGAAGAACGTCTTGTCGGCCAGGCTTTTGAGGGAGTGGTAGCTGAACTCCTCCACGCCATAGCTGGCCTCCCGGATCCGGCCAGGGCCAAATCGGGTCCCGGGGCGGTACGAGGTGGTGAAATCCTGACCGATGCCCCAGAGAACGACCTTTGAGCCTTCGTAGTCGTCCGATGCCGCCATGAAGTCGGAGAGCCGCTCAATGTGTGGGAAACCGGCGAAGTTAAGACCACCCATGGCTACTTTCCAGCCTCCTCGGTGATCTGCTGCACGAAGCGGGGGAGCTGGAAGGCGGCGTGGTGTAGCGAGGGGGTGTAGTACTTGGTCGGCATGTCGCCAAACCGGGCCTCAGGCTCCGCCATGAGCGGATCATGGACCTTCGAGCCGAGGGTGAACGACCAGAGACCGGTCGGGTAGGTTGGCACGGCGCAGGTGTACAGACGGGTGATTGGGAAGGACTTGCTGATCCCACCGAAGGCCCGCTGAATCACGTGGGCGTTGGTCCAGGGCGACTCGGTCTGGGCGACCATCACGCCGTTGCCAGTGAGGCACTTATAGACGTTCGCGTAAAACTCGGCGGTGAAGAGCCCCTCGCCCGGGCCGATCGGCTCCGACGAGTCGATAATGATCACGTCGTACTCGGCCTGGCGGTCCTGCACCCACTTAATGCCGTCCTCCACGTGGACGTGCACCTTGGGGTTACCGGTCAGCGCCACCGAGATCTGCGGAAAGAACTGCTTGGAGGTTTCGATCACGCGGCCATCGATCTCCACCAGGTCGACATGCTCCACGCCGGGATGCTTCACGACCTCGCGGACCATGCCGCCATCACCCCCGCCGATCACCAGGACCCGCTTGGGGTCCGGATGGGTGAAGAGCGGTACATGGGCACCCATCTCGTGATAGACGAATTCGTCGACATCGTTCGTCTGAAAGAAGCCATCAAGCGCCAGCAGACGGCCCCACTGCTGGGTTTCTACGATCGTGAGCTCCTGGAAGTCGGTCTGCTCATGGTGAAGCGTCTTCGTCACACGGACGGAAAGGCGCTGATTCTCGGTCTGCTGTTCGGTCAAGTAAAGTTCCACGGGGCTCGGGCTCCTTTCAGTCTCTGGTCTCTGCCGTGGTCAAGCACCGTCAAATTATAGCACAACGCCACCCTTGGGGCAAAATATCCCTCTTGACATGTTGGGAGTTTCGGGCGTATTATTCGATGCAAATCTCGCCCAATGCGATGAGTGGGAGAGTACCCTGGTGTCAGCGACCTGCAGAGAGCCATCCACGGGTGAAAGGATGGCGGCGCACCCAGGCGAACGACCCCCACGAGCGCCGTCTGAACCGGTCTGCAAGACCGCAGTAGGCACGGCCGGCAACCCACCGTTACCGGGAGAGGGGTCGCCCTGCGGGCGGCAACTAGGGTGGTACCGCGAGCGTAAGCCTCGTCCCTATATGGGGATGGGGCTTTTTTGTATGGCCTTACGGGAGGTGATCACATGGACATGAATGCGGATGCGGCCGATGGCGATGATCGGGACGCTATATCTCTGCAGGGAGGAACCATTTATGTCTCGTGTGCTCGCCAAGCAGTTGGCCGCGTATGTAGGTGAATCTGTCAAGCTTCAGGGCTGGGTCCACAACCTCCGAACGCTGGGCGGGAACTTGGCCTTTCTGATGCTCCGGGACCGTTCCGGAATGGCCCAGTGCGTGCTGGAGGGCGATCTGGTTCGCTCCATTCCGTCGGAGTCCGTGGTGGAGGTCTTTGGACGGGTCGTTTCTGCTCCTTCTGGTGCGGCTGAGGTGCATGCCTCGTCCGTACGGGTGCTTTCGGCCGCTGAGTCGCCTCTGCCGTTTGAGCTGAACAAGAAGGAGTTGAAGCCCGGCTTGGAGACTCTCCTGGACCACCGGGTGCTCAGCATGCGCCACCCGAAGGTGCATGCGGTCTTCACCCTGCAGGCGGCCCTGGTGGGCGCCTTCCGGGAGTACTTGGCCGGTCAGGGGTTCACTCAGATCTTCACCCCGAAGATCGTGGCGACTGGGACAGAGGGCGGCTCTAACCTCTTTTCGGTTGATTACTTTGAGCGGAAAGCCTACCTTGCTCAGTCACCGCAGTTCTACAAACAGATGATGGTCGGGGCCGGATTCGAGCGGGTCTTTGAGATTGCGCCGGTCTATCGGGCCGAGGAGCACAACACCTCCCGGCATTTGAACGAGTATACCTCGCTCGACGTGGAGATGGGCTTCATTCAGTCGGAGGAGGATCTCATGGACCTGGAGACCGGGCTGCTGCGGCATATGTTCAACCGGGTAGCCGAGCAGTGCGAATCAGAGTTGGCGCTATGGGGCGTTACGGTACCTGCTGTGGGAGAGATCCCGCGGATTCCCATGTCTGAGGCACAGGAAATCGTGGAGCGCAGGTATGGCAAGCTCTCAGCGGGTGGTGACCTCGACCCAGAAGGGGAGCGGCTGATCTGCCAGTACGTCGGAGAGACCGGCAGGCCGGCCATGGTCTTCGTTACTCGGTATCCACGGGATATTCGCCCGATGTACGCCATGCCGGCGCCCGAGGATGCTACTCTGACCGCTTCTTTCGACCTGCTTATGAACGGTCTGGAGGTCACTACCGGCGGCCAGCGGATCCACCAGGCCGCCATGCTGATCGAGTCAATGCAGGCGCGGGGCCTTAACCCGGAGTCCTTCGCTTCTTACCTGGAGGTTTTCCGCTTCGGTATGCCTCCTCACGGGGGTTTTGCGATCGGGGCGGAGCGGCTGACGGCTCGGCTTCTGGGCCTATCCAACGTGCGTGAGGCAACCGCCTTTCCACGTGACCGGACGCGCCTTGCTCCCTAAAGACAACTATCTTCCCCAAAGCGCTTTCCATAGTAAAACGCCCAGCGCTGTTGCACTGGGCGTTTCTGCTCTGGCGGAGAGGGTGGGATTCGAACCCACGGTGGCTTTTGACCACACCGCTTTTCGAGAGCGGCACCTTCAACCACTCGGACACCTCTCCGTAGTGAGAAAGCAGGATAGCGCCTTTGCAGGCGCCAATGGAGCTGGTGGCCGGACTCGAACCGGCGACCTGCTGATTACGAATCAGCTGCTCTACCGGCTGAGCTACACCAGCAGGAACAGAGTTGGTGACCCCATGGGGATTCGAACCCCAGTTTGCGCCGTGAGAGGGCGCCGTCCTAGGCCCCTAGACGATGGGGCCGCATGCCGCAAACCCTCTCGCGAGGGTCTGCTCCGCAGCGTTGGTTGCGGAGGCAGGATTTGAACCTGCGACCTTCGGGTTATGAGCCCGACGAGCTACCGGACTGCTCCACTCCGCGGTGAGAAGGAACCTGGTGCGAGGGCCGGGATTCGAACCCGGGACCTCACGGTTATCAGCCGTGTGCTCTAGCCGACTGAGCTACCCTCGCAGAGACTGGAGCTGATGACCGGGATCGAACCGGTGACCTCGTCCTTACCAAGGACGTGCTCTACCTACTGAGCTACATCAGCATGGAAAGGAGCGACGCCGCTCCTTGTTAGGTGGTGCAGATGGGGAGACTCGAACTCCCACCGGGAGTGGTTACCCGACACGGTCCTGAGCCGTGCGCGTCTGCCAATTCCGCCACATCTGCATGAAACCATCAGGAAAGAAATTTGGCGGAGGCGACGGGATTCGAACCCGCGGTCTCGGCCGTGACAGGGCCGCATGTTAGGCCTCTACACCACGCCTCCGCAAACTTGGACATCTCTTGGAAGAATCAGCCCCGCCGTGGAGCGGGGCCGGTCTTCACACTGGTGCGCGGTAGAGGGATCGAACCTCTGACCTCATGAACGTCAATCATGTGCTCTCCCAGCTGAGCTAACCGCGCAGGATACCTGGTGGAGCTGAGGGGAATCGAACCCCTGACCTCTTGAATGCCATTCAAGCGCTCTCCCAACTGAGCTACAGCCCCAGATACTATGGAGCGGGTTACGAGACTCGAACTTCTGCGCTCCACATTTGCGCCTCATTTACATCTTGAACAACTTTCGTCGTCTCTGTAAATGAATCGCAAATACTCCGCTTGCGACTTCCACCTACGGTGGAGGCGCTCGTTCGACTCTAGTAAACGGAACCATGGAGCGGGTTACGAGACTCGAACTCGCGACCTCCACCTTGGCAAGGTGGCGCTCTACCAACTGAGCTAAACCCGCAGATATTGGTGGGGAGAGGTGGATTCGAACCACCGAAGCGTTAGCAACTGATTTACAGTCAGCCCCCTTTGGCCACTTGGGTATCTCCCCGACAGATGGTGGCCCAGGCCAGAATCGAACTGGCGACACTGCGATTTTCAGTCGCATGCTCTACCAACTGAGCTACCGGGCCATCTGTGTATCTGTATTCACTTATCAAGGTGAGGGATGTGGTAGCGGTGGCTGGATTTGAACCAGCGACACCACGGGTATGAACCGTGTGCTCTGACCAACTGAGCTACACCGCCATATGTTTTGGAGCGGGATCACAAATGGCTCCGCTTGCGACTTCCACCTACGGTGGAGGCGCTCGTTCGACTCTAGTAAACGGAACCATGGAGCGGGTTACGAGACTCGAACTCGCGACCTCCACCTTGGCAAGGTGGCGCTCTACCAACTGAGCTAAACCCGCAGGATGACGACGAATGAGTGTCCGCCGTCAATTGGCTCCGGCAGTAGGATTCGAACCTACAACCCTCCGGTTAACAGCCGGATGCTCTACCGTTGAGCTATGCCGGAATATCTGGTTGGGGATCTAGGATTCGAACCTAGACTAGCTGATCCAGAGTCAGCCGGGCTACCGTTACCCCAATCCCCAGTGTGAACCCGAGCCGAAGCTCGG
>JAWLHU010000029.1:0-22365 GCA_041690255.1 Symbiobacteriaceae bacterium
TGACTATCGTGGACCAACTCATCACAAAACCTGGTGCGTGGCGGAACAGTCCGATGCGCAGCCACATGTCCTGCGAGGTACGCGACTACATGGATGAGCGGCTTGCGACAGGCCCTACGGCTCATCAAGGACCTTTCTGGCCAGTATGGGCTGGAGGTGGCCATTACCTCCATGCAGGAAGCGCTGGTCCGCCGGCGTGCTGGCAGTATTAACGTGAACGCTACGATGATTGCCGCACGGATTGCCCACTATGGTCTCGACACACCGGGCGAGCCGGGACCGGATCTGAGTTGCTACGATGCCCTTCTCGTGACGACAGGAGGGCCAGAGCATGGACCGCAGTGAGATCCGGCAGGGAATCGCGCAGTTCTGCCGGCAGCTGATTCTCAGCCAGAACCCCGTCCGGCTATGTGACCTGGAGGCAACCCCAAAGCAGGAAGAGTTTCTGTACCGTGTATTCAAAGAGGAACTCGAACACCGGGAGCGCCTTCGTAAGGCTCGCCTCTTCCAACGAGCCGCCTTTCCAGTACGCAAGACCCTCGAAACTTACGAGTGGAATGCCCTACGTCTCCCCTCAACGCTGCAGCCGGACGAACTGACTTCTTGTCAGTTCGTCCGGGACAAGAAGAACCTCGTGCTGTTCGGCCCTGTGGGTACGGGGAAGACCCATCTGGCCATTGCCCTCGGGGTGAGGGCATATGAGTTGGGCATCGCTACCCGCTTCTTTACGGCTACGTCACTGGTTACTCGCCTGAGCGAAAGCAAACGTGCTGGCCACCTGGAACGAACCGTGAACGAACTGGCGAAGGCCGATCTTGTCATTATCGATGAGTGGGGCTGTGCGCCACGAGGCGCTTGACATATACCGTGCAACCTGAAATGGTTGCCGCCCTCAGATGCACCTGGGGGACGAAGCTAGGGGCAGGGTAATGGCGGACCGCGCCGGAGCCCGGGAGCAGCCCTGACAACAGTAACGCTGCATCGGAACTACCAGACGGTGCAGGCGTGCCAGCAAGAGCGGAAGGCATAGCGCAAGCAAACCATCGGTCGAAGCCCCTTGATTCGTCACCAACTCAAATCTGGTGGATATGGGTTGTCCACGAGTATCGTCAGCGGTTATCCGTATCCGCGACGGCACTGGCGACGGGTTAGCCGTATCCCGCGCCGGTGGCTCTGGTGAGAGTGCAATTGCTCCAGAGATAGGCTCGTAGGGGTGTAAGGTGGATGCCGTGTCGCTCGAACGGAGTCAAGTGAACGTGGGAAGCTGCTGGAGGCCACTCCTGCGAAGGATAGGGGCGGTGTCCCCCGAAGGCACCAGCAGTGGCGGAGTCTCCGTAGTAGTCCGAGGCCGGGAAAGCCGGCCACATGGCGAAGGGAGACAGTAAGGGAGAAACTCGCTGACAGGTAAGGAGGACTCACGAGTGAATTCTCGTGAACCAGAGGACTGGGTACTTACGTGGCAAACGAAGTTTCACGAGTGGGCAGCAAAGGATCGGACCCTACGGTTTCACGATGTCTACAATCTCGTCTGCGACCGCCGGACCCTCTGGGTGGCCTGGCAACACATCAGGTCAAACAAGGGGTCAAGAACGGCAGGCGCGGACGGGATGACTCGGTACTACGTAGAAGAGCGGATCGGCGTGACGAGTTTCCTGACGAGCATCTATCAGGAACTCCGGAATGGGGCGTATCGCCCGACACCCGTCCGACAGAAGGGAATCCCCAAGAAGAACGGCAAAGTTCGCTACCTTGGCATTCCAACGTTACGTGACCGGGTTGTGCAGCAAGCCCTCCGTATGGTGCTAGAACCCATCCTGGAAGCTGACTTCTATGAGGGCTCTTACGCCTATCGGCCCGGGCGTCGTGCCCAAGACGCGATCTCGGAGATCTATAAGTTTGCGCACCCGCACTCAGGATACCAGTGGATCATCGAAGGAGACATTAAAGCCTGCTTCGACTATGTAGACCACGGGATTCTGCTCAACAAGCTGAGAGAACGAATTACCGACCGCAAAGTACTGCGCTTGGTAAAGCTGTTCCTCCAGTCGGGAGTCATCACGGAGATGGGCGAGCGGCGTTCCACGCTAACTGGCACACCCCAGGGAGGAATCATCTCTCCTCTGCTTGCGAACCTCTACCTGTCCATCCTGGACGAGCACTATGCCCGCCGGTGGCAGGAAATGGGTCGGTATTCCAGCCTTCGGCAACACTTGCGTAAGAAGGGCCTACCGACATACAAACTTGTACGGTTCGCAGATGACTTCGTAGTGGTGGTGCACGGCACTAAGGAACAAGCGGAAACCCTCAAGACTGAAACAGCCGAATTTCTGAGGGAGCACATGAAAATGGAGCTCTCCCAAGAGAAGACGCTCGTCACTCATGTCGAAGAGGGGTTCAACTTCCTAGGACATAGAATCCAGGTCAAGTCCAAGCACGGAAAGAAACAGCTTCTCACTTACCCGACAAAAGACAGTCTCATGCGCGTCAAAGAAAAGGTGAAGAAGATCACCAGCCGAGCAACGATCCCCATGAGCCTCGGGGACATCCTCGGGCAGCTTAACCCGATCCTGCGCGGGTGGTCGAACTATTACCGATATGACGCCGCCAAATCGACCTTCTCCTATCTTGACTACTACACATGGCATCGCGTCTTCAGGTGGCTCCGCAAGAAGCACCACAAGATGCCAGTGAAGCGGATGATAGCCAGATGGTGCCCCGACTGGGAGTTCCGAGACGGGAAAGCAGAGCTGTTTCGCGTTGCACGAGTCAAAGTGGAACGGTATCGCTACAAGGGAACCAAAATCCTTCACCGGTGGAATGAGGTCCTGGTCCGCACGGAACGAGCGAAGTTCCGACACCTGTCATATGACGAGGACCTGGTTCTCGAACACCTCAGTGACCTGCTGACCTCTTGAAACCTTATGGAGAGCCGGATGCAGAAAAGTGCACGTCCGGTTCGGAGAAAGGGGCGTGGAGACCTACGGCCGAAAGGCCGGAAGGCGCCAAGCCCCTATTCTACATCTGCCCATGGACCGCGAAGAGGCGCAGCTATTGTTCCAGGTAATCGCCGCCAGCTATGAACGTCGGAGCCTGATCATTACGACGAACCTGGAGTTCTCAAAGTGGGGCGGCATCTTCACCGATGACCAGATGGCGGCAGCGATGATTGACCGCCTGGCTCACCACGGCCAGTTGATTGTTTTCGAGGGTGAGAGCTACCGCCTGAAGCATGCGCTGATGCGTCAGAAGTGACGGCCGAACTGGAAACTCACCAGGGATTTCTGGTGATCAGACCAGGGAAATCCTCATGATCGCACCAGGGAGTTCGCGATGATCAGACCAGGGAAATCCTGTTGACAAAACACAGGCAGTCAGCGCACGAGTCTGCGCCGTAGCCGGAAACAGGGCCTTCTCCCCGGGTACCCCCAACCTATGCCAAATTATGAGAGGTACATCCGCATCAACGAGCGGTTGTACCTCTTCCTGTGCAAGGGCCGGTCTAGATAGGCTGCTCACCCTAGTGGACAGAAGCTCAGGGTAGCCTGGGCAGTCACTCTGCGCGAAAAGTGGCGGTCGAGTCAGGCTCAACAGCCGGGCCTCGTGTGCCGATAGGTGGACCATCATATAACGGAAGTAGTTCATCAACCCTTATGATGGGTGGAAGCCACCCTCCAGCGGCGAGGGGTTAGGGATGAGAGGGATGCTGATGAACCGAAAGACGTGTCGGTGGGCGGTTTTTCTGCTGGGTGTGGCCGTTCTGGCACCCGCTGGAGTGGCGATGGTTGACTCAGGAACGCTTAAGGTCAAGGCAGCCGTTCGTGACGCTCTCGATACCCGAGCGAGGGCACTCCTCCACGATGGAAAAGCTGAGTCAGTTGTCGAACTGTACGACACGGCCTTCGCTGAGGCAGAAACCGTAGCCGGGGCCGATCTGGCGGCGTACGAGCAGGAGCGAGTCCGAGCGTTTCATGCCTATGCTGCTGAACGAGAGATGAAGTTCGTGACCGCCAAAGTCCACATAACCTTCCTGTCCGCTGATATCGTGGGTAGCACGGCTGATGTTGAGGTGATTGAGTCGCTCTCTCTCGGCTACCATTACGTCGAAAGCCCGAGCGCAGTTACCACCTTTGGTCTCGACACTCCACACCGCATGCAGCTCGTTCGGGTATCCGATCGGTGGCTCATCCGTCGAGATGCCTATCTGGACCCGCTCAACGAAGCTCTTGAACCTGACCATCTCACCCCTAGGGCGTCTTACGCTCCCGATGGAGACTCCGGGTCAGGCACCCTGATTTAAGATCGGTCATCTGCTCGTAGCAGGCAGGTATCGCCTTTCGTCCGTGCAGCCGTAAATGGCGAGAACATCAACACCAGTCTGCGCTATTCTGCTGGATAAATTCCCTCTTGATTCCACATAATGGATGACCTATAATCGAATTGGAAGTCGATTCCAGTCAACTTGGCAGGAGGGAAGACCAGTGGCGGATGTGTTCGATACGGTAACAGACCTGTTTGACCGCCAGCAGTGGGCAGCGTGTGCCGAACAGGCCGCCCTGGCTTTAGCCAATAGCGAATGGCCGACAGAGCGAGAGGCATTCCTCCTCCTTGCCAGAAGTAGTAGCTTGAGACGGCTTCAGTTTTACACCGAGGCGCTCGACCCCGCTAGACTGGCGGTCTACTTGGCGGAGGAACTGAAGGATGACGTGCTGTTAGGGCGGGCGCTCGCCAACCTAGGGTGGATTCGGCACCGCATTCAAGGCATGGAGAGTTCAGCGGCCGAAACCCAGCGCCGACTCCTGTCGATTATCCCGAGGTGTCCGGCCCTGCGAGATCAACTCCTGCCGGCCATGCTCAACCTAGGCACCTACCTCCGAGCGGCAGGCCAGAATCCCGAGGCTCTTGACCAGTTCAAAGCCACCTTCGAGGCGGCGACCAAGTATGGCGATCGTCAGATTGCCCAAATGGCTCGTACCTATGCTGTCTGGGAAGCACTCCGCCTTCAAAGGGTAGACGAAGCAGAGCCACTTATCGGGGCTGGAGAACAGGCTTGCGAGCATGATCCCCGCCTGAAAGCCGATCACCTACTGGACCTTGCGCAGTTATCAATGCTCAAAAAGAACCCGGCTGAGGCTGCGGGGTATGCGATTGCAGCCATGCCCCTGATTGAGAAGGTGTTTTCGGAAGCTCCACACCTCCTACCAACGGGGCTAGAGATCCTGGCTCGCGCTAGTGCGCAGTGCAACGAACCGGAGTTGGCATTGCGGGCTGCGATTATAGCCAAGGAGAAGGCCGAGGCGTGTGACCGGCACGACATTATGGCAGAAGCGGGTGACCTGGCTCGGTCCATCGCCCTCCAGTACCCTGATGTAGTCGCAAAGGTGATGGACTCCATGGACGGTGTGAGCCGCTGACAAGCAAGGAGGGCGAATCGTGAAGAAGGTTATGCTGGTGATCGCCATGGTCCTCGGAGTGATGCTTGCTTCAAACGGCCCCGCCTTCGCAGGCCCTGGCGACGGAATTGAACCCATGCGGATGATGGAGGTCGGGAGCGGCCACAGCACAATTTTGCGGTGATCACTCCCGGATCCCTGGGGACAACGGATAGTGAGGTCAATGGCCAACCATCCCCTGAAGAGCAGCAACTCCCTCAGATGCACTCGCTGACCGAGCCATTTGGAGGAAGCGACTCACACGAGGGAGGCCTGCCAGCGGGTCCACCCACTGGCCAGCTACCTGTCCGCTACGAAACCACGAGACAGGGATCTCAGTCAATCCATGGATCGCCTCCGCTACCAGATCAGCGGTTCTGCGGTCAGGTGGAGAGACCCTCCACCTGGCCAGCAGGGTGCAAATAGCCAGCTCCGGCCTACCACAAGCAGAGGCCAGTAGCTTGGTGGTTACCTTCTCCGGGTACTTCCTCATTAGGAAGTCGAGCGTGACCTTCACCCGCTGGGACCGGGTCATCAGGGCCCACTCCAGGCGCTGTCCGGGAGCAGCGTGACGAATGATCCACTCGAACTCTCCCTTAGGCGAGGCACCCTCCAGGAGGGACAACTCATCAATGCCATACCCCTGGGCGACTTTCCGCAGGTAGAAACGGAGCTTGGGCGGGTTGTGCCCAATGCAAATGCGGCGGATTGTCTCTCTGCTAACTCCAGTCAGCTGGTCAGCCTGGGCATACGAGTGCCCGTGAGAATCGAGAAGATGCTGGACGCGACTGCCCACGCTCATGAGCCCACCCCCCATGAAAACAGGAACTCCTTTCCAAATTATAGTGGTGATTTACACAAATTGGCAACACACGAACACTCGTCCAAACACGACATAGTGAAATCGAACAAGACGAACGGCGTGTGCTAACAGCACAACCCACCACAGCGAGACCGGGATGACCCGGTCTTTTTCCATTTATTCCCGATCCCGCTACGTGATAGAGTCGAACCACGGACAGGCCATCAACGAGTGGGGGTGAGACGAATGGCCGACGAGACTGCTCTCGCAGCTGAAGAGAAGAGGGGGATGGCTGGGGGTCAGCCCTTGTCCATCAAAGAGCAGATCCAGCTACTAGAGGATTGCTTCCTGGAGGCCAAAGGAGAAGAACGGCAGCAACTGGTCCTTGCCTATCTTCGCCTCAAAGAGGCCCAAGAGCCGGCGCAGACCAATCGGGAGTCGGGAACCGACGACTTCGGGGAGCACCTCAGGAGTGCCCTGCTAGGCGGTTCAAAGGGACCAGCTCTCGTGAGCGATTGGAACCAAGCCGAGGCGGAAGCCCCAGGTACCATTCAGTACATTCATCCATCGGGCGCCCGGGTCCTCATCCGTAGCGAGAAGCTCACGGTGATCCGAGGAGGAACGCCCCAGGGTCGCCGAGCGGCCGATATCGTGGAGGACTGGCTTGTCCATGTAGGGTGTAAGTGGGCCGACGGGATCTACCAGGACCCGCAGGTTGTCTATTGGCTCCCCGAGACTGGACGGAAACCGAGTCGGCCTCAAATCGGACCGGATTGTACAACCCCAACAAGGAGGAGTCATCCATGAACGAGATGATCTTGGGCCAGATCCTGGAGAGCTATCTGCGGCGAGTAACTGTCCGAGTAGGCAACGGGCTGACCCGAAGCATGAACCTCCAACTCCGCAGCTATCCCGCCATCCCAGAGATCATCCGACGGACGGTGGCCTGGCTGGTCCGGGCCGAGCAGACCTTCCAGTTCTCCGGCGTGGCGATCCGCACCATGCACCTCTATTGGGATCTGGTGAAGGCCCACGACGACTGGGGCATCGACGTCCCGGTTATCCGCCGGCCCAACTCCATGGAGGTCCTGATTGCGATCGATGAACTTGAGGAGGGAGAGCTCGAAGATACCACCGTTTGGGACCACCCAGCCTTCGGGGGACCGGTGAGTTTTGAGCGGAAGCCGCTCCTGCCCTATCACCAGTTTGTCGCCGCCATGGCGATTGGGCGCCGGATTGGGCTGTTTGGTGGGTTTGGCAAGATCGTGCTCGATCCGGTGGTGCGGAGGGCTGCTCAGAACGCCGTGGCCGTCCTGGCGAGCTAGAGCGAGGGGAGGAGAGCATGAACCCGATTCGCATTCTGGCCGGCGTCCTGGCCGAGTTCGAGCGCCCGTTGCGCAGGTACCTGCAAGATCAGGACGACATGACCCTTGTCCACTGTGTGGCCGATGGGGAGGCGCTGTTCAAGGCCATTCAGGATTGCCCGGTGGACGTGGTGGTGATGGAGATGCTCCTGCCGAGGCTTGACGCCCTCGGTGTCCTGGAGCAACTAAGCAGCCTGCGTATGCCCCAGACTCCCCGAATCCTCGTGGTCTCTCCAGTCGGGAGAGAAGCCCTAGTTCGGACCATTCTGGAGGCCGGCGCCGACTACTGCCTGCTGAAGCCAGTTGCCATGGACCTGTTGGGAGCGAGGATTCGTCAACTCGTAACCGGTCGAGGAAGGACGGGCCTACGTTCGGGAGTTCACGGAGCCCTGGCAACGGCAGTGGTGGAGTACCCGGCCGTCCAGCGGAGCGTGCCAGCGACGAACGAGGAGAGGGTAGCCGGGCTCCTCGCTGAGATCGGAATCTCAAGCCGGATCAACGGTCATCGGTTCCTGGTAAGGGCCATCGACCTGGTGGTGGAGAACGAGAGCCTGCTGAGCGGGGTGACCAAGATCCTCTACCCCACGGTAGCCAAGGAGTACGGCAGCACTCCATCGAGAGTGGAGCGTTCGATCCGCCATGCAATCGTGAGCGCCTGGACCCACGGCGACGAAGACATGCTTCAGACCCTATTCGGCCCGGGATGGAAGAACAGGCCGCCGAACTCCGAGTTCATTGCCGTCATGGCGGATCGGATTCGGATTGCTGGGAGAGGAGGGTGATTTCGTCAGTTCTGTACAGATAGGAAGGTAGCATCTCGATTTCCACTTGAAAGGGAGAAGCCCCCTGTGATATGATTCCAAATACTGGGGGTGATACCTTGTTCTGCTATGACAATCACTTGATCATTGATGAGGTGCAGCATGGTGAGACCAGGTTCTGTCGGGCAGAGGACAGCGGAACCGGACAGCAGTTGTACTTCATGGCAGAACCCGAGGTGCTTCGCCCGCTTCCCGGTCATTCAGGACTGCAAGTGTTCAGGATGGCCGGAACCGCCGAGGGGCTTCGCTGGAACGTAGGGGAGATCCCGACTGGCCCCTCTCTGCGAGACGCATGGATGGCGGAAGAACTCAGTTCGGATGATTTAGCGACCTGCCTACTTCAGGTGGTCGAGACATTGGCTCACCTCGCCAGCACCAGGCCCGCCCTGCTGCCAGATGAGGTCACACCGGACCACGTGCGCCGACTCGACACTGGGAGTTGGGTCCTGGATCTCGCCGGCTTAGCGTTGACCTCGGGTATCCGGCTCGGGTCGGGCGGGAGCGTGATCAAGGCCCTGGGTAACATGCTCCGTCAGTTGCTTGGAGATGAGACAAGTTCCACTCCAGTTAAAGCCACGCCGCCCTCGCGACAGTCCTCACCGGCCGTCCGTTTCATAATGATGCGCTGTCTCTGGGGCGGCTTTGCCTCCCTGGACGAGGTGAGGCAGGCACTCACTCAGCTCAGCACAAGGGAGAGTGAGGATGCCTCCAATGGCCCTGCAGTTGCACCACCAGCCGAAGAGGCGGTCATCCGGCGACATGAAAGCGAGAGGCCAGCCCCGGTGGACATGCCAGTGCCCACCGGGCGCCCTCCGACCAATCGGACGGGACTCGTGCGGGGGCTGGTGGCTTCGGCTGTCCTTGTGGGCGTGGTCACCATAACCGGACTTGCTGTGCGCACTACAACACAGTCAAGCGAGGCACCACAGGTAGCACCCGAGGTAGCCCCGCCGCCCGCTGTGCCCGCTTCCCCTGCGGTTGTTCGCGCGCAGGTAGACGAGCCGGCGCCTTCCACCCCGACCACACTGCCCCCCAATCCGGAGCCAGCATTCAACGATGTGCTTTCTGAAACAGATCTCCCTCGCTTCGCACCGAAGCCAGAGCCCGCAGCACCACCGCCCCCCACTCCGAAACCAACCCCGAAGCCATCGCGGCCAGTTCAGCCGGTCGATCCGGTGGCTGCTGCGGACAAAGCCACTGCCGGTGACAACCTGGTCACCGTGCGCCTTTACGGGCACGTCCTGGGTCAGGTCTACATGTTCACGAACCCGGGAGCCCCCGTGATCTCTCTGGACTCGCTATCACGAATTCTCAAGCGCCCGGTGAACGGGGAGCTAACGAGGGCAGGAAACCTGCGGGTGGTTGATGGGTCACGTAGCTTTGACACCGGCAGCTTCGTCGTCTTGAATGAGCGGGTCTGGCTGATCCTGGCGCCGGAGCTGACGCCAAAACTGGGGATCCGAGTGGTGAGCTACGGCAACGGAATCCTGGATCTCGAACCCCAGAGTCGATAGCCAAGGCCCGCCTGCTCAGAGGCAGGTGGGCAGTCACTCCGCGAGAGACTGGGAATCACTACATCGGTCAAAGGGGAGGGTGCCATGCTGGAGGCCAAACGCCATATCGGAATCTTCCTGGGAGCGGCGTTGCTTCTATCAATCGTGACCGCCTTTGTTGTCCATGATCGGGTCCAGCAGGTGGAAGCCCAGCTTGGCGACCGGGTAGATGTACTCGTTGCGGCCACGGAGATCCCGGCCCAGGTCCCCCTGTCGGAGTCAGACCTGACCACGGTCTCCATTCCCCAAGCATTCCTTCAGCCCGGGATGATTACGGACCTGGAGGAGATCGAAGGGAAGGTCTCTCTAATCCGGCTTGAGAGGGGCGACCTGGTGGTCAACCGCGCCCTTACCAACCGTGTACTCATCCCCGACGGGCAGCGTGTAATCCGGCTTCACCGGAGTCAAATCGTGAGCTTCGATGACAACCTGCTCGTAGGCGATCTGGCCGACATTGTGGTAACCGTACCTGACCCGGATGGGAAGCGTGGCATGGTCACCAGCCTATACCTTGCGGGACTACCCGTGGCAGAGGTGGACCCCAAGGGGGCCTGGGTCGGTGTGCAGGTACCTGAAGCACAGGCGACTGGGCTCGTCGGGCTTCAGGTGACAGCAAGGCAGATGCAACTGCTCAGAGTGACACCGAGCAAGGAGGGTGCTGGCTCATGAGCGGGATTGCCCTGTGCACGAGTGATAGCTCCCTGGTGAAGTTCCTGGACACCATCAGCCGGCGGGTTGGCAAGGAGCCGACCGTCGTCTCGCAACCAGACCAGGCCATCCGTACGCTTGGTGAGCTGCAACCGGCCATCGTGTTGCTGGATGAGCAGTTCAGTCCGGGAGCGACCTTGGAGCTGGCCTCGAACCTGCTCACCTTCCTGCCGAACACGAAGATCATCCTGCTCCTGCGTTCGCATGGGTTCGATGCGGTCCGAGAGGCGATGCGCCTTGGTCTGACCGATGCCCTGCTGGTGCCCGATGAGCTGGACCGGCTTCCGGACATCCTGACCCGCCTTCAGCATAACCAGGGGGTCAGTGCCACCACAGGCCGCGTCGTAGCGTTCTTCCGGGCGAAGGGTGGCGCCGGTGCTACCTTTCTGGCCGTGAACATAGCCATGGTGGCAACCGCCATCGTGGAAGGACAGGTTCTCCTGATCGACGGCAACATGCTCACGGGTGACGTATCGGCCATGCTGGACCTCAAGGGGCCGCGGACGATCGTGGACCTGGCGCCCGTGTTGGATGAGTTGACTCCACGGCACATTCAGGATGTCTGCGCCATTCATGAGAGCGGCCTGCACGTGCTCTTGGCGCCGCCTGAGCCAGCCCTGTCCCATGTCCTAGGAGCTGAGCACTTGGCGCGGATTGTCCGAGTGGCGCAGCGGTCCTATCGAGCGGTCATAATCGACTGCCCGCCCCTTCACGATGAACGCTGCCTCGCCCTTCTTGGGGTCGCTACTCGCCCTCTCCTGGTCACCACTGCGGATGCGCCGTCCATCTTCGCATGGCGCCGTATGTACCCGCTGGTGGGCAATATGGGCGGACGGGCCGGTCTGGTGATCAACCAGTCGACCCCGAAGGTAGAGTTCGGGGTGAAGGAACTCACGGAGTGGATGCAACTGCGCCTGGCCGGGGAGGTTCGCCTTGACCCGTCGCTGGCGATGCCGCTGGCCAACACCGGCAAGTCCCTACTGGACCTGAAAGGTGGGCGCAGTCTGATCGCACGTCCTCCGGGCTTGGTGAAGGATGTGGCTCGGCTGGCCAAGCAACTTCTGGCATAGGGGGCGTTACGCATGGTCATGCCCGTTCATGGACGCGGGGGCGACTACCTGGAGGAGATGGCCCGGCGCTATAAGAGCCGGCTGCTGCAGGAGGCGAACCTGGACCAGCTCACCCGACTGCCACGCCCACAGCTCCGGCAGACGCTGGAGGCCCTGGTCTCGCAGATGCTCACCACCGATCGGGTCATCCTCACTCAGGCCGAACGTCAGCATGTAGTAGGCTGGATCCTGGATGAGACGGTGGGGTTCGGCCCGCTGGAGCCCCTGCTCCAGGAGCCAGCAATCACTGAGATCATGGTCGTCAAGCCCCAGGAAATCTACGTGGAACGGTCTGGCCGCATCGAGCGGGTTGATGCCCGGTTCCGGGATGTCCAGCACGTGCGCCACGTCGTGGAGCGAATCATCGCTCCCCTGGGCCGGCACCTAGACGAGTCTACGCCCATGGTCGACGCCCGGCTACCGGACGGCAGTCGTGTTAACGCCATCGCCCAGCCGCTCTGTGTCGGTGGGATCGCCGTCACGATCCGCCGTTTCTCGGCCAAGCCGTTTGAACTGGCCGATCTGACCGGCTGGGGCAGCATGACCCCAGAGATGGCGGCATTCCTGAGCGCCATCTCCAGGGCCAAGCTGAACGTGCTTATTTCCGGCGGGACAGGCAGCGGCAAGACGACGCTACTGGGCGCCGTGGCCGCCTGCATTCCGATCGGTGAGCGCCTGGTCATTATCGAGGACATGAGCGAAATCCGCCTGGACCGGGAGCACGTAATCAGCCTGGAGGGTCGCCCCCCCAACAACGAGGGGAAAGGCGAGGTGACCATCCGGCACCTCCTCAAGAACGCCCTCCGGATGCGGCCGGACCGCATCATCGTCGGAGAGGTCCGAGGCGATGAGGCCATGGATATGCTCCAAGCCATGAATACCGGTCATGAAGGCTCGCTGACCACCATCCACGCAAACAGCCCGGAGGACGCTTTTAGCCGCTTGGAGGCCATGATTACGATGTCCGGGGTCCGGTTGCCTGTAGAGATCATCCGCCGGCACCTGGTAGCCGCTCTTGACCTGGTGATTCAGACCCACCGCTACGAGGACGGTACTCGACGGGTAGCGTCGATCGCAGAGGTTCTGGGTACCGATGCCCATGGGGCGCTTCAGCTTCACCCGATCTTTGAGTTCGAGCGGCTTGGAGTCGGGCCTGCCGGGCAGATGGAAGGCCGCTTTGTGGTGACCAATCGGGCGCCGGCGTGCCTGGATCGCCTTGGTCGGTTCGGTGCGCTGGGAGAGCTGGGATCACTGGTGGCCCGCTGGGAGGGAGCTTCGTGATTGCTTTGCTGACCGGCAGTTCGATCTTCCTTTTCTCCTTGGGCCTTTGGCAGCTTTACTGGTTGCGGCAGCATCGGCAGGCTGTCCGGGACCGTATGCGCAGCGGGTTGCAGATCCCCGAAGAGGCTACGGATCTCCTCACTCGACTCCGTAAGGCCGCCAACGGACTGGAAGCCACCAGGGGACTGGAGCGGCAGCTTGCGCAGGCCAACATCAACCTCCCGGTGGCCGACTTCTACCTGCTCCAGATGGGAGCCGTGCTGTTGCTTACCCTGCTCCTCTCCAGAGCGTTCACGCTGCACTTCTTCTCGGGTCTGAGCCTCGCCCTCATCCTTGTCGTGGTAGGAGTCAAGGTCCTGCTCCGTCTGCGGAAGGGCACGCTGGCACAGGCGGTCACCGCTCAGTTGCCGGATGCGGTTCGCATGCTCGCAAATGCCTTGCACGCCGGCCTCTCGGTCCGACAGGCACTCAGCATGGTTGCCAGAGAGATTCCGGCTCCGTTCGGGCCACTCCTACAGCGTGCTGTCCAGGAGATTCACCTGGGCGCCCCGCTGGAAGATGCCCTAGATGGGCTGGTGCAGCGGGTGGACAGTCCTGACCTTCGGTTCGTCGTAACCACCATTCTGCTGCAGCACGAGATGGGCGGAGACCTGGCAGGGGCGTTGGAGTCCGTAGCCGCCGCCCTCGTCGAGCGCCTCACCGTGGAGGGTGAGGTTCGCACGGTCACGGCGGAGCAGCGGTACGTGGCCATGGTCCTACCTGTGGTTCCCGTGCTCGGGGTGATTCTCCTTAACGCAGGAAACCCAGGGTACACAAAGGTTCTCAGCAGGCCTTTGGGGGTGATTCTCTTGCTCGTGAGTGGGCTCTTACAGGGGATCGGCTTCTACCTGATTACCCGGACTGCCCGGATTAAGGTGTAGCCATGGATCTCTTAGCAGTTCTCCTAACACTGACTGTGCTCTGCCTGGGCTTGGCAGCACTCTGGGTGCACCATCTTGTCACCCGCCGGAAGCTGGTCCATGAGCGGGTACAACACGGCGAGCAGTCGGATCGAGCCTCGGACCGTCTTCCCGCCTGGCTCCTCAAGATGGCACAGGGAGCGGTTGAATCCGGTGAGCGATACACCCCCAAGGGTCAGCGGGCGAAGATTGAGCGTTGGCTCATGTACGCCGGTCATCCCTATGGGCTAGACCTGCCGACGTTCCTCGGCCTCCGCTTTGTGGTCATCTTCATCGCCCTGGTGCCCGGGGCGCCACTGACGTTCATCATTGGGTACCGTGTGCTGCTCATCGCCATGCTGGTGGGCTACTGGGCGCCTATCTGGTGGCTGAAGAACCGGGCGGACGCTCGCCAGGACGAGATTGCCACCCGCCTGCCGGACTTTCTTGACACCCTGGCGGTCAGTCTGCGGGCCGGTACCGGCTTCTACCCGACTCTCCGCAAGGTGGCCCACCGCTTTGGAGGCGCCTTGGGGGCTGAGTTCACCCTGGTCGTTCAGCGAATTGAAATGGGGGAACCCATAAGCGGTGCGCTCCGATCCATCCGCCAGAGGACGACCTGCCGAGAGTTGGACTTGTGCGTGGAGTCGATCACGCAAGGGCTAGACCTTGGTGTCCCGATTGCGGCCACTCTTTCTGCTCAGGCCAATGCTCTCCGCACTGGTCGGATTCAGCGGGCGAAGGAGAAGGCAGCCAAGGCCAGTCCGAAGATCACGATGTTGACCACGATGCTCGTGACCCCGGGGGTTTTCCTGCTGCTGATCGGTATGGTGCTCCTCAACATCTACTACAACCCCGAGCGGTATGGCATCCAGTTCCTGCTCGAGTGATGGGGGAGGGGTTCTGATGTCTCAGAAGCTGCGGGCCAGATTGTCAGATGCGTGGTTCCGGCTGAAGTATGAGGAGTTGGGGGCTCAGACGCTGGAGTGGCTTGCGCTGGCGCTGCTGATCCTGGCGATTCTCGGGGGGCTTACAGCTGTAACGGCTGACACCAACTTTGCTGATATCCTCCGCCAGAAGTTCATCGACATGGTCGGAAAGATGAAGTAGCCGGCCATGTGGAAACGCCTGTGGACAGAGGAGACGGGGGCGCAGTCGCTGGAGTTTGTGGCATTGCTGCCCATGGTGATCCTGGTGATGCTCACCATGCTGCAGATGGCCTTCCTCGGGTACACAGTTGTGGTGGCAGAGACGAGTGCGCGGGAGGCGGCGCTTGCCGCTTCCCGGGACACGTCAATTTCCAAGGTCACGGCTGAGCAGGCCGCTCACCAGGTGGCCGGCGGACTGAAGGTAACCGTGAAAGCGGTGACCTGTAAGAGCGGGGACGTGACACTCGAGTTGGAAGCCCATGTCCCCAACGTCCTCTTCGATTCTGCCATGGCAATCTCCCGAAAGGTGACGATGCCGCGGCAGGACGTGGGGTGCCCTACGTGATCCGCTGGCTGGGCAGCCTGTGGCGGGAGGAGCGGGGAACCACGTCCCTCACCTTGATCTGGTTCATGCTGTTCGCGCTTTCCCTGGCCATCGCACTAGACGCCTTCTTCGGGATCTACATTACCTTGCAGCAGGCACGCACTGCGTCGGATGCCGCCACCTTGGCGACATCCCGAGCCATCGCGGCCTTACTGCCTGCTACGGTCGAGGACGAGGCGGCTGAGCGCGTGCATCGTGTAGTGTCCGACTCCGACGCCCAGCAAGACGTTCAGTCTGAGTTAGAGTCGTTGGAAGCTTCTCAGGCCGCGTGTGCACTGTTCATCCCTATCTGTACTCCAATGACGGCAGAGGAGTGGGCGGCGGCCGAGGAAGGGATTAAGGTCCGGGCCTACAGGAAGGCTTTTGCCCGACTCTACCGCGGGACGCTCTCTTCAGAGATGGCTCGAATGGTGGTCAAGGGGACTTGGCATCAGGCCGATGTGGTGGACAAGCGTGATCAGTTGATTCCTGATGATACGGATCTCGGATGTCTCGTCCAGCATACCGCCACGACTTGGCGTTCCGAGATCCTCCAGCAGGCCGAGAGTCTGGCCCAACAGAACGGAGCCATCCTGGATTGGGACGCTACCGCACTGGCTCAGTCCAGTGGTCTGCACCGCGTTGTGATCCTCCGAACGGTTCGGCCGTTCGGAGCAGAGTGGATTTTCCCCGATGGAAACTATCCGAAGCTGCGTATCCCTAACCTCGTGAAGCTGACTAAGGTCGGTCAGAGGACACCCCAGTACATCCCTTCATGTTAGCCATCGGGACCCGGAGGGGTCCGCATGAAGAAGAACGTGTGGCGATGGCTAGGGGCTATGCTCCTAGCGTCGATGGTGATGGCTGGAGCCGTGACCACGTTAGCGCAGGTTCCGCCCGGCTTCGAACCACAGGTCCAACTCCTCAATTCGGAGGGGTTCACGGACAATTCGGCGAATGATTCTGGTGAGTCCGGTCTGATCAGCGGTGAGGCTGGCGCTGGCGAGGTCAAGGCCGGGGGGTTCAAGAGCTGGCTGGCTGACCGGGGTATGGGCCTGGTCAAAGGCATTGGGGCCGGCCTGATTGGTGCAGCCGTTGTCGTAGGGGTTGCCGCCCTGGTGGTTGGCGCCGGTGCCCCGCTCCTGCTCATGGCAGGTGCGGCCGTAGTCGGTGGCGCCCTCTACGGGCTGTTCACCGGCAGCGCCAACTTCAACTGGACCGAAGCGATCGTAGGCTCGGTGATCGGCGGTGTCAGCGCTGGTGTCGGTAGTTGGATTGCCGGCATGGGCGGGTCAATCCTGACTCGTGCGGGAGTGGCGGCTGTCGACATGATTGGCGGTGGTCTGGCCAACACGGTAAGCTATCTGATTCACTCGCCGAACCCCACTGGGGGTGGAGCGGCAACCGCTTTCGGGGTTGGGGCTGGTACGGCGGCTGTCTTCATGGGTGCTGGTGCTACTATCAGCAAGGGCTGGAAGTGGGCAAAGGGTGCCCTGGGGTTTGGCAGACCCGGTAATGGTAACCCGGGTTCCGGTGTCGTTAAGGCTGCCTTAATCGATGACGGGGTCCCTGGGGCGAAGGCCGCTTCTGAGTCGTCCGTTCCGACCCGGCGGACGAATGGGGTAGCAGATAACAGGGTGGTCGCTGAGCCTTCCAATACCGCAGGCAGTAGCGGACAGGCTTCCGTTGAAACCCCGGCAAAACCTGCACCGGAGGTTACATGGCCTCCAAACCGCGGATTTCATGGTACGCCTGCTCGAGAGGTGCTTGTACCTGGGACTCGAATTGACCGCTTCGGACACCCAGGTGGTACCTTCGTAAGTCCTGAGGGGACGCCATTCGAAGCCCGAGCTCTGCCGGCAGAATACCTGGATTCGAAGCCCTACCACGTCTACGAAGTGGTAGAACCGATTGAGGTTGCTGCAGGTCCGATTGAGCCTTGGTTTGGGCAACCGGGCATGGGAACGCAGTATGAGTTGCCAAAGTCCGTCTTGGACCTGATCAAAGATGGAGTTCTTCGGGAGGTGAAGCGATCATGACCAAGGTAGAGTTGGAGAACCGCCTGAAGTCTGAGAATGTGCCGAAGGAGATGTACTCTTTGGATGGCGGATTGCCCGGGGAGTGTTTGTGCCTCGGAAGGACAGGTTTAGTGTGGGAGGTCTACTACAGTGAGCGTGGGCTCAAGACGGACCTGAAGCAGTTTGCGTCTGAGCACGACGCGTGTGAGTACTTCTATCAGCGTCTCAAGGACATGATGCTATACTCCTGAAGAGGTCCTTGCTCTGGTCATCTCACCTCTCATTACTTGTGCTACTCCGATCCTAATGGTTTGCCTCCGGCGTTGGTCGACCGCTGCTCAGCTTAACGCCGATCTCGCCGCACAAGCCTGCGATCCTCCAGCAGAGACCTTCCCTGTCAGACGTCCCACAAGAACTGGACTGTCGCACCGGTGACTAAATTAGGGCCTCTCCCGCAAGGTATAGCCGGGATAGGCCCTTTCTAGTGCGCCTAGCTAGGCACTACCTTGGCGATAGAGTCTTCCTCCCTCGGCCTCTGCGTTCAGTCGGTGAGCGGAGTGAGTAAATAGAGACACTTCGGCTCACCGAGCCAGCGGCTTCCCTGACGGAACGGGGGCCCGAGTCCAGGTAGCTGGAAACAGTCGGGACGGACATCGGCGAGCACAGCTACCTGATCGCTATTGTCAAGCGAGAGAAGCTGGAGGCTCGCTAGCGCCTGCCCGTCGCTGACGGGGTCTTCCGGGGGGATATTTGGCTCCGCTTTGGGCCGGGGGAGTACAATGAGGAACTCTACGTTCCCGAGACGAAGGTGCTCTCCTACCAGGTGGCCAGCCTGACATTGACCAACATCGACGCGGAGGACCTGCGGGACACGGCTCCATCTTTCGGGATAATCCAGAGGCTCGCCAAGGAGCTGACCGACGGCGAAGACAAAACGAATGCGGCTCGGGCGGTCTTTGACTGGGTCGCCCGCAACATCAGCTACGACTATGGGAAGTTCCGCAGCCAGCAGGTCGACGCTGATGAGGGAGCAGTTCGCACACTCGAAACTCGCACGGACCGTGGCGCTGCTCCGGGCAGCCGGCATGGAAGCCCGCTTGGTGACCGGTGAAGCGGGATCGGGATTCCTTCGGACAGGGCATTCGTGGGTTGAGGTCAAGGTTGGGGACCGCTGGGTTGAGATGGACCCGACATTTGCTTCGGGTGTGATTGTCGGGATCGCCTTCGAGCCTCGTTTCGACCCAAGTTATTTCGACCCGGATCCGGCGTTCCTAGCCAAGACCCATCGGCGGGACGGGGTCCAGTACTAGAGCAACCTTCGACGAGCCGCGACGATCGACCAGGTCGACCGATGATTTCTCGGTCTACCTGGTTTTTCTGGGCATGGATGGGGGCGGGGTTGGGCTGACTTGAGCCATTCAGGATCACTAGGACAGATTTGCTGAGGGGGAAATGGAGGAAATAGGGAAATGGTGGCGAATTAGTAATTGGAAATAAATAGGTTATCGGCAAAGAAGAGATGAGGAGGGGATGGAGTGCGGAGAATCGTACCGCTCTTGGTTGCTCTGCTTTGCACGGTGGTGTTGGCAGGGTGCGGAGCCAAGGTGGTGCAGGTCGTGGAACTCAACCACGACGGCAGTGGTCAGCTTGTGGTGACTGGCACGGCCGACCGTCGAGAGGTTGAGAGCCTGGAGGGGGGTATACCCAGGCTTCAGGAATCGCTTGCAAAGGGACTTCCCGCTGGGTGGGAGTTCTCCGTGAGCGATAATGAGCACACCGTCGTCTTCGAATTCAGGGCCGCCTTTGGGTCAGAGGATGAACTGCGACAGCGGCTACAAGCGGCAACTGGAACGGAGAGCTCCTTCCAGTGGACGAGTATCGTCCTTCCGTTCTACCGACAGGATACCTTTGCGGTTCAGAATCCCTCGCCGCCATGGGCTACTTGGGCCGTCGAAGCAGCGAGGGAACTGACGGACGAACCTGTAGTCGAGAGCGTTTCATCAATGGTTAGGTGGGGCGGCGACGAGTACAGGTTAGCCCGTCAGCCCGTATCCGTGGAGCAGCGGCTGCCGGTGCAGGCCGTCAATGTCGAATTGCGCTGGGAGCATGACCACCTGACTCAGTCCGTTGAGATTCTGCCGGCTAAGGGGGACAGCCTTTTCACACCCCTACAGGAATGGGCTCAGAAGGCCCATCCCCAGGCCATCGTCACTCCCGTTGACGGGGGTGGCGCCCGAATAGTCACGGAAGAAGGCTCCCCCGAGGGGCCAGATGCAGCCGTTTCTGCTTCGCACAGTCCCCTGAACATGTTCTGGGAACGCATAGCCGTTCGCACCCAGCCGGTCACCTTGGACGGGTGGGTGGGTCCCGGGGTTCAGGTCGAGACTGTTCAGTATCAGTTCGGCGGCGATGGGTGGTGGAGCACCGGTGACAGCGGTCCGCCAACGTGGTGGCGATGGCCACGGAGGCAGGATACCCTTGAGCTCACTGGTAAGCACCTGACCGCAGTGAATCTGGTTGGCTACCGCGCCAGGCCGGCGCTCTACGTGGCTTGGGTTGCAGTTCCGATCATCGTGCTTAGCATGCTCATCGGCCTGGGGATCTGGGTGAAGCGGACCCGGCCAAGGTGGTCAGGCTGGAAATCGGGAGTAAAGGTGAGGTGGGCTACCATGATGAATCCGCAGACGGCATGTTCGGCTTGTGGCAAGGCCATGTTGCCCGGTGAGACGTGTGCCTGGGGGCAGGTGTCTGCCACCATGAGCGCGGGGAATATGCCCCCGGTGGGAGCCTGGGCCCGTCTCGCCTGGATCCGGTTCGTCTCTGTCGTCACCTTGCGCTCGGAGGTGCCCGATGTTCCTTGGCAGGCGTCACTACTAAGCTTGGCGGTTCGGTCCGTAGTCCTGGCCTTCCTGGTTGACCGCTTCCTTGAAGCAGTGTGGGGCCAGGTAATGCGAGGGATTGCAAGGCAGATTCCACTGTTTGGTCTATCCAGTATTCCATCTGTCCCTGCCTTTGGGCGGGTGCTGCTCGCGCTGCTGGTCTCGTCAGCGGCTTCCATCGGACTTATCTATGTGCGGACGGCGCATGCGCAACGTTCGATAGCCTTGGCAGCACTGACCGATGCACAGTGGGGGATCGTCTTGGGGGCATTCTCAGCGTGGCTCCACCTGAACATATGGGTGCCCCTCGCTGTAGCCGCTATCGGGGCGGGGGTCTGCTGGGGCCAGGCGCTGCTTAGCGCTGGACTTCAACGGCTTGATGGTCCACCTCAGCAGCTCAAGTTACTACAGGCAGCGGTAGGCGGAGTTTCCGTCCTCGGTCTGATTGTAGGGCTGAGTATAGCAGCGAATCGGCTATCAGACAGCTTTATGTAGCAGCCGTCCACATTAAGCAGCCGCTGGAGTTCGCTCCAGCGGCTGCTTTTTAGGCTAAGAACGATCTGCATTTGGTGTGCTGCCATTGAGCTTGCGTGGCGGGAGAACGGAGTGCTTGGGGTCTTCTAGACAGTAGCTCCCCGGAATGCCGACTCCAGCAGACTCGAAGAGACGCTAAACAGGTCATGCGGGATCAAGGTCTCCCGAAGCATGATCCGACGCGCGTAGCCCTCGGCGTTGCACATCAGGACCATTCGTCGTGCAGTAGTGGGGTCTTGCCCTGTGACCTCGGACACCGGGGCCTTCACCATCCTCTTGCCGTGTTGTGAACCCACCATTCGACCATCGGCCATGACTTCGATATCAAAGCGAATTCGATGTCGGATCTTGGTGGAACGCCGCTTGAAGTGCTTCAGCCACGTGGGAGTCGGGCTCTCGGCTAGGGTTGGGAGCGGTAGTAAGCCTGTCTGCGTGTGAATGTCGGACAGGATCTCCAGAAAGCTGCTCATCCGCCGGCTAATGAGGGTGACGTAACGGTCGGAGTGTTGCACCAGCCAGGCCCGATGCCATACATCCACCGTAGCTGGGGTGCCAGTGACGCTCATGCCCAGGGCGCTGTCGGCCAGCCACTTCATCTGCACCACCCGATGCCCATCCTGTAAGATGGAAACATCCCGAGTGTCGTTGCCGGCTTCGCTCATCAGCCGGACCGTCGGTGGCAGTACGGGGGGGACTGTAGCCATGCGGTGGACCTCAATCTGAGGTGCCTTCAGGGCGATCCCGTCCAAGTATCGGTTGAAGAAATCGGACTGCAGACTCGGATCGCTGATAGCCAGGAGTTGGGCCTCTAGTGAGCGGGGGTCGAGCCCCGCTGAGGCACCAGCCCGTTCCAGCAAATCGAAGAACAGCGGCAGACACCGGCTCTTCGGCGTGAATCCGACGATCTTCCGAACTACCTAAGACCAGTCCTTGTGCTCCATGATCGCCCTCCGCGCATCCAGGATATGGGTGTCTTTCGACTTCGCCCAGTTCCCATCCTTGACGCTATCAGAGGAATTGCGCTTCAGCGACGGCCGCTGGCAACCATGTCGACCAGCGCCAGGTCTTTCCACGAGACTACCCGCATAGTACAGAGGATGCGGCTACTAGATGGTGACCAGATTCAGCAGTAGCCGTTCTGAATGGGGGGGACGGACATGCATCTTTTGCACTGGAGCGAGGTGCAGAAGGCTGCGGAGAAGGCATTCAGCGTCTGGCTTTTCGGAGGGTACGAAATGGAGTGGGGTGAACTTGCCTGGGAGGGCTTGGCCGCCGCGGGGTTGACATCTTACGCTAATGGAGTCGAAAAGACGCGGGTTGTCCGTGATCAACCAAAATCAGACCAGCGTGCTCACCGAATTTCGGACCACTGTGTTCTCACGGGGGTCCTTTTTGTTTCCAGTTAGCCCTCCGACTC
>JAWLHU010000030.1:0-21030 GCA_041690255.1 Symbiobacteriaceae bacterium
ACCAGGTAGATAGGCTGGGAGTGGAAGTGCAGTAATGCATGGAGCGGACCAGTACTAATCGGCCGAGGGCTTGATTTCCACACGAGACACGTGAGAGACACCGCTTCACACACCACTGTACAGTTTTGAGGGTTCCAACCTCATGCTTTTGAGCGGCTATGCCGAAGGGGATCACCCGTTCCCATTCCGAACACGAAAGTTAAGCCCTTCAGGGCCGATGGTACTCCGCAAGGGGGAGAGTAGGTCGCCGCTCCAACTATTTGGACCGCCACAATTGTGGCGGTCCGTTTTCGTATGGTCAGAGAAGCTTTCCCGGCTACTGCGCGGATGCAGGAGCGAAAGTAAACATTTCGCTCACGATATGGGTCCGATATAATATATGTTGAGGTTTATTTGTACTCCTGATGGTGGGGGGAAAGTGCGTGAAGCATCCGACTGCGCTAAGGGGCCTGGAACTCGGCTATGGCATCCTTGGGATAGCCACTACGAGTTGGGCTGTGATGCGCTTGCCCGGCGCCTGGTACCTTCCGACCACCGGGCTCGTCATCGCGGCGGCTATTCTCTCCTTCTACTCAATACGGCTAAACGATCCCGTACGTCTGCCAGGAGCTATGCCTATTGAAATGGCCACCCTCCTTCTTGCACCACCCGCTGTATCGATCTTGGTGGCGGCCTCCACGAACCTCTTCACATCGATTCGTTACCGGAGAAATGCCACTCGGACGCTCTTCAACGTGGCGAACCTGGCCATTCCGAATGGGCTGGCGGCTTCGTGGCTCCACCTAGCGATTGAACCGCGTCCCGGCCCCCTTTCTATTCCGAGAGACCTCCTGCCAGTCGCCACTGCAATTCTGATCCGCATGATCGCAAACCTGCTGGGGACTGCGGGGATTCTCAAGCTTGAGGGAAAAATCGCCGGTGGCTACTGGCAGTACGTCAAAGAGTCCCTGGGAGACGAGTGGCGTTCTGGCGGCTTCGGCATTCGAATACTGCCACTACTAATGGCCTTAGCCTTTCCAGTGGCCGGCTGGTGGGCGCTTCTGTTGGGTGCGCTCCTCCAGATCGCTATTGGCGGGTCCATGCAGCGCTATCAAGAGCGGATTGAACGGCAGACCCTGCTGGACGGATTGACTGGCCTGGGCAATCGCAAGGCATGGGATCAGTACAGACGCTCTCAGCAGCGATCGCCTCATTTAGTAGCGGTGCTCGATGTCAATGGCCTGAAACGAACAAACGATACATATGGCCATGACAGGGGTGACGAGATTCTCATGGATTTGGCACAGCGGTTGGTGGCATCAATTGACCACCGCTGGCAAGGTTCACGGGTCTTCCGTGTGGGGGGCGATGAATTCGTGATCGCAACCCCTGGTACAGACGGCTACGCGAAATTCTGTTCCGACGTGGAGGATGTTGGAATGGAGTATTCGCAGAATTGGGCGAGACGGGGGGTTCCGGCTTCCATCAGCGTCGGTTTTGCGTCGGTACCGACAGATGCGGCTGACCTGGCCGTGGCGTTTACGGTGGCGGATCACCGCATGTATCGGGTGAAGAGCGGATCGGTAGATGGAGCCGAAGGAGTCTCCGACTAGACCCTCTCACGAAAGGGGATCAACCGATCACTGGGGTGGTCCCTTTCCTTGTGTTGAGCCTCTCTACGGTCGCTTTCCGGCAGGGCGAAGCATGCAATTCATCGCCAAAACCATGCATTTCACCGGCAAAAAACAGCTATTCATGGCTGAAGAGTTGATTACTCCTAGCTATAAGGTGCTAAGGCCTTCGGCGGATTGTCTCATCTTCACGCACAGCGTAGACTTCAATGGAACAGCTCACATCCAATTGTTCTAACTATACGTGCACTCAGGCGGGGAGGTAGACATTCGTGGCTGTAGACCCCAAGCAGGGGGCGATTCGGCTCTCCATTAAGGACGAGTACGGATTCTTCAATATCCGACTCGAGTCAATCGGTGGGTATGGCGCCAACATCGCCGGCAAGATGCTGGCTGAGGCGGGTGTTCTCTACCAGGGGCTGAATGGCTCCAATTTCTCTTCATACGGTTCCGAAAAGAAGGGTTCGCCGGTCAAGGCGTTCATCCGCTTCGCCGAGCCCCAGACTCCGATCCGGCTTAGCTCGCCGATTGAGGAACCGCACATCGTTTGCATCTTCCACGAGGCCTTGATCCGTACCGAACCCGTGGTCCGCGGCCTGCGGCCCGGCGGTATCGTCATTGTGAACACGAAGAAGTCGCCCAAGGAGATCCAGGAAGTGCTCCATCTGGAGCATGCTACGATCGGGACGTTTGACGCCATGACGATTGCCGTTGAGACCAAGTCCCGCGTCAATATGGCCGTGTTGGGCGCCATCGCTCGGGCGGCGGAGTTCCTTGATGAAGAGGCGATCAAGTCCATGATCGTCGATACCTTTACCAAGAAGTACCCGGCGACGGTACCTGGCAACCTTCAGTGCTTTGACCGTGGCCGTGACGAGATCGTCTTCGAGACCTTCGAGAATGGTGAGGCGGCCCCGAGCGCCTTCAAGCGCGGCGGACCTGCCTATGGCTACCTCAACATGCCCCTGGGTGGCGTCATTGTCAACCCGGGCAACATGGCGGCCAAGGACCTCAGTGCATCTCGCCAGGGGTTCCTGCCGGCCTTCAATCGGGAGAAGTGCATTGACTGCGGTCAGTGCGATATGGTGTGCCCGGACTTCTGCTTTGTTTGGGAGAACGGCGTGGACAAGCGTGGTCGCCCGGCTATGAACCTGCTAGGGATCGACTATCAGTACTGCAAGGGCTGCCTTAAGTGCGTGGAGGCTTGCCCGACCGATGCGCTTCAGGATGCCCGTGAGGTTGATGGCTATGCCAAGGAGCATATGGTGAAGCATATTAATCTGCTTGTTAGCGGGAGGTGAGCAGTCGATGGCTCTCAAGGAGCAGGAACTGAAGGTCCAGAAGTCTACGTTTAAGTCCGGTAACGAGATGGCCGCGATTGCAGCCAGCCAGATTAACTTCCACCTGATGGGCTTCTATCCCATCACCCCGTCCACTGAGATCGCCGAGATGATCGACGAGATGAAGGTGGAGGGAGAGAACACCATCGCCATGGTGGCCGGGGACGGTGAGCATGGTGCAGCCGGCATTTGCTACGGTGCTACCGTTGCCGGCGGCCGCGTCTTCAACGCCACATCCGCCAACGGGTATCTCTACGCCCTGGAGCAGATGCCCGTCCAGTCCGGTACCCGCATGCCGATGGTCCTCGACCTTGTCACTCGGTCCGTCTCTGGTCCGCTCGATATTCGTGGCGACCACTCCGACCTCTACTTCGCCCTGAACACGGGCTGGGTTATCCTCTACGCGAACAACCCGCAGGAGGTCTATGACCTGCATCCGATCGCAGTTCGTGCCGGCGAGCATGCCGATGTCCGCCTGCCGGTGATCGTCGGCTTTGACGGTTTCTTCACGAGCCATCAGAAGCGGCGGGTTCAGTACTTCGAGGACGGCCAGGTCATTCGCAATTTCGTCGGCGAGCAGCCGAGGGGCTTCCCGAACGCTCTGGAGCCTCGCAAGCCGAAGACCTTCGGTCCGTACATGAATGACCCGGATCTGATCAACAACAAGTACCAGCAGCACCTGGCTATGCAGAACGCCCTCCGGGTGATCCCAGAGCTCTTCGCCGAGTGGGAGCAGGTTTCCGGCCGGAAGCTCGAGATGGTCGAGTCCTACCGCATGGAGGATGCCGACGTGGCGGTCTTCCTGCTGGGCTCGGCGGCGGACACCGGTAAGGAGGTTGCAGATCGGCTCCGCGAGAAGGGGATCAAGGCCGGTGTGCTGACCCTGCATGTGATCCGTCCCTTCCCGGTAGCCGAGGTCCAGAGGGCGCTCCGGAACGTCAAGGCCCTGGTGATCGGTGATCGAGCCGACTCCTACGGTGCCAACGGCGGGAACATGGCGCATGAGATCAAGTCCGCCTTGAAGGATGACCCCGAGAACAAGACCCTGGTCGCCTCCCGCCTCTACGGCGTTGGCGGCAAGGACTTTTACCCGGATGATGCCGAGGCGTTCTTCCAGATCGCCATCGACATGGTGTCGAAGAATGCTGTCGATGTGCCCTTCGACTACCACGGCATCACCGCCGTTACGGAGACGCAACCTCTCGAGGTTGTCGCTCCCCTGACCAAGGAGGAGCAGCAATCCCCTGTGAAGGTCGAGGCGATTGGCGAGGGCGACAGCCTTGAGCTGAAGGTCGTCACGCCACCGCCCCGTCAGATGATGGGCATGGCGAAGCGCATCTCCCCAGGACACGGTGCCTGCCCGGGTTGCGGCATCTTCGGGGCCCTGGACAACTTCTTCCGGGCACTCTCCGGCGATGTGGTCGTGCTCTTCCACACGGGCTGCGCCATGGTCGTCACCACGGGCTATCCGTACTCGGCCCACCGTGTGACCTACATTCACAACCTCTTCCAGAACGGCGCCGCAACCTTGTCGGGCACTGTCGAGATGTTCTATGAGAAGAAGCGGCGCGGTGAGATCGAGATCGGTGAGGATATCACCTTCGTCATGGTGACCGGCGATGGCGGCATGGATATCGGCATGGGTCCGTCCATCGGTGCGGCGCTGCGCAACCACAAGATGATCATCCTGGAGTACGACAACGAGGGCTACATGAACACCGGTTCGCAGCTCTCCTACTCCACGCCAATCGGCCATAAGACCACCACGTCCAACGTCGGTACCCTGGGTGGCGGCAAGTCTTTCCATCACAAGGACACGGCGCAGATCATGGCGGCGACGCACATTCCGTACGTCTTCACCGCTGTGGAGTCGAACCCGCAGGATCTGTGGAAGAAGGCGGCCAAGGCGCAATGGTATGCGAAGAACGTCGGCTTGGCCTACGGCAAGCTGCTGATCGCCTGCCCGCTCAACTGGCTCTCCGAGGAGCGCCTCGGCACCAAGATCGTTCAGACCGCCGTGGACTGCAACTTCTTCCCACTCTATGAAGTCGAGCGCGGTCACACCAAGCTGACCTACGACCCGGAGGCCAAGGGCAAGAAGGTGCCAGTCGAAGAGTGGCTGAAGATGATGGGCAAGACCAAGCATATGATGAAGCCGGAGTTCCAACCGGTACTTCAGGCCTTCCAGGCCGAGGTAGACCGCCGCTTCCGCCGGCTCAAGGCGATGAGTGAGCACCCGGATCTGTAGACTACACGGGGCCGCCAGGGATCGATCCCTGGCGGCTTCTCGCGTCTGTGCCGTGGCGATCGCACCGAATTGGAAGCGACCTCCTAGGAACTGGTTGGGAATCCGCACAATTGGGCAGGAGATTTTGCGGGTAACGGAGAATCAGTGCTATCCACAGAGCGCGCGGCGGGGACAAAAACTCGCCGCGCGCGGTTCTTGGGAAGGGGGGAGCCAGAATGACCCGTAATTCGTTCAGAGCGGGCGAGTTCGGCTTTGTGGAGGCGCTTATGAAGCGCGGCTTCATCAATATCCCCCGCATGTTGTTTGACTATATGCTGGATCTTGGCCTGGACTATGACCGCATCGGTCGGATCTATTCGCTGCTTGCGTGTGTGGGGGGGCCGGGTGAGAGTGCGTTTGGCGCGTACACCGTCACCCGTCGCTCGACGCCTCGAGACTTTGATCAAGTCCGCTCGCTCGCCGTGAAACTGCAGGAAGGGGACCACCCCGTCACCATGGTTCACGCGGTGTCGGACAACGAGGTTACCTTCTCGTTTCTGCCGCTCTACGCTCGGCTTCAGGGGACCTGGGACGAGTATCGTATGCAGCACGAGCAGGAGCAGGAGCAGAGTGGTCCGCATCCGGCGGTAGCCCTGGTGGAGCGGCTCCTGGGACGCCCGCTCTCCGAGCGCGACGTGCGGGAGGTCCTGGAGTGGGTTGGGGAGTTCCGGTTCGAGCTGGACATGGTTGAAGCAGTGATTCAGGAAGGAAAGCGGCAGGGTGTCATTCGCATGAGCTACCTCCGAGCGATTGCGAAGGAGTGGGCCGAGGCCGGAGTACAGACTCCACAGCAGGCCGCCGCGTACATTCAGGAGCACCAGAAGACCACGGCCAAGTACCGTCACGTTACGCAGGCGCTGGGCATTAACCGGCCATTGACCCCATCCGAACAGGGGGTTCTGGACCGTTGGTTTATAGAGTGGGGCTTCCACGACGAGGTCGTCATGGAGGCGTGCGGGCGGGCCGTTGGCTCCAAAAACCCGCTCCAGTACACCAACAAGGTGCTCGAGTCCTGGCGGGCTGAGGGTGTCCGTAAGGTAGCCGATATCGCCCAATTGGCGGAACAGCGCAAGCGGGCCGCCGCCGCGGGGGCGGAGCCGAGCCACGCCGGCCGCGGCAACCGAAAGCAGCCGGCCAAGTCGAGCGTAATCCAGCGGCGTGAGAAGAAGGATGAGAGCTACTATGATCACATCTACAAGAAGTTTGGCGAGTGAGCGGATGCGCGGCCGCGAGGCGCGCGTTCGGGAGTTCTAGCAGGAACGGCTTCAGCGAGAGTCCGCCATCTTCCGGCGGGCGCCGAACAAGTACGTCTGCTGCCGAGCGGGAAGCCCTCGTGAAGGAGCACGGCATAGACCCCTGCGAGTTGGAGGTACACTGGGACTGCCCGGCCTGCAAGAACACCGGGTGGCTCAACCACCGGATGAACCGGCAACTGCCCATGGTCGCCTCGACAAACCTGACGGCGGGCGAGATCGATGACTCATACGGCCCGAGTCGCTTCGTGACGGAGATGTCCGCTGGGTTCTTCGACGGCGCCGGAACGCCCTCTGAAATCGCCCCCGCGCCCACCGGGTGCGGGGTTTGCCTATTTCCCGAAAAGGGGAACACTGTCCCTTTGTCGAATACAGCCCGAAAGGAGTCCCATCGCATGTCGCAGGAACAGCAGCGGGCCCCCCTCTTTGAGGCGCTTCTGTCATACACCCAAACAGTACGGGCTCCCCTGCATATCCCCGGGCATAAGATGGGCCGGGCTGCCCCACCGAGCTGGCGCTCCTTCCTGGGCGAGCAGGCCCTCTCGATCGATCTGACCGAAGCCCCCGGGCTCGATGATCTCCACGCTCCCGAAGGGGTGATCGCAAAGGCTCAAGCCCTGGCTGCCAAAGCCTTCGGCGCCCAGCATTCCTCTTTCCTCGTCGGCGGCACGACCGCAGGGCTCCACGCCCTGATCCTGACCGCCTGCCGGCCGGGCGATGCGATTGCCATCCCCCGGAATGCTCACCGGTCGATCCTAGGGGCCCTGGTATTGGCAGGAGCCCATCCACACTGGGTTCGCGTGGCGTTTGACCCGAACCTGGGGGTGGCGACCCACCTGGACACGAATTCGTTGGCGCAGGCACTGCCCGGCGCAAGGGCCGCCGTCCTGATCCATCCGACTTACTATGGTGTCACGTCGAACGCGGCGGATGTGATCGGACAGGTCCACGAGGCCGGTCTCCCGGTCCTGGTGGATGAGGCCCACGGCTCCCACTTTGGCTTTCACCCGGACCTCCCCGCATCGTCGTTGGCGCTGGGGGCGGATGGTGTGGTCCAGTCGCTCCACAAGACCGGCGGCAGCCTGACCCAGTCGTCAATCTGCCATCTGGGCAAGGGGGGCCTGCTGTCCGACACCCGACTGCGTGAGATGCTCCGGCTGGTTCAGTCGACCAGCCCGTCATACTTACTCATGGCCTCGCTCGACTTGGCTCGCCGGGAGCTGGCACTCAACGGCGAGGCGCTCTGGGAGCGGGCGTTGGAGTTGGCCCGGCAGGGTCGCCACCGGTTGGCGGAGCTGAAGGGTATAAGGGTTCACGAGTCGAACGACCCCACCAAGCTCTTGATTGATATCCGGGGGCGTGGAATCACTGGATTCCAGGCCGCCGAGCTCCTCTGGACCCGATACGGCGTAGCGGTGGAGGCCTCTGGGCTGACGTACATCCTCGCGGTCCTGACCCCGGGCGATTCGCCGGCATCGATCGATGCGCTGGTAGGTGGCGTGGACCGGCTGCCGTTCGGGCCTGGATCCCCGGCTCTCCCGCCGGAGCCGCCCTGGCCCGAGGTGGTCTGCTCTCCCCGGGAGGCCTACCTGGGTGGCAAGTGCTCTGTTCCGCTGGTGCAGGCCGCGGGGCGGATCGCTGCCGAACTGGTTGCCCCGTACCCGCCCGGAATTCCGGTGGTGGCACCTGGTGAGCGGTTGACTCCGGCGGTGATCGACTACCTTTCGCAGGCAGCGGCCGCTGGATATCACCTGCAGGGGCCGGCTGATCCTCATCTACGAAGCATACAAGTCATGGAGGAGTGAACTCCGCTTGTCCGTCTTTATCAGTTTTGAGGGCGTCGACGGCGCCGGGAAGTCCACCCAGCTCAAGCTTCTGCTGGAGTATCTGACCGAGAAGGGTGTTGACTTCATCTTTACCCGGGAGCCCGGTGGTACTCCGATCGCGGAGCGGATTCGTGAGGTGCTGCTGGACCCCATCCATGGTGAAATGTCGGTGATCACGGAGGCGCTCCTTTTCGCTGCAGGGAGAGCGGATCATGTGAATAACGTCATCCGTCCGGCGCTGCAGGCGGGCAAGGTGGTCATCTGCGATCGGTATGTGGACTCGTCACTCGTCTACCAGGGATTTGCCGGCGGACTACCGGTGGAGTTCGTTGCCCAGATTAACCAAATGGCAACCGGTGACCTGAAGCCCCATCGGACGGTGGTACTTGACCTCTCGCCCTCGGCAGCAGCCGCTCGGCGAGCCGGGACGGACGAAGATGATCGGTTGGAGCAGAAGGAGACCTGGTTTCACGAGCAGGTCCGTCAGGGGTACCTCGAACTGGCCCAGGCCGAACCGCGGCGGATCAAGTTGGTCGATGCATCCGGTACGATTGAACAGGTTCAGACTCAGATTCGGAAGCTTGTCGACGAAGTGCTCCCCCGCCGTCCTCGGACTGCGGGCCAGTACGTACAGAATGAAGGGGGTAGCCAACGGTGAAACTGGTCGTAGCTGTGATTCAGGACAAGGATTCGCACAAACTCCTGTCCGGGTTGACCGAGGCAGGTTTCCGTGCAACGAAGCTAAGCTCGACAGGTGGCTTCCTCCGGGAGGGGAATACCACGCTTCTCGTCGGTGTGGAGGATGTCCAAGTGGATCGGGTGCTCTCGATCATCAAGTCGACCTGCCGTGCCCGCGAGCAACTGGTGACGCCTCTCTCGCCCATGGGGGGCCCGGCTGACTCGTACATTCCCTACCCGGTGGAGATCCTGGTGGGCGGTGCAACGATCTTCGTACTGGATGTTGAGCGCTTCGAGAAGTTCTAGGAGGCATCTGTTGTGAGTTGGGCCGCAATCAAGGGCCAGCCTCTCGCCATTCGCCTCCTGCGCCAGGCGGTCACCACTAACAAAATGGCCCACGCCTATCTCTTTGTCGGGCCGCCAGGGGTCGGCAAGCGGCTTGTGGCGCTGGAGCTGGCCAGGACGCTGAACTGTCTCTCACCCCGGCCCGATGGTTCCGCTTGTGACACCTGTGTCTCCTGCCGGAAGATGTCGGCCGATCCGATCACACATCCTGATGTCAGGGTTGTGGAGCCCGACGGCCGGTTTATCAAGACGGACCAGATGCGGGAGCTGCAGGCCGAAATGTATGCCCGCCCGACGGAGGGGCGGGCACGGGTCGCGATTATTGATGGGGCTGAGCGCATGAACCCCGAGGCGGGAAACCGTGTGTTGAAGCTCCTGGAGGAGCCGCCCCCCTACGCGGTGTTCGTCCTGCTCACCCAGAACCTTTCCGGCGTGCTCCAGACGATCATCTCCCGTTGCCAGATCGTCAATTTCCCGCCCCTTGCCATCGACGATGTCGCGGCATTCCTCCGGGAGGACCGGCAGTTGGATGGTGGCGTGGCACGGCTCTATGCTTCTCTGTCCGGTGGTTCAATCGGCCGTGCGGTTGAGATGGTGGGTGACCCCGGGCTCAGCCAGCGGCGTGAAGAGACCTTTGATCTGCTAGGACGGCTCTACGACCTGGATGATGTCGACCTGATGGCTCGCGCCGAAACGCTGGAGAAGCAGAAGGACGAGCTCGATGCCCACCTGGAGATGCTGACCGTCTGGCTGCGTGACGCCCTGGTTCTCTCGGAAGGGGCGCCGGCAAGCCTGGTGGTCAACGCAGACCGCATGGGCCAGGTCCGAACGCTCTCCTCACGGTACGGAACCGTGGGCCTGTTGGCCATGTTGGAGGCGGTTGCCGAGACGCGCGGCCACCTCATGCGGAACGCGAACGCCCGACTGACGCTCGACGTGCTTCTCCTTCGGATGAACCAGGCAGCCCGCACTGCGGCTGCTTCGCCTGTGACATAACTTGCGCAGTTCGTTGGCGCAAGGGTATAGTGGATAGGAACGCTCCCGCACAGGGCGGATGAGCGGGCAAGGAGGTGACCAGATGGTCCGAGTCGTTGGTGTTCGTTTTAAGATGGCCGGAAAGGTCTATTACTTCGACCCTGGAGACCTACAGATCACGGCTACCAACAAGGTGATCGTGGAGACGGTCCGGGGCGTGGAATATGGCGAAGTTGTCGTCGGTCCCAAAGATGTGGACGATGACCAGGTGGTGCAGCCGCTCAAGAAGGTAATCCGCATCGGGACTGAGCGCGACCTGCAAACCGCCGCCGACAACAAGCGCAAGGAGAAGGAAGCCTTTGGCGCTGCGCTTAAGAAGATTGAGGCGCACACCCTTGATATGAACCTGGTGGACGTGGAGTATACGTTTGATGGCTCGAAAATCATCTTCTACTTTACGTCGGAGGGCCGGGTCGACTTCCGCGATCTCGTTCGGGATCTGGCGGGTGTCTTCCGCACACGAATTGAGATGCGGCAGATCGGTGTACGTGACGAGGCAAAGCTACTGGGTGGTATTGGCCCGTGCGGTCGCGTCCTCTGTTGTACAAGCTTCCTCGGCGACTTCGCGCCGGTCTCTATTCGCATGGCGAAAGACCAGAACCTGTCGCTCAACCCGTCGAAGATCTCCGGTCTCTGTGGCCGGTTGATGTGCTGTTTGCGCTACGAGCAAGATACTTACGAGGCCGCTAAGAAGGATCCGACGCTTGCGCCGGGCTATGTGCCACCGCCGGCGGAACTGGAGGAACCTGTCCTCGCTGAGTTGGAAGATGACCGGCCTGCGCCCGCGATTGGGGTGCGGAACCGGACGGAATCGGGGTTCAGTGCCCGCATTGCACAGGCGGCCGCTGTCATTGAGCGGCCTGAGCCCCGCAAGGACCGGCCCGCCGGTGGGGGGAAGGGCTCCCAGCAGGGGCAACCGAAGGGGCAGCGCCCGCAGGGCGGAGATCGGCCGGATCGCTCCGAGCGCTCGGAGCGGCCTGGCGGCGGCTCGAAGGGGCAGCAGCCGAGTCAGCCCAGAGGGCAACAACAGGGACAGCCCAAGGGGCAGCGGCCCCAAGGGGGAGAACGTCCCGAGCGCCAGGCGGGAACTCGCCCCGAGAGACAGCCCCAACAGGGCGGCCAAGGCCGGGGTCAGAAGCCCCAGGGCGGTGAGAGGCAGGGCCAGCGCCCGCCGCAGGAGCAGCGCACGCCGAGGCCCGAGCGCCAGGGTGGTGAGCGCCGCGAGCGCCCTCAGCAGGAGCCGACGGGTCAGGCTGCGCAACAGCAGGGCGGACAGCCCGGCGGTGAGCCGCCGCGCTCGTCCACGAGCGGTGCCTCCCGCCGCCGCCGTCGGCGCCGGGGCCCACGCCCCGAGGGCGGTGGCCCGTCTAACCCGAACCCGAACCCGAACGCCTAACAGAGGAGAATCATCATGGATCTGCGCCCCGGGGAGCGACTGGATGACCTTGGCCGCGGCGGCCTCCGGATCATCCAGCATCCGGGGCGCTTTCCCTTTGCGATCGATGCCGTCCTCCTGGCCCACTTCGCCACCGTGCGAGGCCGGGATCGGGTGCTCGATCTCGGCACCGGCTGCGGGGTGATTCCTCTGCTCTTGTCCGCCCGACACCCGCACGCCATCATAACTGGTCTTGAGATTCAGCCCGAGACAGCCGAAATGGCCGTGAGAAGCGTCCTGCTGAATGGCCTGACCGAGCGGATCCGGATGGACTGCGGCGATTTCCGGCAGGTTGGGGAACGCTATGGCCATGGCAAGTTTGATGTGGTAACGATGAACCCTCCCTACCGCGAGCCGGGACGCGGTCAGATATCGCCGGCCGAGTCCAGGGCCACCGCCCGGCATGAGCTGACCGGCACCCTGGCCGATGCCATCCAGGCCGCCGCCATTGCGGTTAAGTTTGGTGGGCGTGTAGCGGTCGTCTTCCTGGCAGAGCGCCTAGCCGATCTGATGAGCAGTATGCGGGAGCAGAAGCTTGAGCCGAAACGTCTGCGCATGGTCTATCCTCGTGACGGAAAGCCTGCGAACCTCCTCCTCCTGGAGGCGATCAAAGGTGGCGGCCCTGGTCTGCGGGTGGAGCCGCCTCTTACGGTCTATGCCGAAGGCCAGCGTTACACCGCCGAAGTGCAGGCGATCTACGGGGAGCACACGGACAAGCTGCCATCAGACGACGGGCAATAGTGGAGGTGATAGCAGTGGGTACACTTTATATTGTCGGTACGCCAATCGGCAACCTGGAGGATATCACTCATCGCGCGCTTCGCATTCTCCGGGAGGTGGCGGTGATTGCCGCCGAGGACACTCGCGAGACCCGGAAGCTGCTCAGCCACTTCGAGATCCACACGCCCACGATCAGCTACCATGAACACAACAAGCTGTCGGCGGGGCCAGGGATCATCCAGAGGCTGGAGACAGGCGAAGATGTCGCCCTCGTGACCGACGCCGGTATGCCCGGAATCTCCGACCCAGGAGAGGACCTGGTCCGGCTGGCGGTTGCCGCGGGCGTAGCCGTGGTGCCCGTGCCCGGTCCCACGGCCTTCACAGCAGCTCTCGTAGGCTCCGGACTCCCCACCGCCCGTTTCGTCTTTGAGGGCTTCCTGCCGAACAAGGGGAAAGAGCGGCGGGCTGCGCTGGAGCGGCTGAAGAGTGAACAGCGGACCGTTCTTCTCTACGAAGCGCCCCATCGGGTCCTGGACACCCTGGCCGATTTGGCGGACGCCCTGGGTGAGCGCCCAATGGCCGCTTGCCGGGAGTTGACGAAGCTCCACGAGGAGTTCCGGCGCGGCACGCCGGCTGAACTCCTCGCCCACTTTAAGGAACGGGCCCCGCGTGGTGAGTTTGTGCTTGTGATCCAGGGCGCCCCGGAGGAGGCTCGGGTAATCGACCCGGCCGATCTGACCCCGCAAGCGCTGGCGGCGGCGGTGAACGAGTTGGAGCGGGCTGGAGCGGATCGTAAGGCAGCCATGAAGGAGGTTGCCCTGCGGTATGGCCTGGGTAAGCGGGATGTCTATCAGGCCCTCCTCAAGATGAAGAGCGAAGGCGAGGACTCCCAGAATTAGGGCGAAAACGGCAGGGATTCGGGCGGTAAGCAAAGAAAGAAGCACTCCGAGCATTACCGGAGTGCTTCTCACACTATATACCTAGAGGTTTAGCCGACCTGAGAAGCCCGACCAGCCATGGAGGCGAGGCAGGACTGGCAAACGTTCTTGCCCTTGAAGTTCTCCACGTTCGCAGCATTACCGCAGAAGACGCAGGCGGGCTCGTACTTACGGAGGATGATCTTGTCCCCATCAACGTAGATCTCCAGGGAGTCCTTTTCCTCGATGCTCAGCGTCCGACGAAGCTCGATGGGAATCACGACGCGGCCCAGTTCGTCAACCTTCCGCACAATACCCGTAGACTTCATCATCTGGCACATTCCCTCCTTATATCCAGGGGCTGAAAACAGCCTTCACTAGTACCATAACAGTTATGGCAGAAAAAGTCAAGATAGACTTCCAACGTAGCGTTGTAAATCTTCCGGATTCCGCATAGTTGAAGCTGCTCCCTTAAGACAACCATAACTGGAATCCGATCCTAAGTCAAGAGGGATTTTTGGGCATTTCAGCCAGAGGTGGAGGGATCTTCGCTGAAAGACGAGTGGGTGGTTGAGTTGCAGCATCTGAACAGCCGGTTTCGTGATGCCTATGGCGATGACCGGCTTGGTACTCGAGAGGAGCGGCGCTCCTTGCTGGCCGGCCAGGTGGGCCGATTACGGCCTCTCCGCCGGTTGAGCAACGAGGAGCTACAGACTGCGCATGGCGGACGTCCGTTAGTTGGGGTGGACGGCTCGCTCAACACCTTCGGTGGGCAGTATCCGCATTATGTTGACTTCCTGCGGGCGCTGGCCAAGCCGTCGGTTGGAGAGCCCGTGGTCCTGAAGGCGATCCACTCACCGATCCCGGGCCAGGAAGACGTGGAGACCGCTCGGCGCAACGATCAGGAGGTTCGTCAGCAGAAGTTGGCTGCCCTGGAGGTGGCAGCAGCGCTGGCGATAGCCGAGAGGCAGCAACCATCCCCGTCCATGATTCTCATGGATGGGCCTCTGGTAAGATTCGACATGCGTGCCAGGGAGTCCTTCTTAACCCTGCGGAATTCTGTGGGAAGAAATGAAATTTTGTTGATAGGTTGCATAGAGAACATCGAGTCCCGGGTTATTTCGACACTACTCGGAGATCACGCCCCCCCTACCTGGCGCAATCGGTACGACTCTGACCTACTCTGGGAGACGCTGGAGGTCGGAGAGGTCCTGGAGGTTGCGCGCCCGGTCAAGGGGGTAAACCACTCGAGCGGAGAAGAGGAACAGGCAGCCCCGATTCGGACCTGGTTCATGCGCTCGTCCCTCGACCCGGCGGTGATTGGGCTGGAGATGCTGGAGGAGCAGGTCGGCGATATGTCCCGGGTTGCGGACTACCTGTACACAATCACGCCAACTGACGGGAGGGGAATCCCGATCTGGCTCGACATTGTAGATCGGGAGGTCCGGCTGACCCAGGTGGAGTTGGAGGCCTACGTGGAATTGCTCGATCCACACCTGAAACGGGTCTTTGGTTTCAAGAGGGACGCTCGCATCTTCTAGGGGGAGGCATCGGCAGACGTGCAAGTCGTCGGTCTGACGAATGAACAGGAGATCACGGTCATCGACCAGGTGCGGCCTTTCCGGATCAACGAATACCTAGTGATCGATGATCCCGCTCTCGACTACCCGAAGGGCGAGGTAATTGAGACCCAATCCTTCAACCGCTTCCGGGACTTCAATCTAGACAAGGGAATTGTAGGCCCCGAGGTCTTCCAGGCCCTGGCCCAATCAACCCAGTACGATATCGGCCAGCACGATGTCCACGTGGCCAAGGTCCGGTTGCTGGAGCGTCTGCCGATTCCGATCCGACCGGGGACTTCGGTACGGGAACCGGAGTTCGCCGAGGTTGGGCCCTTCCTGGTTCGTGGTAACCCGGACAAGGCGATGGTCCTGGGGGTAATCCACTCGACGGACAACCTGGCTGACGGTATGCCGGAAACCCTTCAGAACCGGGCCAGGCTGCTTGTGGATGGGCAGGTCCGTGAGCAGGACGGCGTCCCCTTTCTCTTCGACCCGCGGGCGATGCAGCAGTACCCACATGTCGGCATCTTTGGCGGGTCCGGATCGGGCAAGTCCTTTGGCCTCAGGGTCTTCCTGGAAGAGTTGATGAAGTTGAAGATCCCGACTCTGGTCATGGATCCACACTTTGAACTGACCTTCTCCGATACGCCCTCCAACTGCCCACCCGGTTATCGTGACGTCAGGTTCGAGGAGCGTTTCAAGGTCTTTCAAGTCGGGCAGGATGTAGGCGTCAACTTTACGCAGCTCAACACGCGGGATCTGCTCACCCTGCTGAACGCATCCAGCAGCTTGTCTGAGGGCATGACCAACGCTGTAGAGGCGCTGCATCGGGCAAACGACTCCTACCTCTCCTTCGCCAGCCGCATCGATACCCTGATTGCTGCATTGGAAGCGGGAGAGAAGGGGGTTCAGGCTAGGTCACGGGACGCCGGAGCCAATGGATCGGAGCGGGAGGTGGGTCATGACCAGGCCCGGGCGCTGAACGAGGCGAGGGGCATTCCGCTCTCCAGCGTTAAGGGAATCCAATGGCGGCTACAGCGGCTCTATCGAGCTGGACTCTTCACCAATGACATAAAGCCGATTGAGCAGGCCCTACGGGCTGGTCAGTTGACGGTCGTGCAGGGACCGATCTGGATGCTCGGCGTCTTTGCCTCGTACGTGATCTCGACGCTTTATCGGCAGCGGCGCGACTACAAGGACGCCCAGTTCCGGCGTGAGGCCGGTCTCTTCTTCCCACCCTTCGTGGTGGTGACCGACGAGGCCCACAACTTCGCACCGAAGGCGTTCGACGCTCCGGCGAAGTCGATCGTCAAGGAGATTGCCCAGGAAGGGCGAAAGTACGGTGTCTTTCTCATGCTCGCCACCCAGCGCCCCACGCTGCTGGATGAGACGGTGACGGCACAGCTCAACACGAAGTGCATCTTCCGTACTGTTCGCGCCTCAGACATTGCCACGATTAAGGAGGAGACCGACCTGACTGCCGAGGAGGCGCGCCGGCTCCCCTTCCTCCGGTCGGGCGATACCTTCATCTCGAGTGCCATCTTCGGCCGGACGGTTGCCATTCGGATCCGGATGGCAAAGACGACCAGTCCCCACACTGAGAATCCGTTCGATGAGCTGGTGGAGCAGGTGGAGGCCGCCGCAGACGACTTCCTGGAGACGGTCGGCCCATTCCTGACCAGGTTCGGTGTGGTGAACGAGGCCCAGTTGATAGACCTGGCCCGGGATCTGGCCAAACAGGGGCACTCTTACACGGTCGATGCGCTCCGTAGCCGGCTTGATGCGCTGGCGGAGGCGGACCGAGTGGAGAGGCAGACATTCCTTGGTATGACACAGTACCGCCTTAAGTGATTCGGTGGGCGTGGAAGATACCCTGGCGCCAGTCCGCTAGCGGTTAGCACACTGTATCCCCACAACTTGACAGGCCTTTGAAGCGTCGCATATACTAGGACTGTTAACGCAATGACGGAGCGGAGTAAGGCTTGAGGCCATCGGAAAGAGAGCCGGGTTAGGTGAAAGCCGGCGGTGGTCAAAACGGTCTGAACATGGCTTCCGAGCGGCCGGTCGAAGGTGCAAGTCTGCACTGTGTAGGCTAGGACGGGCGACTCCCGTTACAGGGTCACGGCATCGGCCCGCATCGCGTGCCCTTGCTGCTAACGAGGCTCGACCTTCCGGTCGGGTGAATCAGGGTGGTACCACGAGGATTGACACCTCGTCCCTTCGCAGGGGCGGGGTGTTTTTGTTTGGACCAGAGGGGGGATCCCAATCCGTACACGAATGCGCATGCTGATACCGGCTCTGTTTCTCTTGCTGCTCCTGGATGGGTGTGGTTCGCCCAAACCTGCAGATTTACTGGGGGCGGAAGCGAGACTGCTCGCCCAGACCAAGGTAGGCGATGCAGTGGTCATGTTGGGCTCACTGCCTTCCGGCGAATGGGTCACCGCCGTCGCCGGCAAGGATGGTACTCCGACAACACAAACGATCACGCCGCAGCCCCAGCCGATGCCCTTTCTGGCCCAAGGTGTTGCGGTCCTGACCGGGCAGGCGCCCCCTGGTGCTGTGCGCTACGAGTTGCTGACCCGTGAGGGGGCGGTTCTCAAGGGAAAGATTGAGAACGATGTCTACTTGATCGCGTGGCCCGCTGCCTCAGACAACCCGGGCTATATCTTGCGCATCCTCAATGATACCGACGAAGAGATCTACCGGTGGCCGCCGCCTGGCGGACTGCCGGCGGCGTGATTTTTCAGAACGGGAGGTTTGAACGGTGACCAAGTTCTACATTTCGACCCCAATCTATTACCCGAGCAGCAAGTTGCACATTGGCCACTCCTATACCACGGTGGCGGCCGATGCCCTGGCCCGCTACCACCGTCGACGGGGCCATGAGACCCACTTTCTCACCGGCACCGATGAGCACGGCCAGAAGATTGAGCGGGCCGCCGCGGCGGAAGGCAAGACCCCCATCCAGTTTGTTGACGAGATCGTTGCAGGCATTAAGGATCTCTGGGCTGCGCTGCATATCTCGTACGATGACTTCATCCGTACCAGCGAGGATCGGCACAAGACCGCCGTCCAGCGGATTTTCAAGCAACTGTATGACCAGGGCGACATCTACAAGTCCTCTTATGAGGGCTGGTACTGCACGCCTTGTGAGACCTTCTGGCTTGAGGGGAAGCTGAAGGAGGGGAACGTCTGCCCGGATTGCGGCCGTCCGGTGGAGATGACCAAGGAGGACAGCTACTTCTTCCGCCTGTCCAAGTACGCAGACCGCCTGCTGAAGCATATCGAGGAGACTGATTTCATTCAGCCAGCCACCCGCCGCAATGAGATGGTGGCGTTCATCAACCAGGGTCTGGAGGACCTCTGCGTTTCCCGCTCGACGGTCAAATGGGGCATTCCGGTGCCCGTGGATGAGAACCAGGTGATCTATGTCTGGCTGGATGCGCTCTCTAACTATATCACCGCCCTGGGTTGGGGCACGGAGCAGGACGATCTATACAAGAAGTTCTGGCCGGCCGACGTTCACTTGGTGGGGAAGGAGATCGTCCGCTTCCATACGATCATCTGGCCGTGCATTCTTATGGCGCTGGGCGAGCCTCTGCCCAAGAAGGTCTTCGGTCATGGGTGGCTCCTCTTCGGTACCGGTTCAGAGAAGATGTCCAAGTCGAAGGGGAACGTGGTCGATCCGTTCATCTTGATTGAGAAGTACGGGTTGGATGCGGTTCGGTACTACCTCCTTCGCGAGGTACCCTTCGGTTCTGATGGTACCTACACGGAGGATGCCTTCGTCCTGCGGACGAACGTGGACCTCGCCAATGATATGGGCAATCTGCTCTCTCGGACGACGCAGATGATCAATAAGTTCTGCGACGGCAAGGTGCCGGCTCCGGTGCCCGAGGCAGATGATCGGATTCTCTCCGCCCTTGCCGGTGAGGTGCTGAAGGAGTATGAGTCCGCTCTCGATCGGCTGGAACTCTCCACGGCCCTTGTAGCACTGTGGAAGTTGGTGGGCCGGGCTAACAAGTATATCGATGAGCAGGCGCCCTGGGCATTGGCCAAGGATCCCGCCAAGGAGACCCAGCTTCGGAATGTGCTATACAGCCTGGCGGAGTCGCTCCGCTTCTTGGGTGTGACACTGACCCCCTTCCTGATCCACACCCCGGAGAAGATCTGGGATCAGTTGGGCTTGGAACCCGGGGACGTCCGGACCGTCAAGTGGGAGGAAGCGGTGGCATGGGGTGGCCTGCCAGCCGGTACCGCCATTCGCAGGGGCAACCCGCTCTTCCCGCGCATCGAAGTACCGAAGGAGGCTCCGAAGGTGGAAGAGGTGCAGAAGCCCGCAGAGACCGTTCCCGCAAAGGCAGCAGAGCCCGCAAAGGTCACGGAACCGGTGGAGGGCGTGGCCCAGATCGAGTATGAGGACTTTGCCAAAGTCGAGCTGAAAGTGGCCGAGGTGATTGAGTGCGAGAAGGTGCCGAAGGCCGACAAGTTGCTGAAGCTGCAGCTCAAGGTGGGTGAGGAGCGCCGGCAGATCGTCTCCGGCATCGCTCAGCACTATGCGCCGGAGGATCTGATTGGCAAGCGGATCATTCTCGTGGCCAACCTGAAGCCGAAGGCGTTGCGGGGCGTGGAATCTCACGGCATGCTGCTCGCCGCCACAGCGCAGGATGGTAGCTTGAGCCTGGTGACACTTGACAAGCCGGGCTTCCCGTCCGGTCCGCGGGTAAAGTAGTCTCTGCTAGCCCCGGGTGCTCGTCGTGGGCGCCCGGGGTACCTTGTTCGGGGGGATTCGTCATGTTGTTTAACACACATTCTCATGTAGATAGCGGCCGGCACTTCACCGATGACCGCGATGCGGTCATGGTGCGAGCCCGGGAGATGGGTGTCTCCCGTCTGATGGTGATCGGGTTCAACCGCGAGGTGATCCCGGTAACCCTGAATTTCGCGGAGCGGTACGACTGGGTCTATGCGGCGGTCGGGATTCACCCGACCGATGCGCTGGAGTGGAGTGCGGAGACCGAGCGCCAGGTTCGAGCTGCTGCGGCGCATCCGAAGGTACGGGCGATCGGTGAAATTGGCCTCGACTACTATTGGAAGGACCGAGCCCCCTTCGATATGCAGCGCGATGTCTTTCGGCAGCAGATCCGCTTGGCGCGGGAATTGCATCTCCCCATCGCCATCCATGATCGCGATGCACATGAAGACGTGGTGCGGATTCTCGAAGAGGAGCGTGCCGAAGAGGTGGGGGGCATCATGCACTGCTTCGCCGGAGACTGGGCGATCGCAGAGCGTTGCCTGGCACTCGGTTTCTACCTCGGTATAGGCGGGACAGTCACCTACAAGAATAACCCCATCGGGCAGGATGTGGTCCGGCGGGTGCCTCTCGACCGCCTCGTGCTCGAGACCGATGATCCCTATCTGGCCCCAGTGCCGTACCGGGGAAAGCGGAATGAACCCGGCTATGTGCGTCATGTGGCGGAGTTTGTCGCCCAACTACGGGAGACCAGCCTAGAGGAGATCGCTGCTGCCACCTCGGCGAACGGACTCCGGGTCCTGCGCATAGAGAGCTAGCCCAGAATCTGGCGCGTTGACGGGAGTCGGCGCGCCTGCTATTATAAACCCCTGTCGCCGCCGAATACAGAGTTTAGTCGGCTGGGGAGATCTGGGCGGTTGACAGGGCGATGAGTTCGGAGGTAACATATAAACTCCGGTCACCTCGCCGAATGCGCCGAGACTGAGAAACCGCTTCGGAGTAAGCGAGAAAAGATTGCGACCACGTTTTGGTCGCTTGACAGTCCGCCAGCCGTTGTGGTAACCTAACGAAGCTGTCGCCGAACGTCGGCCACGATGGATAAACTTGAGTGGTTGACGATCATACGGTGGGCGTGGTAATCTAGCAAAGCTGTCGGGAACGACGGTGACGCTCGAACCTTGAAAACTAGACAGTGCAAGAGAGTAAAGCCAAGCGTAAGCTCGTAATCATGAAGAGCCGAACAAATTTTCTTCGGAGAGTTTGATCCTG